>NZ_QZWZ01000070.1 GCF_003601975.1 Mesorhizobium waimense
GGTAGCGCTTGGTCTTCTTGGCGATCTTGGCCATCCGGCCACGGCTCTGTTCGGTCCACATCCACAGCTTGAATCACAAACCAGCCTCCGCCGAAATCCCAATTTTCCGATTTTCCAAACGGCCTCTCAGCGCGCCTGGGAAAATCGGAATACACGCTCTCTAGTCCAAGTCTGGAGCAGGTCCTGCTTGGGCGCCAGGCTGAGATGCTTCGACCACTCAACGCTCGTTCTCGAGCGCCATACCTTCGCTATCCCTGGTGCCCCGATATTTGACAGTTTAGCTTCAATGACGGGGAACGTGAAGGACTGACTGCTCGGGTTTGCGGGCCGAGCTTGTCGGCCGCTCAATCGAAAGCGTCATTTGGGGTGGGTGCTCCCCCGCGTGCAGTTGGCAAACGCGTTCGTCCAGTTGCTTGTCTGCGGTCGTGAGACGATGGTTGAGGCGAAGGTAGTCGGTCCAGGTCGGCGTGCGGAATGTTTCTGTCCATTGCATAGGTTTCTGAAGATTACGCTGGAGTGTCCATTGCCGCGCGCCGACGCGGCTATGCACGTGCCGGCGCTCGCGCATGAGATCGAGGAAAGCCTCAAGGTTTTTCTCGGATATCAGATACTCGACCTTGACAACGATAGGACCGCTTCTTGGCTTCACATCAAGCGCGACCGCGGGAGCGTCGAATTCCTCTAAAGGGTCGGGCTCGGAATCGCGGCGCTCACGCAGAGGAAACAGCACTCCGGCTGCAGCGACCAGCAGCAGAGCTCCAGCGGAGCCTTCCAGCGCCCAGGTCAGCGAATGGTTTTCGGCCACCGTGCCCCACACCCAACTGCCGGCCGCGATCCCGCCATCTATCAATGCATAGTAAATCGAGATCGTGCGCCCCACGACCCAGCGCGGGCTCGCCAGTTGCACGCTCACGCCAACCCCGGACCAGGCTGTGACCCACCCCGCGCCGCCCAAGGCGAGTGCAATTGCCGCCACTGCAATCGAAGAGGTCAGGGCAAGGGAGAGGGAACACGCCGCGCAGGCGACGCAGGCCAGTGTCATCAGCCGTTCCTGCGACAAGCTCCGTCTGAACCTGCTGTTGGAGATGCCGGCGAAGACGGCGCCTGTCCCGAAGCCGGCCATGAGCGTGCCATAGGCGAGTGGTCCTCCTCCCAACTGATCGCGGACGATCAGGGGCAGCAGCGCGAGTATGGCAATGCTCGCCAGGCCAAAGAGGGTTCCGCGGGCGATCGCCGCCTTGATTTCGGACGACATCGCCGTGAAGCGTACTCCGTCGTAGATCGCCGTCCTCATCGATTCACGCGGCAGAGATGAAGACCGAACCTTCCACTTGCAGCGCCATATGGTGGCCAAGGGTACCAAATAGGTGAGGGTGGTCACAGTAAAAGCTGCCAAAAGCCCAAACGAGGCAACCACGATGCCGCCCAGCGCCGGACCTACGGTGCGTACCGTGTTGAAGCCCACGGAAAGCAGCGTAACGGCAGCGGGAACATCGCGTCGGTGCACGATATCGCCAACCGAAGCTTGCCAGGCGGGATCGTTGAGAGCTCCGCCACATGCGATCAAGAAGCTGAAGCCGAGGATCATCCACGGGTCGACAAAGCCCAGCGCCACAAAAGCGGTCAGCATCGCAGAGGCTACCACCATAAGGGACCGGCCGGCGAACATGACCCTGCGACGGCTGAAATTGTCGGCGAGCGCCCCGGCGAAGACAGACAATATGAACGCAGGCAGCGTCGACGAAGCCTGGACCAGCGCAACCATCAAGTCGGAAGTCGAGATCGTCGCCATCAGCCAGCTGATGGCAACAGTCTGCATCAACCAGCCGAGACTGGAAACCTGCGTGGCGAGCCAGATCGAACGAAAGGTCGGCTGCATGAGTGGCGCAAATGTCGATGGCGCAGCAAAATCTTCATCAGAGCCAGCCACACCACTCATCTTTGCAAGCCTTTGCTTTCCGTTTATCGGCCGCTCTCGCATGTAATCTCGACCGGACCGTGGCGGCCATGGGCTGAGAGATGATGCCGAGGGAAAGTTTTCAGGCGTCGGCGCACCGTTCGACACGAGCGAGACATCTATAGTTTTGCCGCCGAAGAATACCTGCGGCGCTAGAGGAGCCGGCCGGCCGCAGAGGCGCTCAGGAATGGAGCGGACCCGGGGTCAGATTATCCCGGAGTTCTCCCGGTTGCCGAACCTTGGATTTATGCGCTGGGATACGCGAAGTGATATGAAACAAGAATGCTCAGTCAAAGCCAATGGTCGGATGCTGGCCGGTCCTGCGGAGGCCCTTCCAGGGATGCGGGACAAGCAGCAAGCTGAAGCCGTTCCAGGTGGCGTAGTCCCAAGGCATGTGAGCTTCGACTTCGCTGCTTAAGGATGGCCTTCGGCTTGGCTTCGGACCTCCCGTGGTCGTCGATTTGTAATGTTCAGAATGGACGGGACCAGATCAGTCGGGATGATTTTGCCTCTCGGCTGAAGGCGATACCAACACTTACGATCGGTCTAGCCGATTTTGACTGATCGTCCTCAGGTCCGGCGAAGAGGTGAAAATGAGGATCCTTGATCCCTCCGAAGTTGCCGGGCTTGGCGTATCCGCCGATGCCTGGCAACCGGACGGGAACCAGACAAATCGCGGAACCGTCTTCACCCGGGTGTGGAGCGGCGCGCAGGCCGCGGTTGTCGCCGAAGGCATGAGCTTGCAGCTGAAAATTCAAAGAGATGCCGATCCGGCCGCGCCGGTCGATGAGTTGGTGCCATTTGGCCTCGCGGTCTCTCTCGCAATGCCCGGTGAGAGTCGGCTCTATGATCAAGTGCGGGCCCGCGTTCAGCCGCGTCCGGCGCAACGTGCCGCTCCATAATGCAACCGATAAACAATACGCGACGGTACGTGCTGGCGCCGGTGGGTCTACCGGGCTTAGACGAAAAGACCTTACGTCAGCCACCTTTACCCGTCGCGAATGTCCTGTATGTGGCAACTGGTATGGCCGCACGATCGCCATCGCTTGGCTCGACAGCCTTGTTGTCGAGCAAATCGCGCGGATCGTTGACCATTACCGCCAGGTTATGGCGAGTCGAACAGCCAAGCGGCTGGTGCAAGGACTTTTCAGTGAGTAAAGCGCCGGAATACGACGGACAGACAGGGGGGCGGGCATGATAGACAATCGCCTCTATTCGCACTGCGCCACCGTCGTGTTGGTCGAGCAAATGGATGCTGTAAGCGTCGAGGCCCATCTGCCTGGCCTGATGGACTGCCTCTGCGCTGAGCTGGGACGACCCGCTGATAAGCAGGTGGAGGGCATCGCGCCGACCGCGACTGGCCCTCTCAAGGAAGACACGCAAGCGCTGCCGTCCGGAAGCGCGAAGGCTCTCTAACGTCAGGACGGTGGTCTCCTGTCGGATTAGGATTGGTGCCGATGGCTCGACATCGATCGGCGTAGCGCTTGTGCAGCCACTTACGCTTGCCGTCAGAGCGATCTGGAGAACTATGATCCGCAACGTCATTGGCCGACAGCTATTCTATGATGAAGCCAGGACCGCCCTTGGCGCCTGGCGCGCCGGTGCGGGCAGTCGCGGGGCCTCGCGGCGGACTTGCCAACGAATTCGTCGCAGTGCCTCCCGCGTCCAAAGTCGGCGCCGGCCGGTCCGTGGGTGCGCTCATCTGGTCGGGGTTGGAGCCTGGCCTTACGATGTAGGGCGTAACCAGAATAACCAGTTCCGACTCTTCCTTTCGAAACGAGGACGAGCGGAACAGCGCGCCAAGGATCGGCATTTCGCCGAGCCATGGAAAAGCACTGATATCATTGTTGACGTTACGCCTGATGAGACCACCAATTGCGAAGCTCTGCCCACTGGCGAGTTCGACGACCGTGTCGGCTCGGCGCGTGGAAACTGCTGGCACCGAGATACCGTTGATCTCAACGGCACCTTGTGCCGAAAGTTCACTTACTTCCGGCTTTACGTGAATATTGATTAGGTTGTTGTTGAGAACGGTTGGCACGAATTCCAGGCTGACGCCGAAGTGACGGAATTCTACCGAGACTTGCCTATTTTCCTGCTGGACAGGAATGGGAAATTCGCCGCCGGCAAGGAAGCTGGCGGTTTCACCGGACATAGCGGTAAGGTTCGGCTCAGCCAACACCGAAGCGATGTTCTCCTTGGCGAGCGCGTCGAGAACCGCGCCGACGTTGACAGCACCATTGTCGAATCCGATTTCTGCTGTACCGCCACCATTTGCCGCCCCAGAGCCACCACCTTTGCCGCTTAACAAACCCACTCTGAAGTTGCCGATTTGACCGAAGGCGGACAGGTTGATGCCGAGTGCCTTCATGGCGCTACGGGAGACCTCTGCTACGCGCACACTGAGATTAACCTGTAAGGATCCGGCGACCTTGATGTTATTGACGACCTGCGCACCGTCACCGAGAAATTGCTCAGTAACCCTTTTGGCAGTGTCGGCGGCCTCGGCGTCGGGCGCTGTACCGCTTAGGATTGCGCCGCGCGGCGTATAGTTGACGCGGATCGGATAATCGCCGACCTGGTCCCTCAACATAGCGCGCAGATCCCCGATCGGTTGGGTGACGACAATCCGTAACTCGGCGAGTGCCTCGCCGTTTTTGTCCAGGGCGAATAGGCTGGTTCGCCCGGATTTCTTGCCAAAGACGAAGATGGTGCTACTCGAGGGTGCCTGATAATCGGCGATCGTCGGGTCGGCAACAAAGATGGTCGCGGCTGGCGCCGGCAAATGAACTGTCTTGCCGAGCGAAGAGGAAAGGTTCAGCGTGGTGTTGATGCTGTTGGAAGCGGCACGGGGCGCCCCCGCATCCGGCTTGTTCTGGGCAGCCGCAGAAAGTGGAGATAGCAGAACGAGCGCGCAGAGGAGATGGCCCAAGTAAGGAGAGACGGCAGGTCTCGAACCGACGATGAGCGTCGGCCGCCGATTGGTGTCAGGATGACGAGTTGGAACGATTTTCAAGGCAGTCTTTTCTTTCAAATTCGACCAACTATGCGGATACACCGTCGGTCAATTCAAGAATGTAGCCAATGCCGCGCACGGTCTTGATTCGTGGCGTTGCACCTGACCTGCACAGATGTCCCCGTAAGCGATAGATTCCGACTTCAAGCGCGTTGGCAGATACTTCGTCGTTGAACGAATAGAGGTGATCTTCCAACTGCGCACGTGGCACGATGCGGCCCGCACGGTTAAGCAGATGCTCTAGAATACATAGTTCGCGGCGTGCCATCCTCAGCGGTTGATCGGCAACCGAAACCTCTCGGCCGATTGGATCGAAGTGGAGATTGCCAAATACTATGATGGGGTCGGTCTTCTGTGTCGACCGGCGCAGAACGGCTCTCATTCTGGCGATAAGCTCGTCGGTAGAGAATGGCTTGAGCAGAAAATCGTCCGCGCCACCATTGAAAATCGCAATTCGCTTATCGAGATCGTCGAGGTTACTCATAACGAGGGCAGGAACTGAATGTCCCTCGCTCCTAAGCTGCCTCAGCCAATCCAAGCCATCGCCATCAGGTAGAGCCAACTCCAGCAGGAGAATTTCATAGCTCGCGCAAGAAAATGCACTCGACGCCTGGTCCAGGCTACCAACGACATCAACGGCAAAGCCGTTTTCCGCGAGCGCAACTGGCACTGTGTGCGTAAGACCCGCATGATGATCCACGAGCAGCGTTCGCATTTCTTCTCCTTTCAAGGGAGGACAATCCATTGCACACGCCACCGTGGGCTCTGAGATCGGGGCGACAGCAGAAGTCGCGCAACTCGTCGTGGTATTCGTAATCTCTCTCTCCGAGAAATAATCGCAGGGCGTACAAGCCGCACGCCTGCAATGGTCGGGATAGCGAGATGTGAAGACCTGTTGACGCGTCGAAACTAGCGCGGGATGCGAGCAACCCGATTTCGATTTCTCTGCGTATCGATCCTCCTAGTGCGGCCCCCTGCATTCGTTAGGCTAGCGTTGCCCTCCAGACCCCCATGATTCCCTGACTGACGCTTAGCTATCGAGAAGCTGGCCCATTGAACAAATCGATTGTTCGAATGAGGACGCATCCATATGATGGATGCATCTCGCATATTCACCTCTCGCGCGCACGCTGCCCTGCCGGCGGCGTGAAGTGTTCGCACTGAAGGGCGTGGCCCCATCAAGCTCATCCATCGCGACACGCTGCGGCTGTTCGGTCAATATCACCTGATGGAGAAGGGACGACACTGGAGGTGTCGGAACCACACTGGGGCAGGTCTGGACAGGGGCTGCCGCTGCCGAGGCTTGTAGGACGCCCGCGGCATTGCATTTGCGTAGCCACGGCAATTCGCGCTCGACAGGTTGATCTTCGCGTCGCGCGGCGAGCTTGCGGTCGATCAGTGCGTGGAGCCTCAGGAGATGGAGATCAGGCCCTCAAAGGCCTGTCAGCTATCCAAAATATGAATGATAGTTATTGTTATAATCAATTCTACCAATCTTCTAAGGCTCTAATATATCGATCTAAACCAAGGCGGTCATGCCCCGCCCCCTCTCTATTACTGCCTCGGTTGGGACTGCTGGGGACAATTCGGAGGCGAACATGTGCGGGATTGTTGGCATCGTTGGGCAACTGCCGGTATCGGAGCGATTGGTCAACGCCTTGAAGCATCTCGAACATCGCAGCTATGATTCGGCCGGCGTTGCGACGATCACCGAAGGCGCCTTGCACCGCCGGCGCGCCGCGGGCAGGGCCGCCGCCGCCGCGCCTCCAGCCTCGATGCGCATGAAGCGTTCATCGTCGGGCTGATCGAGGAGCGCAAGGACATCGGCGAGATCAATCAGAGGTCATTGTCGATAGCTAAAGGAATAAATTCTTGATCCCATCAGGTGCTGGAGAGGTTGATAGCTTGTGCGATGGCCCCGAAACAACCAGCTTAAGCCTTGTCGAGGAGGAGGGCACGGCCTCGAGTTTCCAAGGTCTGATGGAGACGTTTTGCGGCCATGGCCTGCCGTCGAGCCTCTACACCGATCGCGGAAGCCACTATTTCCGCACGCCCAAGGCCGGGGACAAGGTGGACAAGGAGCGGCCGACCCAAGTTGGACGCGCGCTTGCCCGGCTCGGCGTCGAGCACATCCCGGCCTATTCGCCCGAAGCGCGAGGCCGCTCGGAGCGGATGTTCTCGACGCTGCAGCAGCGACTGCCAAGGGAGCTGGCGCTGGCCGGCGTAACCGACGTCGAAGCGGCCAACCGCTTCATCGCCGACGTCTACCTGCAGGCCCACAACGTCCGCTTCGCCAGGCCGCCCGAGATCGCTGAGAGCGCCTTTGTCGCCGCCGATCCGGATCAGTTGGCCGAGATCCTGTGCATCGAGGAGGAGCGTATCGTCGGCCGCGACAACACCATCGTCTTCGGCCGGCTGAGATTGCAACTGCCGCCGAGCCCGATCCGGCACCATTACGTCAGGGCGAACGTCAAGGTCAGGCAATATCCGAACGGCAGCCTGGCCGTCTTCCATGGGCCGCGCCGTATCGCCCGCTACGCCGCCGAGGGCGCCCTCGGCGGCCCGCCAACCGAACGCAACCGCGCCGCGTGAACCGCTTCGACGCAACAACAGAAGCGACAGATGATGGGCTACCAAAACCGGACAACTTGAAAAGCTACCGACATACATCGTGACGCCCGGGCCCTGTGCCCGGGTGGCGGCAAACGCGACGAGCCTTTGCACTGACCCGTCCCGGGCACTATCGAGCCGTGGCATGGGATGCCGAGGGCCCGGCGCTCGCTTCCTTGGCGAACGCTCTGGCGAAGCGGCCCATGGCCTTCGTCTACCAGCCGCGCGCGCACCTGCCGCTCGGCCTTTCCATGTCGAATGACCGGGCTGAAGCGCGGGCCGGCATCCTCCAGCGCTACCCCGAGGTAGGCATCATCGAGGACGATCCGCTAGGCCCGCTCTGCGGCACGCCGGCCGCAAGCGTGGGATCCCGACCAGACGATCTTGATCCGGTCGTTCTGCAAGGCTCTCGGCCTGGACCTGCGCTCGAGCGTCATCGGCGGCAATGCGCGGCATGTGGCGGCGATCCCGCTAGCAGCGCTCGCATGGCCTGGGCATGATCAGCCGCATCCTGCAAGGCGCGCTAGGACCAATCCACATTCAGGATTTCCAAAACTGAGATGTGCTGAATCAATGCGTTCCGGATTTACTGATTCGGAGCGGGTTTGATGGGTGTAAAGCGCTATGAACTGAACGAGGCGCAGTGGGTCCGGATCGCCCCGCTTCTGCCGGGCAAGGTTGGTGATCCGGGCCGCAGCGGCGCCGACAACCGCCTGTTTGTGAACGGAGTTTTATGGGTCCTGCGATCCGGAGCATTCTGGCAGCACCTCCCGGAGCGCTACGGCAAGTGGAAGAGCGTCCATGCCCGCTTCACCCGCTGGGCCAAGGCCGGCGTCTGGAGCGTGGATGCGCTGGGCTGCTGCACCCGGTCGATGGGTTGCTTTCAATCGGACCACCCAGATGCAGTTTCTCATTCCGTTAGAATGAGTGTTGGAAACGGATGATGCCGCCGACGCTGTTCTTTTTGTCGGCTTTGGTCCAGTTCACGTTGGAAGGGTCAACCATGCCGGCGCCGAAGTCGCCATAGTGGTCGTAGTCGATTTCGGCTGTGATTATTAGACCTGGAAACGCCGTATAGACAGCGTTTGCAGTCAGACCATAGTCCTTGAGCTGATCACCCGAGACCTGAAGGTTGAACGAAGTTTTCTCGTTGAAGCTGTAAGTGGCGCCGGCCCAGAAAGCCCAGTTGCCGCCCCAAAATTTGTAGAAGCTGCGACGATGAGCGTCGATTGTGTTAATGGAGTTATCGCTGAGCTTGCCATAGGAGCCGTAGCCGAACGTTCCGAATAGCGAAAGTTCGTTTGTGACATTGACGTCGACGCCGACCTTACCAGCCAGAGATTCGTAGTTGCTGTCATAAGCGACAACGCCAGTGATCGCCCCCCAGCCTTGCATGTATTTCACGCCGCCGACGACATGCGGAACATAGCTGTCGATAGTCCCGACTACGCCCGAGCCTTCTTCGAGTGAAGCCACCGCCGAAAAGCCGTTACCGGTGTCAAAGTAGTACTGAACCACGTTGGTTTCGTAGCCGCCGTGCGGAACAAGCATCTTATTGAGGACGTCGCCAGCGTGGCCAGTAAACACGTTGAAGGCCGACCAGTCCTTACCAACTCGCAGGCCGCCAAGCTGAATCCAGGTGAAAGCCAATTTGACGCCTCTGTTGAAGGCGTAGTTTTGCGGGCTGTCCGTGCCCGAATAAGCGTTGCGATTACCAAAGCCCATGCGGGTTTCCGTATAGGTCTTCAGTGTGCCGAGTTCGGTCTCCTGGCCGGTCCAAGTTTTGAAGGTCAAGCGAGCGTTGTTTCGCCATGTGCCCTGATCCTCACCAGTCCTCAGGTCTGAGGTTCTGGCGCCGTCATACGATCCGACATGGCCCAGCCCGATGTCGTAAAGGACATCGCCGCCGATGCGCAGACAGGTCTCGGTGCCGGGGATGTAGAAGTAGCCCGAGCCGTACACGTCGCAGACCTTGATGTATTCGGTCGATTCTGGCTCGGCCACAGCGACAGCATCGACCGCGCGCGCGTCGGAAAGGGCGATCAGGGCTGCAGTTGAGCCGAGGAGAAGGCTCCTGATGTTCATTCGCGCGTGCTCCGGTGGGCTGCGCCTCGACGCAAAGCGAAACTCGTCAGTTGCCCCACGGAATTCAGCGCGTCTGGGCCAATCGCCATAGTCATCTCCGCTTGTTGTAGGCAGACGTCACAACGGCTACGGAAATCGACCTCGCAAATAACGCGCCATCCTGAAGACGTAGCTGCGGGCTTACGCTCAGGTTGGCCGCCGCACCTTGTTGCGGTTCCTTCTTTTCGCTTTGAAGGTCAAGCTGAGCACGAAAAGCAGACGTTTCGGATAGATAGTCTGTTCGCTGCCCAGCGCTTTCGTTCAATAGCTCAGCTTTTGTTTGTTGTGTAGGCTTTGAGACATCATGCGGCGGCACCGCTCGGTACATCGGGCGAGATACCCACTGACGTCGACATGAAATTCACTTGCCAAGCCGGGCATGCCATGTTTTCGTGCATGGCCCATCTTGAAGGCGATCGCGTGCAGCAGCTTACCAATCAGTCCGGACAAGTGATTTCGCAAGGCTGGAAAGATCGACGCGTTGTAAACCGCCTCTGGATCGGAAGTCCTGTATGGCCAACTGTTTTCGCGATGGCACCCCCCGGCGCGATTGTTCAGCCTCTTTTGCGATGATCGACTTTCGGCAGCACCTGACGTTCTATCGCGTTATTAGAACGCCATTTGTCGATGATCATGCCCTTGGGGCCGCAACTCTGTGCAAGCGACTGGGTCAGCAGGCGCTTGGCAGCCTTGGAAGATAACGTCGAGCACGTTCCTGTCCTGATCACGGCGCGCCCACTGCCAATGCTTCTTGCCGGTAATCGATACCACGCGCTTATCGAAGTGCCGGATATCGCTATCCGAGGCGTCCGCTAGCGAGCAATGTCTGGCTCCTAGCCGTATCGTCCCCCAGCATATGGCATTGCCGCGCTCCGATCTCCTCGACCAGGCGCAGTCTGGAGGGAAAGCATCGAAAATCTCGGTGTGCGTGATGATCTCGGCAGGGCGAACGATGGCGCTTGTAGCTAACCGATATTGTGTTCATGCCATCGCGTTCGTCGGTTGGAGCGGACCATCGCGTGAGGAAAGGCATTGGCGAAGTACAGTGTCGCGGCGAAAGCGGAACGGATTTGACATAGCGCAAGACCCAGGAGAACCGCAGCGGTAAGGATGACAGTTATCGGCATAGGACGGTAAACTGTTGCGGACCTCGATCCTGACAAAATATCACAAGGCCCGCCTGCCTTGGTACACCATCTATCCGACTGTGCCGGAGTTCTCCGAGGCGGTCGGTGCCGAGTCATATAAGGAATGGCTAAGGGACCTGCCGGCCGGGCCGGGGCCGCGGCAAAACTGCGCCGCGAGGCTGAGCAGGCGAGCTTGCTTTAGTCGGACACTTTAAGGAGAAGCCGCCTGCTTCGCCCCTGCGCAGGCCTCCCAGGGGGCGCGGGCAAAGCGAATGCCGCGTGCGCATCCCATGAGACGGCGGTGTTTCCGTCGCGGAGGTTGGAGGTCTCGTCATCTCCCCAAAGTTGGGGGAACGCTTGCTAAAATCTCTTCCGGATTGAACCCAGAACTTCGCACAAGGGGGGCAGGCTCACTTTGTATGAAATAATGGGGCGAGCGTGCTCCTAGGTTCTTATCCGCGTCGGGAGCGGGAAACTCATTAACGGGATTTATTAGACGCCCGGCAGAGCGGCGGCCGGCTCGGGACGCAGATAGGCGTGCAGCGCCCTGACGCATTCATCCATCTGCCTCTCATGCGACACATTGCGCGAAGCGATCGTGAGATGAGCATTTTGATAGATCGGCTCACGCTCAGCGATCTGTTGTGTGACAGTGCCCAGCAGGTTCGAGGCCTGCTGCAGCCGGCGACCGCGTCGTCTCCCGAGCCGTCGCATTATCAGGTCGGCATCGGCCTTGAGCCAGATCGAGACCGCCTTGTCCTGGATGAGCCCATGGGTCTGCTGATGGATGAAGGAACTGTCACCGGTCGCGAGCACTGCCGGTCCTTGCTTCAGCACACGCGCAATCACTCTCGCCTCAAGCTCCCTGAAATGCTCCTCGCCATGGGTTTCGCAAAGTTTTTTTATCGACATGCCGGCCTCTTTCCTGATCTCGGCATCGGAGTCGATGAATTTCAACCCCAACCCTTTTGCAAGCCGCTCGCCAATGGTGGATTTACCGACGCCCGACATGCCGACGAGCGCTATCGGCCGCACGCCGAGGGCCGGCACAATCTCGCTTGCTTCCGGCGACCTGGCGATCTCGGACATTCTTGATTTTTCGCCAACTCGCATTCCAAATGCCGCAGCAGCGCTCGATCTAGGATCCTCTTCGGCTTTCCAGTTTGGTATGCTAAGGGCGCCTTTGGGGATCGCAACCTCGGCACAGACCTCGATGGCGCGTTTCATCAGTTCCTCGGCCTTGGCTTGCGGAGGATTCCAGCTTGAATGCTGCTGCCGAAGCTTGCCAAGGATTTTATAAGTGTCGTGATTGGCCAGTTTGGCCCTGTAGCTGCCTGGCGTGTGAAACTCGACCTCGAAGCGATAAGCTTCGGGCGTGGCGAGCACTACCTTGATGCCCAAGAAATTTCGAGTCTGCTTACTGAACCAGTTGACCACGCTGACCTCGGTGTAGCCCCGGTCATCGAAGGTCAGCATGGCTTTCTTAAAAGCGTTTAT
Source organism: Mesorhizobium waimense (assembly GCF_003601975.1). Classification (GTDB taxonomy): domain Bacteria; phylum Pseudomonadota; class Alphaproteobacteria; order Rhizobiales; family Rhizobiaceae; genus Mesorhizobium; species Mesorhizobium waimense. Next base: position 12,332 of record NZ_QZWZ01000070.1, read on the forward strand.
AAAATGCTCGTCAGGGATTTCGAAGACATGGCGTACAGCATTGGTGAGGAGCTGTGGAGCGCTGCCGGGCGGGACGCTCATGCCGGTGAGTTCATCTGTTATGGAGGCATGCGATTTCAAGCGGCGCTCCAGATGGGGCATCTTCACCTGGAAGTCCGCTTTCCAGAGGCTTTCGGCGACGCTGAGCGCGGCCTCGGTGATTTTGCTCTCTTCGGCTCTAGCGCGGGCAGCCTCGATTTGGGCGCGCTCTGAAGCCTCCGCGCGGGTCAGCGCGATCATCATGTCGGCATCCTCGGCCGTGGGCCGGAGGCCAGAAGGTTTCGGCAGAATGCCTTGATCCGCAGCGAATTTGATCGAGGCCTCCATGATGCCAGCGGCCAGCGTGGGGTTGTCTTTCAGATCATCCAAGGTCGCATCGACGTCAAACCTTCCCTGGGCGAGGGTCGCCGCAACGCCCTTGACATAGGGCACGGACTTCAAGCCCGGTGTCTGGTGGAGGAGCCGCTGAAGGTAACTGCCCTTCTTGAAGAAAAGGTTGGCGCCAGTATCGGATTTATACGCGTCGGTGCCGACCTTGATGCCGAGGCTCAGCAAGTTGGTTGCGCTTTGTACGAGGTCGTCCGGATTGTAACCATCTGGGCGAGAATCGATGCGAGCAGGATAGTGGTCGAGCAAAAGCTGGATGCGGTCTCGTGGCTGAGGCGTTGCCGGATAGGTCTCGGTCAGATCCGGGTAAAGCTCGCACAGCCTTGCGCTGAAGCTCGGGTTTGCGGCGTTCGCGCTTTCGATTGTTTCGGGCAGGAGTTGCCCACCCTGCTTCACTGCCCATGCCACAAGGTCGGAGACGAGCAACTCGGCCATTTCGCGGGCAACCGGATGTTTGGCGACCTCAATCTCGCGCCTCGCCCTCGCAAACGTGTTCTGGATATCCTGGCCACTCACCTCTTCCTGGTTCAACAGCTGACCGATGTCTCGCCGGAGCTCGTTGTGAACGCCCTCGTAGGTGCCAAAGACGGCACGCTCGGCAAACCAGCGTCGTGCTTCATGGGATTGAGCCAGAAAGCTTCGCTGCAGGCAGGTATAAATTTCCAGAACATTCTGCGTGGCAGAGAGGATCTGGCGGGCGCGACCGAACTGGTAATCGTCGCCCTCAAGCGCCGGGGTATGGGACTTTGGCGGCTTCAGCGACGGAAGTCCCAGAGCTTGCTCCCGGTGATCGAACGCGCGCAAATGCTCATAAAGCTGCGGCCGGTCGCCGAGGATGATGACGGTGTCGCCGTCGAAGTCGCCGTCAAGTTTTTTCTGCTCACCGGTCGGGACAGCCACCAACGAGCCCGGGGCAAACACCTCGGTCGCCTGCAGGATGCCGAGGCAGTCGAGCGGCGTGTCCACCTTGACGCGGTCCTTGCTCGAGGTCCAGCTCGCATGGCATTTGACGTCCTCGGCAGACATCACCAGCCCACGGTCGGCGTAGGCGGCCGGCCACATCTTATCCGGGACAACGATCAGAATGCCTTTGGCAAAAAAGGTCGGATCGTCGGCCGCCAGTTCCCTCCCTGACTTCTGGGCGACGTTGAAGCTGTATTGGATGGCCGTGCAGTTATCGAGAAACACAGCGGTCGGATCCCCCTCGAGGGCCGACTTGACTCCTTCTGGGGCAAACGGGCGCAGGTTGGGCTTGTCATAGGGCGAGCGCCCGATCAGCACGCCGCTCGTCCCCGTCAACGTCTCGCTCTTGAGCGTCGGCACATGGAGACACTCGTCGCTGGAGGGTATGGCAATCGCGCCAGGACCGTCGATATGTCCGCCAGTCACGGTTCGAAACAACTCCTCGGCCGACAGCCTTTGCCCCTGTCGGCTCTCGAGCCAGGTCTTGGCCTTCTCTTGCGCCTCATCGGCCACCGACTCGCTGCGTGGATAATGTTGCAGCGCCGAGGCAGGCAGGGACGATCTGCGTCCCTCAGCAAAGGCAGGCACCCGATCAGGACCTTCCTGCCGGCGGGCGCGATGAACAGACGGCATGCGGTTGGCCAGCGAGGCCTTGATGAAACCGCAGCCATCATGCGATCGCAAGGCGATCGGGCCTTCCGGCCCAGTTAGCTTGAAGGGATGTTCCTGGTTCGCAGGGCGATCCGGCAGCAGCGACAGTTTGAAGGCGCCCTCCAGCGCGTAGTCGTGAGGGCCCAGCCCCTTGATTGCTGGAGGCGCGGCAAAACCCCTGCGCTGCGTGTAATAATATGCCTCCTTGAAAGGGGCCCAGGCGCGCAATAGCTGCTCGAACGCCGTGCCCGATGCGGTATCGGCATACGGAATGGCCAGCAGCTTTCCGCCAGGAGACATGGCTGCCGCGGCGTCCGGGGCGCGGGCGGCGAGCTGCGAGAGGGTCGGTTTCGGTGGTTTTAACTTGCTTCCGCCGAACAGGTCCATGCGGTATGGCACACCCTCGACGGTAACCGTACGCGCCAGCATGAAGGGGCTGGGCTTTCCTGGCAGCTGCACCGCGACGACTGGCAAAGCTCCCGAGGTCAGGCGATGAAAAATCGAATAGCGTGTCTCGGGCTCCGTGGCCACTGGCCGGCCCTGCATGTCCACCACCGGCAACTGCATCAGTCCCGCCTCACCTTGCGGCGGTCTGGGCTCGTGGTCCATTGCTCGCAACACCTGATGGACGTCGAACACCGACGCTGGATGTTGGGCCTGGACCGTCGCCACATTCTGCGCCATGAACGTGTCCAGCGCATCAAGCGGGGTCTCTGCCGCGATCTCCGCGATCAGGTTCCAACTCATGTTGGAAAGGTCGCCTTCGATGAGGCCGGCCGTTTTCTCCAAAATCTCCTTGGTCTTGAACTGCAGCTCTTCTTGCCTCACCCGCAAATCGGACCTCTTGCCCTCGACATACGGCCGGCGGAACAATGTCGCCAGAACCGTGCGGGTCTTGAGCACTTGATAGATCGACAAGGCGGGGCGACGGCTCGAGTACGGGCCACGGGTCCGCTCGCCATCGCCTGCTTTGAGATGCGCCTCAATCTTATGCTCGACGATCGGTTGAATGTCGTTCAGCAAATTCAGAGCCTGCCTCCGATACCAGCGCAGGCTCTTGCGCGGGCTACGCGCCAGCGGCAGCACGGCGAGGCAGAGATTGCCCATGGTTTCGAGGTTGTTCTCAGCGGCAAAACCAGGGGCACGATGCAATTCCGTAAGCCGATCCAACCCCGGCCGTGCGAGCAAACCGAGATCGTCAAACAATCGAGCCTTGGCCAGCGCCTTGAAAATCACGGCGATGTTCAGAACGTGGGCCTGCTCCAGACGATCACTGGCATAGTGAAGGTAGCGGGCCAGCTGGTGTAGCCGATCCTTCAGCAGAGCGGTCTCTATGATCTCTCCTGTATCCTCTCCCCTGGCGACACTTCGCCCCAGAGCATTGGCCATCATGCCGAGCTCAAGTGTGGTGAACGTTCCGAATCGTTGGCCTCCGGAGCCCAGTTTGCGCACGATGTCCAGGACTGCCTGGTGGCACGCCGCTGCTTCCGGCCACTTGCTGAAGCCGTTCACAAGGTTCGCCAATCCCTGCGGACTAAAATCAGAGAGCCGGTTGTCACGGCGAAGCACCTCACCGGCGATCGCGACCGTGGCCTTGCTGCAGCCCGTCTCGTCCGGCCACTTGCTGAAACCATTCACCAGGTTCGCCAGGTGCTGGGGAGTAAAATCAGAGATCAAGGCGCCGCTTTCGGAGCGACGAAGGACCGCCTCGGCGATAGCGACTGTGGCCTCGCGACAGGCCCCTCCGTCCGGCCACTTGCTAAAACCGTTCGCCAGGTTTGCCACGTCCTGCGCATTAAAGTCAGAGAGCTGGGCTTCGCGTTTGGCAAGGCGAGAGACCTCGCCGGCGATCGCGACTGTTGCCTCGCGGCAGTCCGGCGCTTCCGACCACTTGCTGAAGCCGTTCACCAGGTTCGCCAGGTGCTGCGCAGTAACGTCAGAGAGCTGGGCTTCGCGTTTGGCAAGGCGAGAGACCTCGCCGGCGATCGCGATTGTGGCCTCGCGGCAGTCCGGCGCTTCCGGCCACTTACTGAAACCGTTCGCCAGGTTTGCCACGTCCTGCGCATTAAAGTCAGAGAGCTGGGCTTCGCGTTTGGCAAGGCGAGAGACCTCGCCGGCGATCGTGACTGTGGCCTCGCGGCAGTCCGGCGCTTCCGGCCACTTACTGAAACCGTTCACCAGATTCGCCAGCCCCTGCTGGGTAAAGTCAAAGAGCCGGACGTCGCGTTTGGCGCGGCGAGAGACCTCGCTGGCGATCGCGACTATGGCCTCGCGGCAGTGCGGCGCTTCCGGCCACTTGCTGAAACCGTTCACCAGGTTCGCCAGGTGCTGCGGAGTAACGTCAGAGAGCTGAGCTTCGCGTTTGGCAAAGCGAGAGACCTGGCTGGCGATGGCGACTGTGGCCTCGCGGCAGCCAGGCGCTTCCGACCACTTGCTGAAACCGTTCACCAGGTTCGCAAGGTCCTGCGGAGTAAAATCAGAGATCAAGGCGCCGCTTCCGGAGCGACGAAGGACCGCCTCGGCGATAGCGACTGCGGCCTTGCGACAGTCCGGTGCTTCCGGCCACTTGCTGAAACCGTTCACCAGGTTCGCCAGCCCCTGCTGAGTAAAGTCAAAGAGCCGGACGTCGCGTTTAGCGCGGCGAAGGACCTCGCTGGCGATCGCCACTGTGGCTTCGCGGCAGTCCGGCACTTCCGCCCACTTACTGAAACCATTCGCCAGGCACGTCAGATGCTCCTGCATAAAGTCAGAGAGCCCGACCTCGCTTTCGGCGCGGCGAAGGACCTCATCGGCGATCGCGGCTGTGGCCTTGCGACAGTCCGGTGCTTCCGGCCACTTGCTGAAACCATTGGCCAGCAACGAGAGATTTTGGCCGCCCAGCTCACCAAGTACGCCGCTTTGATCGTGACAAATTCGGGCGATTCTCATCGCTCCATCGCGACATTTCGTCGACAATGGGTCCCGACCGAATGATGATGCGAAGAGCGAAAGCGCTTTCGGTTCAATCTTCTTCATTAACGCGAGATCAAGCTGCGACATCCGAGCTGCGACAGCCCTGCAAGCTTCTATACCTGCCTGCCCTCCCGCATACCGGCTCACCGCATTGCACGTAGTGGCGTACCCCCATGATTGCCGGGCGTCGATATCTTCCTCCAAGCGCGGGACAAATTTGCGTTCAAAATCGACGGAGGCCTTTTGCATGAACGTTGCTTGATCCGGCATCCGGAGGCGCTTGGAATGCTTCACCACCTCTCTTGAGAAACCCCCGATGTCACGCGCGTTAGCAATTCCTCTTAGTGCTGCATGCAACTCGCCTGAATACTGTGGATCAGGTCGCTCAAAGCTGGCGTGGCTCTGCGCGGCTACGTCGTCTACGCGCCGCTTTCCAAGTCCAGGACCCAGGTCGCTTGCGGATTGCCTAGGCTGCGGAAGCGTGCCCGATTGCGAGCCCTCGGCCGCCCGATTGCGCTGGCGCATGCTTGCTTGCGAGTCTCCGGCCGCCCGATCGCTGTGCCAATGCTCGCCCCCAGGGCGCGAGGAGCCTTCTTCCCGATAGAGTGCGCCACGATCCTGTCGCCGAGGCGGGCGCTCGCCCCAATGCGAGCCCTCCGCCGCCCGATCGCCGCGCCAGGGTTCGTCCCCGAAACGCGAGGAGCCTTCTTCCCGATAGAGTGCGCCACGATCCTGTCGCTGAGGCGGGCGCTCGCCCCTTTGCGGGCCCTCCGCCACCCGATCGCCGCGCCAATGCTCGCCACCAGAGCGGGAGGAGCTTTCTTCCCGATAGAGTGCGCCACGATCCAGTCGCTGAGGCGGGCGCTCGCCCCTTTGCGAGCCCTCGGCCACCCGATCGCCGCGCCAATGCTCGCCCCCAGAGCGGGAGGAGCCTTCTTCCCGATAGAGTGCGCCACGATCCTGTCGCTGAGGCGGGCGCTCGCCCCTTTGCGAGCCCTCGGCCGCCCGATCGCCGCGCCAATGCTCGCCACCAGAGCGGGAGGAGCTTTCTTCCCGAAAGGGTGCGCCACGATCCAGTCGCTGAGGCGGGCGCTCGCCCCTTTGCGAGCCCTCGGCCACCCGATCGCCGCGCCAATGCTCGCCACCAGAGCGGGAGGAGCTTTCTTCCCGAAAGGGTGCGCCACGATCCTGTCGCTGAGGCGGGAGCTCGCCCCTTTGCGAGCCCTCGGCCGCCCGATCGCCGCGCCAATGCTCGCCACCAGAGCGGGAGGAGCTTTCTTCACGATAGGGTGCGCCACGATCCTGTCGCCGGGGCGGGCGCTCGCGGCGCCAGGGTTCATCCCCGAAACGCGAGGGGCCTTCTTCCCGATTGAATGCGCCACGATCTTGTCGCCGGGGCGGCAGCGCACGCGATTGCAAGTCCTCAGTCACCTGATCGCCGCGCCAGGGTTCATCCTCGAAATGCGACCAGCCTTCCTCCCTATCCAACCCGCGCCGCCTCCCGCGTGCGCCAACTGATGGATGAGGAGACGCGTCCCGCAGGATATCACTGGTGCGGACGGGTCCGCCCTCTGGATTTTCATGGTCGGAACGCATCCGCTCCATGAGCGAATTGAACTGTTGGCCACCTTGTCCAGAGGCAGGACCGCGGGCCCCCCCTATGTCCTCCGCGCCCCCAGCTCTGACTTGCCCACTGTACAAGCCACCACGTCGACCAATACCCGTCATAGCCAACCCCGAGCGCAAATGAGAATACAATTGCGCACGGTCATTCCTGTCGCATTGCACGCTGAGGGTATCATCATACTCGTGGTATCTGACGGAAGCCTGACTAGACCTCATGTTGGACGAGTATCGCAATAAGCTGGCGAGAGATTTATTGCTTTCCGCGGCAACCACCACTAATGAAGCAATCCTTCACCGACTATGTTTTCACGCTACCCGGAGAGTTTCATGACAGAAGAAGCCGACGACAACATCGACGTCCTCATCGAGCTCACCGCCGATGTCGTCTCAGCCTATGTGTCCAACAATCCGGTGCCGGTGGGCGATCTCCCTGCCCTTATCGGACAAGTGCACGCAGCTTTTAAGGGCACGGCCGAAAGCGTCTCCGCAGAAGAGCCGCAGGCTCTCAAGCCTGCAGTCCCGATCAGGAAGTCGGTGACACCGGATTACATCATCTGCCTTGAGGACGGGAAGAAATTCAAAGCGCTGAAGCGTCATCTGTCGACCCACTATGGGCTGACGCCGGATGAGTATCGCGCCAAATGGGGTCTGCCGGCGGATTATCCCATGGTCGCGCCGAATTACGCCGCGGCGCGCTCGGCATTGGCCAAGACGATAGGGCTCGGCCGCAAGCCGAAAGAGCCGGAAACGCCGGCGCCGGCGAAGCGGACCCGCAAGAAGGTCGCAGCTTGATCTTATCTATCAAGTTCGTTCTGAAGCGCGCAGCTGCCGTCGGCGTCTTCGCAGAACATCAGAAGGCGCGGACCAACCCCTCTCCACTCGCAAACATCCTCGCGGTTTGCAACAATCTGCTGCCCCGGTCTGCGGTAATGTTCTCGCCCGCTCTTATCGAGCGGGTCAGTACGATCGGGACGTGGCGGTCATGCCGGCTTTTGCCGGGCCGCAGGAGAAAAGTCAGCTAGTGGATTGATTCCAACGTTTGGTGCCCGCGCGTGACGGCAGCGATGATTTTGTGTGGGTCGGCTCTCCAGACGAACGGTTGGGATTGCTGATTGTGCTCGGTGATGAAGCGATTGATGGCGGCCTGGAGATCAACGACGGAGTAGAAGACACCGTACTT
>NZ_QZWZ01000071.1 GCF_003601975.1 Mesorhizobium waimense
CTTCATCACCGACGGCGGCGAGGAAGTCCGCTCACTTGCCGAAATGATCGGCCCTGCCAGCGAGCATGTGCTAGATTGGTTCCACATCACGATTCGCATCACTGTGCTTCGCCAGTTCGCCCAGGGCCTTCGCCACCATGACGAGGAAGCCGGCAACGGCATGCTGGACATGCTATCCCGGATCAAATGGTATCTGTGGCACGGCAACACGCACCGGGCTCGCGAGGAGATCGATTGGTTGCTCGACGATGCCGATGCCACGGAAACCGACTATCCCAACATGAGAAAGCTCCTGACGGCGATCGGCGAGTTCCGGTCGTATATCGGATCAAACCACGCCAGCCTGATCAACTACGGCGAACGCTACCGGTCCGGAGAGCGGATATCCTCCGCCTTCGTCGAGGCGACCGTCAACGCCGTCGTCAGCAAGCGTTTCGCCAAGAAACAGCAGATGCAATGGAGCCGGACAGGCGCGCATCTCCTGTTGCAAACCCGAACGCAGACCCTCGACGGCTCTTTGCGGGCGACCTTCGAAAGGTGGTATCCGGGCATGGCAAACGATAATCACCGAAACTCCGGCAATCGGGCGGCGGCATAGCTGCCACACAATTCCTCATGGTCCCGATGATAGTTGGGTTGTTTCCGCTGTCGGACCCACGTGTGGCATTTGCCCCGATTGCGGACTGCGAAGCCGAAATCGGCATGGCTGGTCTAACCGCAGCCTTCAGGATCTGCCGGTTCAGGGCAAGTCCGTTACGGTAACGCCCCGGCTGAGCCGTTGGCGGTGCGCGCATCAGAAGTGTGAACGACAAACGTTCACCGATCGACTACCGAGTATTGCATCCCCTTATGGGCGCCGCACAAGGAGAGTCGCAGAGATTGTCAATCTGCTCGGCCACAGCACCACTCCGAGCCGAATTCCGCATCAATTCCCTCTCGGCGCCATCTATACGCGGTTCTCAACCGCCATCGACAGCGCTTGATGGGACGGCTCGGTATGCCGGTCAGCGATGACACGATCCTGCGACAACTGAAGCGGGATGCAGCGGTCGCTCACTGCAACTCCGCGATTCGGGTCGTCGGCATCGATGACTGGAGCTGGCGGCGAGCATGGCGCTACGGGACGATGATCGTCGACCTGGAGCGGCGTTCGGTTGTCGATATTCTTGAGGACCGGAACGTGGCGAGCGTGGCGCAATGGCTGGAGCGGCACCCTTCTATCGAAATCGTGAGCCGAGACCGATGCGGGCTCTACGCACAAGCTGTTCGCGAGGGTGCGCCGCAAGCGCGCCAGGTGGCTGATCGGTTTCATCTCATGCACAACCTGCGCATCGCAATCGAGGAGCAGATGAGCCTTTCGGGCCGCGCCACGGGGCGGGCATTGCTGCCTAATGAGGCTATCGGGAGCGCGCAAGTCGATCCGATTCGGAATGATCGGCACGTTGACGCAACGCATCGGCGCCAGGCGCGCTACGCTCATCGACTGTCGCGACACATGGTATTCGAGATGGTTCACGCCTTGCACAAGGAAGGGCTGTCCTGTTCCGAGATCTCTCGTCGTACCGGCTACGGTCCGCGCAGCATCGCGAAATGGCTGACTTTCGACAAGCCACCCGACCGACGCAGGGCGGCGTTGAAGCCGACGTCACCGTTATATTTTGAGGCGTTTCTCACCCAGTGCTGGACACATGGCAATCGCTCCGGCCGAAACCTGTTCCACGATATCAGGCAGCGCGGCTACACGGGCAGTTTCTCGAATCTTGAGCGACTGCTCGCAAGCTGGCGCCGTGCCGATAAACCAGGCAAGAACAGTGCGCCGCCGGCTCCGCTCTTACACCCACAACCAGATGGCATTGTTGTGCCGATACGAGATCCTGAGACCGGCCATGTGATCTCGCCGATAGTCGCCGCTGCCCTCTGCATGAAGCCGCGAAGTATGCTGACGATCAATCAGGCGAGGAAGGTCGATGCCTTGAAGCAAGGGATCACATGCCTTTGTCCTGATGCGCAGCCTTGCCATGCGATTTCGCGGCATCCTTCGGAGCCGTGAATCGAGCAAGCTCGACATGTGGATTGACGAAGCGGTCAACTCAGGGCTCTCCTCGATCGTCCGGTTCGCGCGGGTCCTGCGCCGTGATATCGCCGCCGTCCGCAACGCCGTCGAATTACCCTGGAGCAATGGCCAGGCGGAAGGCCAGATTAACCGCCTGAAGACGATCAAACGTGCGATGTATGGTAGAGCTGGCCCGGAGCTCCTCCGAGCACGCATGCTGCCGCTCAACAATTCTTATCACCACACAAAGTGATGGTGTGGAACGGCCCTTCGAGGCGGCATCGAAGGTGCCTATTGTGGTGACGTCCATCGCCACGAAACAGAAGGAACCGTTCCATGGAGAAGATTACCACGATCGGCCTGGACTTGGCCAAGTCGGTCTTTCAAGTTCACGCCGTTACCAAAGACGGCCGCGTCGTCATCCGCCGAGCCTTGCGGCGCTCGCAGTTGTTGGAGTTTTTCCGCAGCGTCGAGCCGTGCCTCGTTGGCCTAGAGGCCTGCGCGAGTGCGCATCATTGGGCGAATGCCATCGGCCAGTTCGGGCATACGGTCAGGATGATGCCGCCGGCCTACGTAAAGGCTTACGTCAAGCGCAACAAGACCGACGCGGCGGACGCCGAGGCGATCTGCGAAGCGGTGACGAGACCGACCATGCGGTTCGTGCCGATCAAATCGCCCGAAGAGCAGGCTGCCGGGATGGTCCTGAAGACCCGCGAGTTGTTCATCCGCCAACGAAGCCAGACCGCCAACGCCATGCGCGCCCATTTGGCCGAGCTCGGCATCGTCGCCGCAACCGGCATGACCAGCATCGCCAAACTCGTCGCTATTCTACGTGACGACGACGATGCCCGCCTTCCATCAGCAGCTCGAACTGCACTCCTGGAGATGGCTGAGCAGATCGAGCGACTGACGGCTCGTATCGAAGCGCTCGATACGAAGATCATGACGGCAGTGAAGGCTGACGAAACCGCTCGACGGCTCACCAGCATCCCAGGCGTCGGTCCAATCATCGCAGCGACTGTCCGGGCAACGATCCAGGATCCCGCAGCGTTCCGGACAGGCCGCGATCTGGCGGCCTGGATCGGGATTACGCCGAGGGCCAACTCCAGCGGTGGCAAGGAGCGGCTTGGCAGAATATCGAAGCGAGGCAACAAGCAGTTGCGAACACTGCTGATCGTCGGCGCGACATCGATCCTTAAGCAGGCACGTCGTGGCGTGAAGCTGCCCGCCTGGGTCGTCTCCTTAATCGCGCGGAGGCCCTACAAGGTCGCGGCCGTAGCGCTGGCCAACAAGATGGCGCGCACGATTTGGGCGCTTCTTGTCAAAGGCGGCACCTACCAAGCGCCGGCGATCATGGGGAGGGCATAGAACACAAGGAATTCCGGCGCCTCGGCTCCGGGATGTAGCGGCAAGGTACCAAAAGCGTGATGAACCCGAGGGACGATAACCTCGATACCGATCAGACCGGCTTCCTCAATGCGCTGTCGAGCGCGTCAAAGTGATCAGGCGATCGGGATCGCGGATATCATCGTGGCCAGCGGTCAAATGACCGCGCCAACAGGCCGGACATATGACTGCACCGTCCGACGGAGATTTGCGTAGAGAATACCTTGCCAACCGGGCCGTTCCACATATGAGGAAGACCCTCATTAAATGCAGCGCGACAGCCGGGTGCCTCGAAGTCAGCGAGGTCGACATTTTTGTTGCCGATCATGCCGTGTAGATTGGTCGTGGCCCCGGTTACGAGGCTCGGGAAAGCTGAGCGCGTCTCGCTGGGATAGATGGTCCGACAATGTCACGCCCAGTGACTGCAAGCGGCAGAGGTTGGGTGTCAATTCGCGAGAGATGAGGTCAGGGCGCAACCCGTCAGTCGCAGATCGCCAGGTCGCGTGATAATGTCCAGCAAGCGTCCACGGATTGCGCGCCGACGATAAACTGATCCTCAAGCATGAATGCACCGAGGCCGCGGATGTACCAGGGCAGTTCATACGCCAGCACCATTCCGGCTTCGATGGGCCTCGTTTCATCCGCCGCTATGAACGGCCATTCCTCGACAAATACGGACGCACCGAGACCATGGCCAAAATGGCCGCGGCAATACATGTCGAAGCCTTGTGCATGCATGGTCTTCATCGCCGTGGTATGCACCTTCTGCAACGACACGCCGGGTCGGAGCTGTTCCAGACCGGCTTCGAAGGCGTTGCGCAGAGCGCCGTAGATTGCCTGCTGATCCGCGCTCGGCCGACCGAGCACGGCAGTGCGCGCGCAATCGGACGTATAACCTTCGACGACGCAGCCAAGATCAAGACGGATGACGTCGCCGCGTTCGGCTGGACGGCCTTTGCCGGTGGCGCCAGGTCCAATCGTGATGGCGCCGTTCGCCAAAACCGGACCGTTGTACCCGAGTTCGGCCGCGCGCTGTGCAGAGGCGGCGCGGAACACCGAGAAGAGTTCGTCGGCGGTGCAGCCAGGCCGAATATGGGCGATGGCGGCCGTCGTGCCAGCCTCGGCAGATATGGCCGCGAGCCTCAGCCGTTTAATTTCCTCCGCGGTCTTGATCATCCGCAAGCGACTGACGAGCCCCGAGGCATCCGACCAGTCCACGTCAGGGCAGGCTTCCTGGAAGCACGCCTGGTCTGCAACGGGAAGGAAGGCGTGCTCAGTACCGAGTCGTGCTGTTGCAAGCCCGCGTCGAGCGAGCACCTCGGCAAGCAGCGTGAATGTCTGTCTGCGATCAAAGTTTGCCGGCCTTTGATGAACCTGGTCTGGCGGGCGGGCGACTGAAAGCCTTTCCCTGAGTGAGCCCTTCTGGACCTTGCTGATGTCGATCAGATCGACCCAGACCGGAAAGGTGACGATGTCATCGATCCCCGAAGCCGTACGAAACTCTTCAGCGTAGAAATCCCCGACTATTGCCGTGAGTGGCTCTCTCGCATCCGCAGGTACAATCACGAAGACGGCGCCTGCCCGTCGCCAACCTGACGCGCTCCCTGGACGGGCTCCTGTGCCGTAGACGATGGACTCTGGTTGGATCAGCACGATTCCATCCAGCTCGTCCTGCTCCATGAGGACCTGTGCACGTTGACGATTAAGTGGGCGAAGAAAGGCCATTGGATGTTCCTGTTCAAAAAATCGTGGAGATCGGCTCAGGGACGGCATCTTCCGCAGCCGACTGCGAGAACCGCGCCGGTCTGTACAGTTCGAAATCCGTAGATATCCTGCATGGCAGGATATCTACTGCCCGGATCAATGACGGTGACGGTCGCACCGTCCCTTGCAAGATGATAGGCGGCGGAGAAGCCCAAGACGCCTGCGCCGATAACGATCATTCTCATTCCCATACCTCAAATGTCTTGAATTCTTTGCCCTGTCCTATTGCAAGCCTTTGTCCAGCCGGTCGCGCAGCCGGTCGCCCAACAGGCTGATCGACAGCGTCGTGATGACGATAAGCAGTGCCGGCGCAAACATGATCCAGGGTGCGCTGGTCATATATTCGCGTCCATAGCCGACCATGTTGCCGAGGCTCGTCATCGGCGGCTGAACGCCGAGACCGAGGAATGACAAGCTGCTTTCCATCAGGATGATCTCCGGAAAGGTGAGCGTCATGGAAACGATCAGCGTCGAGGAGATGTTGGGGAGAATATGCCTGAGATAGACCCGGCTGGGGCTCGCACCCAGTTGACGAACGGCTCCGGCATAGCCTTGCGCGCTGGCGGTGATCGCCAGGCTCCGTGCAATTCGGGTATAGCGCTCCCAGCCGTAAAGGCCCATCAAAGCGATGAACAGCGGCAGCGCGTTGCCGAAGAACGCAAGCACCGACAGCGACAGGATGAGGAAGGGCATCGCCGCCTGAAAATCCGCCAGCATCAAGATGAGCTGTTCGATGCGCCCGCGAAAGTGGGCGGCGGCAAAGCCCATGGCCGTGCCGAAGCACGCCGAAATCATGGTGGCGCAGAGCGCAACCACCAAGGAGATGCGAACGGAGTAGATCAGCCGCGACAGGACGTCCCGCCCGAGTTCGTCCGTTCCAAGCAGGTGTCCGGGTGTAAACGGCGCCGCCAGTCGGCGCGGCAGATCGAGCGCCGTGTACTGGTAGGGCGCGATCTGATCTGCAAGCAGTGCCAGAAAGACGATGACGACGATCCAGAGGATGCCGGCGGCGACGGAGAGCGGAACGCGGCTTGATCTGACCTGCTTGCGCTTGGCGGTCGATGTGTCGTCGATCTTTTCAGCCATGGTCATAGGTCAGTGCCTCCCGGCGGTGTTATCGTTCGAAAGACGCGGATCGAGAAAGCCATAGAGGAAGTCGACAACGAGGTTTGACAGCACCATCGCGGCCGCCACCAAGAGAAGAATGCATTGCACGACCGACAGATCGCGCGCCGCGACCGACACGACCAGTAGATTGCCGACGCCCGGCCAGGAAAACACGCTCTCGACCACGACCGAGCCCGCAATCAGATTGCCGACCATGAAGCCGACGATGGTGACCGTCGGAATGGCGGCATTTGGAAGCGCGTGGTCGCGCACGACCGCCGTCCACGGGATGCCTTTGGCGTTGGCAGTCCTGATATAGGGCTGGCCAAGTACCTCCAGCATCGCGCTTCGCACGAAACGGGCGAGCACGGCGGCGCCGCCGACGCCGAGTGTCACGATCGGCAGGATGAGATGCAGCGGGCTGCCCGCCCCTCCGGTCGGCAGCCATGCCAGCCAGATGGCCAGCAATTGTACGAGTGCAAGGCCCAGCACGAAACTCGGAACGGAATAGCCCGCAACCGCGGTGACCATGACGGCGCGGTCGATGAGGCTGTCGCGATGCAGCGCCGCATAGATGCCTGCCGGAATACCGATCGCCAGCTTCATGAGGAGGGCGGGAAGCGTCAGCATCAGGGTTGCCGGAATGCGCGACAGGACAAGGTCCAGCGCCGGTCCGCCGCCGCGCATCGACTGGCCGAGCTCGCCGTGAACGATCGCTGCGAAATAGTGGAGATACTGGTTCCAGAGCGGCTGATCGAGGCCCCATTCCTTGCGGAAGGCGGCCAGGGCTTCGGGTGACGCATTATCGCCCATGATGCTGTAGGCGGGATCGCCGGAAAGCCGCAGAACGATGAAAGCGAAGGTAACCACGAGTGCGACGGTCAGGAGCGCGCGCAGGATGCGGATGATAAAATATCGAAACATCAGGCTTCAGCCCCCATGAATGTCGGCGCGATCTCGACAGCGTGGCAGGCGACGCTTCGCCCATTGGACAGGGTAGTGACCGCGGGCGAGACACTCGCGCATTGTGGACGGGCGACGGGACAACGGGGATGGAATGCGCAGCCTGTCGGCCGGGCGGCGGGATTGGGCGGTTCGCCGGTGAGAATGATCCGCTCGCGCGTGCGACCGCCCGCGACCGGAACGGCCGATACGAGCGCTTTCGTATAGGGATGGGCGGGGTTAGCCAGCAGATCCTTCGTGTCACCGCATTCGACGATCCGGCCAAGATACATGACGGCCATGCGCTGGCTGATCTGGCGAACGACCTTCAGGTCGTGGCTGATGAAGAGAATGCTGAGATGCATCTCTTTCTGGAGGTCCATCAGCAGGTTCACCACCTGCGCCTGGATCGAGACGTCCAGCGCCGAGACCGGCTCGTCGCAAATGAGCAGTTCCGGACGCATGATCAAAGCCCGGGCGAGAACGGCGCGCTGGCGCTGTCCGCCGGAAAGCTCGGAAGGCAGGCTCCCGGCATGGCTTGCGTTCAAACCGACCGCGCCGAGCATGGCCAGCGCCTTGTCGTTTCGTTCCGATGCGGATCCGATCTCATGGATGTCCAGGGGCTCGCGGACCTGGTCGAGAACAGTGAGCCGCCGGTCGAGTGCCGCGAGCGGATCCTGGTAGATCATCTGCATCTGCGCACGCATGCGGCGCCAGGCTCGCGTGTCGGCTGCCGGCAGTTCGGTCCCCCGGAAGAGCACGCATCCGGTATCCGCTCGTTCAAGCCCGAGCGCCACCCGCCCCGTCGTCGACTTTCCCGAGCCGGATTCGCCGACGAGCGCCAGCGTTTGTCCCTTGGCGAGCGACAAGGACACTTCATCGACGGCCCGCACCGGGACCCTTCGGCCAAAAAGGCCGCGCCGGGTTGCATAGCTTTTCGAGATGGCCTGAAGTTCAACGATATTTTCGGTCATGCCGACATGCTTTTGATTGGACTGGAATGACGTTCGGCCTGTGCGCCCTCTTCCGCCAGGCAGGCGGAGGCGCGACCGGCGGCAATGGATTTGAGTGGCGGCACAATCTTCTCGCATTCGGACATGTGCCTTGAACAGCGGGGCGCGAACGCGCATCCCGTCGGCATATTCGCGGGATGTGGAACCTGGCCCTCAATGGGAACCAGCCTCTCCACCGCGCCTTCGAATGGCGGCACGGCCGCCAGCAGACCTTGCGTGTAAGGATGCCGCGGGGTTTCGAAGATCAAGTTTGATGGCGCCGTCTCGACGATGCCGCCGGCATACATGACCATGATCCGCTCGCAGGTTTCCGAAACCACTCCGAGATCGTGGCTGATGAGAACAAGCGCCATGCCCGTCTCCTTCCTGATGGTGGTCAGTAGGTCGAGGATCTGGGCCTGGATGGTGGCGTCGAGCGCCGTCGTCGGCTCATCGGCAATGAGGACGTCCGGTTTACCGGCAAGCGCCATGGCGATCATGACCCGCTGGTTCTGCCCGCCGGAAAGCTCGTGCGGATAGGCGTCGATGCGACGGGCGGAATCCGGCAGGCCGACGAGATCGAACAGCCGCTTTGCTTCCGCACGCACGCTCGCGCCGGACATGCCCTGATGCCGGGCAAGCACTTCGCCAATCTGCCGGCCAATCCGGATGACGGGATTAAGTGCGCTCGACGGGTCCTGGAAAATCATCGCCACCCGGCCGCCCCTCACCCGGTTGAGCCGCGACGCATGCAGCCCGAGGAGTTCGTCCTCGTCCAGCCGGACGCTTCCGGAGACTTCCGCCGTTTTCGGCAGCAGCCCTAATGCGGCAAGCCAAGTCACGGATTTGCCGCTACCAGACTCTCCGACGACGCCCAGCGCTTCACCCCTGGCAAGCGTCAGATCGATCCCGCGAAGAACCCGCACGCCGTTGAAGCCGACGGTGAGGTTCTCAATTGTCAACAAACGTCCCGGCGACAGTGTCGCCGGGATTTTCGATGCAGGTGCGGCCGGAATGGGATGCTGTACTGTCATGCTTGCTCGCATGACCATCAGTTCTGCTGGTAGGCGGCGTTGGAGGGTCCGAAATTCAGGTCGAGCGTCTGGCCCGCCGCCCAGGCGATTTCCTTGCGCTTGCCGTAGAACTGGCCTGAGACATGCAGGATCACGCAGGGCGGATCGTCCCTGTCGATGATCTCCAGCATGCGGTTCAGGATCGGGCGCCGCGCCTTCGTATCGGCCGTCACCTTCAGTTTCTCGCCAAGGGCAAAAAACTCCTTGTCTTGCCACATCTCCAGCTTTGGAAGTTCGCCTTTGGGACCCAAGAGCCGCCAAGCGTGAGCGAGGAGATCCGGAAAAATCGCGGTGGTTGAGTTGTCGTAAATCGCGTTGATCGGTTTCTGTACAAGCTGGGCGGAGTTCTCCATCATCTGGATTTCGACATTGAGGCCAACCGACCGCCACATCTCGAGCATGATCTGGGCCCCCGCAACCTGGTTGGGATAGTAGTTGTTCAAAAGCCTGTAGGTGATGGTTTCGCCGTTGTAGCCGCTTTCGGCCAGAAGTTTGCGGGCGAGATCGGGGTCGTAGGCCAGCGCCGGGAAGTCCTCGATATAGCCATCGGCGAAGCTCGAGAGCTGGAAGCCGTTCGGAAGAGGCAGTCTGTCTTGCCAAAGCGCCTGCACGAGTGCCTTGCGGTCAAGTGCCAGGCTGAGCGCCCGCCGTACAGCGACTTTCGAGAGAATGGGTCCCGTCGTGTCAATCGCCAAGGTGCGTATGTTCTGTACCGGGCCACCGGCCACTTCAAGGTCCTGCTGGCCATCGATACCCGCGAACATGTCCGGCGTAAGGTCGGTGATGAAATCGATTTCCCCGGCTGAAAGCGCGTTTATGCGCGAGGCAAGCTCTGGAATGATCCGGTACTCGATACCGGCGTACGGCGGTTTGCCACCCCAATAATCGTCGAAGCTATCCAGGACGACGTTCACATCGAGGGTCTGGCTGACGACGCGGTATGGACCAGTTCCTATAGGCGCTGCAGTCCATTTGTCCCAGCTGCCCGCTGCCTCAAACGCACGGCTGCCAACGATTTCCGATGACCAGGAAGCAAGTCTCTTTTCGAGCAGCGCATCATCGCCCTTGGCGTGAACGATAGCCGTGTGGTCGTCGACAATTTCAACACGATCAATGGTTTCGAGCGTTTGCATGCCGACGGTCTTGCCAGCCCTGCCGGGACCGAGGAGATGATCTGGACTGAGCGAAAAGGCGACATCACGGGCGGTGAAAGGACTTCCGTCATGAAAGGTGACGCCTTTGCGCAGGAACAGGCGCAGCGCCGTATTGTCGACGCGCTCCCAGCGTTCGGCCAGAGCCGGCCGAAGTGCCATCTTCGCGGACTGATCGAAGCTAATGAGTGGATCGAAAATCTGAGGGATAACCCGACGCGCGGCCGTGCTGTTGTAGAGGGCCGGTTCAATGGCTGCCGGAAAACCCGACATGCCGATCCGCAGCGTCTTGCGTTCGGCGCCCGCTGCGGCAGCAAAGCGCACTCCAGCGATGGACACCAGGCCGGCCGCGGCGCCCGCTGCGAGGAGGTCCCGTCTGGTAAAGATCAGATCATGCATGGCCGTCCATCCCTTATTTGAGTGGTTGCCGAATACGCTTGATCGGCATTCGGGTTAATATGAGGGCGCGGTGCGTCTCGCGCGGCCTTCTGTTCAGAAGCATTCTACCGGATTTATTGCAGACCGATGACAATCATCGAATTATGCGATAACAATACGGCGAATCTGGATTGTTTGTTGGGGAGCGCTTCGTGAACGTGGAACAGGACCTATCCCTCAACGCTGTCCGGGCCTTCGTGCAGGTCGCGAGAGACAAGAGTGTGACCGGCGCCGCCAGGACGCTCGGTATCACCCAGAGTTCGGTCAGCCGTCACATCGCCGTTCTGGAAGACTATCTCGGGGCCAAGCTGATCGAACGGCGCGGGCGCCAGAGCCAGTTGACCGACTTCGGAAGATTGTTCGCCGACGCCGTCGCCGAACCGCTCGACACAATCCTGTTCACCGCCAGGCGGATGCGCCGCAACGGCAGGAAGGACGCCAACCGGCTCGTCGTCCGGACTTCGCTTGCGACCTTCGCCTATACCGTGCTGATCCCTAACCTGCGCGACTTCTCGAAGGAAATGGGCGGCGTCACCGTCGATGTCATCAGCACCCTGTCGGCGCCGACGTCGACCGACAGCTTCGACGTGTTGCTCACCCGCGACCTGACCTTGACGGAACCGGGAGACCGGTGGGACGTCTATGACGAGCAGCTCGTCTGCGTCGGCGCCCCCGACTGCGTTGTCGGCCGTGGTCTGAAAGCCCTGCGGAACACCCCGGTCATTGCCGTGACTTCAAGGCCCGATATTCTTCCCACCTGGCTTCGCGGCCTCGACCTGAAGACCTCGGAAATCACCTCCGGCGCGCGCTATGATCATCACTACATGGCGCTTCCGGCGGTGACGACGGGCAGCAGCCTGCTGGTGGCGCCGCATGTCCTCGTTGCCGACCTGATCCGCCAGGGTCTCGTGGAGGTGATGGCCGGCTCACGGGCGCCGAGCGGCATGCAGTATCGTGCTTATGCCATCGATCGCAGCGACAATCCGGATGTCGCGCGCGCCTTCTGCCGCTGGCTGACCCGGCTTTGCCGTAAGATGACGGAGGACAGCGTTCCCGCTTGATGGACAAGGCCATCATGCTGGGCCTCGCGCGCTTTCATCGCAAAATACGATCATTCAAGCAGTCTTATGCGATGGCAAAACTGGCGAATGGTGGCCTTCGCCGATACTTCTGGGGCAGATCCCAAGCTTCGAGGAATTTGCCTTGCCACTCATCGCCAAGAGACTACAAGCCGTCCGGCCCTCCCAGACAAAGGCCATGACCGCCGCCGCCGCCGCCCTGAAAGAAAAGGGCGTCGACGTCGTCACCCTGAGCCAGGGCGAACCGGATTTCGACACGCCGGAAGCAGTCCAGAATGCCGGTATCGCCGCCATCAAGAGCGGCCGGACCCGCTATACGCCGGTCGCCGGCGTCAAGCCGCTGCGCGAGGCGATCCGGGAGAAGCTCCTGCGCGACAACGGGCTCGCCTATGATATCGACCAGATCACCGTTGGCTGCGGCGCCAAGCAGGTGGTGTTCAATGCCCTGTTCGCAAGCCTCGATCCCGGCGACGAGGTGATCATTCCGACGCCCTGCTGGGTCTCCTATCCCGACATGGTGCGGCTTGCCGGCGGCGAGCCGGTTCTCGTCGAATGCCACGAGCATTTCGGGTTCAAGCTGAAACCGCAGGATCTCGAAGCGGCGATCACGCCACGCACCAAGTGGCTGATGCTGAACTCGCCCAACAACCCGACCGGTGCGGTCTATTCCATATCCGATCTTGCCGCTTTGGCCAAGGTCCTGCGCGAACACAAGCAGGTGCATGTGCTTGCCGATGACATCTACGAGAAGCTCGTCTACGGCGTCCGGTTTGCCACCATGGCCGAAGCCGCGCCCGATCTCATCGACCGGGTGCTGACGGTCAACGGTGTTTCGAAGTCCAGTGCCATGACCGGTTGGCGCCTCGGATACGGCGCGGGGCCCAGGGATCTGATCAAGGCGATGAACACGATCGAGGGGCAGACCTCGTCGCATACCAGTTCGATCTCGCAATATGCGGCAATCGAGGCGATCGCCGGCAACCAGGACTATGTCGGCGCCTTCGTAACTGAATTCGAAAAGCGCCGGGATTTCGTGGTCGGGCGGATTAACGAGGCCGAGGGTCTCAAATGCCGCACCCCGGACGGCGCCTTCTATGTCTTCGTCAATTGCGCGGGCGTCATCGGCAAGGTGACGCCGCAGGGCAAGGTGATCGAGAACGACATGGATTTTGCCCTCCATCTCCTCGACCAGTTCGGCGTCGCCGTCGTTCCTGGCTCGGGCTTCATGGCCTCGCCCTATATCCGCATTTCCTATGCCGCGGCAATCAAAGACCTGCAACAGGCGTGCGGCCGCATCCTCGCGGCTTGCGAAGCCCTTTCAAAAAGCGAGACCTATCATGAGCAAAGCAAGAAGACTGCGTGAGGCCATTGCCGAACGCGGCCTCATCCATGTCATGGCGGCCCACAGTCCGCTGTCGGCGATCCTCGCGGAAGAAGCCGGCTTCGACGGGATCTGGGCCTCCGGCTTCGAACTGTCGGCCCTTTACGGTCTCGCCGATATGAGCCTGATCACCATGACCCAGCATCTCGACATGCTGCGCGCCATCGCCGGCCAATCGTCGCTGCCGATCGTTGCCGACATCGACACCGGATACGGCAATGCGCTGAACGTCATCCACGCCACTCGCGAATACGAAAAGGCCGGCACAGCGGCCGTCGTCATCGAGGACAAGACGTTTCCGAAGGTGACGAGCCTTGCCGCCGACGGGCGCCAGGAACTGCTGCGCATCAAGGAATTCCAGGGCAAGATCGAAGCGGCGGTGGCAACCCGCTCCGACCCCGACTTTATCGTCATCGCCCGCACGGAAGCCCTGATCGCCGGACTTGGCGGGGACGAAGCGCTGAAACGTGGCTTGGCCTATGCCGAGGCCGGCGCCGACATGGTGCTGATCCACTCGAAGAAGAAGGACCCGGCAGAAATCGAGAGTTTCTCGCGCGCCTGGAACGGACCGGTCCCGCTCGTCATCGTTCCGAACGCCTATCCGGAACTCGACGCCACCCGCATTCACGCGCTCGGCAATATCAAGATGACCATCTACGGCAACTATGGTATCCGTGCCGCAACGACGGCGATGCAGGACACTTTCCGCCGCATCATTGCCGACGGCGGCGTGCAGAATGTACATAAGGACATTGTGCCGGTGGAGGAGATCTTCCGGCTGCAGAAGATGGATCAGGTCAAGGCCGACGAAAAGCGGTTCCTGAGATAGGATGGCACGATGCGGCTGACACCCGCGGCAAATTCCGATGCTCCCGATTTCGGCGTCTCTGTCGCCCAGAACGGAGACGCCGCAACGTTGTCGTTCGATCTTGATCGGATCACGGCATTTCGCGGCATATTCGGTGACGATGTCTTCGTCAAAGTCGCAACTCGATATGTCGAGGAACGCGCGGAGGCGCTGTCTGCTCAAGACGAATTGTGGCTTTGGAAGGAAGCGGTTCAGGCGCATGTCATCCGGTCAGATTAGTCGTTCCCAGAACAAATCCGAGGTCGCTGACGTCAAAGATCAAGGACAGATCAGAAGTCAATTATAAAGCGGCACTGCACTAGCGTCGGATCAGAACTGCAGTTTGACACGTAGCTCCCGCCTCGACACCCCCGCTCAGGGCGACTGAAGCAGATAGCCTCAGGGATCTAACTACAGCTCGTGCGTCCGCCATGCCGAAACGGGCGTTTCCAATCGCGAAAGCAGTTTCACAAAGCTCTCGCGGTCAATGTTGCTGCCGCTGAAGGTGATGCCGACGACTTTGTCGGCAATGGAAACCTTGCCACTCAAAACGGCTGCCAATGATGCCGCCCCGCCGGGTTCGACCACCAGTCCGAATTCCTCCGACGCAACGGCCATAGCATCAATGACCTCAGCATCAGTTACAGTAATGCATTCGTCGATGGCCTCACGATTGATCTTGAACGTGAGCTGACCTGGCATCGGTGATTGCAGTGCATCACAGATGGATTGCGCTGCCAAATCATTGCGTACCCGTGTCCCCAGTTTGAGCGAGCGAGCCGTGTCATCGAAGGCTTCCGGTTCACAAGCGATAAGAGCGGTTGAGGGTGACAGCGCGTTGCGTGCCAGAGCACATCCCGCTGTCAGCCCTCCACCCGAACAGTTCACCACAAGCGCATCAAGTGATGTGCCGAGGCTCGCGACTTGCCGCAGCAGTTCAAGACCAAGGGTCGCCGCACCGGCAACGATCCGCCGGTCATCATAAGGTGGGACGAGAACAAGTCCTCGTGACTTCACAATGCGAGCTGTAACCTCCTCGCGATCCTGGGTGGCTTTGTTGTAAAAGACCACCTCTGCACCCAATTCGGTCGTTTTTCTGAGCTTCAGCGGGGATACGTCGGATGGCATGACGATGAGAGCATGGATACCAAAGTGCTTTGCCGCCGCAGCAACAGCCTGGCCGTGGTTACCTGACGAGAACGCAATAACGCCACGACGGCATTCGCCTTCATTGAGTTGCGTGATGCGATTGACCGCGCCGCGTAGCTTGAACGAGCCAGTGCGTTGCAGCCCTTCTGCCTTTACTAGTAGGCGGCCGTTTAGCCGCTTGTTCAGTGCGGCTGATTCCAGCACCGGCGTGACGTTGCAGAGCGTAGCGACATTGCCTATGGCGGCCTCAATCTCGTCAAGATCAGGGGCCTCAAGAGCCCAGGAATCACTGTCAATGCACGGGCCTGTTTGATCGTCCATCTTCGCCAACTGTTACTTGGAATTCAGGTTGCGGTGACGGGACAAATTCGACCGCTCCGCCGATGATGTTATGATACTTCCCATCGAAGGTTCCTCGAACGACAGATCGTCGGCCATCGATCTCGGCAGTGCACTCGAACGGCCGGGTCTGCCCACAGGGCGCGCCGTCGTTTCCGGTTGTTAAACCCGCCGCGTCTATCAATTCTCTGAAAACCCCGTCGGTCGTGGACGGGTCGTACGATAGTGTGCCAGCCGGGTACTTCGGACCGATTGCCAGAAAGAGACATTCCAGTTCGCGCGATTCCAGGCCGCCATGATTGCCGCGTTTGAGGTCCGCGATATCAGCGCGGGCAACAGCTGCTTGGACGTTCTTCTTGGTCTCGGCAATGACCGTGAATGCGACGTCCGGCGTGCGCGCGCCGGCACCCATAATGAGGCTGATCGGATGGGTCCCGGGCGGTACGGAACCGTCGACACCGACGGGCGCACAGAAGACGTGCCCGACCCACGGCTTGTCCAGCAGCGACTGGGTAAGGTTGTGCAGTTCGGGGCGTGCCTCCGTCGGGAGGTAAACGGTGGAGCACCGCGCCAGGCGCTTACGAAGGCCCTCTGGCATGACGCTCTCGTCGTGCAAGTGACCGAACACCGCCTCGAAATCGGAATTTACCGGCGACACGGGTTCCAGATCGATATGACCGTGATCTGAAGCAATAAAAAGAGAACACTCAACGGTGGCGTTTCTCCTCCACCAATCGAACACTCGGCCGAGTTCATTGTCGACGGCGGTCAGTGTGGCGGTCGTTGACGGGCCAGTGGTGCCAAACGCATGGTAGCTAGTGTCCGGCTCGTTCACCCAGAGGATTGCAGTGTCCGGCGAAACGACGGGCACAACATAATCCAGCAGCACGTCTACTGCGTATCGCGCGGCTTCGACGTCCGGTTCACAGCACGGCGGACA
The DNA here is from genome assembly GCF_003601975.1 of Mesorhizobium waimense. Classification (GTDB taxonomy): domain Bacteria; phylum Pseudomonadota; class Alphaproteobacteria; order Rhizobiales; family Rhizobiaceae; genus Mesorhizobium; species Mesorhizobium waimense. The sequence continues at coordinate 16,642 of NZ_QZWZ01000071.1, forward strand.
GGCGCCAAACTGCCGTCTTATCCGCTCCACATCCACCTCGGGGTAGGAAGTTGACGGCGAATGGCAGGATAGCGAAAAATTGCCCAAGGCACGCCCGTGCGGATCGATCATTCGGGTCGCGCCTGACGAGCACGTCGACACAACCGCTAACTTCTGACCTGCAGCATGGAGATATTCGCCAAAGGTACGCATCGGAGTCAGCCGGCCATGGCGCTCCATCCATGCGTCGATCTCTTCAGCGACACCGAGATTGAGCGACGGCCACCCGGTGATGCTGCGATCGGTGAACTGATTGGCGACGATACCATGTTCGCCAACCTTGGTACCGGTCAGCATCGAGGCCATGTTGACCAGCGTCTCGCTGGGCACGACAGCCCGGTGATTGGCGAACCGCGTGCCCCAATCCATCACCTTGACAAGATTGGGCATTGCTTCTGGGGTGATGGCTGAGGGGATCAAACTATCCAGGCAGATCAGTAATACGCGGGGAACGCGTCTCACACGATGTTCGCTGTCGTTCAACATTCTGTTCCTAGTGCTGGCACGCCAGCGGCTAGCGCCGATGTGCTTTTCCTGTCTTATCGGATTAATGCAGCTCGGAAGAAAACTCCCAGAGGGCGGAGGAAAACTTAAGTCTTGGCCCAATCCTGATCAAACGCTCCCGACGCAGCCAAGTCATAGATGCGCCGGCCCCAATGGCGTCTTCTTTCAGGGGAGACGATTATCTAGGCTGATTAAAAAATCAATGACACATATCGCATAATCCGATGATAACGTTCGCATAATTCGATAATTCAAGGGGAGGATTCCCATCCGCCTGCAAGCGGATTTCCGCCTGCGCCAGGCGGGGTGGGTTGAGGATAGGTGTAAAAACCGGTCACAAGGGAATTTCGAACGGGAGATCGCGCGGAACTAACGGTCCTGGCCGGTCATCCATGTCGAGACCGTATTTTCCAAAGCGGCGGATGCGTTTCTGATGTAGGGGCTGATGGCAGCCGCGAGTTCGGGTGTGACAGGATGCCCGTCCGAGGCCATATCAGTAATCGCAGCGCTAAGATCAGCGACGTTCGAGAGCATGATGGCGTTGGCAACGAGGCTTCATATTTCAGCTGCTTTTCCTATTCGACCGGATCGCCGCTCTTGATGACGGGGCCTCCGAACGTGATCCAGTCGAGGAAATCGTTGAAGGACTCGATTTTGGTAGTTTCCGCGCGGATTGCCTGCCTTGTTCGCGGCTGGGAGATGTATTGCAGCAAGAACAGGGTCCGTTCGACGCGACCAAGCTCACGAAAGGCAAGACACAGCAGGCTTTTTCGGTTGTAAGAACCGAGTTTGCGTAGCAACATCGACGGCAGGGGGACCATGAGGAATTGTGTGGCAGCTATGCCGCCGCCCGATTGCCGGAGTTTCGGTGATTATCAACGCAAAACCTTGCGCGCTTTGCGAGGCCCGGTCTGGTTCGCCTGGTGAGCGCTCTCACATGCGCCGTGCTTCTGCTGATCAACGGATCGTTCAGACGAGATCGCGAGGGATACTGGCCTTCCACTCTCGGCGCCGTACGAGCTCGTTGCCCTCAAACGCTTCGATCCACGCGAACAGCTCAAACGTCGTCGGTGTCGAAGTCATGTCCGCGCTTGCCGTCACCTTGATTTTCCATCCGCCACGGGACAAATCATAGCTCTGAGTCATCTTGGCCTTTGCCGAATTGGGTTCGGACGGCTTGATACTGTAGGTCCGCTCGTAACAATGTTCGGTCTCCAAGCCGATGTCGTCGATCAGGAAGCGTCCCCAGTCGCCGAAAACGCCACCGTCGATGAAGAGCCGATGTGTAATCTCGCCGGTGACTTGGTCATCTGTAACTGATCGCTCGACAAGCCCCGGCCGAAGTACGGTCTTCTTTATACCGTCCATTTTCAAGGGAGGCGGAAATTTGATCTGTTCGGAGGCCTTCTCAGATGCCTTTCTGATTGGCAAGGTGAGCTGTGACGACCCGGTGTACACTGTCAGGGTCGCGTGCTCAGGCGAAGGCCAAACCATTGGCCAATAGGCGCTAGAAAGGGCAAGACGAATGCGGTGCCCCTGAACAAATGTATAGCCAACTCCGAAAAGTTTCATCCGCACGCGATACCGCTTCCCCGGTATTAACGCTTCCGGGCGCTCGCTGCTGTCACGGTGGGTCAGGTTCAGAAACCCTAACGTGACCTGGTACGCTCGGCCGTCTGGGGCTACGTCGATGAGGCGAGCCGCGAGAAGTGCGTCGCGCCGATCTGATGAAAGTTCAATCTCAACTTCAACATTACCTAGAATCTCAACGGCTTCATCCAGAATGGCCGTATCAAACTGCAGCGAGCCGAAAGCATCAAGCGACTGATCGCCCGGCAAATCTCCCACGATTGCAAAGCTGCCCTGTTCTCCGGAAGATAACCCGGTCGTTTGCGGCGAAGACAGCAAGCGCGCGGTTTCTATCAGGGGCACCGCGTCGAGACTGTTGGAATTGATGGAATACACACGCGAACTGACCGTTTTGCTCGGCCAGGCATCCTCGGCAACCCATCGGCCAGGACGGTGCTCCTGATACCGGTCGGTAGATCCGTTTTTCATCATGTAGAACTGCAAAGGTGGCTCGGCCATCAGTCCGTTGTCATGCGGGACCATGAGGAATTGTGTGGCAGCTATGCCGCCGCCCGATTGCCGGAGTTTCGGTGATTATCGTTTGCCATGCCCGGATACCACCTTTCGAAGGTCGCCCGCAAAGAGCCGTCGAGGGTCTGCGTTCGGGTTTGCAACAGGAGATGCGCGCCTGTCCGGCTCCATTGCATCTGCTGTTTCTTGGCGAAACGCTTGCTGACGACGGCGTTGACGGTCGCCTCGACGAAGGCGGAGGATATCCGCTCTCCGGACCGGTAGCGTTCGCCGTAGTTGATCAGGCTGGCGTGGTTTGATCCGATATACGACCGGAACTCGCCGATCGCCGTCAGGAGCTTTCTCATGTTGGGATAGTCGGTTTCCGTGGCATCGGCATCGTCGAGCAACCAATCGATCTCCTCGCGAGCCCGGTGCGTGTTGCCGTGCCACAGATACCATTTGATCCGGGATAGCATGTCCAGCATGCCGTTGCCGGCTTCCTCGTCATGGTGGCGAAGGCCCTGGGCGAACTGGCGAAGCACAGTGATGCGAATCGTGATGTGGAACCAATCTAGCACATGCTCGCTGGCAGGGCCGATCATTTCGGCAAGTGAGCGGACTTCCTCGCCGCCGTCGGTGATGAAG
>NZ_QZWZ01000072.1 GCF_003601975.1 Mesorhizobium waimense
GGCAAGGGTGATCTGGCGAAAGCCTTCCGATATGGCCTGAGCCGTTGGTCCTCATTTTGCCTGTTCCTGGAAGACGGTCGTGTCGCCATGGATAACAACGCTGCCGAGCGGGCCCTGCGTCCAATTGGAATTGGAAGAAAAAATTGGCTCTTCGCTGGCGCCGACACGGGTGCGGAGACATTGGCACGTGCCATGACTATTATCGAGACGGCCAAGATGAACGGCATCGATCCTCAGGCTTATCTGGCCGACGTGCTCGACCGCATCCACGATCACAAGATCAATCGCCTCGATGAGCTGCTTCCCTGGAATTGGTTACCTGTCGCCGCCATCCGCGCCGAGGCAGCCTGATGGCAACCGTGACCCATGTGTTCAGCATCGATTACGTCGCCAAATTGCTCGACGAAGATTCCGAACTCCTTCAGGCGATCGTCAGCAACGATGACAACCTGAGCTACGGCAGCATCATCAGCGTCTACGTCGGGCCGGACGAGGCAATAACTTCGCTTACACGCGACGGAATTGAAGAGCTGGAGCAAATGCTTGCCCATGCTCGCCGCACCGCTGACGAATGGAACGACTTCCTCGAAGCCTTCGTCGCTGACCAGGAACTCATCGCTCGCATCAAAGCGAAATCTCCGCGGTAACAACCGGGCGGTTACAAAGAGCCCCGGGCTTGTGGTGGTGAGGGGCGTGCCCCTGAGCGCCCGTTCAGGCGGAGCCTGGTCGGGATTGCACGGCCGGAACGGGCGCGGCAGGTTGGCTTTTCGGCTTTAGTCTAGCTTTGAAAGCGGCTCTTGAAGCACCAGGATTCGTTTCCGCTTTCGACGATCTCGCAACGATGCGTAAGGCGTTCGAGCAGCGCGGTCATTTTTGGAAATTTGTCCCCGCCCGAGACGCGCTTGGTAGGCAAAACGCGGGTTTTTCTGCCTTTCGCTCTACAACTTGTGATTGCAAATAGGCGACGCGTCGGCCCCCAATCGAGGCCGACGCAGCTTTTACTTTCATCCTGTTTGTCGTGCGGCAATCGCTTGTTCAGTTTCGGCGGTAGAACACAATGATGTCGTTTTGCCTGCCTGATGGCCCCAACGCCGCCGTGTAGGGCACGCCACCGATAGTGAAATTTGTCTGCGGCTGCGACGGGCTCGGCAGCACGCCCATGTAGTGCATTCCGCGCATGAGGTCCTCAGGCGCGCGCTGATCGCCGTGTTGCCAGCCGGGGACGTAGATTGCTAGATCCGGCGCCGGAGGCGCGTTGGGCACGTGTGCTGCCCCAAAAATCCATGCCCCGGCGCCTTGATCCGATGGGCCTGGCTGGTTAACGGTTGGCGCTGGCGAAGGCGCATTCATTCCCTGCCAAATGGGCGGCGGAGAAGCGCCGCCCGGCGCCGCCTGGGCCGCATCATAATCGCCCCAAAGCTGATCTTGATTGTAACTTGACACTCGCGACGGGGATGACTGCGGAGAAGCGCCGCCCGGCGCCGCCGGGACCGCATCATAATCGCCCCAAAGCTGATCTTGATTGTAACTTGACACTCGCGACGGGGATGACTGCGGAGAAGCGCCACCCGGCGCCGCCTGGACCGCATCATAATCGCCCCAAAGCTGGTCTTGATTGTAACTTGACACTCGCGACGGGGATGACTCATGCTCTGGTGATGGCTGTTGCACTGGCTGGCGAGAGCTGCCCTCCGCAGCATGCGAGGTGCCCTCTCCAAGGGTTTCCCGATACCTCCGCAGCATGGCCACCCCACTCTGGACCCTGGGGTCGTCCGGACACAGCTCCCTAGCATAAGCCTTCAGCGATTCGTCACTAAGTCCATTAAGAGACAAATTGTAATGCTGCTGGAGCCTTCCAGACAATCTGCGGAGACTCGTGCTACTGTTAGTTATAGACCGCGCCTCAAGCCTCCCGCGAGCCGCACTACCCGCATTATGGATTAACGCCGCGTCTTCAGGAACGACACTATACCGCCTTCCCTGTCCCTGACGCGAAGTACCCGCTCCAGAGGTACCCGCTCCAGAGGTACCCTCTCCATAGGTACCCTCGCGGTACGCCCTAAGCATGCCCAACCCCGTAATGACCCGGGCTTCACCCGGAAACAGTTGCTTAGCATAATCCTTCAGCGACTCGTCACTAAGTCCATTGAGAGACAAATTGTAACGCTGCTGTAGTGCTTCAGATAACTTGCGGAGACCCGAACTGTTCACGACTGCGGAGCGATGCGCAATCTTCTGGCAAGCCGCATTACTCGCATTCCGGATGAGGGCCGCGTCATCAGGGGCGATGCCGTACCGCCTCCCATGATCGGGAGCGTCCTGCTGGCCCGCCTCTTCCAGGTGCTCCTCAAAGTCGCGCTGCGCGGCCTCCTCCGGCTGGCCCCCCTGTCCTGCCTGCTGCTGGGCCAGCATCGCGTAGTACGAGTTTTGCCAATCTGGTGAGAAGGGATTGAAGTTCTTCGGATCCATAATTCACCTCCGTGGTTTGAGAGATCCATCTAGCGAGGAACTATCCTGCCCGCATCCGCTGACGAGAAGCTGACGAGGCCCGCAGTTCACAGACTGACGGCGCAGGCCTGCCGTTAGAAGCAGTGCTGAAAGGAAAAAGGGCCAGGCGGTTTCAGGTGCATGGGGAAGGATTATTCACAAGATGTGCGAACGGCCATTGCGTCCGCACTCGAAGGCGTCAGCGGAGCGTCAGCTAACGTGACATCCTCTCGGCTCTTACCGGTGCCAGAACAATGCAGGATCGATTTTTTTGTATTTACTGACGCTGGCGCCGAACAGCTCAATGCACGAGTATGTGATGGCGTGCAAAATTTTGCTCCGATTTTTATCTGTTGCCACCGTCGGCACTGCTGCTTGCGCATTGGCTCGGCCTTCCAGCTCCCACATCAGCCATCAATTCGAATTGAACGGTCGTCAGGTCTTCTGCTGCGCCACAATCGCACGCGTTGGAATGTCGGACCGACGACCAAGTTTCCGATCTTGATCGGCTCTGGGCCTCCTTCACGCTATGTGTCGTGCAGGTCGACAATACTGTTCAAAACCTGGCGGCAGGGCACATAACCGCGCGGGACACAAAAGTTCGACAACCCGAAGGCGCTGGTCGAACATCACGGTGCGGCGACACGGGAGGTGCGGTTCAACGTGCGGCTGCACGCCGTTGCCCGCTACTGGGGATTTACGCCACGGGCTTCGGCTACGTCAAGCGCTGCTATTGCCGGCGGCGGCTCGTGACCGGGGCGGCGGATTCTCTTCGAGGGCGTGGATGTAAGTCAGAACTTGCGGACTGTAGCACTTGTGCTTGCCCCCCGGCGCCATGGTATTGATGGCGGCGAACTTCACCTGCAGCCAGGTCGTCTCGTCCTGTAAATCGCAGCTCCGTCAAGGCTAAATTCGATCTTTCTCCGACCTACGGTTGTTTGGTTGTTCCGTCGTAAGCTTGGCTGGTTTTAAAGCGCCTTCAACTTCTGCGGTGCGGGTGATGCCGTTTGCCGAGTCCAGGGTCGTTTACGCGGTCGAGACAGCCCGCCGCAGGATAGGTCTTCGTGGGACGGATCTTCCAATGTAATTGACGCACTTTGCTACCAGAATAGTGGCAAGTGCAGCCCACATCGCGGAATGATCCTGTCCGCGTCCCGACAGGGACGGATCGGCGCGTCCACAGCGTAGACGCAAACGATAGAAAAGTCAGTTCAGAAGAGCGCTGCCTCTGGCGTCTTGTTGCGCATGTCAGGCTTCAGCAGCGCGGCAGCGCTCGATGAGTTCGCCCGTTCGGAGCATGGCATGCATGATCACGGCAAGCTTGCGCGCGACCGCAACGGCGGCTCGCTTGAACCCGATTTTCTCCTTGAGCTTCAGGCCCCATATACGCAGCGCGCTATCGGCCTTGGTGCGCGTGAGGATCACGGTCGCCGCTTCATACAACAGTCCGCGTAGATGGTTGTCGCCCCGCCGGGATATATGACCGTCGTAATCGACTTCGCCCGATTGGTAACGTCTGGTGGTTAGGCCGATCCAGGCGCCGACCGAGCGCGACTTTCTGAAGTTTTCCGGATCCTCGATCGCCGCGACGAAGGAGGAAGCCGTCACCGCGCCGACGCCCGGGATCGACGCAAGCAGCTGGCATTGCTCACTCGAGCGGGCCGAAGCGACAAGCTGCTTGCTCAATTCGGCAGCGCGGGCGCGCATGCCCCTCCAGGCATCGAGCAACGGCATGATAATCTGCTCGGGCCCGGCATTGTTCGCTAGCAGGCTGCGCACATGGCCCTCGAACACGCGTCCCGCACCCTTGGGACGACCAGGCCGAACGTCTTCATCAGAGCGCGGATCTGGTTGGACAGCTGGGTTGCCATCTTGAGCAGCTGATTGCGCGCTGCGACGAGCGTGCGAACCAGCATGCTGTCAAAGCTCTTCACGCGCACCTCGCGGTAAAAGCCGACCTCGGCAAGATGCGCGAGCCCGTCCGCGTCATTTGCATCGGTCTTGTTCGGCGCCATAATCCAGCGCCGCCTTGGCATGGCGGGCATCAATGCAGATCGCCGGCAAGCCTTCCAGCGTCAGCGCATGATAGAACCAAACCGCCAGGGGTCCCGATTCGAACACGACACGTTCCGCGTTCGGAGCACGCTTGCGGATGACCTCTGCTATCAGTTTCGGATCGGACGGGCATTTTCCGCGCCAGATCCGCTTGCCTCCTTCGCGCACGAGACGAATGTATCTTTCAATGACACGTCGAGGCCGATAAACTGCTTCATGGTTGTCTCCCGTTTGATGCTGGGCCCGGCTATGTGGTCGTGAGCCCGTATTTCATCCTATCGGGGGGCAACCATCCTTCCAACGCATCGCAACCGCGCCAGTGTTCCCAATCCCGCGATTACCCTATGTAATCGGAAGTCGGCGTGGGCCGCGGCAGACGCCGTTTTCCGCTGCTGGACTGCTTGCATGGCGATATATGCGCCTAGACAGAGGGTCGCCGATCGGGCTGTTGGGGTAGCCGGTGATGATCCTGGCGAATACGTCGGCCATGTAGCCGAGCGGCTCGACGTCGTTTCAGCTTTGCGCGTTTCGATTGACTCGATCTGGGACTATGGCGTCGGCGAAGACGGCGCCAAGTCGTTCGCTGATGCCCTCATCACAAACCGTTCGGATCTACGAATTTCATAAAGAAAACCTGTGGTGCGCAGGCGGTAATGGCTCCGCTCGCGAACCCACGCCAAATGGATCCCGCTCGTTGCGCGCACTGCCATTTCCGACGAGCGGTTTCGCTTATGCGCATGACATGGGACAGCATATATAGTCAGATGCGGCGCCCACCATCGCGACTAAATCCAACAAGAGTCAGGTCACATAAAGTCATCCTCGTACGAGTATCTGGGTGAACCTGATGCGCTCTCGGTATCACTGCTTTCGCTGTCCTCAGTTTTGCAGAGATAGAGCGGCGGTTTGTCTGCACGCTGCCATTCACCGGCACTGTTCATCGTCCACTTTTCGGGATGCTGGGTAGGGTCAAGGACCATGTCGCAATCATCCACTTCAACAAACCCCATCGTCGCTGCGCGGGCTTGTGCTTCTGGATTAGCCGCACGCCAATTCAGCAACGGTCGTTCGCCGTCCATCCGAAGTTGATGCTCCAGCAGAATATCGCCTGCATTCTCGGCCAGCGGATGAGCGACCTGTAGATCCACTATGGAGGTGACCTCGGTTCGACCAGGAAATTGTTGCCGCCAACTGTCGGATTCGAAATCCGTCATACTGAATCCGCCTTCCGTTCTCAGCAGTCCGGCACTCTGGTTTCCCAATTGGTAGCTGAAATATCGCGCGTGCTCCGTGTCTCGGCGAATGCCGTATTGCCGAGCAACGTCTGCAGCGCGTCTGGCTCGGGAGGATACGAATTCCGAATACTCTTGTGGATTGTCGGCGATGTGCATGATTTCATCGCCATGAAATTGCCTCACCTCCCTCGTGAAAGAAGACCTGTCGATCTCCACCACCGGAGGTCTGGGATGGAGGGAGTACGGTTGCGTAGCCGCCGACGATGAGTCGCCGCTGGAATCGGATCCGGCTAAGTGCATCCGGGCAAACATGTCCCCGAGCTCTTGATTTTCTGCATCTGCTTGCCCGCTGGCATTACGCGTGTAGCGGATGTCGGACGAGCCACCAATTCGACCATACATGACGATTCGCACTCCTATCCTTCGCAATTGAGTTCAGGCCGGTTAACCGCGCAGGTCTAGATAGACCGTTTAGTTGACGACTAGCTGACGAATGAGTTCTCCCGGATGCAGAAACGAAAATCCGAACTGCCTTAAGCGTTAGCGATACTGAAAAGGCTGCGGCCTACCGCAGGTCAGGCCATCCGCACTTTTCGGATCTTGCTGGCTGTCAATCCAAAGGGGAGCAGTCCAGCCTCGTCGTCGGCATGTGAGAGAGATGAGCGAGAACGTGGGCAAACCACGTTGCGGTCGAGCCGTTGAAGCTGGGAGTTCGTCCTTGCATGCTCGATGACGCCACGCGCAACACCTTCTGGCAGGTGTTGCCGGCGAAAAGAAGCAGAGCGCCGTCGCCTTGCTCTTGCTTGAGGCGGCTATCGCCTGCTCGGCAGCTTAGGTTACAAGTCGAAAGACCCAGCAAGGTAGGCCGCAACCTTGGCCTAAAGCCATCCGCGCCAAACCGCCAAGACCAACGTAAGTGGGCAGCTGAAGCCGTTCAGCGCTGGTATGCGGGGGGGCAGGATCGAAAGGCTTGGAGCTCAGGCAGGATTCCTTGGTGAGGAATAGACTTCCATCTCGTTTGTAACCGGTATGAGATTCTTGGTGCCGATGTCCGGCTACGCTTTTCTGATGCGCGGCGTATGGTGCGACCATCCGGGACGGAGGCACCGGGAGCACGAAGGTGGGGGCAGGCCGATGCACACGATGAGCTGCGAGCTCGTGTTAGTAGCTGGCCGCCTCTGCGACTCGCCCGGTTGCGCCGTGAGCGCGAATCCGGGCCAAGCGTGGCCCTCAGATTGCTGCCGTCGCCGTGGCACGAAAATTGGCGGTTCTTTGCCGGCATATGCAGCAGCAAGAGGACTCCCTCTGGGCGCGATCCAGCCTGGTCGCCCACAAGATGCGCAGCATGGAGCTGCAGGCCGTCAAGCCGCATAAGAAAGGCAACCGCCGCGGTCCGACCTATGCTTACAATGTCAAGGTACTTTGGAATCAAGCGATGCGTGTCGCCGAGCAGGCCCAGAAGGGTTACGAACACTTCGTCGAGGCTTGGCGCCCGGCAGGGCTTGAATAAGGCGGCCCGGTGGCGCTTTCAGCCGGTGCACCACGCTTCGCCACGAGGTCGCCCGCGCACGACGACAATAGCTGACTGCGGCGGGTATTTCCAGTTGCGCCAGCCCTCGGGGCCTTGCACCCCCGATCCGATCGAGCATGCCGCCGTGCTCGGGCCGATCAAGGCCAAGCCTTGCGGTGGCCGCGTAAAACGCGGCCAGCCTTGACTGCCCCTGCGCGCGGCGGCTGTGAAATGGCGCGGTCGGGACGGAAGAACACCAGCGACGCGGTCGAACCAAAGAACATACTCGGGGAGGTTCCAGGGCTCGTCACAAAATAACGCTTGTCGATCTCATCCGTCGTGGGCAATCACTTGTTCAGTTTCGGTAGACCAGAATGATGTCGTTTTGCCTGCCTGATGGCCCCAACGCCGCTGTGTAGGGCACGCCACCGATGGTGAAATTTGTCTGCGGCTGCGACGGGCTCGGCAGCACGCCCATGTAGTGCATTCCGCGCATGAGGTCCTCAGGCGCGTACTGATCGCCGTGTTGCCAGCCGGGGACGTAGATTGCTAGATCCGGCGCCGGAGGCGCGTTGGGCACGTGTGCTTTCGGGGCAAGACCATTGAAGGGCTTGGTCACGATTCCTTAGTCGTTATCGATGACGAGGTGTTCCCGAAGATGCAAATGCGGGGCGCCTTGGAGGCGATTCGTAAGTGTCGCGAGCGTGGTGCACCGGCTGATCAAAAAAACCAGAGCTTCATCGACGGACCAGCTCGTGGCGAACGTCGAAGTTATACACCCTCTCAAAACAGCCAGAGCCTTATCGAGAGGGCGGTCAGGGCAGACGTTGCGCTCCAGCGGCTCAAACCGGACATCGCGCAGAATTATGCTGCGGCCTTCGGAAAGATCGCCCTCGCGGATGGGATCGCGGCGGGCTGTGTCTCGTATGAGCCGTCAGTTGAACGCCTGTCTTTCCTCGGCCGAGCCGCCGAGCACCTCGCCGGCTCAAGTGTTGTATTGGAGTGGGGAAGTTGTGACCGCACGACGGCGTCTCTCGACTCGCCGGTGAACTATAGTTGAAGGCGGGAAGTAAGACCCGACGTCAGCGGACAGCTGCAATCCCTACGTGCGTGGCGGCATGTTCCCTGCAAAATTGGAACTTTCCTCCATAATTGCAAGGATGATCAAGCGCATTACGACTTCACTCACCGAGCTGTTGGACGGCATGCCCGCCGTGGCGCTGCTTGGCTGCTCGGTCTCTCAACTCAGGAAGACGTGCTCCGACATCCGGTGGCCGGCGCCTCCTGGGAAGGGTTTGTAATCGAAACTCTCACTGCCGCCGCCGCCTCCGGCACCCTCAGCAATTTCTACCGGACAGCTGCGGATGCGGAGATCGACTTTGCTACTAACGCTGCCGGGCCAGCGCCTCTGGGCCATCGAAATCAAGCGTAGCCTGACGCCAAGGGTGGAAAAAGGGTTCCATCAGGCCTGCGAGGACCTTGCTCCGGAGCAGCGCTTCGTTGTCTTTCCGGGATCGGAGCATTTTCCGCTCCAGCATTGCGTCGAAGCAGTGCCCTTGCAGGATCTGGGCCGGGCAACGCTTGACGAAGCATAATGCAGAAAAGTTCTGGGATTTCGGTCAGGGCGAAGCTCAAAGCCCCCAGTGAGGTACCCGTTTCTTATTCAGCTTGGGCGGAATGCCCGGAAGCCAGCCATGGGCGATGCGCTCGAGGGTCCGCTAGACCTGGGATCATCAGTTGCGACTGCTATTCTGCTTCTTCGAGGCGCTGACCATGCCGACCGCGATCTACGCATTGGACAAGGACTTCCGCCGGTCGCGTGCTGGTGTCGGCGGCAGCTTTTGATTTGCTCGCCGACATGCCGGAGCTGGTTGGCCCAGGGAAAGTTTGTGATTGCTTCTCAACAAGCCTGTGTAACGGACGCGACAAAGGCGACAGAAAGTGTCGGATGCACTACCCGAGGAGCTGCACCCCGGAGCAAGTTCGAGCAGCGGGTCTGAGGCGACTTTCGTTGGGGACCTGCTGCAGCGACCTCGGTCGTTGCATGTTCTGCGTATCACACCAGGCTGCTTTTGATCGCGCGGTTCGGCGACACAGGGACAAGATCCTCGGCGAGTGCCAAGCCCCATCGTGCCGGCCTGTGGGAGAGTCTAGACGACTAGACAATCGAAAGCTCGCGTGAAAGCAGCGAGCAGAAGAGACGGGCAAAATCACGGCCCCGATTGCGATTTCTGACGCAACTCGTTCGATGCCCCCAACCCCGCACCATGCTCCGACGATCCCAGATTGTGGCGTTGCAGACATAGAAGGTTGGCACGCGCATTGCAGGACAGTCATGAAGGGCTAGTAGTGGTGACAAGCATTGAAACCTTTGAGGTGCTTCGAAGAGATCCGTTTTCGAAAGGTGCCGGCCGATGCGTCCTTTTGAGCAGCGCAAGCTATCGGCGGAGCACTCCATAAGCGCATCACCGTTCCGCAATGTCCTAACTAGAACTTCTGCTACTTGTTTGATTTTGACCAATTAAGAATCTTCCTGGATTCTCATCATCCGACCATACATGCCATCTACATCAACTACAATTCATGTTTACAGTTGTGTATATAGGCGATATTTTGGTTTCTATTAACATATTAACAAACTTTCCGATAAACCAGTCGTTCAATAGAAACCTCTCGGAATTTATCTGCTCTGCACGCATGTAAATAGCGAGTGTTATGGATCTCATATGGGAAAAAAATCGATATATGTTCTAGTGGCGGTCGCGGCTATAACTTTATGTGCAGCGTATCTGTCTTTTTTTTCGATGAACTCCGCGGAAAGCTCGCGAGGCGACGAAATGACGGGGATTGTTACGCGAGGTTCAGTTGAAGAAGTCGTATTAGCCCTGGGCACTCTCGAGCCGACTTCGATGGTCCGGGTTGGCACGCAGGTAACGGGCCAGATCAAGGCAATCCATGTCCGCGTCGGCCAGACCGTCATGCCTGGAGACCTTCTGGCGGAGATCGACGCCGTGACAGAGCAAAATACCCTTAGAACTGCGAGGGCCAAGGTAGAGGACATGAAGGCCCAGAGGGACTTGAAGCAAATAGAAATACGGTTCGCGGAATTCGGCTACCGCAGACAGCGTAACCTCAGCAAGCATAATGCAGTCACTACCAAGGAGTTGGAAGAGGCTGAAAAAACATACCAGACGCTATTGGCTGATCTGGTCTCGCAGGAAGCCAAGATTCGGCAAAGCGAGGTCGAGGTTGAGTCCGCGCAAGCCGCTCTCGCACATACGCGGATCACAGCGCCCATGAACGGCAAGATCTTGGCGATCCCGATCGAGCCGGGACAGACGCTCAATTCTGCGCAGACTTCGCCAACGGTCGCCGTGCTCGCGAACCTTGACGAGATGACGGTAAAGATCCGGATTTCCGAGGTCGACGTCTGGCGTACAAGGCCTGGTCAAAACGCGTGGTTCACGATCATCGGAGATCCACTGACTCGCTACCAGGCCACGCTTGAGGCGGTTGAATATGCACCGCCGTCCATCGCCGACGAGCCGGCGAACGACCGCTCCGCGGAGAAAGCGGAAGACAGCGCAATCTATTACCACGGCGTGCTTAGGGTGAAGAATCCAGAAGAAAAGCTGCGACCCAAGATGACCGCTCAAGTGCACATTTCTATGGGACGTGCGGATGATGTCTTACTTGTGCCGTGGGCCGCTCTTTCGCTGCGACAGGCGGACGGATCATACCTAGTCAAGGTGAAGGACACAGGCGGCAAGGTAACAGAGCGACCTGTTCGGATTGGCTATACGGACAGGATCCACGCTCAGGTGCTTGAAGGCCTTCGTCAAGGAGAGACCGTATTGCTCGGCGTATCCGAGCCAAACACAACGAGCTGAATGATGAACCCTCTGATAGAGCTCCGCGATCTTGGCCGGTCGTTCAGCCTGGGCAGAGAAACCGTCGAGGCACTCAAAAGAATCAATCTCAAGATACAGCGCGGCGAATTCGTGGCGCTTGTGGGCGCGAGCGGGTCCGGCAAATCGACGCTCATGAATATCCTGGGGTGCTTGGATGCCCCGACAGCCGGCACTTACCGTTTGGCCGGGCAGGATGTCTCGGCCCTTGGTCAGGACGGGCTCGCAGAACTCAGGCGCAGGCATTTCGGCTTTGTGTTTCAGCGGTATCACCTCCTGAACTCGCTGAGCGCAATATCGAACGTCGAGGTGCCGGCTATCTATAGCGGCGTTTCGAAGTCGACGCGGCAAGCCCGAGCCAGGCGATTGCTGACCCAACTCGGTCTGGGAGATCGGCTCCATCATCGCCCAATGGAAATGTCGGGGGGGCAGCAGCAGCGCGTATCGATCGCCCGAGCATTGATGAACGGTGGAGAAATCATTCTTGCAGATGAGCCGACAGGGGCGCTCGATTCAATGAACGGGGAGGTTGTTCTGGACCTCCTGAAGACCCTTCATGCGGAGGGACACACCATCATCATAGTTACACACGACATGGGCGTCGCTCGACACGCCGATCGGATCGTCGAGATCAATGACGGACAGATCGTCTCTGATCGACGCAGCGCGGCGAGTGGAGCGCCTCCCTTGCGCGACCTGGTTGATGTTGCGGAAAATGTCGGTTTCCTGACGAGCTTCCTCAGAAGAACGTCCGAGGCTGCCAGTATCGCATTCCGATCGGTTGCCGCACATCGTCTGCGTAGCGCTCTTACACTGCTCGGAATCGTCGCCGGCATCGTGTCGGTGATTGCCGTCGTTGGTCTCGGTGAGGGTGGCCAGACGATCGTTCTCGACCAGATCAACAGCCTTGGCGCAAACTCGATCCGCATCTTCCCTGGCACCGGCTGGGATGACCGAAACCGCCGACATGCCGACAGCCTCACTCGCGACGACGCGGCCGCCCTGACAGAGCAATCCTACGTAAATAGTGTCAGTCCGGTGACCATGGATTCAGGGCAGCTCATGTTCGAGAGCAGGACCGCTGACGGAGAAATCATGGGTGTGAGCAACGCCTATTTCGACGTCGCGCACCGTCCCATAACGCAAGGCAACCGATTCACCGACGGTGGGAATGCCACTCTGCCGGAGGCGATCATCGATAGCAACACCCGACGAACGTTCTTCGGCAATTCAAGGACCCCGATTGGTGAGATCCTGGTCATCAAGGGTGTGCCCTTCGTGATTGTCGGTGCCGTTGGAGAGCAGGATGGGCAGCCGCAAGTGTTCATTCCACACTTCAGCGTGTTTTCCCGCATTTCGGGCTCGCAACGGCTGCGCGAGATAGACGTCCGAATCAATGGGAGCGTTGATACAAACGTTGCCGAGAAAGCCATGATAGCCTTCTTGGAGAAGCGTCACGGAACGCGGGATTTCTTCACATACAACAGCGATCAGCTACGGCGGTTGCTCCAGAAGACGACGCGAACTTTCTCGATGCTCTTGGTTTCCATCGGAGCTGTCGCTCTGTTGGTCGGAGGTATCGGCGTGATGAATATCATGCTGGTTTCGATCACCGAACGCACCAACGAAATCGGCTTGCGGATGGCTGTAGGAGCCCGGGCGAGCGATATTATGTTGCAGTTTCTGATCGAGTCCCTTGCCATCACTATCATGGGGAGTTGCGCGGGCGTCGCCCTCGCCTTCGGCCTTGGCGCGCTCGCCGGCTCCATCGAAACAACCATTCCGATGGTAATCTCATTGCACGCAGTCAGCGTCGCTTGCATCATGGCTGTTATGATCGGTGCGATCTTTGGCTTTTTCCCTGCGAAAAAGGCGGCGCATTTGAAGCCCGTCGAGGCGTTATCTCGCGATTGATTGATGCTGACCACACGGGGACGTTGCGAACAGAGCAACGGTGCTAACATTTATGGTCATGGGCTGATAGCGCTCATCCGAGGCCGTCGAGTTCGCGGCGTTGGAATGGGTGGACTGGTTCAACAATCGCCAGCTGCTGGAGCCCATCGGCAACATCCCGCCGGCCGAAGCCGAGGAGCGCTACTATGCCATGCTGGAAGAACCAGCCATGGCCGCGTGACTCAAACGAAACGGGCCTCCGGCAAACCCGGGGCGGTTCATAGGGTCTAGTCAGTTCGGCATCGGTGAACCGATTCGGGAAGAGCCTCTCGCGATAGTCCAGCGGGAAGGCTATACGGACAGGGGCTTTGGGCGTTTGGGACTTTAGGAGCCCTTATCTAACCAGGGCGGACATCGTGTTCCGTGCCGTTCTTTCCGATGTCTTGAGCACAAGATGAACATCACCGCGCTCGAGTGATCCGTGCTTGAGGACCGCCGCTAAGAGATCGGGCGCGCGTTTGTCGTCGCTGATGTCCTTGACCAGGAAGCGGTACCGATCCTCCAAGCGATCAAGGTCGAAAGTCGCTTTGGAGAAGCGTATTTGATCGAGTGCCCCGGTAAGGAACCACTCGCAGAACTCCTTGAGGGCTGCTTCCGAGAGATCGCCTCGGCATTGAGGTCTGTCTGCATGGTCCATCATCCGTTTGAACTCGCCTCGATCCTCAAGGCTGCGAGCAAGGCCTCTGGAGATCGACCACAAGCCAAGTCCCCGATGCCTGCTTTCAGCGCCATCGCATGCGACAGTGGTGACACACGGCCATTGCCGTCCGGGAATGGGTGGATGTGTGGGCGGAAGCGATGGCAATGATACGAGTGCTCGCCCATTTTTCCGCTAGGACGAATCCACATTCAACGTAGCCACAAGCAGATAGCGGCGATGTGAACGAAGGCGAGGAAGTATTCTGCGCGTCGATCATAACGAGTTGCGAAGCGGCGAAAGTGCTTGAGTTTGTTGAAGCAGCGTTCGATGCCGTTGCGTAGCCTGTAGATTGCCTGATCGTGAGGGATTGCGACCTTGCGAGAGCGGGTAGGTCGAAGGGATAACCGCTTGGGCATTCATATCGGCAATGGTCTGCCGTAGATCATTGTTGTCGTAGGCCCTGTCGGCCAGCACAGCCTCGGCGTGGAAGCCACTGAGCAGAGCTTTGGCGGTAAGATTGTCGTGCCGCTGGCCGGCGGTGAGCATGAAGCGCAGCGGTCGGCCCAAGCTGTCGCAGATCATGTGGATCTTGGTGGTCAGACCGCCTCGGGAACGCCCCAACGCCTGATCTTGGGCCCCCCCTCATATGAGGCGAGTTGTGTCAACGGTAGCGGCGGCGAAATCACTTCGGACGCTGTCGGGATCGGCCTCGCGGCGAATTGCGGAACAAGTCCACATCACCTCATATCCGGTCGGCTCTGGTGGAGCCTGCACCCATATCCCGCATGCACGGGCAAGTTTGGCGAGGCCGGGAAGGATGGGACCCATCTTTTTGACGGCGTTAACAGCCCTGGGGGGCGCCGGTCCACATCCATCCCGCTTCGTCGCAAGTGACGTTGGCCGCCCCTCGCGTCGAACTCTTTCGTCAGGCCTTGGTCATGGCGCCCTCCGGCAGCAGGCCCTGGGTCAGATACCGCCACAAGGCGATTATCAGCTTGCGCGCCAAGGCGACGATCATGGTGCGGCGGATGCGTCCTTTGCCGGCGCCGACGCGCTCATGAAACCAGCGCGCGAGACCGCTATCGGGCTGATGGCGCAGCCACAGCCAGGCAAGTTCAATGGCGGTTCGACGCGCTCGCGGATTGCCCGATCTCTGGATGCCTTGATCGCGGCTGACCGCGCCGCTGCTCCAAGGGCTGGATGCAAGACCGAGATAACCGGCGACCTCACGCCGATTCTGGAAGTCGCGGAAGAACACCTCGTTCGTCATTACGCTTGCGATCGTCAGGCCAATGCCACGCAGATGACTCAGTTGGATGATCCCGGGAGCTGTGATCTCGGCGGCCTGACGCTGCTCAGCCTCGACCTCCATGATCATCTCAATCACTTGCCACAAGCGGTGGCACTCGCGCTTGATCTCGTTCTTCAGGCAGGACGGCAGATCCCGCCCGTCAGCCGTGCGCAGCGTCTCGAGCTGCTCACGCCAGTCCCGTCTGGCTGGCTTGAAGTCGCGGATGCCCTGGGTCATCAAAAGCCCCTTGACGCGGCTCGAATGCTGGCCGCGTTCGTTGACGAGCCGAGCCCGTTCCCGGCTGCGACGGCGATCGTTCTCCTGCTCGAGGCTCGGCACCCGCACAACCCGGCAGACCCTCGGCTCGCCACGTTCCAGCGCCATCAGCGTGCGCAGCAGCGCCGCCGCATCGAGGCGGTCCGTCTTGGCGCGGCGTGACCGGCGGTCGACCAGGATGCTGGCCGCGTCCAGAACCTGATTGTCGATGCCGCGGTCGCACAGGAAACGATGCAGCCAGAAACCGTCGTAGCCGGCCTCGTAGCACGACATTACCCGAACCGGACGCGTCAAGGCGGCCTGCGCCTGTTCGCGCCGGTGTTCAATGAGAGCCATAAGCCCTTCGGTGTCACCTCCTTGCAGGCGATGCAGGCTGATCTTGTCGACCGCCGGCGAGTGCAGGGCCACAAGCCAGGTCGACTTGCTCAATTCCAGTGCCATGAAAATTGTGGCAGTCTTCTCGTCGACGGGCGGCAGAGCAATGGATGAGAGATTCATGAGACGTCTCCAGGGTTAGGATGTCGGACCCCGAAACCTTACCTGAGTTCCGCCGCCCGTCGCCTCATGGGATCTTTTCCTGACGCCGCCTGCTGGTGGACACGAACCAAGGTGGTGTCGAGCATCAGATATTGGTTGTCGCGATCCTTGATCAGTTCGGCGAACACCTTCTCCCAGACACTGGCCTTGGCCCAGCGGGTGAAGCGGGCATGGACACTCTTCCACTTGCCATAGCGCTCCGGCAGGTGCTGCCAGAATGCTCCGGATCGCAGGACCCATAAAACCCCGTTCACAAACAGGCGGTTGTCGACGCCGCTGCGGCCCGGATCACCAACCTTGCCCGGGAGAAGCGGGGCGATCCGCGCCCACTGCGCCTCGTTCAGTTCATAGCGCTTTACACCCATCAATCCGCTCCGAATCAGTAAATCCGGAACGCATTGATTCAGCACATCTCAGTTTTGGGAATCCTGAATGTGGATTGGTCCTAGTCCAAAACGCTTTGAGCAGTACGCCATGAAGGCCCCGACCCGATCTGAAGAGGGAGGCTGATGTCTGCTGACAACCCCGTCGTCGTTCGCAGTTTTTCTGAACTCGCCGGGGACGATCTCGACCTTTGATCCATCGGGTCGTTCGATGAACCTGAACTCTTCAAGCATCTCGTGATAGAGCATGCGATGCTCCCAAGCGATGAACTCAACCGACGTCGGGCTCGGCAAATCTCCTTTGGAGTGCATCGCATCGATTTTGCGCTGGACGATGACATGCGCCTTAGCTTTGAGTGCTAAGGCTCCCCGTTCAGGTTCGACCTCCGCACCGGAGAGTGCCTTTTCGATGTCCTTGGTGTTGTGACCCTCAAAGAGATTCGAGCAGTAGCAATTCATCATCCGAACCAAGTCGGCGAGTTCCGCCACCGATTCTGGATGGAGGCCGCGCCCCAAATTGTCCGCCTCCCTGTGCAGTTCTACCGTGAGGTCTGCTAAGATGGAGGGTATTGTGTCCTGAAAGAAGCACGGCTCGATACGAGCAGCTGTTTCAATCTTTTTTTGCCGATCCAAAAAGCTGCCAATTGCCTTTTATGTAACGGCATTTAAGCCAGCAATAGGCAAGAGATTGCCGAGCCGGGACGCGACCGTCGTCGCTCAAAACATGTGGTCTTGACGGAACGTGAGAACAAAGCAAAAACATTCAAAGTGGATTTGGGGAGGCAGTGATTGCCTATGCACATTGCAAATGACCCGGCGGACCTATTTCGTCACGTTAGCGCCGAGAAGGCCGCATTCTACCGCTGCATCATGGACGTCTTCGCAGCGGCAAAGCGGCAATATCGTTTGCAGTTGCGGCCCGACGAAGTGCTTGCCGAAGCCCGATGGCCGAACGGGCCGCCGCGCATTGAGGATGTGAATACGGCGCTCACTCAGCTTACGGAATGGGGCAATCTTGAATCGCATCCCGACACCGCGCGGGTTGCCAGCCTTAGCGACTTCTACCGTGCACGCTTTCTCTATCGACTCTCGCAGGGCGGCGAGGCCGTGGAATCCGCCTTGGCGGTGTTCGTACAGACCTTGCAGCGCCGCGCTGAGCTGCAAACGGTGGCGCTCGAGGACATAGCGAGCCGACTGCAGGCACTTCAGGCGCTGGCCGAAGCAACCGAACCTGACGCAGCCAAGATCCACGAAACGCTACGGGATCTCGTGCGTGTCTTCGAAAGTCTGGCCGAGAACGCCCAGGCGTTCATGGCCGGCGTCGCGCGCAGCATCGAGCTGCAGCAAGCCGAAGCAGGGGTGGTCGCAAACTACAAGAAGCGGCTGATCGACTATCTGGAGCGCTTCATGGGTGATCTGGTGCGCCGTTCCGACACCATCGCACGCCTCATCCTGGCTTTGGAGCCGGGCATCGATGCCCTGCTTGGACAGGTGGCCGAGCGCGAATCGCGTGACGCGGCTCCCGGCGGCGCACGGGATCAGGTCGAGGCGCGGAAAGACTACCTGCAAGCCTGGCGAGAACGCTGGAAGGGTCTGCGCGGATGGTTTCTCAGCACCGGCCACGAGCCCCCGCAAGCCGAGCTGTTGCGGGCGCGGGCACGATCGGCCATCCCCCAGCTTCTGGCTGCTATCGCCGCGCTTAATGAGCGGCGCAGCGGCCGCAGCGATCGCTCTGCCGACTTCCGCATGCTCGCCGGCTGGTTTGCCGCCTGCGCAGACAACGGCGAGGCGCACCGCCTTGCGCGGGCCGCCTTCGCCCTCAATCCGGCGCGGCATTTCTCGCTCAACGCCAACGCGGACGCCGAGCTGCCGGCCGGCACCTCCTGGGCCGACGCCGCGCCGCTCAAGATTCACCCGCGTTTGCGCGAATACGGCGAAGCGGCCCCGCGCGGACCGCTGCCGCGCGTGCGAGACCGCGCCGAAGAGCGCGCGTTCCTGGCACTTCAGCTCGCGGAGGAATCGCTGCAGGTCGAAGCGGCGCGCAAGCGCCTCGCCACCAGCCGCCCGGCGCGGCTTTCGGATCTGGGGGAACTCGACATACATGCCTTTGGTCTGTTTCTGGGCCTACTCGGGGAGGCGCTAAGCGAACAAGCCGGACCGGACACGCCGGTGGAACGCCAGACGGGCGATGGCTTACTGCATATCCACTTGAAGCCGCTTGCCCCCGACAGCCGCGCCACGATAAACACGCCGCATGGCGTCTTTGCAGGGCGCGACCATCTGATCACCATCACGCCCTTGCAGGACGGTCGATGACAGCGACGAACGGCTCCAACGACAGTCGCGGAATTGGCCTGCTGCAGCAGCGCTTCCGGCGCGAGGAGTTTCGCGCCTGCGTGCGCGCCCTGCTGATGACGCCGTTGATAGGCCCGGCACATGAGGATTTCGCCGCCATACGCCGCCAGGCCGAATCATTGCGCGAATGGTTTTCTCGCGAGACGGGCTGGATATTGCAAGTCGAGCGCGAGGGCGCGCGCCTCTACAAGCGGCCAGGAGACGTGACCGACGCCATGCGCGGCCTCCCCGGCTACGATCGCCGGCGCTACGTGCTGCTTTGCCTCGCCTGCGCGGTGCTCGAACGTGCCGACCCGCAGATCACTTTGCGCCTGCTAGGAGAGAGGCTGCTGGAGCTCGCCGCCGAGCCGATGCTCGACTTCACCTTCGTGCTCGAGGCGCAACACGAGCGGCGCGAACTGGTTTCGGTGTGCCGCACCTTGCTGAGCCTCGGGGTGTTGCACCGCGTGGCCGGCGACGAAGAAACGTTCGTGCAGGCCGGAGGCGATCAGGCGGATGCGCTCTACGACGTGCAACGCCGCATGCTCGCCGGCATGCTGGCGGCTGTGCGTGGCCCGTCCACTTGGTCACCGGAAGAAGCGCCCAAAACGCTCGAAGAGCGGCTACGCGCCCTTGTCGGCGAACATGTGGCGGATAGCGAGGAAGGTCGGCGCACGGCGCTGCGCCACCAGCTCGCGCGCCGGCTTCTCGATGATCCGGTGGTCTATGTCGAGACGCTGGACACGGAAGCCCGAGCCTACTTCTTCAATCAGCGCGGCGCAATGGCGGCCCGCCTGTGCCAGGGCTCCGAATCCAGGTTAACGGGCTTTGGTTTGGAGGATGGCCGTAAGGTATGCGAGGTCCCATCCTGCGATTTTGCGGCGGAGTTTGAGGCTCGTCGGCCGTGGAGCGGGGGGCTTCTGGGTT
>NZ_QZWZ01000073.1 GCF_003601975.1 Mesorhizobium waimense
GGCTGGATGACAAGATGGCGCCGCCTCGTGCGCGACTACGAGAAGCGCATCGACGTCTCTCACGCCATGATCCTTGTCGCTATGGGCGGCAATCTCATCCGCAGAAACGCTCATCCCTGAATTTCAATACGGACTCTTAGCCGGTTCCCCACCTTGAGACCGGTTCAACAAGGTGCCGAAGGAGCGTAGCAAACGACGCGGCACCGCCACCTCCGGCGAAAGGTTCCATAACGATGCGAGACCGCATCATGCGGACGGTTGACCGCGCACGATGTCCTTAAACTCCTGAGCGGTCAAGACCCGTAGCTGGCCGAATTGGCGCCGTCGAACGGCATGCCCTGCGTTTTCAGGATCCGCGTATTGTGGTGCGATTTTCACCCAGAAATGTGCAGGTGAAGCAGAGACAGTCTACCGCGCCTGCTGGGAAACGCTGGCGTACTACCAAGCTTGTCAGTCCCCTTTGATCCGCCCAGGAGCCGCAACTTGAGCAAAAATTGAAGCACCGGTGCTTGAGCTAGCATGCTGGGTCGATCCGGGTTCCCGTTGGCGAATGGCAGAGTGCTGGGTCCCAAGCCTCGTTTTCACGGTGCAGGATGTCTCACGCGCTCTGAAACTGTTCGTCACCCTTTTGGGACACCACTGGGCAAAGATCGGCAGAATGCGAAACCGCGCTAAGGAGACGGAGGCTTCTCGCCTACACTCAATCGATTATGTCACTTTTTATCTGTCCCGGTTGACAAGACAGTGTCCCATCTGATAGTGCAGACGCATAGCTTGAATTGCTGAAGAGCCCGGCAGCTAGGGAGGAGATCGACTTGGAAAAACTGATAATTACGGCGGCCTATGACTCGCGGGTCTCTTATCCGGCAAATCATTTCTGTATGCCGTCGACGCGCGAGAATGTGCCGCTGATTGCCGACGAGTATGTGCGCTGCCTGAACGCCGGAGCAGCCATTGCCCACCTTCACGGAGTGCGACGGCTTGAAGACAAGATCCAGGAAGACGGCAAGAAGCTGAGCCGCCTTGACGTCGATGGTTGGCGGGAGATGACGGAAGGCATCAAGGAAGAGGCGGATTGCATCATCCAGTACGGCATTGCTGGCGCGAGGCTCGACGACCGGGTTCCGTTGATGAAGCTTGGGCCCGATATGATGGCTGTCGCGTTCAATGCTCACGACGAATATTTTCAGCCTGACAAGAATTATCCGCCGAACGCGATTTACGCTCTTCATCCGCTGGACGAACTGCGCGACTACGCCCAGGTGACGCGGCAGCATGGCGTAAAAATGGAGCTTGAAACCTTCCATACCGGCGCTGTTTGGAACATGCGCAAGCTGATGGAAGAGGGTCTGCTCGATGAGCGAATCTGGACGACACTGTTCATTGGATGGTCCGGCGGCTCATGGACCCCATGCACAGAGCGCGGCCTGCTCTATTTGATTGATTGCCTGCCGGAAGGCGTCGTGTGGAACGTCAGTTGCATGGATCCCCTGCGTCACTGGAACATTCTTGCAATGGCGATTTCGATGGGCGGACATGTGCGGGTAGGTTACGAGGACAACCCATATCTGAATCCCGGCGAGCTAGCCGACAGCTGCGCGCGACTAGTGGACAAGGTGGTTGCCCTGGCACATATGCTGGGGCGCGAAATCGCCAGTCCGCAAGAGGCCCGTGAGATCATAGGGCTGAAGGCGGCTTGAGGTCGAAGGAATAGAAAGGGAGTGCCTTGGACGAAGACGGGACGAGCACGGCGCAGGACGAGACTGCCCAGTCTGGCGGGCTGATCAATCTCGTTGCGGATACTCTCTTTGCCCTCACGGAGAAATCCGAGGGCTTGAGCATCCGTGCCATAGCGCAAGCGACCGACAACAGCCGCAGTTCGACGCACCGGATCCTCCAGGCCCTCTCTCGTAGCGACTTCGTTCAACAATCCGAGAGCGGCAGTTATGTCGTCGGCCCGCGAATGCTGATGCTGGCGGCGCGGGTGTTCGGTGTCGTGCCTGTCCTTCAGATTGCACATGTGATCATGAAGGACCTGGTTCAGGAGCTGGGTGAGACCTGCTATCTCGCCACGTTTTCCGAGGCGGACGGCCATGCCACTTATGTCCACCGGATCGAGAACGATCATCCGGTGCGATACATCCAGGCGCTTGGCTCGACGATACCGCTTCATGCGGGTGCCGTCGGCAAGGCTATTCTCGCGGCCTTGCCAGACTTCGATTTGGGTAAGCTCGATATGAAGGTCTACACCCCGAACACTCAGAGCTCTCTGACAGAATTGAAGGCCAGTGTCGCCCTGGCGAGGAAGAATGGTTATGCGACGAGTATCGAAGAGCGTGTGGTCGGCGTCGGCGGAGCGGCTGCGGCCGTTCGTTCGGGCGATCGAGTGATCGGAGCACTGACGGTCTCGGTTCCCAAGAACCGGATACCTCCAGATGGGCTCGACAAAATTGGCCTTTGCGTGAGCAAGCACGCCGAGGCGCTTTCATCCATGCTGACTGCCATCGGCGTGGAGCGCATTTAGCAAGGGTCAGTCCCAGCGAAGGATGATCGGCGGGTGTCAATGCGATGCGCCTCAGAATGCGTCGCACGACGACGCTTGCCTACAGTTTAGCGAGGCACCATGGACTTACTGTCTAATTTCCGGTCGATGCTCGGCGCCGCAAATGTTCTAACAGGCAACGATGCGGCACCTTACCTGACCGATTGGCGAGGAGTATATCAAGGCGCCGCGCAGTGCGTGGTGCGGCCTGCGACCACCGAGCAAGTGGCCGGGATCGTGGCACTTTGCGCCAACTCGGAAATCCCGATCGTTCCCCAGGGCGGCAACACCGGGCTGGTAGGTGGCGCCACGCCTGACGCGAGTGGCAAGGCCGTGGTCGTGTCAACGTCGCGGTTGAGCCGTGTCCGCGGCTTCGATCCTGAAAACAACACGGTCACTGTCCAAGCTGGCTGCGTGCTGCAGACCCTTCAGGAATATTGCCGCGACCGGGATCGATTGTTCCCGCTATCGCTTGCGGCGGAAGGTAGCTGCACAATTGGTGGCAATCTTGCCAGCAATGCCGGCGGATCGCAGGTGTTGCGGTACGGCACAATACGCGAACTGACGCTGGGTCTCGAGGTCGTCACCGCTGACGGGGAGATATGGAACGGGCTTGGCGGCCTGCGAAAGGACAACACGGGGTACGACCTGAAGTCATTGTTCGTGGGCAGCGAAGGGACGCTAGGCATTATCACGGCCGCTACGCTGAAGCTTTTCCCGCTCCCCCGAATGACCCAGACGGCGCTTGTGGCGACGAACGGGATGGCGAGCTGTGTCCAGCTGCTCATCCGACTTCAGACGCAAATTGGGTCGAGTTTGACGGCATTCGAGGTCATGGCGAATGAGTGCCTGAAACTGGTCACATCACAATTTCCGCAGCAACACCTGCCTTTCGACGGCTCCTCGGTCGATGCGTCCTGGTTCGCCTTGCTGGAACTGTCCGGCAGCCAAGACCGGGAAGGGCTGGGCGAGTGCCTAGAAACCATGCTGGGCGACGCTTTGGAGGCGGGTGAGATTTGCGACGCGAACATTGCGACGAGCGTGGAACAGGAGCGGGCCTTTTGGAATCTTCGCGAAAGCATCACGCTAGCGCAGGCCAAGGGCGGCAAAGGCATCAAGCACGACATCGCGCTTCCGATCTCGAAAATCCCCGAATTCGTCGAGGAAATGGGCCGGAACCTTTCGACGACATTCCCTGGCCTGTCGGTAATGCCGTTTGGGCATCTTGGCGACGGTAACCTTCACTACAACGTCGGCCCCTCTCCGAGGTTCGCAGAGGATGCCCTACAGCGCAGCCATGATCGGATTTATGTGATGGTGCACGACGCCGTCCATGCGCTCGGTGGGTCGATAAGTGCCGAACACGGCATCGGCCAGCTGAAACGGGGCGAGTTGAAGCGCTACAAGACGGCTCACGAATTGGCAATGATGCGCTCCATCAAGGCGGCATTCGACCCCATGAACATCTTAAATCCTGGAAAAGTTATCTGACCAAACAATATGGCGGGTCTTGGCGAAGTCGCGAATACCTGAATGGAGCCTACATGAAGTATCTGAGTTTTTTTGCTTCCGGATTGCCGACCTGGGGCGTCGTTTCTGGCGATTATGCATTGGCAATTGGCTTGGTCGATGGTGCTCCCTCGACACTTCGACAGGCCATGTCGGACAAGAGCGATCTGGCATCTCTCGGCGCCCTTGCGCCCCGTCTGCCCCTGGCAGATATCGAGTACCTTCCTGTTATCCCCGACCCCGACAAGATCATCTGCGTCGGTCTGAATTACGAGGAGCACAGGAAAGAAACGGGGCGGGCCGTCGTGGGACATCCGACGCTATTCACCCGTTTTGCCAATGTCCAAGTCGGGCAGGGCAGGCCACTGCTTCGCCCGAAAGAGTCGATCGAATTCGACTATGAGGGCGAACTGGCCCTGGTGATCGGAAAGGGCGGCCGATCCATTCGTAAGGAGGATGCCTTGAGTCATATTGCTGGCTATGCCTGCTACAATGACGGATCGATCCGGGACTGGCAGCGCCACACCTCGCAATTCGTGCCCGGAAAGAACTTCATCGGCACAGGCGCTTTCGGACCCTGGCTTGTGACACCGGACGAGGTCGGCCCGCTCGACAACCTGCAGATCGAAACGCGCCTGAACGGCGAAACGGTGCAGAAGTCGACCCTCGGTCATATGATTTTCGACATCCCTACGATCATCGCCTACTGCTCCACCTTCA
Organism: Mesorhizobium waimense; assembly: GCF_003601975.1. Taxonomy (GTDB): domain Bacteria; phylum Pseudomonadota; class Alphaproteobacteria; order Rhizobiales; family Rhizobiaceae; genus Mesorhizobium; species Mesorhizobium waimense. Next base: position 4,772 of record NZ_QZWZ01000073.1, read on the forward strand.
CCCGGCTCGAGGTCGGCGACGTCATCGTAACAGGCACACCCGGCGGGGTGGGCATGAAGCGGGAACCTCCCCTGTGGATGAAGGCGGGTGACGTGGTCGAAGTCGAGATCGACCGCGTTGGCCTGCTGCGCAACCCAGTCGAGGACGCAGCGTGAATCCAGGTCAACATATTTCGGGCGGTCGAACCTGCTGCCTAAAGCCAGATGGAGGACGATGTGATGGCGCAAGGACACAATGAGGGCGATTCCAAGATCGAGGCCCTGCTTGCGGTGGTCGAACAATTCCAGCCGGGCGTGCGCGAGCGCTTTGAACTGCGCCGTCGCATCGACCCTGCCTTCGCAGAGGCTGTATTGACCTATGCCGCCCGACTGTTTGGCCGCCCGGTGCTGGACGTCCGCACCCGGCTGCTCGTCATGGTCGGCCAGTTCACCATGTCCCGCCGGCACGCCCGACTGCGCGAAACCGTGATTGCCGCCTGCAACCACGGACTAAATCTCAACGAAGTTCTCGAGGTCATACTCCAGTGCTCGATCTACGGCGGCGAGTCGATCGTGGACGAGCCGCTGGAGATATTCGCCGAGGAGGCCGGCGCACGCGGTCTGCTCGACGGCGTCAGCGCGAAGGCCCTGCAACCGGGCCAACGCAATGCGGAACGAAGCCTGGAGGCCGAGCGCCAAACCTGGCATCCGGTCGATTCAAAGGATCCACGGGCAGATGCCCTGTTGAAGAAGTATGGCTGGCACGGGATCAGCATCGCGCTGGTGCTTCGGCCGCTACACACGCTGAACAACGCGACCTTCCTCGAATCTCTCGACGAAAACTTCACGCACGCCTTCTACGATTTCGGCTACAGCGACATGTACGGTCGACAGGTTCTCGATCACCGGACCCGGCTCCTATGCATGGTTGGCAACACTCTCGCCATTGGAGAAATCGTCCAGACCCGCCACCACATGCGCACGGCCATCAAGCAAGGCGCTTCGGCACGCGAGGTTCTTGAGGTGCTGTTCCAGTCCGTTGTGACGGTCGGCCATCCGAACATCGTGCCGGAGCGGTTCCGCGATCTCGCGAAGATCGTCGAAGAGGAATCCGGCGCCTCGTTCTAGGCGTCGGAGCACCAACGGGAGAAATGACAGTGGGCGAGCGCAGGATACTGATCGTTGGGGCAACGGGCCTGGTGGGGGCGGCCGCCACCGAACATTTCTCGTCCTTGCCCGGATGGGACGTTGTGGCTTTGTCCCGCCGCCCTCCGTTGGCGCAGGCGAGTTATCACATTGCGGTCGACCTGACCGACCGCGACGCCTGCCTCAACGCATTCAAGGGGGCACCAAGGATCACCCATATCCTCTATGCCGCTCTCTACGAAGAGGAGGATCTGGAGACGGGCTGGCGCAGCATGTCGCAGGCGGGCATCAACCTGCAGATGCTGCAGAACGTCGTGGAAAGCGTCGAGGCGACATCCGAACTGAGCCACGTCACGATCCTGCAGGGCGGCAAGGCCTATGGTTCGCACCTCGGGCGGGTGCCGGTTCCGGCCAAGGAACGCTGGCCGCGGATGTCGCATCATATCTTCTACTGGCAGCAGGAGGACTATTTGCGGGCTCGCTCCGCCGAGGCGGGTTGGGCCTTCTCGGTCCTGCGGCCGCAGCTTATTCTCGGCGATGCCTTGCGCAGTCCAATGAACATCGTCGCGGCGCTGGGTGTCTATGCCAGCGTCATGCGCGAGATGGGACGGCCATTGACGTTCCCAGGCGGCGGCGCCTATGTGACCGCCTGTGCCGACAGCCGGCTCATTGCGGGCGCTGCAGAGTTCTGCGCCACACGGCCTGAGGCGGCGGGCGAGACATTCAATGTCGTCAATGGAGACGCCGTTGTCTGGCGCGACCTCTGGCCCTCGATCGCCGCCCACTTCAACATGCCGGTCGGCGATGACGAGCCTATGAAGCTAAGCGAGCAGATGCCGCTCTTTTCGGACTGGTGGGATCGCATTGTGGCAGCTCACAGCCTCAAAATCCTGTCCATGAACGAAATCGTCGGTGCTTCCTGGCAGACTGCGGATCTGACTCTGGGCTACGGGCGCGAGCGCCCCTTCGACAGGCTGATGAGCCCAATCAAGCTGCGCAAGGCCGGTTTTAGTGACTGTACGGACACGGAAGACGCCATTTTGCATTGGCTGAAGCGAATGCAAACGGCACGTATTCTACCCTCCTGACGCACCCGAGGGCAGCTTTTTGGCTCGTGCCTGCGCCCGCAAATGCTCTGCACTTTTCAGTTACTCCGGTGGTTCTTTCAATCCAAGAACGTTGACGTTTTCATGCCTATCTGCTAAGTTGGGTCATCGTCCCGGTATGTGGGACAAATAGGGAGGAGCGCGGTGATTTGCATCCCGCTTGGTCAAACCGAAGGTCAACGCTGCCGGCTTGTCGGCTGACGCCGGGCTAACTGCCTTTGGTTTCATCGAAGGACCTTGCCGCCTGGCATGAGGCCGAGACCTGGTGCCCGACTTCGGGATTGGCACGGAAAATCGAATTGGCAGTGAGCCGCAGAGCCGCTTGGACCCGCAGACTTCATGGCCTGCACGGAGGAACTGGATGCGGGTAGGGCGCCGTAGACCGCGCCGCGCCATCTAGAAACAGAAATGGCGGGCATGTCGCTCGCGATCAAGGGAGGACTGTCAATGCAAACAATGTCTCGAAGGAACGTTCTGAAGCTGGGTGGCATAGCCATTGCCAGTCCGTTCATTATCCGCAACGCACGTGCGGCCGAGTTCAACTACAAGCTTGGCCTCGAGCTTCGCGACGATCAGCCGCTGCCGAAGCGGATGTTGGAAGCCGCCGCGACGATTGCCGAGGAGACGAATGGCCGGTTGCAGATCCAGGGCTTTCCCAATGGCGCCTTGGGTAACCCAGTCGAGACGCTCAATCAGGTCAGGTCCGGCGCCCTTGAATTCCTGACCTCGTCCTTCGGGATACTTTCCACGCTCGATCGGCGAGCCGGTTTGCCGACGTTGGGATTCATTTTCGAGAACTACGACCAAGTCTGGAAGGCCATCGACGGTGATCTGGGCAAATATGTGGCCAAAGTGATCGCCGAGCACGGCGAACTGGTCGTCCTGGATGGCATCCATGACATCGGTTTTCGCCATGTAACGTCGAACAAAGGATTGTTTGCGCAGCCCGCAGACCTGAAAGGGGTCCGGATCAGGACGCCTCCAACTCCATTCCTGACGTCGCTGTTCAGTGCGCTCGGCGCCTCGCCCACTCCGATCGCTTTCGGTGATCTCTATTCAGCGCTGCAGACCGGGACGGTGGATGCGCAGGAGAATCCGCTGACGGTGGTCGCCAGCTACAAGTTCTATGAGGTACAGAAGTTCTGCACGCTTACCTCCCACACCTGGGACGGCTGGGTGCCTGTGGCAAACCGCGCCGCTTGGGAGAGACTGCCGGAGGATATTCGTCAGGTGGTGGCTCGCAATTTCCAGAAGGCCGCCCTGCAACAGCGCAAGGACATAGCAACGCAGGTCGCCGCGGTGCGGACGGATCTCGATCAGAAAGGGCTGCAGTTCGGCAGCCCTGGCCCGGGCGTGTATCGCAAGACACTGCAAGGAACCCAGTTCTATTCAGACTGGAAAAAACAAATCGGCGCGGAGGCATGGGGTGTCCTCGAAGGCGCAGTCGGAAAGCTGGGATGAGATGACAATGACCGCGGCCGACGACGGAAAGACACTCGACGCAATCGTTCAATGCCATGAGGCAAAAGCCGTCGGCATGCCCAAGAGAAACTCGCTGTCCAGGATTTTGGATCTGGTGGTGGCGTTGGCTGCCCATGCAGGCGCCATCCTCCTGATTGGCGAGATCGTCCTATTGTCGGCCGCGGTCTTCTTCCGATACGTCCTTCGCTCGCCGCTGATCTGGTCGGACGAACTGGCCGAGCTCATTCTCATCTGGCAGGCCATGCTGGGTGCGGTGGTTGCCTTTCATGCCGGTCAGCATCTGAGGCTAAGCGTTCTGTCGGACGCGCTGCCGATCAGGGCGAGGGCGTTCCTCGAAATGGTATGTCTCATCCTCACGGCGCTCGTGGCGGGGCCCTTGGCGTTCTATGCGCTCAAGGATGCAAGAGCGGACCTTGGCTTGATGACGCCCGTGCTTGAGATCTCACCCGCCTGGCAAACGGCTGCGTTGATTGTCGGGCTCGGGTTGATCGCGATCTTGGCTCTTGGTGCCCTGATCCAGAAAATCACGGCTGACAATCGGTCGACGACGCTTGCGGCATTTGGAACGGTCGCAGCCGTCATGGCGGCAGCCTGGATGCTCCAAGACGAATTTTCTGGCTTGGGCAATCTGAACCTGGTCGTCTTCTTCATCGGGCTCGTCGGGGCCTGCATAGCGATTGGCCTGCCAATCGCTTTCTGCTTCGCGATTGCGGCAATGGCCTATGTCTTGTTTGCCACACACGCCCCACTCGACATCGTGCCGGCCCGGATGGAAACGGGGATGGCTCACATCCTGCTTCTTTCGGCTCCGCTGTTCATCGCGCTTGGTGCGCTGCTGGTCATTTCCGGCATGGCCAACAACATGGTCAAGCTTCTCGTTGCGTTGGTCGGCCATGTGAGGGGCGGCTTATCCTATGTGCTTGTCGGCGGCATGGCTCTTCTGTCAGGCATTTCCGGGTCGAAGGCTGCCGACATGGCGGCGATCGCCCCGGTCCTCGTGCCGGAAATGCGCCGCCGCGGCGCCAATGACGGCGAAATCGTCGGTCTGCTCGCCGCATCCTGCGCCATGTCGGAGACAATTCCGCCAAGCCTGATCCTCATCATGACCGGGGCCGTAACCGGCGTTTCGATCGGCGCCTTGTTTGCGGCCGGCTGGTATCCGGCGCTTGCCCTCGCGGCCCTTCTTTGTGTGCTGGCCCGGTTCCGGGCCGCAAGATCGGGCGAGGACCATTCCGAGAAGGCAAGCTGGGGCACGATCGGCAAACTGGCGATCGTCGCAGTGCCCGTGCTGGTTCTGCCATTCCTGATCCGAGGCGCGGTGGTCGAGGGCATCGCCACCGCGACCGAGGTGGCGACGGTCGGCATTGCCTATGTCCTGATCCTGACTCTGCTGACCGAACGCCGCTTCGACTGGCGCCGGCTCTATGCGTCGCTAAAGGACGCATCGGCGTTGACGGGGGTCATTTTCATAATCTTGGCCTCCGCGAACGCCATGGCTTGGGGCTTCGTCCAGTCCGGCTTCTCATCGATCCTTGCCGGCGTGGCGGGTACACTCCCTTGCGGAACTTACGGGTTCCTGGTGATATCCATCATCGTGTTCATCATTCTGGGGAGCATCCTGGAGGGCATTCCGGCCATTGTCCTCCTTGGACCTCTGCTTTTCCCGGTTGCCAAGTCCCTGGGTGTATCCGAGGTGCACTTTGCGCTGGTTACGGTGATGGCCATGGGCCTTGGGCTTTTCGCCCCGCCTTTTGGCGTCGGCTTCTACACGGCCTGCGCCATTTGCCGCGTCGAACCGGCCGTGGTCATGAAAGCGATATGGCCCTATCTCGGTGTCATCTTTGTTGGGATTGTCCTGGTCGCGGTTGGTCCAATTGTCGTCGAAGAAATTGGCGCGATCTGGTAGCCGAACTTCTAAAGATTTGCCGGTTCCCCAGGTGTCGCAATGATTTCAGGAGGTGGGTTGGGGGATTTTGGCTTGGCCGGCCGCGAGACTGCTTTGCTGCGACGCATTCGTCGGCGCGAGGCACATCGTCCTCCACAACAGCGGCCCGGCTCGACGCTCGCACACACAATGGTTCGCCGGCGGCAATGGAGCAGAATGAGATGCTTGTGCAAGACAAAATGACCACGGTTATTCTTGGCGGAACGGTCGTCACTGGCCGCTCGGCACAAGCTCCCTTGCCAAGTCACGATGTCTGGCTGAGCGGTGAAAAGATCGTGGCCATTGCGCCCTCCGGCGAACGAAGCGTGCCGGCAGAGTGCGATGTTGTCGATGCGCGCCACGCAATCGTCATGCCAGGGCTGATCGATTCACACCGGCATCTGTGGCAGACGACTTTGCGGGGAATGTGTTCCGACATGATCGCGCCGGAGTACAGACATCAGCTGCGCGAAGCGCTGGTTCCTTTTTTCCGTCCGCAAGATGTCTACGCCGCGACCCTGGCCGGCGCCCTGGAACTGATCGACTGCGGCATCACAACTGTGTTGGACTGGGTTCATATTCTGAACAGCCCCGAACATGCCGACGCCTCGGTCGCGGCCTTGCAGGCGTCGGGCATGCGAGCCGTTTTCGCGCACAGCGCACCAAATGACACCGATGCGCCGCTTTGGTGGTCGAACAGCGATCGTAAGCATCCTTCCGACGTGCGACGTCTGCGCAAGAAGCTTTCGGATGACGAGGCGCTCGTGACCATGGCCTTCGCTGCTCGGGCGCCACAGCTCGTCCAGCGCGAGGTGCGAGTTCATGACTGGCACCTGGCACGTGAACTCGGCCTGCGGATCGCCACGGATGGCGGGATCGGAGGAGGGCTTTGGGGAGGACGCACCTACCCGATCAGATTGCTACAGCAGGACGATCTTCTGTGGCCGGGCACGGTTTATATTCATTGCAACAATCTAGCTCCCGACGAGTACGATCTTATCGCCGGTACAGGTGGCCATATTTCGATTTCTCCCTGCGCTGAAATGTTTGTCGGATTTGGAATGCCCGCGACTCAAAACGCCTTGAGCCACGGGACAAGGCCGGCGTTATCAACGGACTCCGTGATTTTCGTAGCAGGTGACATGTTCGGCACGATGCGGTCGACGTTAAGCTCACTGCGGGGGATGTTGGGATATGAGGCAACCCTTGCAGACAAGGGTGTCGAGCCTTGGGACATCACAACGGCCGACATATTGGAGATGGCGACAGCGCGGGGAGCTGCCGCCCTCGGCCTGTCGGACAGGACAGGTACGCTCGAAGTCGGCAAATCAGCCGATATCGTGCTTTTGAATACCCGATCGGTCCGCCTTTCGCCCCTCAACAATCCCCTGTCGACGATCGTCCTTTTGGCCACCCCCGCCGATGTCGAGACTGTCCTGATCGCCGGCAAGATCGTGAAGAAGAATGGTGTCCTCACGAATTTCGATCTGAACGCAGTCATCGATGGTGTCACAAAAAGCCGAGACTGGCTCGTCGCAAAAGGCGGCTCTCAGCTTGGTCCTGCGGTGAAGAGACGGCTGGCCGACAGCGGATTCGACCATCTGACGATCACCGACTGACTGGGTACCTGCGTACAGGAAGCACGCGACCCGTCGGCCCGCCTGGGCAGCGTAGAGATGAAAACGAACAACTATGGAGGAAGACATGTCCACCTACAGCTATTTCCTTCACCTCAGGCGGCCGAGCTTCCGCCTGGTCTTGAAGAGCGGCAGCTCCTTTCCCTCGGGTTTGGATCCCATTGACTGGAAGTTCAAGGAGGAGCGGCCTTATGACAAAGTCCATGCCGAGGTGATGAAGGACATCGAGTGTCAGGGCTTTGGCGCCTATCAACAAGATATACGGTCAGAAGACATTCCTGGTGCGCGTATCGCTGCGTCGTCAAGGAGATAGGCGAATGGCCGAACATTATTGCGACTATCTCTACAAACATCTGCCGGCATTCAGACTTGTGATTCCAAAGGACGGCCCCATGCCGCCCGCCACCACCGCGGACGACTGGCAACTGGTCAGAAACAGATCGGCATCACAGCTTTCGGTCGACGGTCGAGATCAGGTTGACAGCGAAGGATACGCAATCATCCGGGTCAATGTGACCCTGGGTGAGCTCCTGTCGCTCTAACGCATGTCGCCCAGAATTGTTGGCCCGGCATGGGCAGGGGCGAAGCGGCTGGCTTCGAGTCATGGGTCTGCTGGAGCCACCACTGGGAAGCGGCCGCGGCGCCGCGACCTCAGTCTTTTCGACCACATTAAGTGGGACATTGTCTTGAATAACGGGACAGTTTAGTCAAAACTTGATCAAGCTGCGGGATCGCTCGAAGCGCTGGTCGTGGGACTGTCGGCAAAGGCGCTTGATTGTGCCGAATGCTCAGAGCGCATCCGCGGGATCGCGTACGCGCTCGAGCACCAGCCAAGATAAAAATGCATCAGCCACCCGTGAGGAGGAAAGACCGATGAGAGCACCCTATCCGAATTTGCCCAGTTACTCAGAGATCATGGCTCGCACGGATGGCCCGGCTGGTTCGGGCTGGGGCCTCTTCGGTGACGATGATCATATCGGGACGATCAATCTTCTGTCTCCGGAGGCCGTCGTCAGCGCCGCCTCATTGGTGAAGCGTGGCGCAACCTTCAATCTGGACTACGAGTTGAACGCGTTCGCGCCGCCGGTTTCCCCCTACCGTCGAGGAATTCAGCACACCGTCGTGTCGCGCCATGACGGTCAAGTCTATGACGATTTCGTCAGCGACTTCTTTTTGCAAGGCAGCTCGCAGATCGACGGTCTGCGGCACCATCGCCACAAGATCCACGGATTCTATGGAAACGTGCCAGCGTCAGCAGTGGAGGCGGGCTCGCCGGCGCTCGGGGTTCAGCACATTGCCCAGAAAGGAATTGCGGGCCGGGGCGTGCTTCTCGATGTCCAGCGATATCTTGAGGAGCAAGGGCGACCTCTGGATCTCGCCACCAACTCCGTGATTGCGCTCAGTGATCTGGAGGGAGCGGCCGAGGCCCAGGGCATCTCGTTCGAACGAGGCGATATCCTTCTGCTGCATACCGGCTGGGCCAGACATTTCCTGAACGATCTGACGACGGAGGATAGGGCTCGGATCATCAACGAGCGCACATTCTGCGGTGTCGAACAGTCGCGCGAGATGCTGGCTTGGATTTGGGACAACCACTTCTCAGTCCTCGCAAGCGATACCGTCGTGGTCGAGGTGATGCCGAGCATCCCGACGTCGCCATTCGAAACAAATGTCGGGCGCCTGATGCATCCCGATCTCATTGCGCTTCTCGGCGTCTGTCTCGGCGAGATGTGGAAACTTGACGAGCTGGCCGGGGATTGCGCGCGGGATGGCGTGTATGAGTTCCTGCTGACAGCCAAGCCGTTGAACCTTGTCGGAGGCGTTGGTTCGCCGCCGAACGCGCTGGCAATCAAGTAACTCCGGGAGGTGTTGAGGCCCCGCAACAGCATTCATCCAACCGCTCAAATCGGATCGCTGCCGGCCTGAAACCAGCTTCGCATGCCCTTGTATCTTGGGTCAGCAAGCGACGGGTGCGACGCTCCGACCTCACCCAAGCTACCCTTGCCCCATCTCAAAGGTCACGAATGACGAAGCAAATCGATACCAGCGGCAGTCGGTTTCTGCATCGAGTTCACGTACCATCTCGTCGACCTCAGCGACAGGTGAGCAGGCCTCCATGCGGGTCGGTGTAAGTGCCCGGCCTCTCCCTGAAACGAGAGCCGCGACGCGGGGGCAGGTCCATAGCGAAAGCGTATAGAGCGCATTTGAAAAATGTATTACCTCCAAAGTCCTGATTGCCCGATAGTCCCCCACGGGTTCCACTGAACTCAGCGTGCCCACGGCTCAACGCCCGGCACTAAGGGAGGATAAATTGACGACATTCGCAACCATGTTGCGATCGCTTGCCGTTGTCGCAACGATCGCTAACGTCACCCCTGCATTTGCCGGTGGCGTGGATGAGCTGCCCAAGAGCATCCAGGATGAGCTCTATAGCAAAGACATGATGGATCCGATGCAGCCGCTCGCGGAAAGCGCCTACCGCGACTGGAAGCCCAAGAAGGGTCCGCCTTGGACGATCGGCTACGCCAGCTCCTATGCTGGTAACACCTGGCGCGCCGACGTCATGAAGCGGCTCCAGGAAGAGATTATTCCGAAATGGAAGAAGCTCGGCCTGATCAAGGACGTGATCATCACCCAGTCCAATCTGAACGACTCCACGCAGATTCAGCAGATGCGGCAGTTGGTTGACCAGGGCGTCGACGCGATCATCGTCTGCTGCTCGAACCCGACGTCACTGAACCAGACCGTCGAATATGCCCACCAGCGTGACGTCCCGGTTTTCTCTGCCGTTGGCTATCTCACCTCGCCTTATGCAGTGAACACTTCGGCGAACTTCGTCGTGGGTGGCAGCATGCTCGGCGAATGGATGGCCAAGCAGATCAACGGCAAGGGCAATGTCCTGGTGGTCGAAGGCATTCCGGGCGCGTCTGCTTCGGACTCACAGAACGTCGGCGTTCTGAAGGCCCTGGCGAAGTACCCGGACATCAAGGTCGTGGGCCAGGTTGCCGGCATGTGGACCGATCAGGTTGCCCAGTCGGAAATCCAGAAGTGGCTGGCCACCAATCCGGGCGATCTGAACGGCATCATCATACAGTCGGCATCTGAACTGGGCGCCTTGCGCGCACTGCAGCAAAGCGGCCGCGATATGGTCCCGTTCTCGATCGGCGGTGAGATCGGCGCGCTTTGCTACTGGCGCAACAACAAGGATTTCATCTCGCAGGCGATCCATGCCTGGCCTCCGGGGGACGACTTCGAGTTCGGCTGGAATGTCATGATGCGCACGCTCGAGGGCCAAGGCCCGAAGATCCAGTCGATCCTGACCAAGCCGCAGACCATGACCTACGACCAGCTTGAAAAGGCCGTCCCGGCTGATTGCAGCGAAGATTCCGATGGCTGGTACAACGTTGGTGCCCAAAACTGGGCAAGCAAGGATTACCTGGACCAGTTTTTCCTGCGTCCGGCCGATCCCGAAGCCTTCAAGGCGAACTGACCGAAAGAGGTCTGGCCACCCCGTCAGCGGTGACGGAGTGGCATTTCCTTCATTCCGTGCAAGTCTAGCCGACCAACGTCGGCCAACTGGACCTGTGATGTCGTACCCCACGGTTGAACTCTCATCGGTCAGGAAGACCTTCGGGCCGACTGTAGCGCTCGGCGGTTGCAACCTGACGGCCTACGCTGGGGAGGTTCATGCGATCATTGGCGGCAACGGCTCGGGCAAGAGCACGCTGGCGAAGGTCATCTCCGGCGTACTGATACCGGACAGTGGCCAGGTGTCGATACTCGGAAAGTCGGCAACGTCTCCGCACGAGGCGCGCCAGCTGGGCATCTCAAATGTCTTTCAGGAGGTGCTCGTCGCGGACGAGTGCTCGGTGCTGGATAACCTCTATCTGGGCGCGGATGGCCTTTTGGGTTCGTCCATGAACCGGGAAGAAAAAGAAGCCAAGGCATCCGCATTGATGCGCGAACTCCTCGGCTTTGACATCAATCTCTCCGGGTTGGTGGGCGAACTACCCCTGAGCGTCAAACAATGGGTGACGATAGCCAGGGCTCTCCTGACTGATCCCAAAGTCCTGATTCTCGACGAGTCCTCGGCCGCGCTCGACTTCGATTCCACGGAAAGGCTGTTCCGCAAGATGCGGCAGCTCAAGCAACGGGGGGCAAGCATCCTGATCGTCACCCACCGGATCGCCGAGCTGGTGCGTATCGCCGACCGTGCGACGGTTTTGCGCGACGGCGTGGATGTCGGCAGGCTGGCGAAGGAAGAGATTACCGAGGCCAGGATTCTCGAACTGATTGCCGGTGCCGAGCGCAGCGGCACAAATCGTGATCAGCCGTTGCCGACGCGGCGCGGCGATCGGCCGGTCCTCCGCGCAACCGATTTTCGGGTCTGGTCAGACGCTGCCCCCGTGAGTTTCACCGTGTATCCTGGCGAGGTCGTCGGGATTACCGGGCTGGATGGGCAGGGGCAGGCGGATTTCGTAAGATGCATCGCTGGCATCCAGTCTCCGATCGCCGGCCGGTTGGTGGTGGTCAACGACGGCAAGGCCAGTGAGGTCACGGATCTCGCATCGGCGCGACGCAATAACATCAGCTATGTCAGCGGCGATCGCAAGAAAGAGGGCATCTTTCCCAATCTGAGCATTTACGAGAACCTGCTGCTTCCGGTATATCGCGAATTCCGCTCGGGCGGGGTGCTCAACTTCATTAACCGCACCAAGCTGACGCCGGTGTTTGAGTGGGAATCCAGCAAACTGGCCGTTAAGATGGGGAGCCCGGAGAACCTCATCACGTCGCTGTCCGGCGGCAACCAGCAGAAGGTACTGATTGCCAGGGCCTTCGCGGAAAAACCGGTGGTTCTGGTGCTCAACGATCCTGCCCGCGGCATCGACGTCGGGGCCAAGCTCGATCTCTACCGCAACCTGAAGGAATTCGCTGCGCGCGGTAACGCCGTGGTTTTCCTGTCTAGCGAACTGGAGGAATTTCTGAACCTGTGCACGCGGGTTCACGTGTTTCGCAATGGCGCCATATCGGCGGATTTCGAACCGCTTTTCGATGGCCATGCCATCCTCAACGCCATGTTCGGCCGCCGCGCGACGGCGCGCTTGCCCGGCGAGGCCGCCAACGAGAATGGCCCAGGCAAGCCGGCGACTGTCGCCGAGAGTCACGATCCCAGAATTGAGCAGGGCAGGCCGGTGCCGAGGCCTGTGACGCTGCTGAACCTGGAGGTAAACCATATGGCGGCAACCCCATCTTTCATGCTGATTTGTCCTGATATCGCGCCCGGTAGTGTCATCCCGGACCGGTTCACCGAGGACAACCGGCTTTCGCCGAGACTTGTTTGGTCTGGGCCGCCGGAAGGCACGCGCAGCTTTGCCTTGGCCGTCACCGATCCTGATCTGCCGGAAGCATTTAATTTCCCCCGCTCGTTTGCGCACTGGCTGGTGGCGAACATTCCGGTCGAGGTTCGTGAGCTCCCAGAAGGCGCCAGCGGCAGCTTGCGGCTGCCGCACGGCGCCGCTGAGTTCAACAGCGACTTCGTGACATTCAAGATCCCAGGGTTCGGCAAGGGATATGGCGGCCCTTGGCCACCGGACCGGGCTCACCGGTACTTTTTCACGCTCTATGCGCTCAAGGCGGACAAGGTCGAGTTGCCGGCCGACGCCGATCTTGGCGCATTTGCGGCTGCGGTCATGCCGGTGGCCATCGATGCAGCGTCGTTCGTGGCAGTCTACGGGCCAGCAAAGAAGTCTCTGCCCGCGTAAAAACCGGGCATAGTAATTCCCCAATCAGGAGGATCGCATGAGTAGATATGGAAGCAGGAGCAGCTTTGATCTGGAGTGGATCGAGCGATGGGCAAGGAAGGTCAATGACGACCGCATTTTGCCGGTAGTAGGGCGGTTTTTCACGAGTAAGTTCGTGCTCGGCTTCGACGACACGGAGTAATTACTCACGCCCTTGTCAGGGGCAAGAATCCCTGAATCTATGGGGATATGGATCGCACTGATTTGCAGCGTCTGACGAAGGAAGAGTTGATCGATCTGGTGCTGCGGATACAGCGGCCAGAGAAGACATCGCGCACGTCGTCCAAGCCACCTTCGAGCGATCGCAAGGCGCGTCGGGACAGGGCAAAGCCTGGCGGCGCTAAGGCGGGTCATAAAGGTCACAGCCGCGCCATGAGTGAGGATGCCGATC
>NZ_QZWZ01000074.1 GCF_003601975.1 Mesorhizobium waimense
GTTCGGCAAGGGGCGTCGATCGCTACCTTTGAGGCTAACTCTTTGGAACAATGATCCCGGACGGGAATTCTGAATCTAATGCGGTCTCGGATGCTGTACCAATGGAACGCTTCTATTTCGACTTGTACAACTCGGAAGGCCCTGAGATGGATCGTGAAGGGCAGCTTTTCCCGACGCGCGATCGCGCGAGGATCGAAGCGCTGCGGATACTGCATGATGTTGCCCACGACGAGATGCCGACTGGCGATCTGATGGTGATCAGCGTCAAAGTACGGGATGAAAACCGGCAGCAGATCTTCGAGGCGTCTCTCACTCTTGCCTCTGCCTGGAGCTGAGCCTTCGCCGCCCAGGCGCAGAGACCACGGCTCGTTGACGCATGCTTCTGGAGACCGGGACGCAAGGGACCGAAGCGCCGCCGGCTTTGGCCGGCAGCTCCTTGTTTCGCGATTAAGACAAAATCGCCACCGGTTCTCGGCCGCTGTTCGATTTCTTGCGCAAACTTAGGACACAAGCTCGGTCTCGCCGGGCATGCCGAGTTTCATCTCGAACGTGCAGACCACCCCAGGCGGTTCAAAGGTCATTGAAACGCTGCCAGTCGATTCAGAGTCGAAAATCCTCTCCAACATCCGTGTGCCGAAGCCCTTCTGCTCGGCGGGCCTCACTGGCGGGCCTCCCAATTCGCGCCACTGCATGCTGAGTCGCTGCCTTTCCGATCGACTATTCACCGTCCAACAAATTGAGACGGTTCCGCCCGCAGCCGACAGGGCGCCATACTTGATCGCGTTGGTGGTAAGTTCATGGATGGCCAAGGCCAGCGACAATGCAAGATTGGGCGGCAGCCATACGGCTTCGCCGGAAATCTGAAATCGATCTATCCCTGCATGCGGTGTGATCGAAGCTGTGACCAGGTCCCTGAGATCGGCTCCACTCCAGTTCTCCTGGGTCAGGATCTCATGCGCCTTGGCGAGCGAGACAAGCCTGCTGGCGAGCGTCCGTCCTGCCTCGGGGAGACTCTTGGCATTTCGCATGGTCTGACTGGCGATCGCCTGCACCACGGCAAGCATGTTTTTCACACGGTGATTGAGCTCGTTGACCAGAACTTACGCTGTTCTTCGCCGCGCTTGCGCTCCGTTATGTCAAGGCTGATCTGCACCGCACCTATGATCTTGCCGTCAGGGTCACGGATAGGGCGCGCACTCGAGAGAAGGAAGCGTTCTATCCCGGACGGCAGAATGTAGGAGAACTCCTCGTTGTCGGTTTGCTCGCCACGCATGGCGCGGGCTAGCGGCCGGTCCTCGCGACTTACCTTGCGGCCGTTTTTAAGAGCAATGGTGTTGACTACGAGATCGGGCGCACCGAAAGACTTGCCAATGTCGGTCGGCAGTCCCATGAGTTCAGCGGCAAAGCGGTTGCGTATGACCTGAAGTGCTTTTGGATCGTAGGTGAACCAGACCGCTGCAGGGACCGTTTCGAGCACAGTCTGCAATTCGTCCGTTCTTTCAGCAATGGCGCGCTGCGCGCCAACCAGCGCATCGGCAATCGTGGCGAATTCCGAGACCGCGGTGGACATGGTCGTGACAGGCCGACCCGTGCGGAGCGCTTCAGCGCGAGCCGCAAGATCGCGCGTTGCCCCAGCGAACCGCTTGCCCACGATGTAAGCTAGGGCGATGGAGAGAAGCATCGCCAGGAAGCCGATTGCGCCGATCGCGGCAAGGGAACGCCACAGCGGTGCCTGCACAACCGAAAGGGCCACGTTGGCGGCATAAAACCAGCCGGTAGCGACTGAGCGATAGTAGCCTGCAAGCAGCGTCATCCCTTGAAAATTGCGCGACGTGAACGTGCCGGAGCGGCCTACGACTTTCTCCAGATATTCTGGCAATCCAGGCTTGCCGGCCATTTCCTCATGCAGCTGGGAGCGGGCCACATAGGTGCCGTCGCGGTCTCCAATGCCTATCGTCCAACCCGCCGGCATCATGACATCGCGAATATGAGTGGCGGGAACAGTAATGGCGAGCAGCCAGCTTTCTCCGTGCGGACCGCGCACGGATACCGCGACGGCGACACGATACTCCTTCGAGATTGGGCTGATATAGACGTTGCTGACCAACGGCAGATGCGATTTGAGCTTCTCTAGGTCGGCTGGCAACAGTGCCACGGCGGGCGGCAGTGCGGTCCCAAAGTCGAAGTGGGTGTTTAAGATTTGGCGCCGCTCTAGGTCCCGCAAGAGGATGATACGGTCGGTGCCTTGAACCAAACGGACGGCCCTCGCCGTGCAGGGCCTTGAGGTTGCCGTCGGCCAATGCCGTGGATGTCGACAGGCCCTCAAGCACCGTCTTGAGATTGGCAAGTTCGCCCTCAACCACGAGAGAGACTTGAAGCGCTGTTTGCAGTGCTTCCTGTTCAAAGCGTGCGCGCTCGTTGATGGCAAACTGCACAAGGAGATAGGCAGCAAAGAGCCAGACCGGAATTACTGCGGCGGCGATCAGACCCAGCAGGTGCAATCGAGCTGAAAGCCGAGGCAAATCCAATCCCCTGCGCCCGAGGCAGCTCCCACACCATAGATGCGGCGCCTGGGTAACCGCAAGCAACTACTTACGGATTCGAATTGACAACGTCCGGGCTTTGGCAAGCAAGGTTTTCGACGCCGTGCCAAAGTCCAGGCCAGCGCCGCATTCCCGCAAGTTGGTGATGCAGCGCAGTATGTGCGCGATCTGGCTGGCGCGTTGGCACAATGACCGAAGGCAACATGAGAGGCCACATTCCGGCGTGGTTGGCAAAAGGGGGCTCTATTTCACCGCTCATGATTTGATCATTCGTTACGGACATGCCGCTGTTCAGAAGCGATTGGAATAATAATCCATTGGCTTGCGTTGACGCAAAAGAGCACGACGCCAAACTGAGCGGAGGACGCCCAATGCATGCCGGCTTCCTGCAAACCCTAATCATAGCCCTATTGGGAGCCCTCATAGTGGGTTGCGCTAGCGTTCCGGCGCAGAAAACGGAGGCAATTGCCGGCTATGGTCCCAACCCCACTTTACCGAAACCGAGATCCACGCTGATCCCGACCGTCAACATCGCCGAGGCGAAAGGCTGGCAAAAAGGTGGTATGCCGACCCCGGCGAAGGGACTGAGCGTGAACGCTTTCGCCGCCGGCTTCGATCATCCGCGCTGGCTGCATGTGCTTCGTAAGCGGTGTTCTCAGGCCACGGCCTTTAGCTCGGGCGCCCGGATGTAGGCCCAAGGCAGCAGGTCGTCGATCTGGCTGTTGGGGTGGCCGTTGGCGATCCTGGTGAGGACATCGGCAAGATAGCCGAGCGGCTCGACACAGCTGAGTTTGCAGGTTTCGACCAGCGAGGCGATGACTGCCCAGTGCTCGGCGCCGCCGTCCGAGCCTGCAAAGAGGGCGTTTTTGCGATTGAGCGCAATCGGACGGATGGAGCGCTCGACCACGTTGCTGTCGATCTCAATGCGGCCATCGTCAAGGAAGCGCGAGAGGCCTCCCCAACGCGAGAGCGTGTAGCGGATCGCCTCGGCAAGCTTGGTTTTCTGGCTGATCAGGCCGAGCTTTTCGCGCAGCCAGGGTTCGAGATCGGCGATGATCGCGCGGCTATTTTCCTGACGCATCGCACGGCGCTCCTCGGCCGATCGGCCGCGGATGCCGTCCTCGATCTTGTAGAGCTCGGCGATCCGTCTCAGCGCCTCACTGGCGATCGGCGCGGGACCGGCTGCCGCCAGTTCATAGAAGCGTCGGCGCACGTGTGCCCAGCAGAAGGCGAGCGCGACACCGCTCTTTTCAGCCAGCACGCGATAGCCGCCATAGCCGTCGACCTGAAGTATTCCGGTGAAGCCAGCGAGATGGGCGATTGGACGCTCGGCCTTCCGGTCGGGCGCATAGACATAGGCGACGCCCGGCGGGTCGCCGCCATTCCATGGTCGGTCATCGCGAGCATAGGCCCAGAGCTGCCCGGTCTTCGTCTTGCCGCGGCCCGGATCGAGCACCGGCGCGGTCGTCTCGTCGGCGAAGAGTTTTGGCGAGGACTTCAGCTTGCCAAGCAGCCGCTCGTGCACCGGACGCAGATGCCAGGCAGCGCGGCCGACCCAGTCGGCGAGTGTCGAGCGGTCGAGATTGAGGCCCTGCCGGGCGTAGATCTGGGCCTGGCGATAGAGCGGCAGGTGGTCGGCATATTTGGACACCAGCACCTGGGCGACCATGGCCTCGGTTGGCAGACCGCCCTCGATCAGCCGCGCGGGCGCCGGAGCCTGAACAACTACATCCTCGCAAGCGCGGCAGGCATATTTGGGCCGGCGCACCACGATCACCCGCAGTTGCGCCGGCACGATGTCGAGCCGCTCGCTGACGTCTTCGCCGATCCGGTGCAGGTCGTTGCGACAGCAGGGACAGGCGTGGTCGTCGATGTCGACGATCGTCTCGATGCGTGGCAGATGCACGGGCAGCGAGCCACGGTTAGCTCGGCGCTTCGCGGTGCGCTCGCTGCGTTCGCGCGGGTCGGCACGTTCGGCCGCTTCCTCGCCGGCGGCCTCGATCTGCTCGGCTTCTTCCAGACCCAGCAGCAATTGATCCTCGGGTAGCGTCTCGGCGCGACGGCCGAAGCGGTGACGCTGCAATTCCTTGATGATCTGATGAAGGCGGGCGTTCTCGATGTCGCGCGCCAGGACCATCGCCTTCAGTGCAGCCGGATCGTCGGGAAGCTGGTCCACCGTCGTCGCCATGAGCGGATCAGACCATATTCGCCGACAGCCCGCGACAGCGGAATCCGGCCTGATTCACTTGGTCGCGGGTCAGCCGGCCTGGGCTGGAACGCGGGTCCGGCGCGCCTCGTGGACTCGCCGCCAGTCAAGCCCTTCGAGCAGCGCCGAGAGCTGCGCGGCCGTCAGCCGCATTATGCCGTCATGCACTTTCGGCCAGCGGAACTCCCCATCCTCCAAACGCTTGGCATAGAGGCAGACCCCGGTGCCATCCCAGAAGATGAGCTTGATCCGGTCAGTCCGTTTCGCCCGGAAGACATAAACGGCCCCGCTGAACGGATCGGCACCCATCGTCTCTCGCACCAGCGCCGCCAATCCCTCCGCACCCTTGCGGAAGTCCACGGGCTTCGTCGCCACCATGACCTTGACCGCACCCGTCGGCCCGATCACGACGTCGCCTTCAGCGCGCGGATCACTGCGGCCACTGTCCTGGCGTCGGCGCCACGGCCGACTCGCATGGCGATGCCGTCGATCTCGAGTTCGATCACGCCGGCGTCGCGGGTGGCTTTCCGCTTCCGCGTCAATGGCGCACGCCTTGCCGCCGGTTCAGGCTTCGGCGTGGCAATCACCGCCGGAACAAACAATGGTTCCGGTGCCGGCGCTTCCGCCAACGGCAGACGCGCGGCCCGACGCCAGGCGAACAGCTGCTGCGGGGACAATGCATATCGCCGCGCCACCGCGCTCACGGTCTCGCCGGCTTCGTAGCTTTCCGCCACGATCCGCGCCTTCTCATCTGGCAACCATTCTCGCCGCCGACCGGAACCCGTGAACACCTCGAAACGGCGCGCCGGCTCAAGATCGCTGGATTTAAGCGTAAGCTCTGAAATCGTCATGTGTCGAAGCCCTCAAAGGCTCCGAACATCGTTCCTCATGGCCACGCGCGAAAGGTGCCCCCGGAACAGCGCTTACTGTGCTTCCGAACGGCGACGTGCTGGTTGCCGAAACCAACGCCCCTGCCAAGAACGACGAAGGCTTCAGCCTGAGGAAAGTCTTCATGGACATGGCTATGAAACGGGCAGGCGCCGCGACTACGAGCGCCAACCGCATCACGCTCCTGCGTGACACCAATGGCGACGGCATTGCGGATGTGCGCAGGTCGTTCGCGGAAGGCCTCAATTCCCCCTTCGGCATGACGCTGTCCAAAGGCAAGCTCTATGTCGCCAATACCGACGCGCTCGTCGCCTTTCCTTATTCCGATGGCCAGACCCAAGTCACAACGCGGCCTGAAAAGATCATCGACTTGCCAGCGGGAGACCTCAACCACCATTGGACCAAGGACGTGATTGCAAGTCCGGATGGACGCAAGCTCTATGTCACCGTCGGCTCCAACAGCAACGTCGGAGAAAACGGCATGGCCGCGGAGGAGAGCCGGGCCGCCGTCCTTGAAGTGGATATGTCCACCCGCCGCAGCCGGGTCTTCGCGTCGGGATTGCGCAACCCGAACGGGCTCTCCTGGAACCCTGAAACTGGGAAGCTTTGGGTCGCCGTGAATGAGCGTGATGAAATCGGCGATAATCTAGTGCCGGATTACATGACTTCGGTTCGCAGGGGCGCTTTCTACGGCTGGCCCTACAGCTACTACGGACAGAACGTCGACGAACGCGTGAAGCCGAAGCGCCCCGATCTCGTGGCGCAGGCGGTCAAGCCGGACTATGCGCTGGGTTCCCATACCGCCTCGCTGGGCCTCGCCTTTTCCAAAGGCTCACGGCTCGGCCCGGCCTATGGCAACGGCACCTTCGTCGGCCAACACGGCTCGTGGAACAGAAGCGTGCACAGCGGCTACAAGGTGATCTTTGTGCCGTTTCGTGGTGGTAAACCGAGCGGTCTACCGAAGGATGTGCTCACTGGCTTCATCGGGCGCAATGGCGAGGCGAGGGGCCGTCCGGTCGGTGTAGCCATCGATCAGGCCGGCGCACTGCTCGTCGCCGACGATGTCGGCAATGTCATCTGGCGGGTCAGCCGAGCGAACCGCCGTTGACTGCAGGTGCCTTCTGGAGCGGGCGGTCTGATAGAGCGCCCCACATCGGGTCATTCGCCGCTGGCACCAGAATGCTGTTGTCTCAAAGCCGGGACCTCCGCCTGATGCGGTGGCATTGGCCCGCGCCGGCTTCGACGCCGC
This sequence comes from Mesorhizobium waimense, assembly GCF_003601975.1. Lineage (GTDB taxonomy): Bacteria > Pseudomonadota > Alphaproteobacteria > Rhizobiales > Rhizobiaceae > Mesorhizobium > Mesorhizobium waimense. Next base: position 6,887 of record NZ_QZWZ01000074.1, read on the forward strand.
CCATTTGCTGATCGAGACGCATGCGGCCGCGGCCGCCCCTCTCATGCTCGACTTCATCAGGCATACCCAAAGGGAAAGTGAAAGGACGGGTGAGCGCCACTGACGCCGCCTCAGGCCGAAAGAGTTTTGTTGCCGTTCTCCGACCGAATATTAGCAACCTCTTGACGACCGCCAGCCGCGCTCCAGAATCTCTACATGGCGCGGGAACGTACGGGCATCGACAATGGCCACGAGGTGACGATAGGCGTCACCATTGTGGAACGGCTCGTGAGCGTTCCGGCCTGCAACTTCCCCTTCTTGATCGACGCATCGCCGAAGGCAAAACCGTCAGACAGGTTGGATCTCGTCAGGCACGTCACGCGGGTCGATGGCGAGGTCGGCAGCTTGGCCACGGTCGGTCAGGATTTCGTGACGAGATGGAAGCGGGTCCGGCCGGTGCCTGGTGATGAGCAAAGGTAGGACCAACAATCCCGTCACGGCTATCAAGAGCACCGGCCATGTGCCGTGGGTAAAGGACCCCAAGCATTCCGAGATCTTCCGTGACTACTGGCAGTGGATCTACGAGCGCTACCGGATAGCGGCAGCGGTGGTGGCCGTGCCACTCCTGTTCGGTATCGCTGGACTTGCCATTCGTTATGCCGCGGTGGCTTCAACGTTGGCAGAACCAGGCTTCGAACCTTATGCCCGTGCGCTCTGCCGGTGGGATTGCCACTGGTATGTCGATATTTCCGAACGTGGCTACGAGCGCTTTCCCATACCGAGCCAAAGCAATGTCGGACGATGGGGATTCTTTCCACTCTATCCGATGCTGGTAGCGGCGATCCGGTCGGTTTTCCCTTTTCCAACGATACTGGTCGCGTCGATTGCCTCGCTTGCATGCAGCTACGCCGCATGTCTGGTTGCATGGCCGCTGCTGGAGAAGAACATGCGGGCCTATGTGCTGTACTGTGCTTTTCTGCTCAGCGGCCCGTTCTCCTTCCACTTCACCACGTTCCTTTCCGAACCGCTTTTCGTGCTCCTGACCTCGTGCGTTTTTCTGGCACTCAAGCGCTCCAGCTATCTGGTCGCGGGCGTCTCGTCCGCGCTCCTGTCGGCAACCAGGCTTGTCGGGGTCCTAGTTGTCTTTGCGACCGTCATTCAAATGTTCCAGCAGCATCGCGAACGGGGCGGCTCGACACTCTCCTTTCCACGCTGGGTGCTCGGTCGACCGGATCTGCTCGTTGCAGTCTTCGTCTCGCCTGCCGGCTTGTTCGCTTACATCCTGTTTTTGTATGTCACCGTCGGCGACGGCTTTGCGTTCCTGCACGTCCAACGCGCGTTTGGACGGGTGGCTGGGAATCCGCTCCTCTTTCTGTGGGACGGGCTCTCGGCGGTTCCGGCGACCGGATGGCTGCCCACGGCGCCGCAATGGAGCGCGCTCGCGACGATCACCGGGCTGGCGCTGTCGGCCGTGTTGGCGGCTCGCAGGCAATATGGTGCGGGGCTCTTCTGCGCGATCTGCATTATCTTGCCACTGATCACGAACCTGGCCTCCATGGTCAGATACGTCATTGGCCTTGCGCCTCTGATAATGTTGATGGCCGTCCTGTTGTCTGCGTCGAAACTGACTTGGCTCGCCGCTTTGGTTCTCTTCTTGCATGCCTGCTATTTCATGACGGCGGCATGGGTTGGAGGCTACCTTGCCTTGGTCTGACGCCCTGGCGCCCTATGGACGCGCGGTCTCGTTTGGCGGCTATGCGGTCGCGACGGTTCTGGCCGTGTCCGAGATCGCCGTCCTCGCGCTGGCGCTCAATCCAAAGGTCGACGCCGACTATCGTGCTTATTACATCGATCGGACGACGACGTGCCTCAACCGCGATGCCATTGGCAATTACACCCTTGGCCAGACGGTTTCCTTCCGGTCCGATGGCGCCAAAAAGGCAGCCGGCATGATAGTCTGTGGCTGGTCGGGGCCGGTAGCCGACGGCACGCACTCGCTGGGCGAGACCTCGCGACTTCGTCTGCGGATACCGCCGCTACGCAACGGTCTCACGGCAACGCTCCAAATGGCCGCCGTCATTCGTCCGCCACAGATCACGCAACGAGTGATGATCTCTGTGTACGGCGTTCCGGTGCATAAGGTCACACTCACGGGCAAAGAACCCAAGACAGTCTCGTTCGCCATTCCGCACGCGGCCTTTGCGAACGCGGAGATACTCGAAATGGCCTTCGACTATCTCGATGGAATTCCGCCCAGCCCGGCCGCAAGCAATATCTACAAACGCTCCATCAAGTTGGTGTCGTTCAGGCTTAACGCCGGTTAGACCATTATTTTCTCGAGCGGATCATGCGGAGCGATTTGGCTGATCTGGACTCCGCTCGGCAAAGACCCATCTGTCAAGCACGAAGAAATTGATCACGGGGACAAGCAGGCACGTAACCAGTACGGGAATGATGAGCGGCAGGCCCAGCTTGACCGTCAGCAGCGCCGGCGCCCCGTAGGCGATTGCCAAGCCTGTTGCCGCCAGCAGAAAAAAACGCGGAGCTTCGGTTTGATGCGGTCGGCCCGAAACGAACGTTACGGATTTGTGAGCCAGGTACGAAAACAGGGCGGCTGCAGCGTATGCTGCAAGCGAGGCCTGAATGGGCGTGAAGCCGAGCCGTTCCGATTTGGCAAAAGCGGCAGCCAAGGCAGCATACAGGATTGTGGCGGCGATGCCGACCAAGCCGAAGCGCGTCAGAAGCTTCAGGGCGCGGCCACCGTCAGATCGATCCTCAGACATATGCACTACACGCATACTGTGCTCCCAGCGGCAGGGCTGCCAGCGCGCGCTCAACTTTTCGAGCAAGGGGCCTGGCTGACGGTAGCAGCAGGAAGTGCTCGGATCGGATGCTCCTGAAGCCTGCTTGTTGGAAGAGGGACGCAGCTTTGGCTGCGCTGAGCAGGACTGCGTCCTGGTCGAATGGACAGCGGAACACCGCGAGACGCGTCAGCGGGTTGTAGGGATTGTGCTCGATGATGCAGGCGACACCGCCCGGGCGCACGACGCGCCGCATCTCCTGAAGGAAATCGAGCCAGGTAGCGGGCGCAACGTGATGGACGACGCAACTGGCGAAAGCCAGATCGAACGCGCCATTGTCGTATGGCAGGTTCGGCGCGGTGCAGGCCCTGTAGGCGACGCTCGGATTGTCCTGGCTGGCGCGAAGGATTGATTCTTGCGAGACGTCGCAGCCATCCAGGCGCTCGAAGTCGCCTTCGAGATAGGGATGGAGCGCACCCACGCCGCAGCCGACATCCAGCGCCCGCACACTCTTGCCGACAGAACGAAGGCCTCGTTCGACCACAATTCGTCGCAGCAGGTCGGCCTTCGCCATGAGAAAGAAGTCGTGTTTGAGGCCTGAAAAGCGGATCGACCCTTGGACCGCCTCGCGATAATTGAATCTATAGCTGTCGAAGAGTTGGGACATTGGCCGGGACTCCAATCCGGGATTTTCGATGCGAGCGGCGGCTCTCACCAGGGAGGGCACGCACCGCCCTGTCGAAGCCGGTGAGGCGATCGATCACGTAAAGGGGTCGCCGTTTCACCTCGGCGTGAATGCTGCCGACATAAAGTCCGACCACGCCGGTCATGAAGAGATTGATGCCGCACAGGAGCGACACGATGACCACGGTGGACGTCCAGCCGGCAACAATGCCGGTTTCAAAAACCCATGCGAAGATGGCGTAAGCACCAAAGGCTGCGGCAAGCGCAGAAATGCCCAGGCCGCCCCAAAGCGCTAGGCGCAACGGTTGCTCCGAGAAACTGACGATGGCGTGCACGGCAAGATGCACCATTTTCCAGAATGGGTACTTGGTCTGGCCATGGGTCCGTGCCGGGCGTTCGAAAGGCACCGCCGCCTGCTTGAAGCCCATCCAGCCGAACATGCCCCTGACGAAGCGATCTTGTTCGGGCATTTGTCTGAAGGTTTCCAGCGCCTTGCGGCCGACCAGGCGGAAGTCCCCGACGTCGCGCGGGATATCGACCGACGTCATCTTCTCGAGCAATCGGTAAAACAGACCCGCCGTGAAGCGCTTGAACCAGGATTCGCCCTCGCGCTTGACACGCCGGGCATAGACGATTTCGAACCCTTCCTTCCACTTCGCCACCAGATCGAGAACCACCTCCGGTGGGTCTTGCAGGTCGGCATCCATGACGATGACGGCATCCCCCTTGGCAGCGTCCATGCCGGCTGTGATCGCAATCTGGTGGCCAAAATTGCGGGAAAGCTCGATCAGCCGGAAATGAGGCTCGGCGGCGACCATACGCCGAAGGTACCTGACGCTACCATCGCGGCTTCCGTCATCGACGAAAATTGCTTCGGTCTCCCCGTCTAACTGGTGGATCAGCAACTTGATCCGTTCGACCAGCCGAGGCAGCACTTGTTCTTCGTTGTATATAGGCAAGACCAGCGAGTAGCGCGGCGACACGTTCGCTTCCGTCCCGATGCTTTGGATCACAGAGGCTCGCATGCGGATGAAAATGAAACGCCCCCCTCAAAGTTCCATAAGGCATTACTAATTTACGGAATTTCGGATGTGGCTGATTTTGGAGGAACACAGCTGCGTTGCTGACACCTGCTCAAAGTTCGACAATTTGCCATAGCGTTGCTGCCGCTACCGCCTGGAACATCCCACCAAGGTCAACTCGCAAGGCCGCCTTCGCGATGTTCGACGGCATGAATGATCGCTTCATAGACGCTGCCAATCTCTTCATCGATCTCCTGAATCGGGATGCCCGCGGCGTCGGCAGCCCGCATAGCCTGGTCTGCCAAATCGGTCACGAGCCGGCCAGGGTCGTCGATTGGCCCTTCCGGCATATGTTCGGAAATCCATTTGTGCAGAAAGTCGGCGCCTCGCGTGCTCATCGGCAGTGGGCCAGATCTGACGATCCCGTTGCGGCGCCAACATTGGAATGACGACAGGCCTCGTGCGTCGTCGTGGCATTTACAGCAATTGAGCTGTCGGCCGTAGCATTCTCCTTTTCAGCCCAAGACCTTCGTGTGCCGAACGTGGAGTAGCTTCAAGGGTTCCGTGGCTGGGCCTCAGTCGCATCCAATTGCGGACTTAGGTCTCATCTCGGCATGCACCCTGGCCGGCCCAGGCGACCAAAAAAGGCGGTCATACGGCTCCTCACCAAATGTCGTGGAGAACTGATAGTCCCAGGCAGTGGGAATCACGTGGATGGGGGGAAAGCCCGAACCATCCGTAGATTTTTCGGAGCCAGCCGGCCTTCGACGTGATGCCGCTCGCGAAACCTATGATGGCAGGCGCGGCGAGTAGGACGAAGCCCCACGCGAGCGCCCGGATCTTCAGGTCGGTATTGGAATTCATAACGAGATAGATCACCCAGCCGGACAGGGGGAAGTTCAAGGCGCTTAAGGTTAAGAGGCGAACGAAATAGTCAGGCCCGTCCAGCCTCTGATCTGTAATGAAGTGCGCCCGAAACGACGTGATGATGTAGCCGGGCACCACGAAGACGAACGCGACATATGCGTCAAGCGAGAGAAAATTTCCCATCCAACCCATGCCCCGAGCGAATCGCACCATTCTATGTGGCTCGGAATTGGCGCCTAGGTCAGCTCAACCAATGTGTCAAAGATCAGCAATGTTACACATGGACTGTTCGAGGGAGGATGTCAGCTTTCTGAATGTGCGAACTGGGGAGTTCGGCTGGCACCCTTTCTCGTCCATCCTCCCGAAAGAGACTGTCCGTTTTCGGCACGTCCCCGACCATTAATACACATCGCGCCTCTCCATGTTCGCCTTTTGTGTTTAAAAAGTCGCATAATTGGCAGACCGTTATGGCGTCCGGAATTATCTGTCGTCGGTAGTGGCGAGAGTCCAGAATTATCTGTCGTTGGCCGGACTGCTAAGTGGATGATATCCCGCCGCTTTCGCCCGAAGAGGTTACCAATGCCCTTCGGACAACAGGTTACCAATGTGCCCCAAAGACAATCAATTCCCGACTGGCCTTAATGAGATGTTTTGATTGAGCTTATTACGGTCAAGTTTGGGAACCTAAGGCCACCCCACAGGCGCATTGGTAACCCCCAGCGACGGGTTTGGTAACCCTCATCGAGCGAGTGGCGCTCGCACCTTTCGGCGAATTCGTTTCAGTTCAGCTGCGGTCAGCAGATTCCCGTCCGCGGTGCGCATGACCAACCCGACAAGACGGGTCGCCAGACATTGGTCGTTGATCGTTTCGTCGATGCGCTCTGCCTCATCGATCTCCTGGAATATCCGGAGGCGGTTATCAGCGATCCAACTGGCCCAGTCCCTAGCGGAGAGGTCATCGAGCTCACCACCCAGCGCTATTGCAGATTGCCTCCGCGAGTTGGTCTCGGACGATCTTCAAATAGCCTACACGTTCGCGATGTAAGCATATCCACAAAATTCTCAGGAATTGCCCCGCGTCGACGCCAGGTAGCTAGCTATGGGTGAGTGGCTGTCTACAGTTGAGTTTGCTGAGCTGGTCGGCATTAGGCGACAAGTCGCTCATCGCGCTCTTCGTCGGCGTCACTGGCGCAAGAATCCGCTCGAAGTGCGGAAGGTCAATGGTCGGCGCGGCGGGAACGCCGGGGAGCAATATCAGGTGAATTCCACCTCCCTGCCGCTCGAATACCAGCACCGTTTAAAGGTCTCGCAAACCCTCGTTGAAAACCACTCGAAATCAATCACCGGCAGGACGGCAGAGCACACATGGTGGCTCGATTACCTGAGGCCAGTGCTTCAGCATCCAGCCAAATCGACTGCCCGCACCGACGCTCTGTCCGAGCTAGCAAACAACCCAACGCGGAACTGGGAGGGCACGGCGGTCAGCTATTCCCTGCGGACGCTGCAGCGCCATGCCGCACGCTTTGACGAAGGCATGAAGGTCGGACGGCATGGTCGATCGGACAGGGGCAAGAAGCGTGTCGTCATAAGCCGGAGCTGGGACAAACTGGTCCCGTTCGACGCATCCACCAAGGCAAAAATCGCGGAGAATCTAAAGCAGGAAATCCGCGGCCTGCTCAAAGGCGGCATGTCGTGGGGCCACACCCTGCAAGAAGCCCAGAAGTTTCTGATCGACGCGACTCGGGCCTGGGGCCTCCGTCCCGTCGATCCCGACGTGCTGGAGCGCGCTTGTTCTATCCCAACCGACCTCGTCTCAGCGGAACTCCACTTCCGAAACGTCCACCGGTTTAAGCGCGACCATAAGGCTTATGATGATCGCCGGCCTCGCATCCGCCGCACCGTCGCCGGCATGCAGCCGATGGAGCTGGTGGTCGGCGATGTTCACCCTGTCGACATTCACCTCACTCGTCCTGATGGCACTGTCGCCACTGCTAGGCTGATCGGCTTCTTAGACTGGGCGACGCAGCGCCTCTGGATAGGGCTGATCTTTTTCGAAAAGCGCGGCGGCGTGCAAAACCGCGACGTGATTGAAGTCTTGGCGGCCATGATCGAAGGGTGGGGCATGCCGCAGTCGCTCTATGTCGACAACGGCAAAGAATTCGGCTTCGCCGCCTTTCTGGACGATGCCATGCAGCTTACCGTGCCGGGCTTCCATGGCCCGTCCCGATCAACCCACGTCATCAATGCTTTGCCCTACAACGCCTCCGCAAAGCCGATTGAGCGTTTATTCGGCGACCTGGAGACGCTCTATTTCACCACGGCGCGCGGCCACATCGGCGGCAACCGAATGAGCAAGAAGCAGGAGGCTATCGGCAGGACGGTGGCTCCGTTCGGCGCGTTCGACGATGTGGTGCCGGCCATAGAAGGCTTCGTGCGCACCTATAATCACACTGCGCAGGGCAAGAAGAGCGCGCTCAAAGGTCTCTCACCTGAAGCCACATTCCGCAAACACCTTGAGGCCGGATGGGCGCCGACTGCGATGAGCCGCGATGAAGTGCGCGCGGCATGTGCGCGAACCGAAGAGCGGTCGGTTGTTCAGGGTGCGATATCGGTCGGTGGCCGTCATTGGACATGCCCGGAATTGCAGGCTTACCAGTACGAGAAGATTTGGGTCCGTGTGCCGGCCTATCACACACCGGCCGAGTTGCTGCTGCTTGACCGCTATGGTGAACGAGTCGGCATAGCCTTTCCCGATGTCGAGTTCCATCCGCTCGACAAGCGCGGCGCAAAAGCATCAGCCGAACGCGCAAAGGTGCATCGGCAGGCGGTGCGTGACCTCGATCGGTCAGCGCCTGATATCGACGTGGCTGCACGACTGATCGCACGCGGCGACGCCCAGCCTGACACGGTCCCCAACGAGCCTGTCGGCATCGTCTCTTACGATCCGGCGAAGCGGCCGGCGCGGATCGTGATGCCGAAGGGGGCTTCGACCTCCGAAGAGCGCCGACGCGAACAAGACGACCGCATAGCCGTTCAGATGGACTTGGCGAAGAGGATCGTCGGATGACGTTTATCGAAACCCGCGCCGCGTTCACCGTACGGGCTGCATTCGATACGGCGGTCAAGATGCGATATCCGGTGCTCGCGGTCGGCAAAGCCGGACTCGGAAAGACTGTAGCGCTCAACTGGATAGCGTCGCAAAGCGGCGCTGCCTATTGTGAGGTTGCGCAGCATACCAAGGCTATCAGGCCGATGTTCCTGATGCTGCATGACGCCTACGGCGTCAAAAGGGACAGCAAGCACACATATGATCTTGCGAAGGATTGCATGAATTTTTTGGGCGCCCGATACGGCCCGACGCGTCCGTTGCTGGTGGACGAATATCAGAACTTCACACCCACTGTTTTGCGGGAGCTGCTGCATCTTCAGGAGCGCTGCGGCTTCGCCTTACTGCTCGCCGGCAACACTCATCGGTTAGCGGGCACGAGGCGTGATACCCACGCTGTGGATCAGATCGAAAGCCGTATCGGCATGCGTTTCGAGATCGGGCAGCCGACGCGGGAGGACTGCGTGAGGATTGGCGCCGAACACAACGTTGAGGGAGCCGACGCCTACGAGGCAATCGCCACCTACGGGCAAAACACCTCCCTTCGCGCGCTTTGCCATCTCCTCCAGAATTGCGCTGCCGATACCAGCGGCCTCGGCAGCATTCGTCTTCCCCGGATAGAGACCACGCTTCGCGGCATGTCGTGCGGCGGCGATGTGCTCAGGCTTCTGCACGAGCGCCGAAACGCCGCCGCAGACGACCTCCGCGGCCCGGCTTAATTCCGGACAGCGACAGATAATTCCGGACGGCACACTGGAACAGAATTGAGTTCACTGCGCCAGTATCTTTGCCGCTTACGAGCCGAGGACGAAATCAAACACTGGTTGAGGCCGACCAAGTGGCACGTCCCGCAACGCAGTGGGGACCCTTGTTGCTGCTTCGGCATAGTCGGCGAGAATTGCTGGCGGGAGGCCAAGCGCGTTTTCGACAATATGTTCCGACGGGCCGTTCAATCGACGAAACAGCATTGCGGCGCGCTGAGAGTGGCGCACCGCTGCAGCAGTTTTGCCCTCACGTATCTTCACGCCGGCTGCCGACAACAGGATCAATGCTTTAAAGAACACGCGAGAAGGGGCGCCTCGGTCCGCAACCTGCCAGAGACCTTCCCAAGCCTCATGTGCTTCCCAGTAATAACCGTGATTGAAGAGGTCGAGGCCCCAGAGGAATGGATCTGAGCCAAGCGACGCATCTGCGGTGACCGGCATCGGCTCGACACGATAGCTATGTCCAGCGGGATCGCGGACGGGGTGCGGATGCCTGCCGGGCAAGTACGCGTAGGCTGGAAACCCCTTTTCCGGCAGGTGCCGAGGACGCGATGTCGAGCCAGTGGCCATAGAGCATGGTATCATGGGGATGGCGCGGTTCGGTACGTGTATTGCCGGCGGTTGGCGACAATGTGGAAAGGCCGGGCTGACGGCAACGATCTTCGAACGGAAACCTAGCTCGCGTTCCCACAGATGGTTTCTTGTGGCGATGAGTTCCGCCAGAGCACGGTTGACGCCGCCGAAGCCGATCAGTGCGATGTTGTGGATTGTCCATGACAGTTCTCCGCTGAAATTCCAGGTTCGCGATTGTGAGATGCGGATCGCTCAGCCGGAACGATGCAAATGGACCAAAGAGCTAGGCATTTTGCTCAACCTGCTGCCGTCTTGGTCTCACATCTCACAGTTAATCCAATTGCAAACACTGCGTTGCCGGAACTGCTATCGGCTCTGATGCGCGGCCATTCCGAAGGCGTGAATTGCTCGCGACAAGCAATTCACAGCGCATTCGAAATTGCGTTCGACCGCCGTCAGGCCTGAGCGAACCTTTCATCGAGGGCGCTTTTGATGTCTGCGATGAGGTCCTCTGGATCTTCAAGACCGATCGAGAGGCGCAGATGCCCGTACTTCTGGAAGTTGGGCGGATAGCGATCCGAGCCGCCGCGGCCGCTCCCGGCCACGTGCACGATCAGGCTCTCGTCGTGACCGAGCGAGACCGCCGAGGTAATTACCTTCAGATTTGCAACAAACCGATTTTGAGTGTCGGGATCGCCTTCGACCGCGAAGGCCATCATCGCGCCATA
>NZ_QZWZ01000075.1 GCF_003601975.1 Mesorhizobium waimense
TCTTCTCGTTGGTCAGATAGACCTGATAGGTCCGAATGTCCTCGCGCCCGAGCACGTCCGGCGACTTGCCGAAGTGGCGGGCGAATAGCGACACCTGTTGCAGATAGGAGAGCTGGGTGTTGAGCGCGAAGTTGCGCACCTGCATGTCCTCGCTCATGCGTTGCCGAAGTTGGGTCATGACAAGCTCCTTTGTCCGATGGAATGGGCTGCAAGCAGCCACCCCATGCTCGCGCAGTTGGAGCTCCTATTGAACGCCCGACCGGCACGACAGAGGACGCCATCAAGACCGCGCCGTCGGCGTACACCCCCTTGCCGCTCCGCCGCGGCGGAGCGGGTTAGTCCAACCTAGGCTATGCCGATCCTGCTACCGCTACGTTACGGAAAGCATTGGTAAAAACTTGCTCACTCGGCATAGTTCGACGGTCGGCATAAACCTGCAAACTCAACGGTGTCGAGCCGCTCGGCTATCTCACCGACGTCCTCACCAGGATCGTCAACGGCCATCCAAACAGCCAGATCGACGATCTCCTGCCGTGGGCCTACATCCGCGCTCCCGAACTCAGCGCAGTGGCCTGAGAACATCGCTTACGGTCGAACGCCCACGTCGCCGATTGCTCGGACTCGGCCGGCAGGATCGTCGTGGCCTTTCCGAGCGGCGCGCGATTGCGGATCGACGGGACGGTCGATCCCACAGCACTGCGCATCGTCCTGGCGGAGTTGACCAGATGATCACGGTGGTGCCGACCGATCGGATTTACCTGCGCTGCGGCGCGACCGATATGCGCCGCGGGATCAACAGCCTGGCGCGGATGGTGCAGCAGGTGCTCGCGCTCAATCCGCACACTGGCGCGATCTTCTGCTTCCGTGGACGCAAGGGTCATAAGCGGCTCACCGATGAGTTGTTTTGCCTAGCCAACCACGAAGGATCAGGTCGCCCTGTCGCTCACCAATCAAAATTCCACCCTCGAGCTCCGTCTCGATTAGATATTTCGGTAGGAGGGGGCGCCGAGAAACGCCGCAGCAGCCGAGATGGTCATGTAAAACTGGTCGAAATGTGAAATGTCGTAAAGCGATCCTGATCGATCTCACGGCCGGCAAATGGGCATCGGCTTCAAAGGTCGCCCCAAGGGGCGCGCAGCCCACTCCGATCTTGCTTAAGCAGCATAGATTCGATTGAGGCTGACTCCGTCCGTCTCAATTGAAGTGCCGCTCCAGCGCATCGGCCAGTTCGAACATATCGACAGTGGTACCGAAGGTCGCAACATCGAAAATGGGGGCGCCGAGATCCGTATTGACCGCAATGATGACAGGCACATGCTTCATCCCGAACAAATGCTGGGTCGCGCCTGAGATCCCGACCGCCAGATAGAGCTGGCAGTTCGAGGCGAGTTTTCCGGACTGCCCGACCTGATGCGCCTTTGGGAGCCAGCCGCTGTCCACAATGGGTCGCGAACAGCCCAAAACAGCTCCGATCCTCTCGGCCAGAGCCTCAAATCGCTGCACATTGTCCTTGTTCTGGATACCGCGTCCGACGGAAAGGATGAATTCGGCCTTTGTTATGTCTATGCCCGAGGATGTCGGCTCCTGATACTCGATGTGGGACGAGGCGCCTTTGATCGCCCCCAGAAGCAACGATATGGGTGACACCGGCGCCGAACCACCCTGTTCCGCAGGCGCAAAGGTTGCACCGCGCAAGGTTAGCACAACAACGTCCTTCCCAGGGAAATCTAGCTCCATCGCCACCTTGTTACGGTATGCGGAACGCGTGGCGATTAATTCGCCTTCGACGTCGAGACCGAAAACGTCGCTGGCGAGGCCTGCGCCGAGCCGTGCGGCAACACCTGCGGCGAAGGCTGTGCCGTTCGCGGTATGCGCAATCAGAATGAGGAAAGGTTTGTCCTGGCTTGCCGCGGCCATTACCGCCTGCTCGTAGACAAGCGGGTCGAAATGATCCGATGCCGTTTGCACCGTCTGGATTTCGTCGACACCGGCGAGTGCCACACCTTTTGACAGTGGGTTGACACTGGCCCCAATCACCAGTACCCGCAATGGGCCGCCGATCCGGCTTTTGACCGTCACCGCCGCGCCTATCAATTCGGCGGTAACGTCGCAGAGTTGGCCGTTATGCTGTTCAGCAACCACAAGAATCCCAGGCACGACCTACCCCATTCTTTCGTGAATTATAGCGGCAATCTTCTCGGCCACTTGCTCGGCGGTCCCCTCCAGCATCGCCGCGCGCTGTCGAACCGGTACGTACATCCGACGAACGCGATAACCACCAACGCCGTCGATGGCGCTCGATCCATCGACGACTTCAAGCGGTTTGTTCCTGGCTTGCTTGATCATCTTCATCGTCGCATATCGTGGCAAGTCGGTTCCCGTCTGGATCGCCAAGACGGCCGGCGTGGGCATCGTCAGGATTTCCTTGATGCCCCCTTCAAGCTCTCGCGTCACGGTTAGTGCACCGCGATCATCCCACCGAACGGATTCCACGACCACGGCGCGTGGCAGGCCCAGAATCGCCGCCAGGGCAGTGCTGGTGGAACCATGGGCATTATCGGCGCTCTGCGTTCCGCAAAAGATCAGATCGGGGTCCTCGGCCTTGGCTATTCCGGCGATGGCGCGTGCAATGACCAATGGGTCCGCATTAGACAGCCCATCGCTCCAGATCCGCACGGCCCGATCGGCACCCTTGGCCAGAACTTTGCGAAGCGATTGTTCGGCCTCTTCCGGGCCGACACAGACAGCCACCACTTCACCACCGCCATTTGCCTCTGTCAGCAGCAGTGCCTGTTCCAGCGCAGAATCGTCCCATTCGTTGAGTTCGTACTGGACATAATCGCTGACGACGTCCCGTCCGTCGGCGGTGAACCGTATCTCGTCGCCAAGCTTGGCTACGTTCTTCACCGTCACAAGGATACGGATGCCTGTCTTTTCCGGAGCTGCATAAGCCTCGAAAACCGCTGGCTGCAGGGGGGAGGGGTTGTCCCAGTTCGTACTTGCGATCGGCACCTCGATACTTGGCGTGCTCGCCTTGGCCGGCGGGACAGTGGCCGGTTCGGGCGCCGGGTGAGCCGGCATTTGTTGCTTTTGTAGGGCCGTATCTTCGTCGGACTGCGGGAGCGTTCGGTCTGGCAGAGGGATGACCGCCGAGGCGTCCGTCACAGCCGGAGGCGCGAACCGGCCTAGCATCTCTTCAAGTCTCGCACTCACCACATCGGCTATGCGCGATGCGATGGCGTCAGTCAGTCGATCCACGATCGGAGGCAGGTTCTCTGGCGTCAAAGTTCCTAGCTTGACCGCCTCGGCCACGAGCTCGGCAATGTCCATCACGACGAAATCACGTTCATGACCGCTGGTCTTTCGTGCGTCTTCGAACATGGTCAAATCCTTTGGGCAACAGGTCACAAATACATCGATGTCCCCAAGCGCTGCTGCCTCGTGGATCCTGTTTTCGGATGGCTTTTCTTTACCAGGGGGATCGGGCATCCAGATCCTGCCGCCTCCGGCTCCGCAGCAGAACGAATTCTCTCGATTGCGTGGCATCTCGACCACTTCGCAACCGATTGCCCTCAAAACTTCGCGCGGGGCATCATATCCCCCGTTGAGTCGCCCTAGATGGCAGGGGTCGTGGAAAGTCACTCGCTTGTTCAGCGGGTTGGAAACCTTAAGCTGGCCAGAGCTCAGCATGTCGGCCAAAACGGAAGTGTAGTGCTCGATCAGCGGCGTTTCGCCGAATTCCGGATATTCGTTGCGGATGGTATTGTAGCTGTGCGGGTCGGTTGTAATGATCCTTTCGAACGGCTGCGCGCACCCTATTGCGGCCAGATTTCCATCCACGAGCGTTTCGAAAAGCCCTTCCTCGCCAACCCGGCGCACGTCGTTACCCGCATTGCGTTCGCCTTCGTGCAACAGGGCAAAATCCTTGCCCGCAGCTTTGAGCAGCGTGGCGAAGGCTCGGCTGACTCGCTGGTTCCTCGGATCGAAAGAGGCATAGTCGCCTACGAACCAAAGTAGGTCCGCCCGTTCCTTGCGGATGTCTTTCACGGCAAAGCCGAGTTCGCGAGTCCAAGCTGCGCGGTTGCGGGCATTTTCGCCGAAGCTGTTTCCGGTGTTGGCAATGGCGTCGAGCGCCGTCTGAAGCATCGGCTCCATCTCGCCCTGTTCAACCAGATGTCTGCGCATCTGCACGATGATTGTCGGGTGTTCGATCCCGACCGGGCAGACCTCTTGGCACGCGCCACAGGTTCGGCACGACCACAATGTCTCGGGCGCGATGATGTCCCCGATCAGATCGACGCCTTCCTCGCTGCGCCCCCGAACCTTGTCATTGTACGTCCTCAGGTCGAGGATTAAATCTCGCGGGCTGAGTGGATAACCGGCATTGGTCGCAGGACAGACCTCGTGGCAGCGGCCGCACTTTGTGCAGGCGTCAAAATTCAGCATGTCCTTCCACGAGAAATCGGACATGCAGGCAACACCACTTTCGTCCTTGCCCTCAGGTTCCCGAGGCAGGCGCGAAAGCGGCCGGTCGTCGCGCATTGCGAGAGAGCCGATTACTGCAATTATGTGCTTGGCCTTGTACCAGGGAATTGCGGCAGTAAAGGCTAGGGCAAGCACCCCATGCATCCACCAGTTCGCACCGCGAATGGCCGCGGCTGTCCCCTCGCTCATCCCCAAGCCGCTGAACGACTTTGCCAGGACCAAACCGACGGGCGACCAGATCGCCCATTCGGGCTTGTCCACCATCAGGCCGACGGCCTCCTGCAAAAAGCCCGACAACTCGATTAGCAAGAGGACGATCAGAAAGCTCCAATCCTCGAGCTTCCACATCTTGGCCACGGGGCGCAGTTCGGTTTCGCCCTTGTAGGAGCGCAGATAGCTAAGTCTCGGAAGCCTGAACGCTGCCCGGCGCCAAAT
Organism: Mesorhizobium waimense; assembly: GCF_003601975.1. Lineage (GTDB taxonomy): Bacteria > Pseudomonadota > Alphaproteobacteria > Rhizobiales > Rhizobiaceae > Mesorhizobium > Mesorhizobium waimense. Next base: position 4,921 of record NZ_QZWZ01000075.1, read on the forward strand.
CATCATGACGATGCCGGCGGTGAGCGCCAAATGGCCTAGATCGAGGATCAGGCTGAATAGAAGGTAGAAATCCCCCTTCCAAAAACGTATTCTGAAAAGTGGATAGATGATGTCGTATTCGAGCGTGATGGTTGCGGTGCCTGCCGCGGCAATCAAGAACCCGAAGAAGATACCCATATGGGCATAGCCAGCGTATCGGTCGCGCTTCTTCAGTGTGCGGTGGGTCAGGAGATCGGTCAGCAGGCGCTGAATGCGCGAGCCCAACGAAGGAATCTTGCCCGGTGAGCGACCGCGATAGTACTTAACCAGGTGACGCAAAATCCCGTATAGAAAAACCGCGATAGCGCCATACCCAATGACGTAAAACAGCACAATGGCATTGGGCGTCAATGACCAGAAAAGTTCACGGGTTTCCATGCGACCTCGATATTGATCGGCCGTGGCCAATCAGTGTTCCAGCTACGATTTGAGGCTTTTCGCTTGATCGTCGGGCAAGGTCCGTAGCGAGTCCCATCTCTTGATCCTCTGACTGGCTTGCGGCCAGGTTGCCTCTGCAACCCGCGTCATGAGAGCTTCGACGAGCGAAAACGCCGCAATATAGCTATCGAATACCGTTCCACTATCGATATTCAGCGCAAGAATGTCAGACGCATATTTGGAGATAGGCGACATCCAACTATCGGTAATCAGCACGATTTTCAGCCCGCAATGTTTCGATGCCCTTTCAGCAAATTCCTCAAGAGAGCGCTGATATCTGCGAAAATCAACAAGAACCAAAATGTCTCGTTGCCGCATACGCAGGATATACTCGGGCCACCAATCAGGTTCGGACGAAACTTGGTTCACGCCGGGACGGATTTGTTTTAGATGCCGCGACAGGAATTGCGCGACCAGATCGCTCATGCGGCCGCCCAACAGGAAGATTTCGGATTTGGGGTCCGATAGCAGCGATCCCACCCTTTCAAACTGCGCGACTGTGATCGACTTGGCGGATTCCTTAAGCAGTTCCGCGGACTTAGCGGTGAATTTGTCGAAAAAGTCTTCCGCCAAAGGACTTGTAGCGGTGTGAAGATCAAGGGGGGACTTATGCCCCTCCCTCAGTTCCTTGATGAGTTGCTGCTGAAAATCCTGAAACCCCTGATAGCCCAGCTTGCTGACAAACCGCGAGATAGAAGGAGCCGAGACGTTTGACGATGTCGCAATGGTCTGAATTGGCTCAAGACCGGCAAACGGGTAGTTTGACAGGATCAGCGCAGACAGGCGGCGCTCAGTCGCGGTGAGCGACTCTGAGGCTCTCCTGATTTGTTCCCGTACTGTTCCGACGGAAGCTGGGCTGTCACTCATGCTTTACCTTCTCGGGCGGGGTGCGGCCATGTTGCAAATATGTTGTCAAAAGCTGGCATAGTATGTTGCACTGAAAGCTATTTATCAAGCCCGAATTTGTCCCTTCTCGTTTCGACCCTGGCCTGGTCGCGCAACGGGAGGAGGCTTACGTTGCCTCGGCGAATGACCGATGTCGGACCAGCCAAGTCACTTAACCCTGCCTGTCGCGCTGTGGCCTCATCGCCGGAAGTCCGCTCATCAGGAACGGCAGTTCCAACGCTTGCGACTATTCACCAGCCCGTGAAATCAGAGATGTCGTCGTCACCGACCAGTCCCATGTGGGCGTCCTTGATAGCCTGGGCGATGGTTTCGGCGGCGAACTTCGCCTGGCTTTCCGTTAGGATGAGAGGAGGCGTCAATTCCAGCACGTTTGAATGCATACCGACGCTGTAGAGAACCGCCCCTAGTTGCCAGGCGCGGAACACGGTCTTACGCGCAAGGTCTGGATTGGGCTCGCTGGTTCCGTCTTTGACCAACTCCACTCCAATAGCCAGGCCGCGTCCCCGTACATCGCCTACGCATTCCGTGCTGGAGGTGGCGCGCATGATCTCCTCAATCAAGACGCGACCCACGGTATCGGCATTCCCTGCCAAGCCGTCCGCCTCGATGGTCGAAAGAACGGCAAGTGCGGCCGAGGCGCAGATCGGGTTCCCATGCAGGGTTTGCATGGAATACGCTCGGGCGTGATCCATGATCCGGGAGGGGCCGGCAACGGCCGATATCGGCAGCCCGCCGCCTAAGCCCTTGCCAAGCACAAGAATGTCCGGCGTGAAGTCCTCATGTTCGAAACAATTCAGGCGACCAGGCCGACCGAGGCCGACCTTGACCTCGTCACACACCGTCAAGATTCCGTATCTCCGGCAGAGGTCGGAGAGTCGCGATAGAAACCCTGGCGGCGGTACGATCATTCCGCCGTCTGATTGTATGGGCTCCATGAAGAAACATCCGACCTCTTCCCCTGTGCCTTCGGCCTGAAGCAGATGCTCGATGTGAGCGAGAAGGGCGCCACCTCCTGGATCGTCGCCAAATGGGCGGTACGGATCGGGATATGGAACCAGAATTAGTCCGCGATGTTTTTCCACGCCTTCTTGCGCAAAATGCCCGGAGATGGACATCGAGCCCAAGGTGCCGCCGTGATAGGCGCCCGAGAATGCCATGATCCGAGGGCGCCTCGTTGCTTCCGGCACGGCGCGGGCGACCATCTCATTCGCGTCGCTGCCTGAGTGTCCAAGCCAGACGCGGCGATCGTCGGAACCGGGTACCAGATCGAGAAGTTTTTCGGCCAGTTCGACAGCGGGTGCGTTGGTGGACGAAAGGATCGATGCGCCAGCCTGCGACGCCATCGCCTCCGCAACTGCCAGATTTAGTGCCGGGTGCGCATATCCAAGACTTGCCGCCCCCCACGCAGCGGACAGGTCAAGCAACTGCCGACCGCCTTCCTCGACCAGCATGCACCCAGCGCCGGCTGTTACCGAAAGGGGAAAAAAGCGCAGTTTCTGTAATGCAGACAGAGCCTGACGGTCCCGCTCCTGAAGTGTGCGTCCGTCCATTAACGGTCCTTTCCCAATTCGCCGCTATCCGTGCGGGGGGACTGAATGCGGAGTCCTGCTCCTGGAAGTCGCAGAGGCTCGGTACGGGGAGGGGCTGCCTCCCGCGAGGTCACGGTCGCGCCAGGCGCGAAGGATACTCACGCCTTAACGGCACCCAGGCCGGGCGAGGGGATCAGGCCGTTTGGCCGCAGTAGCAGCAGAAGCACGACAATTCCTAGGCCGATCGGGTCACGGAACTCCTGCATGTCAGGCGGAAGAAATGCAGCGAGGTAGATTTCGATAAAGCCGAGCATAAAGCCGCCTGCCACCGCGCCGCGCAAGCTGCCCAGGCCACCGAGGATGGCGGCGATGAAAGCCTTGAGAACCGGAGTGAAGCCCATCAGAGGATCAACCGAAGCTCGCTGCGAAACCCAGAGAACCGCAGCCACGCCGGCGAGAAGACCCGACAGGGCGAAAGCTCCGGCGATGACGGTATTGGCGCGGATGCCCATCAGCCTTGCTACGGCGAAGTCCTCCGCGGCGGCGCGCATGGCGATACCGTGCTTCTGGTATTTCATGAACCAGTCCAGGAAGCCCAGCATGACGACCGTAGCAACTATGGCGACGATCTTGTTGTTGCCAATGACAAAGCCCGCCACGGTAACGCTCTCCGAAAGGAAATTCGGCAGAAGAACGGGCTGGGAGCGCGAGGAAATCAGATTCTGAAACAACACCTGCAGGACCGTCGCGACCGCGAAGGAGGTGATGAGCATGGTGGCGCCGGAAGCATTGCGCACAGACCTGAATGCCACGCGCTCCATAAGGACTGCGAGGACAGTCGAGGTCAAAATTGCCAAAGCCACTGATAGTGCGAACGGAACCCCGTGCAAACCGCAATACATCAGCACGTAACCGGCGGACGTCATCAGTTCGCCATGGGCGAAATTTATCAGCTTCATGATTGAGAAGACCACCGCCAGCCCGAGCGCCAGAAGCGCATAGGTTCCTCCCAGGGCAATTGCGTTGAGGGTTTGCTGCACGAAGAAATCCATACTAATTTCCCCCCAAATAAGCATCCTGAAGAAACGTCGTCGATTTCAGCTCCGAAGCATTACCTTGGAAGACGATGCGACCGCTGGCCATTACATAGCCTCTGTCGGCAACTTCCAGGCACATTGCGACATTCTGTTCCACTATGGCCATTGTGACCTCATGTTCGCGCAACCTTACGATGAGCTCGAAGATTTGTTCGACGATTTTTGGAGCCAGACCCAACGAGGGCTCGTCAAGAAGCAAGAGCCTTGGTCCGCTCATCAAAGCGCGACCGACGGCCAGCATTTGCTGTTGCCCTCCCGAGAGGGTCCCGGAGAGCTGGTTACGTCGCTCATACAGGATCGGAAACAGTTCGAAGACCCGTTCCCAGGCCTCGGCCACCTTCTGTTTGCTGACAACGCTATATGCTCCCATCCGGAGATTGTCAGCGACACTGAGTGTGGGAAATATTCGACGCCCTTCGGGCGACAGGGTCAGGCCAGCGGACACCAGCGTTTCGGGCTTGCCATTCGTGATTTCATGCCCATCGAAAACGACTTTTCCGGAAGCGAGCGCGACCAACCCGACAAGGGCATTAAGTGTGGACGACTTGCCGGCTCCGTTGGCCCCGAGAAAAGCTACGATTTCCCCCGCCCGGATCTCAAAATCGATCCCGCGCACCGCCTCCACGGCGCCGTACCGCACCTTCAGAGACGTTGCTGTCAGGAGCGCACTGGCCACTTGGATCTCCTCCTGGCGGATTGGTCTCATTTGCCACTCCTTCCCAAATAGGCTTCGATCACGGCCGGATTGCTCTTGATCGTGGTCGGCGTTCCCTCGGCAATCACACGGCCCTCATTGAGCACCACGATACGGTCGCAGAGTTCGTTGATGAGCTTGAGGTCATGATCGACCAGCAGCACGCCGATCCCCAGATCAGTGGTGAGACGACGCAGAGTTGCCATCAAGTTGTCGGTCTCTTCCCGGTTCATTCCCGCAGCAGGCTCGTCAAGAAAGAGAATAGAGGGCTGGCACGCCAAAGCCCTTGCGATTTCCACACGTCGTTGATCGCCGTAAGAGAGGGTTTGGGCAACCTTGTCTGCAAATCCGACGATGCTCATACGGGTTAGCGCGGCTTCGACACGCGCGCGGGCGTTGTTTCCACAGTGCGTCGCAAGCGCTGCAACCTCCACGTTTTGGTACACGGTCAGATTTGAAAACAAACGGATATTCTGAAAGGTTCGGGCGATACCCTTTTCGGCGATCCTATGAGCTGGAACATCGTTCAGCGAACTGCCCCCCAGCGTGAACTTGCCATCTGTCGCAGTCAGTACGCCGGACAATATATTTAGAAGCGTCGTTTTTCCCGACCCGTTGGGACCGATGAGGCCGACAATTTCGCCGGGCCTGAGCGACAAGGATACGCTATTTACAGCCATAAGCCCGCCGAACCGCTTCATTATGCCGGCGGCCTCGAGTACTCCGACCGTTGCCACTCCATTCGTTATTGCAAGCTCTCCGGCTTTCCGGTCGATATTCGTTCGGCCGGGGAACAAGCGTTCTTCCCATTCTTTCAGACCGGTCAGCCCGTCGGCCTTTCTCGACATGGCAAACAGGATGATGAGAGCGATACCGATCTGCGTCGCGCCGAAGAACTGGGGAAAGTGCATACCGGCGAAGTCGAATCCGCCTTCAAGCCTGCGGAGAATCTCCGTCACCAATGTGATCATCACGGCGCCGCTGACAGCGCCGGTAACGGTCGTCATTCCGCCCAAGATCAACATTGCCAGAAGCTGGAATGTGTCGACGAAGAAGAAAGTCTTGGGGCTAAACGCGCCTAGAAAGTGCGCCAGCAGAGCTCCCGATAGAGCCATGAAGGCGGCGCTCACAACCCAGGCTACCAGCCTTTCCCGGGGGACATCCACACCTGCGGCGCGGGCCGCAATACTGTCCTCGCGGCTTGCCCGCAGGCGTAGGCCATAGACTGAATCGCGATAGAAACGTGCAACGACCAATGCGATGGCGCACCCAACGGCGGCCACAAGAAGCGATGTTTCCCGCTGAACGCCGATGAAGGTTCCGGACCCGCGAGTGACGTCGCGCCAACCGATCAGGATTCCATGCACGATTATGAGTAGGCCCAACGTGGAGATAGTCGCGACCGCTCCCTCCATACTACGCAACGTCAGCCCCACGAGAAGGGCGACCAGCATGGTAAGCAGCACCGCTATCACCGTGGCGGGGATAAGGCCCATTTCAGTCGACGACAACCAAGCGGGCAAGTTGGGGAGGGTGGCTATCTTCGTCGGTATCGGCAGCGTCAGAATTGATGACGCGTAGGCACCAATCGCCATGAAGGACAGGTGCCCAAAACTGAGGATACCGCTGTTCCCGCAATAGACGCCCATGCCCGCGACAGCGATCAGCGAGACGAAGAAGACCGTCAGCACCCGCTCGCTGGAGGCGCCCAGCAGGACCGCGGCCAGCGACGCCAGGACAATCAAGCCGACCCAGACGACGGAGGCAAGGACAACATGGCGCCGCGATTGAGTAGACATAACACCCCTGCGCTATTTTTCTTATGATTCTGTCATTTTATTTTTAATGTCAATCCATTGCGCTGGATGTGATCATTTTTTTTCAATTCATCTGCAGCTTGAAACCGAGTCCAGGCCGCGTACACGGCTCCGGGAATTGGACAAGTCAGCAGCGGCACTGTCGAGGGCGGAAATATCAAGGCGACGCTTGAAGTTCCGCAACAACTTCGCTGGTTGTGACCTGACGGCAGTATCCTTTGATCGTGCGCAATGAGTTATCGTGGCGTTCCTGCGTATAGGTCAGGCATGCGTCCGTAATTTGCGTGACCAGATAGCCGAGGTCACAAGCATCGCGGATGGCGCTTTCCACGCACTGATCGGTAATTAGCCCGCAAACCCCTAACTGCTTGACGCCGAGATTCCGAAGGATGTAGTCGATATGGGTGGAGATGAAGACCGAAGAAGAGGATTTTGGCAACACGATCTCGTCGCCTTCCGGGGCGATTTCGTCGATCACCTTTCCGTCCCAAGAACCCTTGGGCACGTGGAAGCCGGTGATCTTGTAGTCGAGCGATCTGTCCCTCCCGTCAAGCGTCAGACTTTCGATCGTCGTGTACATCACTTCGATGCGAGCCTTGCGGAAAGCGGCCTGTAGTAATTGCATGTTCGGTATGACACGGGTGTCGAGTTCGTTGAAGTACCAGCCATATCTGGTTTCGAACTCCACCTCTGAAAGGCCTGCGAACTCCGAGCCCTTCCGATGGGCGCTGAAGTTCTGCACGTCCACAAACAACAGTGCCGACTCATCAGGGATTAGTGGCAGGTTGCGGGTCAGAGTCATTTCGGGCCTCCGTTTAAGAAATCCTCGATAGCTGCACCAACAATACCGGCCCAGCGTTCCTGACCTTCCACCGTCCGGATATGATCATTGCGGATCTCGATAAGGCTGTGACGAATGCCCCGCGCCTCGCCGTGGCGAGGAACGAACCAATCGCCAGCGTCGCTGATCTGGTAGGGCTCGTTCATTCCCACAACGATGCCGGGAAATCGGCGCAAAACGGATTCTCTCAGATGTATCGGGGTCTCTGCATCGAGGCGAAACAGAAAGCCGATATCCCAGGGGCGTGCCACATTGTTCATTCGCGGTGTGAAGCTGTGGACCGATATCGCCACGGTATGGCGACCGCTGTCCAGACGGCGGTCGATCTCTGCATGGAATGGTTCGAAAATCTGCGCCGTTCGCACAAAGCGATCGGTAAGCGCGATCTCCTGGTTGCCTGGTATGGTCTTGCCGTCGCTAACCGAAGGAATCGCGTCGGGTGCCTCGGGCGGCCTGTTGCAGTCAATGACCAGGCGGCTATAGGACTGGAGAACGGCAACTGCATCAAGTCGCAGAGCCAGAAGGCGAACAACAGCTGCCGCCCCGATGTCCCAGCCGATATGATCATCGAGCGCCTCGCGCGTAATGCCGAGGTCTCCAAGAGCGGCTGGGATTGCCTGCCCGGCGTGCTCACAGACGAGAAGCACGGGACTTGAACCGTCAGGATTGACGATGTCGCACGGCGCAGGATCACCCGGCCCCAATAAGCTAAGGGCATCGGCAGCTTGCTTCATGCTTGTATCCACGTGCGGGTGACCGGAAAGACGGCGCCCCGAGAAAGTTGAAAAAGGCTTCGGCCGTGACCGATAATCTCGTTCTCGCCAACGGGCCGTAGGTTGGTGCGCGCAAACCCTGCAAGGAAGAGCATCATCCTCATCCCGTTATCCATTCTTTTAGACAAACAAGCATCTCCCGCGGAGCAAGTGCGGGGCAAGCATCAAGGCTTCCCTTCGGGGATCAGTGAGGACGAACCCATCTTGTCCACGTCGACAGAACGAAATTATTATTTCATTGTCAATCATCCATTTTTAATTGACAGAAAATTTTCATCTCTGCATTGTCTCGGGACGGGAGATGGAGAGAGCTATGCGAGATCGAAATCGAGCAGCAGATGTGCCCGCCACGGCACGGTCTCTACGACGTATCGTGCGCAATTCTGGCCACCGCAAATCACTAACCGCGGTTGGCCATCCGTTCGCCGCGGGTGCGCCCGGGAAGATCCTCGCCTGCAGGTTTCCGACGCGGCGATTCCATAACGCGTCGTTCGAACCAGAGCATCGGTCTTCCATCGGGCGGTGCCAGCTATGGAAAAGCGGCATCCACAGACCTTGCGCCGCGACGAGGATTTCCCAAGGATCCGTAACGGACCTTAGATGTGCGCCAGCCAGCTTCAAGAAAGGACAACAATGATCTCTAACCCGCTCATCTTCGCAGCCACGTCTGACATCGCCGGCAGGACCCGAGGAAAGGCGTTTCCGGTTTCGGACCTTGACAAGCGTCTCAAGCGCGGCGTCGGTTGGACACCTACGAATGTAATGATCACATGTTTTGATGCGATCGCCCCAAGCCCTTTCGGCTCGCTCGGCGACTTACTTCTGATTCCCGACCGAGATGCGGGCGTCGAGGTCGACTTTTCAGACGGCGGCCCTGTCGAGCGGTTTATGCTAGGCGAAATCACCGATCTCGAGGGGCGCCCCTGGGAATGCTGCACCCGCACGATCCTCAAGGCGGCACTTGAACGCCTTCAAGCGTCTGCCGGCATCCACCTCGTAAGCGCGTTCGAGCACGAGTTCCAGTTTCGCGATCGCGGTGAGGTCATGGCCGATGGCTTCTCTCTGCGCGGCTTCACCCGAAGGCGTCAGTTCGGAGAGACCTTGATGTCAGCTCTCGCTAGTGCAGGACTGACGCCCGATACCTTCATGAAGGAATACGGACCCAACCAGTATGAAGTTACCAACGGCCCAGCTCAGGGTCACCGCTCTGCGGATCAGGCATTGATACTGAGGGAATTGACCCGGATGACGGCGGTACGCCACGGCGAACAGGTAACTTTCTCCCCCATACTGGATCCGGCCAGCGTCGGTAACGGAGTTCATATCCATATGAGCTTCGTTGACGAGTCCGGCGCGCCCACAACCTACGACGAGCAGGGCCCTTGCGGAATGTCCAGGATAACCGCGTCGTTCACGGCCGGCTTGCTCAAGTACCTCGATTCTATCGTAGCGCTGACGGCGCCCTCCGACATCTCCTATCTGCGCTTGACGCCGCACCGCTGGAGTGCTGCCTACAACAACCTCGGTTTCCGGGATCGCGAAGCTTCGGTCCGGATATGCCCCGTGACTTCTGCAGACCCCGATAAGGTCGCGCGGCAGTACAACTTCGAATACCGCGCCGCGGATGCGGCCGCTTCGCCCCACCTAGCCCTGGCGGCCATCGTCCATGCCGGGGCTCAGGGCATAGAAGAGGGGCTGCCGGCCCCCCAGCCGACGCAGGAGGACCTATCCTCCCTTTCGGAGGTCGACCTTGCCGCCCGGGGCTATAAAAGGCTGCCCCAATCGCTTGAAGAAGCGTTGCAGCGCTTCGAGCAGAATGAGGTCGTGACTGGATGGTTTCCCGAAAGCTTTGTTCCGGTGTACACCGCTCACAAGCGTGCCGAAATTGCGCACTTGGGCGATCGCGACACCAGTGCGCGCTGCGCCGCGTATGCCGACGTGTATTGACCGCGAACCAAACACGGCTGCAAGAAGGAAGTCCAAGGCCTGTACCCGTCCGCTGGCTCCGTTGAAAACCTCCGGAGCCAGCGGATCGAACTTGGAAGGGTGTATTCGTTTGCGACGGCATCGGGAGTGGGCGCAACCGCAGCCACTTGCCACAGTCAGCCATTACCGCCCCGCACATCGCCCGTTGGCGCGGTCCCCTACAAGCCGATTGCCGATCCGTCTGAGCCGCCAAAATGGATCGGCTGGCCGAGGATACGGCGCACGGTTCCGGCTGCATGATGAGCTTGTTCAAGCTCAAACGACGCAGCTGGGCCGGGGGATGCCCGGCCACGATCTCCGCCCTGTGCTGCAGGCGTTTTTGATGATCTCTATAATCGCCATGGGCGCGTCTGCCGCCGCAGCCGATCCGGAGCCGGACGAGCGGTCCCGCAAACCTGGCAATCGCTTGTCGCGATATCGGTCAATACATTTGCGAACCGTTCGCTGGCAAACATCAACGGCTTTGGCAATGTCCCCGGCGGGTCTGCCGCTCTCGACCCTGCCTTACAATCCGCCCACGACCGTGTGGCGTCGGACGGGCATGCACGTCATCCGGCCCTGGAAGGATCACTGAAGCTTTACAACCTCTGCTTCCGACCAGGATCTCACAGACAAGGCTGCTGAAAGCCCATACCTGGCTCCAATAGCTTACCCACATCCACCCAAAGAATGCAGTCGAGATCCGCACCGTTCAGTTAGGCGTCGACTGCAGCATGTCACGCGGATTCACTCTGACGCGTTCGCTCTTGGGGTCAAAGAAGCGATAGCTCTCTTTGACTTTCACCGTTCTCGGTCCGCTTTCCGACTCTACCTGCAGTTCCGTTCCAGCTTTGGCGAACTCGATTGCTATCCACGCTCGTCCCAGATTTCGCTTCAGTACCGGACTAACCCAGCCGTTGGTGGTCGCGCCGACTGTCTTGCCATTGTGAGCTAGTTGCAGACCGCCAGTGATCGCATGCTCCGTTTCGTCGGCTTCGATTCCCACCAGTTTGGTCTGGAGCCCAGTTTCCTTGCGACGCAGCATTTCATCACGACCGTGGAAGAACCCCTTGTCGAATGCCACTGACCAGCCAAGTCCATATTCCAGTGGCGAGCCACCGGCGTAAAAATCCGATCCAAACAGGAAACCTTTGTCCACCGCAATCGGGAATGCCGCCATGAGTCCGAAAGGCCCGCCCCCATATTCGGCGCAATATCGGGTGAACTTCTCCCACATTCCAAAAGCATATTCGGGGCCGAAATGCACTTCGTAACCCAGCTCGCCGGAAAAACCCACCCGGGCAATCGTGACCGGAACGCCTTCAAAATCAAGCTGCGTCAATCGGTTGTGCTCAAGGTCCGCTATGTCGACCGCCTTCTGAAGGACATTGATGGACTTTGGTCCTTGTATGGACAGGAACGTATTGGACAACTCGGTAACCCAGACCTTTTTTCCCTCTGACTTTTCGGCAAACCATTTGCGAGACGCCTCTCGCGTAATGCCGCCATGAATAATAAACCGATCTTCCTTCATCCAGAAAACGATCACATCGTCGATGAGCCTCGCCTGGTCATCAAGAATGCTCGAATATAATGTGCCGCCAGGCTTGATCTTGCCTAGGTCGTTGACGATTATTCTCTGAATAAAGTCGAATGCTTCCGGACCGCACACTCCGAAGCAGCTTTGGAAATGGTATTCTGCAAATCCGACACTCTTTCGGATCATCAGGTATTCGGCATCTGGAGATGTAATATGCGATGCCACGCCCCAGCCGCCGAAATCGATAATTGGCGCATTAAGTTTTTCATAGATCGAATGATACGGTGTTCTCATTTCCATATATTTTCTCCGGCTCTTGAAGCTGTGTGGCTGGGCTCAAAAAAGATTGTCGCTCGACCCTGGTATTCCTCGGTAGTGCCGTGATGCCGGAATTAGATCTTTGGGCCCGCGAACCGCCCTCGATCGGCGTCTCCTGGTCAGGTCTCCGCTATCGCCCAGCAGACGCCCCATATCACAAGCATGCCGTTCTGAAAAAAAATTGTCAACCGCCTCAATAGTCGGCTAGACAGAAAATATATTCCAGCGTAGTTTCTTGGTCGAGCCCGTTCGTGGATGGCTGTTGAAGGGAACTGATACCAAGCAATTTGAGGATCAAGGGGATGGGGCCGGGC
>NZ_QZWZ01000076.1 GCF_003601975.1 Mesorhizobium waimense
GAACTAATACCAGGCATAATATCGCATTGGCCGATTGACAACCGCGCTGCCGACGGTCGCAGGAATTTTAGTGGGCGGTGATGAGACCGACCAAACCTCTATGAGCGGAGGGCTGCTTTTGAAGCCCTCCGCTTAGACCACGCTGTTGGTTAGGCGGGGTTGTCCAGCCACACTTTCCCAAGCTCGATATCGAAAGTGGGGTGCATGGAGTAGTTTTTTACTTTGTTGGTGGAATGGCGAAACACCGAGAGCCAGTAAGGTTGGATGAGGATTCCTGACTCTTGCAAAATCGATTCCAGGTCCTTCATGATATCTTTTCGCCTAGCGGGATCCGTCACTGCCAAGGCCGCATCCAATTTCTCGTCGAACTGCGGATTGGACCATGACGTCTCGTTCCATGCCGCACCGCTTCGATAGGCAAGTTCCAGCACTTGGACTCCCAACGGTCGGTGGTTCCAGTTGGTTGCCGACATCGGGTACTTCGACCAGTCGTTATAGAAAGTGCTGGCAGGCAGAACGGTTCGCTTTATCTTAAAGCCCGCCTCGCGGAACTGTGCTGCGATCGCGTCGCCCGTGTCCTTGATCCAATCGGCATCGGGACTGATAATTTCGTGCTCAAAATCCGCATGGCCGGCTTCGGCCATCAGTCGCTTGGCAGCTTCCACATCACGTTTCTTCTGCGGAAGCGGATAATACTCCGGATGTAGCGGCGCGACGTGATAGTTTGCGGCAACGGTACCTAGGCCGTTGTATGCAATCTGCAGCACAGTATTGTTGTCGACCGCCAGTTGCAGAGCTTTGCGTACGCGCCGATCGTCGTAAGGCTTATTTGTAACTTTGGTACGGCATATAACGGTGGTCGCCGTCTTGGCTTCGGACGTTACCAAACCCATACTCTCAAACTCTTTGATGTGGCCGGGATAGGTTTGATAGTTCGCGTCGACCTCCCCTGAGTCGAAAGCGCTGGAAACGGCCGACGGGTCGGTTCCATAGTCGATCAAGTGAACCTCGTCCAAGAAGACTTCGCCGCCCCACCAGTTTCCGCCCGCCCGACGCTTGAACACTGCACTTTGGCCAACGTCCCATGAAACCAATTCGAACGGGCCGGTGCCGACAGGGTGCGTCTGGATCTCAGACCCGTTTTTCTCAAAATCGCGATGAACAATGAGCCCGGGATAATCCGTGAACCCGGCGATAATGGTGATATCGGGCTTCTGGAGCGTGAGCTTGACTGTATAATCATCGACTTTGGTGATCGATCCGTCCTTTGCCTTCCCAGTATTTTCGTCGATGAGCCGCGCCATTCGCCCAGCCATAGAGTTCCCCGGGACATCCTTTTCGCACCAGCGCCTAAGGTTGAACACTACGTCATCAGCGGTAAAATCGTCACCATTGTTCCATTTGACGCCTTTGCGCACATGCAAAACGTATTCCGTCGCAGCATCATTGACGTCCCAGCTCTCCAAGAGGGCCGGCTCGAACGTGAATTCTTTTGTATATCTGGCCAACGGCTCCAAGAATTGGCGAAGGACGTTACCGAGCTCGGGAGAGTCACTAACGCGAGGATCCTTCGATCCGTAGACCAGCATTGCGACCCTCAACTTCCCACCCTTTTTCGCCGCCTCATCTGCGTGTGCGGCCGGCACGTCGCCGAGCATGGAATACGCTACTGCTGTTGACGCGCCGAAGATTGAAGCGAGCGCTAGGAACTCTCGCCGATCCATTTTCCCGTGTTTTGTCTCTTCAGCGAGACGCTCCAGCGACTTGGGAAGGGCTTTCCCCTTTCTATTGAAGAATTTCATCCGAACCTCCGAGTGATATGGCTGGTGATGACCACCTGGACCGCGATCAACGGAACAAGGGGTTTCGGGCCCCACCGATATGGCTCTGGAATACAGCCCATACGCGCGGACACCTTCGCGAAGCTTAAGATTGGATTGCATGCTGCTGTAGCCGGAAAAGATATAGGTTGATATAAGTGACACTTATACCACGATTTTTAAGTCGCCAGAACACTGGTCCTCACACCCAGGCACACAGAAGGCGGAGGGCCGATGAGCCTCCCCTTTTTGGGTTGAGTTCCGCTGATAGGCACCAAGGATAATAGCCAACCAAGCTGGAGTTGATATATACATACTTAATGTCGAAGTTACGATCCCTGGTTCCGTCCACACATTCGTTGTTTGTTTTCGAGGCTGCAGCCCGCACGCTCAGCTTCAAGCGCGCCGCCATGGAATTGAACGTAACGCAACCGAGCGTATCCCTGGCAATCAAGACCATGGAAAAGCACTGCAAAGTTATACTCTTTATAAGAGACAACCGAGGCGTCCGGCTAACTGAAGCGGGCGCCGAATTATACGACGACGTGCGGGCTGGATTTCGACGTATCGAGCAAACACTTGAGAATATCTCAGAACGGGGTACGAAGTACCTCAGTTTTGCGGCGTCGACAACGCTTGCAGCGCACTGGCTGGCACCACAGGTATATCATTTCCAGCAGATTCACCCGGATATCAGGCTCAAAATCGTTGTAACTGACAGGGACGTCGAGCCGGATCATGAGATTGACGTGACAATTTGGATACGAAAACGGGATTTTAACCAAGCCAATACTTGGTTTATCAGCGACGAAGTGATCTTTCCTGTGTGCTCACCAGCCTACTTGGCGGCGCATCCGCAATTGCACACCATTGAGGACCTCAATCACCATCAACTTATTCATTCATCCGACGCTCATCGCAAGCGCATGAGCTGGTCTGAATGGATCGAGCTTGCCGGTGGAGATCCGAGTCAAATTCGGCGGGATATAGTTTTTACTGATTATCAACTGGGCATTCAGGCGGCCCTGTTGGGCGAAGGCGTAGCATTAGGCTGGTCCTTCACCAATCGTTTTCATTTGGATAACGGAAGTCTCATTCGCCCTTTGCCGCATCAGATCGAAACCGGTCGGGCTTTTTTCCTCGTTGCCAACGACCGCATCGGTGAGAGCGAAAAAACCAAAAAGCTGCTCGATTGGGTTCTCGCTCAATCGAAGGTGCACCGTTCGCATGGACCTCCGTAGCATCAGACCGGCACCTATCGGCAATGGCTAGGAGCGGCTCCATACATTTCTCGGAAGCACTTCGAGAAATGCGATGCCGACATAAAGCCACAGGCTATCGCGATCTCTGTGAGGCTTAGGCTCGTTCCTTCTACCAGTCGGCGCGCATGTTCAAGTCTGATGCGTCTGTAATGCTTTGCGGGGGAACTGCCGACGTGCTCCATAAACAAACGTTCGAGCTGTCGGGTGGAAATTTTGCATAGCTTTGAGAGCTTCGCGAGATCTAGAGGGAATTCGATGTTATCCTCCATCAGATTGATCGCAGCAGCCAGTTTCGTACTTACGCCGGCGACCGCAAGACCAGCCGGGGTCGTTTGACGGTCGTGTCCGGAACGGCGGGTGACTGCAGTCGCATAACGACATACGTCCTTGCACACGTCAGCACTGATGTGACGGCTCATCAGGTCCAATGCGAAGTCAAATGCGGCCAGTTCGCCGGCACACGTAGAGAATTTCTCGCCCCTTACGAAAAGGGCATTACACATATTTGTATCTTTAAAGGTTTCGGAAAAAGCCGCCATTTGTGACCAATGGATAGTGCAGCGGGTGTCCTTCAGCAGGCCGGCATGTGCGAGGAGCCATGTCGCCGTACCAATAGCGGTAATCCTAATATTTCGACGAGCAACGCTACGTAGAGCGAGATTTAGCTCGGGCAAAACTCGTCGATCTATTGCCTGGCCTGCAAAAACAACAAAATGGTCATACGTCTGATCGCGATTCAAATCGGCCAAGTTTCCTGCGGGCTCAACCACAATACCGCTCGCGCTGACAACGGACTTGCCGTTAAGGCTCATCACTCTCCAGCGAAAAACCTCACGTCCAATCAGCGAGTTTGCCACGCTTAACGGCTCTATAAACGCGCCCAGGGCCAGATTCGAGAAGCCCGGCACAATCAGTATGGCGACGTTAGGTAGTTCTTGGCACGCAGCCTCGACCGCGAGAACGCCTGAGCTCACGAATCGTGCGTTCGAATGAACATTCATTGGAACTCTCGGCTTGAAGTTGCGACCAATTACCGGTCCGACCGAGTGTTATGCCTTCGTTTCATGAAGTCCTTCGCGGTTTCAACCGCCACCGCTGCGTCGCGGCAATAGGCGTCGGCGCCGACAGCCTTGCCGAATTCCTCATTGAGCGGTGCGCCACCGACGAGAACGACATAGTCGTCGCGAATGCCCTTTTCCTTCATCGTGTCGATGACGACCTTCATGTAGGGCATGGTGGTGGTGAGCAGCGCCGACATGCCGATGATGTCGGGCTGATGCTCTTCCAGTGCCGCCATGTATTTTTCCACCGCGTTATTGATGCCGAGATCGATCACGTCGAAGCCAGCGCCTTCCATCATCATGCCGACGAGGTTCTTGCCGATGTCGTGGATGTCGCCCTTGACGGTGCCGATCACCATCTTGCCCTGCTTCGGCGCGCCGGTGGCGGCAAGCAGCGGGCGCAGGATGAACATGCCGGCCTTCATGGCATTGGCCGACAACAGCACCTCAGGAACAAACAGGATGCCGTCGCGAAAATCCTCGCCGACGATGCGCATGCCCTCGACCAGCGCCTCGGTCAGCACCTTGTAGGGCGCCCAGCCGCGCTCGAGCAGGATGTGGGTGCCTTCCTCGATCTCTTCCTTCAACCCGTCATAAAGGTCGTCGTGCATCTGCTGCACCAACTCGTCGTCGGAAAGCTCGGAAAGAAAGATTTGTTCGTCAGACATGGTCTCACCCGGGAATGTATACTGTGTTTTAAACTGCGGGCACCCACCCCGCGGGTGCCCGCAGGGTACGCCTGCAGCTTGGGAGATCGAAACAGGCGTTCAAAACCTCATCAAAGGGGCCCTTCAAATAGGTTCAAGCCAGGCTGGGCGATATCTCGTTTTGGCGCTTTGCAACGAATGCGTCCAATTCTTCGCGTACCGCCACATCGATTTGAGGCGGTTCATAACTTTCCAGCGTGGCCTTCGCTTTCTCACGGCAGCGTTGGGCCATATCTTTTGAGCCTTTAGCCTTCCACTGCTCGTAACTCAAATAATCCAGGAGCTCCGGAGATATGAAAGCTTCCTTAAAGCGCTTGAGAGTGAAAGCATCGCCAAGATAGTGCCCTCCCGGACCGATCCGGCGGATCGCTTCTAAAGCGTCATCAAAATGATCGAACGAGACACCTTGGGCATACTTCGCGATCAGCAGGTTTTGCTCGGCATCGGCTACGAACTTGGCCAGGCAACAGACCAGCCCAGCTTCGTCCCAGCCACCAGCATGCAAGAAGAGATTCGACTTGGCTGTAGCGCCGGACATATAGGCAATCGCCGATTCGTAACCTGACTGAGGATCAAAGGTCTTCGCCGAGGACTGCGACGCAGTCGTTCTCCAGGGAATGCCGTATCGCCTGGCCAATTGCCCCACCAGCACGTTCAGCAGTGAAACTTCAGGCATGCCCGACATAGGCGCTCCACTGCGCATCGACACCGAGACAGAATACTGTCCGTAAATCATCTTGGTGCCGGGAACTGCGAGCTGCGTATAAGCCAGCCCTGCCAGCGCCTCGGCGTTTAGCTGAGCGGCGGTAGCCGCAACATCCGCAGGCGTGTTTGCCGCACCGAGCACGAAAGGAGACAGTAAGACGACCTGATTTGCCTCGGCATAAACCCGTAGGCCCTCAAGCATGGTCGCATCCCAAACGAGCGGCGAGTTGCCTGATATCTGCCCGATTATGACAGCATTGGACTTCATGAACTCTTCGCCATAGGCGATCCGAGCCATGGCAATCGAGTCCTCCGCTCGTTGCTGTCCTGTGGTCAGACCGAAGTATGGCAAGTTCGTCTCGACGAGGCTCGAACGATTAATGTGAAGATGGCGCCACGGAACGGCGATGTCCGTGGGTTCGCATGTGAAGCCGCCAGCCACGTGAAAGCCTGGAAGCATCTGCGTCAGCCGGTTGACGTCCCGAAGATCTTCCATGGTCGACGACCTTCGGACGCCGTTGACGTCCCGAACATTTGGGGCCCCCTGCATAGTGCCAAAGGTCAATGTCTCTTGTGATATGGTAACGCGCTGATCGGGATCGCGGGATCTCAGTTCAAAGCTGCGCGGTGCTTTAGAGATCAGACCCATAATCATGTCAGGCTCTAAATGGACCCGCTCGCCCCGCACATCGGCGCCCACTTCGCGCCACTGCCGAAGGGCGGTCTCATCTCGGAAATCAATGCCGATTTCACGCAGAATTGCGAGGGAGGCTAGATGAATGCGTTCGAGTTGATCGGCACTAACGGCCTCTACTGGCTTGATAGCGTAGTTAATGGTCGATAGACGCGGAGTCTTTTCGGCCCCTCGGGCAGCCATAAGCGATGTACGGCCACCACGGCGGCGCGTTGCAGGGGAGTCGATCGCTGACATAATAGAATCCTGCTTCTGCTGTTTCCAACCGGTCGGTCACATACGGCTTATGTGAAGACCAACCTTTAGGTTCCGCTGATAATAGGGGGTCCCTATTGCAGAAGAAATCTGAAAAAGACGCGTTCTGAGATAAGTATGACTTATATCAAAGCGGATGATATGCGCTTCGCACTTGCACCGGTCTTCAACAGCGCCTTCTCGAGCTCCGAGCCTTGATCTGAACTTCGCGAAGATCCTCTGAGGCCGTCTCTACCTGCGTGGCGCGGACATTATCGATCTGAGCCTCGGCCTCCGCGATCTGCTGCCGCAGGCTTTCGATGCGCGCCCGGTTCGCCTCGGCATCACCTTGGTCGGCGGCGATCTGCCGCTCCAGGCCGAGCGCGCGAGACTTCACCCCGAACCCCTTCTTGAGCAGCGTCCGGGAATCACTGAGCTCCTCCCGAAGTGAAGGGATCTCGGGTTGGAACAAGAACTGTTCCCAGCGACACGCTAAGGATCAAACGAAGCGTGAACGTCAGGCGGCGTGGCGTAACCGAGTCGGAAGTCTGAGCGACTGGAAGCCTTCAGGCATCTGATGTTCTGCATCCCAGGTGTAGATGCCGGTCAGATTGATGCGTTCCCAGCTCAGCGGCGAGACGTGCTTGAGCAGGCGATCCGGAATCTCGCTGCATTTTGCGTAAGTGGGTGATGGCCCGTTCGATATAGACCGTATTCCAGTGTACGATTGCGCTGACGACGAGGTTGAGACCGGAAGCGCGGAACGCCTGGCACTCGAACGATCGATCACGGATTTCGCCGCGCTCGTGGAAGAAGACCGCGCGCTTAAGTTTGTGCGCCGCCTCGGCCTTGTTGAGACCGGCTTGGCAGCGCCGGAGCAATGCCGGACTTGAATACCACTCGATCATGAAGAGGGACCGTTCGATCCGACCGAGTTCGCGTAGAGCTCTGGCAAGTTGGCTTTCCTTCGGTGATGCTGATAGCTTCTTCAGGATTGTTGATGGCACCACGGATCGTGTCGTGATCGACGCCGCCAGATCGAGCAGATCGTCCCAATGTAAAGGATCAACGCGGTGTTGAACGGCGCGCCAATGTGGTTCGACAGCGTCGGATATGCATCGCCTTTTTCGAACGTGTGGAACTTCCGGTCCTTGAGGTTGCGCAACCGCAGAGCGAAGCGTTTGCCGATCAGGGCGAACAGTCCGAAGACGTGATCCCTCGCTCGGCCCGTATCGGTAAAGTATTCCTGGATGTTGGGATCGTGTCCTGATCGAACAGACCGTCCAGCACATGGGCCGCCTCGCTTTCGGTCGGGCTGATGCGCAGAATGCTGAAGTAGCCGTACTGATCTGACAGATGGCTATAGAACTTCGAGGCTGGTTCGCTGCCGTAATGTAAATTGATGTCGCCGCGTTTTGCGGCTCGGTCGCTCGCGCGGAAAAATTGGCCATCGGACGATGAAGTTGTTCCCCCAAAGTCGAGAATGCGGATGCCGGGTGTGCGCATCGGTGATGCATGTTTGCGCCGCGCGATAGGTCTCCGATCGGGCGTGGAAGGTTCTCATCCATCCGATCTGGTGAGCGCTGATGTCCTTGGATGCGCTCGCCATTCGCTTCGGCCAGCACGCCGGGCAGAATGGCTGAGACATTTCGTGGGATGTCGCCTGTGCGGACATGCGTGAAGTGGTCGGAAAACCAGTCCAATTGTGCACTTCCCTCAAGAGGTCTGGCACCTCAACCATTGGATACATATCTCTGATCCCGGCATTAAATTCCTCGGCGGCAGCAGGGACTTCGCCGGCGGTCGGCGTGACGGTCAGTGTACCGGCTTCAAGACGAACACCTTCGAGCTTCCCGGACCGTGCTCTGTGCGCCAGGCGCTTCAGATTGAAATCTAGCATCTGCCGCGCTTCGGCGAGCCACTGCGCGCCATCACCTTGGACGCCGAGTCCGAGGCGATCCTCCTCCTTCATCGACGCGCCATCTTGGCGTGGGTGAAGTTCCTGTCCCGGTTGTTAACCGCCTTGAACTTGCTCCCATCCACCACGACCGTGCCGCCGGCGAGCAGGCCCATCTGGCGGCAAAGAGCAACGAAGCGAACGCAGACCTGGCGCAGGGCACGGCCATTGTCCTTGCGGAAGTCGGCGATCGTCTTGTGATCGGGAGCCAACCGGCCGAGAAGCCACATCAGCTCGACGTTGCGCCCAGCCTCGCGCTCGAGCCGTCGGCTCGACTGCACCCGGTTAAGATAGCCGTAGATGTAGAGCTTGAGCAGCACGGCGGGATGGTAGGCCGGCCGGCCCGTATTCGCCGGCGTCGCACCGTCGAAGCCGAGCGCCGGCAGGTCCAACGCCTCGACAAAGGCCTCGATCACCTGAACCGGGTTGTCCTCATCCACCCAGTCCTCGAGACATTCGGGAAGGAAACAGAGCTGCGAGCGATCGGCCCCCTCGACAAAACGACCCATCCAATCCTCCCGCGTCCCCACGAGAGAATCCTACCTGACTCGCACGTTTTCACACAGCCAGGACCGGGAGCGGTCAGTCCGTTTTCGAAGTTTCGCTTCGGGCGGTTTGCGGAAGAACAGCTCCGAAACTACCACTCACGCAAAGCCGCCATACTGACCATGTAACAAACCCGAGGCTGCAGCGGTCACTACCCTCTATGACGCATCGGAGCCCCGAGCCCCCATTGCCGCGCCAACATACGTCCCTGCTGCTTCGGCAGCCAGGTAAAACCGCGACGATGGACCTTGCTTGCCAGCTCGGCGAGGCCTTCAACCAGCACCGCCCAGTCTTGGCGCGGTTCCCCGACATAGTCCCAACCAATGCCAAGCCATGGGCACCATCCCCCTACCGTCCCTGTGACGGCTGGCGTCTGCGCAAATGCATAGGTTGGCAGCCCCCTTTCGGCGTACTCGTCTCCCTCTTTCACCGCTGGAACGTGAACGGTGAACCCGCCACCGGCCGCTCGCACGACCTTCATTTCGCCGAGGAGCACGATGTCGAACGGGATCGGCTGCGCATTGTATACGTAGTAATATCCCATCCGCCGGATGTTGTCGAAGTCCGCCACGGCGCGATAGAGATAGGCGCAGATCACCCCCAGCACCGGATCGCGGTGCTTGCTGTCGCGCAATCCGGCGGCGAGCTGAGCCACGTCCCCCGGCACGATCTGGCCCGACGCGAAGTCTGCCATCGTCCGGACCCCGCTCGTGAAGTTGGCTGACATGCCCAGGATCGGCATCCCGTAGGCCTGGAAAACGTCGCCCAGCCGACTGCGCTTCATGACCGTGTAGAGCCCGCTATAAGGCACCCACGGCACGAACCTTCCGTCAGAGAGTTCGACGAGATTAGGCGCGCCGGCAGGGGAATCCGGAACTCGAAACCCCTCGCGTGCGCGGGTCCGAGTGCCGGGCGCAGCGCCGCGCCGAGACCAAATGGTCGCGCCGGCCTCGGCCACGATCAGGTTCGAGCGGCCTTCTTGCTCCGGTGTGCGGAGCTGGCTCAAGCTCCGCCCAACGTCGCCGCTTGCCTTGTTGCGCGCGCTCTTGGCGGCTTCAGCCGCCAACCGACCTACTAGACCGCGCTCGAACCTCTTTGCTTTTGGTCCCCACCCGGCGCGATCGGCCTGAAGCGCGACGAGCCCTCTCACGACCGGAGCGCTCGCTTTGGGCAAGCCCACGAAGACCGCTTCGCCGGGCAGCAACGCATACCCGGCGCCAAGGACGTCGGCGCGAAAGTCGGCGTCGGTGTTGAACCGCTGGAGCGCCTCAGTAGCATCGGCCGGGGCCGCTGCGGCCTCCTCGATCATCCCCATCACCGATGAAGTTCCCACCGACGGCCATGCCTGCAGGACTGGCGGGCCCGCTGGTGCTGCGGCCTTATCGTAGAGGATCGCCGGCGCCGGGTTGGTCATGCAGTCGGGAAATAGCTTGAGCCGGTACTTTTCGGCCACTTTGGGCGTGCGTTCCTGAAGGCAATCGCCCAGGCTGCGCACCGTGATCTGGTCGCCGTCGAACGCCGATGGCTCATTTCCCCACAGGGCGTCGGCGACCACGCCGGAAAATACGCACTTGCCGGGTTTGGCCGGATTGTTCTGCTCGGCGACCATGAACCCCAACTGGGTATCTTGGCAGGCAACCAAGCTGTCGAACCGCGGGCTGTCAACCTGCTGGCCTTGGACGACGATCCCGCGCACCGCGTCGAGCCGCTGCAAATTCACATCCTTGGGCGCCTCGCGGCAGGCATCGCTGACCAGGGTAAGCCGCTCGATGCCGTGCAAGAGTAGCTCCGAATAGAACAGGTCTGCCTTGACCCGGTATTTCTGCGCCAGCGAATCGCTGAACAGCCAGGAAATCGCCTTGATGTTCTCATCGGTGAGACCGTGGCCGCAGAACCCGAGGATCAGGTGGGTGACCGTCTCCGCCGCGTCCGGGAAAAGCTCATCCACCGCGGCCTGAACCCGTTCGCGGGTGACCGGGTTGGGCTTGTTGCCGATGTATTCGTCGGTCACGATCCGCACATTGGCGTCGCCGAAGCCGGCGCTGCGGGCCCATTCGCCGAGATTCTTGGCCGCGATCGGGGCACCGCTGAGATAGCCGAACTTCATCGCCGAGCCTGGGGTGGGCGGGTCGACGATGCCGACGCCTATCGCCAAGCAGACACGCCTAGCCATGACGCCGGTTCAACACGAGCGGAAAGAGGTGCGCGCGCAGGCGCAGAGCAAGCGACATGGCCACGGGCATGCGCCACTGTGCCGTCCGGGGCAAGCTCAGCCGCTCGGCCAGCAGGACGATTCCGGTCGCCAGCATCGCCGTAAAATGCCAGTCTGCGGCCAGCAGGGGCACCAGCATCCATGCCCAGCAGGTGGCGGCACACAGCAGGCCGTGTTCGATTCCGAAGACAAGGCAATCACCGTCCGCGCGCATGCCGAACAGGCTGATCGGCCGTGAGCGATGGGCGCGATTGAGTAACCGCCGGTGCACGGGGCTCGCGCTCCATATCAATGCCACTCCGACGGCAAGCGGGAATGCCGAAGGGCCAAAGGCGGCTTGCGCTTGCAGTGCGAGCAATCCGAGCGGGACGCCCATGGCGAGCCATACCATCGAATAGCCTACAAGGAAGCCGGCGACTGCACGCGCCCTGCGCCGGGCCAGGCTCGATTGCTGGACATGCACAATCGGCGCCGCCACCAAAGGCGACATCATCGCCACAAGCATCATACTCCAACCTGTCAGCAGTGATCCGGGCGCGTTGAGCGTGAGCGTAGCCGCGACCACCTCCCACAGTTCAGCGCCACCGGGCCAACCTCCTGCGCCGGTAACGCACACGGCAGCCGGGAGAACGCCGATCGAGCCCAACAGCCAGATCACGTAGCCCGCTGCGCTGACACCCAGCAGCGCTGGCCACGGTGGGCGGCGAAAGTGCTCGATCAAGCCGGTCATTGCCGCGCCCCGCGTATCAACCGACCTTGCCGGTGCGCTTGAGCAGGCTTAACCGGCCGACCGTGATCGTGGCGTCACCCGAATGGCCGTCGCGCGTCTGCAGCGTGACCTTGAGTAGGCCTTTGCCCAAGCCCGCTGCGGTGAACTGTTTGGCTTGGTCGGTGATGTCGATGGTGTAGCTCAGCCCATTGCCGCCGTGCGGACCATCCGGCTTCGAAGCGACGTTGAGACCGAACAACGCCACGCTGCCGACATGCTTCTCGGCGTGCTCCTCCGGCTTCGCGCCTTCGGGCAGATCAAGGTAGACATCGAGCATGCCTGACGCGAGGTCACCCTTTACCGATTCGAGCGCAAGATAGAGCCGCGAGACTTCCTCGCCTGGCTCGGTCACTCCCATCGACAACACCGCCGCATTGGCCCCCGGCAAGTCGACCGCGACTTCGGTCATGGCAGGCTCAGCGCTCACCCGGACAGGTCCGGCGTTGGCGCCAATCACTTCAACTGTCTGGCTTTCCGACGGCCCCATGCTGACGCGCGTCACGGCTTGAACTCCTTGAGTGACCCCTGTTCCCTTGGTGAGATCGTCGTATTGCGGGAAGAACAGGCCCCCTGCAAGGCAATCCTGCCCACCGAAGCTGATACCCGGTTTATTGCCGCCCACGAC
Organism: Mesorhizobium waimense; assembly: GCF_003601975.1. GTDB lineage: Bacteria > Pseudomonadota > Alphaproteobacteria > Rhizobiales > Rhizobiaceae > Mesorhizobium > Mesorhizobium waimense. The sequence continues at coordinate 12,593 of NZ_QZWZ01000076.1, forward strand.
TGGCATGATGAAAGCGCGGTCGGCCGGCCCGTGGTTCCAGCGCGGGTCGTTGACCATATGCTTGCCGGGCGCGCCCATCCAAGCTTGCCACAACCGGTCGACGTTGCAATGGTGAAGCCAAAACAGCGGATCGACGCCCGCTGTGATCGGATTACCGATCCAGCCGCCGCCTCGGCCCACCAGCACGTGGACGATGTTATGCGGGTTCTGCTCGAGATCTCCGGTCCAGTTGCCGAACTGGATGAACCCACCCGAAATGCCTCCGCCGAAACCGATCCCACCCTGGTTGCCGACCAGAAAATCATCTTCGTCCATCGAATCGAGGTCGAACTTGTCGCGCGACCCCGGCTTGATCGCGGTCATGGCGGCGTCGCGCATCGCTATCCCGCGATAATATTTCAGCGGGTTTTCCGTACCGTCGGGCATAGTGTCGGCCAGGAAATGCCTGTGGCAGTTTGCGCGCACCGGCATTGGTCGAATCGAGGTAGTTCCAATAGGGCAGCGCCCAGTCGTCGCCGGTCAGTTCCTTGACCTTAGCCGCCACGATCGCCTCAAACGTGCCAACATAGCCGCGGTGCCACGCAACGAAATACCAGCTCGCGTGCTGGCACTGGTTGCGATAGTCGCCGTTGATGTCAGCTGGGATCTTTTCGTGGTCGGATAGCAATCCGACCGATTCCCAAAGTTGTGCGTCAAAGCCATGCATCGCCCCCAGAAAGCGCCAGGAGTTGCGATCATCGAATGGCAATTGGTCCAGTGCGCGAACCGCGAGAGCATAATTGACTAGCGTCTTATTCCAACCGGCACCAAGAGTTGTTGCGTCTCGCCGAATAGCCATTACCCAACCCCTCAGAACAGATCGAACTCAAGTCTAGCAAAAATAAAATGAAATTCAATATTTTGTTTGACCATGAAAAGCAGGATTCGTCCTGAAATCGCTTTTTCTTCACCTTTCCGATTTAATTTGCTACGCTTGCGTGATGCCGTTTGTGGTTGACCATTCCCATATAAGGGTTTCGGGTGCCGTCAGGCGTACGAAAGTCTCTCATGCAGGAACCCGCGGGCCGCAGGCGGTGAGCTATGGGGATTTGTGTTTCGGGGTGTGCCAGCGCCTGTCGCGAACTTCCGCACAGGATGCGATAGGCGTGTCGTGGAAGCGGCTTCCGGGCCAGGTCGCAGAGCCGGTCGACGTGATTCCGACGGGATTGGTGTGCGTGACGACTAGCGCCACGGCAACGTGCACATAACATCCCGTTGACCGAAGCCGGCGTGGCGCGGTCGTACGAGCAACTTGGCCATGCCGGGTCATGGGGCGTTCTCCCGGTTCGGCGCTCTTGAGGCAGGTGGTGCACGAGACTGGCACCACCGTTCGAACCTCTCGATGACGACCATGCGTCCACCGCAGCAAGGGCAAGGCGGGCGGACGTCTGCCGGATCTTCTGGGGTGTCCTCATCGGGCGGCGGAGCGACGTTCAGCAGTTCGCGGGCGAGTGCGAGGCTGGCCTTGCGGGCGGAACCGGCGAGCAGGCCGTAGTGGCGGATGCGGTGGAAGCCGGGCGGCAGGACATGGAGCAGGAAGCGGCAGATGAACTCGCCAGCGCAGAGCGTCATGGCGCGCTGGCGCTCGACACCGTCGCGGCGATAGTCCTTATAGCGGAAGGTGACTCCAGCCTCGTCGAAGGCGATCAGGCAAGCGCGATGGCGAGGCCTTCGGCGGGGCTATCCCCGAATTCGTCCGCGAGGAGGTAGCGCGCGGATGGGCGATCATTCCCGCCAACATCAACCATCCCGCCAAGAGAAACGGTGCTCAGTAGCGCAACTGTAGCAGAGTTTTGCGGCCGTCGGGCGGAATGAAAAGGACCAGCAGCCTATCGAATTCGGTATCGCCAATGGCATCGGTCCCGCCGCCGCCAAGCCCTTCAACGATTGGGCCGACCGTATCGCTATGGCTGACCGCAACTGCAATCGTATCGGACGGCAGGGCCTGTATGGCTGCCACAACGGCCTCGACGTGGCCATCCGGACCACTCTGCCCTGCGGCCGAGAACTCGGTAATGGAAAGTCGACCGCCGAGCGTTTGCTTCAGCGGCGCGAGCGTCTGATGCGTGCGCAGCGCATCGCTGCAGAAGGCTTTGCTCACCCCGCTTTCGGCCAACATATTTGCCAGCAACCTGGCCCGCTTCGCGCCGACGGCCGATAATGCATCAGCCTCCGCATTGCGGTCGGCATGGCGCAGAACAAAAACTATCATTGATATCTCCCTCAGCCCAGCTCTTCGGTCTGCTCCGGTTGGCCGAGGGCCCCTGCAACGAACGCCGTGTTCATGCGCAGGATCTCCAGCGCCAGATCAAAATTCATGCGATCGAGCGTATCGCGAGCGCTGTGTATCTCGTCGTTGGTGCTGTCGGCCCCTTCGATCGTGAGCGCGGCCGGAATTCCCTCGTCAAGAAAGGAGACGTGATCGCTGTTGGCTGCATTGATCGAAGTCTCGACAGCGAGGCTCGTATAGCGTGACGCCGCGGCTGCGAGCCCAGCCAACACGGCCTGAGAGAGCGTGCGCCCCTCCAGCAACACTGTCGCAGCAGGCGTATTTTGTCTGCCGATCATGTCCATGTTGACGACGGCGCGGACGCTCGATCGCTGTGAGGACGAGAGCGACCTGACGAAATGCCTGCTGCCGAAAAGACCCTGCTCCTCGCCACCAAAATGAACGAAAACGAGATCGCTGCTGCTCGTCAGGTCCTTCAGCGCGCGGGCGATCTCGATTACGCCCGCGCTGCCGCTGCCGTCATCGTCCGCGCCGGGCGCTGGCGACGTGGGGGTGCCGTCATGATTGACGGAATCGAGATGCGCTGTCACAAGCACGGTGGCGCGCGGTGGCTGGCCGGTACCGGCGCGGCGCGCGATGACATTCGCGCTCTGTGATCCGTTAACGGAGACCGTCTGGCGCGCGGTGGTATAGCCGAACGATGCGAGCTTTTGCTCGACGATGTCGCAAGCCTTTTGATAGTGGGAGCTCGTCGAGAAGCGCGTCGGGAGCGCGACGAGCTCGGCGAGATCAGGCTCGTAGGTCGCTCGCGAGATCCGGTCAACGAATGCCTGAATGGCAGGGTCGGGAGCCCTCCCCGCCCGTTCTGCGCCACTGTCGCGCGCTTCGAAGACGATGCGATCCCGGCCGCTCGCGACTGTGTCTAGCGATTCGAGCGCGCGGACGGAAAAGCAAGGGTCCCTCCTGTCCGCCATGCGATGCACCAGGACAGGATCGATGTCGACCAACAGATACCGACCTTTGTCGACCAGCACCGGGACATCAGGGTGCTCGCGCTGGAACAGACGGCCTTTCTGGATAACCACATGCATGCGCTCCAGCTCGATCAAGCCGGGAAGCTCGCGCAATTCGAGGCGGGCACGGACCGCAGAGCGCGCAATGCCGTCCCACTGCCCTTCGGTGCCAATGTAGACGAGCCGGTCGCCGAATTGCACCGAGGATGCGCCGCTGGGGGTGGCGTGCGCCGCAACTGATCGGGCGGCGGCCCGATTGGGCGGCAACAGGCACGTCGCGAGCTTCACCAGGGTCATTCCGCCCTCCAGTCTACCAAGCGCCCGACCAAAGAGGCGCCAAAGGTTTCAACGACGTTGACGACCTTCCTCATCCCGCGCTCTGGCAAAAACCTTTCCAGATCATCAAATCGGCAGGATCCGTTGCGCGTTTGCAACAACGTCGGTTTCGCTTGAGTGTCTGAATCAGAATGACCGTCGTGTTTTCATGCCCTTGCGAGCCTTCGGGTGAGCATGCGAATGTTTGCGATGTAGATCCACGCCTGTGCGGATTCGATTGATCGCTCGAAGTCCTTTGCCAGC
>NZ_QZWZ01000077.1 GCF_003601975.1 Mesorhizobium waimense
GATCGGCATCCTCACTCATGGCGCGGCTGTGACCTTTATGACCCGCCTTAGCGCCGCCAGGCTTTGCCCTGTCCCGACGCGCCTTGCGATCGCTCGAAGGTGGCTTGGACGACGTGCGCGATGTCTTCTCTGGCCGCTGTATCCGCAGCACCAGATCGATCAACTCTTCCTTCGTCAGACGCTGCAAATCAGTGCGATCCATATCCACATAGATTCAGGGATTCTTGCCCCTGACAAGGGCGTGAGTAATTACCCCTTTCCTGTTTCTCGCAGCTTAAAACCCAGCCCTCGCCGCATCTCGAGGTAGTCCTGAACAGCCTGTCGGAGTGTGCTCATTGGGCATCTCCCGGCCATGGCAAAGCCAATGTTCGCAACGCGTTGAGGTCGACCTTGGCGTAAATCGCCGTTGTCTGCACATGACGGTGCCCCAGGACTTCACCGATCTCGCCCAGCGAGGCGCCGCCACGCAGCATCTCTGAGGCAAGCCCGTGCCGGAACTGGTGGGCTCCCGTTGTGGGAGCGTCGATGCCCGCCCTCTTCAGGGAGCGGCGGACGGGCAACCAAGTCCACTCGGACGGTCGACGTTCAAGCATGAGCATCCACGGGAGTGGCGTCACCCCGCACCTCCTGGCTTCCGTCCAGGCACGCGGGAAAGGGCCGTCGGCGAGCGCAAGGCACTCGGAAGCGAATCCCCGCGCCGCGAGGGCACCTGTTTCGTCGGGAGGCAGAGGAGGACCGCTCAGCGCGGCACGGCTGTCTGGCGCCAGCGGGAGCATCCAGCGACGCAAGTGGTGCGATAGCTATTTTCGGCCTCGCACTCCGCGCTTTCGTCAAGGAGGAGGACGAAGAATGGCGGCGCCGACGGAGGAACAAGCAGGGCCGCTTGCCAAGATTCTGGCTGCCGGGCGTGCAAATTCGCGCAGCAAGGCGCTCGACAAGATCGAAGCCTGCTTGCGCGAGGCCTTGGGAAAGGCCGGTGTTCGCGCGGCGGCGGAAGTGACGGCGGCCGTCGGCAACGAGCGCAAGGCGCAATATTTTCTCCAGAAGTTTATTCGATCGCACATGCAGGCTCGCAACGCGAATGGACAGGCGGGTTCCAGCAAACAGCCGACGAAGGCGGCAGCAGCGATTTTTGAGGAATGGCGGCCACAACTTTCGGGCACGGAGCGTCATTAGGCCCAGCCAGTTGAGCAGGAGGCTGAAAGTGTAGCCGACGGCCGCGAGCACGGCGTTAACGGCATCGCCTTGCTCGAAGCCAGGAAGTTGCGGCCCATGCGGTGATTGGTCCTGTGATGGCCGATGACGGGCTCGATGGCGGCCCCCGTCGCACCGCCCGCTTGACGGTCTGGTGAGGCCGCGCCTGTAGCCGGCGACACGGACCTTGAAGGTCTTGTCCTTCGGGCCGTTGTGGCCACGATAGCCGGGATCGGCGACGATCGTGTCGAGATTGGCGCCGATCGAGCTCTCGGTTGCCGGAAGGATAGTAGCCAGCGTAGGGATTGTATTCGGGCATCGTCTGGTTCTGCCCCCCGATCTTGGCCGGCTCAGAAGCTGTTTCAGGATTGAGGAGGTTGAACTTCGAAAGGAATCTCGTTTAGCAGTGAAGCATCGACGCGCAGCGGTGGCCTGGAGTGCATCGACAGCCCAATGGCATGCCGAGCGAGTGCACGACTTCCGGTCTTATCTTTCTCGATTTAAAGAGTCCCCGTGGACCCAAGGCGCTGACTGCTACAGCATTTGGCGGGTACCGACCCCGAAATATCGCGTATGAGCTACATCTATAATGCGATTGATCAGATTAGAGTAGCTGATTCCGGCGTTCTCAGCTGCAAGGGCAAAGAAGCTACCCGTGCCGAGGCCCGGCATGGGGTTGATCTCCAGAACAAAAGGCTCCCCGGAGCGATTGATCCGAAGGTCGATCCGGGCAAAGTCCCGGCACTGACAGGCACGGAAGGTCGCGACCGAAATATTCCGCAGCGCCGTTGCGAGCCCGTCATCGATTTGCGCGGGGCAAATCGGGGGTGGCGCCGCGACAGACATGATCTTCTCGTCCCAACTGAAAAGACGCGTTTCGCGGTCGCCGAAATCGAGCTCCACCAGCGGTAATACCTCGAGTTCTTCATTTCCAAGCAGAGCGACGGCGACTTCCCGCCCTTCAATGTACTCTTCTACAAGGGCATCCTGTACATACTGCGCGGCGACCATTTCCACGGCATGCCTCAACTGGGCAGGCTCATGTATTAGCTGCAATCCAAGGCTGGAGTCTTCGAGACGCGGCTTTACTATCAGTGGGAATCGCAAATCGTCTGTACTTTCGGTGCCGCGACGCATAACACGAAAGTTCGGCGTTGGCACACCGCTATCACGGATGAGTCTCTTGGTGATGACTTTGTCTTGCATCACCCCGTGCCCGAGCGGGCTTGATCCCGTGTATGGAACGCCAGCCATCTCAAGCATGGCTGGAACGTGGGTGTATCGGTGCTCACCCTGAATCCCCTCCGTGTAATTGAAGACCATCCCCGAGGGGCGAGTTCGCGGATCCGGTGGCAGCCACTGCTCGAGAGCAGCGAGCAGGTATTTGTCGCCTTCTAGGAGCAATGTCTCATGGCCGACCTCCTGCAATGCCGCCACCACGCTTTCGACTATCTTGCCGGTCGGGTATCCCTCCGGACAAGGCTGGCCGAATCGGTTAATCACCCCCGTGCGATTATGGTTCCACACTACCGCTACCCGCATGAGTTGTCTCCTTAGAGTCCGTTTTGAAAATCAGGCATAGCCGTTTCGGCGGTCGGAATTGCCGCCCTTAGCGACCCGATCACCGCGTGCGAGACGTTGACGCGATTCTCGCAATCACGCACGTGTCGCCGCGAATGGGCCGCCCGCTCGCGGTCCAGCTTGAGCGACGCCGCATGGATGGTCGAGGACAAAACGGCCGCGCCAATTCCCGGCCATCTACGGCCGCGCCCGCGAAACTGAACCCATCGGGATGTGACCGGCCTCGCTGGCTTTCGGCAGATGTGATGGGAACCACCCGCCGTCTATAGGCATAATGGTACTCATGCTGCAGCCTTTGGCATTGATCTGAGCTGTTCGAGCAAGTTTCATATCTAGTGCATCGGTTCGAGACTGTAGCCTGCGAGGGCTGTTATCAACTCTTTCATGGTGTCTCACGCAATGAGTGTGCCATCTAAGATGGTTGGACGGGCAAGACGAGGAAAACCAGGTGTTTAGCGTGAATGGTGGAAAGCTTGCGCGTCAATGTGTGTAGATTATCGACCACGGAATGCTCTCAATCATACACAGCTGAACACGGCAACATATCGTTGAAATGGGCCCTTGATGAAACTATCTCGGGATCGCTTCACACTTCGTAGCGTCCGCGCTTCCATGCGTCCTGTCGGATTTGAGCGGGTTCTCGATTTCGATTCGGCCCGGTCAGCCGAAGTTCGGGCTTGGCGGTGATCGCCCTACGCCCGGGCCACTATTTTCGCTTCGCAACTGGGCACCATGGTGGAACCGGCGCTGCCGTAGCCGCGATCGCCGATCAGACGATAGGCTGGCAAGGCGCCGAGCAGGAGAGGGGCGTCCTTGTACCAGCAGATTCAGCAATCTCGACGACGCTAACGAGTCGCCCGTTAGGCGAGCGATTTCGGCTGGCTTTGGAGCGCGGCGAGGAGCAACCACAAAAGCTGCCTGAACCAGTTGAGCAGGAGCGAGAAGTTGTAACCGCCGGGGGCCAGAATGGCGTTGACGGCGTCGCCTTGCTGGCCGGCGAGGTAGTTGCGGTCCATCCGGTGCTCGGCCTTGATGTGGCCGATCACGGGCTCGATCGCGGAGCGGCGGCGCATTTGGCGCTGGATGGCTGGCTGACGCGGCGCTTCTGGCCGTCGGTGAAGACCCTGAGCTTGTGGTTCTCAGGTGCGTTGTGGCCCCGATATCCGGCATCGGGGAGAATGCGGCCGATGTCGTTGCCATAGTCTTTTCCATATCCGGGATGATCGCTGCCAGCGTGTGGCCGTCATACGGATTGCCCGGCAGCGCTTTTGCGTGCAGGGCGAACTGGCCGCCCTTCGAGCGTTCGAGCGTGGTGGCGAGCGAGACCCTGACGCCGAACTCGTAAGGGCATGCGCCTTGCCCTTCCCGATGCATTCGACTTCCGGCGCACGCAGGCTCCCTATCCTGCGGCCGCGCTGGCGTGGCCGTTACTCCAGCATCGTCGAAGCCTGGTAGAGCGGCCATTTGCAGATCGCGTCCAACTCCGCGTCGCCGGCGATATGGCGAGCGATGTCGCGAATGGTGCGGCCGAGATAGGTCTTGAGCTTGCGCAGTGCCCTGTTGGTCCGCTTGAACTGCTTGGCGTGCGCATAGCGCTGGTGCTTGATCAGCGCCAATCAGCGCCAGGTTGCCGACCCGCACATAGCTATGGCGCAAGTCCAGCCCCCATCTGTTTGGCCAGTCGCACCAGCCGCTCGCGTGCCCGATGAATGAGCTTGGCGTCGGTCGGGAACATCACGTTCTTCGGTTGCACGGTCGTGTCCACGATCACCCGGCGCGTATCGGCCGGCTTCATCGCCCCGCTGTTGATTGCCACTGAGAGCTGCTTGAGCGTCAAGCATCTATCGCGTTGATATGGAGCTGCCGGGTGCATGGTTGTCTTCGCGGTCGACATCGGTCGCCGCATGATGGAGCTTCGCGGGACGAGCCTTCAATGTGGACGACGCACTTTGCTGACACAGCGGTGCAACCCCATCAGCGGAATGGCTCGGCTCACGTCCCGGCAGGGACGCCTCAGGCGCTCGGATTCTGAACGCTATCTGGATTTACGCTATGGCTCCTGCGCTCGGATTGAAGAGCTCGCCAGTCTTGAGCATCGTGTGCATGATCACCGCCAATTTGCGCGCCACGGCCACGGCGGCTCGTTTGAAGCCGATCCTCTCCCGGAGCTTAAGACCCCATGTACGTAGGCTGCTCTCGGTCGAACAGCGTGTCAGGATGACCGCCGCAGCTTCGTAGGGAAGTCCCCGCAGATGTCGATCACCGCGTCGGGATATATGGCCGTCATAATCGACTTCTCCCGATTGGTAGCGGCGGGTTGTCAGGCCGATCCAAGCGGCGACAGAGCGGGACTTCTTGAAGTTGTTTGGATCCTCAATGGCGCTGACGAAAGAGGTCGCGGTGATCACGCCGATGCCGGGGATCGACATGAGGGTGCGGCAGGCTTGGCTTTGACGAGCATCCGCAACCAGTTGGCGCCCGAGCTCGGCCGCGCGAATGCGAATGCTGCGCCAGGCCTCCAACATTGGTATCACGATAGGAACAAGCTCGTTCTGATCGATGAGAAGACTCCGGACATTCTTTTCGAATGTGGTTCCCTTGCCTGCTGGGACGACGAGGCCGAACGTTTTCATGATCCCGCGGATCTGGTTGGAAAGCTCGACGGTGATCCTGACCAGTCGGGTGCGTGCTGCCACGAGCGTGCGGGTCAACATACTGTCGAAGCCTTTCACGCGCACCTCGCGAAAGAACCCTGCTTCAGCAAGATGCGCCAAACCATCGGCGTCATTCGCATCCGTCTTGTTCGCCGCCATATCGAGAGCGGCTTTGGCATGGCGCGCATCGATGCAGATGGCTGGCAATCCCTCGGCGCGCAGCGCATGATAGAACTACACCGACAGCGGGCTGGTTTCGAACACGACGCGCTTTGCGGCCGGCGCCCGCTTGCGGACAAGCTCGGCAATGATGTTGGGATCAGATGCGCACTTTCCGCGCCAGATCCGTTCGCCTCCACGGCGGATCGATACTGCCGTCTCTTTCATCGACACGTCGAGACCGATATATTCTGTCATGGCTGTTCTCCGTTGATGCTGGGCCTGGCGTCCAGTCGTGAGCCCGTATTTCATATTATCGGGGAACAGCCACCCTTCAGGAACATGATTTGGTTCTCAGGGCCGCCGCTCCGGCGATTACCCCATGTGGATGCCCCCTCCCGACGGCATCGTGATGTGCCAAAGTGATGTTTGCAACAACGTCACTCAGAGGAGAGAGCATCCATGAAGGAAGTTAGCATTGTCGGCCTGGACCTTGCAAAGCGGGTCTTTCAAGTTCACGGAGCCGGTACCGATGGCGGTGTCGTATTCCGCCGGAAATTGTCACGCGGCCAAGTCGTGGCCTTCTTTACAGAGCTGCCCAGGTGCATCGTTGCAATGGAAGCATGTGCGACAGCGCATCACTGGGCTCGCGAGATCGGCAAGCTCGGCCATGAAGTTCGCTTGCTACCGCCGGCTTATGTAAAGCGTTCGTCAAACGGCAGATGAATGAGACGCCGAAGCCATTGTCGAGGCAGCCATGCGGCCCTCAATGCGGTTCGTTGTGCCGAAGACAGAGAAACAGCAGGCATGCTCCATGATCTTTCGGACGCGCGATCTGTTCGTGCGTCAGAGAACGCAGCTCATTAATGCCCTTCGGGCCCACTTCGCGGAGCATGGGGTCATTGCGCCGCAGGGCATTGCGAACTTGGCCGCGCTGACAGGGATCATCGAAGACGACAATGTCGGGCTTGAGGTCGTCGTCGTGGAAACCGCGCGGCTTTATCTTGAGCAGATCGACGTGCTCACCTCTCGCCTGGAATGGGACCGATCACCGCCATGGCGATCGAGGCGTCCATCGCCGTCTTTTCAGACTGATCTTGTGCAAACCCGTCAAGCTGATTTATGGATGGAAAACAGTCGACAAACTTGGCTCGCTTGGGGAAGGGTGCCCGAAGCGAGAAGTACGCAGGCGAGATTATTTGCCTCGGCAATTTCCGTGAGAAGATCGTCCCGCGCACCGCTAGAGAAGCCTAGGAGAATTCGTCCAGTCCGCGTGAGGAATTCGGGACCCTCCAATAGAAAGCGCCTAAGTAGCCTGTACCCTGGATCGATTGCTCCGACCTCGAGATTGTCTTTACACTCATAATCGGCATCCGCGAAAATGGATGGATAATTCCAAAATATTAGGTCGAATCGCCGGTCTCTGGGAACGTTACTAAAAATGTCGCTATGTATTACCTCCACGTTTTGAATCCCGTTTCGAGCAGCATTTTCTAACGTGTTCGTCACCGCTATCGGATTAATGTCGCACGCAAGCAGCGATAATGCGCCGTGCTTCGCCAGGTACAGTCCCGGCAAACCGAACCCGCAGCCAATCTCCAGGATGCTCTTCCCCTCGACAGGGGGAAAATTCTCAGTAAGCCATCGCCAATTCTGAAACTCGAGAGGCGAGAACACCCCTTCGCTTAAGGTCAGGTCCAGGCCAAATTCCCTCAAGTACACCGGAAAAGTGCACTTCTGGCTCAGCCGCAGTCTGGTTCTAATGTGATCAAGCTGCGTCATAATAATGCTCTCTCAGCAAAGGGGGTGCTCTGCCTGTTGGACTTGCAGAAGAACTGGTAAATAGCGATAACGCGACAATATCCATAGTCAGCATGGAGGTCAATATCAGTGGCGTATATTTTTTGCAATACTATTTGAACCAAAGATTGCTGATTGCGATGATAGATTTAACATTGTTCAACAAACTTTTACTGCAGGACGGGTACGGTTCATCCGAACCACGGAAGCTGAGAATCGGCGATTTGAAAGTCACGAGACGGGGGAGGCGTCCTCGGGGTAGGCTTGGACCAGCCTTGTAGGAAGTCGACTGTCCCGAGGTAGCCGATGGACGAGCAGGGGCAGGTAACAGCATTTGCTTCAAGCTGACCGGCAGCGGTTGCGGGCCCGGCGACCACAAGAGGATCCGGAGTAAAGGCTGGCGACCTTCGTAACCTGCAGTCGAAATAGAGGCCCCGGGGCTAGCCAATGTACACAACGAAGGCAAGAGTGGGCGGAGGACGTTCCCCGGTGATATGATTCCAAACTCTTGCGGTCACGGAAACGGCTGCTTGTTAGTAGCTCCGCAGGATTGATAGAAGCGACTTCTCGCTCAGGTTGAAACCATTGGCCCACAAGAGTGTGCCGCATCTTCTAACCGGTAGTATGTCGCGAAGCGGTTGTGCAGAAAGGCGTCCAATGCAATGTCTTCCTGGCGAATGAAGCCCTGGCGCGGGATCTTGCCGGCGGCAAGCAGATCGAGGACCGCGCAGATACTGGACGCGGTCGTGATCTGGATCGCGCTCGTGATGCGCCCGTCAATCTCCGCGCTGTAGATCTTGTTAGCGTAGGTTTCCTGGATCAAGCGCCCGTTTCTGCGTCCCGAAACGGTCACAAACACAATCACAACGTCCTGTAGCGTGGTCGGAAGGGCGTGTTCGAGTATGTCCTTGAACACATCGCGGCGGTGTCGTAGCCCCAAGTCGTGCAAAAGCGCCTTCATGATAGCGGCATGACCGGGATAGCGAATGGTGCGGTAGTTGAGCGTGTTGACCTTGCCCTTCAACGTTTCGCAAAGCGTGCCAAGGCCGCCGGAGGTGTTGAAGGCCTCATAGGTGACGCCGTCGAGCGAAAATTCTTCGCGCTCCTCCAGTGCTGGCACTTCAACGAGTTCGCCATTTACGACAGCCTCGCAGGGCTGGATGTACTCGTTAATGACCCCGTCGGTGCTCCAGGTCAGGTTGTAGTTCAAGGCATTGCTCGGAAACTGCGGGAGTGCCCCGACACGCAGGCGCACGCTATCCAGGCTATCGAACTTGCCCGCTAGATCGCTCGCGACGATGGAGATGAAACCGGGTGCCAGCCCGCATTGCGGAATGAATGCGGTCTTGGCTGTCTTGGCGATCCGTTTCACCTGCCGAGTGGATTCAACGTCCTCCGTGAGGTCGAGATAGTGTACGCCAGCCTTGGCCGCTGCAGTGGCGATGCCCACGGTGAGCTGAAAGGGCGCCGCGCTCAGTACCGCAAACTTGCCGGACAGGAGGGCCACAAGCGACGCATCATCATCGATTTCGAGCTTTACGGTCGAAAGTGCCGGGCCGTCCTCGATGTAGGCCAGTTGCTCGGCGCTTCGGTCCACAACCGCGACGTTATAATCCCCGGTATCAACCAGCAATCGCGCGATTGTGGATCCGATTTTGCCTGATCCGATCACAACGATGTTCTTCACGATTCCCTCCAGCGACCATCGGACCGTCCGAGCGCGTTACGCTTATCAGAACGCACGGCGCTTCTTTGTAAAACTTCCATTAAATTCGAGCCGTCAATCCAAGGACACAGATTTCGGATTAATCTGCCAGGAGCAAATCAAGTCGCCAGAATCCTAAGCAATAGTTTCGCCTCCGACTATGACTCTGCGAGAGCGCGCTGTGCCACGGCAATGCTTAGTTAACTTAACTAGCCCATGAGCGGGGCGGATAAATGCCTGATTGGGATCCGGTGTCAACATGATGATGAAAAGTCGACCAGCAATACATATCCTGGGCGGAAGCAGAGCCGCAAAACACGAGTTAGCTAAGAGCGCTTTAAGGCTTGTTGAGATTCATCGTGAGTTTATGACGGCAGCAGCAAGATTGATGAAGGCTGCGAAGCTCTGGTCGGTTTTGTCAGCTCGCATCAGCTCGCATCAGCTCGCACACGGTACACGACTCAGGCGTGTTTTGAGATCGTAATCGATCTTCGGGGTGCTTTTTCGAGCCATGCATGGGCTGCTGCTTTTGGGCTGTTGAGTATCCAGTTCCTCAGCGCGTCGAGACCGATACGGAACCACGACTTCTCCCGTCTGCCGTGGCTTTTGCGCGGTATGGCCTTCATGCCCATGGTCTGGGTGGCGCATCGATAGGCCCATGTGATGGCGAGCATGACGATGATGATGAGGCTTGCGAGCTTCTCAGGATTGGTGATGTGGGTGTCCTCGAGATTGAGGCCCCGGGTCTTGGCGTCACCGAACAGGCATTCGATCCCCCATCTCTTTCGATAGTCGCTGAGCGCCTGCTTGGGGTCGGAGCGATTGGTGGCCACGATCAGCCATTCGCCATTGCCAAGGCGTTTGGCGGCAAGACGAACAGGTTCGCGCGTGGCGCCTGCCGTGCCGTTGATGTGCCCGACGAGAGTTGCGCATCGGGCCCGCCTGCGCCGCAAGAGCGTGGCGAGCGACCATGCATGACCGTCCTCGAGGGTGACGGTCATGTCGATCTTCACGCGGATGGCAAAGGGGATCTTGTTTTCGTTGAGGAAATCCATCCATTCGGCGCCGATGAACTCGCGGTCGGCGAGCAGGCAGCGGATGGAGGTGACGGGAAACAGGCTGAGATAGCGGCGCATCAGCGCGATGCGGTGACCGGTGTCGGAGTTGCCCTGATGCGGTAGCAAGGCAAACAGCAGCGGCACGCGGAAGCGCCTGGTGACGATGGCCAGCATCAGGATGTTGATGTCGCGCGAGCCGAGCTTCCAGTTGGTGCGGTCGAGCGCCAGATATTTGGGCCGCTCCAGGTTGAGCATGTGCACCACCAGCCGCGCCGCCACGGCCTGGTCGAGCCGGACGAACTGGAAGAAACGCTGTAGCCGCCGATACTTCGAGGCATGGCGCGCAGGGCCGCACAGATGCACGGCCAGATGCGAAAGGTTGACGCTGCGAGACTGCGCAAGCCCGGCGATCAGCGTCACAAGCGTCACAAGCCGGCTCTTGCTCAGCGCAAAGTGCCGACCTAACGTCTCGACGAGAGCGGAATGATAAAGTGTCATGGGCGAAGATCCTTTTGCTGAGGAATCTTCAATCCAAACACATCATCCCGTTCTCACCCTGACTGTCGTGTACCGTGCAGCTCGCATGGCGATACGCTTTAATTCCTTGAGTTTGCAGGAGAAATTCTCGATCAGGTGGCGCCATTTGTAGAGTTCCTTGTCGAGCGGCAGAGGAAAAGTCCGACGTGAGTGCTGTGAAATAACGATCTTGGCGCCACGCTCATTGAGGTCGGCAATGATGGTGTTGCTGTCGAAGGCCTTGTCGGCGATTAAGCCGCCGAAACAGACACCATCGATGAGCGGTGCGACACCCACCGTATCGAACCGCTGGCCGGGCAAAAGAACAAAGCGCACAAGATTGCCAAGTGCATCGGTGAGTGCCAGGATTTTGGTTGTCATGCCGCCTTTGGAGCGGCCGATGGCCTGGCTTTGAGTCCCCCTTTTGCGCCCTGTCCATGGCGGTGGACCTTGACGATGGTGGCATCAACCATGGCGTATTCCATGTCCGGCTCATCCGAGCAGGCTTCGAAAAGCCTAATGAAAACATCCGCTTTGACCCAATCGCGGTATCGTTTGAAAACCGTGTTCCAGTTCCCGAAGAAGGCTGGAAGGTCGCGCCACGGACTTCCTGTCCGCACAATCCAAAGCAACGCTTCGATGAACCGGCGATTGTCACCACCACTTCGCCCGGGATCGGCTGGTTTACCCAGACAATGCGGTTCCATCTTCGCCCATTGGGCGTCCGTCAGCACGAATCGTTCCATCCCACAGCTTGATGATGTGGACGCCCCTGCACCGACCGGCAGCCGCTATGCTGCTGACCGGACATCCAAGCAGGAAGAGGAGCCACTACGATGAAGACCACGACGATTGGGCTGGATTTGGCAAAGAGCGTGTTTCAAGCGCACGGGATTGATGAGACTGGTGCGACAAAATTTTGGTGAAGCGTCTGCACCGCAAACAGATGTTGCCTTTATTCTCCAAGCTTTCGCCCTGTCTTATCGGGGTGGAGGCATGCGGAACGGCGCATTACTGGGCTCGCATCCTCGCCGCAATGGGACACGAGGTTCGCCTCATTCCACCGTCTTACGTGAAGGCCTATCCGCGTCGAAGATGTCCGGCACGAGTTGCCCCCGGCCAATCACTTCGGCGCCCGCAAAAGGCGTCGACCGCCGCACATCTACTCGGGCACGGAAATCGGTCGCCTGATCGAAGCCGCCGGCCGGCTTCGACCTCAAGGAGGCCTGCGCTCGCTGACGTTTGCGACCTTGATCGCCCTGCTCGCGGCCACGGGGCTGCGCATCTCCGAAGCACTAAAGCTGACGTTCGCGGACATAACGAGCGACGGTCTGCTGATCCGAGAGACCAAGTTCCGCAAGACCCGTCTGGTGCCGTTGCACGATACGACGTCGGCAGGCTTGCAACGCTACCTGAAGTGCCGCGGACCTGGCTCGGGAGATGACCCCGTGTTCGCCGATACGCATGGCCGGCCACTGCGCTACATCGCAGTCAAAGAGACTTTCGACAGGCTGGTCGGCAAAGTTGGCATCCGGCCAACGTCGGCGCGGCGCCCTCGGCTGCATGATCTGCGGCACACGTTCGCGGTGCGGGCGCTACAAGGCAGTCCGACGGGCCGAAAACCGGTGCGGTGCGCATATGGTCGCGCTCGCGACGTACATGGGTCACGTCAACATCTACGCCACCTACTGGTACCTGGAGGCAACCGCCGACCTCGTGCGCGACATCGCCGTGGCCGGAGAAGCGTTCATGTCAGATGGGAGGCGAGCATGACACCGATCGCTCCCCTCATCGAAGCGTTCCTGGGCGAAACACTCGTCCATCAGCGGGGCGCCAGCCGACACACGTGCGATTCCTATGCCCAGAGCTTCCAACTCCTGTTCGAGTTCGCCGCTGCGAGGCTCAAGAGTAAACCATCCAAGCTGATGTTGGAGCAGATCGACTCCGGTTTGGTCAGCGCCTTCCTCGAGCATCTCGAGGATAAGCGCAAGAACGCCGCCGTGACGCGAAACGTTCGTTTGGCGGCCATCAAGTCGTTCTTCCGCTTCCTCGAATACCGGCAACCGGCAGCCCTCGATCAAGTCCGCCGCGTGCTGTCGATTCCGTTCAAGAAGACGGACACGCGTCTCGTTCCCTATCTACTGCGCGAAGAGCTGCAAGCGCTGCTCGATGCCCCGGACCCGACAACGCGCGACGGCATCCGCGACCGAGCCATGCTGCATATGGCCGTGTGTGCAGGATTGCGCGTCTCCGAACTGACGGGTCTGAAGATCGACGATATCGACATGTCGTCGATGAGCATAGCCGCGCTCGAGAGTGACCGATGCGAGCGCGCGCAGCAGGGTCGATTTGCCGGTGCCACCTTTTGCGATAGCGGCAGATATGATCATAGCGAGGGACCTTCGATGAACCGCTTTTTCTCTCAATCGCCTCCCCGGCGATTGTCATACCCGCACCCAAAGTGTAGTGTCAATTTATGAGCGATCAACCGGACAGGACAAGCATTTTCAGGGGAGCTTTCCGCGATCTCGGCGCGAGATGGATGCGACGCCGCCCTTGATGCGGCAGCCGCAACGTTGGCGCATTACAGCGCTCTCGCCTCCGTAGGCATGATGCGCTAGCGCGACCTGATCTTGATGGTGCCCAACAGCAAGGCGTGCGGCGCGGATGGTTAGGACGATATTGGTGGCCGTTGCGACGGCTGCGAGCATAGGCACCGCCGCTCAAGGCGATCAGTCCAAGAACGGAGGCAGCAATGCGATGTGGCCTGCCGGACTGCGATGGGATTGCGAGACGGCAGCCAAAGTTGTGTGTGAACGCGACGGCTCCTCAAGGTCGCCAAAGGGGATGCTCGATTTCTGGTCAATTACGACAACAACAATGTCGAGTTTGCGAGCGGCGATGTCCGCATCAAGCGGCATTATCAGCAAACGGTGCAGGCAAGTCCTCTCCAGAGCGAGGTCAAGGTTGAACTTGCCGACAATCGGGTCATCTGGCTGACGGCGGTGGACGCCAGTCGCACCTATTCCGACGCCTGGGTCGGCGCCCTTACGGAATTGAAGGGTGGCGCCGTCCTTTTGGAATCCCAAGGGGTCTATTGCACTCCGCACAGGTGAGCGACTCGGACCCAGCTCCGAGTGAGGCGCTGCAGGCCTGTGGAAGCCGCCAGCGTCACGTTATCTCCGGCCTTCGCCGTCCCTACGGCGCCATTGGGGCTTTGTCGATAGCCTTCAGGAGCCGCGCACGCCTTATATCTCGCCGAAACGCCTGTCGCAGGCGCTTGGCGTGAAGGTGGCCAATCTGGCGCAATTGCCGGCGTCCATCGGAACACGCTGCGCAATCCCTCATCTGAGCGCCTGCAGGGCCGGCTGCGCGAAATGGTGAAGGTGATCTCGGCCGCGACGGAGCTCACCGGCGACGTCGACAAGGCAATCTACTGGTATCGCAATGAGCCGATCGCCGACTATGGCCATCGCACGGCGGCCGAACTCGTCGCGGACGGCCAGGTCGAAGCAGTCCTGGCCTTCATCCGGGATCTCGAGAACGGGGCTCGCGGGTGAAAGTCACCCGCGTCGGGCCGGACGAGATCTTCCATCGCTATCTGACACCCAAATGGGCCTTCCTGCCCACCAGCGGTGCAGGCGCGGCGATCGACGGCGGTCGTTTCAACCGGCTAGGCGTCGAAGCACTCTATCTGTATCTGTCCCGTTCGACCCAGACGGCTCTTGACGAATACAAGCAGGGCGCCAGCATCGTCCCGCCGGCAACGCTTGCCGCCTACAAGATCACGCTCGGCCAGGTGGCCGACCTTTCGCAGGGGTTCGACCCGGATACTTGGGATGGCTCGTGGAAGGAGTGGGATTGTGCCTGGCGCCAGATCGCTCGCATCGACAAGAAAATCCCGCCCTCGCGGAAGCTCGCGGACTTGGTCATCACGGCCGGGCTTCGCGGCATCCTGTTCCCGTCGCTTCGTCACGCCGGCGGTACCAATCTAGTGGTCTTTCCGGCCAATCTTGTCGTCGGCGATCATGTCGCGGTTCACGATCCCGATCACCGGCTCCCGCACGACCAGTCGTCCTGGTCCTGAGTCATAACGCGACAACGCGCGCTCACGACACCTGGTCCTCAACGACATCGTCCTAGCCCTCCCTGTTAGCCAAACCGGCTGGAATACCGCCGGCCAGCAGCTTTTCCTTCGACAGCAGCCCAGCATCTTCGAGCGCCTCGAAATCCGGCAGCTGGCGCAGCGTGTCGAGCCCGAACTGCGACAGAAAAGTCTTCGTCGTCACATAGGTGTAGGGCGCCCCCGGCTGCGGGCTGCGCGGCCCCGAGGCGATCAGCTCCTGTCCCCGTAGCACGCCGATCAGATCGCGCGACACCTCCTTGCCGAAGAAGGAAGACAGCTCGCCGCGCGTGATCGGCTGGAAATAGGCGATGCACATCAGGACAAGCGCCTCCGCCTGCGATAATTCTTTCGCCTCCTGCCCGGCTGAGCCGAATGCACTGCGGATAACGTCGCCAAAGGCTTTCTTGGTCCGGTGCTGCCAGCCGCCCGCGACCGCCACCAGCTCGTAGGGGCGGCCTGCGAGTTCGGCACGGATGTCGTCGATGATTAGCTCGAGATTGCAGTTTCTTCCCACCACCCGCGCGAGGACACTACGTGTCACCGGTTCGCTTGCCGCAAAGATCACCGCCTCCACCCGGCCCATCCACTCACGCCAGCGCAGTTCTGGCGGCAGGTGATCGAGCTCGGTGTCGAGCAGCGCCGGCTGATCGTTCGGCTTGTGGCGGGCAGAGGCTTCGCTCATCGCTAGAGTCCAAACAGCCGGAAGCTGGGACGGCCGGAGAGCTCGCGCACGGCCTCCAGTTGCTGCAGCCGTTCGAACAGCCGCCGCGCGGCAAAACGCGACAGGTTTTTCGTCGTCACCGATCCCGAAACGGTATCTTCATTCAGGAGCAAAAAAATCACGTCGCCGGCGCCTTTGGCGCGCAGTTTCGGCGCCACTGCCACAAGTTTCTCGGCGCGGCGCGACAGCTCGGCGGCCAGCCGGCAGGCGTCCGCCGCCGCCTGCGCCAGCGCCACGCAGACCGCGCGCTCGAAACTTTTTTCGCCGGGTCGGATGCGCTTGCCGCCGACGGCCTCGGCGCGGAAGGACGGGCCAAAGGCTTGCGCCATCAGGAGCGGCAGCGGTCGCGGCCAGCGCAGGCTTTGCGCCAGTGTCGTACTGCAGTTAAATGTGAGATTGCGGCAGCTTCTCCAGAAAATTGCGCTTAATGATGAGAATCGATGCGCTTGAGTCTCAGTTCAGCTGCAGTGGCTGCGGGGGAGACCGGTAACTTCTCTGGGGTTAGGCGGCGCGCAGAAGGGGCGGTTTGGGCTTGAATAATGGAGGCACGTTCGGTTCTGGCTGTCGGAACGGTGCCCGCAGCCGATCGCGAAGCTCACCATTGATCTCCGCCGTCCTGACCTGCATGAGCATGTGCGCACCGTGGAGAGACCAGCGCATCTGCTGCTTCTTGACCATGCGTTTGCCGACAAGCGAATTCACTGCTGACTCGGCGAGGCTGGTGGCGACACGAAGCCCAGCTCGGTATCGCTTGCCATAGTTGACGATCGCGC
>NZ_QZWZ01000078.1 GCF_003601975.1 Mesorhizobium waimense
AAACCTTCGCCGCCTCGACCATCGCCGGCAAGCGTCGCGCCCTGGAGCGAAGTCTGGACGATATCTTCGCCACCACAACGTCGTGCGATCTGGCCCGCGACATCCAAAACAAGTTCAGGCGAGCTCGCGATCAACTTTTGACCTTTGCCCAAAGGCCAGGAATGGTCGACGCGACGAACAACGCCTGCGAACGGGCGCTGAGATGCGGCAGATGGACCAGAACTCTGGCCGCCATCGCTTGGCCGCCCACGCAAAGGTGCCGGATCGTCGGGATGCTTGCCGCGCACCTCCCGGGTCATGTCGCATGCGTCGTCAATACCTCGAACAGCAGCATGGCGCGTGAACCGCCTTTCTGGTCGGGATGGCGGCACAGCGTTTTCGAGATCGGAGCCGACTGGCAGCGAACTTCACGGCCCTCGGTAGCAATGCCTCGAAGCCACGATGGATGACCGCGCAAACAAGGATGTTCGCCACGCTCGCACCCGCTTCAGATGCAAGACGGGCAAGATAATCATCGTGCACAACGCCCTGCGGCTCTGCGCGTGGGCCGGTCTCGCAAGGGGTCGGCTCCGGCCGCTCAAACAAGTGGAGTTAGCTCGGAGCCGGATCAAACATGTCAGATCGGACCCGCCGGGCTGTCTGCGGACCGCGCCCATATCATCCTGGCAGCGCCAGACGCTCGTCCGGCGTCATGTGGGCTTCGGCTTGGCGGCGAATGTCGGGACCGGCATGGCGGAGCATGGCGCACCAGTCTTCCACATTGTACGTGGTCGCCATGCTGCCCCTGGCCAGTCATAAATGACGCACGGCTTGTTCGCCATGGCGAGCCGAAGCACATTGACGGCCGTGCCGGGTGATGCGCCGTCCCAGACCATCATGCCAAAGTCAGCGCGCCGCGCCATCTCCCGGTCTTTGGCGGCGTGGACCCAGTATCCTGTGGCATCGTCAGGAGAAGGAACATGGTAGGCGGCCCAGTCGCCCAGATTATTGCGGGGTTCCTTGCCGGCATGGAAGACGCCGACATGCTCGTACCTGTAGCCTGCGAGCAGGCCCTGCGCCTCGGCATCGGCTCCCGACGCGTCGCCAATCAGCACGCCGTGCTCGGCAGCAACGATTGCGCCGATGCGAGTGATGGCTCGGCAGTTCGAATATCTCGCTTGATCCCCCTATGAATATCATCGACATCGTGACTTCCCTTCTCTCCAGCGTCCCCCGCCCCCGCGCCGGCCGCCCTCTCCCTCTGGCCCTGCGCGAGGGATCGTCACCGAAGGCCGAGACGGCGAAGCCGGCTCGGGGAGCGGCGGACGCCGCGACTAAAGCCCGGCCGGCCGCAGGCCGGCGCGCCCGGATCGGATGGGCCGCCGAGAGACGAACTGCCGAGGACCAACCCGCTACCGAGATGGCGGCGATCGCCGACGAGTTGTCCGATCAGGAGGCAGGCGATCGGATCTGGTGGTCGCCCGGCGCGGATCGCGCGCCCTGATCGGCTGGATCACACTCGACGCGAGTCCATAGTAGCCGACCACGCCTCCATCGTCGTGAACGACCAGAGCACGTGTGAAGCCGCGGGCCTGATTGGCAGCGCAAAACCGTTCAGCCAGGCATCGAGCGCCGGTTTTGCCGCAGTCGAATGCGCCGAGCCGGTGCGAATCGTCCAGCAGTCCGATACCTGAAAGCGCCACCTATCGTTCCCGCGGCGCTTCCCCTGCGCAGCCGCTCGGCCCCTTGGGCGACGGAGCCGCGGCCGATGCCGGGATTGCCTGCATGAAGGCGTCATGGGAGTGCGGATGACGGCTTCGATCGAGGCCAATGGCGCCGGGTTCCGTTCGCTGAAAGAGGCGATCGACACGCCGACGCCAGCGGGGCGAATGATGATGCAGATGGTCGGTTCCTTCGCTGAATTCGAGCGCGCCATGATCCGCGAATGCACCTCCGCCGGGCTCGCCCAAGCCAGGTCCGAGGGCGACTCGGCGGCCGCCGCAGGAAGCTCGATGCAAAGAAACGACTGGAAATCGCCGAAAGCGTCTTGTCGGGCCGCAAGTCCGGTGCCGAAATGGCCAGGCTCTATAATATCAGCGAGCCGACCGTCTCGCGCAGCGTCGCCGCCTACCGCCAGACAAGGAGAACCCATGAAAGCCAGCCGTGACCTGTCAGGCCTCGTCAAGTTCCTCAGCCGCGATGACTGGACGTTTCATTTCGAGGAGGTGATGGGCGACCATTTCTGGTCCGTCATGGATGAATTCGATCTCGACCGTGAGGAGATCGGCGAAGCACTTGGCGATCACTGGAGCATGACTTTGTGGGGATGCGTCTTCGAGGACTTCCTCACGCAGGTCTTCGAACCCGACGGGCAAACCTTTGTCGATGCCTATCTCAAACGCCGTGGCTGGAAGGAGAGCGCCCAAGCCAAGGCCTACATGAAGGCGCTCAGCGTTTCCGTCATGAGCCTTTACGAGGTCAGCGAGATCGTTCCCGGAAAATCCTTTCTCGCACGCGATCTGATCCGCGGCGGCGAACCCATCCTGATCAGCGAAGGGACGGCCACCCAGACCCTGAAACGATGGGTGCGGATCGCCGCGCGGATCGTGACGATCGGAGGCAAACACATTATTGCCGGCGGCCTGCTGCCTTTCTCGCTGGAAGCTTCGGATGCGTTGCTGGAGGGGCTGAAGGTACTGCCCGGCAAGCGGCACCGTTCGAAAGCCAAACCATCACTCGACGACGACATGCTGCGCGTGGCCGCTCCCCTGTTCACCCACGCCTTCCTGTTCGATAACCTTCCCAAGGCCTTCGGAGAAACGCAGCCGTTCGTCCACAACAGTGACGGCGATGAAATCGTCTTTCACGAGGTGCGCTTTCCGCTTGCAACCGGAACAACGCAGAAAGACATCGCCGCTCGGCTCGAAGGGGTTCCGAATCTACGCCAGGAGAATGCGCAATTCTGGAACTTGCTGGGCCAGCGGCCACAAAGCCACCGAATGAAAGCCCGTGCGCCGAATGCCATTGCGGCAGGTGTCACGATGGAAGACGGCACGCCGGTGCTCGGCGATCTCGAGCTGAAGGGCCGCTTGCTGGTCCTTTCGGCCAATTCCGCCGCGCGTGCCGCCAAAGGAACCACCCTTCTGGAGAACGTGCTCGGCCAGATGGTGCGCGCGCCGCTGACGACAATCCAGACCATCGAGCAGATGAAGGCCTCCCGAAAGGGGCGAGAGACATCGTCCGACGAGATTCCACTCGAGGTCGCGACGCCGCTCGTCCACGCCATGCTCGACAAACAATATCGCGAAGTCCTCGACGAGCCGGTCCGCATGCTCGGAGACATCGCGCCACGGGCAGCCATACGGACGAAGAAAGGCCGGGAAAAGGTCGTCGAATGGCTCAAATATCTCGAATACCGGTCCGCAAGCTCCCAAAATCCGCAAGACCCGATGGCAACCTACGACTTCGGCTGGCTGTGGCGCGAGCTCAACGTTGAAAACCTTCGCCGCTAGATCCTACCGCATTTCTGTGTCCCAATAATGTACTGAAGCGGTTCCGTTCAGGGATCGCAGTCTGGGCTTCATGCGGCGCGGCGCGGCGCATGAACTCGGTGCGCGACAGGCCGAGCAGTTGCGCGCCGCGGTCGATGGTGGTGAGATCGTCGTCGCGGAACTGCATCGAGACGGGTGTCTTCTTCCTCGGGGCTTTGATGGTCATGGCGCGCTGTAGGTGACGACAACGCGCACTGCGATACACCGCCGCCACGTGCCCCATGCCATTGGTCGCTTTGAGCAGCGCTGTGCGACTGGTTCGGACAGGTGCACGCGACGAATCCGACCGCGAGCGCTCGGATTCGTCGACGTGGGGATGGAAGCGAGTCCCGAGCGCGGACGCAAGGAAGGCGGCGCTTCACGCGCCGCCCTCCGCGAACCGCCAGACGGGGATGCCAAGCCGACGGGCCTTGTCGGCGAGGTTCTGTGTGATGCCGGATCCGGGGAAGACGATCATGCCGTAGGGCATGACCGAGAGCAGCTGATCGTTGCGGCGGAACGGAGCGGCCTTGGCGTGACGGTTCCAGTCCGGCTTGAAGGCGATCTGGGTGACCTTGCGGTTCTCTGCCCAGCAGGCGGCGATCCGTTCGGCCCCGCGCGGGCTGCCACCGTGGGGAGCAGGACCATGTCTGGATGCTTCTCACGGGCCTTGTCGAGCGCGTCCCAGATCCGGTCGTGATCGTTGCAGTCGAGGCCGCCGGCGAAGGCGATCTTGGTGCCGGCCGGGACGAGCACCTCGGTTTCAGCGAGGCGGCGGGCAGCGAGGAAGTCTCTGGAGTCGATCACCGCCGCTGTCATCGCCTGATGGGAGACCTTGGATCCGGTGCGCGGCCGCCATGCCGATCCGGTCTGCGCCTCGTAGAGGTCGGCGGCTTCGTCGCGCATGATTTCCAGCACGTTGCGACGCTCGATGTAGGTGATGCCTTCGCCCGTGAGCCGTTCCAACTCGACGGACTTCACCTCCGAGCCGTCCTGTTCGCTCTGGCTCGAACGCTGCGCATCCTCGTTGCGGTCGAGGCTGCGGGCGACGCGTTCGGCGGCGCGATGGAAGACGTTGGTAAAAGACCAGAGCAGGTCGTCGAGATCGGGTTCGAGCCTGGTGTCGCCGAGCATGCCGGCGAAGGTCTCGACGATCCCGGCGAGGCCGGCCCGGATCACCTCGTCGTCGGGCAGCGGGCGCGGGTCCGGCTCGTCCTGATGCGGACGATGGCCGTACATCTGGAGTTCGAGGATGACGCGGTCAGTCGGTGAGGAGGCGTGATAGGGCTCGTAGGCGTCGTCGAAAGGAAGCTCGTAGGTCATGGCGTGTCTCCGTCGGTCGTGGCCGCGCCGATCGCGGCCTGACAGCGCATCCCCGCCGCGCCCCGGGCGCGGCCGCACCGAAGGCCGAAGCGCAAGCGGAGGACGGCGCAGCCGTTGCGGCCGTGACCGGGGGGTGGCAGGGGTCGCCTCTCAGGCAGGCCGCGGGCGCGGCCCCTCCGGCGGACCGCCGCCCCATGCCTGCAACCTTCCGTTGACGCCGCCCCTGCCCGCCTGCCGGACAACTTTCCGGCTTGGGCCGCTCATCCGGACGGCAGAAAGAGACGGGCATCATCGGGGGTGAGCTGGCCCCGCAGCCAAGCCACGAGGCGGGCCGGGCCGAGCTGCCGGAGATCGTCGTTGAAATCGCCGAGCCGCGGCCGCAGCACCAGGGCGAGGATCCCGGCCTCGCCTGCTCGCTGGCTGAGACGCTCGATGCCCTGCCGGCCGGCGGCGTCCGCATCGGCCGCGATGTAGAGGCGGGTACAGCCGGGCGGGAAGATCAGGCCGGCGAGGTGGTTGGCCGAGGTGGCGGCTGCCACCGGCAGCGCCGGCATCACCGTCCGGAGCGAGGCCATCGTCTCGAAGCCCTCGCCGGCAGCCATGACCGGGATAGGCGTACCGGGCTGGAAGCCAAGCCAGATGCCGTTGCCCAGAAGGTGGCCCAGCGAGCGACGGGGATCGACGAGATGCGCCTTGCCGTTGCCTGCAGGATCAAGCCAGGTACGTTGCAGGCCGGTGATGCCACCATCGAGGCCGCTGACGGCCGCGATCAGCGCGGGAAGCGTCTGCATCTCGCCCGTCACGAGATCCCGGTAATAGCAGGCGGGATGGAAGCGCAGGGCGCGCTCGCGCGTGGAAAGCAGAATGCCGCGGCCGGCAATGTAACGCTCGGCGAGGGTGCCGGCGATCGGCTGCGACATGGCGAACAGGCGACGCGCGGCGTCGGGCGAACCGCGTGCCGCGGCAGGTTGGCGCTGCGCTCGAAGGGTCTGAGACTGCAGTGGGGACCGCGGCATGGCGAGGAAGCGACGCGCCTCGTCCGCGACCTCGCGGAAGTCCGTAAGGTTGCAGCTCACTCGATCACGTCGAGCAGGTCGCCATGTTCGCCGCTTTGCTCATCGACCCATTTGCCTGCTGGTCCTTTCGCATTGGCTTTCAGGCGGACGTGCATGGAGCGGCCGCGCGTGTTGCGGACATCGCCGACGATCCAGTGATTGCCCGAGCGATGACCGTTGGAAAGATATTCGCGGCACACCGCCTCGGCATGATCGCCAAGGCGGTATGCCAGATCGGAAGCCGAGCCGGTCATGATCGCGGCCCCTCAAGCCGCTGCATCGGTGCCGCCGAAACCTTCGGTCATGGCGGTACGCAGGAAAGCGGTGGTGACAGGCTTGCCCTGCTCAGAAAAGGTAAAATCTGCGTCGCCGCCTGATAGATCGCCTGGCCGTTGCCGAAGGCGACGGGTGCCGGCGTACCGAGGGGAGCGGCCGTCCGGGCGACAGCCGATGTGGTTGTGACGATGTTCATGGAGATGTCCTTGGCGAGAGGGAGTGGCCACCGCGCCGGCACGCTCTCCGCACCGGCCGGGCCGATCTTCCCCCGGCCCCGGTCTGCCTCTGGCGCGATCACCAAACGGCTTGCGCAGCGCGCAAGGCCATGGGTCAATGCGCAGACAGGGAGATGGCGGCGAAGCCGCGCAGGTGATGCGACGGTTCAGGATTGGAAGGGAGGTCTTTGAAGAGGGAGCGCCTGACCTGCAGTCTGCACTGGCGAACGCCTATGCCCGCAGGCAGCGTCCACTATGCCTGTGCCGAGAGCCGCAGGCTTCCAGAGAGAATTGTTGTTGCTGTGGAGAGCAGATCCGAATCCGGCCGGCTCGCAAATTGTCGGAGAGATCACGTTGATGGTCGTGTCCGAGAACTGGATTCCTTCCGAGACGGCCCTGAAAAGGGTTCGTCGGTGCGCTCGGCCGGCTTCGCGACAACAGCGTGAAGGGATTGCGCTACGACCTGCAACCCGGCCAGCCGATCGATCTCCTTGTCCCCCCGGGCTGGAGCGGACGAAGTGTTCGAGGATACGCCGCAGGATATGATCGTGAACCGGCCGGAGGATGGCGCGTGGACCTGGTGGGTCGGCGATGCCGATATGCCGTCACTGCCACTTCGACCGTTGCGCCGACCCGTTGTTGGAGGTTTCAGATGATCTTAGACGAGGCCTAATCTCTTCTTCAGCTCGGCATTCTCCTTGCGCAGATGTTCGGCAAGCATGCCTTTCAGTCGCTCGTTCTCTTCCTCGAGCGCGAGCAGATCCTTGAGATCGCCCCTATCCTGGGCAGGCGCTGCGGCCTTCTTCCAGAGATAATAGGTCTGTTCGGATATACCAGCCTGACCGACGGCACTTCTCATGGTGGCGCCGCCGGCGACCGACTTCTCGATTTGCGTAAGCTTCTGCGAGCGTTCCATTTGGGTGTGGACCTTTCGTCCGGTCCGAACTGCTATAGCTGGGACCTCGGCTGCCTTCAAAGCGGGCTTGGCGCCATTCGTTCGCGCAGGCTTATTGGGCGCGGCCTTTGTCTTTCTCGGCCGTGAGGTTTTCTTTTTCGTCTCGAGCGGGTTCAGCGTGGCAGATGCTTCCGCCATACTTTGTGGTGATTCGGCTTCCTGAGGATCGGTCATGTATTGCTCCACTTGCTGATTGCATTCATCTTCTGCATCAATAGGACCGGCCACTGTGTCAACAGGCCGAGGATTTGGCAGAACTACTACCTCTGCATCCCTGGCCACCTTTGCCGCCACAGCGGACAGGTCAACATCGCCCCAAATGGAACGACCCGCTTTTTGAACGCCGCGCTTCTGTTTAACCTCTACGATGAATGGTCGGGTCTGCCGCTTCATATGCCTTTCCTGGTGAGAAACGATTTGCCGATAGATCGCTGTCTCTCGGGCAGAGCTTTTATCGAAAGAGCCCGCGGGAGGGCAAGTGTCGTTTTCAACCGATTAATACTCGTGAGGATGGCACGCTGGCGTCTCGTTTGGCAATGGCTTCTGTCTCGTGCGGCTGGTTGAACGATGCATCGAACCCGGCCTTCCCGCGGGCGCGACTTTGCCGAGCGGCACCGGCCAGCTTGCGCGCGGGAACATCGGCAGGCCATTCGGCCGCGGCTTCGATGGAAAGCTGAGGTAGCGCTGGAGATTGGCCGCGAGGCGGGGGCGGACCTCGCCAAGCAATTGTCGACGGCGCAGGTCCGGCGTGGCCGAGGTCGAATGCGCTTCATAGATGCGCTCGTTCGCCAGTGGCGGCTGCTTAGGAGGGGTCCGCATCGTTGCCCCTTCTCCTCTTGGCGTGTGCGCGTATCGCCGACATGCGGCTGTCGATCTCATCGTCTGACAGGTCCTCGAGCCGTTTCAGGATTGTGCCGTCGCGGCCGCCATCGACCAGCACTGCACGCTTGCCGTGGTGCTCGACGGGCCAGGCGTCGGGATTGATTTCGCCGGCAATTCCCTTGAAGTCGGGATGGGTCGTGTTCCAGATCGCCTCGAGCTTTTCCTCTCGGGTCATGCTGTCGGTCGCGCCCGTCTCGCGGGCGATGATGGCTGCCCGCATGGCGTCCGGGCTGTGCTTGTCGGAAAGGTTACAGAAACCGTGGAACCAGCGTTCGCGGCCGCGGATCCTGATCGCGAAGAAGACGCTGGTGACGTAGCCGGCCTTGTATTCGGACATGCCGAACATGCCCGTCCGCCGAAACAGCGGCGGCAGGAGGCCGAGCATGAAATGGTATGCTGACGCTTCCACCTCAAACCACTCACCCTCGTAGGGGGTGCCGGATGAAGGATCGATGCCGGGGGTGCCACGGTGCCTGTTGAACAGCTGAAACATCTGCTCGCGGCTGGCGATCCCGTTGTGGACTTTGCGGAAAGCCGAACGGTGTGACATGGCTTTGCTTTCGGAATGGCCGCGCCAGCCGCTCGCGCGGCATGTCGCGGGCAGTGGAGATCGGCGGTTTTGAAGGGAGTGTCGAAGTGGGGCTGGACGTCGGCGAACCGAGCCGGCAGCGGGGGACGATTGGCGGGAGGGCGTCGTTTAGATGACGGCGAACTTGCGGGTTTCGAGACGGGTCATCGCTCTTTGCCTCGATCTGACATGGGAAAAGCACCGTCAGGGATTTCGCGTCGGCGGTGCCCTGGGTTGTCGGCGCAAAAGGGTCTGCGGCCGATCAGGCGGCGCGGAATTGGGACGCGTTCGAATCGCGACGGCTTACGCCGGTGATGGCGCGGACGGCGGCCGCAAGGGCGGGAATATCGTCGAGCATGGCGAGCGCGACGAAGTGGTTCGGGCCGCCGCTGTAGTCCTTGCGGCCCTTACAAGTCCGGATCAGAATGCCGTGGCCGGACGAAAGCCCGAACTGGATGTAGGCGCACGCGTGATGCAAGGTTAGACAGCTACCCCAGCCCTGTTGGACCGGAGGTCGTAGCTGCCGGACGGCAGGTCGAGTTCGGCGGCGAGCTTCTTCAGCCTTGAACGGACCGTAGTATGAAAGCGTCTCTTTTGCTGCTCGTCGTAGGAGCAGCTCTTGTCCCACTGGAACATATCGATCTCCATGATGCGAAAGTGCCCGGGCATCGCTGCCGCGATCCCAGGCTGATAAACGTGCTGAAACAGGAACGGGGCCCGGCGTCATTGCCGGGCCCAAATGTGGATCAATGGCGCTGCCTACTCAGCAGCCTCGAGCTGTTCGCTCGCGTCGCCGCCATCGGAAGCGGGATCGCCGGTCGAGGATTCCGCGTCGGCCTCGAGGAACGCCGGCAGGTCATCCGCCGCCTCATCGAGTTCCTCGGTGCCGAGCACCTCGCTATCCGTCACCTGATCGACGAGATCGGAGGCGCCGCAATCGGAACGACGCAACGGCTCTGGCAGCCAGTTCGATCCCTCGAGAAGTCGGGCGGCCTCACGGGCCATGATCTCCTTCTTCATGTGGTCGATCAGCTGCGCGGAGTCTTCGCCACGGGCTTCGCGGACAGCCTGCAGAATCCGCGCCTTGGTGAGACGCCCGAGGAACTCGACCGTGGGCGTCCAGCCGGCGTCGACCATATCGAACTGAAGTGAGTAGGCCAGCACGTCGGCATGCTCGAGCGCCCGCGGCCGCCTGTTCCACGGTTCGACCACCGCATTGAGGGTCAGCGAGACGCAGTGGGCGAACAGCGCCTTGCGGCTTGCCTCGTCGAGGCCGAGAAGGAAGTCCCACAAGCCGTCCGTCTCATCGGGCAGCTCACGGTCCCAGGCTTCGTGCCGCTCGTCGATTTCCTTCGCCCAGGACGTCTCGGCAAGCCCGTCGACCTGGCTGAAGCTGCCGCTCTTCAGGCTGATCTCAAGGCAGCTATCCGGCGCGAAGCGATAGAAGACCTGCAGGACGAAGGCATGGAGTGCCGCGACGAAGGCGATATCGACGTCGCCGGCGAGCGCATTGCGCAGCGCCAGCGTCCGCTGTGCGGTCAGGTCGAAGACGAGCCGATCGGGCAGCGGCTTGATGCCGTCGTCCTCGCCGTCGTCGCCAGAGCTGTCATCCACCGGCTTGCCGTTGACGACAACGCCATCGCCATCGTCGTCGCCGCTAGACCGGGCTTCGCCCTCGGCGTCCCCTTCCTCGCGCTCATCGCCACCGCCGGTCTCGGGCCGGGGCTCGTCCTCGGCGCGCACGAAACCGGCCTCGACCTGGAGCTTGCCGTGCGCGGCAAGCGTCACGAACACCCCGGCAATGCCCTTCTGGGCGGGGTCGTAGCTTTGAGGACGGTCATCGATCGCATCGAGCTCGGCGCCCAGCTGGTCGAGCTTCGCCTCGATTGCCTCGTCGGCATCCTCGGCCGCGGCATAGTCCGCATCGAGCTTGTCGTGTTCGGCCTTCAGCGCGTCGTAGCGTTTGATCTCCTCGGCGCTGAGCTCCTGGGCCTCGGCGTAGATGCGCCGCATGCCGGAGGTGTGGCCATAGGAAAGCTGATCGCCGCCTCGACCCATTTCCAGCCTTCCGCACGGATCGCCTCGGCATCCACCTTTAGCTTGTCGAAGACCAGCTGCTCGAGCAGTGCTGCATCCTGGAACCAGCCGCCGGAATCCTGCTCGAACAGGTCGCGCAGGACAACGCCGCCGGCCGCCTCATAGGCTTCCGCGCCGACATAGACGGCCCGGCGATCGTCTGCGCGTACCGTCGTCTCGGTCAGCAGGCGCCTGATGTAGTAGGGTTCCTGCGTGTGCGAGTTGGATATCCGCTCCCAGATCTGCTCCTGGCGCGCGTGGTCGTCCGAGATCGAGAACGCCATGACCTGCTCGAGCCGGATTTCGTCCTTCTCGTAGAGATCGAGAAGCCTCAGTGACACCGATGCCAGCCGCAGGCGCTGCCTCACCGTCGCCGGCGACACGAAGAAGCGGGCGCCGATCTCGTCCGGATCGAGCCCCTGATCGCTCAGCGTCTTGAAGGCCCGGAACTGGTCGAGCGGATGAAGGTCGGCGCGCCGCAGGTTTTCGGCAATCGAATCCTCTTCGGCCGAGGTCTCTTGCCTGCGGTTGACGATGCAGGGGATCGGCTCGTTCTTCGCCAGGCGCTTCTGCTTGATGAGGATGCCGAGCGCGAGATAACGCCGGCCGCCGGCGGGCACCTCGAACGTGCCGGTCTCCTCGCCATCGCCGTCAAGCACGGGACGGACGTTCAGGCTCTGCAGGAGCTTGCGCCGGCCGATGTCCTCGGCGAGTTGTTCGATGGTGACGCCGTCCTTGATGCGTCGGACATTCTTCTGCGACAACATCAGTCTGTCGTAGGGGATGTTCTCGGCGGCGTTCATTGCGATCTTCTGAATGGCCTTTGCCATGGTCAGGGTCTCCATGACGGACGGCCCGGGGCCACTCCCCGAACCTCCAAGCCCGTCACGAAACCTCCCCTCCCCCCTCTGCCTTTTATGGCCTCGCGCCAGCGCCGAACGCCTGTCGCCGCAGTGTGCTGGACTGCGGGTGGCAAAGGCGCTATATATCTTCCATGGATGTGGAAGGATTATCGTGTCATGTCGGGATTCAGCCGCGAGGTGCTCACTGCCAATGAAGCGGCGTCGGTGACGCGTGTGCCGCTCAAGCAGGTGCACCGCATCATCGATGCCGGATTGCTGCGCGGTCGCGTCGAGACGCGGCGCGGCAGTCGCGTCATCGTTGGATCGGGTCTTGTCGGGCTTCGACTCGCCTGGCTGACGTCTCAGACGCTGACGCCGGCGGCGCGGCGGCGGATCGTGAAGAATGCGATCGCGGCCGAGGCTGTGACCATGGTCGCGGACGATCCGCTCAGGGTCGACCTGAAGCCTATTACCGCCGAGGTGAAGAGCGGCCTCGGGCGGTTGAGGAAGGCGAAGGCGATGGTGGTGCGAGATCCAAATGTCCTCGGCGGCCAGCCGGTCTTTGCGGGAACGCGCATCCTCGTCCATGATGTCGCCGAGATGCTCGCCAACGGCGACGCGGCCGAGGCGATCCATGCCGCCTATCCGCAGCTGACCCTCGACCGGATATGGCTCGCGGCCGACTACGCGCTCGCCTATCCCCGCCGCGGTCGTCCGCCCGCAAAGCCGGCCTGGCGTGCCGTTCCGGCGAAGTCGTCACGCACGATCGGTCTCGACGATCTGCCGGCTGCTTCGTGAAGTTCCTGATCGACGAATGCCTGAGCCCCGAGCTGGCAAAACTCGCGCGGGAACGAGGATTTACCGAGTCGAACCACGTTCGCTGGCTGGGCCTGGCCGGCGCGAAGGATCATGTGGTGACGCGCCGCGCCGTCGACGACGGGTACATCCTGGTCACGCACAATACGACGGACTTTCGCGGCCTCTACGGCCGCGAGGAAATGCATGTCGGGCTGGTGGCCTTCAACACGGCTCCCGGTCTGATGAGCCTCAACCTGCAGACACGGCTCTTCCTGCTTACTCTTTCCGAGCTCAGCGGCGAGGAAGCTTGGAATGAGGTGCTGGAGATTACAGTGGACGCAGATCGTATCGTCCGGGTGGAACGCTTCTCCCTTCCGGGCTGACGACACTATGAATCCGGCTCGCAGATCCCGACACGACCGAGCCGGCTGAGAGCCTGCAGCATGTTGGCATGGTCCATCAGGATATCACCGCCTGCCAGTCGACGGTGACGGTCTTGCTCGTGCTGCGCGTTCGCTCGTGCCGGACAGATCCTCGAATTCAGCCATGGTGGTGTAGAGCTTGAGAAGAGGCCGGCCGCTCATGTCCTGCCCCTTCCCTCGTCGACCGGCACGGTGTCGAAGCCGGCTATGTTCCAGACCTCGGCGCCGGCCGCCGCCCAGGCAGTTGCGACGGCATGCAGCGGCGCATAGGAGAGGCCGTGGCAGGACGCGGGTTCGGGCTCGCGCCTGACGGCGACCATTGGGCCGCGAAGGGTCAACTTGAGTACGGCATCGAAATCGACCTGGCGGCTGTCGATGACTGGAAGGCCCGCCGCGATGCACTGGGCCTTGATATCCTCGCGGCCATAACCGGAGAGTTTTGCTCCGGCTCGATAGTGCAAGGTGAAGCCGCCGCGGCCTATCGTGAGATGGCCGCCCACGGTCGCGGGTGCCGCCGGCAATGGCTGCGGTATAGTCGGATTTGCCATGTTACTGCGCGGGTCGGCTCCCTGGGCCAGACGCTGATCAGGGCGAGCTCGGCGCGAGTACTCGCCCAGTTGTGGAAGGTGGCCGAACCGCAAAGCTGTCCCGACTTGAGAGGCCCCGCTCCCGGCAGATCGACGTGGAGCGGGAGCGGCGGAGCGGGAGAACCTGATCGCCCAGCATATTCAGGTCCGCGCCCTGTTATAACGCGCCAGCGACAACAGGAGAAGCAGGCTGGCCCGCATCCGGCTCATTGATGATCGCGAATGATGTCTGACAGGCTTCAGCGAGTGCGGGCTGCTGCGCGTGCATCCAGTCGGCGGCCTGCTGCGCCTTGCTCGCGGCAGTGAAGATGGCGTGGGGATCGCCATTCAATTTCTTCAGCCACGAGGCAAGATACGCTGCGTGATCTGGGCGCGGATGATGGGCAATCCCTTGATCTGCAAGGACAAGTCCGCTGAGAATCTCCACGCAGCATTCTTCCGCGGCATAGGCGGCCGAGCCGAACCTGCCAGAAAGATC
The DNA here is from genome assembly GCF_003601975.1 of Mesorhizobium waimense. Classification (GTDB taxonomy): domain Bacteria; phylum Pseudomonadota; class Alphaproteobacteria; order Rhizobiales; family Rhizobiaceae; genus Mesorhizobium; species Mesorhizobium waimense. Next base: position 13,987 of record NZ_QZWZ01000078.1, read on the forward strand.
GCGGTCTAGCCGGTGCTTCGCACCCGAGGCGTGGCCGCATTCATGCAGCATGATGCCATAGAACGACGCAGCATCGCGGAAGGAAGCGAAGTCCGGCATGAATACCGTGTCCGAAGACGGAAGATAGTAAGCTTCCGATCCGCCGAACACCGTCTTGATGCCGAGGTTGGCGATAAACGCCTCCGCGTGCGCGAGACGCTCGTTCTCCAGGCAGCGTGTCCGTCGGCGGGCGCTCGTATCCGTCCACCTGAGCGACATTGAACACCGAAAATGCCCGGGCGAACATTCGCCGGTGGCCACCTTCGTCATCGTCGCCATCGTGCCCAGCCGGCTCGGAGAACGCGATCTGCTTCCACAGCACGACAGTGGTCGAACGCTCACCCTTGCGTACCTGCGCGCCAGCGTCCTGCCATTGACGGTAGGTGCCCCATAGACCATCGCCGTAACCGGAGGCCATGGCTGCGACCCAAAGTGCTACCGTATTGATGCCGCGGTAGCTTTTGCCAGACGATATATTGGTTGGGCGCGTAGCGCTCGTCCCGTTGTGGAACCAAGGCGCGCGCCATTCGCCTGCACCTTGCTCAATTGCGGCGATGATCTCCGCCGTGACGCGGGTGTACACGTCTGCCCGATCCTGAGCCGCCATGATCAGGCCCTCCCTGCGCAGGAGGTGTCAGCGCTCAAGAATACAGTTGCAAAATGACCTAAGCCAGGCACCTTCCACATGGTGTCGCCGGTGCCGTTGCCTGCGATCTTCATGACCGCTGCGACAAGCTCATGGTCCCATATGCCATAATCCGGGCCGGTGACGGCGCGAAGCTCGATGCGCCCGTCTTTTGCCTCCAAGGTTTTCACAAGCTCGCGATGGGACAGCAGGCCGTGCTGCAGATTGATGCCAGCCAGCGGCGCTGGAAGCTGGCGCAGATAGGTGGCCGGCGCGCCGACCAGGCTTGCAAGTTGGCCAAAACTCCAATGCGTCGGGGCGATAGGGGCATGCGCATCGGGCAGCATTAGCCACAGGCGCTCCCGATCGTCGCGGCTGGCGTCGACGCGGATCAGTTCGCTTTCGACGAGGCGGGTCTTGATGCGTTCGGTTCGCCATTTCACCGAATTATGGAGATCGGTGAGAGAAAGGTAGCGCTCGTCGGCCGGCCGATTGAACCACTCCGACGACACGCGACCGATACGCTGGCCGCGGCTGACGTCGACCTTGTAACCGGCACGCGCGTTACGGACGGGCGTGTGAAATTCCATTTGTGTCATGGTTGCTGCTCCGCGGCGGACGCCGGGAGCCTCTCTCCCGGACCTTCACCCGCCGCTGCAGGCC
>NZ_QZWZ01000079.1 GCF_003601975.1 Mesorhizobium waimense
GATCGGCATCCTCACTCATGGCGCGGCTGTGACCTTTATGACCCGCCTTAGCGCCGCCAGGCTTTGCCCTGTCCCGACGCGCCTTGCGATCGCTCGAAGGTGGCTTGGACGACGTGCGCGATGTCTTGTCCGGTCGCTGCATCCGCAGCACCAGATCGATCAGTTCCTCCTTCGTCAGCCGCTCCAAATCACTGCGATCCATATCCACATGGATTCAGGGTTTCGCACGCCTGACAAGGGGGTGTAATTACCTTCACAACGCCCGGTTCGCGTATTAGTTGTCCGCTTGGTAACGCGTCACGAAAACTCTTTTTCGTTTGCGGCGTGACTTTTTTGTTGAATCTTACGAAGACCTTCGTATACTGAGTGGGCTGATGGCTTTCAAGGGTGTCAGGTATCGCGTCATCAAGGCACTGAAGGAAGGTACTTATCAGCATGCGGCCCGTGGGGGCATCGAGGACAAGAATGCCTTGATGACTGGCGACATCTCCCCCGAGCAACTGATAACGATCATCGACAGGTGCAATGGCACGCATCATGAGAGTTCTGAACACCATGAGTTCAAGGGCATTGAAGTCCACATCCTCAAGCGAGATGGATGGTACATAAAATTCTACTTCGTTGACCCTGACACGGTCTTCATAAGTGTACATCCGTCAAGGTAGGCTAACATGAAAATCTGGTATGCTGGAGATAGGAGCAAGGCGCTCTGCGAAAAATGCCGGAAAGTCGTTACGACGACTTTCGATTACCACGATGTGCCCTTCGAAAGCGGGATCGGAGTGGCAAAGCAGATCATGGCGGCTACCTGCGACGAGTGTGGTACCGTTGTGGCTATCCCCCCGCAGTCGACGCCAGCGATCCGCGTTGCTCGCGAGATTGCTTCCAGGCCCTTGGAAGTGGTTATGGCCGCGCCGTTTATAGATACGTTGGACCTGGCGTCCTATCGGATTGATCCTTCTGCGGGCGTGATCCTCCGGAAGTCACTGATCGCATACTTCGTGCACAGGTCCGTAAACGACGATTCCTTGGTTGAGCGGCTTCGCAAAAACGCGGAGGTTCATCGAGCGAAGTGGAAAAGCTGGCACGACACCCCGTCAAAACGTCTTTCGATGAAAATAACCCCACGCGTTGGCGACGAGTTCGACGAACTCGTCAAGAAAAGCGCGCTGAATAAGACAACATTGGTCAAGTCCATCGTGATGGACATTGGCTCCGAGATCGTTGAGCCCGAAGAGCCGCAGATGATGCCTGAGTTGCGCAGGATGGCTGCGGCGCTTGCTGCCTAGTTGGCGTTTTGGCAATATGGCTGCATTTCCTGTTTCAGGAGGCACCATCCCGATCAAGTGGCGTCTCGCCCTTGAGGCGCGCGCTGGCGAGCTCAATGAGCGAGTAGGCTATCTCGTCCTCGCTCCAGCCGGAGTCCGCCGCGCGCCCAACCAATTCCAGGAAGGCCGGTTCCAACGCGAGCTTGCATTGAAGGCCGCGGTCCGCATGGTCGGCTGGGGAACTTGGTTCGACGATGCCTGATCGCTTCATTGCAGGCCATGGGCTCTCGCCCCTCTCCCTTTGCCACACGAGGCGCGCCAGCTCGCGTGTTGTTGGAGCGCGCCCTGGCAACCGCTTCATCTTCTCAACCAGTCGCTCTAGCGAGCCCGCGCGTTCCAACTCGGAAAAGAAGTGATGCGGAGTGACGCTACCCAGCCGATGCAGCTGGGCCATGTCCCACACATAAGGATAGTCAACCATGAAATCGGATCGGCGCGCGGCCCTGGACGGCTCAACCCTGGTCAGGATGCCGCCGCCCACGAGCCGATCGGCCTTCTCGATGATTTGGCGCACCCTTGATGTGGACAAGCCATGTTCCTGCGCCAGCGCGGCGAAGCGCCTGCCCTCGAGAAAGCCCTCGACCAGGGCGACGTTCCTGTCGACGGTAGGGCTAAACCCCCAACAGGCGCGCAGTTTTTCCAGCATCATCGCCTTCGTTCATCCGGTTGTTCGCGCCCCCTGCAAACCCTAACCGGGCAAATCGGCGCTTGGAAGACCCCTGGACACTCGCGTCTTGGCTCGGGCAGCGATGCGCCGATAGTGGCCATGTGAACACGAAAGATCAGGGCGATCACCATGAACGGTTTGTGACCGGCGACCTCGCGAATGTCGGCTTCTACGGAACACCCGCAGCTCTCGGCAACGTTGACGGGCAGCTCAGACCAGTCGAAGGCCTCGCCTGCCTTCTGGCAGCGGTCGACGCCTTGCGTGACCGGGACGAGCTGACTGCCGCGCCGCAGCGGATCACCGTCGTACGCCATCTCGGGCTTCAGGGTCGCGTCGTCCGGCAGGAAGAACACGGCGGGCCGCCACAAGGTAGGGATCGACGGGAATCCGGGCATGAGCACGACCGCCGTCGCCTGCGAGCGTACGTGCAGTAGTGTCCTGCCCGCGTTAGGCTCTCGTCATCGAGATGCCAAGCCGTCGGCAGCGCTCCCGTCACGGAAGCGAAGATCGAAGGCGCTGAGTGCGCATTTCGCAAAAGCCGGACAGGGGTTCCGCTCCTGGGCGGTGATCAGGGTGGATTTGCGGCGATAGCGTTCCTCGACGATTTCGAACAGATGGAAGCGCTGCTCGGCGCCAGCGACAGGATGCCCATGGCCGATCGGTATCCCTGTTCCGGATGTTGGTCGGTCGCGCATCAGGGCGATGACGGTTTCAAGAGGAAAGTAAAGGATGAGCTTGCCCAGTCGATGTCGCCTCGCGCTTGCGTGGCCAAGGACATCACGATTAGGGGGCGGCCTACCAACCTCGCACCGCGCGATATAGCTTCTCCACTGTCGCGATCCCGACAGAATTGTATCGCGGCTAACAAACGGAACCCGCCGCGCAAAGCCAACCTATCGCAATAACAACGGATTCTCAGCTGGCATGGCTCTTGCCGTTTGAACTGTACGTGCGCTCCGGCACAGAGCCGCTCCCAGTGGATCTCACGACCATTGCGCATATGTAGGCCAAAGGGCTTTTCGACAGCGAAGTCAGGGCGACGATGAGCAATCGTCACCGAGTCCATTGGACCTGAGTTTATGGAGGAGGTCATACAATGAACAAGGCGATTTCGTTCGGGTCGGAAGCCTTGCCGGTGACGGGGTTATCGACGACCCTTCGTGAGCTCATTCTTTCCAACGACCTGACATTTTTGATGGAAGCGCATGATGGGCTTTCGGCAGCGATTGCCGAGCGTGCCGGCTTTCTAGGGCTCTGGGCCTCGGGTCTTTCCATCGCCTCGGCGCTTGGCTATCGGGACGCCAACGAGGCGAGTTGGACGCAAGTCGTCGACGTCGTCGAGCGCATGGTCGATGCGACGAACATCCCCGTTCTTGTCGACGGCGACAGCGGCTTCGGAAATTTCAACAATGCTCGCTTGGTCGCGCGGAAGCTTGAACAACGCGGCGCCAGCGGCGTCTGCCTCGAAGACAAGAGATTCCCAAAAATGAACTCCTTCATCGGCGATCGGCATCCACTCGCTGACATTGACGAGTTCTGCGGCCGTCTCGAGGCCGTGAAAGACACGACGGGACCGGATTTCGTCCTCGTCGCGCGCATAGAGGCGCTGATCGCCGGTCACAGTCTCGATGAGGCACTATGCCGGGCCGACGCTTATTCGGAGGCCGGCGCCGACGCAATCCTCATCCACTCCCGCGCGGCCGTCGCCGACGAGATCCTGACCTTCGCCAAGGAATGGAACAAAAAGCTGCCGGTCGTTATCGTCCCCACCAAATACTACAAAACGCCGACTTCGGTGTATCGCGATGCCGGCATTTCGACCGTAATCTGGGCCAACCATTCGATGCGGGCGGCGATCGCTGGCATGCGTGACAACTGCGGCCGCGTCTGGTCGGACGAAAGCGTTGCCGGGATCGAGGACCAGGTTGCTGGCCTCGACGAGCTGTTCAGCCTGATCGGCTACGACGAACTGGCTCAGGCGGAAGAACAGTATCTGCCGAAGCGGACAGCAGAGCGAGTGACTCGGGCCAATTTCAAGAATTCAAAAATTAGCTCACGAGGGGCGCACATGCTTGCGCAACGGATGTCATTGCTTTCAGGTTCCGGCACTGCCGCCGCCCGTGAGGCAGCCAAGATTGCGACTGCAGCCGGCCGTCAGATCATCGATCTGGCGGCTGGCGAGGTGATCATCGAACCGCCTGTGTCAGTTCGCAATGGAGCGATCGCCGCAATCAATGCCGGCACGAACCGCTATACGGACTCAATCGGTCTGGCGTCACTCCGGGAAGCCGTCGCGAAAAAACTGACGATCGAAACAGGTATTGGCTGGAATACCGACGATATCGTGATCACCGCGGGCGCAAAACAAGGATTGCTCGATGCTGCTCTGGCTGTGCTTGATCCAGATGACGAGGTCATCATCTTTCGCCCGTGCTGGCCGACATTCCCGTCGCAAGTTCTTCTTGCCGGCGCAAAGCCTGTCTTCGTTGACGTCCGCCCGCCAACCTACGTTCCTGACATTGTCGCAATCCGCGCCGCCGTTACACCGCGAACGAAAGCCATCATCATCAACTCGCCAAACAATCCCACAGGCGCTGTCTACGATCGAAAGACTCTTCAGGACATTGGCGACCTCGCAATCAACTACCAACTCTGGATCATTTCCGACGAATGCTATTCCAGCTTTGTCTTCAACGGCGGACACCATGAGTCCATTGTCATGGCCCATCCTAGGGTTCGGTCGCGGACAATCCTGGTCAATGCCTTTTCTAAGGAGCTGGCGATCACTGGGTGGCGCGTTGGCTATTTTGCGGCGCCGCTGGAGATCGTTTCCGCGGCCAAGAAACTGCAGAGTCACACGACCTCGAACCCCAATGTGATAGCGCAACATGCCATTCTGCATCACCTACAGGTTGGTGATGGCCGTTTTGAGCGGGAGATGCACCGGCGGTTGACGGACGCTCGTATCATGGGGCTACATATTCTGTCCGGCCTACGCGATGTAGATGCGCCGTCCGCCGAGGGATCGTTTTTCTTCTATCTTAACCTGAGCACGTTAATCGCGTCGCTGCCGCAGGGGAGGCACGTGCGAACTTCGGACGACGTTGCCCGGTTGCTTCTCAAGGAAGCCGACGTGGGCTCCGTCGCCGGGGGCACCTTCGGTGATCCGAATGGGCTGCGTCTATCATTCGGTGCGCCCCCAGCTCAGTTGGAGCAAGGACTGCAGAAGATTGTCGAAACGTTGAACAGCCTCAAGACCAGACAAGCAGTCTGAGCCTCTCATCAGAAGGAAATTTGATATGAGCAACCGTACGCGCTCCGTCATCCTCGCCGCAGGCGTCGGGTCAAGGCTGCGCCCGTACACGGATGCCGTTCCGAAGCCTCTGGTGGAGGTAAACGGCACCCCCATGCTGCACAACGCGTTGCATCAGCTTTCCGAGCTCGGGATTTGCGAAGCGACCATTGTCGTGGGATACCGCAAGGAAGCCATCGAGCAGTCGTGCGGCCAGCGGTTCGCGGGGGTAGAAATCGAGTATGTCCACAATCCGATATTTGACCGGACCGGCAGCGCCTATTCACTCTGGCTGGCGCGGAACACAATGCTTGCCGGCGATACGGTCTTCCTCGAAGGCGACGTGTTCTTTGAGCGCGAGGTGCTGGAACGAACCCTTCGGACTGTCTCGGCGACCAAAAAGAACGTCGCAGCGGTAGCCGTATTCACCGAAGCGATGAGCGGGTCGGCGGTCGAGTTGGCCGCGGATCACTGTGTGTCCACATTCGTGATGAACCAGACGCCAGCCCAGGCGCAGGCAAGAGGCCTCTTCAAGACGATCAACCTGACCCATTTCGGTGCGGCGGCGCTGCACGATCGGCTAGTGCCGGCGCTACATCGCGCAGCCAAAAGCGGGCACCTGACCGCCTATGTCGAACAGATTCTGGCCCTCTTGGTGGAAAACCGCGAGGTGCAGCTTTCTGCGGCCGATTGCAGTGACACTCGCTGGTTCGAAATCGACAGCGAAGTCGATCTGCGGCTTGCGGAGGAGATTTTCGCATTGCCGCCGACGCGCGCATTCGCGAGCGGGGCTGAAGATGCACCGGGGAAACAGGAGCATGGAGATGATCGGCTGCCTGCGTGACTACGGAATGCCATCACAGCGGTAGGAGCTGCCGACGGATTTCAGGTTGGGGTCGATATTGCGAGTCCAAAAATGGGCATCACCTGCCGAATCCAGGCGGCAATGCAAATGAACGTATCTCTTCACTTCGTGGCCTCATTCCGTGACAGACCGTCATTCCTTATGGAAGCGCATGATGGGCTTTCGGCAGCGATTGCCGAGCGTGCCGGCTTTCTAGGGCTCTGGGCCTCGGGGCTTTCCATCGCCTCGGCGCTCGGCTATCGCGACGCCGACGAAGCGAGTTGGACGCAAGTTGTCGATGTCGTCGAGCGCATAGTCGATGCGACGAACATCCCTGTTCTTGTCGACGGTGACAGCGGCTTCGGAAATTTCAACAATACTCGCTTGGTCACCCGGAAGCTTGAGCAACGCGGGGCCAGCGGCATCTGCCTTGAAGACAAGGGCTTTCCGAAGTTGAACTCCTTTATCGGGGATCGGCATCCGCTGTTAACATCGACGAATTCTGCGGCCGGCTCAAAGCCGTGAAAGACACGACGGGAGCGGATTTTGTCGTCGTCGCGCGGATAGAGGCGCTGATCGCCGGTCACGGTCTCGATGAGGCGCTGGTACGCGCCGACGCCTACGTCGAAGCCGGCCCCGACGCCATCCCGATCCATTCCCGCAAGGCTGTGGCAGACGAGATCCTGGCCTTCGCCAAGGAATGGAACAAAAAGCTGCCGATCGTCATCGTCCCCACGAAATACTACAAAACGACGATTTCGGTTTTTCGTGATGCCGGCATTTCAACCGTCATCTGGGCCAACCATTCGATGCGGGCGGCGATCGCTGGCATGCGCGATATCTGCGGCCGCATCTGGTCGGAAGAAAGCATCGCCGGGGTAGAGGACCAGGTCGCCGGCCTCGACGAGCTGTTCAGCCTGATCGGCTACGACGAACTGGCTCAGGCGGAACAACAGTATCTGCCGAAGCGGACAGTAGATCGACGTCCGAGCGACCCGGACCAATTTCAAAAACTCCACAAGTAGCTCAGGAGGGGCGCATGCTTGCGCGACGGATGTCCTTGCTTTCAGGTCCGGGCATTGTCGCCGCCCAAGAGCCAGCTGAGCTCTAGGAGCCTGTCTGAGTAGTCACTGGTCAAGTTGGGACGAGTCTGATTCCTTGCGGAGTTATCAGCAAGGATTTTCACCGCTGGAAGATCGATGAGGCACAGCTTCTGCCGCCGAGCGTGCAGGATTACGTGCCCAAGGAGCACCTGTCGCGGCTGATCGTTTCGTTGGTGAGGGAGAGTCTGGACCTTTCCGCGATCAGCGGCAGCTACACGAGCGAGCTTGGTCAACCGCCGTTCGACCCGCGCCTGATGACGGCTCTGCTTCTGCATAGCTACGCGAGCGGGCTGTATTCGTCGCGCCGGATCGCCAAGGCCGCCGTGGAGCGGGCCGACTTCATGATGATCGTGGCGGGCGACCCACCGGACTTCCGCACGATCTCGGAGTTCCGCAAGCGGCATTTGCCGGCGCTGGCGGCTCTGTTCGTGCAGGTGTTGAAGCTCGCCGAGAAAGCCGGTTTGGTGAAGCTCGGGCACGTCGCGCTCGATGGCACCAAGATCAAGGCGAACGCGTCGAAACACAAAGCGATGAGCTATGCGCGCATGAACAAGCGGGAAGCGGAGTTGCAGGCCGAAGTCGACCGCTGGCTGGCCGCGGCTGCGGCCGCCGATGCCGGGGAGGACAAGCTGCCACGGCACGAAGCGGGGCGATGAGATGCCCGATTGGGTGGGCGACAAGGAAAAGCGGCTTGCCAAGATCCGCGCGGCCAAGGCCGAGTTGGAGGCGGAAGCGAAGGCCGCCGCGGCGGAGGAGGTCCGGCGCCGGGCTGAGGCGGAGGAGAAGCGCAAAGCGGAAGGTCGCAAGAAGAACGGCAAGACGCCCGCGCCACCTCGTGAGGAGCCCGAGGGCAAGACACAGCGCAACTTCACCGATGCGGACAGCCGTATTCTTGTGACCAAGGACGGTTATATCCAGGGCTTCAACGCGCAAGCCGCGGTCGACGGCATGGGCCCAGATCATCGTCGCCAACGGGCTCACCGCGAGCATGAGCGATCACGGCCAGCTCGTGGGGCTGATCGACGGCATCAAGGCCAATCTGGGGGCATGCCGAAGGAGGCCTCGGCCGACAGCGGCTATCTGAGCGAGGCGAACCTCGAGGCGCTGGCCGGTCGCGGGATCAGCGCTTACATCGCGACCGGACGCGCCAAGCATCCCACCGAGGTCAAACGAAAGTTCGGCGGACCACTCACCCAAGCCATGCGCGACAAGCTGAAGCGGGCGGGATGGCGAAGCCGGTACAGATTACGAAAACAAATGCCCTGGAACTTCAAACCAGACGCCGTCAGCTAACCGCTTACGATCAAACAAGCAAGAGGGTTCAGGCAGTTCCTGTTGCGGGGCATCGAGAAAGTCAGCGCAGAGTGGGCCTTGACCTGCACCGCACACAACCTAACCAAGCTCGCAAGGGCCGCATGAGCAGCCTATCGTCAATGAAACAAACCGACGCCAGAGCTAACTGGACAGGCTCCTAGATGTGGCCGATCGGCATGGTGAGTCTGGTCTCCCATTTTGCGGCCCTATCGCGCGCCTGATTGGGAAATCAGCACCACCAACTGCCATACAATCACAACACCGTAATTACATCGGGACCCTGGTTTTTCGCGCAAAAGGCCATGAAAAGTCACAGCTGCGATTCAAATAGTCAGTTGTGTTCATATGTCCTCTCCTTCGCGTCAATGGCGACGGAGAGACCCTAAGCTATGCCGACTAGACGACCGCTATGGTGCAGGAAACGTTGGCAAAAACTTGATTAATCGGCATAGTTCGCCGGTCGGCATAAACCGGCAAGATGAACTATGTCGATCCACTCGACTGGCTCTCCCAGACCCTGACCCGCATCGCTCAAGGCTGGCCGGCATCCGAAATTGAAGCCCTCATGCCGTGGAACTTCACGACCGACGGCACCAGCTGACCGCTTACGCTTCATCAAGGTAGATGGATGCCCACGTCGCGAGTGAGACTAGATTCCAAGCGGTTTTGAAACTCTCTTCCGTGAGTCCGGCTGTACGGGGCGGCAGCGTTGCAATCCGTTCGAGCAAGTCGAGGGAGTGCTTTTGAAGAATGGAGTTCGAGCGGATCCAATCAATCCGTTCGGCCAGCCAAGACCACATACTGTCGTCGTAGCGGAGATGTAGAATCCGCTTGGGACGCATAGTGATTTCATCGGGCACGATTTGCCGCGCCGCCTCGCGAAAGATAATCTTGTTATTCTCGTGGCTGAGTTTCTGAAAGTCGGGGATTTCAAGTGCCAGGTCCGTCAGTATTCGTTCCGCGTAGGGCATCCTGAAAGACAGGCCGTGCTTGCCAGCCAAGAGCTCCTGGGCAGCAAGGCGCTCGTCTCGTACGGTGAGGTCCTTGCAAAGCCGGCGATAGATTTCGCCATTTTTCGAGAGCAAAGAGCGATGATACGGCATACCGGCAAACAACGTGTCAGCAGCATTGCCCGAAAAAATGATGTCAACTAAGTCTCGCGCGCTCTGAAGCAGGGCATAGAGGCATGGGAATTCATCGTATCCGCCCGGGTTGTCCACAGCGTTGATGGTGTCCGTCAGTAGTGTTGTGAGGGCATCAGGTTGAACTATGATTTCATGGTGATGTGTCCCAAGAAGTCTCGCCGTCTCGCCCGCGCCGATGATCTCTGGGTCGTCGTGACCATAGCCAACAGTAAATGTGTGAATCTCACTGCTGCCGCGCATTCGCTTAAGGGTCGCCGCAATTACGGCAGAGTCGACGCCGCTACTGAGCATCACACCATATTTGGGTGCAAAATCGGTCGAATGCCAACCGATCGTCTCTCGAACCGCATTTTCAACTCGGCCAACTGAAATCGGCTTGAGCGGAGGGCGTTTATCGCACAGACCTTCGCGCAGATGAATTGTCTCGCAATTTCCATCCTGCCATATGAGGAGTGTCCCTGGCCGCACAGTAGAAACGTGCCGTAGAAAGGTTCGCCCGGCTGGCGCCCATCCGTCATAAACGAAGCCGTATATGGCTTCGTGATCGAGGTTTCGGGTAACCCAAGGCAGCAATAACAGGGCCTTGTACTCCGTAGAGAAGGCAATTGTTTCAAGTGACGCAGCCCATGAGAGACTTTGCGCTCCGAAAGCATCTCGAACAAGAACCAGGCGGTTACGATTCCGCGAGTGGACCGCAATGGCGTAGTGACCGCATAGAACTCGGAAGAACTCGAGTCCAAGTCTGACGTATTCGGTTCGGATGTCTTCAGCCGAAAGATAACGTGGTGCCCGTGTCTTTTCATCGACGACAAATGGAAAGCCCGAATAGACAACGGCGATGTCGTCATCGACAGCAATAGGCGCCATCTGAGTGGAATGGCGAGCGCCAAAAGAGAAGACTGGTCCGTCTTCCATGACGACGTTACGGCCGCGGTGTTTCAGCACGGCTCCCATCTCCATGGTGCCCTGTGTGTTGGCGCCGACAATCCCCCACAGCGCCCCAATTGGGGAAAGAGCGATGTCTGTCATGCGAGTGTTCCGGCAAGGAGCGACGCGGAAGCCGCTACACTGAAGACGAGGATGGCAAAGTACATGACCTTTCCGGGAGCCGGGATTTGGATTGATGCGACGTGGAATACAGCCATAACAAGGAAGCAGATGTTTAGAATGGCTGCGAAATGGCTACCAAGTGCGGATTTGACTAGAAATAATACTGCCATCAGGGGAACGTCATAAGAGAGGGGGAGGCCCGTAAATTTGTTGTCCTCCGACAGACCGAAATTACTAAAGTAGCTGAGTCTTATAGCGCCTGCCAGCAGTAGTGCCGTACCAGTAAGCAGCGAAAGCAGCGAAGCGCTGCTCTCGGTGATGATACACACAACAGGTAATACTGCCCCATAGATGATATCCGCGAAACCGTCCAAGCTCTTGCCCATTTTTGCGTTTTCAGGTGGTCGATTGACTATGCGGATTGCAACCGCTCCGTCGAGATGATCCGCCAGCATCGCCCAGAGTGCTACCGCAACGGCGGCAGCCGTGTGGCCGGCCAACGCGAGGTAAACCGCGAAAGAAGAAAAGAAAATACCCGCCATCGTGATCGCGTTTGCTGGATCCAATAGGTGCCGAAGCATTGCTTTCTCCGCAAGAATTAGCGAGCCGCTACAAGTGTGTGTGTTTTTGCACCGAAGTTCTCCGGAATGCTCTCCCCTGCACCCTTGTTATGCGGATGCTCGCCTGGTTGGCGCCAACGCGGCGCCATCGGGTGCAGCAGGTTCGTTTCCCATTTGATTCGTTCGCATGTTCGCGGGTCGCGTTAACCCAAGATTTTCACGAAGCGTAGCTCCACCATATTCAGAGCGAAACAAATTTCTCCGCCGAAGTTCGGGAACAACAAGTTGAAGAAAATCATCCAAATCGTCGGGGAACATAGGAGGCATTATAATAAAGCCATCTGCGGCACCCGCCGTAAAAAACCGTTCCATTTGGTCGACAATTTCTGCGGGTGAGCCAACGCAAACCAAATGTCCTCTTCCAATGCTGAGGAAAGCTGTGAGTTGGCGAATCGTGAAATGCTTCTCCGTCGCAGTATCGATCAGCAGTTTCTGGCGACTCTGCATATTGTTTGTTTTACCTAAGTCATCGGGAACCGGACAGTCGAGCGAATGCTTATCGACATCGACTACGTAACCGAGGAGTCGCTTAGCCAGTTCAAGCGCAATGTCTTCGTGGATTAGCGATTGAAGCGTACGCAGTTTTTCCTCAGCTTCTTCTGCAGTAGGTGCCACGATTGGAACGATCCCAGGCATCACAACAAGGTCCGCATCAGATCGACCGAAGTCCCTTGAGAACGCCTTGACCGATTTATAAAACGCCTTCGCGTCCTCAATGCTTTGCTGCGCCGTAAAGATCAGTTCGCCATATTGCCCTGCAAACCTAGCACCCGTCGGCGAGCTACCTGCCTGTGCAAGGACAGGATATCCTTGTGGCGAACGGGATATGTTCAGAGGTCCGCGAGCTGCAAAATATTCCCCATTGTGGTTCAAGAAGTTCATTTTCTGTGGGTCGAAATATAGCCCGGATTCACGGTCCGTAATGAATGCATCGTCCGCCCAACTATCCCACAATCCTTCGACGACCTCCAAGAATTCGGTCGCACGTTGATATCGTTCTTCGTGGGGAGGAAGCGCTTGTAGGTTGAAGTTTTGCGCTTCAAACGGATTTGCCGAGGTAACGATGTTCCAGCCGACGCGACCGCAGCTCAGGTGGTCGATCGATGCAAATACCCGCGCAAGATGATAAGGCTGATTGAATGTGGTCGATGCTGTAGCGACTAAACCAATGTTTTTGGTGGTCATGGCCAAGGCTGCGAGCAAGGTGGTAGGCTCGAACCCGACAATTCGACCGGATCGCGACATCGCTTCGACTGTGGATTCACGAACACCGGCAGTGTCAGCTATGAATACAAAATGCAACGCGGACGCCTCCGCTTTTGCCGTATAGGATTTATACCGTTCGATATTAGCGCCCGCATCCGAATGCGCATTCATGTGGCGCCATCCAGCCTCGTGATGGCCGCCCGGACGCAGAAACGCACCTAGTACCATTTGACCTGCAGACATAGCTATCTCCTCATGGTGGTGACTAACCGCGGTTCAGCCGGTTCGGACATGTTGCTTCCTTCGTTCCGTTGACCTCGACGTCACCACGACATGGATCCGGCAGGACTTCGTGCCGCCACGAGTGGGAGACTCAAAAGTCGTGCCAACTGTGCAGATAAAAGTTCCGGGAATATTCTGAAGGCCTACCAATGCCTTACACGGAGTGCAGCAGGAACCCCGGCCGAACACGACGGTGTCGTGGCTCAAGACCCGACAGTGGGCGTCAGTTGTCCGTCGTGTTTCCAACAGTGCCGGACAGGATTCCTCGTATTCCACGTGGCGTTCCGCTTGCGTGAACTTGACGGTCGAAAGCCACTCAGTTCTGAACGATCAAGCCACGGGGTAGAGACCAGCATGCTTCTACTGAATGGGTAGAGACCGCGAACTGATCCTCCAACGTGAACGCGCCCAAACCACGAATATACAAAGGCAATTCGTAGGCCAGCACCATGTCAGGTTCGATGACCGTTTCATGGTCGGCGGCAATGAAAGGCCACTCCTCAACGAAAAGAGAAGCGCCGACGCTGTGTCCGAAATGGCCTCGGGAATACATGCCGTAGCCCCGATCGTGCATCGCCTGCATGGCTGCGTAATAGATGAGGTTGAGCGCGATACCGGGTCTCAGAAGATCGAGCCCCACATGGAAGGCATCGTAAAGCGCTGTATAGACGTCGTAGACATCTTGGCTTGGCTTGCCGAAGACAACGGTGCGTGCGCTGTCTGACGTATAGCCGTCCACCGTGCTGCCGAGGTCCAGTCGAATAACATCACCAGGTTCGACCGGCCGGCCACGTCCCGTCGCGGACGGCCCGACGGTGATGGTTCCGGTCGGTGCAAAAGAGCCCTTGTGCCCCATGTCGATCGACTTCGACGGCTGCCGCTCTGCAATAGACATCCCACAGCTCCTGCGGCGTCACGCCGACCTTTAGCTCCGACAGAATGGCATGCACACCTGCTTCAGCAGCATGGCCCCCCAGCGTGAGTTTGGCGATCTCCTGTGGCGACTTGACCATCCGCAGCATGCTGACGATGCCGGAGGCATCAGACCAACGGGCTTTGGGACAGGCTCCAGCGAAGGAAGGGGCGTCGGCCACGGGCAAGAAAGCATGCTCGGTGCCGAGATGGGCCTTGTCCAGGCCGCGCCGCGCCAACAGATCGGCTAGAAGCCTGAAGGTCTGCCTGCTGTCGAAAGTCGCTGGTCGTGGGAGACCGGTAATTTCTCTGGGGTTGAGCACGGATTGTTAGGCCCGAGCAGTTCATCACCGTCGCTTTGTTCGGAGAAGCAACGATGGCGGTGGAGTGGACAATTACAATCGAGGGAAAGAGCGAGTTCGGCGACGTTTGTCG
>NZ_QZWZ01000007.1 GCF_003601975.1 Mesorhizobium waimense
ACAGAAGCGAACCATCGCCGATACCTGGCGACACATCGGACACCTCGTCGCCACCATAGAACCCGACGAATGCTCAAACTACTTCAACAACGCCGGATATGCTTCCGTCAAAACCTGAAAGGCTCTAGGCTGAAGATCGGCGACACGCTCTAGCTAGAGCAATTCCAGGAAAAGTGCGTAGCGGTTTTCCGTCCGGAATTGCGTAAAAGCAAATACTTAGAGCGGGTCGGCGATTCAATCAAAAGCTGAACCGCTCTAGACTCTCAGCCGCGAGCCCTCGGGATCGAAGAACGGCATCGGCGCGGCCGTCGCTCGTGTCGGAGTTCCGTCGATGTCGATGCTGAGTTCGGTGCCGACAGCGGTGAACGGCAGCCTGAGATGCGCGGTCGCCAGCACCTTGCCGAGGGAATAGCCATGATCGCTGTAGGTCACCATCCCGGCGTCCTTGCTACCCGCCGTGACCCGGGCATTGGTCGCGGCCGACTTGTCGCCGTCGAGGATCAGGCCGGTCCAGCGCTCGTCGACACCCTTGTCGCGAACCCTGAGCAAAGCGTCGCGGCCGACGAAATCGCCCTTGTCGAACCGGATCCAGCGATCGAGGCCGACATGGAACGGTGTGCGGCTTTCGTCCATGTCGATGCCATGCGCCGGATAGGCCTTCTCCAGCCCCAGCGTGAACATCGCCAGCACGCCGTACGGCTTGAGGCCGAAATCCCGGCCGGTCCGCATCAGCATGTCCCAGACCGATGCTGCCTCGTCGGCCGGCACGAACAACTCGTAGCCGAGTTCGCCGGTCACGCCGGTGCGCGAGATCAGCACGCGCGTCTCGCCGATGCGCCCTGATGTGAACGACCAGCGTTTCAGCCCGTCCAGATCGGCATCCGAAACCAGCGCCTTGAGAAGCGCGCGCGAGCGTGGCCCCTGGATCGTCGGGAAGGCGATCGCCGCCGTGATGTCGGTGACATAGGCCTTTCGCCCCTCGGCGTGATGCAGCAGCCAAGGCAACATCTTGAGGCGGTTGACCGAGCCGGTCACCAGCATGAAATGCTCCGCCGCCAGCCGGAACACGGTGAGGTCGTCGATGATGCCACCGTCCTCGCGGCACACCGTGGAGTAGCGCACCTGACCCGGCCGCATCGCCGATGCATCATTGACGATGACATGGTTGACCAGCGCCTCGGCATCCGGCCCCTTGATGTCCATCTTGCCCATGGTGCTGAGGTCCTGGACGCCGACATTGCTGCGCGTGTTCAGGTGCTCGTCGGCGATGCCGGAATAGTATCTGGCCGAGATGAAATCGCCGCCGACCCGCCCCATGGTCGCGCCCAGTCCGACGATGCTGCCGTAGAAAGGGGACCGCCGCTCAGCCAAGAAAGTCTCCCATACGGTGGTGCAGCATCAGGAGCGCCCCGAGGGACGCTCCATGGGTTGCATTGTGACGGAAATCAGCTGCCGTAGACGTCGAACGAAAAATACTTGTCGTTGATTTCCTTATACTTGCCGTTGGCGCGCAGCGCATCGATGGCGGCATTGAGCTTGTCGGTCAGTTCCTTATTGCCCTTTTGCAGCGCGATGCCGACGCCGGGCCCGTGAATGGCCGGATCGGCCGTCAGGGTGCCAAGCAGCTTGCAGCAGGCGCCGTCGGGCTTCTTCAGCCATTCGGTCAGGATGATCGAGCCATCCATCATCGCATCGAGGCGACCATTGGCCATGTCGGTGCGGGCATCATCGCCGGTCGGATAGGCCTTGATGGTCGATCCGCCGTATTTCTGCTCGGCGAAGTTCTGATGGATCGTCGCGCTCTGCACGCCCAATGCCTTGCCCTTCAAGTCGTCCGGCGAGGTGCCTGTTGCGGTCGAGTCCTTTGGCACCGCGATGGCCGGTGGTGTCTGGTAGTACTTGTGGGTAAAGTCGACCTTCTCGGCCCGCTCGGGCGTGATGGTTATGTTGATGATGGCATCGAACTTGCCGGCCTGGAGCGCGGGAATGGAGCCGTCGAAATCCTGCACGACGAACTCGCATTCGGTCTTCATCTCGGCGCACAGCGCCTTGCCGAGATCGATGTCGAAGCCGCCCAGCGTGCCGTCGGCATTGGCGTAGTTGAAGGGTGGATAGGCACCCTCGGTGCCGAGCTTGAGTTTCTTGTCCTGGGCGAAAGCCGCGCCCGAGGCGAGGGAGAAGGCAACTGAAGCGGCAAGCACGAAACGACCGAAAAGACGCATGGTCCAGATCTCCGTTGACCGGCGAAGTCTACGGTCTTTCATACTCCCGGCGGAGACGGAAACGACATGTCATGCGCCGATCACGGCGCGACGGCTTCGCGCGTGATCCTGCGCGATGCCCGCTAATCCGGCGCACCACTTTTGGCCAAGGATAAAATCGGCGCAGCGGTCGCCGATCATGATCGCCAGAGCGTTGGTCTTGTACGCGGTGTGTTCGACCTCGCAAGGATCGTCGTGCCCGACTGGTGATTCGGGCCTGACCATTTGTTCTGGCGATGCTGTTTTTGCCGAAGGGGCTGATGCGGAGTTTTGGGCGGAGGGTACAGTCGTCTGCTTAGGCGTCGCAGAAGGCGCCTCCTGGTCTTGGCAAGCGCTTTGTGTGTGTCTGAGGCTGAGAAGCTCATCGGCGTGGTTGGGTGGCAAGGGCAAGCACCTGCTCGCCCCCGACCGGTCAGGCAGCCTCGTCGCCGACTCAAATTTAAAACGTTTGCAATTTCGCAAAACCGCATTACAAACGTTTCAAAGAATTCGTTCGGGAGGAGCGATTGCCAGCCCGTGTCATCACGCTGAAGGAGCTTGCGGCGAGCCTTGACCTGTCGATCACGACGGTCTCGCGGGCGCTTGCCGGCCATCAGCAGATTGCCCTGAAGACGCGCGAGCGCGTCGCCCAGGCGGCGCGCCAGGCGGGCTATGTTCCCAACACCGCAGCGCGCACGCTGGTGTCCGGCCGCAGCGGCTTCGTCGGCCTGGTGCTGCCGATCCGTGGTCCCAACCTTGTCGATTCCTTCCTCGGCGAGTTCGTCACCGGGCTTGGCGAGGGACTGGTGTCGCACGGCGCCGACCTCATCCTCGCCACTGCCGCGGAAGGCCAGTCGGAACTGTCGGTGCTGCGCCATGTCGTCGAATCCGGGCGCGCCGACGGCGTCGTCGTCACCCGCATCGCCGAGGTCGATGAGCGGCTCGCCTATCTGCGCCAGCGCGGCTTCCCCTTCGTCGCCCATGGCCGGCTGCTCGACAGCGACTTTGCCTACAACTGGCTCGACACCGACGGCGCGCACGCCTTCGGCGAAGCCTTTGACATGCTCTACGATCTCGGCCATCGGCATTTCGGCCTGGTGACGATTTCAGAGCCGATGACCTTCCGGCATTTGCGGCAGGACGGGCTTGCCGCGGCCATTGCTCGCCGCGGCGACCCGTCGGTGCGGCTCGATGTGGCGACCGCGCCGCGCTTCGATCGCGGCGCCCGCATCCAGGCCCTCAACAAGATGCTGCACGGGCCTGAGCGGCCGACGGCCATTGTCGCCCTGTTCGACGAACTGGCCCTTACGGTGATGGAGGAGGCTGCCCGCGCCGGCCTCACGGTGCCGCGCGATCTCTCCGTCATCGGTTTCGACAATGTCGTCGCTTCGGCCTATGCGCCGCCAGGCCTCACCACCTTCGACGCCTCGATCCGCCAGTGTGCGCGCGAGATCGCCGACATGCTGCTCACCATCATCGCCGACAGGCCGGCTGAACCGCTGACACGATTGATCCGGCCGACGCTGGTTCCTCGGGCCAGCCATGGACCCGCACCACTGACAAGAAGCTGACGCCGCAAATGACGGCGCCTATCCAGGGAGGATGAGCATGATCAATGCATTGAAGACACTGGCAGGCGCAGCGTTGGCGCTGTCCCTTGCCGGCGGCGCTACGCACGCCCAGCAGGTGCTGTTCTGGTCGACACAGGCGCGCCCGGTCGAGGAAACGCAGAAGATGCGCGACGCGGTGCTGAAAGGCTTCGACGGCCCCGTCGACTATCAGGTCGCCGAGGACGGCCCCTGGCTCACCCGTCTGCAGGCCGAACTTCAGGCAGGCTCCGGCACGATCGGCCTGCTTGGCGGCCTGCATGGCGACTTCTCCACCGTCGGCGCCAACCTTGTCGACCTGTCCGGCGTCGATGTCGGCGGGGTCAAGGTCAACGAGGCCTACAGGAAGCTCGGCATGCTCGGCACCAGCGAGCAGAAATACATGCCCTGGATGCAGGCCACCTACCTGATGGCGGCGAACAAGCAGGCGCTGCAATATCTGCCGCAAGGCGTCGATCTCAACACCATCACCTACGACCAGCTGATCGAATGGTCGAGGAATATCGCCGAAAAGACCGGCTCGCCGAAATTCGGCTTTCCGGCCGGTCCCAAGGGACTGAAGCACCGCTTCTTCGAAGGCTTCCTCTACCCGTCCTACACCGGTTCGATGGTGACCAAGTTCCGCTCGGCCGAGGCCGAGACCGCCTGGAACAAGTTCAAGGAACTTTGGCAGTACACCAACCCGAACTCGACCAACTACGCCTTCATGCAGGAGCCACTGCTTTCAGGTGAGGTCTGGGTCGCGTTCGACCATGTCGCGCGGCTCGCCGATGCCTTCAACCAGAAGCCCGACGAGTTCGTCGCCTTCCCGGCCCCGGCTGGTCCCGCCGGCCGCGGCTTCATGCCGGTGGTCGCCGGCGTCGCCATTCCGAAGACCTCGCCTGACATGGACAAGGCCAAGGCACTGGTCGCCTATATGCTGAAGCCGGAAACCCAGATCGCGACGCTGAAGGCGACCAATTTCTTCCCCGTCGTCGACGTCAAGCTGCCCGACGACATGCCGGCCTCGGTGAAAGCCTTCGGCCCTGCCATCGCCACCATGACAGGCGCTCCCGATGCGCTGCCGGCGCTGCTGCCGATGGGGCTCGGCGATCTCGGCGGCAAGTTCAACCAGGTCTACACCGACAGCTTCGAGCGCATCGTGCTTGGCGGCGAGGACGTGCATGGCGTGCTCGAAGAGCAGGCGGCCGCGCTCAAGGCGATCATCGACCAGGCCAAAGCGCCGTGCTGGGCGCCCGACAAGCCGTCCGAAGGCGCTTGCCCGGTCGAATGAGTATCAACCGATCCTCCCAAGGGGCGCCCGGAGCTTTTTGCACTCCGGGCGCCCAGATCGCAGCACCATCGCAAAGGACACCACCATGCACGGCAAGGCTTTGCCCTATCTTCTGCTGATGCCGGCGACGCTGTTCCTGTGCGTGTTCTTCCTCTACCCGTTCGCGCTGGTTGCCTTCGAGGCGGTGACCCGCGACGGCGCCTTCACCCTCGACAATTTCCGCACCATGGCCGGCAGCTGGAAATTCCCGGTCACCGTCCGCAATACGCTGCTGCTTGCGGCGATCGTCGTGCCGATCCAACTGGCCGTGGCGCTGCTGATGGCTTCAGTGGTGTCGCGGCTTGAGACGGGTCGCAGTGCCGCGCTTTACATCTTTGCCATTCCGCTCGGCATTTCCGATCTCGCCGCCGGCCTGATCTGGCTTGCCATCTTCGACCAGTCCGGCTTCCTCAACACGCTGCTCTCCGGCCTCGGCATCGTTGACCGGCCGATCATGTTCCTCGGTTATCAGAGCAAGCTGACGATCTTCATCGCCGTAGCGCTGGCCGAGATCTGGCGCGCCACCGCCATCATGATGGTCATCCTCGTCGCCGGCATGGGCTTGATTCCGAAAGAGTATTACGAGGCGGCCGAAGTGTTTGGCGCCGGCCCTTGGAAGCGCTTCGTGCGCATCACGCTGCCGTTGCTTCGCCCCAGCCTGCAGACGGCGATCATCCTGCGCGTCATCCTCGCCTTCGAGGTTTTTGCCGTGGTCGCCGCCCTTGGCGGCACCAATTTGCCGGTGCTGATGGGCGAAACCTACAACTGGCAATTCACGCTGCAGGATCGCAATGTCGCGGCCGCCTCGGCGCTGCTCATCCTCGCCATCTCGATCGGTTTCACGCTGTTCTTCCTCAGGGTGCTGCGTGTGCCCAAAGAGGCGCGCATATGAGCGCCGTTGCCGAAGCGCCGATCGCTACGGCCGCCGATGCGCGCAGGGCCGGCGGCTGGCTGCTCGTCGCCACCGCCATCCTGCTCAGCGTCTGGGTGCTGCTGCCGATCTATCTCCTGATCGTCAACGCGCTGTCGTCGCCGGAACAGGTCACCGCTTTCCCCAAGCGCTTCTTCCCGTCCTTCGACGTCGGCAGTCTTTCGTTCTTCATCAATTTCGCCGGTGTCGCCAGGGCGCTGTGGAACTCTGTCCTCGTCGCCACGCTAACGATGATCCTGTCGATCGGCTTCGGCGCGCCGGCCGGCTATGCGCTGTCGCGCTTCGATTTTCCGGGCAAGGGCACGTTCCGTTTTATGGTGCTGATGACGCGCGCCTTCCCGCTCCCGCTGCTGGCCCTGCCGCTGGCGGTGATGTTCATCCGCACCGGTCTCGACGACACCGCGATCGGCCTAGCGCTGGTGCACACCACGCTGGCGCTGCCCTTTGCCGTGCTGATCACCTTCTCGCTGTTTTCGGGCATACCGGTCGAACTCGAGGAAGCGGCCTGGACGCTCGGCTGCACACGGCTGCAGGCCTTTCGCAAGGTCATCCTGCCGCTGGCGCTGCCCGGCATCGCCGCTTCGGCGGTATTCGCCTTCACCATCTCCTGGAACGAGGTGTTCGCCGCCGCTGTGCTTACCATCGAGAACCGTACGCTGACCGCCTTCCTCCTGCAGAGCCTTGGCGAGTCGCCGCTGTATCTCAAATTCGCCGGCGGCGCGGCTTTGGTCGTGCCGGCGCTGATCTTCATTTTCGCCGTCAGGAAATATCTGTTCGCCATGTGGGGGATCGCCAACCGATGACGCTCGACCGGGAGAAGGCTCATGGCTGAAATCGCGATCAAGGGAGTGGCCAAGCGCTTTGGCGGCTTCACCGCGCTGCATCAGGTAGACCTCAGCATCGCCGATCAGGAATTCATGGTGCTGCTCGGCGCCTCCGGCTGCGGCAAGACCACTCTGCTCAGGATCGTCGCCGGGCTGGAGACGCCGAGCCATGGCGAGGTCTGGATCGGCGGCCGCCGCGTCGACAACCTGCCGCCGCGCGAGCGCGGCATTGCCATGGTGTTCCAGAACTATGCCGTCTTCCCGCATCTGACCGTGTTCGAGAACATCGCCTTCGGCCTGCGCATGAAGAAGCTGCCGCAGCAGGAAGTTGAGCAACGCGTCAACCGCACCGCCGAGCTCATGCATATCGAGCAGTTGCTGAAGCGCTATTCGGGCCAGCTCTCAGGTGGCCAGCGCCAGCGCGTCGCCGTTGCCCGCGCGCTCGCCATGGAGCCCGACGTCATCCTGATGGACGAGCCGCTGTCCAACCTCGACGCGCTGCTGCGACTGGAGATGCGCGCCGAACTCAAGGGCGTGCTCGCCGCGTCGAAGACCACCACGATCTATGTCACCCACGACCAGGTCGAGGCGATGAGCCTCGCCGACCGCATCGCCGTCATGCATCAGGGCCGCATCGTCCAGGCGGCTTCGCCGGTCGAGGTCTATCGCAACCCGGCCGCCCGCTTCGTCGGCTCCTTCATCGGCAATCCGCCGATGAATTTCATTCCCGCGACGAAGGCTGCGAATGGCAGCTGGTCCGTCGCCGGACTGACGTTGCCCGGCCCGAAATCGGACAGGCAGAAGATCGAATTCGCCATCCGCCCGGAAGACGTCGACGCTGGCAGTGAAGGCCTGCAGGCCACGGTGCGCGTCATCGAGCCGCTCGGGCCACACACGCTGGTCACCTGCGATGTCGAGGGCGGGTTGTTCCGCGCCATCCTGGAATCGAATGCCAGCGTCCAAGTCGGCGATCATCTGCGCCTCGCGCCCAAACCCGACCGCATCCGCTGGTTCGATCCCGAAACCACCAATGCCCTTTGATCCAGAAAGAACGAACGCTTCATGACTTCTCTTGCCGTCGACGAAACCATCGCCCGCGCCATCGAGGTGCTGAAGGAGAATGACCACGGCGCTTACACTATCCCGACCAAGGGCCTCTATCCATTCCAGTGGAACTGGGATTCTTGCCTCACCGCGCTCGGCCTTGCCCACTATGATGAGGCGCGTGCCTGGACCGAGATCGAGACCTTGTTCGCGCATCAGTGGCCGGATGGCATGGTGCCGCACATCGTCTTCCACGTCTGGAGCGACGGTTATTTCCCCGGCCCAGAGGTTTGGCAAACCGGCCGCCCGACGGCCACCTCCGGCATCACCCAGCCGGCCGTCGCTGGCTTTGCCGTGCGACGCCTGTTCGACCGCGCCAAGGACAAGAAACTGGCGTCCGAGCGTGCCCGCGCGCTGCTGCCCAAGATCGACGCCTGGCACCGCTGGTTCTACGAAAGCCGCGACCCGAAGGGCGTGGGGCTGGTCGCCATTATCCATCCCTGGGAGTCCGGCCGCGACAACTCCATCGACTGGGACGATGCCTTCGAGCGCGTGCCGACCGAAGGCGTCGAGCCCTACACCCGCCGCGACACCCTGCACGCCGATCCGGCGCATCGTCCGACAAGAGAGCAATACGATCGCTACCTCTGGCTGGTGCAGCATTTTCGCGCACTCGGCTGGGACAATGCGCGGCTTCACGATGCCTCGCCCTTCCAGATCGTCGATCCCGGCTTCAACTCCATCTTGATCCGCGCCTCATCCGACCTTGCCGATCTCGCTGAGGCTCTTGGTGAAAAAGAGATCGCCAGCGCCAACCGTGCCCGCGTCGAAAAGGGCCTGGCGGCGATGGAGCAGCTGTGGAGCGAGGCGCACGGCCAGTATCTCTGCCTCGACCGCACCACCGGCAAGCTGGTAGACAGCGCCTCCGTCGGCGGCATCCTGCCGGCCTTCGCGGCCATCCCTGCGGCGCGCGTCGCTTCTGTCGCCACAACCGTCGAGCGACTTGCCGGCAAGGCGCGTTTTGTCGTGCCCTCGCACGATCCCGACGATCCGCGCTTCGACGCCAAGCGCTATTGGCGCGGCCCGGTCTGGCTGGTGGTCAACTACATGATCGCCGACGGACTTGCCGCCGCCGGCCATGGCGCGGTTGCCCGGCGCATCACGCAGTCGAGCCTCGATTTGATCACCGAGAGCGGTTTTGCCGAATATTACGACCCGCACACCGGCGAGCCGCTCGGCGGCGGCCGTTTCACTTGGACGGCGGCGATGGTGATCGAGTTCTTGAAGGGCAGAGGCTGACGCCCCTTATTCGCTTCGCGCGCCCCCTCGCGTAGGCTGCCGGTGGGTGCTCGATCGATAAGCTGGGCAAGGCACGCTTTCCTACATCCGCGCTACAATAATTCTTCACAAACGGCTACCTATACTGGCGACGACGTTTGGTTCGGGGTCACGAGGGGCGCGGCTTGGAATTCGACTTGAAAACCATAGAGGCGCTTGCTCCCGACCAGGCGTCGCTCGGCGCCGCCTCTAAGCTGACCAAGCGATCGAACTGGCCGCGCCTTGAAAGGAATGAGCAGCAGGCCCTGATCTGGGGCGAATGCCAGGGCTCCGGCTCCAACCCTTATCGCGTGGTGGTCGATACCAGCGATCACGGCTACAAATGCACCTGCCCATCGCGAAAGTTTCCCTGCAAACACACGCTGGCCTTGATGTGGATCGCCGCCACGGCGCCAGCCAGTTTTGCTCCCGCTGGCTCGACGCCGGACTGGGTGAATGATTGGCTTGGCCGGCGCCGGAAAACGACGCCACAGGCGGCGGGGCCAATGCCCGGCGCGGCAGCCAAGAGCATCGACGAGGCTCTGCAGCCGGATGAGGGTGCGGTCGTCGAGGACGCCGCGGCGGTCGAACGCCGCGAGGCGGCGCAGCGCAAGCGGGCGCAAGATACACGGTCCGCGGTGTCGGCGGCGCTCGATGAACTCGACCAATGGATCGCCGACCAGTTGCGGCTTGGCCTTTCCGGATTTGTCGACGCCAGCAGCGAGCGTTGCCGCCGCATTGCCGCGCGGCTCGTCGACCTGAAGGCAACTGCGCTTGCCGGGCGCATCGACGAGATACCGTCGCGGCTGATGGCGCTGCGCAGCGAGGAAAGACCGGACGCGGCGATCCGCGAGCTCGGCAAGCTGGTGCTGCTGGCCAAAGCCTGGCGATCGGAGCCTGACGACCCTGAACTGAAGCGGCTCGTAGCGACATCCGAAACCCGTGAACAGATTCTGGCCAATCCCGACGCCCGGCAGGTGGAAAGCCATTGGGAGGTTCTCGGCGAGAAGATCGAAACCCGTCGCGACGGCCTCGTCAGCCATTCGACCTGGCTGCTCGATCTGAAGAGCGCCACGCCGCAATTTGCCCTGCTGCTCGATTATTTTCCGGCTTCGGCCGGGCGCCGATCCAACGCTTTCGCGCCAGGCGACCGCTTCAACGCCCGGCTGGTGTTCTATCCATCGCGTGCACCGCTCCGCGCGCTGGTGGCGGAGCGCATCGGTGACGTCGCTTCCGGGGCGGCGTGGCCTGATTTCGGCGAGTTGAAAGACCCGCTCGCGGCGCGCGCGTCCCAACAGGATGGCGCGCCATGGCTTACCGACAGTCCTCTCATCCTGCCTCCTGGCGCGATCTCGCTCGACGACCGCGGCACCGCCTGGTGGCAGGCGGACGATGATCCGCATGGGATTGCCTTGCCGATCGCCGGTGCTGTCGATCAAACCTTGCTCGGCATCGATCTGGGAGCCGCCGCGGCGCTGTGGAATGGCGCCAGGCTTGACCTTCTGGCGGCGCAGAGCAGGTTCGGGAGGCTCGATCTGTCGTGAACGAGCTTGAGCAGACAGGCCTGGCGGCAATGCGCGACTGCTGGATCACCGGCGGACCGACATTCGACCTCGCACCAGCCGCGTGGAAGGAAATCGCTGGCACCGCAAGCCCCGACGAACGCGAGCGCCGGCTGCTGGCGATCGCCGCGCAGGTGCTCGACATCGGCTTGCGGCCTGCGGCACCGAAGGTTCTAAAGCGTCGTCCGCCGCTGCCTGTGCTTGCCCCGCCCATGCTGCCGGAGCGGCTGCGGCCACTGTTGAGGGCCGCGTTGAAACAGGCTGCTGACGCAAGGCGCAAGGTTCGTGTGGTGACGCTGGTGGCCAGCCGCGGCTTCGTGCTTCATCCAATGGACTGGATGCCTGCCGTGTCGGACCAGAACAGCCCGGATGTCTACGCCCCCTGGATCGACTGGCAAGCCGGCGTCGAAGGGCAGGCGCATGCCCCGCGCGAGAAACTGACGGAGGAAAACTGGGATGACTTCTATCCCGCAGCGCGCCGCATCGCTCTGGCCGACATGCGTCGCATCGAACCGGCCGCGGCTCGCATGCTGATCGAGACTAAGGCGCCGGGTGAAGTGGCGGAGGTCAGGCTTGCGCTCATCGAACTCATGCGCTTCGGTCTCACCCTTGAGGATGCGCCTTTCCTGAAAAGCCTTTCCACCGACCGTTCCGGCAAGGTGCGCGAACTGGCTGGCCGGCTGCTGGCAAGGTTGGGCGAGCACGGTCGCCCTAGCGACGTCGGGACGGATGATCCCGTTGCCGAACTCGCCGCTTTCGTCAGCGAAGGCAAATCCGGCTTCATCCGCCGCCGCACCACCTACACGCCGGCAAAACTCAAATCCCCGGCGCAGGAACAGCGTCGCGCCGAATTGTTCGAGACCTGCAATCTTGTCGACCTCGCCGCACGGTTCGGCGCCACCGAACCCGAAATCATCGGCGCCTGGCAGTTCGGCGCCGACAACAATGCCGACATCCTGATCGCACGAATGGTCGCCGCCTCGGGCAGCGACGCCGCGGTGACACAGATGGCGGATACGCTTGTCACCGATGGCGGCAAACCGGCGATGTTCGTGGTGCACCTGACACCGCGCCTGGACAGCCGCAGAAAGCGCGTGTTCATCCGCTCGATCCTCAAGGAAACGAACTACCTTGGCGTAATCAGTCTGGCGGAAGGCATCGAGGCCGGCTGGCTGGGATGGGACGACTTGACGAACGGGCAAGTGCTTCCGGCACTGCGTTCGATCATCGGCGGAACCGACGACGCCATGCGGCGCGGCGTCGACGATGTCCTCGAAACGATGGGCTTTCTCACCACCACCGCCACGGCGGCCAGACTGATCGACGAGGTCGTCGCAGCCGGCATTCCGCCCGCGGCTCCTTCACTGACTCTCCTGCGCCTAAACGCAGCGCTGACAGAACAATCGTCTGGAACCGACACATGATCAATCCGGAGAAGAACCCATGAACGCAGCCATCCGTCTCCCGGTCGAGCAGGCCTATGCCAGTGAATTGCAAGCGCTGGCGCGCGGCGACGACAAGCAAAAGCCCGCTGGCTGGAGCCTCTCGCCCAAGGCCGTCCTGACCTATCTGCTGGGCGGCAAGGCCAGCGACGGCACATTGATAACGCCGAAATATGTCGGCCGCCGGAGGCTGATGGAAACCGCTGTGGCGACCTTGGCCACCGACCGTGCGCTGCTCCTGCTCGGCGTTCCCGGCACCGCCAAATCCTGGGTCTCGGAACATCTCGCCGCGGCCATCATGGGCGACTCGACAATGATCGTGCAGTGCACGGCCGGAACCGACGAGAACCAGATCCGCTATGGCTGGAACTATGCCCGGCTTCTGGCGAAAGGCCCGAGCCAGGAAGCGCTGGTGCCGACGCCGCTCTACCGCGCCATGCAGGACGGCAAGCTGTGCCGCCTCGAAGAACTGACGCGCATGGGCTCGGACGTGCAGGACACGCTGATCACCGTGCTGTCCGAAAAGATGATGCCGATCCCCGAGCTGAACACCTCGATCTATGCCCAGCGCGGCTTCAACATCATCGCCACGGCAAACAACCGCGACAAGGGCGTCAACGAGCTGTCCTCGGCGCTCAAGCGGCGCTTCAATGTCGTGGTCCTGCCGCTGCCCGAGGACATGGCGCAAGAGGTCTCGATCGTCTCCAAACGCGTCGGTGAGATGGCAGGCGGCCTCGACCTGCCGGTGCCGAAGAATGTCGCCGAAGAGATTGCTCGCGTGCTGACCATCTTCCGCGAATTGCGCTCCGGCTCGACCGCCGACGGCAAGGTGACGCTGAAGACACCTTCGGGCTCGCTGTCGACGGCAGAGGCCATCGCCACCATGGTTGGCGGCCTCAGCCAGGCGGCCTGGTTCGACGGCGGCAAGCTCGGCGCCGAAGGTCTCGCCGCCAGCCTTGTCGGAGCGATCGTCAAGGATCCGGTGCAGGACAAGATCGTGCTGGAAGAATATCTGGAAACGGTGCTCAAGAAGCGGCCCGACTATGCCGGCTACTATGCGGCGCTGAACGCGGCGATCTGACAACGATGAAGCACAGCGACATCGCCTATTTCGGCATACGCCATCACGGGCCCGGCTCCGCCGACAGCCTCGTGCAGGCGTTGCAGGAATTGCGTCCGGTCGCCGTCCTGATCGAAGGGCCGAGCGATGCTTCGGCGCTGTTGCCGTTGCTGGCCCGGCCGGAAATGCAGCCGCCGGTGGCATTGCTCTGCTACCCGCAGGACGACCCGGCCTCGACCAGCTTCTGGCCGTTCGCCGAATTCTCTCCCGAATATCAGGCGGTCCTCTGGGCGGTCGGCAACAAGGCGGCATTGCGCTTCATCGACCTGCCGTCGTCGGCGCGGTTGCCCGCCGAGGCGATGGATACCGCGCAAAACACTGACGCTGCCGAAGCCAGCGAAGTCACCGAAGCCGGCGATGACGAGGACCCGCATCGCCGTGATCCGATTGGCACTCTTGCGCATGCCGCCGGCTACGAGGATGGCGAAAGCTGGTGGTCGGACATCGTCGAGCAGAACCCTGAACCCGGCCCCATTTTCGCGGCCATTGCCGACGCGATGACGACATTGCGCGAAGGTGAAGGGTCGATCGCAAAGTTCGAAGCCAGGCGCGAAGCGCATATGCGGCTCGAAATCGCCGCAGCGCGAAAAGAGTTCGATGGACCGATAGCGGTGGTCTGCGGCGCATGGCACGTGCCGGCGCTGCAGGCGACGCACGTCCAGAAAACCGATCAGGCGCTGCTCAAGGGCATCGCCCGGCGCAAAAGCACGATGACGTGGGCGCCCTGGACGGGACCGCGCCTGGCGTCGGGCCTTGGCTATGGCGCGGGCGTCGTGGCCCCGGGCTGGTGCAAGCATCTTTGGCGCACGCGCGGCCGCCATGACGGGGCAACCCTGTGGCTGGCGATGATTGCGGCGGTGCTGCGGGAGAAGGGGCACCTGATCTCGACCGCTTCGCTGATCGAGGCGGAGCGGCTCGCCCGTGCGCTCGCCGCCATTCGCGAGCGGCCAAAGCCGGGTTTTGAAGAATTGCGCGACGCTTCAGTCGCCGCCCTGTTCAACGGAGAGGCACTGCTGTGGGCGCTTGTCGGGGCCGAACTGCTCCTCGGTGCGGACGTCGGTGAAATCCCACCCGACACCCCGCTGGCGCCATTGATCGAGGACCTGCAGCGCAACCAGAAGGCGGCGCGGCTGAAACCCGAGGCGCTGGAGCGCGAACTGTCGGTCGACCTGCGCAGCGAAAGCGGGCTTTTCCGTTCGACATTGCTGCACCGGTTGAACGTGCTCGGTGTGCATTGGGGCAAGCTGACGGACGCCGGGCGCAGCCGCGGCACTTTCCGTGAGCGCTGGACGCTGGCCTGGGAGCCGGAATATGCCGTTCGGCTGGTCGAGAACCTTGTCTACGGCCCGACCATCGAAAAGGCCGCTAACGGCCGGCTGACCCAGATGGTCGGCGCGGCGGCAACCCTCGACACACTTGCCGCCCTGGTGCAGGGCGCGATCACGGCCGACCTGTCGGAAGCCTCGAGCGCCGGCCTCGTGGCGCTGGAGGCGCGCGCGGCGCACAGCAGCGAATGCCTGGAAATCCTGGCGTCGGTGCCGCCGCTAGCCGACATCATCCGCTATGGCGAGGCGCGCAAGACGGAGACGAACCGCCTGTCCGGCCTCATGGAACGGCTGATCGTCGAAGCAGCGATCGCACTGCCCTATGCCGTGCGCGATCTCGATCAGCAGGCTGCCGCGGCACTGGTCGGCGCCCTGCGCAAGGCCGATGAAGCCATCAGGCTGGTCGAACCCGGGGACGACGTGCTGAGCGGATGGCGCGACGGGCTGGCCGCCGTGCTCGACGGCCCACGATCGACGGCGCTGCTGGCGGGATGTGCCGCGCACCTTCTCTACGAAGCCGGCCAACTGTCCGCCGAAGCTGCCGCCGGATTGCTCGGGCGCCGCCTGTCGCCCGGAACGCCGGTCAGCGATGCGGCGGGGTTCTTCGAGGGCTTCTTCAGCACCGCCGGCCAGCGGCTCATCTATGACGAGGGTCTGCGTGGCGCGGTCGATTCCTGGCTGAAGTCGCTCGATGAAGAGGCTTTCGTCGCGCATCTGCCATTGCTGCGCCGCGTCTTTTCCAATCTGGACAGCATGGAGCGCCGGCGGTTGATCGAGGCGGTTCTCGGCCGCGCGGCGCGCCTGCCGGCTGGCCTGACGCCGGCGCCGGATGGTGGCGAGGCCTGGCGCCGGCACCTGGAACGGCTCGGACCATTGCTTATGGGGGGTGGCGATGGATGACGAGGCCGAAATGAACGAGCCTGGTGCACTCACGCCGGACGGCGAGCGGGAGCGTCGCTGGCGCCTGGCGATCGGCGCCGCCGACGAAACATCGCCAGCCCTTTCCGACGACGACAAGCGGCTTTCGGCCGCGCTCGACGCCCTCTACGGCGATGGCGCCGGCAATGCTGCCGCCGATCCGCGCAAGCGCCGCGGCGGCCTCGGCCGCTCTGCGCCGCGCGTTGCGCAATGGATGGGCGACATCCGCTCCTTCTTTCCCGCGCAGGTCGTCCAGATCGTCCAGAAGGACGCTTTCGAACGGCTGAACCTGAAGCAGATGCTGATGGAGCCGGAATTCCTCAAGGCGATCGAGGCGGACGTCAATCTGGTTGCCGACCTGATTTCGCTTCGCTCGGTGATGCCGTCCAAGACCAAGGACATCGCCCGCACCATTATCGCCGACATCGTCGCCAAGCTGATGCAGCGGCTCGAACAGAAGACCGCTGAGGCGATACGCGGTGCGCTCGACCGGTCGAGACGCACCAACCGCCCGCGCCAGCGCGATATCGACTGGCCGCGCACCATCTCGGCAAACCTTCGCCACTACCAGCCCGAGCACAAAACCATCGTGCCGGAAAAGCTGGTCGGCTTCATGCGCAAGCAGCGCCGGCTGGTCGACCTCGACGAGGTCGTGCTGTGTGTCGACCAGTCCGGTTCGATGGCAAGCTCTGTGATCTACGCTTCGATCTTCGCGGCGGTGATGGCCTCGCTGCCGGTCGTGCGCACCAGGCTTGTGTGTTTCGATACAGCGATCGTCGATCTCACCGAGGAACTTAGCGACCCGGTCGAAGTGCTGTTCGGCGTGCAGCTTGGCGGCGGTACCGACATCAACCAGGCGGTCGCCTATTGCGCCGAGCGCATCGAGCGGCCGACCAAGTCCCATTTCGTGCTGATCACCGACCTCTATGAAGGCGGCAACGGCCAGGAATTGTTGCGTCGGCTGGCATCGCTGGTCCGGTCCGGCGTCAATGTCGTCGTGCTTCTGGCGCTTACCGATCAGGGCCGGCCCGGTTATGACCCTGCCATGGCCGGTTCGGTCGCCGCACTTGGGGTTCCGGTTTTCGCCTGCACGCCGGACCTGTTTCCGGACATGATGGCGGCGGCTTTGCGGCGGGAGGATATCGGCGCCTGGGCCGCGGCGGCCGATATTAAGGTCGTTCGCGCCGACACCGAAGCGCCGAAGCCAGGCTGAGCTTTGTCGGCGGTCCCGGCACCGCTCAAGACGTCTTTTCGCCGACCAGTTCAAAGCGCTCGAGCTCGCAGTGCTGGCCGACCACCGCCAGCACGTCCGTCGAGGGTTCTATCGCATCGGGTTGTTTCCATTCGAGGTTGAACGAAAACACGAAGCGCTCGCGGCCGGCGTCATGCTCCATGCCGACAAAGCGCGCCTCGTAGCCGAGCGGCCGCACCATCTCCTGGAGGTCGGGCGGCAACCCTTTCGCCCAGGAGACCGAAAGGATTGCGTGATGGTCGCGCGGGATCCGGAGATCGACCCATCTCAAGGCCTGAAGCGTCACCAGGGTCAGCAGCGTCGCAATTCCCGCCAGGCCGAACTGGCCACCGCCAAAAGCCAGTCCGATCATCGTCATGATCCACATCGTGGCGGCGGTGGTGACGCCGGTCACGAGGTCGCCGCGCCGAAGGATGGCGCCGCCGCCGATGAAGCCGACGCCGGTCAGCACGCCGAGCGGAAATCGCAGCACATCCATGCGGCCGAAGGAGTCCGTTTCCTTGCCCGCTATGTCGAGCAGAATGTTGGCCTGGATCATGGCGATGGCAGCCGCAAGGCCAACCAGGATGGTCGTTCGAAGCCCGGCGGTGCGACCGCGCGACTCTCTGTTCAGGCCAATGAGGACGCCTGCCAGCAGCGTGAGCAGAAGCCGCGCGGCGAGGTCGGGCCAGGTCGGATGAAGCGGCATCTCGCAGCAAAACGGCTCGAACATCGTTCCATCTTGGCGGCTTAGACGCGCCGCGTCCTCGCATACATCGCATCCCCACCGTCTCTCAACATCGCTGGGGCAGTGATGGTTCCCCTTCGCTGACGCCACTCCTTTGCGCGATTTGAACACGCGGCGCTTGACTCCGGCAAAGCCTTGTGAAAAATTTTGCAACAACTGATAAAAATATCAAAGGGTGGAAATGGTTGGGTTCGGCAACGGCTTGCTGCGCGACGATGAGACCAGCATGGCGACCCGCGCCGCCTGGCTTCACTATGCCGGCGGCCTGACCCAGTCCGAGGTCGCCAAGCGGCTCGGCCTGACCAGCCTCAAGGCGCACCGCCTGATCACCAAGGCCAACCAGGAAGGGCTGGTCAAAGTCTATATCGACGGCGAGGTCTCCGAATGCGTCGCACTCGAGGACCAACTGTCCGGCCGCTACGGCCTCGACTATTGCGAGGTGGTGCCGGACTTCGATTCCGAGGACCTGCCGCTCAAGGCGCTGGGCATTGCCGGCGCGCAGTTCCTCAAGCGCGAGATCGAACGCGGCGAGGGCACGCTGATCGGCGTCGGCCACGGCCGCACGCTCGCCGCCTGCGTCGAATACCTGCCGCGCATATCGGCCGACGGGATCCGCTTCGTCTCGCTGCTCGGCGGCCTGACGCGAAAATTCTCGGCCAACCCGCATGACGTCATCCATCGCCTTGCCGAACGCACCGGCGCCGAAGCCTATGTCATGCCGGTGCCGATGTTCGCCAACACCGCCGAGGACCGCACTGTGCTGCTCGGCCAGAAGGGCATCAGCGAGGTCTTCGATCTCGCGAGGTGCGCCGACCTTTTGATCGCCGGCATCGGCACTGCCGAGCGCGAGGCTTCGCTCGTTGCCACTGGCATGATCGAGAAGGGCGAGATGGAGGAGACCCGTAGCAACGGCGCCGTCGGCGAGTTGCTCGGCCATTTCTTCGACGCGGCCGGAAAGCCGGTGGCGACGACGGTGTCCAGTCGGGCGCTGGCGCTGGCGCGCGAGGACATCGCCAACCGCAGGATTGTCGCCGTCGCCGGCGGCAAGGTGAAGGTTCGTGCCATTAAGTCAGTGCTGGAAGGCCGCTATCTCAAGGGCCTGATAACCGACGAGCGGACGGCGCGATCGCTCGTGGAGCAGACGCTGGTCGGGTAGCCGGCAATTTATTGGTTGAAACTACCCTGTGGAGGAGAAGAGAAAATGTATGAGAAAGAGAAAGACCTGATCGACGCGTTCATGCGCGGACAAGTCGATCGCCGCGGCCTGATCAGGGGCCTCGGCGCACTGGGCCTCGCCGCCGGAACGGCCGGCACGCTGCTCAACTTCGGACAGACCCGTGCGCTCGCCGCCGATTTCGACTGGCAGGCGCACAAGGGCAAGACCATCAAGCTCTTGCTCAACAAGCATCCCTATGCCGATGCGATGATCGCCAACCTCGAGAACTTCAAGCAACTGACCGGCATGAACGTCGTCTATGACGTGTTCCCGGAAGACGTCTATTTCGACAAGGTCACCGCGGCACTGTCGGCGAGCTCGCCCGAATACGATGCCTTCATGACCGGCGCCTACATGACCTGGACCTACGGCCCGGCCGGATGGATCACCGACCTCAATGAATGGATCAAGGATCCGGCCAAGACCAATCCGAACTATGCCTGGGACGACTTCCTGCCCGGCGTCAGGAATTCCTGCGCCTGGAACGGCAAGCCGGGCGGAGAGCTGGGTTCCGAGGATGCCAAGCAGTGGTGCATTCCGTGGGGCTTCGAGCAGAACAACATCACCTACAATCATGGGATGTTCGAGAAGGCCGGCGTCAAGGTGCCCGGCAACATGGACGAGCTGGTCGCCGCGGCGGCCAAGCTCACCAAGGATGTCGGTGGCGGCGTCTACGGCATCGGCGTGCGCGGCTCGCGCTCCTGGGCGACGATCCATCCGGGCTTCCTGTCGGCCTACGCCAATTTCGACCAGAAGGACCTGAACGTGTCGGCCGACGGCAAACTGTCGGCCGCCATGAACACCGCCGAATCCAAGGCCTTCCACAAGCAGTGGGTGCAGATGATCCAGGAGAGCGGTCCCAAGGACTGGTCGACCTACACCTGGTACCAGGTCGGCACCGATCTCGGCGCCGGCGCCTCGGCGATGATCTTCGACGCCGACATCCTCGGCTACTTCATGAATGGCGGCGACAACAAGATGGCCGGCAAGCTCGCCTTCGCCGGCTTCAAGGCCAATCCGGCCGCCAAGGCACCGACCCCGAACATCTGGATCTGGTCGCTGTCGATGTCCAACTTCTCCAAGGACAAGGACGCCACCTGGTACTTCATGCAATGGGCCTCCGGACCAGAGCATGCGCTGTTCGGCGCCACCAAGATGGACTTCGTCAATCCGGTTCGG
Source organism: Mesorhizobium waimense (assembly GCF_003601975.1). GTDB lineage: Bacteria > Pseudomonadota > Alphaproteobacteria > Rhizobiales > Rhizobiaceae > Mesorhizobium > Mesorhizobium waimense. Next base: position 20,017 of record NZ_QZWZ01000007.1, read on the forward strand.
CAGTCGGTCTGGAAGGACGATGTGTTCCGCGAGAAGCTGAACAAGAGCTATCCTGGCTATGTCGAGATGTTCGATGCTTCGGCACCGGGCGCCAGCATCAAGTTCACGGCGCAGCCGCTGTTCTTCGACCTCACCACCGAATGGGCGGCGACGCTGCAGAAGATGGTGGCCAAGGAAGTGCCGATCGACGAGGGCCTCGACAAGCTGGCCGAGAGCATCAATGGTCAACTTAAGGAAGCTGGTCTCGGCTAAATCGCGTGGCGTCTGGCCTGTTCCGGCGGGCCAGTTCGACCACGCAGTTCTAGGTTTGCGACGCGGTGCCTGATGGCACCGCCAATTCGCCCGACCGGCCGCCTGGCTCCCTGGGCGGCCGGCAGGGCGAAGCAACAGGAATGATGGAGCAGCAGATGACTGCGGCGACAGTACAGAGGGTCAGACCCTCCGGCTTCAGGATCAGCAAGCGGGTTCTGCCCTATCTCCTCAGCCTACCGGCCCTGCTGGTCTGCATCGGTATACTGATCCCGTTCCTGACTTCAGTGGTCTATTCGTTCCAGCGCTACCGGCTGAGTCAGCCCTGGGCGCGGCAGTTCAACTGGGGCGACAACTACATCTCCTTCTTCACCGACCCGAAATTCTGGAACACACTGCAGGTGTCGCTGCTCTATGCCGGCATCACCGTCGTGCTCGAACTGCTGCTCGGCCTCGCCATCGCCATGCTGCTGCAGAAGCGCTCGACACTGAACAACTTCATTTCGATCATGCTCTTGATGCCGCTGATGACGGCGCCGGCGCTCGCAGCACTCATGTGGAAGCTGATGACCAATCCGGGCTTCGGCGTGCTGAGCTATCTCGCCAGCCTCATCGGCCTGCAGGATTTCCGCTGGGCCTCCTCGCCGTCGACGGCGCTTTTGACCGTCGTGCTGGTCGACATCTGGGTCTACACGCCCTTCATCATGATCCTTTTGCTGGCCGGCCTGCGCAGCCTGCCGACGCAGCCCTTCGAGGCGGCCGCCCTTGACGGCGTGCCGCGCAGCTTCGTCTTCTTCCGCATCACCCTGCCGATGCTGACGCCCTACATCCTGACGGCGACGCTGTTTCGCCTGCTCGATTCCATCCAGCAGTTCGACATCATCTATGCGATGACCCAAGGGGGGCCCGGCGACACGCTGACCGTGTTCCAAGTCGAGGCCTATCTCAACTTCTTCCAGTCGACCAATGTCGGCCGCTCGGCGGCGCTGATGATCATCCTGTGGGCGATCACTTATTTCCTGTCGAACATCTTCATCAAGAACTGGCTGCGGCTGCGCGAACGCGCCCGCGGGCAGGCATAGGAGGCCGGGATGGAACACACCTCGCTTCTCGAACGCATCCTGCGCGGCATTGCGCTGACGCTGGTCGTCATCTTCTTCATGTTCCCGATCGTCTGGATCTTCATGATGTCGTTCCAGACCAACGAGACCATCCTGCGCATTCCGCCGCAGCTGGTCTTCGAGCCGACGCTGGCCAACTACACCGCTCTGATCACCGGCAAGCTGACGACGGTGTCCGGCACGCTCGACATCGCCTTCATGCGCAACCTGTGGAATTCGGTGTTCCTGTCGGTCACTTCTGTTGCCGTCGCGCTGCTGCTCGGTGTTCCCGCCGCCTACGCCTTTGCCCGCCACAAGTTCCGCGGCTCGGAGGACATCGCCTTCACGCTGCTGTCGTTCCGCTTCGCGCCGGCACTGCTGGTGCTCCTGCCGCTCACCCTCTATTTCCAGAAGCTTGGGCTCGCCAACACCTATTTCGGCCTGATCTGGGTCTACCAGTTGATCTGCCTGCCGCTGATCCTGTGGATCGTGCGCGGCTACTTCGAGGACATTCCAGCCGACATCGAATACGCCTATCGCATCGGCGGCCATTCCTGGTTCGCCACCTTCCGCAAGATCGCGCTGCCGCTCGCCGGCCCGGGCATTGCGGCTGCCGGCCTGCTCGCCTTCATCTTTGCCTGGAACAATTTCGTCTTCGCGCTGGTGCTGGCTTCGGCCGACAAGCAGCCGGTGACCGTCGGCGCGCTTGCCTTCATCACCTCGTCGGGCATCCAGTACGGCCAGATCTCGGCCGCGATCGTGCTGTCGATCACGCCGACGCTGGCGCTTGCCCTCTATGCCCAGCGCTATCTCGTCGAAGGCCTGTCGCTCGGCGCGGTGAAAGGATAGTCCGATGGCAAGCCTTGAACTGAAGAACGTCGTCAAGCGCTACAAGAGCCAGACTGTGCTCGACGATCTGTCGCTGACCGTCGCCGACGGCGAGACGCTGGTGCTGTTCGGGCCGTCCGGCGCCGGCAAGACGGTGCTGCTGCGCCTCGTCGCCGGCGTCATCGATCCCGATGAGGGCAAGATCCTCATCGACGGCGAGGACATGACCGACGTCGATGCCGAATTCCGCGGCGTCGGTATGGCGTTCCAGAATTTCGCGCTGTTCCCGCATATGACCGCCTTCGACAACATCGCGACGCCGCTCGAAGCCAGGCACTCCTCGCAAGGCGTGATCAAGGCCGGCGTCGAAAGCGTCGCCAAATTGCTCAAGATCGACCATGTGCTGAGCCACAAGCCGCGCGCCCTGTCCAACGGCCAGAAGCAGCGCACCGCGCTTGCCCGCGCTCTGGTCGGTTCGCCGCCGCTGCTGCTGCTTGACGATCCCTTGCGCAACGTCGATGCCAAATTGCGCTTCGAGATGCGGCTCGAACTGCCGAGGCTTCTGCACGATCGTGGCGCGACCGTCATCTACGTCACCCAGGACTACAAGGAGGCCATGGCGCTCGGCAACCGCATCGCGGTGATGTCGCAAGGCGTCATCAGGCAGCTCGGCACGCCCGAGCAGATCTATCGCGAGCCGGCTAACATCGAGATCGCCAGGCTGTTCGGCGACCCGACCATCAATCTGCTCGACGTCAAGCCGGCGCGCGACGCCAAGGGCATCTATGTCGGCCTGTCGAACGTCCAGGTGCATCTCGCCGGCGCCTTTGAGACGGCGGTCGGGCGCGAATGCGTCATCGGGCTGCGGCCCGAGGCGCTGAGCTTCGCCGGCGAAGGCACGCCCGGCGCTTTCCCCGTGACGGTCGAGGCCGAGACGCCGCTCAACGAAAAGATCGTCACGCTGGTGCGCACCGTGCGCGGCCGCGAAATCCTGGTCTCGCGCCCGGCCGGAACCCCGGGCCAGGCCGAAGGCAAGGCCCACATCGCCGTCGACAGCAAAAGCGCGCTTCTGTTCGATCATGCGAGCGGCGAGCGCATCGGCGCGAACAAGGTCGTCAATTTGCGCAGCGGAGAAGCGGCATGAGCGCCAGCGCAATCACCCTTTCCGGCGTCGACAAGTTCTACGGTCCAATCGACCGTGGCGTGCACGCGGTCAAGAACCTGACGATGGAGATCGCCAAGGGCGAGATCGTGGCGCTGCTCGGCTCGTCCGGTTGCGGCAAGACCTCGACATTGCGCATGATCGCCGGCTTCGAGGAGATCTCGCGCGGCGCGATCTCGGTTGGCGGCCGCAAGGTGCACACGCTGGCGCCGGTCAAGCGCAATGTGGCGATGGCCTTTGAGGGCTATTCGCTCTATCCGCCGCTCACCGTACGCGAGAACATGGCCTTCGCCCTGAAGGCGGCGAGGCTGCCGAAGAGCGAGGTCGACGCCAAGGTCGCCAGCATCGCCAAGCTGCTCGAGATCGAGGACATCCTCGAGCGCTATCCGAGCTTCATCTCCGGTGGCCAGCAGCAGCGCGCCAGCCTCGGCCGGGCGCTGATCCGCAATGCCGACCTGCATCTACTCGACGAGCCGATGGGCCAGCTCGAACCGCAGCTGCGCGCCGTGCTGCGCGGCCGCATCAAGCACTTCATCAAGGAGCGCGGCCTGACCGCGATCCTGGTCACCCACGACCAGACCGAGGCCAACGCGCTGGCCGACCGCATCGCGGTGATGGAGGGCGGCGTGCTGCAGCAGTTCGACACGCCCGACATGATCAAGCAGCGGCCGGCCAATTTGTTCACCGGCACCTTCGTCGGCGAACCGCCGATGAACGTCTTCGAGGCCTATGTCGGCAATGCCGCCGGCAAGATCAGTCTGAGGCTGCCCGATGGGCTGTCGCTCGACTATGACCACGACGCTTTCAGCGCCCCGGTCCGCGACCAGTTGCTCAACCGCGAGCGCGTGGTGATCGGCGTCAGGCCCTATGCGGTGCGCCGCTCCAAGGAGGGCGTGCCGGCCACCGTCTCGGCCAACCAGTGGCTCGGCGACCAGACGCATATCGCCGCCGATTTCGCCGGCGGCTCGCTGGTCCTGGTCGAGCACGACCGCACCCGCCTGGAACTGGGCGCGCCGATCAATGTCAGCATCGACCCGAAGAACCTGCATGTCTTCGACCAGGCGAGCGGCAATGCGATTTCGCACGGGATGGAGCTTGCCTGATGCGGGATGTGCTGATCGGCATCGACGCCGGCACGTCTGTCATCAAGTCCGTCGCCTTCGACACGGCGGGCCGGCAGATCGCAGCTGCGGCGCTGCCGAACAAATACGAGACACTGCCTGGCGGCGGCGCCGAGCAGGATCTGGCGCGCACCTGGGCCGATACGGCGACCACGTTGCGCCAGCTTGCCGACAAGGTGCCGGATCTCGCCAGCCGCGTCATCGCCATCGCGGTGACCGGGCAGGGCGATGGCACCTGGCTGATCGACAAGGATGGCGAGCCGGTCGCCAAGGGCTGGCTGTGGCTCGACGCGCGCTCCGCTGCGGTGGTCGAGGAGATCCGCGCCCGACCCGAGGACCGGCTGCGCTTCGAGAAGACCGGCAGCGGTCTTGCCGCCTGCCAGCAGGGATCGCAGTTCGCCTTCATCAAGCGCACCATGCCGGCCATGCTCGCGAGCGCCGCGACGGCGTTCCACTGCAAGGACTGGCTCTATTTCCGGCTGACCGGCGAGCGAGCCACCGATCCTTCGGAAGGGACCTTCACCTTCGGCGACTTCCGCACCCGCGACTATTCCGACGATGTGCTCGATGTGCTCGGCGTCGCCGATCTCCGGCATCTCCTGCCGCCGATCGTTGATGGCACCAGGCAAAGCGCTGCGCTGTCCAAGGCGGCGGCCGACGTCACCGGCCTGCTTGCCGGCACGCCGGTCGTGCTCGCCTATGTCGACGTCGTCTGCACCGCCCTCGGCGCTGGCCTGTTCGACCGGCAGCGCAAACCGGGCTGCACCATCATCGGCTCGACCGGCATGCATATGCGGCTTGCCGAGACCCCCGACGAGGTTCAGCTGAATGAGGCCGCGACCGGCTACACGATGGCGATGCCGGCGCCTGGCGTGTTCGCGCAACTCCAGTCGAACATGGCGGCGACGCTCAACATCGACTGGGTGCTCGGCCTCGCCTCCGGCATCCTCGCTTCGCAAGGGATTTCGCGCACGAATGGCGAGATGATCGCGCTTGTCGACCAGTGGATCGCATCCTCGCAGCCGGCCTCGATGATCTACCAGCCCTACGTGTCGGAGGCCGGCGAGCGCGGCCCATTCGTCGACGCCAATGCCAGGGCCGGCTTCGTCGGCATTTCCTCACGCCACGGCTATGCCGACATGGTGCGTGCCGTCTTCGAAGGGCTGGCCTTCGCGGCGCGCGATTGCTACGCCGCGATGGGTCCATTGCCCAAGGAAATCCGCCTCACCGGCGGCGCGGCGAGAAGCCCGGCCTTGCGCAAAATCCTGGGTGCCGCGGTCGGCGCCGACATCCGCACCAGCGAGCGCGAGGAAGCGGGCGCGGCGGGTGCCGCCATGATCGCGGCGGTGTGCGTCGGCCAATACGCATCGATGGACGATTGCGTCGCCGAATGGGTGACGCCGCTGCTCGGCCCGGCCGAGCCGAGCGACCAAAAGCTTGCCGCCATCTACGAGGCGATGGCCCCGTCCTACACATTGGCGCATGAGGCGCTGCGTCCGGTCTGGCGGTCGATGGCCGCCGCGCCGAAGGCAAATTGAGAAGTCGAGCATGCAGAAGAAAATAGCGATCATCGGCGACCGTTTCATGCTTCCGGACGTGTTCCGGTCGGAGATCGAGAAGGCCTGCGGCAACAGCCTCGACATCCGCACACTCGAGATGGCCTGGCCCGACGAGCCGATGGAGTTCGGCAATCCGGCGCTCGGCCTCGACAAGGTCAAGGAGTATTTCGGCGACCCGGACGAGGTGGTCGATTTCATCGGCGACGCCGAGATTTTCGTCACCCAGCTCTCGCCGCTCTCCGACGCCATGATGCGGCGCCTGCCGGCGCTCAAGCTGGTCGCGGTGTCGCGCGGCGGTCCGATCAACATCGACATGGCGGCTGCGAAAACGCATGGCATCACCGTGGTCAACGTGCCGGGACGCAATGCCAGCGCGGTGGCTGAATTCACCATCGGCGCCATCCTTGCCGAGACGCGGCTGATCCGCGTCGGCCACGAAGCCTTGCGCAAGGGCGAATGGCGCGGCGATCTCTACCGCGCCGACCGCACCGGCCGCGAGCTCAGCGAAATGACCGTCGGCGTCATCGGCTACGGCAATATCGGCACCCGGCTTGTGCGCCTGCTGCGCGCCTTCGGCTGCCGCATACTGGTCTCCGATCCCTATGTGCAATTGAGCGCAGACGACCGCAATGCCGGCGTCGAGCTGGTCGCGCTGGACGATCTCCTCGCCCAATCCGACGTGGCCACGCTGCATTCCCGCGTGACCGCGGAAACCCGTGGCCTGATCAACAAGGACACCATCGCCAGGATGAAGCCCGGCGTGATCTTCATCAACACCGCACGCGGCCCGCTGGTCGACTATGACGCGCTCTACGAGGCGCTGGTGTCCGGCCACATCGCCAGCGCCATGCTGGAGACCTTCGCGGTCGAGCCGGTGCCGTCGGATTGGCCGCTGCTGCAACTGCCCAATGTGACGCTGACGCCGCATATCGCCGGCGCTTCCGTGCGCACCGTCACCTACGCCGCCGAGCAGGCGGCCGAGGAGGTGCGTCGCTTCATCGCCGGTCTGCCGCCGGTCAATCCGTGCTAAGGCCGCCGCCATGAAACGGACAGTCTGCAGCGAGGGTCTGGCGCGATGAGCGGCGAGAGTGAAATCGTCGACCTTTTCGTCATCGGCGGCGGCGTCAACGGCGCCGGCATTGCGCGCGACGCCGCCGGCCGCGGCCTTTCCGTCATCCTGTGCGAAAAGGACGATCTGGCCGAAGGCACCAGCTCGCGCTCGGGCAAGCTTGTCCATGGCGGGTTGCGCTATCTCGAATATTACGAATTCCGCCTGGTGCGCGAGGCGCTGATCGAGCGCGAGGTGCTGCTGGAATCCGCACCGCACATCATCTGGCCGATGCGCTTCGTGCTGCCGCATAGTCCGGACGACAGGCCAGCCTGGCTGGTGCGGCTCGGGCTGTTCCTGTACGACCATCTTGGCGGCCGCAAGCGGCTGCCGGCCACCCGCACGCTCAACCTGCGCACCGCGCCCGAAGGCGCGCCGATCAAGGATGCCTTCAAACGCGGCTTCGAATATTCCGACTGCTGGGTCGACGACGCCCGCCTCGTTGTCATCAATGCGCTCGACGCGGCGGAACGCGGCGCGAAGGTTTTCACCCGCACCGCCTGCACCGCCGCCCGCCGCGAGAATGGCCTGTGGTCGGTGGAAATGCGCGACGGCAAGACCGGTGTCAAAACCACGGTCAGGGCGCGGGCTCTGATCAACGCCGCCGGTCCCTGGGTCAACGACATCGTCAACCGCGTCGCCGGGCAGAACTCCAAGCGCAATGTGCGCCTGGTCAAGGGCAGCCACATCGTCGTGCCGAAATTCTGGGAGGGCCGGCAGGCCTATCTCGTCCAGAACAACGACAAGCGCGTCATCTTCATCAACCCTTACCAGAACGACCTGGCGCTGATCGGCACCACAGACATTCCCTATGACGGGCGGCCCGAGGACGTCACGGCGGAGGACAGCGAGATCGACTACCTGATCAAGGTCGTCAACCGCTACTTCAAGCGCGGGCTTGCGCGCAGCGATGTCGTCTATTCCTTCTCCGGCGTCAGGCCGCTTTACGACGACAACGCCGACAATCCGAGCGCGGTGACCCGCGACTACATCTTCGAGCTCGACGCGTCGGACGGGCAGGCGCCGCTGCTTTCCGTCTTCGGCGGCAAGATCACCACCTTCCGCAAATTAGCCGAGCACGCGCTGGACCGGATCCAGCCTTTCTTCCCGAAGATGGGCAAGGCGTGGACGGCAAAAGCCCATCTGCCGGGCGGCGAGATCGCCAATGCCGACTTCGAGCAGTTCCTCGGCGACCTCGGCCGCGACTATCCGTGGATGCCGGCCTCGCTGGTCAAGCATTATGGCCGGCTCTACGGTACGCGCACCCGTGCGCTGGTCGGCGCCGCCGGCTCGCTCGCCGATATGGGTCGACCTTTCGGCAAGGATTTCTTCGAGCGCGAGGCCAGCTTTCTCTTAGCGCACGAATGGGCGCTGACGGCGGCCGACATTCTGGACCGGCGCACCAAGCACGGCCTGCATCTCAGCACCGCTGAGAGAGCCTCCTTCGAGGACTGGTGCACAAACCGATTGGCGAAGGCCGGCTGATGGCTGCAGGGATTGATCACAATGCCGCCGAGTTGGAGGCGCTGCGGGTGCTGTCGGCCAGGGTCGGCGCCGATCCGCTCCTGGTCCAGGGCGCCGGTGGCAACACCTCGCTCAAGCAGGCCGGCCTGCTGTGGATCAAGGCCTCCGGCACCTGGCTGATGAACGCGGCCACCACCGACATCATGGTGCCGGTTGCGCTGGCGCCCTTGCTCGATGCCGTTGCGCGTAAGGATCCAGCGGCCGAGAAGGCCGCTGAATTCACGCTTGCCGACCTCAACCCGCACCAGCTGCGGCCTTCGATCGAGACCACGGTGCATGCCTTGTTGTCGCACAAGATCGTCGTCCACGTCCATTGCGTCGAGACGATCGCGATTGCTGTGCAGACCAATGCCGAAGCCTTGCTCGAGGAACGCCTGCGTGGCCTCGACTGGGCGTTCGTGCCCTATCGCCGCCCGGGGCTGCCGCTGGCGCAAGGGATCGCCGAGCGGCTGCAGCCACGGACCAATGTGCTGGTGCTCGGCAATCACGGGCTGGTCGTCGCCGCCGACACGGTCGCCGAGGCCAGCCTGCTGCTCAGGCGCGTCACCGGCCTGCTCGCGCGAACGCCACGTGCGGCACCATCGCCCGATCTCGACGCGCTGATCAGGCTTGCCATGGGCAGAGGCTACCGGCTTCCGATCGCGGTCGAGGCGCATGCCGCCGCCACCGATCTCGCCAGTTGCCGCATCGCGGCCTCCGGGAGCCTCTATCCGGACCATGTGATCTTCCTCGGCCCCGGATCGGTAATCGCCGGTCCGAACGAGAACGCCGACGCCGTGGTGGCCAGGACAACGGCCGCCGGGCAGCCGGCCCCGGCCTCGCTCCTTTTTCCGGGCAAGGGCATCCTGATGCGCAGGGACGCCAATGCCGGCGCCGAGGCGATGGCGCGCTGCCTCGCCGATGTCGCCGCGCGCATCGATCCTGCGGCGCGCGTCAACTATCTGAGCCTCGAGCAGAATGCCGAATTGCTGAACTGGGACGCCGAGAAATATCGCCAGGAGCTCAACCGGCGCAACGTCACCACGCTGCAATGATGGCGCTCGGCCCCGATGGTGGCGGTCTGGATGATCGTGCCGCCGGGTGCGCTGCCCGGCAGGCCTGACAGGAGTTTCGATCTTGCCCTTCACGCTGTCCCTCAACACCAATCCGCTGGTCAACCGCTTCGCCGACCCGGACGATCTGATCGATGCGATCGCCTATGGCATCGGCATCAGGGACGTGCAGCTCACGCATGAGTTAGTCAATCCGGGTTGGCCGGCGGCGACGATCGCGAAGTTCGTGCGACTGTTCCGTTCGGCGCTGGACCGGACGGGCGTGCGCATCACATCTGGCATGACCGGCCCCTATGGCCGGCTCAATCATTTCGGCCATCCCGACGCCGATGTGCGCCGCTACTATGTCGACTGGTTCAAGACATTCGCCGACATCTCGGCCGAGCTCGGCGCCAGCGGCATCGGCACGCAATTCGCCATCTTCACCCATCAGGATTATGACGACCCCGAGCGCCGCGCGCAGCTGATCGACATCGCGCTCGAATGCTGGCGCGAGGTTGCCGAGCATGCCAAGGCGGCCGGGCTGACCTACCTGTTCTGGGAGCCGATGTCGGTCGGCCGCGAATTCGGCCACACGATCGAGAGCTGCCGCGCGCTGCACGAAGACATCAAGGCGGCCGGCATGGCCATTCCGCTGCAGATGATGGTCGACATCGACCATGGCGACGTGACCTCGAGCAATCCGGCCGACATCGACCCTTATGCCTGGGCCGAGGCCTTTCCCAAGGAGTCGCCGATCATCCACATCAAGCAGTCGTCGATGAACAAGGGCGGCCACTGGCCGTTCACCGCCGCCTACAACAAGGATGGCCGCATTACGCCGGAGAAATTCCTGGAGACGGTGCGGCGCGGCGGCGGCACCGACAACGAGATCTGCCTCGAATTGTCGTTCCGCGAGCGCGAGCCGGTCGATCACCAGGTCGTCGCCATGATCCGTGAATCGGTCGACTACTGGGCGCCGTTCATCGATGCCGGCAGGACGGACCTGTCGCCGCGGGCAAAATGAAAGGGCGGGAGTCGATGCGGCTCCCACCCTTTGAATTGGGTCGTCCCGGCGGCCGAACTCAGCCGAATTTCGGGTCGAGGCTGCCCGACTTGTAGCGCTTGGCCATTTCGGCGACCGGCAGCGGCTTGATCTTCTGCGCATTGCCGGCGGTGCCGAACTGCTCGAAGCGCTCCTTGCAAAGCTTGCGCATGGCAGCCATGGCCGGCGTCAGATATTTACGCGGGTCGAACTCCGAGGGGTTCTCGGTCAGCACCTTGCGGATCGCGCCGGTCAGCGCCATGCGGTTGTCGGTGTCGATGTTGATCTTGCGCACGCCGTGCTTGATGCCGCGCTGGATCTCTTCCACCGGCACGCCCCAGGTCGGCTTCATCTGGCCGCCATATTTGTTGATGATCTCTTGTAGGTCCTCCGGCACCGAGGACGAGCCGTGCATGACGAGATGCATGTTCGGCAGGCGGCGGTGTATCTCCTCGATCACGTTCATGGCCAGCACCGCGCCGTCGGGCTTGCGCGAGAATTTGTAGGCGCCGTGGCTGGTGCCCATGGCAACCGCCAGCGCATCGACATGCGTATCCTTGACGAACTCGACCGCCTGTTCCGGATCGGTCAGAAGCTGGTCGTGGCTGACGGCGCCTTCGACACCGTGGCCGTCTTCCTGCTCGCCGCCGCCCATCTCCAGCGATCCGAGCACGCCGATCTCGCCTTCCACGGACACGCCGCCCCAATGCGCCATGTCGACGACGCGCCGCGTGATGCCGGAATTGTAGGCATAATCGGCCGGCGTCTTGCCGTCCTCCTTCAGCGAGCCGTCCATCATCACCGAGGTGAAGCCGTACTGGATCGCGGTGACGCAGGTCGCTTCGTTGTTGCCATGGTCGAGATGCATGCAGACCGGGATGTCGGGGTGGATTTCGACCAGCGCGTCGATCAGCTTGGCCAGCACGACGTCATTGGCATAGGCGCGCGCGCCGCGGCTCGCCTGCAGGATGACCGGCGACTTGGTCTCCTCGGCGGCCTCCATGATGGCAAGGCCCTGTTCCATGTTGTTCATGTTGAAGGCCGGCACGCCATAGCCGTGTTCGGCGGCATGGTCGAGCAATTGTCTCAGTGTGATGCGAGCCACCCAATAGTCTCCCGTGTCTGGTTTCGAACCGTGTCTGTTGGCTGGCCGACCGTCGTCCAGCCCGTTGATGCTTCTGGCCGGATTTCCGCCGGACCGCAACCTGTGGACCGCGCGTCCGAAGCAATTCTTGTTACAGGATCGCAATCACAGGCGGGCCGATATCCCATAGAAATATAACATTATCACAAAAATTTTGGTGCAAACGCGGTTTTCTGGCGTTATATATCGGATCATGGTTCAACGCGCAGCTTGTTGCGCGAGAAAGCGTCGGGATGAAGAGCGACGACCGCCGCCAGGGCATCATGGATTTTCTGATGGACGCCGGCACGGCGTCGGTCGACGACCTTGCCTCGCGCTTCGGTGTGTCGAAGATGACCGTCCATCGCGATCTCGACGAGCTGGAGGAAAGCGGCTTCCTGCGCAAGGTGCGCGGCGGTGCCTCGATCCAGCCGAGCGGCCTGTTCGAGAGCGATTTCCGCTACCGGCAGAAGCAGGCGGCCGAGGAGAAGCAGCGCCTGGCGGCTGCTGTCGTGGCAATGATCGAACCGGGACAGACGGTGATCATCGATGACGGCTCGACGGCGGGTGGTATTGCCGCTCGCCTCGCCGAACTTCGCCCGCTGACGGTGATATCCAACAATCTGGCCGTCATCCAGGAACTGGCCGGCGTCGGTGGCATCACCCTGATCGCGCTTGGCGGCCAGTACAGCAAGAAATTCCATGGCTTTTTCGGCCTGCTTACCGAGGACATGCTGAAGTCGTTGCGCGCCGATGTCGCCTTCCTGTCCTCGTCCGCCATCCACGGCGCGTCGGCTTTCCATCAGGACCAGGAAGTGGTGCAGACCAAGCGGACTATGATGGCTGTCGCGGCGCGCAAATACCTGTTGGTCGATCACGGCAAGTTCGGCCGCACTGCCCTGCATTTCCTGACCGATCTCAGGGCGTTCGATACCGTCTTCACAGGTCGCGAGCTGGAACCGCAGGTGCGAGAAGCGCTGGATGCTGCCGGCGTTTCGCTGACGGTGGTCGGCAACAAGGATTAGAACAATTCCAGGAAAAGTGTGAAGCGGTTTTCCGTCCGGAATTGCGTCAAAACAAAGAGATCAAGGAGCAGTACGCGTGGTCTACTGGGTCGGTACAAGCTGGAAGATGAACAAGGCGCTCGCCGAGGCGCTCGATTTCGCCAGGACGCTGGCCGCGTTCGTGCCGGGTTTCGACGAGCGCATCCAGCCCTTCGTCATTCCGCCGTTCACGGCTGTGCGCGCGGTCAAGCAGGCGTTGTCGCCGACGCGCATCAAGGTCGGCGCCCAGAACATGCATTGGGCCGATGCCGGCGCCTGGACCGGCGAGATCTCGCCGGTGATGCTGACGGATTGCGGGCTCGATCTGGTCGAACTCGGCCACAGCGAACGGCGCGAGCATTTCGGCGAGACCGACCATGCGGTTGGCATGAAGACGGCGGCGGCAGTTAAGCATGGGTTGGTGCCGCTGATCTGCGTCGGCGAGACGCTTACCGAGCGCGAGAGCGGGCGAGCTGATGCGGTGCTGACCGCGCAGGTGCAAGGCGCGCTGCAATTTCTCGACGGCGAGGCGAAGGGCGCAACAATCCTGTTTGCCTATGAGCCGGTCTGGGCGATCGGCGACAAGGGCATTCCGGCCAGCTCAGACTATGCCGACAAACAACAGGCGCTGATCAAGAAGGTTGCCGGCGGCCTTTTGCCCTCCGTGCCGCCGGTGCTCTATGGCGGCAGCGTCAATCCGCAAAATGCCGCCGAGCTGATCGGCCAGCCGCATGTCGACGGCCTGTTCATCGGCCGCTCGGCCTGGCAGGCGGAAGGCTACATCGACATTCTCAGCCGCGCCTCGGCAGCGATCTGAATCAATCGAACAGGAAAGGGACAAGAAAAATGAAAATAGCCATTGGAGCCGACAGCGCCGGCAAGCCGCTGCTCGACGTCATCGCCGCACACCTCGCCACCAAATCCGGCCTTACGGTCAGCGACCTCAGCCAGGCTGGCTACTATGCCGACCTGTCGCAAAAGCTCGCCCAGACGATCGTCGACGGCGAGAATGATCGCGGCATCCTGTTCTGCGGTACTGGCATCGGCGTGTCGATTTCAGCCAACAAGGTGCCGGGCATTCGCGCAGCACTCACCCACGACACCTATTCGGCCGAGCGCGCGGCGAAATCCAACAACGCCCAGATCATCACCATGGGTGCCCGCGTCATTGGCCCGGAACTGGCCAAGGCTATCGTCGACACCTGGCTGGCCTCGGAGTTCGACGAAAAAGGTCCGTCGGCCGGCAATGTCCAGGCGATCAACCGGCTCGATGCGGCGAAGGGCTAAGCCAAGCTCTTTGTCATCGCGGCGATGACGGTCACGGCCGACGCCGCGCCCGGATCGATGTGCCCGAGCGAGCGCTCGCCGAGCCGCGAGGAGCGGCCCTTGGCGGCGATCATATCCTTGGTCGCTTCCGCACCGCGCTCGGCCGCTGCAAGGGCTGCGTCGAGGCTTTCTGCCAGGGTGCTGCCGGCGGCATGCGCGGCGGCTGCCGCTTCGGCCGCCGGCAGCCAGGCGTCGATCATCGTCTTTTCGCCGATCTCGGCCTTGCCGCGATCCTTGATGCCTTGCGCCATCGCCTGGAACATCGCGATGACGTCGGCACCCTCCAGCGCCGCCTTGCCCTTGACAGCGGCGGCTGCGCGCATGAGCGCCGTCGCGTAGAGCGGGCCCGAGGAGGCGCCGACGGCATTGAGGAACGATTTTGCTGCTGTATTCAGCAGCACTGTCGGCTCGGTCGCCGCAAGATCGAGCCGCTCCAGCGAATCGCGTACCGCATTGAAGCCAAGCTCCATGGCAATGCCGTGATCGGCGTCGCCGATGACGCCGTCGAGCTGGCAGAGCCGGTCCTTGTCGGCCTCGATCGCCACCGCGATGACATCGAACATGTGCTTCAGCCGGGCCGTGTCTATGGCTGTCATGGTCTGCCTCAGCCGGCGCGGAACATGGCGCAGTCGCAAGGGTGGTCGAGCATCGTCTGCAGCTCGCCGTCCAGATGCTCCAGCGTCACCGAGGCGCCGGCCATTTCGAGCGAGGTGCAGTAATTGCCTACCCAGGTCGCGTGCACCGAAACGCCGATGTCGTCGAGCCTCTGCTTGACCCGCCGGTTCATGATGTAGAGCTCCATCAGCGGCGTCGAGCCGAGCGAGTTGACGAGCACAGCAACCTTGTCGCCGCGCTGCGGCGCCATCTCGGCAAGGATCCTGTCCAGCATTTCGTCGGTGATCTCGTCGGCCGTCCTGAGCTTGCCGCGCGCGATGCCCGGCTCGCCATGGATGCCCATGCCGATCTCCATCTCGTCGGCGCCGATCTCGAAATTCGGCCGCCGCGTCTGCGGCAGCGAGCAGGGCGACAGCGCCACACCCATGGTGAAGGTGTGGTCGTTGGCCTTCCTGGCGATGCGCTCGCATTCGTCGAAGGAGAGTATCCGGTCGCAGGCCGCGCCCGCCGCCTTGAAGATGAAGAAATTGCCGGCGACGCCGCGCCGTTTGTCCCGCTGGTCGCGCGGGGCCGAGGCGACGTCGTCGGTGGTCAGTACCGTGCGCACCTCGATGTCATCCATGGCGGCCATCTCGGCGGCCATGTCGAAATTCATCACATCGCCGGCATAGTTGCCATACATGAACAGGACGCCGGCGCCGCCGCTGACCGCCTTGGCGCATTCGAGGATCGGGTCCGGCGGCGGCGAGGCAAAAACGTTGCCTATGGCCGCAGCGTCCGCCAGCCCCTTGCCGACAAAGCCGAGAAAGGTCGGTTCGTGGCCCGAACCGCCGCCGATGACGAGGCCGACCTTGCCGGGACGCGGCCCGTCGCGGGCGACTATCGAGCGCGGGCTGCCGTCCACGCTCTTGAGGTGGCGAGGATGCGCGGCGAGGATCCCTTCGAGCATCTCGTCGACGGAGCGGTTACCGTCATTGATGATCTTCTTGGTCTGCACCGGCATCCTCCCGCCTCGGTATTTTCCTAGATATTACCGGGTGTTGCCGGGATTTCCACCCGGCAACGAACCTTATGCCGCGATCTGTTCTCGCGCGGCGAGGATCTCGACGCAGGCCTTGGCCGCCTCTTTGCCTTTCACTTGAAAGTGCTCAAAGAAGAAGCGGTGATGCTCGGCGCTGTCGTGATAATTGTGCGGCGTCAACACCGCCGAGAGCACCGGAACGCCGGTCGACAGCTGCACATTCATCATGCCGTCGATGACGGCGCCGGCGACGAAATCGTGTCGGTAGATGCCGCCATTGACGACGAAGGCGGTGCCGAGGATCGCGGCGTAGCGGCCGGTCCCGGCAAGTGTCTTGGCATGCAGCGGGATCTCATAGGCGCCGGGCACGTCGAAGACATCCACGGCAAAGCGACCACCGCCGAGAACGGCAAGCTCGGCCTCGAAAGATTGCACGCACTGGTCGACGATGTCGGCATGCCAGCGCGCGCGAATGACGGCAACGCGAATGACTTCGTAGTCTTTTGGGGAATGCTGATTCATGGGTCCATCCTTCCGTTTCGAACCAGAATCAGGACGCACGATACGAAAATCCGGACCGTGCAAGCGGCCGTCTTCCGTTCGTTCTCTTCCATCCGGACTGTGACCGTCGGCTCCGGAATCACACCGGATCTGCTGACCTTTCCGGCTAAGCGGAAAGCGCTCGCGGGCTTGGATCGGGACCCTTACCGCCGGTGGGGACTTTCACCCCGCCCTGAGAACATTAACGCGGTTTGTATGGAAGGGCAGGGCGGCGCTGTCAATCACCATGGCCGGTGCGGATCGTTCTGGAACAACGATCTGGTTTATCTGCCCGCGACGCTGCAGAGATCACCCGCGCTCGGGGAACATCGTCTTCAGGCCTTCGCGCGAAGCCTTGGCGATGCCGCGTTCGGTGATCAGGCCGGTAACCAGCCGCGCCGGCGTCACGTCGAAGGCCGGGTTCGCCGCCGGCGTCGCTTCCGGCGACACGCGCACCTGGGCGATATCGCCGGACGCGGTCTTGCCCCAGACGAGCGACACCTCGTCGCCGGAGCGCTCCTCGATCGGGATCTCGGCCAGCCCGTCGCCCACCGTCCAGTCGATCGTGGGCGAGGGCAGCGCGACATAGAACGGCACGTCGTTGTCGGCGGCGGCCAGCGCCTTGAGATAGGTGCCGATCTTGTTGCAGACGTCACCACTGGCGGTCGTGCGGTCGGTGCCGACGATGACCATGTCGATCTGGCCGCGCTGCATCAGATGGCCGCCGGCATTGTCGACGATCAGCGTGTGCGGCACGCCGTGGCCGGCCATCTCCCAGGCGGTCAATTGGGCGCCCTGGTTGCGCGGCCGCGTCTCGTCGACATAGACGTGGACGGGAATGCCGGCCTCGGTCGCCAGATAGATCGGCGCCGTGGCGGTGCCGTAGTCGACGGTCGCCAGCCAGCCGGCATTGCAGTGGGTCAGGATGTTGACCGTTTCCCCCGGCTGCTTGCGCGCCGCGATCGCCTTGATGATTTCAAGCCCGTTCTCGCCGATGGCGCGGTTAAGCCCGACATCCTCGTCGGCGATCTCGGCGGCGCGGCGGTAGGCTGCCTCGGCTCGTTGTTCAACCGGCAGTGGCTTGAGAAAGCGCCGCATCTCGTCCAGCGCCCAGCGCAGATTGATCGCCGTCGGGCGCGTCTCGTGCAAGATCTCCCAGACGGCATCGAGCGCCGCATCCGACGGGTCCTCGGTCATCTGGATGGCGACGCCATAGGCGGCCGTGACACCGATCAGCGGCGCGCCGCGCACCCACATGTCGCGGATCGCGGTGGCGATGCCGGCGACGGTGCCGATCTTCTCGATGCGGAAATCATGCGGCAGCCAGCGCTGGTCGATGATCTCGACCGAACGCTTGTCGTCGCTCAGCCAGATGGTGCGATAGTGGCGCTCGCCGACGTTCAAATCCTGCTCTCCTGTTCGATCAGCGCGGCCAGGGTGTTGACCTCGTCGATGCTATGGATCTGGCGCCGGTTGACGGCGAGGTGGCGGCCGAATTTCAGCGCCTTTGCCTCACATGTGGCGCGCATGTCTTCGTCGGCAATGGTCTCGAAATCGGCATTGTGGGCGAGGCCGAGGATGCGCCGATGAACCTCGATGCCGGCGAAACCCAGAAGGTCGGTCCAGATCGAATGCAGCACGTAGTCGAGCGCCTGTTCGGCGCCGAGCAGGTCGCCCTGATCCTCGAACAGGCTCTTCTGGTAGAGCATGCCGCTGCGCTCGGTCCGCCACAGATGCGAGAACTCGGTGCGGAACACCGCCCATGTCTCGACGGCGACATCGAGCAGATAGGTGCGCATGGCGTCGCGCTTGCCGCTCTGTTCGTGGCCGCGCTGCGAGAAGAAGGACATCCAGAAATTGGCAAGCAGCATGCCGACATCGAAGGCCATTGGACCATAGAAGGCGAATTCCGGATCGATCATCCTGGTTTCCTGGTCGGTGACCATGATCGAGCCGGAATGCAGATCGCCATGCAACAGCGTCTCGGCATTGGCGGCGAAGAGATGCTTCAGCCGTTGCGCCTCCACCTTGAGGTCGCGGTCGGCGCGCAATTCGGCGACCAGGCTGTCGAGCTGCGGGCTGGTATGCCGGTTCATCTTGGCGTCGAAATAGGGATCGGAGAACACCAGGTTCTCAGTGATGTCGCAGAGTTCGACATTGTCGGCGAACAGTGCCAGATCCGCCTTGCGGCCCTTGGTCACCATCGAGAGGTCGGAGCCGCGGAACAAAGTGCGGGCCATGAACAGGCCGATGTCCCGAGCAATGTTCGGCAATTGCCGGCCTTCGATCAGCGCCCGCCGCAAGATGATGTGCGGCGACAGATACTCCATGATGATCAGCGCCTGGCCTTCGTCGAAATGGTAGATCGCCGGAACCGAGCCCGGTGCGCGCGCCTCCTGCCTGGTCAGCGCATGATACTCGAAGAAGGAGCGCTTCAGCGGCAGCGGCCAGCTGTCGCCGACCAGCCGGACATAAGGCAGGGCCTGCTTGACGACGGCAGCGCCCGTCGCGCCTTCGACGATGAAGACCAGGTTCAGATTGCCGTCGCCGACCTCGCGCACCTTCCAGCGGCTTGTGTCCTTGCCGATCCTCGCGCTGAGCACCTCATTGGCGCCGAGGCGCGCCGGCAGCGTCTCGACCGATAGTGCTTCGAACGGCAGTTTCTGCGTCATCGTCATCCTCCCGCATATGCGCTTCGAACATAACGGAGGCATGGCGGCGGGGCCAAGCTAGGAAGCTCTCTGGCAATTGTCAACCGTGTTGACAATTGCCGGAACACCCCATAGCGTCACAGTCAGGGAGGAACGAATGGGCGCTGATGCCGTGTTCCGTGTGGACGGCCTGAGGAAATCCTTTGGCCAGAACGAGGTGCTTGGCGGCATCTCGGTCGAGCTGCATGCGGGCGAGGTGACGGTGCTGATGGGCGCCAACGGCGCCGGCAAGTCCACCCTGGTCAGGATCATCAGCGGCGTCTACGAGCGCGGCGCCGGCATGATGAGCCTTGCTGGTGAGGATTTCGCGCCGAAGACTCCTGCTGAGGCGATCCGTGCCGGTGTCGTCACCGTGCATCAGAACATCAATGACGGCGTCGTTGCCGACCTCGACGTCGCCACCAATCTGACGCTGGACAGGCTGAGCGGCAGTGGCGTGCCGACATTGTTCAATCCAGCCCGTGTGCGCCGCGAGGCCAAGGCCGTCGCCGATCGCATGGGCCTGGCCATCGACCTCAAGGCCAGGGTCAGCGATCTGTCACTGGCCGACCGCCAGATGGTGGCCATCGCCCGGGCCATGGCGCACCGGCCGAAGGTGCTGATCCTGGACGAACCGACCTCTTCGCTATCCAGCGCCGAAGCCGACCGGCTGTTCGCGCTGATCGACCGGCTGCGCGAGCAAAGCGTGGCGATCCTCTACATCTCGCACCGCATGTCGGACATCAGGCGGCTCGCCGACCGCATCATCTCGATGCGCGACGGCGTGGTCAGCGGCGTGTTCGACCGAAAGCCGCTCGACTATGAGGGTGCCGTCAACGCCATGCTCGGCCGCAAAATCCATCTCGATCGCGTCGTCGCCCGGAATTCGGCGCATGCCGTTCTGACAGTCGAAGGCTTGCGGCTTGCGCCGGGCGCGCGGCCGATCTCACTGACGCTCGGCGCCGGCGAGGTCGTTGCCGTCACCGGTCTCGTCGGCGTCGGCAAGACGGCACTGGCCGAGACCCTGTTCGGCGTGCGCAGACCGCTCTCCGGCACCATGGCGTTGAACGGCAAGCCCTATGCGCCGGGATCGACAGGCCAAGCGATCGCGGCCGGCGTGTTCCTCGTCGCCAAGGACCGCGGCGAAAACGGCATCGTCGGCGGCTTCAACATCGAGCGAAACATCAGCCTGCCGTTCCACAAGCGCATGTCGCGTTTCGGTGTTCTCAAGCGCCGCATCGAACGTGCCACCGCCCGCCGGCAGATTCAGGATCTGGGCATCGTCTGCCGCTCGGAAAAGGATGAGATGGCGTCCCTCTCCGGCGGCAACCAGCAGAAGGTGATGGTGGCGCGCTGGATGGCGCAGGATGCAAAACTGTTCATCCTCGACGAGCCTTTCCAGGGCGTCGACATTTCGGCCAGGCGCGACATCGCCGCCAAGCTGAGGGCAAGCGCCGACGGCCGCGCGACGCTTTTGTTCGTCACCGAACTCGACGAAGCGCTGGAGACGGCGGACCGCATCCTGGTGATGTCGGAACAGACGATCGTCGGCGAGCACAGGAATGCCGATATCGATCTCGAGCGGCTGCTGGCCGAAGTGGCGGGCGGCCCGCTGCACAGCGCGGCATGAACCAAGGACATGGAATGGAGCAGGCATGAGTTGGGTTGAGACGACAGCAGCGCGCGGGTGCGCCGGATGATGCTGCGCGACCATGCCATCCGCTATGGCTTCATCGTCCTTCTGTTCGGGCTGATCGCTTGTTTCGCCATCGCCGCCGACGGTTTCGTCTCGCCGCAGAGTGCCGTGTTCATCTTCCAGTCCGTCGCCATCACCGGTGTCCTGGCGCTCGGTGTCACCGCTACGCTGGTTGTCGGCGGCTTCGACCTGTCGATCGGCTCGGTCGCCACCAGCGCCATGATGGCAGCCTCCTATGTGATGGTGGTGCTGGAGCAGAACGCCGTCGTCGCGGTCATCGCCTGCCTGCTGATTGGCGTTCTCGTCGGCCTCATCAATGGCTGGTTGATCGTCTACATGCGCGTGCCGGATCTTCTGGCAACGCTTGGCATGATGTTCCTGCTCGTTGGCCTGCAGCGCATTCCGACCGAAGGCCGCTCGATCGCCACCGGCATGACCATGCCCGACGGCTCGGTCGCCAACGGCAAGTTCGGCGATGCCTTCCTGGCGCTCGGCCGCCACCGCTTCGATTTCTTCATCCCGAACCTCATTCCGGTGTCGGTCGTCGTCCTGCTCGTGCTCGCCGTGCTGATCTGGTTCTTCCTCGAACACACCCGTTTTGGCCGCATGATGTATGCCGTCGGCAGCAATGAACGCGCCGCCGAACTCGCCGGCGCGCCTGTCAAGGCATACAAAATCTGGGCCTACGTCATTTCGGGAGTTTTTGCCTCGATCGGCGGCATTTTGCTCGCCGCCCGGCTTGGACGCGGCGACATCGCCTCGGGTAATAATCTGCTGCTCGACGCGGTGGCGGCAGCACTCATCGGTTACGCGGTCCTCGGGGCCGCCAAGCCCAACGCCTTCGGCACCGCCGTCGGCGCTGTGTTCGTCGGCGTGCTGCTGCAGGGCCTGACGATGATGAACGCACCCTACTACACGCAGGATTTCGTCAAGGGCGTGGTTCTCGTCGTCGCCCTTGTCTTCACCTTCGCCCTTTCCGGCAGGGGCAAGAGATAGGGTTTCGACCGGGGCAGATTTTGGGTTCAACAAGTGGAGGAAACAACGTGACGATCACAAGAAGACTTCTAGGAAAGCTGGCGCTCGGGCTTGCCGGCGCCACGATGCTGATGCAGGCGCCGGCTCTTGCCGCGGACAAGCCGGCGCCGTTCGACAAGCCGGGCGTCAAGATCGCGTTGGTCCGCTATCTCTCGACCGGCGACTTCTTCCAGGCCTATCTGTCCGGCGTCGAGGCACAGTCGAAAGCGCTCGGCGTCGACCTGCGCGTGCTTGACAGCCGCCAGGACGCAGCGCTCCAGGCCGACATGGTCGACCAGGCCATTGCGCTCGGCGTGCAGGGCATCATCATCCAGCACGGCCTGACGGAATCGATGAAGGAAGCCGCCCAGCGCGCCGTCGACGCCGGCATCAAGGTCGTCGCCTTCGACGTCAATGTCGAGAACCCCAAGATCCCGCAGATCGAGCAGTCCGACCGCGACCTCGCGCGGCTGGCGCTCGAGCAGGCAGTCAAGGACAATGGTGAGAGCTGGAAGGCCGGTTATGTCTATGTCGCCGGCATCGCGCCGCTCGATCGCCGCAACGAGACTTGGGTCGACGTCAAGAAGAAGCATTCGGGCATCAACGAAGTCGCCATGTTCGGCACGCTCGACAACCCGATCGCCAATTCGGTCGCCAACCAGGCGCGCTCCGTGCTGTCGGCCCATCCCGACATCAAGGTGATGTTTGCGCCCTATGACGAGTTCGCCAAGGGCGTCAAGATCGCCGTCGACGAGGCCGGCATGAACAAGGATATCAAGATCTATTCGGCCGACATCTCGACTTCGGATATCGCCGCCATGCGCGAGACTGACAGCGCCTGGGCGGCTACCGCAGCCACAAACCCGGCCGTCGTCGGCCAGGTCTCGGTGCGTGCCCTGGCACAGCTTTTGGCCGGAGAAGACCCCGGTCACAACGTCATCGTGCCGCCGACGCTGATCACCCAGAAGGAGCTGATCGACAAGGACATCAAGAACATGGAAGACCTGTCGGTCAAGCTGCCGCAGTTCGCCCATGCCGATGTCGCCATGCCGGCCTGGATGCCGAACCCGAACGCCAAGTAGTTCTTGGCTCATAGGCAAAGGAAAGAGCGGCTCGCGGGCCGCTCTTTTTGTTTGCAGCCGAAGCTTCGTCTTCAGTCGGATCGGCCAGCGCGCGCCAGCCCGTGCGCCACCAGCCGGTCGATGACCTCGGCGTAGCTGACGCCGCTTGCCGCCATCGCTTTGGCATACATGCTGATGTCGGTGAAGCCGGGGATGGTGTTGAGCTCGTTGATGACGAAATTCATGTCCGGCATGACGAAGAAGTCGACGCGGGCCATGCCGTCGCAGCCGACCGCGCGGAACGCCTTGGCCGCCGTCTCGCGGATCCTGTCTTCGATCTCCGGAGGCAGCTCGGCAGGCACCTTCAGCGCCGCCCCGTCTTTGTCGATGTACTTGGCGTCGTAGCTGTAGAAGCCATGGCTTTCGGCCGGCACGATTTCGCCGGGACGGGAGACGAACAGGCC
The DNA here is from genome assembly GCF_003601975.1 of Mesorhizobium waimense. Lineage (GTDB taxonomy): Bacteria > Pseudomonadota > Alphaproteobacteria > Rhizobiales > Rhizobiaceae > Mesorhizobium > Mesorhizobium waimense. Next base: position 43,337 of record NZ_QZWZ01000007.1, read on the forward strand.
GCCCTCTGTATCTTCCAGCACGCTGCATTCGATCTCGCGGCCACGGATGAATTCCTCGGCCAAAAGCTTGCGGTCGTGCTGAAAACCTTCGGCGAGCGCCCCGGCGAATTCCTGGCTGGCCGAGACTTTTCTGACGCCGACCGACGAGCCTTGCCGCGCCGGCTTGATGAACAGCGGCAGGCCGAGTTTCTCTTCCAATTCGGCGAGGGAAGGCGCTGCACCCTCATCGATCGTCACCGAGCGCGCGACGGGCAGTCCGGCAGCTTTCAGCAGGCGCTTGGCGATGTCCTTGTCTAGGGCTGTTGCCGAGCCAAGAATGCCGCAGCCGGCGAGCGGCACGCGCGCCACTTCGGCCAGGCCCTGCACGGCGCCGTCCTCACCATGCAGCCCGTGCAGGACAGGAAACAACACATCGATGCGAGGCAGGTCGTGCGGCGCGCTACTGGCAGGAATCGCCAGCATCCGTCCATGCCCGCCCGGTACAAGGCAGAGCTCCGTACCGCTGAATGGTGCCGCCAGCGTGCCGTTCTCGAAGCTGCTCAGCAGCCATTGCCCTTCGCGGGTAACGAAGACCGGAACGGCATCGTACTTCGCCGGCTCCAGCGCGCGCATGACATTGGTCGCCGAAAGCACGGAGACATCATGCTCGGCCGAGCGTCCGCCAAACAGCACGGCAATACGCAGTTTTTTCGAGGCCATGAACGTCTCCAAAAGGGTCCTGGGTTGAAAGGCTGAACAATCCGCGGCGATGCCGCGATTGGCGAAAAAGCGATCGAAGTTGCAAGCGGCATCGTTGCGGAGGCCCCAGCCAGCAGGAACGGTCCGAAACGGGATTTTTGATGGCCCGACAGCGACGATTCCAAGACAGCCTTGGCTCGAAGCGCAAAAGAAAAGCGACCCGCAGGCCGCTCTTCGTCGTTCCAGTATTTCCTTGTCGCCTACCGCATCGCAGCGGCGATATTTCCGCCATCGACCGTCGTCACGTCGGCGGTGGTGCGTTCGGCCAGCGCCTGGTGCAGGAAGGCCTGAGCGACGTCCTCGGCCGTCACCTCCTGTCCGAGCAGATTGCCGGACATGTATTCCTTCTCCGACACGCCGCGCGCGCCCGAGCGGCTGGCGATCATGGCGTCGGTCAAGAGCCCCGAGCGGATGCGGTCGGCATTGACCGCGTTGGAGCGGATGCCCTGCGCGCCGTAGTCGAGCGCGTATTGCCTGGACAGGAACAGCGTCGCCGCCTTGGGGATGCCATAGGCGCCGAACTTCGGACCCGGATTGACCGCCTGCTTGGAGGTGTTGAACAAGAGCACGCCGCCGGTGCCCTGTTCCAGCATGATGCGCACGGCGTTCTGCGCTGCCGACTGGTGGGCGAAGAAATTGAGCTCGAAACTCTTGCGCAGCAGGGCGTCGTCGAGGTCGCCGATCCGGCCTTCCCAGGCCGCACCGGCATTGGAGACCAGTATGTCGAGGCCACCGAAGACGGCGACGGCCTTGTCGAAGGCGGCGCGCAACTCGGTCGCATTGGTGATGTCGGCGCCGACGCCGATCGAACCGTTTCCGGCCTTCTTCGCCGCTTCCGAAGCCTTCACCGGATCGAGATCGACGATGACGGTATGCGCCCCATTGTCGGCGAACAGTTTTGCTGTGGCAGCACCAATCGCGCCGGCGCCGCCGGTGACCAGCAGCACCTGGCCGGTCAGCGGCTTCGGCTTGTTCGAGGCAAGCTTAGCCTGCTCCAGCGACCAGTATTCGAGCGGGAACAAATCGGCCTTCGACAGCGGGTGGAAATGGCCGACGGCTTCGGCGCCGCGCACCGCCTCGATCCACATCTCGCCGACATCGGAAGCGATCCTGGCGTCCTTCAGCGTGCGGCCATGGCCGAACATGCCGAGGCCCGGCACCAGCGTCAGCCGCGGCATCGGGTCGAGCATGGTGCGCTTGACGTCGTCCAGCGCGTCATTGGTCTCGAAATAGGCGCGATAATCCTTGGCGAAGGTCTCGACATGGCTGCGGATGACCGCCTTGTAGTCGCCGATCTTGTCGGCATCGGGCGCCGGCACCGCCATTGGCCCGGTCTTGATGCGGATCGACAGATCCGGCGTCGAGACGCCGCACCCGGCATAGTCGGCGATCTTGGCCGAGTTGATGAAATCGACGATCGCATCCGAAGTGCGGAAGTCGCTGATCATGCGATCGAAGCGGCCTTCGCCGCGCGCCACCGCCACCGCGCCACGCAGCATCGGCGCGATGTCCTGCGGCTTGGCCAGTTGTGCCGGCAGCGCTGCCTTTTCGCTGCGCGGCTTGCCGTGCTTCGCGACATAATCCTCGGCGACATTCACATAATGGATCATCCGGTCGTAGGCTTGCCTGGCGTCGTCGCCGAAGGTGAAGATGCCATGCTTGTCGAGGATCAGGCCCTCGACGCTCGGGTCGGCGTCGAAGACGTCGCCCGCCGCCTTTGCCAGGTCGAAGCCCGGCATGATGTAAGGCACGTAGCCCATCTTTTCGCCGAACACCTTCCGCACCAGCGGCTCGCTGTCTTCCTGGTCGACGATGGCGAGGATCGCGGTGGAGTGCGTGTGGTCGACGAATTTGTGCGGCAGGAAGGCGTGCAGCAGGGTCTCGACCGACGGGTTAGGCGAGGCGGGGTCGATGAGGTTTGCCCGCTGCAGCGCGACCATGTCCTCGTCGCCGAGTTTGTTCAGCGCCCGCGCCTTGATAAGCGCGCCCATCTTCACCGCCGGCAGGCCCTGCGGCTCGATGACGGCCATGTCCCAGCCGCTGCCCTTGACGCAGAGCACATCCCACTCGTCGCCGACGAGGTCGGTGGCCTTGGTCTTGCAGGACGTGTTGCCGCCGCCATGCAGCACGAGGCGCGGCTCGCCGCCGAGCAGGCGCGTCGTGTAGACGCGCAGCGCCAGATCGCGGCTGACGCCCTTCTTGGCATAGTCGGCAACCATTTTTTCGGCGTCGCCGTCATTCCACAAATTCTTCATTTCGCTTCGTCCGCTTTGCTGTCTTTGGTTGCTGTGAACAGGAATGCCGCGACGCTTTGATGACAATGCGCCGGCGGCAAGGATTGTGACTTTCTAGGAGGCCTTTTCGGTCGCCGCTCCCGCGTGCTCCAGCAGCCGCTTCGCCATGCGCGCGCCGACCACCAGATGCGTGCAGAGCCCGCCGGCGAGGGCAGCGAGCAGCGGTTCGAACTTGCTGTCCTCCTGCACCACCATCAGGCGCTTTTCGATCTGGCGCAGCGACGACAGCGCCGCCGAGATGACGCGGCGATTGTAGCTGCAGTCGAGCGCCTTGCCGCTGGCGTCGATGATCTGCCCGGCGATGACGCCAGCCGCACCCGCCTCGCGCAGTAAAGCCATCTCTCCGACGCTCAGCGCGCCGCATTTGACGACATGGCTGTCGGCATCGACTGTGCCGACCGAATAGAGCGCGAGATCGCAGTCGCTTATCCCGGACAATTGCTCGCGGATCACCGGCTCGGCGCGCAAGCCATGCGCCAGCGCTTCGGTCGTCAGCACCAGCGGCGCGTAGAAATTCAGTCCCTTGGCGTTGAGCCGGCGCGCGATTTCCATCGTGCACTGGTCCGGCCGGTAAGAATAGGGCGCGCCGAGATTGCCGCAGAGCTGCACCACGGTGACGTCCTGAAGATCGGCATACGACATGATGTCGGCGATGGTGTAGATGGTTCGGCCCCAGGCGACGCCGATGCGGTCGCCCTTCCTGACCAGTTCGAGAAAGACGCTCGCCGCCAGCACGGCGATGTCGGTCGATGGATCGATGACATAGTCGTTTTCCGGCGCGATCCAGACGGCATCGAGGCTCAAGGCGTCCTCGAGCCGGCGCGCCATGACGTCGTCGGTGAAGAGCTGGGTCGAGGTCGAGATGTTGACGATGCCGGTCTCGCGCGCCTTGCGCAGATACATGGCGACCGAAGCGCGGGAAATGTTGAGTTGGCTGGCCACCTGGTCCTGTCGCAGGCCGTGGGCATAGTAGAGCCATGCGGCCTTGTGGATAAGCTGTTCTGCCGGTCGGATCGCCATGCCATCTCCTCCGCTGACATTATTCACGGCTCTCGACAAAAGTCAAATTGAGCGCACGCGATGCTCGTTCGCCCGCTGAATCTGGATCATCATTGTGCCAAATGCACCCTGTCGTGGCATCGTTGGTGGTGACGCGGCGCGAGGCCTGTGATTAGAAAGTCGATAATGGACATTACAGCGCCGCGCGTCCTTTCGGACGCGCAAAGGACGCTGTAACACTTTGATCTTGCGCATGATCCTTTCCGAAAATCGATTCCGATTTTCGGGGTCATGCGCTAGGGGAGGACGGGATGGGCAATCCCTACGAACAGGATCTCGACAGGAACGCCGCCAACCACCAGCCGCTGACGCCGCTCACCTATCTGGAGCGCGCGGCCAGGACATATCCCGACCATATCGCCATCATCCATGGCAGCCAGCGCATCGCCTATCGTGATTTCTGGCGGCGCTCGCTGAAGCTCGCCTCGGCGCTCTCGAAGCGCGGCATCGGCAAAAGCGATACGGTGACCGTGATGCTCTCCAACACGCCGCCGATGCTGGAAGCGCATTTCGGTGTGCCGATGACCAAAGCGGTGCTCCATTCGCTCAATACCCGCCTCGATGCGGCGGTGATTGCCTTCCAGCTCGACCATGCCGAGACGAAAGTCCTCATCGTCGACCGCGAATTTTCCAGCGTCCTCAAGGAGGCCCTGGCGCTGGCCAAGGCCAGGCCGCTGGTCATCGACTATGACGATCCGGACTATGCCACTGATGCTCCCTATCCGAAGGGCGAGCGCATCGGCTCGCTCGACTATGAGGCGTTCGTCGCCGGCGGCGACGAGGATTTCGGCTGGTCGATGCCCGATGACGAATGGGATGCCATCTCGCTCAATTACACCTCGGGCACGACCGGCAATCCCAAGGGTGTCGTCTACCACCATCGCGGCGCGGCGTTGATGGCCTACACCAACACCATCCATGCCGGCATGGCCAAGCACGCGGTGTATCTGTGGACGCTGCCGATGTTCCACTGCAATGGCTGGTGCTTTCCCTGGACGCTGGCCGTGCAGGCCGGCACCCATGTCTGCCTGCGCTGGGTACGGCCGAAGCCGATCTACGATGCGATTGCCGATCATGGCGTCACCCATCTCTGCGGCGCGCCGGTCGTCATGTCGGTGCTGATCAACGCGAAGGTCGAGGACAAGCGCGAATTCCCGCAGTCCGTCACCTTCAACACGGCCGCCGCACCGCCGCCCGAAGCCGTGCTGTCGGGCATGGCCGATGCCGGCTTTGCCGTTACCCATCTCTACGGCCTGACCGAGACCTACGGTCCGGCGGTCGTCAACGAATGGCACAATGAGTGGGATCAGCTTGAAAAGGGCCCGAGGACGGCGAAGAAGGCGCGGCAGGGCGTGCGCTATGCCGCGCTCGAGGGCCTGACCGTCATGAACCCCGAGACGATGATGGAAACGCCGGCCGACGGCGAGACCATCGGCGAGGTCATGTTCCGCGGCAACATCGTCATGAAAGGCTATCTGAAGAACCGCAAGGCAACCGACGAGGCCTTCGCCGGTGGCTGGTTCCACTCGGGCGATCTCGGCGTCATGCACGCTGATGGCTATATCCAGCTCAAGGACCGCTCCAAGGACATCATCATTTCCGGCGGCGAGAACATCTCCTCGATCGAGGTCGAGGACGCACTCTACAAGCATCCCGCCGTCGCCTCCTGCGGCGTCGTCGCCCGGGCCGACGACAAATGGGGCGAGGTGCCGGTCGCCTATGTCGAGCTGAAGCCCGCCAAGACGGCGACCGAGGCCGAGATCATCGACCACTGCCGTGCCTTGCTTGCCCGCTTCAAGGTGCCGAAGGCGGTGATCTTCGCCGAGATCCCCAAGACCTCGACAGGGAAGATCCAGAAATTTCGGCTGCGGGAGATGGCTAAGGGGGCGTGAACTGCACGCGGCCTTCGCGACTTCGTCATCCCAGGGCGGAGCAGGAGCGAAGCGACGTCGCGGAGACCCTGGGATCCATGCCGTGACCTGGCGGCAGTGCGCCGAGGGTGGAGAACGGCTTGCCACTGGTGTAGGCCGCTGATCGTTGTAACTTCTTGATCCGCTGCATTATTCGATTGATGTATGGGCATGGATCCTAGGGTCTACGCCGCGTCGCTACGCTCCTTGCTTCGCCCTAGGATGACGACGGAGATAAGCGCCATCGCCAATCTCGGGCGTGCGCCCTTACCCTCGTCACTGTCACCATTTGTCACCAATTATACGCGTACGTCGAATCCGCGTTGACATCTCACGAATTTCGATTTATGACTGATGAAAATTGAAATTCGTCACTCGTAATTTGACAGAGAGCCATGCCCGAGACCGCAAACATCGTGGCCGATCCGACCCGCCAGGAGAATGTCACCCGCATTCTCGACTGCGCCGAACGCCTGTTCCGCCACTATGGCTACGGCAAGACCAATGTCGCCGACATTGCGCGCGAGCTCGGCATGTCGCCGGCCAACATCTATCGCTTCTTTGCCTCCAAGGTCGAAATCCACCAGGCCGTCTGCGGCCGGATGCTCGGCGCCAGCTACAAGATGGCCTACGAGATTTCCCGCCTGCCGATCAGCGCCGAGGAGCGGCTGCGCCGTTACGTGCATGCGCAATACAAGATGACGATGGAAGTCATGCTCGACGACCAGAAGGTGCATGAGATGGTCATCGTCGCCCTCGAGCGCGACTGGGGCGTCATCGACAAGCATGTCGACAGCATCCACGATCTGTTCGCGGAGGTGATCCGCGACGGCATCAAAGCCGGCGAGTTTGCCGAGCAGGATCCGGTGATCGCGTCGCGCTGCTTCGGCGCCGCCACCGTCATCCTGTGCCATCCGCAGATGGTGGCGCAATGTCTTGCCAAGACCAACCGGGCGATGCCCGACGACCTCATCGATTACGCGATCAAGGCCTTGAAGAAATAACCGCCGCCCGCCGGGCGCCGGAAGACAGTTCATCTCCAGTTTGGGAGTACTAAAGTGTCTTTGTCCAATTCCATCATGAGCAGGCTTCCGGCAGTCGGTCCGGCCGTGCTCGTCGTCGCGGTGCTCGGGCTTGCCGGCTGCAGCCAGGAAAAGGCCGAAGTCAAGGATATCATCCGGCCGGTCAAGGTAGTCGAGATCGGTCAGGCGCAAACCACCCGAGAGCTCGACTATTCCGGCTCGGTGCGCGCCCGTACCGAGATGAACCTCAGCTTCCGGGTCGCCGGCAAGGTTACCGAGCGCCTCGTCGATATCGGCCAGCATGTGACTTCGGGCGATGAGCTGGCCCGCATCGACCCTTCCGACTACGACTTGTCGGTCAAGAGTGCGGCGGCGAGCCTCGATGCCGCCGAGCGGCAGGTCGAGACAGTCGATCTGACCAAGAAGCGCGCCGAGCAGCTCTACGCCAAGAACTTCGCGTCGAAGTCGCAGCTCGAACAGGCGACGCTGACCTACAACCAGGCGGTGGCGACGCGCGATGCCGCCCGCTCGACCCTTGCCCAGGCCCGAAACCAAGTCGGCTATACCGATCTCAAGGCAAGCCAGGACGGCATCGTCACCAATGTCAGCGCCGATGTCGGCCAGGTGGTCGGCGCCGGCACGCCGGTCATGACGGTCGCCGTCGACGGCGAGAAGGAAGTGCTGATCGCCGTTCCGGAAATGGATATCGCCGAATTCAAGCCGGGCAAGGACGTCAAGGCGAGCTTCTGGTCGGACGATGCGCTGACGCTTGCCGGCAAGGTCCGCGAGGTTGCCGGCAGCGCCGATCCGCAGTCGCGCACCTTTGCCGTTCGCGTCTCGCTGCCCAACGATCCGCGAGTGCTGCTTGGCATGACCGCCAATATCGAGGCCTCGGTGGCGAGCCGGCAGCAAATGGTGTCGGTCCCGCTCAGCGCGCTCGCCGAGCAGGACGGCCAGAAGATCGTCTGGACCGTCGACCGCACCAGCGAGACGGTGCATCCGCGCCCGGTCAAGGTCGGAGACTTCACCGCCGACGGCGTCAATGTCGCCGACGGGTTGAAGCAGGGCGACGTGGTGGTTGCCGCCGGCACGCAGTTCATGACCGAGAATCTGAAGGTCAAGCTCTCCGGCGATGCAGCGCAGCAGGCCGCCTCGGCGGAGAATGATGGCGAGATCACCAGCAGCCTGCGCTGAAGCCAGGCGAAATGAAAGCCCACTTGTCATCACCTTAGGCGCAAGCCGCGAGGTCTGGTGGGTCACGGTTTCCGGGCGACGAGTGCCCGATTGTCGAGACGTCAGGTCGATGTAACCCCCACATCCGTCCTCGCGTCCCACCGCGACGAGTGTCTCTCCGCTCGGAAAGCCTCGTCGCCCGGAAGCCAGCATCGGAAATTCCGTGAGCATGCCGCGCGCATGCGCCGACAATCAATTGGATTGGACTGACGCCGATGACCACCGACACGAATGAAAAAAAGCCTTTCAATCTTTCGCGCTGGGCGATCGGACACCCGAGCATTGCGCGCTTCCTGTTTGGCCTGATCATCATCGCCGGCGCGCTCGGCCTGATGCGCATGGGCCAGAAGGAGGACCCGGATTTCACCTTCCGCGTCATGGTCGTGCAGGCGGTCTGGCCAGGCTCCTCGATCAAGGAGATGGAAGACCAGGTCGTCAACAAGATCGAGCGCAAGCTGCAGGAAACGCCGCACCTCGATTTCGTGCGCTCCTACACCCGCGCCGGCAGCGCCATCATCACGGTCCAGATCAAGGGCGACACCAACGCCGACCAGGTGAAGGATGCCTTCTACCAGGTGCGCAAGAAGGTCGGCGATATCGCCGGCGATCTGCCGCAAGGCCTGCTCGGTCCCTATTTCAACGACGAGTTCGGCGACACCTTCATCACGCTGCATTCGATCAGCGGCGACGGCTACAGCTATCCCGAGCTGAAGAAGTTCGCCATCCAGGCGCGCGATATGCTGCTGACGACGGCCGGCGTCGAGAAGGCGGTCATCATCGGCGACCAGCCCGAAAAACTCTATGTCGACGTTTCGTCCAAGGCGCTCGCCGAACGCGGCCTGACGCTCACCGATCTGCAGAACGCCATCAAGGGCCAAAACAATGTCGATCCGGCAGGCTCGGTCGATACAGGCCTGCGTTCGGTGCGCATCTCGGTCGAGGGCGACGTGACCAAGGCGGCCGACATCCGCGAGCTGCGCCTGCGCGCCGGCAACCAGGTAACGCGGCTGGGCGACATCGCCACCGTGACCTCCGGTCTCGAGGATCCCTACCAGCGCAAATATCGCTTCAACGGCCACGAGAGCGTCCAGGTCGGCGTCGTCATGGCCAAGGGCTTCAACGTCAAAGACGTCGGCAAGGACGTCGAGGCGACCTACCAGCGCTTCGAGGAAGGGCTGCCCTATGGCGTTGCGGTCGACCAGATTTCCGACCAGCCCGAGGTCGTCAAGGACGCCGTCAACGAGTTCATGGAGGCGCTTGGCGAGGCGCTGCTGATCGTGCTCGTCGTTTCGTTCCTGTCGATCGGCTGGCGCTCCGGTCTGGTGATCGCGATTGCCATTCCGCTGGTTTTGGCCGCCACCTTTGCCATCATGTACGAGATCGGCATCGACCTGCAGCGCATTTCGCTCGGCGCGCTGATCATCGCGCTCGGGTTGCTGGTCGACGACGCCATGATCGTCGTCGAGATGATGGAACGAAAGCTTGAGGAGGGGCTGGTCAAGATCGAGGCGGCGAGCTTTGCCTACTCCTCGACGGCCTTCCCGATGCTGACCGGCACGCTGATCACCACCGCCGGCTTCATCCCGGTCGGCTTCGCCGCCTCGACGGCCGGCGAATATGTGCGCACCCTGTTCTACGTCGTCGGCATCGCGCTGGTCGTGTCCTGGTTCGTGGCGGTCTATTTCACGCCATGGCTCGGCCACATGATCCTGAAGCAGCGCAAGCATGCCGGCAATCATCACGATGCCTTCGACACCAGCTTCTACCGTCGGCTTCGCGCCACCGTCGGCTGGGCCGTGCGCCATCGCATCATCGTCCTGGTGATGACCCTGGTCACCTTCGGCACCAGCCTGTGGGCGTTCCAGTTCATCCCGCAGAATTTCTTCCCGCAGTCCTCGCGTCCGGAAATCCTGGTCGATCTCTGGCTGCCGGAAGGCACGAGCATCAAGGAAGTCGAGACGCAGGCCAAGGCGCTGGAATCCAGGATGATGGACGACCCGGACAAGCGTTTCATCGCCACCTATATCGGCGAGGGCGCGCCGCGCTTCTTCCTGCCGCTCGACCAGCAGCTCAGGAATCCGAACTTCGCCCAGCTTCTGGTCATGGCCAAGGACGAACCGGCCCGCGAGAGGCTGATCGTCAAGCTGCGCACCATATTGGCGGAGGATTTCCCCTCGATCCGTTCCAAGGTCGACCGCCTGTTCCTCGGCCCGCCCACCGGCTGGCCGGTGCAGATGCGCGTCATGGGTCCGGATCGCCAGGAGGTGCGTCGCATTGCCGACGAGGTGAAGGCGAAGTTCCAGGCCAATCCGCTGCTCGGCGCCGTCCATGACGACTGGCTGGAGCCGGTGCCGGCGATGAAGCTGGTCATCGACCAGGATCGCGCCCGTGCACTCGGCGTCAGCTCGCAGCGCATCCGCCAGATGCTGCAGGCAACCATGTCCGGCGCGCCGCTCGACGACTTCCGCGACGGCGAGGAGACGGTCTCCATCGTCGCCCGTGAGCCGCAGGCGAGCCGCAAGCTGCTGTCGTCGGTCGACTCGGTCTATATCCCGACCGACTTCGGTGGCTTCGTGCCGCTGTCGCAAGTGGCCAAGGTCGTTCCGGTGCTGGAGCAGGGCGTCGAATGGCGGCGCGACCGCCTGCCGACCATCTCGGTGCGCGGCACGCTGCCGGACGGCGTGCAGTCCAACGATGTCGTCACCAAGATGTACAACGACATCAAGGGCCTGCGCGATGGTCTCGCGCCCGGCTACAAGATCGAGATCCAGGGTGGCGCCGAGGATTCGGCCGAGAGCCAGGCTTCGATCGCCGCGAAAGCTCCGATCATGCTGGCCATCATCGTCGTGCTACTGATGATCCAGCTGCAGCATTTCGGCAAGGCGATGCTGGTGCTGGCCACCGGCCCGCTCGGCATCATCGGCGCGGCTGCCGCGCTGTTGATCAGCGGGGCGCCGTTCGGCTTCGTCGCCATCCTTGGCGTCATCGCGCTGCTCGGCATCATCATGCGCAACTCGATCATCCTGGTCGACCAGATCGACCAGGACATAGCCAGAGGCATGGAACGATCCGAGGCCATCATCGGCTCGGCTGTCCGCCGCTTCCGGCCGATCGTGCTGACGGCGATGACGGCGGTGCTGGCGCTGATCCCGATCTCGCGCGCCGTCTTCTGGGGCCCGCTCGCCTACGCCATGATGGGCGGCATCCTCGTCGCCACCGTCCTCACCATCCTTGTGCTTCCGGCAGCCTACGCTCTGTTCTTCGGCCGCGAGCCCAAGAAGCGTGGAGCCGAGGAGCAACCGGCCGACGCCGGGCCGGCGGAGAACATCGAACAGCCGCAGCTGGCGCTGGCGGCGGAATGAAAAAAGCCGGCCGGTCGATGTCTCGACCGGCCGGCATTTTCTTGGGTCAACCAGGCGCTTTGAGCTACGCCCGATCCTTGAGGTCAGATGACGAACAGCCAGTTGGCCAGCAGCATCACCGCCACGCCGGCGACCAGTGTCAGATAGGGCAGCATTCCCGCCTTCTTGACCTTGAGATCGGCTGACGACATGCCGAGGTCGGCCAGCATGTGGTCGGGGAACTTGCCGCCATCCTGGATGTAGTGGCGGAAGCAGAACACCGGGATGATCAGCGCCGCGGTGATCAGGCCGGCCCACAGCGCCATCGGGTTCCAGACCTTGGCGCCGGCGCCCATGAAGATCGCATTGACATAGGCAAAGATCGCCCCGACGCCGAGTAGCCAACTCGGTGCCTTCCACGGCCGTGCGATATGGCCGTTGTCGATGCGGTGGATCCAGCCGGCATTGAGGTTGAGGAAGTTGAAGATGATGTAGCCGCAGTTCGACACGGCGAGGATGAAGAAGAAGCTCGTCGCGTCGGCCGAGGCGATGGCCAGCACGATCAGATTGAAGACGAGGTCGGTCCACATAGCTCGCGTCGGCGCGCCATGCTCGTTGACGTGGCTGAGATAGCGCGGCAGCCAGCCATCGACGGAGCCCTGGTAGAGGGTGCGCGAGGAACCGGCCATCGCCGTCATGATGCAGAGCACCAGCGCCAGGATCATCAGCATGACGAGCAGGCTGTGGATCAGCTGTCCGCCGCCGACCATGCCAGCCAGTGCATCGGCAACGCCGGAACCGTCGACGATCGGCGTCGCGAGCATGCCGTTCAAGCCAAGCACGCCCTGAAAGGTGAAGGGCACCAGGATGAACAAAAGCATGCATAGCAGGCCGGAATAGAAGATCGCCTTGAACGTGTCGGTGCCGGGGTTCTTGAACTCGGACGTGTAGCAGACGGCGGTCTCAAAACCGTAGGTCGACCACGCGGCGATGAACATGCCGCCAAGCACCAGCGTCCAGCCGGCGATGTTCCACGCGCCGGGCTCGGGCGCGTAGGCGGCGGCTAGAGGCACCAGCGGCGAGAAATTCGCCCAGTTGATCTGGCCGGTGAAGATCGGCACGACGCCGACGATCAGCATCGGGATGATGACCAAAAGGCCGATGTATTTCTGCACATTGGCGGTGCCGAGAATGCCGCGATGCTGGATCGAGAAGATGATCAGCATCAGCACCGCGCCGATGAAGAAGGTTGAGTTGAAGGTGAAGGAGACCGGACCCAGCGTGTGGCTCCACAGCGACCAGGTGCGGATCGCCGGTGTCGCGGCAGCGGTCACCGCGGCGATGGCGTCGGCGGGAGCTGTTCCAACATGCGCCGCTATATAGGCGGCGACGTCTGGCGAGGTCTCGCTGAACATAGGCAGCGGCGCCAGCGCATTGAGGATGTAGGCGGCGGCGATCGAGCAGCCGAGCGACAGCACCGGCGACCAGGCGAACCAGTTGCACCACACCGACAGCGGCGCGATGAACTTGGAGTAGCGCAGCCAGGCGGTGGCACCGTAGATCGAGGCGCCGCCGGACTTGTTCGGGAACAGGCCGGCGATTTCCGCGTAGGTGAAGGACTGCAGGAAGCCCATGATCATGGACACGGTCCAGATCACAAAGGCCAGCGTTCCGGTCGTGCCGGCAATGCCGCCGATCGAAAACAGGACGAGGGCTGGAACGCCGCTGGCCACCCAGAAGGCGCCGCGCCAGTCGATGTTCCGGTGCAGCTGCCCTTCGGCAGGCTGCACCAGGGCAGTGGTTACCGTGCTCATGTGTCTGTGTTCCCCTTTTTGTTGTCCCCGCCGGCGACGCCTCGGCTTCGCGAAGCTTCCCCCGACATGATATGGCCGACTGTCAGTGTTTCCACTCAGTCGTATTTTTTTCTTAACAGTGAAGATTGATCCGCCGCGCTTTCACGTCAAGCGTTTTGTGGACATGTGCACATCACTGTGACCGCGCATCCATTTCGACGCCGGTGAGTGCCGTAGGGCGAGCTGGTTTTGCCGGGCCTCAAGCTGGCGTCAGGAGCGCGGTTTGGTCTTCTGCGGGTCGTAATGGGCGAAGGCCACGACCCGTGCCGGCAGCCGCTTGGCATGGCCGTCGAGCTTGCCGATCTCGACCTCGGTGCCGACAGCCGAATGGATGACATCGAGCCTCGCCAGCGCGATGGTCTTGTTCAGCACGGGTGAGCGCATGCCCGAGGTGACGACGCCGATCTGGGCACGGCCGACATGCACGCAGTCGCCATGGCCGACAGCGACATTGGCGCCAATGTCGAGCCCGACCAGCTTCGTCTGCGGGTGTTCCTTGCGGCGAATCAGCGCCTCGCGGCCGATGAAATCGTCGGTCTTGGTCTTCAGCGGCACGGTGAAGCCGATGCCGGCCTCGAACGGATCGGTCTGGTCGGAGAACTCGTAGCCGGCGAAAATCAGCCCGGCCTCGATGCGCACCATGTCGAGCGCCTGCAGTCCCATCGGCTTCAGCCCGTGCGGCTGGCCGGCATCCCAGATCGCGTCGAAGACTTTTTCGGCGTCGCGTGGATGGCACCAGATCTCGTAGCCGAGCTCGCCGGTATAGCCGGTGCGCGAGACGACGACGGGGATGCCGTTGCCGCCGCCAATGCGGGCGACGGCGAAACGGAACCATTCGAGCTCGTCGATCGATGGCTGCAGCGGCGAGGTCCAGATGACCTCCCGGAGGATGTCGCGGCTCTTCGGCCCTTGCACGGCGACATTATGCATCTGATCCGTGGAGGAGCGCACCAGCACATTGAGGCCAAGTTTCTTGGCCGTCTCGCGCAGCCATTCGCCGGACAGATCGTCGCCGCCGACCCAGCGGAAATTGTCCTTGCCGAGCCGAAGCAGCGTGCCGTCGTCGATCATGCCGCCATGCTCGTAGCACATCGCCGTATAGACGACCTGACCGACGCCGAGTTTCTTCACGTCACGGGTCAGCGTGTATTGCAGAAGCGCCTCGGAGTCAGGGCCGGTGACCTCGAACTTGCGCAGCGGCGACAGGTCCATGATGACCGCGTCCTGCCGGCAGGCCCAATATTCGGCGATCGGCCCTTCCTTGGCGAAGGAGTTGGCCAGCCAATACCCCCTGTACTCGACGAAGTCGCGCGTGTGCTTGGCAAAGCTCGAATGAAAGGATGTCTCGCGGGTCATTTTCGGTTCCGAATCGGGCGTCATGCGTCTGGCGATCGCTCGCGAGAATTTGTGCTGGCCGGAATAGGTCCGCACGTGGATGTCAGTGAGGTTCCAGCCATTGGCGGGCGTCGTGTCGTCCGGGCAAGCGGAGGACACGCAGACGATATCGGTGAGGGCTCTCAGCAGCACATAATCGCCCGGCCGCGACCACGGCTCGTCGGAGACCATGACGCCATGCGCGTCGATCGCCGTGTTGAAGAAAAAGTTGATCGCCATCCAGCCGGCGCGAGGCGTGACGCCCTTGTCCGACAGCGCGCGATTAAAGTTCTCCGAGCAGTTGGTGTGGCCGGGATAGCCGATGTCGTCGTAATATTTGGCCGCGCACGCGAGCGCGAAAGCGTCGTGCCGCCCGCACGTGTCCTGCACCACCTCGACCAGCGGTTCCATGTCCTGGTCGTAATATTTCGAGTGCAGGCCGGGCATCGGATAGCTCGATCCCATCAGCGTGCGCGTCGTGGTCACGTCGAGCGGATGATCGCGCCCCTTGTCCAGCTTGCGCGCCGAAAAGCACTGGAAGTCGGTGCATTGCCGGCCGTCGACATCGATGATCTGCAGATAGTCGCCGGCCTTGATGAAATAGGATTCCGCCGTCGCCGAATGCACCCTGAGGTCGAGCACGGGATCGGCAAGTGGGTCGCCGAGCTGAGACTTCGCCGCCGTGCGGATGGTGGCGCGACGGACGATCACAGTGAGCGGCGTGGCGGTGTCGTGGCCGTCGACCAGCATTGGCCCGCCAGGCGCAGCAATCAGCATCGCGCCGTCGCGCGCGACGGTGAAACTTTGCTCGGTGCCGGCGGGCGTTGCACCGCCGAACACACGCACCGCCTTCGCCTGATCGAGCTGCACCTGACGGCGTTTGAGCCCGCGGCGCACAGCCGAAAGACTGTCGTCGCCGTCGACAAGCAGCGCCTTGATGCCGGCGGCATTGCTGTTGGATTTTTCGCCGAGGATGGTGGGGTCAGTGGCACCAGACTTGTCCCAGGCCAGTAGCTCGCAGGCCTGGCCGCCCTCGACATTGCGCACGCTGATCGTGTCGCCGGCCTCGACCTCGATCAGCACTGCGCCATTGCCCTGGATCGTGTAGCGCTCCATGCCGGGCGGCAGCGCGATCTGCCCGGGCCTGAGGATCAGGCTCGGCCGGGGCGGTCCGGCGGCAACGGCAGGGTAGGGCGACTGGCTCATCTCAGCCTTGCGGTTCGAGAAACAAGTTTGCCTGTGTGTAAAATTATTTTAGCAGCAAGAATAGCAGTGCGGTTGGATTTGGCAAGGCGAAGCTGCTGTGTCGTACGCATCGCTTGCGGTTTGAACTCGCCGCTCAGCATTATCTTCCGGGCGTTTGCGCTGCCCCTCATCTGCCTGCCGGCATCTTCTCCCCGTGAACGGGGAGAAGGGCGCTCTCATCGACGATTTCGCCACTCACCAGCGTTGCAAAAGAGGCGCCGGCGCTGCGGCCAGCTTCTTTCTCCCCGCTTACGGGGAGAAATGCCCGGTAGGGCAATGAGGGGCAGCGCCGAGATCTATGATTGGCGGTCTCCAGCAAAAGCTGGGAACGATCACGCCTCCGAATGCGCGATCGCAACGCCATACTCAGCGGCCGCATCAAGCATCGTGTGCCACAGGCTTTCGGCAAAAGTCGCCAACACAAGAAGGTTGAACACCGCCTGCCCATCCGGGCCGTCGGTGCCACGCCAGAGCGTGACACTGGTGTGGTCGATCGAAGTCGCCGCTGCAGCGCCGATCGAAAATGCATCCGGATGAAGATCGATCGACGACAGCTTGGCGAGCATGGTGCGCGCCTTGGTGCCCGACACACTGATCAAGACGCGTGCATGCGACTGATCGGACAGCGAAGCCGAGGCCGCAAATGCCTGGCCGAGCGCTTCTATCGCATGCTTGCCGCTTTTCGACAGCACAAGGAACTGGTCGGGTCCGGACCAGATGAGGGTCGCGTCTGCCGCGTCGACCGCCCTTGGCGTATCCGGAGCCGGAACGCCGAAGCGGCCCTTCGCAGCCTCGGCCATGTGAGCCGCCTTGCTACGCCGCGCCATTACCTGGATCAGGTCGAAGTTGCGGATCTCGGTCAGCGACACGCCGGCATCGCCGCGCGTGCCAAACGGTCCGGCGACAAGCGCGCGTTCGAGCGGGCTGCGGACCTCCCAGGAAAACTCAGCCACGCTGGCGCCCTCCATCCGGATCGTAGAAGACGGGATTGCAGAGCTCGACGTCGTACTCCTCGCCGCGCAGCGGATCATGCGCGCGCACGATTTCGCCGATGCGTTCGCGTCCGCGTTCGACCAGCCCGAGCCCGATCCACTGGTCAAGCGTCGGCGAGAAGCAGACCGAGGTGACATAGCCCTGGTCGTTGTCCGGCCCCGGCGTCTGGCCCTTTGGAATGATATGCGCGCCGGAGCGCAGGCGCCGTACCTTGTCCGTCGGTTTGATACCGACCACGACCTGCCGGTCCGGTGCGATCAGCGCCTCGCGGCCAGCCATGACACGACCAATGAAATCCTTCTTGGTCGACATCATCTTGCCGAGGCCGAGGTCGGACGCGGTGGTCGTGCCGTTCAACTCCGGCCCGGCGACATGGCCCTTCTCGACGCGCATGACGCCGAGCGCCTCGGTGCCATAGGGCGTGACGCCGAACTGCTTGCCGGCTTGCATGAGGTTGCGCACCAGCGCCTCGCCATAGCGGGCCGGCACCGAAATTTCGAACGCCATCTCGCCAGAGAAGGAGATGCGGAACAGCCGCGCCCTGATGCCGCCGCGCAGTGCCACTTTGCGCGCACCCATGAATGGGAAGCCCTCGTTGGAAAGGTCCTCGGCCGGATCGACGATTTCCTTGAGGACGTCCCGAGTTTTCGGTCCGGCGATGGAAAATTGCGCCCACTGGTCGGAGACCGAGGTCAGCTGCACGTCGAGTTCCGGAAACAGCACTTGGCGGCAGAATTCGAGATGCTGCATCACCGGCCCGGCCTTGGCGGTGGTGGTGGTCAGGAAATAATGGTCCTCGGCCAGCCGCGAGGTGGTGCCGTCGTCATAGACCAGGCCGTCCTCGCGCAGCATCAGCCCGTAGCGCGCCTTGCCGACGGCGAGATTGGAGAAAGTGTTGATGTAGACGCGGTCGAGGAAAGCGCCGGCGTCTGCGCCGTGCACGTCGATCTTGCCGAGCGTCGAGACATCGCAGAAGCCGACGCCGCCGCGCACCGACTTGACCTCGCGGGTCACCGATTCCAGCCAGTCCTTTTCGCCGGCGCGCGGATACCATTGCGCCCGCTTCCATAGGCCGGTGTCGACGAACACCGCGCCCTGTTCGGCGGCCCAGTGATGCGACGGCGTCAGCCGCGTCGCATGGAAGGCCTCGTCGCGATGATGGCCGGCGAAGGCGCCGATGGCGATCGGAACATAGGGCGGGCGGTAGATCGTCGTGCCGGTCTCTGGAATGGATTTGCCGCTCACCGCCGCCATGATGGCGAGGCCGGCAATGTTCGAGGTTTTGCCCTGGTCGGTCGCCATGCCGAGAGTGGTGTAACGCTTCAGGTGCTCGACCGATTCGAAACCTTCGCGCTGCGCCAGCTCGACGTCGGAAGCGGTGATATCGTGCTGCTGGTCGACGAACGCTTTGCCTTTGCCGGCGACACGCCACAGCGGGGTCAGCGAGAAAGCCTCGTCCTCTGCGACGGGCGCTGCGCCCGCGTTGCCGTTGCGCCCGGCATCGCTTGCCGCCGCAGCGCCGGCTTCAAAACCTTCGCGCAGGCAAGCGCCAAGCCCAAAGGCACCATTGGCGGCGCCGACGGCGACCATTCCCGGAGGCGCTCCATCCGGCACGAAAGCGGCGATGTCGTCGCGCCATTTCGGCCGGCCGCGATGGTAAGAGGTGAGTCCGACCGCCGGGTTCCAACCGCCGGAAACCGCAAGCCCGTCGGCCTCGACCTCGGCGCGCGCGCCGCCGGTGAGCAACACCGCAATTTTCCTGACGCCGTCCTTGCCACCCTCGACGCTGCTGACCGAACCGTGCAGCACGGTAAAGCCGCTTTTGGAGGCCAGCGAGCGGTGAGCGGGCGAGACATCCGGCCGCGCGTCGATGACCGCGGCGACCTGCAGTCCGGCACCGAGTGCTGCCTCGACCGTGCGCCAGCCATCCTCATTGTTGGTGAACAGCGCGATGCGCTTTCCCGGCGTCGCCGCATAGCGGGTGACATAGGTCCGCATCGCAGAAGCCATCATCACGCCGGGGGTATCGTTGCCGGCAAACACGATCGGGCGCTCGATCGAACCCGCAGCGACGACGCAGCGCTTGGCGACGATCCGCCATAAGCGCTGGCGCACCTGGTGCTCGGGCGGCGAGGGCAGATGGTCGTTGACGCGCTCGATGGCGCCATAGGTGCCGCCGTCGTAGACGCCGAACAGCGTCGTGCGGGTCATGATGCGGACGTCCGGCATCGAGCCAAGTTCGGCCAGCGTGCGCGAAATCCATTCGGCTGCCGGCCGGCCATCGATCGTGCCGCCATCGGCAAGCAGGCGGCCGCCGAGCGCAAAATCCTCCTCACAGAGGATAATGCGGGCTCCAGAGCGGCCAGCGGCGAGCGCTGCGGCAAGGCCGGCCGGGCCGGAGCCGGCGATCAGCACATCGCAATGCGCCCAGGCCTTGTCGTAATGATCCGGATCGGCAACGCCGGCGGCGCGGCCGAGGCCGGCGGCACGGCGGATCGCTGGCTCGTAGATCGCTTCCCAGAATTTCGCCGGCCACATGAAGGTCTTGTAGTAGAAGCCGGCGACGAAGATCGGCGCGAACAGCTGGTTGACCGCCATGAAATCGTGGCGCAGCGACGGCCAGCGGTTTTGGCTGGCGACTTCGAGGCCTTCATAAAGTTCCGCCGTCGTCGCCTTGGTGTTCGGCTCGCGCCTTGCGCCGCTACGCAATTCGACGAGCGCGTTGGGTTCTTCCGAGCCTGCGGTGAGGATGCCGCGCGGACGATGGTATTTGAACGAGCGGCCGACCAGCTTGACGCCGTTGGCGACCAGCGCCGAGGCGAGCGTATCGCCCTGGAAACCGACGTAGGTCTTGCCGTCGAAACGGAAGCTTAGCGGCGCCGAGCGGTCGATCAGGCCGCCGTTGCTCAGCCGATGTGTCTGCGGGCCGCCGACCATCACGCACCAACCTTGGCGGCGCCAGCACCCGCCGCCGGTTCGACGGCCGAAATCTCATGCGTCAGCGTGTTGCGGGTGACCTTCAGCCAGGCCCGGCAGCCGCCGCTATGATACCAGTGCTCGCTCATTGCGCCGGCAACATTGTCGCGCAGATAGACGTAGTCGAAGACGGCGTCTTCGCCGGCATCCGCCGCCGGCCGGGCCGGCTTGGCATCACCCAGATAGGTGAACTCGCCGAGTTCGCGTTCGCCACAGAAGGGACAGACAATACGCATGCGCTTCTACACCGCCTTCAATGCAGGTTCGGTTGGGCACCCTGGCCCTTTTCGTCGATCACAGCACCAGTCCGGAAGCGGTCGAGGCGGAATTTTTCGGCCTCCTTATGCGGCGTGTCGCGGGCAAGAAGATGGGCAAAGACAAGGCCGGAGCCGGGCGTCGCCTTGAAGCCGCCATAGCACCAGCCGGCGTTGATGTAGAGCCCGTCGACCGGGCCCTTGTCGATGATCGGCGAGCCGTCCATCGACATGTCCATGATGCCGCCCCACTGGCGCAAGAGCCTGACGCGGCCAATCATCGGCATCAGCGCCATGCCGCCCTCGCAGACGTCTTCCATGACAGGCAGATTGCCGCGCTGGGCGTAGGAATTGTAGCCGTCAATGTCGCCGCCGAAGACCAGCCCGCCCTTGTCGGATTGGCTGACGTAGAAGTGGCCGGCGCCGAAGGTCATGACACAGGGCAGCAGCGGCTTGATCGCCTCGGAAACGAACGCCTGCAGCACGTGGCTCTCGATCGGCAGGCGCAGCCCGGCCATCGCGGCAACCCGCGAGGAAGAACCGGCCACCGCCATGCCGACCTTGCCGGCACCGATCTTGCCGCGCGTCGTCTCGACACCAGTCACCTTGCCATTGGCGTCACGGGCAAAGCCGGTGACTTCGCAATTCTGGATGATGTCGACGCCGAGCGCGCTTGCCGCATGGGCATAGCCCCAGACGACGGCATCGTGCCGCGCCGTGCCGCCGCGCCGCTGCAGCAGTCCGCCCTGCACGGGAAAGCGCTCATTGTCGAAATTGAGGAACGGCATCATCTTCTTGACTGCCTTGAGGTCGAGCAGCTCGGCATCGATGCCGTTGATGCGCATCGTGTTGCCGCGCCGCGCATAGGCGTCGCGCTGTGCGTCGGAGTGGTAGAGGTTGATGACGCCGCGCTGGCTGACCATTGTGTTGTAGTTGAGGTCCTGCTCCATTCGCTCCCACAGCTTCATCGACAATTCGTAGAAGCCGGTATTCCCAGGCAGGCCGTAGTTGGAGCGGATGATGGTGGTGTTGCGGCCGGCATTACCGGAACCGATCCAGCCTTTTTCCAGCACCGCGACATTTTTGGTGCCGAACTCGCTGGCCAGGAACCAGGCGGTAGCCAGCCCATGGCCGCCGCCGCCGATGATCACCACGTCGTAGCGATCCTTCGGTGTGGCGTCGCGCCAGGTGCGTTGCCAGTTCTTGTGGCCGGAAAGGGCGGCGCGGGCGAGCGAGAAGATCGAGTATTTCATAAGGTCATTCCGGGATCGCTCGCGTCGCGCTGGTGGTCAGATATCCAGCGTGTGGTCGCGCTCCCACTGGGTGAAGTGGGAAGCATAGGAATTCCATTCCTGGTGCTTCAGCTTTAGATAGGCCGACGAGAATTCCTCACCCAGCGCCGCCTTGAGCGATTTGTCCTTGTCGAACTCGCGCAGCGCGTCGAGCAGATTGAGCGGCAGCTTCGGCGCGCCCTTCACCGTGTGGCCGAACTGGTACATGTCGATGTCGTACCGCTTGCCGGGATCGGCCTTGGAGCGGATGCCATCGAGGCCGGCGGCGATGATGACCGCCTGCAGCAGATAGGGGTTGGCTGCGCCGTCCGGCAGGCGCAACTCGAAGCGGCCAGGGCCGGGCACGCGCACCATATGGGTGCGGTTGTTGCCGGTCCAGGTAACCGTGTTCGGCGCCCAGGTCGCGCCCGAAATGGTGCGCGGCGCGTTGATGCGCTTGTAGGAATTGACCGTCGGGTTGGTGATCGCGGCAAGCGCCGAGGCATGCTTCATGATGCCGCCGAGGAAGTTCTTGCCCTTGGCCGAAAGGCCGAGCTCCATCGCATTGTCGGCGAAGACATTGGTCTTGCCGGCCTTGTCCCACACCGAGATATGCGCATGGCAGCCATTACCGGTCAGGCCCTGGAAGGGCTTGGGCATGAAGGTGGCGCGCAGCCCGTGCTTTTCGGCCACGGACTTGACCATGAACTTGAAGAAGGAGTGCTTGTCGGCGGTGGCTAAAGCGTCGTCGAAGGCCCAGTTCATCTCGAACTGGCCGTTAGCGTCCTCGTGGTCGTTCTGGTAGGGACCCCAGCCGAGCGCCAGCATATGGTCGCAGATCTCGGCGATGACGTCGTAGCGGCGCATCACCGCCTGCTGGTCGTAGCAAGGCTTCGACGCGGTATCGTACTCGTCGGAAATCGCCTTGCCGTCGGGGGTGATCAGGAAGAACTCGGCCTCGACGCCGGTCTTGACGTGCATCCCGTCGCCGGCCGCCTCGGCGATCAGCCGCCTCAGCGTGTTGCGCGGCGTCTGGTCAACCTCCTTGTCGTCCATGACGCAGTTGGCCGCGACCCAGGCGACCTCCGGCTTCCACGGCAGCTGGATGACCGAATCCGGATCCGGCACCGCCAGCATGTCGGGGTGCGCCGGCGTCAGGTCGAGCCAGGTGGCGAAACCGGCAAAGCCCGCACCGTCCTTCTGCATGTCGGCGATGGCTTGCGCCGGCACCAGCTTGGCACGCTGCCCACCGAACAGGTCGGTGTAGGAAATCATGAAATATTTGACGCCGTGCTTCTTGGCGAATGCGGCGAGATCGTTCCCCATTATAGTTCCTCGCTTATGGTATTTTTGGATGGTGTCTAGAAGCCGTTCTTCCCCGGTATCCAGTTGGTGCCGGCAAGCGGCACGCCGGCCATGGCGGCGGCTTCGATGGTGAGCGCGACGAGATCCTCGGGCTCGAGATTATGCAGGCTGTTCTTGCCGCACGCGCGCGCAATCGTCTGCGCCTCCAGCGTCATCACCTTCAGATAGTTCGCCAGACGCCGCCCGGCGGCGATCGGGTCGACCCGCTTCATCAGTTCGGGGTCCTGCGTGGTGATGCCGGCCGGGTCGCGGCCTTCGTGCCAGTCGTCATAGGCGCCGGCCGTGGTGCCGAGCTCGTTATAGTCAGCCTCCCAGCGCGGATCGTTGTCGCCGAGCGCGACAAGGGCTGCTGTGCCGATCGACACCGCGTCGACGCCGAGCGCCAGCGCCTTGGCGACGTCGGCGCCGTTGCGGATGCCGCCTGACACGATCAACTGCACCTTGCGGTGCATGCCGAGATCCTGCAGCGCCTGGACCGCCGGCCTGATGCAGGCAAGCGTCGGCTGGCCGACATTCTCGATGAACACTTCCTGGGTCGCGGCCGTCCCGCCCTGCATGCCGTCGACGACGACGACATCGGCGCCGGCCTTGACCGCAAGCGCTGTGTCATAATAGGGGCGGGCGCCGCCAACCTTGACGTAGATCGGCTTTTCCCAGTCCGTGATCTCGCGCAGTTCCAGAATCTTGATCTCGAGATCGTCCGGTCCGGTCCAGTCGGGATGGCGCGAGGCCGAGCGCTGGTCGATGCCCTTCGGCAACGTGCGCATCTCGGCGACGCGGTCGGAGATTTTCTGGCCGAGCAGCATGCCGCCGCCGCCGGGTTTCGCACCCTGGCCGACGACCACTTCGATGGCATCCGCCCGGCGCAAATCGCGCGGGTTCATGCCATAACGCGACGGCAGATATTGATAGACCAGTTGCTTCGAATGGCCGCGCTCTTCCTCGGTCATGCCGCCGTCGCCGGTGGTGGTCGAGGTGCCGGATAGCGTCGCGCCACGGCCCAAGGCCTCCTTGGCCGGGCCGGAGAGCGAGCCGAAACTCATGCCGGCGATGGTGATCGGGATTTTCAGCTCGATCGGCTTCTTGGCATGGCGCGAGCCGAGCACGACGCTGGTGTCGCAGCGTTCACGATAGCCTTCCAGCGGATAGCGCGAGATCGAAGCGCCGAGGAACAGAAGGTCGTCGAAATGCGGCAGCTTGCGCTTGGCGCCGGCGCCGCGGATATCATAGATGCCGGTCGCCGCGGCGCGGCGGATTTCAGAAAGCGTGTAGTCGTCGAAGGTCGCGGATTTGCGCGGCGTCGTCGGCGGGTTGCGATAGGTCATCTTGCCTCA
Organism: Mesorhizobium waimense; assembly: GCF_003601975.1. Taxonomy (GTDB): domain Bacteria; phylum Pseudomonadota; class Alphaproteobacteria; order Rhizobiales; family Rhizobiaceae; genus Mesorhizobium; species Mesorhizobium waimense. Next base: position 67,599 of record NZ_QZWZ01000007.1, read on the forward strand.
ATACGCGTCGGCGTTGTCGATATTGAAATTGTAGAGCGTGCGCGCCGAGCCGTAGCGCTTGAACTCCGACGGCTTGACGTCAGTGACGCCGGCACGGTCGAGCAGGCCTTGCAGCAGCTCGATATGCTCGGGCCGCATCTCCTTGGCGATGCAGTCGGCGCCGAGGCTCTCGACCTTGCCGCGCACGAACAGCCGCGCCTCGTAGATGGAATCGCCGAGCGCATCGCCGGCATCGCCCAGCACCACCAGATTGCCGGACTGCGCCATGAAGGCCGACATGTGGCCGATATTGCCGTGCACGACGATGTCGATGCCCTTCATCGAGATGCCGCAGCGCGACGAGGCATTGCCTTCGATGACCAGCAGGCCACCGCGGCCGGTGGCGCCGGCATACTGGCTGGCGTCGCCTTTGATGGTGATCGAGCCCGACATCATGTTCTCGCCGACACCGGGTCCGGCCGAGCCGTGCACGGTGATGGCGCCGCCGGCATTCATGCCGCCGCAATAATAGCCGACGCTGCCGCGCACATCGATGGCGACCGGCTGGTCGACGCCGACGGCGACCGAATGACTGCCCTTCGGGTTGAGCACCTCCCAGGCCGTCTCGTTCGAGCCGGGGGTCAGCTGGTGGAGCGCCTGATTGAGCTCGCGCAACGACAGATCGGCAAGGTCGAAGACCCTGGCATGGCCTTGGTCGTGCGTTGCCTTTGACACGTTGGTTGCCGGCATCAGCTCAATGCTCCCAGAAATAGACAGTTGCGGGCTCCGGTTCCCAGACCCTCGCATTGTCTATGCCGGGCAGTTTGGTGAGCGCACGATATTCGGAGCCGAAGGCGACATACTGGTCGGTCTCGGCCATGACTGCGGGCTTGCAGGCGATCGGGTCGCGCACCACGCCAAAACCGTTCTTGGTGCCGACGACGAAGGTGAAGAAGCCGTCAAGGTCGGAGAGCGTGCCTTCCAGCGCCTCGCCGAGATTCTTGCCATGCGCGATTTTCGACGAGAGATAGGCGGCTGCCACCTCGGTGTCGTTCTCGGTCTCGAACTTCATGCCGTCGCGGATCAGTTCGCGGCGGACATTGTTGTGGTTGGAGAGCGAGCCATTGTGCACCAGGCACTGGTCGGCGCCGGTCGAGAACGGATGCGCGCCCATCGTCGTCACCGCCGATTCCGTCGCCATGCGGGTATGGCCGATGCCGTGCGTGCCGGTCATCGAGCGCACGTCGAAACGATCGACGACAGCTTCCGGCAGGCCGACTTCCTTGTAGATTTCGACCACGTCGCCGGCGCCCATGATGCGGATGTCGGGACGCAGCGCCTGGATGGCCTCGCGCGCCTCGTCGATCTTGGCGGGCGTGGTCCTGATCACGGCGTGCGTCGATTTCACCGCGATGCTCACCGGCGCGCCGATGGCCTTGGCGACTTCGGCGTCGAGGCCGCCGAAGTCGCGCTCGGGCTTGGCCGACTGGATGGTGATCTTGGCCTCGTTGCCGGTCGGCGCGCCATAGATGGCGATGCCGGCGCTGTCGGGACCGCGGTCGCTGAGCGAGATCAGCATCTCCGACAGCATCGCGCCGAGCTTCGGCTCCAGCGCTTTGTCCTTAAGGAAAAGTCCGACGATTCCGCACATGTCAGGCTCCTGATGTGGATGTGATTCCGGTGCTACCAGCTTCACCAGACGAATTCAACTCACATGAAAGTTTTTTTCATAGCAAACAAGTCGCCCGGCGCAAATGGCGCCAGGCGACTGATATGGGGACTAGTAGCGGTCGATTGCCTCTCTCGTCTCGTCGCCGCTGCGATCCGCGGCCATGTCAGCCTCGATCTCAGCGTTCTCATGGCGCGTCTGGAGAATATGCCAGCCGATCCAGAAGACGAGGCCGATGATAACCATCAGGACTTCCGAGCCCTGAAACGGGTACATTGCGCCGACGTCTTTGAGATCGACAGCCCAGCTTTCCATTCCATTGGTGGACATTGCGAGTTCTCCTGTCTTCCGACTACTTGATCAAGGCCTTTTCCGCCGCTGCGACTTCGCGAACCGACGCCACGAATGCATGGTTGAGAGCAAAGTCGACACCCTCGAGCTCGACCTTCGCCGGTACACGCAGCAGGTTCATGCTGTTGAGGATCTTGCAGACCACGAAGGTGGGAGCAAAACCAAGCGCGAACATCAACACCGCACCGGCGAAATTGCCGAGCGGGTTGATGTGCGCGAAGCCTTCATAGGGCGATGACGGTTGTCCCCACAGCATGAAGCCCGCCACGACGACGCCGAGAAACCCGCCATAACCGTGCACGGCAACGGCGCCCACCGCATCGTCGATCTTGAAGCGGCGTTCGACGAAGTAGTGCAGCTTGTAGCAGATGCTCGGGACGATCGCGCCGATCAGCATTGCCTGGATCGGGTGATAGAGGTCGTTGCCTGCAGAGGTTGCGATCACGCCGCAAAGCCCCATTGAGAACGTCCAGAACGGGTCGCCTTTGGAGACGATATAGCCGGCCATCATTCCGCCCGACAACGACATCAGGAAGTTGAAGGTGATCGCCGAGAGCGTGGTCGGCGCAAGGTAGATGTTGGTCGCCGTCCAGGTATCTCCGGTGATCTGGCCGGCAATTGTGGCCGGGCTGATCAGCGGAATGTTGCAAGCGGCATAGAAGCCCCAGAAGCCGGTGTAGATCAGGAACAGGCCGATCGTGACCAGCCAGACATTGTGGGGCGGGATGTCCCGCGCCGTGCCGTCGGGCCTGAACTTGCCGATGCGCGGGCCGAGCACGATGAGGAAGGCGAGCGCCGCTCCGCCCGCGATCGCGTGCACGACGCCGGACGCGTAGGCGTCGTGATAACCCCAGAGTTTCACCATCCAGCCTTGCGGATGCCAGCCCCAGGACGCGTCGAGGATCCACAGGACCGAGCCGATCAGCACCGCGACGATCCAGAACGCACCGGAACGCGCGCGCTCTATGATGGAACCCGAGATGATCGACGCCGTCGTGATGGAGAATAGCAGGAAGGCGCCCCAGAACACGCCGTTGAGGCGGTGCCAGAGCGCGGCGTCGGTAGGCGTGACCCCCGTCTCGCCCGGATTGACGCCGGAAAGATGGGTGCCCATCAGAGGGTTCCACGGTTCAGCGAAAGGTGCCGTGGCAAGCCCGCCCGGAACCATGCCCGGCCCGTTGGGGAACCCGAAGTAGATCCACCAGCCGAAAAAATAGAACGTGACCGTAACCAGCGGGATTGCCATCGCGTTCTTCATCAGTGTTTTCAGGTGATTGCGCCGCCGCGAAACGCCCACCTCATAGGTGCAGAAGCCGACATGGATGAGGAACATCATGACGATGGTCACCCAGTAATAGAATTCCGTGAAAATGGTCGTCAGTGCGTTCAGATTCCCTTCCATTTTATGTCCCCTCGGTTCAGTTGGACTCCTTGCCTCTCAGTAAAACTTTTTGCATCTTAGTATTGCGCGCTTTTGGAGTTTTGAGTCAATATGGTTCGGAACGCCGCGCTGGCTCGCGAGTGCTTGAAGCGGCGAAACGTCGGCAATTGCAGAGGAGAAGCAGGCCCATGACGGCATCCTGGAGATTTTCGACCTTGGCGGATCGCCATCGCGCGCTCGGCTCGAAGCTCGAGGACTGGAGCGGCATGGGCACCGCCTGGACCTACGACAAGGATGCCGACGAGGAATATGTCGCCATCCGCACCAAGGCCGGGCTGATGGATGTCTCCGGCCTGAAGAAGGTCCACATCACCGGGCCGCACGCCGCGCATCTGATCGATCTGGTGACGACGCGCGATGTCGAAAAGATCTATCCCGGCAAGTCGGCCTATGCCTGCATGCTGAACGAGGCCGGAAAATTCACCGACGACTGCATCATTTACCGCATCAGCCCGAATAGCTGGATGGTCGTGCACGGTTCGGGCACCGGCCATGAGGAACTGCAGCGTGCTTCCGTTGGGCGTGACGTCTCGCTGCGCTTCGACGACAATCTGCATGATTTGTCGCTACAGGGACCGACTGCTGTCGACTATTTGGCCAAGCATGTGCCGGGCATCCGCGACCTCAACTACTTCCACCACATGCAGACGCAGCTGTTCGGCTTGCCCGTCATGATCTCGCGCACCGGCTACACCGGCGAGCGCGGCTACGAGATCTTCTGCCGCGGCCAGGATGCCGGCACGATCTGGGACAGGATCCTCGACGAGGGCAAGAGCGCCGGCATCATCCCGTGCCGCTTCACCACGCTCGACATGCTGCGCGTCGAAAGCTACCTGCTGTTCTATCCCTACGACAATTCGCAGAAATACCCGTTCGACAATGAAGGCCCCGGCGACACGCTGTGGGAACTCGGCCTCGACTTCACCGTCAGCCCCGGCAAGACCGGCTTCCGCGGTGCCGAGGAGCACTATCGCCTGAAGGGCAAGGAGCGCTTCAAGATCTACGGCGTTTTGCTGGACGGCAAGGAGCCGGCCGACGAGGGCGCGCCGGTCTACCGCGACGGCAAGAAGGTTGGCGTGGTGACCTGCGCCATGTATTCTCCGCTGGTCAAGAAATCGATGGGCATTGCCCGGCTCGACGTGGATTGCGCCATCAAGGACACCAAGCTCGAGATCCGCAACAAGAGCGGCTCGATCAAGGCCACGGCACAGCCGCTGCCGTTCGACGATCCCAAGAAGACCAAGCGCACCGCCAAAGGCTGAGGCACAATCAACAGCGAGGGGTTCGAGGCACAAAGACAGAATGGCAGCCAAAAGCATCATCAGCCGGCCGGTTTACGGAACCCTGTCTCCCCAGCCCGGCAAGCACCATCTTTTCGTGGCGGATGCGGAAGGCGCGGTCGCGATAATCGAGATGGCCAAGAACGTTCCCGCTGGTTTTTTCGGCGGAGCGGAAATCGTCTTCATTCCCGGCCCCGACGGCAAGCATGTCGGCGCCCTCGAAGCGCTGAAGCCCGCGCAATTCCATCTGGCGGCGTCCTTCGCCAGCCTGCTGCCGCGACTGAAGCAGACGCTGACCAATGCACATATGGGCCTGCGCCTCTATCTCTCCGGCACCGAAGGCCTGATCGGCCAGGCCATGCAGGTGGCGCTGGAAGCCGGCATCGACCACACCTCGATGCAGACCGAGCATCGCGGCTCGCTGGCGCGACGCATGCAGTGCGTGCACTGCAAAGGCATCACCGAGAACGTGACGACGCAGCCGGCGACCTGTGCGCATTGCGGCCTGCTGCTTCTGGTGCGTGACCATTATTCCAGGCGCCTCGCCGCCTTCCAGGGCGTTTGCATCAACGCCGAGGACCGCAGCGAGATTCCTCCGATGGAGGAGATTTTTCGATGAGCACAGGAACAACAAAACTCGATGTCGTCGTCAGCAATGTCGTCCCCGTCAACGAACTGGTCACACGCTTCCATTTCCGCCGGCGCGACGGCGAACTGTTGCCGACCTTCTCCGGTGGCGCCCATGTCGTGGTCGAGATGCGCGACGGCGACCGCACCAGGCTCAACCCCTATTCGCTGATGGGCTCGCCGCTCGACACCCGCGAATACACGATCTCGGTGCGCCGCGACGATGTCGGCCGCGGCGGCTCGCTGTTCATGCACCGGAGCGTCAAGCCGGGGCTAGAGATGGTGATCAGCTATCCGGTCAATCTGTTCTCGCTCGATCTGCGCGCCAGGAAACATCTGATGCTGGCCGGCGGCATCGGCATCACGCCGTTCATGGCGCAGACCTCGCAGCTTGCGGGGTCGGGCGGCAATTTCGAACTGCACTACACCTGCCGCACCGCCTCGCTCGGCACTTACGCCGATGTGCTTCAGCAGCGCTACGACCGCAGGGTCCGGCTCTACCACGACGACCTTGACGAACGCATCGAACTCGACCGGCTCCTGTCCTCGCAACCACTCGGCACGCATCTCTATGTCTGCGGCCCGGCCGGCATGATCAATTGGGTGCGCGACCGCGCGGCCGCCCTTGGCTGGCCGGCGGAGACCGTCCATTTCGAGCATTTCGCGGCCCCGCAACCCGGCGCGCCGTTCGACGTGACGCTGGCCGTCACCGGCAAGACGATCCGTGTCGGCAGTCAGCAGAGCCTGCTCGAAGCCATCGAGGCGGCGGGCGTCGATCCGCCCTATCTCTGCCGCGGCGGCGTCTGCGGCCAGTGCGAGACCAATGTCGTCTCCCATGACGGCAAGTTCATCCACAACGACCACTGGCTGAGCGAGGAAGACCACCGCTCCGGCTGCAAGATCATGCCGTGCGTATCGCGCTTCGAGGGCAAATCGCTGGTGCTGGAGCGGTAGAGCATTTTGCAGCCAAGTGGATACACTTGGCGTCGCAGAAATGCGGCTAAAACAAACAGATAGAGCGGGATGTCGCGTTCAACCCGAACGCATCCCGCTCTAGGAGGAAATCATGGGCATCACCTTTCGCAAGGAAACCTTCCGCGACGACTTCACCTTCAGGAACAGCCCGGAGCACATCAGGCGGTTTCCGTTCCCGTTCCACGAAGACAGCTACATGTATGCGGTCAACATCGAGCCGCATGTCGTCGGTCCAAAAGGCAGCGTGCTGGAAAACCTGATCGACGTCGACGAGCACTATGTCGCCGAGATGCAGGATCGCGCACTGGTGCTGGCCGAGGACCCGCTGCGCTGCCAGTCGCTGCCGCACATGACGCTGGCCGGCTGGGATCTGCTCGAGCTGCTGATGGAACAGCAGGCGCTAGGCTATCCCGAGCATTTCACGCTGACCCGCGACGGCGACCGCTGGCGCTGGATCAACCGGCCGCTCGGCATCGACGACACCTTCACCTTCGGCGACACCTCGACGCTGCCTTACGGGCCGATGGAATACATCACCCGGCAGAGCCAGGGCGATTTCTGCATCCTCGACCAGCGCGACGGCAATCTGTGGATGGACGCCGGCATGGTCACCACCCAGGCCGACTGGTCGCTCGATTTCGACATCGGCATGAACTTCTTCGAGTGGCACGCGCCGGTGCCGCTGGCGCATGAGAAGGGCATTTTCATCCGGGCGCTGAAATTCCTCACCAACATCCAGCAGGGCAAGCCGGCACGGCGCCTGAACTGGACGATGACCATCAATCCGCGCCTCGACACCAGCCCCGAGAACTATCACAAATGGGGTCCAGACCGGTCCACGGTGACGCCCGAGAATGTCGGCGACAAGGTGCATCTGCGCGTCGAGCTGCAAAGCTTCTGGCGGCTGCCGCGCTCGAACGGCATCGTCTTCCCGATCCGCTGCTATCTGATCAAGATGGACGAACTGGTGACGCAGCCGAAATGGGCACGGCGCCTGCACCGCGTGATCCGCGACCTGCCCGAGGAACTCGCCACCTACAAGGGCCTGACCCGCTACCGCCCGACGCTGGTCGAATGGCTGTCGAAACTGGACGATGGCAGCCCGACATCGCCAGGGTTTGGGCCAGACTAAAGCTGCCGCCGGCGAAGCTGCCGATCTCCCCCACAAGGGGAGACTGGCCAACTCAACCCGCGCTGCTCTGCGGATAGCAGATGATCGAGAGATAGCGCATCGGCAGTCGCGTCAGTTGTTCCGGCCCGTGCGGCGCGTCGGCGTCGAAGAACAGGCTGTCGCCGGGCTTCATCGGATAGAGGTTGCTGCCGTGCCGGTAAACGACCTCGCCTTCGAGCATGTAGAGGAACTCCATGCCCTCGTGCTGGAAGGTCGGGAACACATCCGAATCCTCGGTCAGCGTGATGAGATAGGGTTCGACGACGACACCGCTGGTGTTGGAGCCGATATGGCCGAGCAGATTGTACTGGTGGCCGGCGCGCGTGCCGCGGCGCTCGACATCGAGGCCTTCGCCGGCCTTGACGAAGACGGCGCTGCGCTCTTCCTCGAAACGGCGGAAGAAGGCGGTGACGGGAACGCCGAGTGCCCTGGACAGCGCCTGCAGCGTCGTCAGCGAGGGCGAGGTGATGCCGTTCTCGATTTTCGACAGCATGCCGAGCGAAATGTCGGTGGCGACCGCCAGATCGGCGACGGTGATGCCGAGCTTCTTGCGAAACGCCCGCACTTCGCGGCCGATTGCCACTTCCAGCACCTTTTCGCGCGTGTCGCGAATGGCGTGCGGGTTCTGGGTCAGCGGCGTGCGGATCGCCGGCCTGTCGCCGGCCTTCGGCAGCGGCTTGGCCTTGGCCGCGGCGACGCCAGGCTTGGGGTCCGAACTCTTCTTCGCCATGCTGCCCCTCGTGCTTCGCGGATTTATTTCACCCAAGGTGAACATATTCGCTGCCGATACAGAAGAGCAACCACCACGGCAAGCCATCCACGGCCGAATTTGTGCGTCGCCCGCCTGCCGCTCACCGATGGCTTTTTCACCGGAACTTGCGTGCGGAACGCGCTTTCCACACAAGGCCTGTTGACAGCACCGAAGGGCCAATTACTGTCCTGTGAGTGAAATTTGTTTCGTTAGGGAAATGAGACCGGGAGGCTCGCCATGAAAACTCGTGTTGCCGTCATCGGAGCCGGACCCTCCGGCCTGGCCCAGCTTCGTGCCTTCAAGTCGGCCGCCGACAAGGGCGCCGAGATTCCGGAAGTCGTCTGTTTCGAAAAGCAGTCCGACTGGGGCGGCCTGTGGAACTACACTTGGCGCACCGGCCTCGACGAGCATGGCGATCCCGTGCACGGCTCGATGTACCGTTACCTCTGGTCGAACGGGCCGAAGGAATGCCTCGAATTCGCCGACTACACGTTCGAGGAGCATTTCGGCCGCCCAATCGGCTCCTACCCGCCGCGCGCCGTTCTGTGGGACTACATCAAGGGCCGTGTCGAGAAGTCAGGCCTGCGCCAATGGGTGCGCTTCAACAGCCCGGTGCGCATGGTGACTTTTTCCGACGAGACCAAGAAGTTCACCGTCACCGCACATGACCGCACCAACGACGTCACCTATTCGGAAGAGTTCGACAACGTCGTCGTCGCCTCCGGACATTTCTCGGTACCGAACGTTCCCTATTTCGAAGGCTTCTCGACCTTCAACGGCCGCATCCTGCACAGCCATGATTTCCGCGACGCCATGGAGTTCAAAGGCAAGGACATATTGATCATCGGCCGTTCCTATTCGGCCGAGGACATCGGTTCGCAATGCTACAAATACGGCGCCAAATCGATCACCTCCAGCTACCGCTCGAAGCCGATGGGCTTCAAATGGCCGGAGAACTGGAAGGAGGTGCCGCTGCTGCAGAAGGTCGTCGGCAAGACAGCGCACTTCAAGGACGGCACCACCAAGGATGTCGACGCCATCATCCTGTGCACCGGCTATCTGCATTCTTTCCCCTTCCTCACCGACGATCTGAAGCTCAAGACCGCCAACCGCATGTGGCCTGACGGCATCTATGAGGGCGTCGTCTGGGAGAGGAACCCGAAGCTGTCCTATATCGGCATGCAGGACCAGTTCTACACCTTCAACATGTTCGACGCGCAGGCCTGGTTCGCGCGCGACGTGATCATGGGCCGTATCAAACTGCCGTCGGCCGAGGCGATGGCGGCGCATGGCGCGAAATGGCGCGCTCGCGAGGAAACACTGGAAGACGCCGAGCAGATGATCTGGTACCAGGGCGACTACACCAAGGAACTGATGGACCAGACCGACTATCCGGGCTTCGACGTCGAAGCGGTCAACCAGACTTTCATGGAGTGGGAGCACCACAAGGTGGAAGACATTATGAGCTTCCGCGACCACGCCTACCGCTCGCTGATGACCGGGACGATGGCGCCGCTGCACCATACGCCCTGGCTGCAGGCACTGGACGATTCCATGGAATCGTATCTGGAAGTGAAAGGCGTCGCGGCGGAATAACCGTCGCGCCTGAGGCCTACCCCAGCCTTGCCCTGGCCTTCGCCGTCCAGGCGCTGAACAGCCGGTCGGCGACGATGCCGATGAAGGCGATGGCGAGACCGGCGACGATGCCGCGGCCGGAATCGGCCTTGGACAGCGCGATGAAAACCTCCTGGCCGAGATCGCGGGTGCCGACCATGGCGCAGATGATGATCATCGCCAGTGCCATCAGGATCGTCTGGTTGACGCCGAGCATGATCTCGGGCAGCGCCAGCGGCAATTGCACGCGAAAGAAGGTCTGGCGCGGCGTGCAGCCGGAGACCTTGGCCGCCTCGATCAGCGCCGGCTGCACTTGGCGGATGCCGTGATTGGTGTAGCGGATCGCCGGCACCACGGCGAAGGCGACGGTGGCGATCATGGCGGTGACGTCGCCGACCCGAAACAGCATCACCACCGGAATGATGAAGCAGAAGGACGGCAGCACCTGCAGCGTGTCGATGATCGGTGTCACGATCTTTTCGAAACGGTCGCTGCGTGACGCCATCAACCCGATCGGAACGCCGATCAGGCACGAGATGAAGGCGGATATGCCGCAGAGATAGACTGTCGCCATGGTCTTTTCCCACAGCCCGGTGATAGCGCAGAAGGCGGTCAGCGCGGCGACCAGGAAGGCCAGGCGGAGGCCGGAGAGCTGGTAGCCGGCAAGGCCGAGCAGGAACACGGCGCCGAGCCACGGAAAGCCCTCGCAGAAGGCGCGCACCGGGTTCAGCACGTTGAGGATCAGCGCCACACGAAACGCCTCGATAGTGTCGAAGAAGTTGATCGTCACCCAGCTCACCGCCGCCTTCCACAAAGGCGCGGTGGTGAAAGTGATCGCCTTCGGCACGGCGGCGAAGGCCGGAACGAACAGGCTGAGCAAGGTGGTGGCGGCAAGGATGGCGACGGCCAGCGTCAGATTGGGATAACGGCGCCAGAAGATCGGACTTGCCGCCTGATAGATCTGGCCCTGCGCGTGGTTGTGGGCGATGGCCTGGCTCAGCCGGTCGAGCGCGATCGCCAGCGCCACGATGGCAAGGCCCGCTTCCATTGCTTCGCCGACCTTCAGTGCTCTCAGCGCCAGGAGCACGTCGTAGCCGAGGCCGCCGGCGCCGATCATCGAGGCGATGATGACCATGTTGAGCGCCAGCATGATGACCTGGTTGACGCCGACCATCAGCGTCGGCCTCGCCGAGGGCAGCAGCACCCGCCACAGTTTCTGCCGTGCCGTGCAGCCGGCCATCTCGCTGAAATCGTCGATCTCCGACGGCACCCTAGCCAGCCCCAGCATCGTTGCCCGCACCATCGGCGGCGTGGCGAAGATGGCGGTGGCGATCATCGCCGACACCGGGCTGTTGCCGAACAGAAGCAGCATCGGGATCAGGTAGGCGAAGGTCGGGATCGTCTGCATAAGGTCAAGCGCTGGGGAGACGATCAGCCGCTCGGCCCATGGCTTGCGCCAGGCCCAGATGCCGACGAACAGGCCGGTGACGATGCAGAACGGCACCGCGATCGAGATCAGCCCGAGCGTCAGCATGGCGCTGGTCCACTGGCCGAACAGCGCGATGTAGGCAAAGCAGCCGCCGACCAGCACGCCAAGCTTCCAGCCCCCGGCGGCGCGTCCGGCCAGGAAGGCGACCGCGCAGACGCCGATCCAGGACAGGCGCGGCAGCACGAAAGCATCCGGGCCGTGGCCGATCTTGAAATTCTTGGCCAGAAGATTGAGTGCGAAATCGAGCGGCACGCCGAGCACGGCGGTGATCGAGCGGGTCAGCCAGGACAGGTTCGACTTTATCCAGCGCATCAGCGCGCTGACCCAGTCGGCGACGGGGACGACCGCCTCGGCCGGATAGTTGACGGCCCAGGGAAGGCTGTCCTGCAGCAGGAACACGGCAAGCACGGCGGCCAGCGCCAAGGCCCAGATCGCCAGCCAGCGTTGAACCGGCGGCCTCATTGCGCTGGCGCTGGCCGTCACCGTCACGTGTCGGCTCCCCGGCGTTCAATGCCGGCCAGCAGGTCGATCACCGCTTGTGGCGTCACTTCGCCGATCGGCTTGCCGCTGCCGTTGACCACAGCGAACGGCTTGCCGGAGGAAACGATACTGGCCGAGAAGCTTGAGATCTTGGCGTCCGGCGCCACCGTGCCGCCGTGCTCCGAGCCGTCGCAGGCGCGCATCAGGCTTCGCGCCGAGATTACCTTGGCGCGGTCGACGTCGCGGGTGAATTCAGCGACATAGTCGGTCGCCGGTTTGACCACCAGCTCCTCCGGCGTGCCGATCTGGATGACCTCGCCGTCCTTCATGATGGCGATGCGGTCGGCCAGCCTGATCGCCTCGTCGAAATCATGGGTGATGAAGACGATGGTCTTGTGCAGCATCGTCTGCAGCCGCATCAGCTCGTCCTGCATCTCGCGGCGGATCAGCGGGTCGAGCGCCGAGAACGGCTCGTCGAGGAACCATATCTCCGGTTTGGTAGCGAGGCTGCGGGCGATGCCGACGCGCTGCTGCTGGCCGCCGGAGAGTTCGCGCGGATAGAAATGCTCGCGGCCGCGCAAGCCGACAAGCTCGATGACCTCCTGCGCCCGTTTCTCGCGCGTCGTCCGGTCCTGTCCCTGGATGCTCAAGGGGAAGGCGATGTTGTCGAGTACGTTGAGATGCGGCAGCAGCGCGAAATTCTGGAACACCATGCCCATGCGGTGGCGGCGCAATTCGATCAAAGCCGCGTCCGAAATCTTGAGCAGGTCCTTGCCTTCGAATTCGACCTTGCCATGCGTCGGCTCGACCAGCCGCGACATGCAGCGCACCAGCGTCGACTTGCCTGAGCCGGACAGGCCCATGATGATGAAGATCTCACCCTGGCGGATTTCGAGATCGACGGCGCGCACAGCGCCGACCAGGCCGGCCGCTGCGATGTCGGCAGGGCTCGCCTTGCCATCGCGCTGGCGAATGAAATCGGCCGCGTTCGATCCGAACAGCTTCCAGACATTGCGGCAGGCAAGTTTTATCGGACGGGCATCCTTGCCCGCTGTCTTCAAAGCCTGGTCAGTCGCTTCCGTCATTCGGTCGTCCTTCTGGAGTATCAAAGATCGAGACCCGGCCGATCAACAGCCGGGTCCCACTTTTCCAGTCGGAACGATCACTGCGCCCAGGCTTTCCAGTCGGCTTCGTGGGCGGCGATCCAGGCGGCGGCGACCTCCTCCGGCGTCTTGCCGTTCAGATCGATGTCGCCGCTCATCTTGTTGAGCTCGTCGGTGTCGATCGTGTAGGCCTTGGCCACCTTGTAGGCGACCGGCCATTTGTCCTTCATGCCGGCCCAGGAGTACTTCCAGATCTCGCCATGCGGCTTGCCGCAATCATACTTGGCGTCCGGGTTCGAGCCCCATTTCGGGTCGGTGTAGCACTCGGGCGTGTATTCGGGGAATTCAACCCATTCGCCCTTGTATTTGGCCGGCGCCCAATGCGGCGAATAGATCCACAGCATGATCGGCGCCTTGCGCTGGTAGGCCGAGTCCAGCTCGGCGAACATCGCTGCATCGGTGCCGGCATGGATGACGGTGAACGGCAGCTTCAGCGCCTCGACGCGTTCGTCGTCAAAACCCTCCCAGGTCACCGGGCCGCCGAGATAGCGCCCCTTCGGCGTCGTCTCGGCTGTCGAGAAGGCCTCGGCGCATTTCGCATCCTTCAGCGCCTCCCAGTTCGGCAGGCCCGGGCATTTCTCCTTCATGTATTCGGGGAACCACCACTCTTCCTTGGCCTTGGGGCCGAGCGCGCCGAGGCGTTCGGTCTGGCCGGTGGCGTCGGAGGCCTTCATGGCCTCGCCGGCCGTCGTGTCCCAGAACTCCAGGCCGACATCGAGATCGCCATTGGTCAGGCCGGTGGTCAGGCTGGAGAGGTAGTCGGCGGTCGGGTATTCGACCGTGTAGCCGAGCTTTTCGAGGATGCCGCCAAGGATCTTGGCGTTGAGGTTGACGCTGGTCCAGTCGAACAGCGCGATCTTGATCGGGTCGTTGGATTCAGGCGCGGCCGCTTGTGCCGTTGATGTGAGGGCACTTGCCGCGGCAAGCGCCAAAACTCCCATTGATGCTGTCGAAATCATGCTCCGAAGTGACATGCTTGTTCTCCTGTCAAGCTCTGGTGAAGATTACCGGTCGTTCCCTTCTTCTCGTCTTTTTCTGATTGTGTTGGAAAAGCTGGTCGTTGCGCAAGCTCGCCGGCACCATAAAGTTGCCGCCGCCGATGCCGGCGCGAAAGAGTGGTGCCAAATTTGATGAAGATGCTGTGCGGTGCCGGGTCATGACATCAGGTGAACAGCTGCCGGGGCAGTCACCTGCGGATCGATCGCCGCTGTTGCGGCGCTCTCAGGCATGCGAGCCATCGATGTCCCATCACCCCAACTATCGGTCGGCAAGCCCGTGTGGCTCACTAAGGCCGTTTCATAGGAAGAAATTATATATACCAACGTTCATGTTGCGCAACGCACAATGCCGTTCGGCGTGATTCAAAATCAGTATCAGACGGCGCTTCGCCGTCCTATGACATGATCAGCCCGCCATCGACATTGATGGTCTGGCCGGTGATGTAGGCCGCATCGTCGCTGGCCAGAAAACTCACCAGGCCGGATACGTCCTCGCTGCTGCCGGCGCGGCCCATGGGAATGTTCTTGACCCATTCGGCCATCAGTTCTCCGGGCTTGTAGTCGCCCATCAGTTTTCCCCAGGCGTCGTCGTTATAGGCCCACATGTCGGTGTCGATGATGCCGGGGCAGATGGCGTTGACGGTGATCTTCTCCTTGGCCACTTCCTTGGCCAGGCTCTGGGTGATGCCGACGACGCCGAACTTCGACGCCGCGTAATGCGGCGTGTAGATAAAACCCTGCCGCGCCTGGCCGGAGGCGGTGTTGATCAGCCGGCCGCCGTCGCCGTGTTTGCGCATGCGCGCGATCGCCTCCTGGCAGCACAGGAACACGCCCTTGGTGTTGACCGCCATCACCTTGTCCCATTCGGCCTCGGTCATCGCCTCGATCCTGGCGATGGTGATGACACCGGCATTCTGGACGGAAATGTCGACGCGGCCGAATTCGCGTTCGGCGAGATCGTAGAGAGCGGCGACCTCGTCCTTCCTGGTCACATCCATGCGCATCGACGCCACGTTGGCGCCCGACGCCTTCAGGCCGGCGGCGACCTCGTCGACACGCGGGTCGATGGCACTGACGACAACCGCCGCACCTTCCGCCGCGAAGCGCTTGGCCATCGCTGCACCGATGCCGCCGCTGGCGCCCGTGATCACCGCTGTTTTTCCCTGGAAACGCTTCTGCACCTTCTTCTCTCCTACCAGCAGACGAAGCCGCCATCGACGATCAGGTCGATGCCGGTGACGAAACTCGAAGCGCGACTGGCCAGGAATACGGTCGGGCCGACCATCTCCTCCGGCGTCGCCATGCGGCCCATCGGCGTGTCGCGCTCGAAGATCTTGACCTGGTCGGCGACCTCGGGCCGCTTGTTCATCGGCGTCAGCGTATAGCCGGGGCTGACGACGTTGACGCGCAGGCCGCGATCCGCCCATTCCATGGCGAGGCTCTTCGACATGTGGATGACGGCAGCCTTCGACGAATTGTAGTGCGCCTGCGTCAGGCCTCGATTGACGATCGAGCCCGACATCGAGGCGATGTTGATGATCGAGCCCTTGCGCCGCTTGAGCATCGCGCGCGCCTCCGCCTGACAGGACAGGAACACGCCGCTGACATTGACGTCGTAGATTTTCTGCCATGTCTCCAGCGGCAGCGTCTCGGCCGGTTCGGCCCCGGCGATGCCGGCATTGTTGACCGCGATGGTCAGTGCCCCGAGTTCGTTTTCGGTACGCTCGACCGCTGCCGCAAGATCGTCTTCCGAGGTCACCGTTCCGGTCAACACCAGCGCCCTGCGGCCAAGCTCCGATATCTTCTGTGCTGTCTCTTCCAGCCCGCCTTTCGAGCTGTGGCCGAAGCAGGCAATGTCGGCGCCGGCTTCGGCGAGCCCAATGGCGATCGCTTGCCCAATGCCGCTGCCGGCTCCCGTTACCAGCGCCACGTCTCCATGAAGATCGAATAATGTCATCGTCGGTTCCTCTCCTCCAACCGCCGGCTCCCGAAATGAAGGGGCGCCAGTCCTGCTGGCGCCCCGCGCGGTCCGGTGCCTGGGAGGGTATCACCTGCTGCGCTTTGTTCCGATTCCTTGCTTTTCTAGCTCGTCGCGAGTTCCATCACCGCGACATTGCTGGCTTCGCTCCGCTCGAGGATACCGCGCTGGCGGCCGCGGCTCAGCACCAGCACGCGATGCGCCAAGCCGAGCACTTCCTCGAGGTCGGAACTCACCACCACCACCGCCATGCCGGAGCGGGCGAGGTCGGCGATCACATCGTAGATCGCGGCACGCGCGCCGACATCGATACCGCGCGTCGGCTCGTCGAGGATGAACACCTTGGGCGGCCGCGACACCCATTTGGCGATAATCACCTTCTGCTGGTTGCCACCGGAAAGTTTTGAGACCGCCTGGTTCGGCCGGCCTTTGACGCCGAGCCTGGAAATGCCGGCCTCCGCGAATTTCTGCACTGCCTTCGGGAATACCCAGCCCTTTGGTGCGACATGGTCGAAATTGCCGAACGCCAGGTTCTCGCCGATGGTCTGGTCGAGCACCACGCCTTGCGCCTTGCGGTCTTCCGGCACCAGCACGACGCCGGCCTTTATCGCCGCCGCCGGGCCGCTGAGATGGATCGGCTTGCCGGCGACACGAACCGAGCCAGACGAGATCGGATCGGCGCCGGCGATCGCCCGCACCAGTTCCGTGCGCCCAGCACCGATCAGCCCGGCAATGCCGAGGATTTCCCCCGATTTCACCGAGAAGGAGACATTGTTGAAGCTCTTTTCCGGCGAGGACAGGTTCTCGACCTCGAGTAGCGTGTCCGTGCCCGGTGGCGACAGCTTCGGGAACATGCGCTCGACGCTGCGGCCGACCATCTGCTCGACCACGGTGCGCACCGGAATGTCGGCGCGCTCGTGGCGGGCGACGATGCGTCCGTCGCGCATCACCACCACGCGGTCGGCGATCTGTGCGATCTCGTCCAGCCGGTGGCTGATATAGATGAAGGACATGCCTTCGGCTTTGAGCTTGCGGATCTGCTGGAACAGCAGCTCGGTTTCTTCGCCGCCGAGCGCCGCCGTCGGTTCGTCGAAGATCAACAACTCGGCATTCAGCGTCAGCGCCTTGGCGATCTCGACCTGCTGCTGGGCGGCGATGCGCAGCGTGCGCACCTTGCGCTCCGGCGAGACGTCGAGGCCGAGCCGCTTCAATTGCGCCGAGGCCTTTGCGTTCATGGTCGCACGGTCGATGCGGCCGCCGCGCATCGGCAGGCGCCCGACATAGACATTCTCCGCCACTGACAGGTCCGGCAGCAGCTTCAATTCCTGATGGATCATGCCGACGCCGGCCTCGATGGCAGCGGCGGGGTTGGCGGGGGAATAAGGCTTCCCCCGCCAGGTGATGCTGCCGGCATCGGGCTTGGTCGAACCGGCGATGATATTCGAGACGGTCGACTTGCCAGCGCCGTTCTCACCGAGTAGCGCCACGACCTCGCCCGGCCGCACCTCGAAGCTCGCATCGGCCAGGACCTGGACCGGTCCGTAGCTCTTGCAGAGGCCGTTGACGAAGAGCCCGTTGTGCGGGCTCCCGTTTTGGCGAGGATCAGGCGACATCGTTGCGCTCGTCAACTATCAAGTCTCAAGGGTGCTTGGCGATGAATTGCTCGACATTGTCCTTGGTGGTCAGCGTCGCGTCCTGCAACTGCTCGGCGGGAATTGTCTCGCCGGCCACCAGCTTGATCGCCGCATCGACGGCGAGCCGGCCCATGCCTTGCGTCTGCTGCGTCGCGGTGACGTCGAACACGCCGTCCTTCAGCGCCTTCAGCGCCGCCACGTCGCCGTCGAAGCCGGCAACCCAGACCTTGTGGCCGGGATTGGCGACCTTGACCGCCTGCGCGGCACCCAGCGCCAGCGCGTCGGCCTGGCCGATGACGATCGAGACATCCGGATGCGACTGCAGCAGGTCCTGCGTCAGCTTGAAGCCTTCGTCCTGGTGCCAGCCTTCGCTCCACAATTCGCCGACCACCTTGATATCAGGATAGGACTTGAGCGCTTCGCCGCAGCCCTTCGAGCGGTCGACTTCCGGTGTCGTGCCCTTCTGGCCGTGGATGATGATCAGCTCGCCCTTGCCGCCGGCCTGCTTGGCGATGTAGTCGCACACCGCTTGCGCCGAGGCGACACTGTTGGTGGCGATGAAGGTGTCGCCCGGCGCGCCATCGGCGTTGCGGTCGACATTGACCACCGGGATGCCGGCGGCCTTGGCCGTCTTGGTCGGCACGGTGGCGGCGGTGGCGCCGGCCGGGATGTAGATCAGCGCGTCGATGTTCTGGGTGATCAGGTCCTGCACCTGGCTGACCTGCGTCGCCGAATCGCCCTTGGCGTCGACGGTGACCACTTCGATGCCCTTTTCCTTGCCGTAGGCTTCGACGGACTGCTTGATCTGGTTGAAGAAGTCGGCCTGCAGGTTGGCTACCGCGAGGCCGAGCTTCTTGGCCTCCTTGGCCGAGGCCATGTCGGTCAGGCCGAGCAGCGGAATGACAGCGGCTGCGGCAAGCAAGAGTGAACGTTTGGTCAGCATGGTTTTCCTCCGTTGATATTCAATCTGTCCCGCCTGCGCAGCTCAGCGCCCCTTGGCCGAACATTCCCAGTTTCGGATCGACCGATCCGTCTATCGCCCAGGCATCCGGGCGAATTCCTATTGCGCCCCGCTCTTCACTGCGCTCTGCGTCGCCAGGTGTCGGTGGCGACCGCCAGCGCGATCACCACGCCGATCACCACCTGCTGGATGAAGGGCGAAACGCCGAGCAGGTTGAGCCCGTTGCGCAGCACGCCTATGATGAGCACGCCGATGGTGGTGCCGCCGATCGAGCCGACGCCGCCCGACAGGCTGGCGCCGCCGATCACCACTGCCGCGATCGTATCCAGCTCGTAGCCGAGACCGGAACTCGGCTGCACGGAATCCAGCCGCGCCGCCAGCACGATGCCGGCGAGACCAGCGAGCACGCCGCAGATCGCGTAGACCCAGTTGGTCAGCGACTTGACCGGAATGCCGGAGAGCCGGGCGACCTCTGCACTGCCGCCGATGGCGTAGAGGCTGCGGCCGGTGGCGCGGTAGTTGAGGAAGATGGCGAAGACGATCGCCAGCACGATCATCAGCCCGACGGTGACCGACAGGAAGCCGAAATGGCGGATGATCGACAGGTTGGTGAACCAGTCGGGGAAACCGACGATCTGCGAGCCGTCGGTGATCATGTTGGCGAGACCGCGCGCCACCGACATCATCGCCAGCGTGGCAATGAATGGCGGCAGCTTCGTCACTGTCACCAGCAGACCCGAGACCAGGCCGCAGAGGCCCGCGACCAGGAGCGCCGCGACGACTCCGGCGGGAACACCCAGATTAAGAAAGTCGGGGTGCGCAACGAAGCCCATCACCATGGAAGCCAGCGCCAGCACCGAGCCGACGGAGAGGTCTATGCCGCCGATCAGGATGACCAGCGTCATGCCGATCGCCATGATGCCGAGCACGGTGATCTGATCGAGCACGTTCAGGATGTTGCGCACCGTCAGGAACGTGTCGGTGGTCAGTGTCAGCGCCAGGCACAGCAGGACAAGGCCGATCAGCGGTCCCATGGTTCCGGCAAACAGCGCCGAAAGCTTGGCGCCGGTCGCGGGCTGCGCACCGGTTCCGGCTTTCAAATCGCTCGCATCGTTGCTCACAGCCACTTCGTCTCCTCCACCAGCAAGCCGGCGATGCGTCGCCGGCTGCCCTTGTTCACCAGGCACCTCCCTGTGAACAATTTATCTTTGATATGCAATTTTGTTCAGCTAAACTGTTCGTCAGAAAATTGTCAAGTGCCGTCGCGCCATTCTGCGGCGGTTTGCGCGGCAATGCAGTTTGCCTTACGGGAGGGCTTGCTGCGGGAGGGCAAGAAAGATGGCGACCATGGAGAACGAGAGAGCCTCGCGCTTTCCGGACGCCGAACTGAAGGCCCGCGCCGCCTGGCACTACTATGTCGAGGGCCTGACGCAGGAGCGGATCTCCGAGATCCTCGGCATCGGCCGCATCAAGGTGCATCGCATCCTCTCGGCCGCCCGCGAGGAGGGGGTCGTCCAGTTCCGCATCCGCGACAGCGTCGTCGAATGCGTGCAGCTCGAGGAGAGCCTGAAGCAGCGCTTCGGCCTCAGCCAGGCTGTGGTGGTGCCGTCGGCCGCCGACCGCAGCAATGCGCCGCTGATGATCGGCCACGCCGCCGCTACCTACCTGGCCGACAATGTGAACATCGGCGATGTCATCGCGCTCGGCTGGGGCCGGACGCTGAAATTCGCCATCAAGGAATTGCCCAGGCGGCCGATCGCCAGAACCACGGTGGTCTCCATGCTGGGCGGCCTCACCCACGCCCAGCCGCTCAACCCGACCGAAAGCGCCTGGGAGTTCGCCGAAAAGATCGGCGCCGAATGTTTCCTTTTGCCGGTGCCGGTCTATGCCGACCGGCCGGAGCAGCGCGACGCCTTCATGAGCCAGCGCAGTGTCCAGGACGTCGTCTTCCGGGCGCGCCGCGCCAACATCGCCGTGCTCAGCGTCGGCTCGTTTTCCAACGACAGCCCGATCGCCAACTACGGCTTCATCAAGCCGAGCGAGCTCGAGGAACTGCAGGCAGCCGGCGCTGTCGGGGATATTCTTTGCCATTTCATCGACGCCGAGGGCCGTCCGGTCGACCATGAGGTCAACCGCCGGGTCTGCGCCTATCCGCTGCAGGACCTCTCCGACATTCCCAGCATCATCCTGGTCTCGGGCGGTCAGGAAAAGGTGGCTATCATGCGTGCTGCGCTCGCCAACACCAAGATATCGGTGCTGATTACCGACGAGGACGCGGCCAAGGGTCTGCTTAGTCGCTAAAGCCTGCCGCTTCCGGCGGGCTCAGGCCTTTCAGAATTCGCAGGGCTTGGGGCGGCTGTCGTCCGACCAGGCCGCGAGATCGATGGGCGTGAATTTCCCTTCGACCGGCTTGCCGTCGTCCAGATCCTGTGAGGCGACGCCCTTGCCGGTGAGAAAATTGATGTCGCAACCGCCGAGCGTCGTCTCGACCGTGCCATCGGATTTCTGGACGTTCCAGTCCCAGTCGCGGCTGTAGCCGGCGACCAGGAATTTTCTCTCGCGATAGACGATTGTCAGCGTCGCTTGCCAGGATTTGTTGGCGCCGCAGCCGAAGCACGAGGTGATGACAAGCGATCCCTTGCCCTTGCTTTCGAGCGCCAGAATCCGGTCCTCCGTAAGCGCTTTCTTCATGAAGTCAGGCTTGCGCGAAGGGTCGAGCTTGCCGTCGCCGGCAGCCAGATAGATGGTAAGGTCCGCCAGCCGGTTGTCGGCACCCTGCGCGATCACGACTCGATCCATCTGGCCGTCAGAGTCGATATCGAGCGCGACCTCGAACGGCGCTTCGCTAGGCTCGTCCTCTGCGAGCGCCGACATCGGGATTGTGGCAAAGGCGAAGATCCAGGGCAGGGCCGCGAGATGAAACGCTGTTTTCATGACCCGCAAATCTAGCATTGGCCGGACAAGACTCAAAAAGCGGCTGCGTGGGCACACAGAACGGCAGAAGTTTCGAGCCTGGAACCGGCCCCGTCGCCTTTACGCCGAAGCGTCGGCGAGCCGTGCGTGGATGTCGCGCGTCGCGTGATAGAGGTCGCTGTAGATCGCTTTGCGGGCGCGGTAGCCCGGGACCAGTTCGTCGACGGGGTCGACATGTCTGGTCGGCGCTGCCGTCATCGCTTCGGCCGCCGCTTCGGGTGACGCAAACCATCCGATCGCTGATGCCGCCAGCATGGCAGCGCCAAGCGCTGCCGCCTCGTTGACCGGCGAGACCGAAAGCGGCCGCTCGAGCACGGTCGCCATGATCCGCATCAGCAGCTCCGAATTGGTGCCGCCGCCGGCGGCGATCATCGCCGTTGGCTTGCCGCCGGTCTGGCTTTCCATCGCTGCGCTGGCGATGGCCTGCTCGAAGGCAATGCCTTCGAGAGTCGCGCGGAAAAGATGCTCCGGCCGGTGGTCGAGCGACAGACCGACAATGGCCCCCCGCGCCGCACCATCCCAATAGGGGCTCATTACGCCGGCCCAATAGGGCATGACCAGCAAACCGTCGCTGCCCGCGGCAACGTCCACGGCCGCCTTCTCCAGCGCGGCGGCCGAGGCCGAACCGGTGGTGCGCACGATCCAGTCGACGAGCTGCATGCCCGAGCGCAGCACGGTCTCCAGCATGAAGCCGGAGCCGGTCGGCGAGACCAGCGTCCGAAACGCATCCGAAGTCGTGACCTCTTGGGAATAGCAGCCGGTGACGACACCGGAGCCGAGCGAGAGATAACTCTTGCCGGCGCCGTAGACGCCCATGCCCAGGCCCATCGCCTGGCCGTCGCCGGCGCCGGCGACAACAGGGGTTCCGGCCCTGAGGCCGCCGGTAAGTCGCGCGACATCTTCGGTGAGCCCGCCGCAGGTCTCGCCAGGCCCGACCAGTTCCGGCAATTGCTCCGGCCGTAGACCGGCGGCTTCGACAAGGCCCGGATGCCAGGTGCTTTTCGCGACGTCGAGCAGGCCGAGCGGGTCGGCGCTTGCCGTGCTGGTGACCAGCCGGCCGGTCAGGCGATGAACGAAGAAGCCATGCACGTCGACAAGCGCTGCCGCCTTGGCGAGCGCCTGCGGCTGGTGTTCGGCCAGCCAGGCGACAGCATAGAGCGCCGGCGTCGGGTCAGGCGGCTTGCCGCTCCAGTCGCGGATTGCCTCGCGGCCGAGCTCAGCCGAAAGCCGCGCCACTTGCGGACGGGCGCGCTCGTCCAGCCACAATATGGCGGGGATAAGCGGCTTGCCGACGCCGTCGATCAGCGTGAAGGTCTCGCGCTGATGGGCGATGGAAATCGCCGCCACGCGCGATGCGCCGACCCTGTCGGTAACCTGCTTCAGCGCGCCGACGAGTGCCGTCCACCAATGCTCGGCATCCTGTTCGAAATGGCCCGGCCTCGGATTGGAAAGCGGGTAGGTCTCGCGTGCCTGGAACAGCTCCGCGCCGTCACGGGTGAAGGCGATCGCCTTCACGGCCGTCGTCGAGGCGTCGATCCCGATTACGACATCGTCCATCAGGCAAAGATCCGGTGGAGGTCAGGCGGCGTTGGTAACGAACCGTCCGTCCGACTGGTCGAGACGACGGCGGATCTGGGTTATCACCATCGAATCGTCGGGTACACAGTTTTCATAGGTCAGGAAATCGCCGGTCTTGACCTGCCTGACCACCTTGGCGCGTTCGGCGAGGCCGAGCGGCAGCGCGCCCTTGGCGCGTGCGTCCTCCCAGGTCATGGCGAAGCCGCGATAGTCGTTCTCGCCGATCATGCCGAGCGACTGGCCGGGGCCGAGGTCGCTCTTGGCCACCGCCACCGCTTCGGCCACCGGATGGTCGAGCGGCTCCATGTCGGCGCGCTTGTAGACCACGGCGCGCGCCGCCGAGAGCGGCACTTCAAGGCTGGTCAGATGATAGGGTCGGAAGATCGTGAAATAGGGACCCTTGCCGACCTTGAGGTCGACCATGCGTTCCAACACGCGCGGATGCTTCGTCTCGATGATGCAGAACACGCCGGGCGCCACACCCTTGCCGATCGAATAGTCGACCACGCCCTTGCGATGCAGCATGCCGCCATCCTCGCGCGGGCAAAGCACACTGGCCAGTTCCTCCAGTGTCGCCGTCGGGCCGTGCATGCCCGGCACGTCGGGCACCAGGCCGGTGGCGTTGGCGATCGCGACCATCTCGATCGCCGTCTTCGAGCCGTCGACGAACTCGACCAGCATGCGCGCATTCATGTTGCGCTCGCTGGCCTCCTTCTCGTAGTCGGCCGGCATGGCGTCGATCTTCAGCGGATTGTTCTTGCCCTTGCCGGCGGCGATGATGTTGAAGCCGAGGCTTTTGGCAAAGCCGATGATCTCCAGCGTGCAGGCGGGCTCGTCGCCGGCCGCACCGGTGTAGACGACACCGGCCTTGCGTGCCTCTTCTTTCAGGAAACGCCCGATGGTGATGTCGGCCTCGACATTGAGCATGACAATGTGCTTGCCGTTCTTCATCACTTCGAGTGCGAACAGCGTGCCGATATTAGGATTGCCCGTCGCATCAATGATGACGTCGATGCGGCCGGCGGCGGCCAGCGCATGCAAATCCTCGGTCACCGCGATCTTGCCGGCCTCGATGGCGCGGTCGATTGCCGCCGCATTGGGCGCCTGGACGATGTCGGAGCGGTCGTGGCCGGCGAGCAATGCGGCGTCGATCGCCGCCTGCGGCCTGACTTCGGAAATGGCGCCGATCCGCATGCCCGGCATCAGCGCGACCTGGACGACGATGTCGGTGCCCATCTGCCCGGCGCCGGCCAGCCCGATAGTGATCGGCCCCTGCTTTTCAGCGCGCTGCAGAAGTTCCGCTGCGAATTGCGGGTGGGACATGTCGCTTCCTCCAGTTCCAGACGCGCCGCCGCGTCGCAGTCATCTTTTGAACATTCCTATTTGCATTTGAAAAATATTTCAACGGTCAAATCGGTGGGCGTTACAGAATTCAGATCATGCGGCGAGGATCCAACTGGCAGCTGTGTTGGCTTGCCCGGGGGAGCGTGTACGGAAAAGGGAGACTCCGGAGGTGCCCCACCTTCGTCGTCCAAGGGCGGAGCAGGAGCAAAGCGACGTCGCGGAGACCCTGGGATCCATGCCGGGACAGTGACCGAGGAATCCGACGGCTCAGGATAGCGGCCCGACGAGTTAGCCGATAGTCGCCAACGGGCTGCGCAGAGCAGAGCCTCCGCCGTTGCGATACGTAAACGTCACGGCATGGCTCCTGGGGTCTGCGCTGCGTCGCTTCGCTCCTGCTACGCCCCAGGATGACGAAGGGAGAGATGTTTCGGCCAACCTTCAAGGTGAACGGCCGCCACTGCCAATCAATGAGCCGAATGCGAGCGGCTCAGAAATACCCATCCGATGCCGCCGTCGCCTCTTTCGGGATTTCGACGCCGTCGACCAGGATCTTGTCTACGAGTTCATGGTGGAAGCACACCAACCCCTTGATGCGCTCGGCCTCGTGCACCGGTTCGGGATAGCACCAGACAAGGTTCTCGTGGCGCTTCTTGGGAGTCGTCACATGGTAATAGCTGGAGATGCCCTTGTAGGGGCAGCGCGAGATGTAGCGGCTGGGCGCGAACATATCGAGCCTGGTGTCGGAGATCGGCAGATAGTGGCGCACCGGATGGCCGGTCTCGAACAGGAAGACGCCGCGCCGTGAATCCGCCACCTGCTCGCCGTCGAGGATGACCTGCACCCGCCTGGACGAGGGCAGGCAGTCGACGCGGCGGAACGGATCGCGGGCATGGACGAAGATCTCCTCGTCCTCCTCGAACCAGTGGCCCATCTTGCTCCAAGAGAACGACATGTAGTCCGAAATAGGCGGGCAGCCCTTGACCGGATCGAGATAACGCCAGGCGCCATCCTCGACCAGCGTGATGCCGGTGTTCAGCGAGTAGTGCGTGGCGACGCCCTTGAACGGGTCCTCCGTCGTTGTCTTGCTCGGCAGCAGGAACTCCTCGCGCACGTCGCCGATCGGGAAGTAATAGACCGGCAGGTGATCGGATTCGTAGAGCACCAGCGCCCTGGTCGTGTCGGCGACGGTCATCGAGCCGACCTGCACCCGCAGCCGCTTCGGCGACGGCATGGTGAAGGCGACGTAGCCCGGCTCGAACTCGTACTGCACGATATTGTCGAGCAAGGGGAAATGCGGCCCGCGACCGCGCAAATGAGGCTTGCGAATGGTAGTCTCCCGTTTCGTTTCTTTCGTGACCTGGCGTTGGTGCGCGGTCATGATCAGCCTATGGATACACGGTCGAGCAGCAGCCCGGCAGCGATCGGCGGCAGGCCGCTGACATTCTTGCGCACCGGCACCAGCAAATCGGGGAAGTAGCTGAAGATCACCGGCGTTTCGTCGAGCAGTAATTTCTGGATTTCGGAGGCCGCGCTGCGTTGCGCACCGATATCGAGCGCCTTCAGATAGGCGGCGACCAGCCCGTCATAGGTCGCGTTCTTGAAATGCGCTGCATTCCACGGACCGTCGCTGACCAGCGGGCTCTTCAGGAATACGTTCGGAACGCTCCGATGCGCGTAGTCGGTAATGCCGAGCGGGCTGTCCAGCCAGTCCGACTGGCCGAACACCGCCTTGCCGTAATATTTGTCCTGGTCCTCGATGTTGAGCGAGAGACGGGCGCCGATCTCCTTGGCGAAGTTCTGGAACAATTGCGCGTAGCCGGGAATGTCGGAATAGCGCAGCGTCGTCAGCGCGATGTCGAAGCCGCTGCCGAGCCCCGCGGCTTCCATGAGTTGCTTTGCCTTGGCAATGTCCTGCGTGCGCTGCGGGATCGATTTGTCGGTGGCCGGAAAGGCCGGCGCGAATGGGCTGTCATTGCCGGTCGCCGCCATGCCGCGGCACAGCCCGTCGACCAGCTTGGAGCGGTCGATGCTGAGCGCCAGCGCCTGGCGCACGCGCTTGTCGGTGAAAGGCGCCATGTCGCAGCGCATGTGCAGCTGCCTGTGCGCGGTCGAGGCGACGCGCAGCACCGTGATGTCGGGGCTGTTCAGCACCACCTGGCTGACGTCGAGCGGAACGGCATCGAGAAGGTCGACCTCGCCCGCCTGCAGTGCCAGGATACGCGGCTGCACGTCGCCATAGAACTTGAATTCGAGCCGGTCGGGCAGCGCCTTCTCGCCCCAATAGTCGGGGTTGCTCACGAAGGTGGCACCGACCTTCGGCGTGTAGGTCTCCAGCCGGAATGGTCCGGTACCCTCGAAGGTCTTTTCGTAGTCGCCCTTGTAGCTCGCCGGCAGGATGACGGCGTTGTAATTGTCGATCGACACCGAATAGGGGAAGCTGCCGTTCGGTGCGTCGAGATGGAAGGCGACGGTGTGGTCGTCGACCTTCTGCGTGCCGCCCTTCGACAACAGACCCTTGAACACCGACAGTGCGTTGGACGATCCGCTCGGATCGGCGAGCCTGTCGAAGGTCGCCACCACATCGTCGGCCTTGAAGTCCTCGCCATTGTGGAACCTGACACCCTTGCGCAGCAGAAAGTCCAGACGCTGCCGTCCTCGTTCGGCGCCCAGCTCTCTGCCAGCACCGGCTTCAATGTGAGGTCCGGCTGGGTCACGCACAGAAACTCGGCCGTCTGGAACACAAGCTGATAGCTGCCGCTGTCATAGTAGGTGACGGGGTCGATGGCGCCGCCCGGCGTGGCGATGCCGGCGCGCACGGTGCCGCCCGGCTTGCCCTCTGCGCGTGCCGACGGCGTGCCAAGCCCCAGCGACGAAACGATGCCGCCAAGGAAAGGCAGCGACAGGCCGAGCATGCTGCCGTGGCGCAGGAATTCACGCCGACCGATCCTGCCGGCCAGAAGCTCGTCGATAACAGAATTTTCGATTGCAGTGAGATTCCGGCGGGCGGTATCGATCATCCTGAAATGCTTTGGCATGACGGCATTCCTTGCTTATCGTGGGGGCTCGGCCATCTAGTTCACTGTTGATCCCACCCGGAAAGCGATATTTTTTGATGGGGGTCATCGAAATCTTCGATGCAAGTTGGAGCCATGGACACAGAAAATCTGCGCAGTTTTCTCGAGGTGGCCGCGCATGGCAGCTTCACCGTCGCGGCGAGCCGGCTGAACCTCGCCCAGTCCACCGTCAGCGCCCGGATCAGGGGTCTTGAGGAGCAATTGGGGCGCAAGCTGTTCGTGCGCGACCGCGATGGCATCACGCTGACGCCTGCCGGCCGGCAGTTCCTTCCGCATGCGTCATCGATCACCCGCACCTGGGAGCAATCGCGGCAAGACATCGCTGTTCCCGATGGCTACGAGACTCTGCTCAGGCTCACCGCGCCCGCTTACCTCTGGGACCGCATCACCTCGCCCTGGATCGCCTGGATGCGCGAAAGATGCCCGAACGTCGCACTGCGACTCGAAGGCAGTTTCCCGGATCTGGCGATCGACCAGATGGCCGAAGGCCTGCTCGACATCTGCATCCTCTATCTGCCGCGGCCGCATCCCGGCATCGTCTATGAGACGCTGGCGGTCGACCAGGTAGTGCTCGTCCAGCACACGGCGCAGACCGGACCATGGACGGAAAACTACATTCTCATGGACTGGGGGCTGGAGTTCCGCGTCGAGCACGACCGCGCTTTTGCCGGCCTGGTGAAGCCGGCGATCTCGGCCGGGCTGGTGTTCATCGGCCTCCAGCATGTCTTGTCGCAGCAGGCGGCCGCCTATCTGCCGCTCAGCGCCGTCAGCGGCCATATCGAGCGCGGCGAGTTGAAGCGCATCGAGGGCGCGCCGGTGTTCCAGCGGCCGATCTATCTCGCCTATCCATCGAACCCGGCTTCGTCGGACACGCTGAATGTCGCGCTGGAGGGATTGCGCGACCTGGCGCGGGACTGGACGACGGGCGAGGGCTTTGCCGAAGGCGACCGTGCCTTCAGCATGGCGGATTGAACAAGGCCGGATCGGCGGTCAGGCCGGCTCGGCTTGCATCGCCGGCTTTTGCAGCCTTGCCAGTTCGGCATAAGGAAGATGGCAGCGGATCGAGTGGCCGGGCTGCGCCTCGATGAGCGGCGGCTCATGCGTCTCGCAGATTGCGCCGATCTTGCGCGGGCAGCGCGTCTGGAACACGCAGCCCGGCGGCGGGTGGGTGGCGCTGGGGATCTCACCGCCGAGGCGGATACGCGAGGTCTCGGTCTGGTCGAGCTTCGGCACCGCCGACAAAAGCGCTTCCGTATAGGGGTGGTGCGGGCCGGAAAAAACCGCCTCGGATGGCCCTAACTCCATGATCCTGCCGAGATAGAGCACGGCAATCTGGTCGGAGAGATACCGCACCACGCCGAGATCGTGCGAGATGAAGATGTAGCTGACATCTTCCTTCGACTGCAAGTCGGCGAGCAGATTGAGGATCGCCGCCTGCACCGACACGTCGAGCGCCGAGGTCGGCTCGTCGCAGACGACAATGCGTGGCTCGCCGGCGAAGGCGCGCGCGATGGCGACGCGCTGCTTCAGCCCGCCCGACAGCTGGCGCGGCTTGACGGCGAGATGCCGATCGGTAAGCCGCACCGAACGGACAAGCTCGTCGAGCCGGGCCTGGAGCGCGGCGCCGCGAAGCCCGGCCAGTCGTTTCAGCGCGCGGCTGATCAGGTGCCGGATCGAATGCGAGCGGTTGAGCGCCGAATCCGGGTTCTGAAAGACGATCTGCATCGCCTTGATCTGATCGTCGGTCCGACTGTCCAGCCGCGGCGCCAGCGCCTTGCCCTCGAGCCCGATCGAGCCGCCTTCGTCCGGCGGCACCAGTCCGAGCAGCAGCCTGGCGAAGGTGGTCTTGCCGCTGCCGGATTCGCCGACCAGGCCGAGCGTTTCGCCGGGCCTCAGGCTGACGGAAACATCCTTCACTGCCCTCAGCGCATGGCCGTGGCTGGTATAGGTCTTGTTCAATCCCTCGACATGGAGAACCGGTTCCGATTTGGCCTTCGCTGCGGCCGCCACATCGCTCGGTGTGGCGCGCGGCAGCGCCTGCGCCTGCTCATGGTAGTGACAGCGCGACAGCCGACCCCCCAGGTTGTAGAGCGGCGGCAGTTCCGTGCGGCAACGGTCGGTGGCCAAAGCACAGCGGTCGGCGAAGGCGCAGCCTTTGATGTCCGCACCGATGCCGGGCAGGAAGCCCGGAATGGTGTCGAGGCGGCCCTGGTCCTTACGCTGGCCGCCGCGCGGCAGGCAGCGCAGCAGCGCCACGGTGTAGGGATGGCGCGGATCGTTGAACACGTCTTGCGTCGAGCCTTCCTCGACCAGCATGCCGGCATAAAGCACGCCGACCCGGTCGCACATTTTGGAGACGACCGCGAGGTTGTGACTGATGAACAGGATTGAGGCTGAGAGTTCCTGCCTGAGCAGCGCGATCAGGTCGAGCACTTCGGCTTCGACAGTCGCGTCGAGACCGGTCGTCGGCTCGTCGAGGATCAACATGGTCGGATCGTTGGCGAGGGCCATGGCAATCGCCACGCGCTGCTGCATGCCGCCTGAAAGCTGATGCGGGTAACGCTGCATGACACTTGCAGGGTCGGAGATGCGCACGCGGTTCAGCATGGCGATCGCCCGCTCGCTCGCCGCCTGTCCCGAAATGCCACCTAGCTCGAAGATCTCGGTCAACTGCCGGCCGATGCGCAACGACGGGTTCAGCGCCTTGCCGGGGTCCTGATAGACCATCGAGACGCTTTCGGCGCGGGCGCGTCGCAGCGCTTCGCCATCGAGCTTCATTACGTCCTGGCCGTCGAGCGAGATGGCGCCGCCGGTGATCGACCCGTTGCGCGGCAGGTAGCGCACCACGGACAACGCCACGGTTGATTTGCCGCAGCCGGACTCGCCGACCAGCCCATAGGCTTCGCCCTGGCCGATGGTGAGGTTGAGGTTGCGCAGCACCGCCCGGTTGCGGCCGCCGACGCGATAGGCGACGGAGAGGTCGGAGAGTTCGAGCGCGTTGGCTGCTTTCTCAGTCATTGAACGCTCCGTGGACGCCGTCCGCTGCAAGGTTGACGCCGATCACCAGCGAAGCGATGGCCAAAGCGTCGAACAGCACCGTCCACCAGAAGCCGCCGCCGATCATGCCGTAATTGCTGGAGATCGAGAGCCCCCAGTCGGGCGAGGGCGGCTGGATGCCAAAACCCATGAACGAGAGCGTGGCGACGGCGAAGATGGCATAGCCGAGACGCACCGTCGTCTCGACCAGGATCGGCGGGATGACATTGGGCAGGATCTCGACGAACATCGTATGCAAAGCGCTCTCGTGCCTGAGTTGCGCGGCGGCGACATAGTCGAGCTCGCGTTCGGCAAGCACCGCCGAACGCACCGTACGGGCGATGATCGGCGCGAAGCTGAGGCCGATGACGACGATGACCGTGGTCTTGGAGGTGCCAAGCGCGACGATGGCAAGCAGCGCCACGATCACCACCGGGATCGCCATGAAGGCCTCGAGGATACGGCTGATGACGTCGTCGACGATGCCGCGAAAATAACCTGTGAACAGGCCGAGCGCGGTGCCGGCCACGGTCGCCAGCAAGGTGGCCAAAGGCGCCACGGTCAGGATGTCGCGCGAGCCGACGATGACGCGCGAGAACACATCGCGGCCGATCTGGTCGGTGCCGAACCAGTGCTCGGCCGAAGGCGACGCCAGCGCGTTGATAATGTCGTCGGCGAGCGGGTCATAAGGGACAAAATGCTCGCCGAACAGGGCGCAGGCGATCCAGAACAGCACGATGCCGAGGCCGGTGAGAAACGTGCCCGACCGCAGCAGCGAGAAAAAGACCTCCGCCGTCGGACCGCGCCGGCCCGGCGCGGGGCTGGTGGCGGGACTGTCGGTGGCGCTCATTGGTCTGTCCCCAGCCGGATCCGTGGATTGAGCACGGAATAAAGGAAGTCGGCGGCCAAGGTGGCCACCGCATAGACGATGCCGATGGTCAGGATGCCGGCCTCCAGGATCGGAAAATCCTTGCCGCGCGCTGCGGTGAAGATCAGCGAGCCGATGCCCTGGTAGCGAAACAGCGTCTCGATCACGACAAGGCCGCCGATCAGGTAGCCGGTCTGCGACGCGATCACGGTGATGGTCGGCAGCAGCGCGTTGCGCAGCACATGTCGCCAGATCACCGTCCGCCACGGTAGGCCCTTGAGCACGGCGGTGCGGGTGTAGTCGGAATCCAGCGCCTCGATCATGCCGGAGCGCGCCATCCGGGCGATGTAGCCGAATAGCACCAGGAACAGCGGCAGCGATGGCAGGATCAGATAGTAGAGCTGGGTGAAGAAGCCGGCATCGCGCGGCCATGCGGCGGAGATCGGCAGCCAGCGCAACCAGACGCCGAAGATCAGGATCAGGATGATGCCGGTGACGAATTCGGGCAGCACCGTCACCGACAGGCCGCCGAGGCTGATGATGCGGTCGAGCGGCCGGTTGAGGTTGAGTGCGGCGATGACGCCGCCGAGGATGCCGATCGGCACCACCAGCACGAAGGCAACCGCCGCCAGCTTCATCGAATTGCCGAGCGCATCGATGACGAAGGGAGCTACTGGCGAGCGGAAGATATAGGAGGTGCCCATGTCGCCCTGGAGGAAATTCCAGATCCAGCTCGCATATTGGGTGAGCAGCGGACGGTCGACACCGAGCGTGTGATTGAGCGCGTCGACGGCGCGCTGATCGGCGAACGGCCCCAGTATGGCGCGACCGACATTGCCGGGCAGCACCTGGCCGCCCAGGAACACCATCACGCTGAGCAGGAACAGCGTGACGAGCGACAGAGCCAGGCGCCGGACAAGGAAGGAGAGAATGGCGATACTCCTATTGGAGCCGGCTCTCGCGAGAGAGCCGGCTGTCAGGGATTGGCTTCCTCCCGCTCAGGCCTTCGCCGCCTTGTCGAGGAACAACTGCGACATGGCGGTCGGCTGCACACCGGTCACGCCTTTCGCCGTCGCCGTCAGATAGTCGTAGAAATAGCCGAAGATGACCGGCGTTTCCTCGAGCAGCAGCTTCTGGATCTTGCCGGCGCTCGCCTTCTGCGCCTCGAGGTCGAGCGCCGCGATGTAGCTGGTCGCCAGCGTGTCGTAGTCGTTGTTCTTGAAGTGCGCCGCGTTCCAGGTGCCGTCGCTCTTCAGCGGTGCCGCGAGATAGACGTTGGGCACGCCGCGATGGCCGTAATCGGTGATGCCCATCACCGAGTCCAGCCAGTTCGACTTGCCGAACACCGCATCGCCGTAATAGGCGCCCTGGTCGAGGATGTTGAGCTCGAGCTCGATGCCGATCTCCTTGACCCAGTTCTGGATGAGCTGGGCGTATTCGGGGATTTCAAGATAGCGCTCGGTGGTCAGCGTCACCTTGAAGCCCTTGCCGGCGCCCGCCGCTTCCATAAGCTGCTTGGCCTGGGCGATGTCCTGCTCGCGCTGCGGCACGCTCGGATCGGTCGAGGGATAGGCAGAGGCGAACGGGCTGTCGTTGCCCTCCAAGGCGCGGCCCTTCATCAGGCCTGCGGCCAGCTTTTTGCGGTCGAGGCTGAGCGCGATGGCGCGGCGCACGCGCGGATCCTTGAACGGATCGGAATCGCAGCGCAGGTGCAGCTGCTGGTGTGCCACCGATTTCAGGCTGATGATGTCGACATTCGGATCGTTGAGCAGGCCGACGCCGGCCAGCACTGGCATCTGGTTGATGATGTCGACCTGGCCGCCCTGAAGCGCCAGGATCTGCGGCTGCATATCGGCGAAGAAGGTGAATTCGGTGCGCTCCGGCAGCGCCTTCGTCCCCCAATAGTCCTCGTTGCGCACGAAGGAGGCGCCGACCTTGGGTGTGTATTTCTCGATCTTGAACGGCCCGGTGCCGTCGAAGCTCTTCTCGTAGTCGCCCTTGTAGCTCGCCGGGATGATGACGGCGTTGTAGTTGTCGGACGACACCATGTAGGGGAAATTGCCGTTCGGCGCGTCGAGGTGGAACTCGACCGTGTAATCATCGACCTTCTTGGTCGCGCCCTTCTGCAATATGCCGCTGAACACCGACAGCGCGTTGGACGAATTGGCCGGATCGGCGAGGCGGTCGATGCTGGCCACCACGTCGTCGGCCTTCATCTCGCCGCCGCTGTGGAACTTGACGCCCTTGCGCAGCTTGAAGGTCCAGACCGTGCCTTTGTCGTTCGGCTTCCAGCTTTCGGCCAGCGCCGGCTGCAACACCAGGTCGGGCCCGTCGATGCAGAGGAACTCGGCGACCTGCTGCATCACCAGCAGGCCGCCGGCATCGGCGATTGTCACCGGGTCGATCGCTGCCGCCGGCACGCTGCTCGCCACGCGGATGGTGGCGCCGGGCGCGCCCGCTGCGCGAGCGAGCGACGGCATGGCACTGAAGCCGACGGCTGTGCTGATGCCGCCCAGCAGTGGCAGCGACAGGCCGAGCAGGCTGCCGTGGCGGATGAAGTCGCGGCGGCTGACCCGGCCGTCGACCAGCCCGTCGATGAGATGGTTTTCGAGCGGCGAGCGCGAGCGCCGGATGATGTCGAGAAGGCGATAGTTCTTGCTCATGGATTTATCCTTTCCCCTGTGTTCTTGTGATTGACGAATGTTCTTGTGATTGACGAATTCCGTGGAGTTCTCCTGGATCCCGGCCGTCAATGTGGTCTTCGACCGGAACTCTAACATGCGGTCCTGTCCGGTCCTTCCGGTCTTGCGAGGTAGGAGCCGGATTTCGGACACTGCTTCCACCCGTTCGTCCCGCATTCCTCGATCGTGTCGCAGCTCCGGGCTTCTCTTGTTGTATCCGTCTCCTGTCGGTTCGTGTGATCACTCCTAGTTCAACGGCAGGCGCCGATAGGTGCCGGGCTTTGCCGGGTCGTGATATTTGTTGCACGGCCCGTTCTCGACGAAGTCGCGATGGCAGGCGGCAAGGTTCTCGCGCGACAGGGTGACGCCGAGGCCGTGGCCTTCGGGCACGCGCACGACATTATTCTTCGGCGCAAATGGGCCTTCCTCGATCACGTCGATCGGCCACATGCGAAACAGCGACTGGTTGGGTTCCCTGATCCAGCCGAGCGCGGCGCACAGATGCAGATAGCAGGCGCTGCCGATGCCGCTGTCGCCACTGTAGCACCAGAAATCGATCCCGGCGTGCTCGCAGGCGCCGACGAAGCGCAGCATGCGGCCGATGCCGCCATGGGCGGTCGGGTTGCCGACGAAAGCGTCCGGCACCCTGATCTCCATCGCGCGGGCGATGTCGATGTTGTGGGTCGAAAACGGGATTGAGCAATGGCGGCGCAATTCGCGCATCTCCTCGATGGTCGCCACCGGATCTTCCCAGTTGCGCACGCCTAGCTCTTCCAGCGGCCGCGCCAGCCGCCTGGCCGTCGCCAGCGAATAGGCCTGGTTGGAATCGATGCGGATCATCACATCGTCGCCGAGCTTTTTGCGGATCAGCTCGACCATCTTCAGCGAGATTTTTGTATCCTGCATCGAGAACTTGCCTTCGAAGAACGTCGTGCCGTGGGTTTCGTGCAGCTCGGCGCAATAGTCGGCGACTTCCTCCGGCGTTTTCTCGCCCTTCACCTTGGGACCATCGCCGCGCAGTGAGAAATAGTCCGTGAACGGGATGTCCTTGCGCACGGCGCCGCCGAGCAACTGGTAGAGCGGTTGCTTCCACGCCTTGCCGCGCAGGTCCCACAACGCCATCTCTATGGCGCCGAAGGCCATGATGCGGCTGCGGTCGTTGATGGACTGCACGCCGGTCCAGTAGGGCAGGCAGGCTTCTTCCGCACCGGCGATGTCGAACGCGTCGCGACCGGCGATTCGTAGTGCCAGCACATCATTGATGATCGCCGCTGCGGCTGGCGTCGGCGCCTCGCCGAGGCCGACCAGACCGTCCTCGGTCTCGACCTCGACGATGGTTGGTGAGAAGCCGTCGAGTTCGCCGAACACCCAGGCATAAGGCGCTTCGAGCCTGAGATTGATCGGCGTCGCATCTATGCGGCGGATTTTCATCTCAGCCGATCTCGAAGAAGGGCTTGCCGAGCAGGTCGGGCACGACATCGATCCCGAGGCCCGGACCGTCCGGAATGCCCATGCTGCTGCCGGTCACCGGAGGCATGTTGGAGGCTGTGCGGACCGTCACCCATTCGTGGAAGGCGATAGCATGCAGCCGGCGCTCTTCCGGCGTCGACAGCGACAGATGCGCCATCGCGGCGGTGTCGATCTCGGCGCCGCCGGTGTCCTCTACCGTGATCATGAAGCCGAGATCGACGGCGAGGTCGCGGATCTGGCGCGTCTTGGTCACGCCGCCCAGACGCGAGATCTTCAGCGTCAGCCCGTCGGCCGCGCCCTTGCGATGAATGTCGAGCATGTCGTCCAGCGACGCGACGGATTCGTCGAGCACCATTGGCTTGTCCAGCGAGCGGCGCACCGACATGTTTTCATCGATCGTCGTGCAGGGCTGCTCGAACGTGTAGTCGACGGCCCGCGTGGCGTCGGCGAACTGGCGCGCCTGGTAGGGCGTCCAGCCGGCATTGGCGTCGCAGAAGATGACGGTGCCGTTCGGCACGGCATCGGCGACGGCGCTGACACGTTCGATGTCGTCACGGACATTGCCGCCGACCTTGACCTGCAGCCGGTGGAATCCCTGGCCGACGATGCGCTTGGCGAGTGCGGCCATTTGATCGACCGTGCCGTGCGTGACCACCTTGTAGAGTTCTGCCGTCTCGCTTTCGCGGCCGCCGAGCAGCGTCACCAACGGCACGTCGGCGGCGCGCGCCGCCAGATCCCAGCAGGCCATGTCGAGCGCCGATTTGATGTAGGGATGGCCCTTGAACACCGTGTCCATCAGCCGGCCGATGCCGGCCAGGCCGCGCGGATCTTGGCCAATCAGGTACGGCGCGATTTCGACCACGCCGGCACGCGTTCCTGCCGGGAAGGCCGGCGAATAGAAATTGCCGAGCGGCGCCATCTCGCCCCAGCCGGTGATGCCGCTGTCGGAGGTGATGGCGACGATCACCGCGTCGAAGGCGTCGGCCACGCGCCCCTTGGACATGCGGTAGGGCCCGTCCACGAAGGGCTGCACGACATGGTAGGCTTTTATGGATTTGATCTTCACGTTGTTGTCCGTTGTCGGCAAAGTTCGGGATTGGTCAGGCGCCCTTCGACGCGCGCTTTTCGAGGCCGCGCGCGTAGGAAAGAAGCTCTTCGAAATCGAGGTCGATATGTTCACGGGCATGGCGCTGGGCGGCACGCATGTCCTTGCCCTTCAGCAGCTGCACATAGGTCTCGTGGACATCCTCGGATGGCACCGGCTCGTTGCGGGCCCGCTGGTGGAGCGCGAAATACATCTGCAGCCGGCTGGTCAGCCGTTGCCAGGTTTCCAAGAGCACCGAGTTGTCGGCCCATTCATAGATCAGGCCGTGCAGCTGCAGCGCCGTTTCGATCTGGCGGGTTGTGTCTAGATCGCGCGTCGCCTGCTTCACCGCTTCGTGGCGCCGGTCGAGCTCGTCGAAGAAGCGCTGGTCGCGCAGCTTCCAGGCCCGCTCGATGGCGAGCTCGTCCATCACCTTGTTGAACGAATAGGCGTCGTCGATGTCCTTGGCGATCACATTGATCACGAATGTGCCGGCATAGGGGATGCTGGTCAGGATGCCTTCCTGCACCAGTTCACGCATCGCCTCGCGCAGCGGCGCGCGGCTGACCCGCATCTGTTCGGAAATCCTGAGTTCGTTGAGCTTCTGTCCCGGCTCCAGCTGGCCGGTCAGGATCGCCCGCCTGAGCAGCGCCACGATCTCGGCCCTGCGCGTCGTATCCGCGATCGGACTGAAGTCCAGCTTGGCCATGCGCTCACTCCGGATGGTACCGAAGACAAGACAAGCAGATTGTCGACAATCTAGCAATAGTGAGTTTCTTGGTTGCCCGCTTTTCTGATTGGCGGTCTCAGGCTGCTCTGCCGTAGAAGCCCACCCGCTCCTCCGCGCTGAACATCACGCCCGGTTTCTCGTAGTAGGAAAACACCGCGATCATCCGCTCGCAACTGCCCTCGACGGTGGTGACGCGATGCGCGGTGTTCTTGCCACGGAAGACGTTCAGCGTACCCGCCTTCATGCGCAAGATCTTCGCCTCAGGATCGCGCCCTTCGAGCAGCCTGGCAACGCCGTCATAGTTCGGATCGCCGTCGGACCGGAGATCGGTGCGGTATTCGAGGTCGCCGCCGCGCTCGGCGGCCTGCAGCAGAAGGGTGGTGGTGAACTCCGAACGGTCGAAATGCCAGTTCAGTGCCTCGCCGGCGCGATAGGCCATGACATTGGTGCGGGCCAGCGGATCCTGCATGACATGCAACCGCGGCTTGCCCATTGCCGCTGCCAGGAAGCGCAGCAGCGGTTCGTACTCATAGATGGCAAGCACGGTGCTGCCCGGAATCTGGTCGGCGCAGACGGTGTGGCTGATGGTCTCGACCTTGCGCAGCGCCGGGTGGTCGGGCGCAAGCTCGGGAATGTCAGGCTTGAAGTAGATGTTGTGCATCCGCTTGTGAACATGCGAGCGCGTATCCATGACCGGCCGGATTTCCGACGCGGCCTTCTCGGCGATGCCGGGGCGCAGAAGACCTTCCAGATTGAACATGCCGTCGGCCTCGAGTGCGGCGGCGGAGGTTTCCACAAGGCGCTTCCATTCGGCGCTGCCTTCACGGTCGAGTGGATAGCGGTCCAGGTCGAGAATGTCGTTCATCGTAAATGCTCCGGGTTTCGGAAACAGAAGACGGCAAAAAAATCTTTCTCTCAACGCGGAAAATTATTAGGGTTTCGAAAGAAAAACTTGCCGAGGCTCGGAATGGACAGGCTACCGCCACTGAACGCAATCAAGGTCTTCGAGGTTGCGGCGCGAGCCGGCAGCTTCACGCTGGCCGCTACCGAGCTCGGTGTCTCTTCTGCCGCGGTCAGTCAGCAGATACGCAATCTAGAGAGCTGGTTCGGCAAGCAGCTGTTCGTGCGCAGCGGCAACCGCATCGCGCTGACCGATGCCGGCCATGCCATCTACCCGCAGGCGTCGCGCGCTCTCGGCGACATCGCTGCGATCGGCCGGCGCATGCTGGAAGGCGGCTTGAAGACGCGTCTTGTCGTGAGCGTGCCGTTCTCGCTGGCCGAACTCTGGCTGGCGCCAAAACTGGCCGTGCTTCTGGAAACCTTTCCGCAAATGGCGATAGACGTCCGGGTCGAGGATGACCCTGTCGACTTTGCGCGCCAGAACATCGATCTGCGCATCAGCTACGGCGACTATCACTATCCCGGCTTGAAGCTCGTCCGCCTCGTCCATGACGACGTGCTGCCGGTCTGCGCGCCGGATTTTTGGCGCCGCCACGGCAATGGCGCGTCTCACCTCGAGGGCTTGCACGACAGCATGTTTATCCACACCAACTGGGGACCGAACTATGCCACGCATCCGAGCTGGGCGGACTGGTTCACCGCTGCAGGACAGAATCCTTCGCCCGATCCCTCGCAGGGGCGGCGCGTCGGCCTGTCCAGCCTGGCGATCGCCTCGGCCCGGCTCGGCCTCGGCGTAGCCCTTGGCCAGCGGGTC
Organism: Mesorhizobium waimense; assembly: GCF_003601975.1. Taxonomy (GTDB): domain Bacteria; phylum Pseudomonadota; class Alphaproteobacteria; order Rhizobiales; family Rhizobiaceae; genus Mesorhizobium; species Mesorhizobium waimense. Next base: position 106,712 of record NZ_QZWZ01000007.1, read on the forward strand.
ATGGCCCGCGCCGACCTGGAAGCCGGCCGCCTCATCGCGCTCTCATCCGTATCGGTGCGTCTCGGCCATCCCTACTGCGCCTTCATGCTTCCGGCGAAGGCTGAGCGTGCCGATGTCGCCGGCCTTGTCGACCTGCTCGGCAAAACGGCGCCCCCGGCTTGAGGCCGAGGGCGCCGTTGGACCGGGCCTGACGGGGGTTGTCAGGTGGCCGGTTTCTGGGGCAGCGGCGACACCGGCATTCCGGGTCCGATCTTCTGCAAATTGCCTGTGATCACCTGATCGCCTTCGGCAATGCCGCTGGAGATGGCGATCAGATCGCCATTGACCGGCCCGAGCGACACGATGCGCTGGTCGACCGTGTTGCCCTTGCCGAGGACATAGAGGTATTTGCCGAGCTGGCTGGAGCCCAGCGCCACCTGCGGCACCATCAGCGCGTCGGGCTGCTCCTTGATGTGCAGCCGCACCCGAACATACTGGCCGGGCAGCAGCGCGAACTTCGCATTGCCGATCGTCGCACGCGCCGTGATCGTGCCGGTCGAGTGGTCGACCGTGTTGTCGATGAAGGTGAGCTGACCCTTCTGGCTCGGCTCCGTCTCGCCGGGAAGCAGGATATCGACATCGATCGGGCCTGCCGCCTTGGCTTGCTCGATCTGCGCCAAATCCGTTTCGCTCGGATTGAAGGTGACGTAGATCGGATCGAGCTGCACCAGCGTGTTGAGCACCGTGCCGGCGACGCTGACCAGCGTGCCGACCGAGGCCTGGTTGCGGCCGATGCGGCCGGGGAACGGCGCCTTGATTTCGGCATAGCTCAGATTGAGCTCGGCCGTCCGCACCGCTGCCTGGTTGACCGCGAGCGAGGCTTCGGCTTCGCGCAACGTGCTGGTGCGCTGGTCGAAGCTGTCCTTGGCGAGATAGCCGCTCTTGGCGAGCTCGGTGCCGCGGCCGAGATTGGAGCGCGCATAGTCGAGCGTTGCCGTGTCGCGCTGCACCTGCGCCTTTGCCTGGTCGAGAGCCGCCTGGAAATCCTCCGGAGCTATTCTGTAGAGCAGGTCGCCCTGCTTGACGTCGCTGCCGTCGGCGGCAGCCTGCTCCTGCAGATAGCCGGGCACGCGCGCCTGCAGCGTGATGCTGCGGATCGGCTCGGTGCGGGCTGCATAGTCGAGATAGATCGGGATCGTCTTCCTGACGACGTTCACCACCGGCACCGGCATGACGAACGCGGCCGGAGCCGGGGCCGCCCCGGCGGTGCCGGCATTGACACCGAGATTGCCCATGTCGAGCAGATGCACGCTCGCCACCGAGATTGCGCCCAGCGCGACGGCCGTTCCCAAAGCGATTTTCCATTTACGCATGATCGATATCTCCAATCCTATTCGGCCGCTTCGGCCAGTCGCGCGAGCGCCGGTTCAGTCGTTGGTTCAGTATGTACGGGCGTGTCACCGCTGCGCTCGCGACGCTCGCGCAGCTGTTCGATCACCGCATAGAAGACCGGCACGAACACCAGAGACAGCACCGTCGCCGCAACCATGCCGCCAAAGACGGTGGTGCCGATCGACTGCCGGCTGGCGGCACCAGCACCGGTGGCGAACATCAGCGGCAGCACGCCGAGGATGAAGGCGAAGGCCGTCATCAGGATCGGCCGGAGTCTCAGCCGTGCCGCTTCCATGGCCGCGTCGACGATGCTGAGGCCTTCCTCGCGCCGTCGCCGGGCGAACTCGACGATCAGGATGGCGTTCTTCGCCGCCAGGCCGATCAGCATGACGAAGCCGATCTGCGAGTAGACGTCGATCTGCATGCCGCGCAGCAACAGCACCGCAAAGGCACCGAAGAGAGCGAGCGGCACCGCCAGCAGCACCATGAACGGCATGGCCCAGCTTTCATACTGCGCCGCCAGGATCAGGAACACGAACACCATGGCCAGCGCGAAGACGACGGACGCGATCGACCCGGCCTTCAGTTCCTGGAAGGTAATGCCCGTCCATTCATAGCCGAAATCCCTCGGCAGCGCCGTGGCCGCGGCGCGTTCCATCGCCGCCACCGCCTGTCCGGACGAGAAGCCGGGCGCAGCACCGCCATTGATCAGGGCCGAGGCATTGTTGTTGTAGTGCGGCACGGTTTCCGGACCGACGATCGGCACCAGTTTACCCAACGTGCTCAGCGGCACCATGCCGCCGGAGGCGTTGCGCACATAGAGCCGCGAGATGTCGGCCGCACCGGCACGCGCGTCCTTGTCGGCCTGGATCGTCACCCGGAAGGTGCGGCCGAACAGGTTGAAGTCGTTCACATAGAGCGAGCCGAGATAGATCTGCAGCGTGTTGAACACGTCGGGCAGGCTGAGGCCCAAAAGCTTCGCCTTGGCGCGATCGAGGTCATAGTTGAACTGCGGCGTCGAGGTCGAGAACGACGAGAACAATTGCTGCGGGTTGAGTTCGGGCTGCTTGCGCGCCTCGGCGATCACCGCTTGCGTGGCGTCGTTGAGTGCAGCACTGCCGCGGCCTGTCAGATCCTCGACCTGGAATTCGAAGCCGCCTGTGGTGCCGAGGCCCGGTATCGAAGGTGGATCGAAGCTAAGCGCAAAGGCTTCCGGAATCTGCAGCAGCTTGTTGCGCACCTCGGCGACGAGCTTGGATGCACTCTGGTCGGGGCCGCGTTCGTCCCATGGCTTCAGGATGGCGAATTCCACCGCCGAGTTCGACTGGGCGGCGCTGGTGAGGAAGTTGAGGCCGCTGATCGAGCCGACAATGTCGACGCCGGGCGTCGATTGCAGGATGTCGCGCGCCTTCTGCGCCACCGCGTCGGTGCGTTCCAGCGAGGCGCCGTCCGGCAGCTGGATGACGACGAAGAAATAGCCCTGGTCCTCGACAGGCAGGAAGGTCGAAGGCAGCTTCTGCCAGACGAAATAGGTCGCCACCAGGCCCGCCGCGAACACGCCGAGCATGATCCATCGCAGGCGGATCAGGATGCGCACGCCATTGGCATAGGCATGCGACAGCTTTTCGAAGCCGGCATTGAACCAGCGGAACAGGAAGAACTTCGTTTCGCCGCGATGGCGCAGGAAGGCGGCTGAGAGCGCCGGACTGAGCGTCAGCGAATTGAAGGCGGAGATGCCGACGGAAATCGCCACGGTCAGCGCAAACTGGTTGTAGAGCCGCCCGGAGACGCCGGGGATGAAAGCCACCGGCACGAACACAGCCATCAGCACGGCGGTGGTGGCGATGATCGGACCCGTCACTTCGGCCATCGCCGCTCTTGTCGCGGCGAGCGGTTTGAGGCCGGCCTCTAATTGTCGCTCGACATTCTCGACCACGACGATGGCGTCGTCGACGACGAGGCCGATCGCCAGCACCATGCCGAGCAGGGAGAGCATGTTGAGCGAGAAGCCGAGCATGTACATGACGGCCAAAGTCGCCACCAGCGACACCGGAATGGCGATGGTCGGGATGATCGTCGTGCGCCAGCTCTGCAGGAAGATGAACACCACCGCGACGACCAGCACCAGCGCTTCGCCGAGCGTGATCAGTACGTCATGCATGGAGGCCGAGACGAAGCGCGTCGTGTCGTAGTGCATGGCGTAGCTGACGCCCTTGGGGAAGCGCGCCGACAGTTCCTGCATCTTGTCCTTGACGCGCTGCTGCAGATCGAGCGCGTTGGAGCCCGGCATCTGGTATACGGCGAGCACCACGGTCGGGTCCTTGCCGAAGAAGGCCGACGAGGAATATTGCAGGGCGCCGAGTTCGATGCGGGCGACATCCTTCAGCCGCACCAGCGAGCCGGTCGCGGAATTGGCGCGCACGACGATGTCGCCGAACTCCTTCGGATCGCTCAAGCGCCCGACCGCGTTGACCTGCATCTCGAACGCAGTGCCGGCCGGCGCCGGCGACTGGCCGATCTTGCCGGCCGCCACCTGGACGTTCTGTTCGGAAATCGCGTTCTGCACGTCGACGGCGGTGATGCCGAGATTGGCAAGCTTGTCGGGATCGAGCCAGACGCGCATCGAATAGCGCCGCTCGCCGAAGATCTGCACGTCGCCGACGCCGGGCAGGCGCTTCAGCGGATCGACCACTTGCAGATAGGCGAGGTTGCTCAGCGCCACCGGATCGACGGAGCCGTCGGGCGAGGTGAGGTCGACGATGAGGACGAAATTCGGGTTCTGCTTCTTGATCGTCACGCCGCCCTGGTTGACGATCGCCGGCAGCGAGGATGCCGCCTGCGACACCCGGTTCTGGACGTCGACGGCCGCCGTGCTCAGCGGATAGCCGACATCGAAAGTGATGGTGATGGTCGAGGAGCCGTCATTGGAGCTCGACGACGACATGTAGGTCATGCCCTGGACGCCGTTGATCTGCTGCTCGAGCGGCGTGGTGACGGTGTCGGCCACCACCTGCGCGCTGGCGCCTGGATACTGGGCGCTGACCACAACCTGCGGCGGCGTGATGTCGGGGAACTGCGAGACCGGCAACAGGAAATAACAAATCGCCCCGGCGAGCACCATGATGATGGCGATCGCCGACGCGAAGATCGGGCGGTGGATGAAATAGTTCACCATGAGACGCAGGCCTCGTTGAATGCTTTTGCTTCGCCAAAGGCATTGGCGATTCTGGACAGCTGCCGGCTGCCCGCCGTCTCTTCCGGAAAACGCGGCGGCGCCCGGCGGGCTGGCGCCTGCGCGGCCGCCAGCGAACGCAGCGTCGCCTCGAAGGCGAGCGGATCGACGCGGTCCGCCTTCATCACCAGCCGGATCATCGGATCCCGGATGGCTTCATCGATAGTCAAATCCTTGCGCTGCGACATAGGAGCGGCTCCTGGCTTGCGATTCGCATCGGATGATCGCGAACCGTTTTTCTCGTTCTCACCGGCCGAAGCCGCATGACAGGCAGTTTTCTGTCCTACTCCGCTCCGGCAGAGCCTGTTGGCGGTGCCTTGTCGTTGACGTGGAACGCACTAGGTGTTACCAGTAAGTAACATTGCAGAAGTTACAGACCGGTAACACCCTAGTCAAGAGGTGCACCGAATTTTTAGGGAGACAAGGAGACTTCGATGGCAGACGGCACTGCGGAACGCGCTCGCCCCCGGGATCGGATCCTGGAGACGGCGCAGGACATGTTTCACAAGCATGGCATCAAGGGCGTCGGCGTCGATGCCATCACCGAGGCCGCCGGCACCAACAAGATGACGCTCTACCGTCATTTCGAGTCCAAGGACGATCTGATCATCGAATGCCTGCGCGCCACTGCATGCAAGGGTGCTGCGATATGGGACGCATTCGAGGCCGAGTATCCCGGCGACAAGCTCGCGCAACTGCATGCCTGGGTTCGCAAGGCCGCCGATATGCTGAACGCCGACAGCCGCGGCTGCGACATGGCCAATGCCGCCATCGAGCTCAGCGAGACCGATCATCCGGCGCGGCGCGTCATCAAGGAACTCAAGGAAGCCCAGCGCGATCGGCTAGTGAGCCTCTGCCGCGACGCCGGCGTCGGCCAGGCCGAGCTTCTCGCCGACACGCTGTCGCTGCTGCTCGAAGGCGCGCGCGTCTCGATGCAGAGCGTCGGCGCCGAAGGCCCGAGCGCGCAGTTCGTGCGCATGGCGGAAGGCCTGATCGCGTCGTTTAGGGTGCGCTGACGGGCAGGGCTGCGACCAAGACGCAGCCTTCAACTGTTTTCGAATTTCGCGAGGGCAAGAAAAAAGCCCGCTGCCGGGAGGAGGTGGCAGCGGGCTCGATTTCGAATGAGACGCGGGAGGAGGTGCGCCGCATTCAGCGTCGGCATCGCATCTGGGAGGAGTAGATGGCCGACACCCAGATATCTACCGATTGCTTAATGATTCGGCAACCATAAAAGTTGCATAGCAGGTGTGCAGAATTGCCGCACCACGCACCAATCCTCCTACAAATCCGGACAAAGCGGCCTTGCCCTGGCCCTCTAACCTATTGAACCGGCACGTTTTCCTTGAAGATCAGACGCGGCTCGATGAATTTTTTCGTCAGGTAAGGCGCCGAAGACGCGATCGAGCCGAGCAGGCGGATGACCGACTGTTCGGCGATCAGCCGCGCATTCTGGTCGATGACGACGTCGGCGATGTCGTCGACCAGATAGCCGCGCGTTTCCCTGGTCAGGTCGTGGCAGATGAACACCGGCTTCTTCTTCGGCCTTGCTTCCAGCAGTGCCTTGGCGACGCCCGAGCGGCCGGCGCCGACGCAATAGATGCCGAGCAGCTCCGGCTCGTTGTGCAGTGCCTTCATCGTCGCCGTGTAGCTCACCTCCGGCTCGTCATTGATCTCGACGGCGCTTGAGACGGTGAGGTTGGGGAATTCCTCGCCGAGCACGGAGCGGAAGCCCATTTCGCGTTCCTCATGTCCACGATAGGAGCGCGAGCCGACGACCATGGCCAGATATCCGGTGCGGCCGCCGAGGAAGCGGCCCATGAGAAGTGCCGCGGTGCGGCCGGCAACCCGGTTGTCGATGCCGACATAGGCCGAGCGCGGTGCCGCCGGAACGTCCGATACCAGCGTGACCAGACGGATGCCGGCCTCGACCACCTCGCGCAGGATGTTGCGGGTTCTCGGATGATCGACGGCGATAACGCCGACGCCGTTCGCCTTGAGCGACAGGTTCTCGATGGCGCCCTGCAGTGCGCCGGGCGCGATCCCGGCGAGGTTATGGATGCGGCAGGACGCGACCAGCGGCAGGCGCGCCGCATAGTCCTCGATATGTTTGGCGAGATCGATCATGAATGCGTTCGAGCCGATCGGCAGGAAGAACTCCAGATGCGCCGGCTTCGACGGCAGCGCCACCTGGTCGAAGACAGGCAGATAGCCGAGCTGCCTGGCAGCCTCCATCACACGCTGCCGGTTGGCGGCGCTGGCGCCCGCCCGGTTGTTCAGCACGCGGTCGACGGTCGCGGTCGACAGCCCGCAGCTCCTGGCGATATCGGCAACGGTGGCTTTCATTGTCACAGTCATAGGAGCTGATGCGATCCTGTGCCAGACAGCGATAGACAGTGCTTAACCCGGCCGCTGCGTGCCCTCGACGATGGCGTCGTGGATCTCCTTGTCGGACATGCCGGTGATAATCCGTTCGACCTCGGCGACATTGGTCTTCTTCGGGTCGATGTCGTCGGCCACCACTTTGCCCCGGCGCATGACGACGATGCGGTCGACCACCTGGAAGACGTGATGGATGTTGTGGGCGATGAAAATGCACGAGTGACCGGAATCGCGAGCGCTGCGCACGAAGCTCAGCACGCCTCGCGTCTCGGCGACGCCGAGATTGTTGGTCGGCTCGTCGAGGATGATCAGGTCGCTGTCGAAATGCATGGCCCGCGCGATCGCCACCGCCTGCCGCTCGCCGCCCGACAGCGAGCCGATCGGCGTCGTTGGCGGGATGTTCTTGGAAATGCCGACCTGTTTGAGCAGGTCGCGCGCCACGACGTTCATGGCTTCCTGGTCCATGCGGTTGAGGAAGCGCGGCGGCTTGATCGGCTCGCGGCCGAGGAACAAATTGCGGGCGATCGACAATTGCGTGACCAGTGCTGAGTCCTGGTAGATCGTCTCAATGCCGTGGGCGATAGCGTCGCTGGTGCTGCGCAGGTTGACCTTCTTGCCGCGGATGAAGATGTCGCCGCTGGTCAGCGGCACCGCGCCCGACAGCACCTTGATCAGCGTCGACTTGCCGGCGCCGTTGTCGCCGAGCAGGCCGACGATCTCCTGTTCGTTGACGTGGAAATTGGCGTCCACCAGCGCCTGCACGCGCCCGTAGGACTTGCGAATGTTCGTCATGCGGATGAGCGGTTCAGCCATGGTTCACGTCCCTGCCTGATGGCGGCGTTCCAGCCATGAGTGAAGCGCCATCATGCCGAGGATAATGGCGCCGATGAAGATGTTGTAGGCGAGCCCCGGCACGCCGATCAGCACGATGCCGTTGCGCATCACGCGCAGGATCAGGATGCCGAGCACGGTGCCGATGATCGTGCCGCGTCCGCCGGTAAGCGCCGTGCCGCCGATCACCACCATGGCGATGACTTCGAGCTCGTAGCCGGTACCGCTATTGGGGTTGGCCGCCGAGGTGCGCAGCGAAGAGATGACGCCGGCGAGCGAGGCCATCAGCGACGACAGCACGAACAGGCCGATCTTGACGCCGCTGACGTTGACGCCGCGGGCGCGCGCCGCGTTAGGGTTGCCGCCGGCCGCCTGGATCCAGTTGCCGGTGCGGCTCTGCGTCAGCACGTAGCCCAGTGCGCTCGCCGCGGCGATGAACCAGAACAGCGACATGTAGACGCGAAACGGGCCGATGAAGAAATCGCCGACCAGCGCTTCCGCCAGCCAGCTGCCTTCGGCGCTCCATGTCCGCTGCGGAAATCCGTCGGTGACGAACAAAGCCGTGCCGCGCACCACCAGCAGCATGCCGAGCGTCACCAGGAAGGACGGGATCTTGAGCTGTGTCACGAACCAGCCATTGACCAGCCCGATGAAGGCGGCGACGACCAGCGCAACGACGAGCCCCATCTCCAGCGAGGTGACGCCGCTGTTGAACAGCGTCCACATCAGCACCGGCGAGAAGCCGAACAGCGAACCGACCGAGAGGTCGAACTCGCCCGACGTCATCAGCAGCGTCATCGCCAGCGCGATCAGGCCAAGCTCTACGGTGAAGGCCAGTATGTTGGAGATGTTCTGCGGCGAAAGGAAGTCGGGATTGATGCCCCAGAAGACGACCAGCTCGATGACGAGCAGGACGAATGGCCCGAATTCCGGCCTGCTGACCAGGCTTTGGACGAGGGAACGATTTTCCACGAGCAACCCGCGACATGAAAGGAATGGGCTGAGACCTGCACCGCAGACGCGGCGGGCTCCGGCGACGATAGTCCAGTGCCGCGCGTCGAAAGAAACGCGGCACTGGTAGTCGTGGGTTTATTTGCCGGACAGGATCTTGTCGTACACTTCGGCGGTGTCCTTTTCGTAGAGCGCGCCGGTGATGACGTTGAAGCCCGGAGGAATGCCGCTCGCAGCCATGTTGGCCAGCGAAAGCGCGACATAGCTGGTCGCCTGCGGATCCTGCCACTGGCCGGCATTGACGTAGCCGTTGAGCACTTCCTGGGTGGTGTCGAGCGAGTTGCCCCAACCGACGACCGGAATTTCGCCCGGCTTGACGCCGACCTGGTCGAACACCCGCTTGATCGAGCCGGTGACGAGGTCGCCGAGGCCGATGATCGCCTTGACCTTGGCCTTGTTGGCGGTGAGGTAGTCGACCATGCGGCTGATCACTTCGGCCTGGTCAAGCGTCGCTTCGGTGATTTCATAGGTGATGCCGAGTGGGCCGAAGACGCTCTTGATGCCTTCCTCTTCCTGAACGCCATAGGTGGCGCCGGGAACTTCGACCGGCATCCAGACGAAATCGCCCTTCTTCACCAAGCCCTTGTCGACCAGATACTGCGCCCAGTGCTTGCCGAAAGTGACGTTGTCACCGCCGACATAGGCGTTGAAGTTGGCCTTCGGGTCAGGCGTGTTGAAGTTGATGATCGGGATGTTGGCGGCGCGCGCTTCCTTGACGATCTCGACCAGGCTGCCCGGGTCGGGGCTGGTGGTGACGATGCCGTCGGCCTTGGCCGAGATGGCGGCGCGCACCGCCTCCTGCTGCGAGGCCACGTCACCATTGTGAAACGAGGTGTTGACGGTGTTGCCGGTGTCAGTCGCCCATTGCTTGGCACCGGCCAGGAAGTAGGTCCAGACCGGGTCGGCCGGGCCGCCATGCGAAATCCAGTAGAACGTCTTGGCTTGCGCCATCGCCGGAATGGCAACGAGCGCGATCAAGCCAAGCACGAGCAGTCTTAGCCTCGACAGCATTTGATTTCCTCCCATGTTGAAAACGACCTTCCCATCAGGCGCGAAGCGGTCAACAGACCGCATCTCCTGCCAGCGCCGACCGGACGCTCCCAGCGCATTCCCTTTTTCGGGGACTGGCAAGCCTCCACCAGCCAATGGACGTTGGCGCACGACGCTGCGCCATCAGCAATCCCATCAGATCGCATCAGTTGCGGTGATATTTTCCGGGCAACCGGAGCTTCATCGGATTGGCCTGTCGTCCTCGCCGCCGAAGCGTCCGGCATTCAACAATGAAAGGGGTGAGACGCTCCCGGTCGCAGCGGGCGGCTAGATCAAACCGGCCTTGGCGAGGTCGCGCATCAAATGGCTGGCGCCATAGGTCCAGTGCGGACAGTCGGGCGACAGCCGGACACGGTTGACCAGCGCGCCGAATTTCTCTGACGAGATGGTGACGATGTCGCCAACCTTGTGGGTAAAACCCTTGCCCTTCTCGCCGCGATCCTTCGACGGCACGAACATGGTGCCGAGATAGAGCGCCAACCCATCCGGGTACTGGTGGTGCGGCCCCATTGCGGCGGCGACCAGCTCTTCCGGCGAACGGCTGATCTCGGCCATCGAACTGGCGCCCTCCAGTGAAAACCCGTCCTCGCCCTCGACCTTCAGGCGCACGATGGCCTGCTTCACGTCGTCGATGGAGAAGGTGTCGTCGAACAGCCGAATGAGCGGGCCGAGCGAGGCCGAGGCGTTGTTGTCCTTGGCCTTGCCGAGCAACAGCGCCGAGCGTCCCTCGACATCGCGCAGATTGACGTCGTTGCCGATGGTGGCGCCGACGATCTTGCCGCTGCTGGCGGCGATCATGGCGATCTCCGGCTCCGGATTGTTCCAGGTCGACACCGGATGCAGGCCGACATCGGCGCCGAAACCCACCGAGGCCATCGGCTGGCACTTGGTGAAGATCTCGGCATCCGGGCCGATGCCCACCTCCAGATATTGCGACCAGGCACCGCGCTGGATGAGTTTGGCCTTGATCTCCATCGCTTCGGGCGAACCAGGCTTCAGCTTGGACAGATCGTGGCCGATCAGCCCGGCAATGTCGGCACGGATGGCATCGGCCTTTTCCGCCGAGCCGCGCGCCTGCTCTTCTATGACGCGTTCGAGCAGGCTGACGACGAAGGTGACGCCCGACGCCTTGACCGCCTGCAGGTCGACCGGGGAGAGCAGATAGGCTTTTGCAGGATCGCGCGTGGCCGCGAAACTGTTGGCGGCAATCGCGTCGAGCGAACCTATCGGCTTGCCGTTGGCGGCGCGAACATGGCCGGCCGGGTCAGCCAGCTCGCAAATGTCACGCACCGTCGGGGCCGCGCTCGAGGTGATGTCGAAGACCATGCCGTCGCGCACCGTGACCACCAGCGGATAGGACGCGTCGCCTGCCCTGGCGCGGCCGATGAAGAGGCCGTCGGCGGGCAGGTGGCTTGGATTGGTCATGACTTGTGGTCCTCTGTTTGCTTGTCCTGCCGCCAGCACGCAGACGGAGGGTCAACCGTGGCCTGGCCGGCGGCGCGGCACTTTCAACGGATTCCTGTCAAAGGTCTATCCCATCCTGGAACCGAGCTTTCTCGATTTCTCCGGCGCCGGCGCACTGGACCCCCACACGCTCATCGCGTGCCCCAATCGCAAGGCGAATGCGCCTCTTTCAAATCAATGAAATCGTCACTAGGATTTTCATTTTCAAGCGCGTTCAGGTGAGCCTTGCCCTTTTCCGATCCGATCTGGCAAAAGCCCAAAGCGATAAGCGCATTCCCGTCACTTTTCCCGGCCGGCAGCCCTGTCGATGTCGTCATCGTCGGCGGCGGCATCATGGGTCTGTCGACCGCCTTGCACGCCGCGCGCCTCGGTCTCGCCGTTCAGGTGCTGGAGGCCGGCGCGATCGGGGAGGGCGCGTCGGGGCTGAATGGCGGCCAGGTCATCCCCGGCCTCAAATACGATCCGGAATGGCTCGTCGAGCATTTCGGTCCGGCGCGCGGTGCGGCACTGGTCAATTTTGCCGCCTCGACGGCCGATGCGGTGTTCAGCCTGATCCGCGACGAAAAGCTGGCGGTGCCGTTCACGCGCAACGGCTGGATCCAGGCCGCGCACACCGAGACCGCGCTGAAGGCGGCCGCCAGCAGGGACCGGCAGTGGCGGGCACGCGGCGCCGATGTCCAGCTTCTGAGCCAGACGGAAATCGCGGCGATGACCGGCGCGCAAGGTTATCTCGGCGGCTGGCTCGACCGCCGCGCCGGAATCATCGACCCGCTCGCCTATACGTCGGAACTGGCGCGGGTCGCCACGGCCGCCGGCGCCCGGATCGCCGAACGCCAGAAAGTGGTGAAACTCGCCAAGGACGCCGGACTTTGGCGCGTCTCGACGGGAAATGGCGCCGAATTGCGGGCGAAGGCGGTTGTCCTTGCAACCAACGCCTATACCGGCGGACTGCTTCCCGGCCTCGCTCAGACGATCGTGCCGCTGCATTCCTTCCAGATCGCGACGGCGCCGCTGTCGTCCAATCTCGCAGCCACGATCCTGCCGGAAGGCCAAGCAGTGTCGGATTCGCGCCGCATCCTCGTCTATTACCGCAAGAGCGCCGACGGCCGGCTGGTGCTCGGCGGCCGTGGCCGTATGGCGCTGCCGACCAGTGAGGGTGACTGGGCGCATCTCGAACGGGCGCTGGTCAGGCTCTATCCAGTGCTTGCCGGCGTCGCGATAGAAAAACGCTGGTTCGGCCGTGTGGCGATGACGCCGGACCATCTGCCGCATATCCACGAGCCGGAGCCGGGCTTGCTCGCCGTGGTCGGCTGCCAGGGCCGCGGTGTCGGCCTGATGACCGCGCTAGGTGGGCGGATGGCGAGCTATCTTGCGAATGGCGACATCAGCCAGTTACCGTTCCCGCTGTCGCCGATCCGGCCGATCCCGTTCCACGCCTTCCGCCAGATTGGCGTCGCCGCGACGATCGCCTGGTACCGGATGTTGGACGCCTTCGAGCGCTGATTTTGACGTCGGCGGTTCTGGCGCCTCGCGATTCAGCTTGACAGTTTCATGAATATGAAAAAAGCTAAGTCGATTTCATAATTCCGTTGGACAGTTCGATGTCGACCATCGCAGCAGGGCAGTCGCTGCCGGAATCCCGGTCTTCACCGGCTTTCCGTTTCGCGATGTTGCTGCCGGGCGGACTGGTCACTTTCTTCCTCATCCTGTTCGCCCTCGGCCTCGTGCTCTTCCTCGCCTTTCGCGGCAATAACGGCTCGCTGCTCGGTGCCGGCCTCACCGTGGCGAACTTCGCCACCGTGGCGTCCGATCCGCTCTACTGGACGGTGACGCTGCGCTCGCTGGCAATCGCCGGCCTGGTGACGCTTGCGACGGTTGTGACCGCTTATCCGGTCGCCTATTATCTCGCCTTCCATGCCGGGCGGCGGCGCGGCCTGCTGCTGTTCCTGGTGACGCTTCCGTTCTGGACCAGCTATCTGCTGCGCGTCTTCGCCTGGAAGATCGTGCTTGCCTATAATGGTGTGCTCAACTCGGCGCTGATCGAAAGCGGCATCTGGTCGGAGCCGACGCTGGCCTTCCTCAACACGCCGGCGGCCGTTGTTGTCACGCTCGCCCATGCCTATGCGCCCTTCGCCATCCTGCCCATCTATGTGGCGCTGGACACTATTCCAAAATCGCTGCTCGAAGCTGCGTCCGACCTTGGCGCAAAACCTTTCACCAGCTTCCGCCGCGTCGTGCTGCCGAACTCGATGCCGGGCGTGCTGGCGGCAGCGCTCGTTGTCTTCGTGCCGACGGTCGGCGACTATGTCACCCCGGCCATGGTCGGCGGTCCGGCCAGCACCATGATCGGCTCGCTGATCCAGTCCGAGTTCGGCAAGGCCAATGACTGGCCGTTCGGGGCGGCACTGTCGGTCTGCGTCATGCTGGTCATCCTGTGCGTGGTTCTGGTCGCGCGCGACGCCGACCGCCGATTTGGCAGCCGCACATGAGCGCGGCGCGCTCCGAGGCCAATGCAGGCGGCAGCTGGCTCGGCCTCTACGTGCTTGCCTATCTGGTCTTCCTCTATCTGCCGATCCTTCTGATCCCGCTGTTTTCCTTCAATGATTCGATCCAGGCGGCGTTTCCGCTGCAAGGCTTCACGCTGCAATGGTACGCGACGCTCTACGGCAATCCGGCGCTCTCAAGCGCACTCGCCAACAGCCTCGTCATCGCGGCAATAGCCGCTTCCGGCGCCACGCTCTGCGGCATCACCGTGTCCTACATGGACCTCTACGGCCGTTCGCCGCTGGCCGCCACCATCAGCGCCATCGCCCGGCTGCCGATCCTCATTCCCGGCGTCATCGTTGGCATTTCGCTGCTGATCCTGGTCAATCTCGTCGGCTTCGGCCCGTCGCGCCTCGCCATCGTGCTCGGCCACATATTGGTGGCGCTGCCGACGACCGTGGTCGTCATGCGCAGCCGCTTCGCCGCTATCCCGAAAACCATCCGCGAGGCGGCGCTCGACCTCGGCGCCTCCGACTGGACGACGTTCCGGCGCGTCATGCTGCCGCTCAGCCTGCCGGCCGTGCTGTCGGCCTTCATGCTGGCTTTCCTGACGTCCTTCGACGAGTTCATCGTCGTCTTCTTCCTGGCCGGCACCGAGCCGACGCTGCCGCTCTACATCTGGAGCCAGCTGCGCTTCCCGCGGTCGCTGCCAACCGTCATGGCGCTGGGCACGGCGATCCTGGTCGTGTCCTTCGTCATCGCCGGCCTGGCTGAAATTTTGCGCCACCGCGGGCTCGGTGCCTCCCGCCGGACAGCCGCCGTCAATCCAGCCTGACATAACAACGAAGAGGAGAACGAAAATGGCATTCGACCTGAAATTGATAACCGGAACCAAGGCACGGGCCGGCCTCGCCGCTCTCGCGCTGGCACTGTCGTCGACCGTCACCTTCGCTGCCGACAAGCTGCAATACTTCACCTGGTCGGGCTATGAACTGCCCGACTTCAACAAGAGCTTCCTTGCCGCCCATCCGGATGGCGTCGAGGCCTCGATCTTCGGCGATGACGACGACGCCTTCACCAAGGTCAAGGCCGGTTTCCGCCCCGACATTGCGCATCCCTGCTACGACAAGGTGGCGCGCTGGAACAAGGAGGGCCTGCTGCAGCCGATCGACACCAAGCGCATCAAGAACTGGGACTCGATCTTCCCGGTCTTCAAGAACCTGCCTGATTTGCAGGCCGGCGACGGCAAGGTCTGGATGGTGCCATGGGACTGGGGCAACACCTCGATCCTCTACCGCACCGATCTGGTGAAGAATCCCGAAGCGAGCTGGAACCTTTTGTGGGACAAGCAATATGCCGGCCGCATGGCGACGATCGACGCCGTGCATGACACGCCCGTCGTGGCGGCACTTCTCGCCGGCGTCAATCCGTTCGACATGACGCCGGAACAAATGGACAAGGTGGCGGAAAAGCTGCGCGAACAGCGCCCGCTGCTCTCCAATTACACCACCGACATGACCTCGGTGGAGCAGGCGCTGGCCAGCGGCCAGCTGGTCGCCGCGATGACCTGGAACGCGTCGGCCACCTCGCTGAAGAAGCAGGGCGTGCCGGTCGAGTTCATGAAGCCGAAGGAAGGCATGCTGACCTGGGCCTGCGGCTTCGTCATGCTGAAGGACGCCAAGAACGTCGACCTCGCCTATGATTTCATCAACAGCCGGCTGGAGACGGATTCGGGCAAATACCTGATCCAGGCCTATGGTTATGGCAGTTCGACCAGCTCGGCCTTTGCCGCCGTGCCGAAGGAGGAACTGGACAAGCTGCAGCTGCCGTCCGATCCGGAGGTCATGCTGAAGACCACCGTCTTCACCGGACCGATGAAACAGAATGACGACCTCGCCAAGATGTTCGAGAAGGTCAAGGCGGGTGGGTGAGGCCGGTCTTCCCTTCTCCCCTTGTGGGGCCCGAAGGGCGGGCGAGACAAGTGACTCGCCCCGGGCGGTGGATCGGCGCGCAGCGCCGAGACGGTTGAGGGGTGCGTGACGGAGTGCCGTCATCGCCAAGCTGGAACACCCCTCATCCGTCGCCTTCGGCGACACCTTCTCCCACAAGGGGAGGGGGAGCCCTACAGGGCAGTGCCGATATCGAGACTGCAACGAGGACCGATTGATGGACATGCTGGACGAGGCGGCCGACAGGCCGAAGGACGATGCCGACGTGCGGGTCGGCCGGCGCGTGCGGGCGCTGCGGCTGGAGCGCAAGCTGTCGCTTGCCGAGCTGGCCGCCAAGGCAGGCGTGTCGATCGGGGCGCTGAGCCAGATCGAGCGCGGCATGTCCTCACTCAGGGTCAAAGTGATCTGGCCGCTCGCCGCCGCTTTGGACATCGAACCGTCGGCGCTGATCGCCGACGGCCATGATGCGGGGAACGATCTCTACTGCGTGCGCGCCGACAAGCGGCGGCAGATCCCGGTCAAGTCGGAAGGCATCGCCAAGGCGCTGCTGTCGCCACCGGCCGCCACGCTCACCGGCATGCTGGTGACCGTCGAGGCCGGCGGCGGTACCGCCGAGGCCTATGCCCATGCCGGCCACGAGTTCGGCTACGTCCTGTCGGGCGAGGTCGAGCTGGTGGTGGATTCGACCACCTACGGGCTGAAGACCGGCGACAGTTTTGCGTTCAAGAGCACGCTTCCGCACGCCTTCCGCAATCCGGGTGCCGAGCGCTGCCAGATCCTCTGGGTCAACACGACAAAACCGTCCGAGGTGCGCGATGGCGCCTGATCCACTCGTCCGGCTGGATGCAGTGTCGAAGATTTTCCCCGGCGGCATCGTCGGGCTCGACACTGTCGATCTCGACATCGCTCGCGGCGAGTTCCTGACCTTGCTTGGGCCCTCCGGCTGCGGCAAGACCACCAGCCTGCGCGTCATCGCCGGTTTCGAAAGTCCGTCGAGCGGCAAGGTGCTGCTCGAAAGTCGCGACATCACCGCGCTCCGGCCGTTCGACCGGCCGGTCAACACCGTATTCCAGGACTACGCGCTGTTCCCGCACATGAACGTCGCCGAAAATGTCGGCTTCGGCCTGTCGCTGCGCAAGCTGTCCGGAACCGAGCAGGCCAAGCGCGTCGGCGAAGCGCTCGACATGGTCGGCCTCGGCGACAAGATCGGCGCCCGCGTGTCAGAGCTGTCGGGCGGCCAGCGCCAGCGCGTTGCGCTCGCCCGCGCCATCGTCTGCGAACCGCGCGTGCTTCTGCTCGACGAGCCGCTGTCGGCGCTCGACGCACATCTGCGCGAACAGATGCAGGTCGAACTGAAGCGCCTTCAGTCAAGGCTCGGCACCACCTTCGTCATGGTCACCCACGACCAGACCGAGGCGCTGTCGATTTCAGACCGCATCGTCGTCATGAACAAGGGCCGCATCGAGCAGATCGCCCCGCCGGCGACACTCTACGACCGGCCCGCCACCAAATTCGTCGCCAGCTTCATCGGTACGATGAACCTGCTGCAGTCGCGCTTTGTCGGCCGCGATGGCGATCGCCTGCGCTTCACCGCAGGCCCCTTGCCGCTGGAGGCCGTGTCGGAAACCGGCGAGGCACCCGGCGAAGGTTCTGTGCGCACCATCGGCGTGCGTCCGGAAGACCTGCTGGTGGCGACCGAGGCCGAACCCGGCACCGCGCCGGCGCGGGTCAACAGCATCGTCTTCCACGGCCGCACCTTGCGTCTGCATGCCGAACTGGGGCAGGGGATGCCGGTGGTGATCGACGCGCCGCGCCGGGCCGAGGGTTTTCAATTCAGCGTCGGCGACGTGGCGTATATCAGCCTGCGCCGTGGCGCCAACTGCCCTATGCTCTCCAGCTAATTTCCTCGCCATTTCCAGATAACGGAGCCCTATCATGAGCAATCACCTGAACTTTTTCATCGACGGCAAATGGGTGGCGCCCGTGGCGCCGGCGACGCTGGATGTCATCGATCCGTCGACCGAAGAGGCCTACACGAAGATCTCGGTCGGTTCGAAGGCCGATGTCGACAAGGCGGTCGCTGCCGCCAAGGCCGCCTTCCCGTCCTTCTCGCAGACCAGCAAGGCCGAACGCCTGAAGCTTCTGAAGCGCATCCTCGAAGTCTACAACGAGCGCTACGAGGACATTGCCCAGGCTGTCTCGCAGGAGATGGGCGCGCCGATCACCTGGGCGCGCGAAGCACAGGCCTGGGCGGGCAAGGCGCATATGGAAGCCACCATCAAGGCGCTGGAGGACTACGATTTCTCGGAGAAGCGCGGCGGCACCATGGTGGTCAAGGAGCCGATCGGCGTCTGCGCGCTGATCACGCCATGGAACTGGCCGCTCAACCAGATCGTCTGCAAGGTAGCCCCCGCCATCGCCGCCGGCTGCACCGTGGTGCTGAAGCCGTCCGAGATCGCACCGATCAGCGGCATCGTCTTCTCGGAAGTGATGGAGGCAGCCGGCACGCCGAAGGGCGTCTACAACATGATCAACGGCACCGGCCCCGATGTCGGCCAGATCATGGCCGGCCATCCCGATGTCGACATGGTATCGTTTACGGGTTCCACCCGCGCCGGCATTATCGTCGCCAAGACGGCGGCCGAAACGGTCAAGCGCGTGGCGCAGGAGCTGGGCGGCAAGTCGGCCAACATCGTGCTGCCGGATGCCGATTTCGAGGCCGCCGTGCGCCAGGGCGTCAACGCCTGTTTCGGCAACAGCGGCCAGTCCTGCGATGCGCCGACGCGCATGCTGGTGCCGGCCGGCCGCCATGACGAGGCGCTGGCCATCGCCAAGACAGCAGCCGAAGCCCACAAGGTCGGCGATCCGCGCTCGGAAGAGACCAAGCTCGGACCGGTCGTCTCCAACATCCAGTTCGACAAGATCCAGCGGCTGATCGAGGCCGGCATCAAGGAAGGCGCCACGCTTGTCACCGGCGGTCCCGGCCGGCCCGAGCATCTCAACCGCGGCTATTATGTGCGTCCGACCGTGTTCGGCCACGTCACGCCGGGCATGACCGTCGAGAAGGAAGAGATCTTCGGCCCTGTGCTCTCGGTCATTTCCTACAATGACGAGGACGAGGCGGTGAAGATCGCCAACGACACCGTCTACGGCCTTGCCGCCTATGTGCAGTCGCTGGACATCGAGCGTGCGCGCAAAGTGGCCGCACGCCTGCGTGCCGGACAGGTGTCGATCAACTATCCGGAGTGGGACACGTTCGCGCCGTTCGGCGGCTACAAGCAGTCGGGCAACGGCCGCGAATATGCCGACTGGGCCATCCACGATTTCCTCGAGGTCAAGGGCATCGTCGGCTGCGGCGCCTGACATCGACCAGTTGGTTCTCCCACCGTCAGGACGCCTTGGCGAAAAACCCCTGATAGTCTGATTTGGCCTGCAGCAGGCGCAGGATGTTTTCGCGAGACCCGCGCACATGCGCGCGGGCGCGCTCGCCTGCCAGCGCGACGTCCCCCGCGCAGATCGCATCGACGATGCCGGTGTGTTCCTCGCGGGTGAGCTGCCACTCGTCGAGCCACAAAAGTTCCGTCCACACATATTGCTGGCACTTGTCGAGGATGCCGCAGAGCATGCCGTGCAGCATCTCGTTGCCGCCGATCTCGGCGATGACGCGATGCAGGTCGATGCCGACCTGCAGCTCCTCGAATTGCTCCCTGGTGCTGCGGTCGGGGATCGCCGCCAGCCGCTCGCATTCGGCCAGCATGTCGCGCAGCCGCGCCTTGTCGGCCGCGGTCGCATTGGCCGCGGCGAGTTCGGTCGCGCGGCCATCCAGCATTTCGCGAATGTCGAAGGCTTCGCGGAACATGGTGAGGTTGAATTCCGTCACCACATAGCCCTGGCGCGGCCGGCCAACCACCAGCCCGTCGCGCTCGAGCCGGTTGAAGGCTTCGCGCACCGGGGTGCGGCTGACGTTGAGGCGCGCCGCCATGTCGTTTTCCGTCACCCGGGCGCCGGGCGGAATTTGCCCGGTGATGATCAACGCCTTCAGCGACTCGAAGACCGAGTCGCGCAGCGTGTTCTTCCTCTCCTTGCTCAAGCGTCCCGCCTCCAACGGTCTGTCATGGATTCGCAATCTAGAGCCTTTTAGCAAACGTTTCGAGAAGGGCTAAAAGCTCTGAACTGACGCTCCCATTTCTGCCGCGAAAAAACGTATGCCGTGTTGACATCGGCCTTCGGCGGGCTACACTCAAAATTGTATACAAATTCGCATACCAAATCAACGATAATGGGAACACCGGTTGGAGAAGCGAAAATGACCAGGATATCTTGCATTCACAGCCTTGCGCTCGCGGGGTTGCTGGCGTCGACGGCCGTTCCGGCATTGGCGGCCGATACGATCACAGTCGCCTCATGGGGCGGCACCTACCAGGAGGCGCAGACCAAGGCCTTCTTCAAGCCGACGGCCGACGCACTCGGCATCACCATCAAGGAAGACACCACCAACGGCCTCGACGATGTCCGCCTGCAGGTCACCGGCAATGCAGTCAAATGGGACATCACCGAACTCGGCGCCGACGAATGCGCGCGCGGCTCCAAGGAGGGCCTGTTCGAGAAGCTCGACTACAGCGTCATCGACAAGAGCGGCATCAACCCGAAGCTCGTCCATGACGACTGGGTCGGCATCTCTTACACATCCGTCGTGCTGATCTACCGTACCGACGTTTTTGGCGACAAGGGGCCGAAGACATGGGCCGATTTCTGGAACGTCGATAAATTCCCGGGCCGCCGCGCGCTGAGCGGCGCCCAGGCGACCGAGACGCTGAGCGTGGCAGCGCTCGCCGAGGGAATCCCGATCGACAAGGTCTACCCGGTCGACATCGACGGCGCGCTCAAATCCGTCGACAAGATCCGCGGCCATGTCGATGCCTGGTGGACCTCGGGCGCGCAGGCGATGCAGCTGGTCAAGGACGGCGAAGTCGACATGGCAAGCATCTGGAACGGCCGTGCGGGCACCTTGAAGAAAGAGGGCGCTCCCGTGAGCTTCTCCTTCGATCAGGGCGTTCTCACCGCCGACTGCATGGTCATACCCAAGGGCTCGAAGAACAAGGACATCGCCATGAAGGCGCTGGCCAAATTCGTCAGCCCCGATCTGCAGGCGAACCTGCCGCTCTATGTCGACAACGGGCCGGCCAACGAGAAGGCCTTCGAGACCGGCAAGATCCCGCCGGAGCGCATCAAGGACATCAATTCATCTCCCGAGAACGTCAAGAAGCAGGTTCTGCAGGATCCCGAATTCTGGCGCGACACTCTGGTCGAGGCGACGGAGAAGTTCAACAATCTGGTCCAGCAATAGACAGCCAGCCCGATGGAACGGAGCGGCGCGCCAAAGGCGCTGCTCCATTCCGTCTGCGCCACGAAGGATCCGGAGCCCAGGGAGATGCTTTTGTCCATTGCGCCGTCCGCGCTTCCCATCGGTATCAGCGGCATCGAAAAACGCTTCGGCGGCGTCTCGGTGCTGCGCGACCTCTCGCTCGATGTTGCCGCCGGCGAATTCCTGACGCTGCTCGGTCCTTCCGGCTCTGGAAAGACGACGCTGCTGATGATCCTGGCCGGCTTCGTCAGGGCGAATTCCGGAAGCATCAAGGTCGGCGGCGAGGAGATCATCACCACGCCGCCGCACAGGCGCAACATCGGCATGGTGTTCCAGAATTACGCGCTGTTCCCGCATATGAACGTCTTCCACAACATCGCCTTTCCGCTGAAGCAGCGCCGCGTGTCCGCTGCCGACACGGCTGAGCGTGTCGAAAGGGCGCTCGATCTCGTGCAGTTGAAAGGCCTCGGCGAGCGTCGCGTCGACCAGCTTTCGGGCGGCCAGCGGCAGCGTGTGGCACTCGCCCGCGCCATCGTCTTCGAGCCGCGCATCGTGCTGATGGACGAGCCCCTGTCGGCGCTCGACAAGAGCCTGCGCGAACATATGCAGATCGAATTGCGCAACCTGCACCGCCGGCTCGGCATGACGACCGTCTATGTCACGCACGACCAGCGTGAGGCGATCACCATGTCGGACCGCATCGCGGTCATGAATGTCGGGCGCATCGAGCAGATCGACCGCCCCGAAGTGCTCTACGCCAAGCCGCAGACCCGGTTCGTCGCCGGCTTTATCGGCGACTCCAATTTCATTCCGGTCGAATGCCGCAATGGCAGCGTCTGGTACGAGGACAGGAAGATCCGCATGGCGGCAGTAGCGCCGTCATCCGGCAGTCACCTGATGGTGGTGCGGCCGGAAAAGCTGCGCCTGGTCACCGACGCCGAACCGGCGGGCAGCATCAACGTGATCCCGGCGACGGTCGGAGACGTCATCTATCAGGGCGACAGTTTCGTCTGCTACGCGGTGCTCGAGGACGGGCAACAGGTGACGCTGCGCGACTATTGCCGCAGCGACGTGCTGGCGAAGCTGCCAAGGCCCGGCGAGCCGGTCAATCTCGGCATCGATGCCGAGGACGTGGTGCTGGTGGCGGCGGACTGATGAGCATGCAATCCGCACGTTTGGGAGATTTCGGCGCCGGCCAGGACGGGACGTTGAACGCGACGGCGTTACGTGCCGATGCACGTCGGGAATCGTTCGGCCTGCTGGCCTTGCTGTCGCCCGGCCTGCTGCTCGTCTTCACGGTCATCATCATCCCGATCGGCTGGCTGTTCTGGCTGTCGCTGTTCGATGAGGGCGGCGCGTTCAGCGCCGCCAACTATGCGCGCTTCTTCGAGCAGGCCTCCTACATCAGGACTTTCATCACCACCTTCAAGGTCGCCTTCTTCGTCACCGGCGCCTGCGTGCTGCTGGGTTATCCTTTGGCCTACATGCTGTCGCAGTTGCCGCGCCGGGTGGCATCGATCTGCCTGATCTTCGTCATCCTGCCGTTCTGGACCTCCGTGCTGGTGCGCACCTATGCCTGGCTGGTCATCCTGCAGCGTAAGGGCCTGATCAACAGCTGGCTCATCGACCTCGGCGTCATCAGCCAGCCGCTGTCGCTCGCCAACAATTTCGCCGGCGTCGTCATCGGCATGACGCACATCATGCTGCCGTTCCTGGTGCTGCCGCTCTATGCCTCGATGAAGACCATCGACACCGATTGCCTGCGCGCCGGGATGAATCTCGGCGCCAGTCCGGCCGCCACCTTCCGGCAGATATTCTTCCCGCTGTCGCTTCCAGGCCTCGCCTCCGGCGTGGTCATCGTCTTCGTGCTCTGCCTTGGCTTCTTCGTCACCCCCGCGCTGATGGGTGGCGGCAAGGTCATCATGTGGGCGATGCGCATGGAGCAGACCACGAGCCTCTATTCGAATTGGGGAGCAGGTGCCGCCCTCGGCGTCGTGCTGCTCGCCGTCACGCTGGCGCTGCTCGGTCTTTTCCAGTGGCTTCTCGGCGCGCGCGCCACCGGCGTGTGGAGCTCGCGATGAGTTCGGAAACCAGCCTGCCCATCTCGCACCGGCAACGCCTCTGGCTCTATGGGCTCGGTACCCTTGTGCTGCTGTTCCTGATCGCGCCGTCGGTCATCATCGTCATCATGTCCTTTTCCGGCTCGACGCTGCTGCAATTCCCACCGCAGCAATGGTCACTGCGCTGGTACGAGAGCTATTTCGGATCGGTGGAATGGCGCGACGCCACCATCGTCTCGGTCAAGGTAGCGGTCATGACGATGATCGTGGCGACGCCGCTCGGCACCGCCGCCGCCTATGCCATCAACATCGGCACGCTGCGAATGACCGGCGCCATCAACGCGCTGCTGACCGCTTCGCTGATCATTCCGGTGATCCTCATCGGCATCGGCACCTTCTTCCTCTATGCCCGTATCGGTCTCACCAACACGCTGACCGGCCTCGTCATCGCGCACACCGTGCAGGCTCTGCCGCTGGTGGTGCTGACAGTGCTTTCCGGCCTGAGGTCCTACGACATGAACCAGGAGAAGGTGGCGCGCAGCCTTGGCGCCAATCGCTTCTCGGCCTTTCGCCAGGTGACGATGCCGCAGATACGCTTTTCGATCGTGTCGGGCGCGCTGTTTGCCTTCATCACCTCCTTCGACGAGGTGGTGGTGTCGCTGTTCATCTCGGGTGGCGAGACCACGACGCTGACGCGCCGCATGTTCAATGCGTTGCGCGACCAGATCGATCCGACCATCGCCGCCATTTCGACTTGCCTGATCGTGCTATCGATCGTTTTGTTGTCCGCCGCGCAGATCTTCGGCCGCGGGCGTTAAGCAGGGATATCCAGAAAGCATGCGTGATTTCCAGTTTCCAGGCCGCTCGCCGGTCCGTGCCACCGAAGCGATGGCCGCGACCTCGCATCCCCTCGCGACGCTTGCCGCCATCGACATGCTGCGCTCCGGCGGCAACGCCATGGACGCCGCCGTCTGCGCCGCCGCCGTACAGGCCGTGGTCGAGCCGCAGTCGACCGGCATCGGCGGCGACTGTTTTGTCCTCTACTGCCCGAAAGGGCAGGGCGAGGTGCTGGCCTTCAACGGTTCCGGCCGCGCACCGGCCGCCGCAACTGTCGAGTGGTATCTGGAGAACGGCTTCAGCGAGCTTCCCAAGCAAGGCCCGCACGCGGTCACCATTCCCGGCGCCGTCGACGCCTGGTGCCGGCTGCTGGAAGATCATGGCCGCAAGGGCATTGCCGACGCGCTGGCGCCTGCCAGCCACTACGCCGAGAACGGCTATGTCGTGCACGATCGCGTTGCTTTCGACTGGGAAGATCCGGAGACGGACCTTTCTCTGGACGAGGCGGCCGCACGCATCTTCCTGCCCGGCGGCAAGCCGCCCAGGGCGGGCGACGTCCACCGTCAGCCGGAGCTCGCCGAAACGCTGCGCATCATCGCCAGGAGCGGCCGCGCCGGTTTTTATGAAGGGGCGGTGGCCGAGGACATTGTCGGCCGGCTTCGCCATCTTGGCGGGCTGCATACGCTCGATGATTTCGCCGCGACAAAGGGCGACTACAAGACGCCGGTCGGCATCTCCTATGGCGGCTACGGCATCCATCAGATGCCGCCGAACAATCAGGGCCTGACGGCGCTGCTGATGCTGAACGTGCTCTCCGGCTTCGAGCTCAGCGCGCTCGATCCCAATGGCGCCGAGCGCCTGCATCTGGAGATCGAGGCGGGGCGGCTGGCTTACCGCGATCGCGACAATCTCATCGGCGATCAGGACCATGTCGCCGTGCCGGTGAAGGAGCTTCTGTCCGGCGCCTATGCTGACAGGCTGCGCGCCGCGATCGACCGCGAGCGCGCCATGACGAATCTGCCGCGCCTCGAACTGCCGGGCAGCGACACCGTCTACATCTCCGTTGTCGACCGCGACCGTAACGCGGTGAGCTTCATCAACTCTACCTACTATTCGTTCGGCAGCGGCGTGGTTGGCCCGAAGACCGGCGTCGTGATGCAGAACCGTGGCTCCAGCTTCCGGCTCGATCCGAACCACCCCAACAGCATCGCGCCCGGCAAGCGGCCGATGCACACCATCATGCCCGGTATGATGACCAAGAATGGCCGCGCGGTGATGCCGTTCGGCGTCATGGGCGGCGGCTACCAGCCCTTCGGCCACGTTCACCTGCTCACCAACATGATCGACTTCGGCATGGATCCGCAGCAGGCGCTGGACGCGCCGCGCGTGTTCTACAACAACGATGTCGTCGAGACGGAGCGAAATGTCCGCGCCGATGCGGTCGAGGGTCTGCGCAGCCGCGGCCACCAACTGGTGGAACCACATCACCCGCTGGGCGGCGGGCAGGCGGTGCTGATCGATTGGGAAAAGGGAACGCTGACCGGCGCGTCCGACCCGCGCAAGGACGGACTGGCGCTCGGCTATTGAGGCCATACGATTCTGGCGCCCGACAGGATCACGCTCACCCCATGACGGGCTGAGCCGACTGATCGTCGAAACGGCAGCGCAGTTACTATTCAGCCGCCTCATGTGCCGGAATCAAACGCCGACCAACCTGCACCAGATGCAGGCGCATCGCGGCCGCGGCGCCCGCAAGATCGCGGTCGGCAATCGCCGCCACGATCTTCTCGTGGTCGGCGAAACTGTGATGGTCGGCCGGGGGGCGCGTGCCATCGGCACGCAGACGGCCCCAGACCACGGTACGCCGCACCGCGTTCAGCACGTCGAACAGGCCGAGCAGCACGTTGTTGCTGCTCGCCTCAGCGATCTGGCGGTGGAGCAGATTGTCGATGTTTTCATACTGCCGCCACGTCGCCGCTTCGCGGGTCTGAGCGAGGGATTTCCGCATCGCGGCTATATCGTCAAGCGTGGCGTGCAGGGCTGCCTCGCGCGCGATTTCCGGCTCGATGATAAGGCGCGCGCGCATCACATCGGCGGGGTTGGTGCGCCCGGCGATTTCCGAAATGCCAATCGTCTCTTCGATCGGGCCGCTTCCGACGAAGGTGCCCTTGCCGACGTGACGCCAGATGCGGCCGTCCTTCTCAAGCACCGCCAGAGCTTTGCGCAAATCGCCCCGCGAAACGCCGAGACTTTCGCAAAGCTCCCGTTCGGCCGGCAGCCGCGTCTCGCCGGAAAGGTCCATCTGCGCCAGATAGGCCTGAAGCTGTACCAGCGCTGCGTGACCGCCGTCTCCGACAATGTCCATTGGTTTAACCAATTCGTCGATTGATTCCTATCCTTGGTGATAAATCGATAGCGTGAGGCCGTCAATATCTGAACTGCGAACCGCGGATCGTGTGTTAACTCGGTCGAATGCGAATTATTGCTTGACCAATCTGACCAAAATCCTTAACCATTTGCAATATTGGTTACAAGAAAAACGGGAGGAATCAACATGACCAAGCTGTCCAGACGTGCCGTCCTTGCAACAGCGCTCGCCGCGGCGATCGGCAGTGCAATGTCGATCGAGGCTGCCAGCGCCGGCGATATGCGGATCGCGTTCGGGGATTTGCCGGGAATCGAATCCATCCAGACGCTCACCGCCATCGAACGCGCGAAGGAACGCGGAGTAAACGTCGAACTGATCGTGCTCAACGATGAAGACCTGGCCGCCCAAGCCATCGTCGGCAACCAGGCAGATGTCGGCATCGGTGCACCCTACACGCTGATCCAGAAGGCGGGCGTGCCTATTCGCCTGTTCGCGCAGATTTCGACGCTGCGCTTTTTCCCGGTGGTCAACAGTGAGTTCTACAAGGAGTGGAAGGATCTGGACGGACAGGACGTGGCGGTGCAGGCGCGCGGCTCCGGCACCGAGGCCGTCATGCTGCTAATGGCCAAGACCCACGGCATCAAGCTCGGCACTGTCAGCTACGTCCCCGGCTCCGAGGTCCGGCGCAATGCGCTTATCCAGGGCACCCTGAAAGCCTCGATCGTCGACGCAGCCAATCGGCGCGCGCTCGAGGCCGAAGCGCCCGGCAAGTTCATCGTGCTGCCGGTCGATGACCTCAGCGCCACCGACGAAGGTCTGTTCGCCACCGCCGACTATCTGAAGAACAATGCCGCCGATGTCGATATCCTCGTCGAGGAACTGATGAAGACGGGGCGCGAGATCACCGAGAACCCCGCGGTCGCAGTCGAGTTTCGCAACAAGTACAAGCTGCTGCCCGACCTTGGCGCAGACGCTGACGCGGAAATTTCCGAGTACTACAAGGAATCGGCCACCGCCGGCAGCCTGGTGCTGAACGGCGGCGGAGCGGAGGCCGCTGCCGACGATTTTGCTTTCTTCAGCCTTGCCGGCCAGATCGAAGGCGAGCCGGCCTCGCTCAAGGTCGAGGATTTCTGGGATGTCGCTGCTATCGACCGCGCCGTCGCCAAGCTCGGCAAGAAATAGGTCTGGCGGATGGCGACCGGCATCAGGACGGAGAGCGAGGCCGTCGGCCTCGCGACCCGTTCGACACGCGGCGAAGTGGGTGGATGGCGGGACCAGCCAGTTCTCTTGAGGCTGGTCTCGATCGCCCTTTTTGCGGGCATCTGGGAAATCGCCGGCCGCATACCGGTGAGCTTTGCGTTTCCAACCTTCTCGGCCACTTTCACCGCATTCATCGGGCTGATCGCCGACGGCAGCCTGCCGTTGGCGTATGTCTCGACGCTGCAACCCTTGCTGCTCGGTATAGTGCTGTCGGCTTTCCTCGGCGTCGGCCTCGGAACGCTGTGCGGCTTGTGGCGCACCGGTGAATGGCTGCTGATCCCGGTGTTTATCGTGCTCCAGGCCGCGCCCGTCGCCGCCTTCATCCCGATGGTGACTTTCGTCTACGGCATCGGCATGACCGCCAAGACGCTTGCTGTGATGATACTGGCTTTGCCGGTCATCGTGCTCAACACCTATAAGGCGGTGCGAAACGTCAACGAGTCGCTCGTCGTCATGTGCCGCTCGTTCCTCGGAACGCGCTGGCAAGTGGTCACACAGATCGTCCTTCCTGACGCCAGCCCGGTCATTTTCGCGGGTCTGCGCCTGGGTGTGGCGGCGGGCTTCGTCGGCGTCGTGCTGGCCGAACTGCTGATCACACCGACCGGAATCGGCGACCTGATCACCTTTCACCGCTCACGCGCCGACTATGCCGAAATGTATGCAACGATTGCCTCGATTATCGCGCTTTCGACCCTGACGCTGATTGTGCTGCAGTGGATCGAGGTCCGTGTTTTCAGGCCCGAGACAAGAGGAGCCTGAGATGCGCGCTGCTGTACTGCGAAAGGAACCGTCATCGATGCCCGCACCAATCGATCCGATCGTCGAGGTGAGGGGAATCTCCAAGAGCTACGGGAGTACCGAAGCTTTGCGCGGCATAGACCTCGACTTTCCGCGTGGCAAGCTGAGTAGCCTGCTCGGCCCGAGCGGCTGCGGAAAGACGACGCTTCTCAAGATCATCGCCGGGCTGATCAAGGCCAATGCCGGCTCGATCGCGGTCGACGGCAAGGTGGTCACCGCGCCGGGCCCCGAGCGTGCCTTCGTATTCCAGGATTTTGCGCTGATGCCGTGGGCAACCGCGCTCCGCAACGTCGCCTTCGGGCTCGAACTGCGCGGCAAGGCAAGAGCCGAGCGCGAGGAGATCGCCCGCCACTACATTGCCGAGGTCGGGCTCGCCGGGTTCGAGGATAAATATCCACATCAGCTTTCGGGCGGCATGCGCCAGCGCGTCGGTCTGGCGCGCGCCTTGTCGGTCGATGCCGACGTGCTGCTTCTCGACGAACCGTTCTCGGCTGTTGACGAGCAGAACCGGCGGAAATTTCAGGAAGACCTGATCAGGTTGCGCAGCAACCAGAACAAGACCTTCATCTTCGTCACGCACTCGATCGAGGAGGCGGTTTATATATCCGATCGCATCGTGCTGCTGTCGCCCCGGCCGGGCAGGGTTTCGCAGATCATCGAACCTGAGATCGACCGCTCCGGCGACCCGGACCTCATCCACCGCGACAAGCACTATCTCGATACGGTCCAGGAAATCTGGCAGGGGTTGAAGCAATATGCCGAATGAGGCCCTGAGATGACCCTGTTCGGCTACCGCGTCCCGATGATGGCATCGCTGCTCGTCTGGTGCGTGCTGTGGGAGATCGTCGGCAGGCTCGACCTGGTCTTCCTGCTGCCGCCACTAAGCGAAGTGCTGAGCGCGGCTGTAGGTCTGGTGCAGACTCCGTCCTGGCAGAGCGCGACGGTCACGACGCTGCGCGCCTTTTTCACCGGAATGGTCCTGTCGATCGTTATCGGCGTGCCGCTCGGCATTCTCATGGGCCGCGTGAAGATCGCCGACGACCTGCTCGGCATGTGGGTCAACATCTTTTCCAGCGCCCCGCTCTCGGCCCTGGTGCCGGTGCTGATGATCCTGTTCGGCTTCGGCGAAAGGACGATCGTCGCGGCGGTGTTCCTGTTTGCGATCTGGATCATCGTCCTTGATACCCGCGCCGGCGTACGGCACATCTCGCCGTCGCTCATCGAGATGGCGCGATCCTATGGCGCCTCGCGACGGGCGCTGTACCTGAAAATCATCCTCTGGGCGGCGCTGCCGGAAATCCTCGCCGGCATAAGGCTCGGCCTCATCCGCGGCGTGAAGGGCGTTGTGATCGGCCAACTTCTGGTCGCCATCGTCGGCTATGGCGCACTCTTCGAGACCTTCTCGCGGAACTTCCGCATGGCCGAGTTCTGGGCCCTCACCATCATCCTTTTCGCCTTCGCCCTCCTGATCGCCGAACTGATCGAGCGGGCCGAAGCCAAAGTCGAATACTACGCAGGAGCAAGATAATGAACATTCACGGCGCAGACTACGCAATCGAACCGACCACGATCCCGGCCATCCCGGTCGCTCAGTCCGACAAGCTGTTTCCGGTGCATCGGGTCTATTGCGTCGGCCGCAACTATGCGGCGCACGCCGTCGAAATGGGCCACGATCCGAACAAGGAGCCGCCTTTCTTCTTCCAGAAGAACCCCGACAACCTCAACACATCCGGAGAATTTCCCTATCCGCCGGCTTCCAGCGACGTCCACTATGAGATCGAGATGGTCGTGGCGTTGAAAAGCGGCGGCAAGGACATTCCGGTGGACAAAGCGCTCGACTGCGTTTTCGGCTACGGCGTCGGCCTCGACATGACGCGGCGCGACCTGCAGGCCGTGGCCAAGGATCTCGGTCGGCCCTGGGAGGTCGGCAAGGCCTTCGAGGCGTCGGCGCCATGCACCCCGCTGGTTCCTGCAAGCGCGATCGGCCATCCCGCCCAAGGTGCGATCTGGCTGGACCTGAACGGGCAGCGCAAGCAGACGGGCGATCTCAACCAGATGATCTGGAAGGTGCCTGAAATGATCAGTTACCTGTCTGGCCTATTTACGCTCATGCCCGGAGACATTATCCTTTCGGGGACGCCGTCCGGCGTCGGCGCCGTCCAGCGCGGCGACATTCTCACCGGCCATATCGACAGTGTTGGCGACATCGAGGTCAGGGTTGTCTGAAACGAATTCGATCATCGCGCGGATCGCCGCAGGTACAGACGGCGCGCCGGCGATTTCGGCACCCGACCGGACAACCCTCACGCATGGCGGATTGCGCCGCCTGATCCGCGAGACGGCGGCGCGGCTCAACGCGCTGGGTCTCGGCCGTGGCGATCGAGTTGCCATCGTCCTGCCCAACGGACCGGAGATGGCGACGGCCTTCGTCGCGGTGGCGGCCGCCGCTTCGACCGCGCCGCTCAACCCGGCCTACCGGGCCGACGAGCTCGATTTTTATCTCTCCGACATCGGCGCCAAGGCGATCCTCGTCGCCGCGGATGAAAGCGGTCCGGCGGTCGGCGTTGCCGAGCGCCTCGGCATCCGCGTGCTGCGGCTCGTTTCGTTGTCCGATGCGCCGGCCGGCAGCTTCACCATCGAGGGCGAACCGGTCGGTCCGTCTGTTTCGTCCGGGCTGGCGGAGGATGGCGACATCGCGCTGTTGCTGCACACCTCGGGCACCACGTCGCGCCCCAAGCTGGTGCCGCTCAGCCAAGCCAACCTTGCTGCGTCCGCCGCCCATATCGGCGCGACGCTCGGCCTGGCCGCCGACGACCGCTGCCTCAACATCATGCCCCTGTTCCACATCCATGGGCTGATCGCCGCGGTGCTGTCATCGCTCGCCGCCGGCGGCAGTGTGTTCTGCACGCCGGGCTTCAACGCCCTGCGCTTCTTCCATTGGCTGAACGAGGCAAAACCGAGCTGGTACACGGCGGTGCCGACCATGCACCAGGCGATCCTGCCGCGCGCCGCGCGCAACGCCGATGCGCTGGCGACTGCACCCTTGCGCTTCATCCGCTCGTCTTCGGCATCGCTGCCGGCGCAGGTGATGGCCGAGCTCGAATCGACCTTCTCTTGCCCGGTGATCGAATCCTACGGCATGACCGAGGCCGCGCACCAGATGGCGTCCAACCGCCTGCCGCCTGGCCAGCGCAAGCCGGGCAGCGTCGGCGCAGCCGCCGGGCCGCAGCTCGCGGTCATGGCTCTCGACGGGCGCTTGCTCGAAGCCGGCGAGACCGGCGAGATCGTCGTTCGCGGCCCCAACGTCTCTGCCGGCTATGAGAAGAACCCGGACGCCAATGCCAGTGCCTTCGCGCATGGCTGGTTCCACACCGGCGATCAGGGCGTGCTGGACGAGGACGGCTATCTGCGCGTCACCGGCCGGTTGAAGGAGATCATCAACCGCGGCGGCGAGAAGATTTCGCCGCTCGAGGTCGACGGCGTGCTGATGGACCATCCGGCGGTAGCGCAGGTCGTCACTTTCGCCATGCCGCATGACAAGCTCGGCGAAGATGTCGCGGCCGCCGTCGTGCTGCGCGAAGGTTTGAGCGCAAGTGAAGCCGACATCCGCTCTTTTGCCGCCACGCGGCTCGCCGATTTCAAGGTGCCGCGCAAGGTTCTCATCCTCGACGAAATCCCCAAGGGCGCGACCGGCAAGTTGCAGCGCATCGGCCTTGCCGCCAAGCTCGGTCTCGGCTGATGCGCGCTACCGTTTTCGGCGCCGGCGCCATAGGCGGCTACCTCGCCGCGAAGCTTGCGATCGCCGGCAAGGTCGATCTCTCGATCGTGGCGCGCGGCGCGCATCTCGATGCGATCAAGGCTGATGGCCTTCGGCTGATTGAGGACGGCCACGAATCCGTTGCTCCGGTTAGGGCCGCTGCGCGCGCCGAAGAACTCGGCATGCAGGATTATGTCGTGCTGGCGTTGAAGGCGCATTCGGTTGCTCCGGCGCTCGACCAGATCTCGCCGCTGCTTGGGCCTGACACCGCCATCGTCACCATGCAGAATGGCGTGCCATGGTGGTATTTCTACAAGGCGGGCGGACCGCTTGAAGGCACCCGCATTCAAGCCGTCGATCCCGGCGGCACGATCTGGGACCGGCTCGGACCGGAGCGCGTCATCGGCTCCGTCGTCTACCCCGCCGCCGAGGTCGATGCGCCCGGGCTGATCCGCCATGTCGAGGGCGCGCGCTTTTCGCTCGGCGAACCTTCGGGCGAAAAGAGCGAGCGCGTCACGCGGCTCGCCAAGGAATTGGTCGCGGCGGGCTTGCAGGCGCCGGTCCGCGACGACATCCGCAGCGAGATTTGGGTCAAGCTCTGGGGCAATCTCTCCTTCAACCCGATTTCGGCGCTGACCGGCAGCACGCTGGCGTCCATCGTCGCCGACGAGGCGACGCGCACGCTGGCCCGCGCCATGATGCTGGAAGCGCAGGCGATCGGCGAAAGCCTCGGCGTGCGCTTCCCCGTCGCCGTCGATCGGCGCATCAAGGGCGCCGGCGATGTCGGCGAGCACAAGACCTCGATGCTGCAGGATCTCGAGCGCGGCCGCCCGATGGAGATCGACGCGCTGGTCACGGCGGTACAGGAACTCGGCCGGCTGACCGGCCAACCAACACCCACCATCGACAGCGTGCTGGCG
This sequence comes from Mesorhizobium waimense, assembly GCF_003601975.1. Taxonomy (GTDB): domain Bacteria; phylum Pseudomonadota; class Alphaproteobacteria; order Rhizobiales; family Rhizobiaceae; genus Mesorhizobium; species Mesorhizobium waimense. The sequence goes on from NZ_QZWZ01000007.1 coordinate 139,848, forward strand.
CTGGTGCGCCGCCTCGCGATCGAACGCGGCTGCTATCAGGCATAGCGGAGCCGGTTGCTCCAAAACGGATCGCAACTGATAGGCCGGCAACATATCAACGACATCGTGTGAAAAGGCCGGTGCAGCACCCTAGCCAAGACCCCAACTGCACCGGCCCTGCGAGACGAGCAACCCGCTCTGAAGCCATTTTATAGCAGATTAGCAATCTCTCAAATGAGACTGAGGGCCCAAGGTCGCTGGGCACAAAGACGCAAGGCGAGCCAGCAGCCGTAGGAATGGCCGGTGCAACGGGGGCTCCTTGGGGGCGCGCCGCACCGGCCACTGCGGGTGGTGGCAACCAATTCCCCGCGCTGATCAATTTATGAGCGCACATTAGAACTCGCTCAATTAAGACTGAGTGCCTAGTTCGCCGGGCCTAAGGGCTCCACCGGGCTTGTCCCGTTACAGCGGATGAACGCCGCATCCTTGCCGGTGATGTCTTTCACCGTCTTCAACAGCGCCTCATGCAGTGTCCGCGTAGACAGATAATCCGCAGATAGTCCGTCCATGCTGGCATGAGTTGTCAGCTATCGGCTGGCCGGCGGTGGAAGGCCAGCAACGGGCTCCCTACTTGGAAAGCGTCTGAACAGGAGGAACACATATGATCACCGCGGAAATTGCCAAGGATTTCACAGAGCTCCTTAAGCAAGGCAGCAACGAAGCCGCTGCTGAGAAGTACAACGCAGACAACATCGCCAGCTACGAAGCCATGGAAGGGCCGATGGCCGTCTGCGAAGGCAAGGACGCCGTCAAGCAGAAGGGCCAGTGGTGGCAAGAAAACAACGAAGTCCATGGCGGCTCGGTCGAGGGTCCCTACGTCAACGGCGACCAGTTCGCGGTCCGCTTCAAGTTTGACATAACGCCCAAGGCTACCGGCGAGCGTGTCACCATGGATGAGGTTGGCCTGTACACGGTCAAGAACGGCAAGATTACCGAAGAGCGCTTCTATTATTGAAGCCGGAACACCACCGGCTTGCTGATGGTCGATCTAAAGTTAGGCGGCCAGGACGGTTGCCCTGGCCGCCATATGTCAACCTCAGATCGTCTTCACAAAGTCCGCAAGCTGGTCGAGCACCGTGCCCCAGCCATCGTAAAAACCCATCTCTTCGTGGTTCTTGCGCGTCGCCTCGTCCCGGTGGATGGCGGTCGCGGTGTAGCGCGTCGCCTTGCCCTCCGGCTGCAAGGATATCACTGCGGTGATGAAAGGCTTGCCCGAAGGCCGGTAGCCGGGCAGCAGCGCATCGGTCCACACCAGCCGCTCGTTCGGCACGATCTCGAGATAGCAGCAATGGCGGTCGTTGACTTCCTTGCCGTCAGGCGACTGCATGCGCGTCCTGAAAAGTCCGCCGGGCCGAAGGTCGATCTCGCAGTCGGTGATGACCCATGGCTTCGGCGTGAACCATTGCTTGACGTGCTGCGGCTGTGTCCAGGCGGTCCACAACAATTCGCGCGGCGCATCGACAACGCGCTCCAGCATGAGGTCCAGTCTCGGGTCCAGCTTGAACGGATAGCTCACTTTTCTTTCTCCTTGAGGGTCATGACATAGGCGTCGAACTGGTCGAGGCGGCGCTCCCACAGCGTGCGCTGCTCGGATAGCCAGTTTTCAACCAGCTTCAGCGGTTCGGGCGAAAGCCGGTAGGTCCGGACGCGGCCGGCCTTTTCCGAATGCACCAGCCCGCTCCCTTCCAGCACCTTGAGGTGCTCGATGAAGGAGGGCAGGGCCATGTCGAAGGGCTCGGCAAGCTCGCTGACCGAGGCCGGGCTCCGGTTCAGCCGCTCCATCACAAGGCGGCGCGTCGGATCGGCGAGCGCGCGGAAAATGCCGTCGATCGGTGGCGAGCTGGGGCTGGCGATTTGCAGGCTCATGACCTCTTCTTTCCGGCGTGTATCGCGCCGCCACAGGCGTTTCGCAAAATTACTTAGGTAAAAACCTTAGTGTTGGCAAGTCCGAAATTCGAAGGCGTGGGCAAAGCCGTTGGCAAAGCGGGCAGGGCGGGCCTAGCCTGCCGCCAGATTCGTAATCCATCAGTTCGAGGGTTCTGCTTTGACGATCACCATGTACGGCATCACCAACTGCGACACGATCAAGAAGGCGCGCGTCTGGCTGGAGCGGCATGATGTTGCCTACCGCTTTCATGACTACCGAGCCGAAGGGCTGGAGGCGGACCGGCTCAATGGCTGGGTGGGCAAGGTCGGCTGGGAAGTCCTGCTGAACAAGGCAAGCACGACGTTCCGCGAACTGGCGGACAACGAAAAACAATCGCTCGACGAGAAGAGGGCCAAGGCGCTGATGCTGGCCAAGCCGACGATGATCAAGCGGCCGGTGCTGGAGGTTGGCGACCGCATTCTCGTAGGGTTCAAGGCGGATGTTTATCAGGCGGCGGTGGGTAGGGTGCCCTAAGCCCGCTCTCACTTCGTCGTCCTAGTGGTTGGGATCTATCGCTTGGTACCCGATCGTGAGCGGCGCGATGTCTGACGTCAGATGGCCGCAAATGTTATATCTATCGATCCGTCCCTTGATCGAAGAAGGATCGCACCGGTGGATGACTGGAGAATCGGGGATATTTGGGTAACCAGAATTCTGGAGATGTGCGACCCTCTGCGGACGCCATCGGAATGGTTCCCCGACTGCACCGATGAAGCACTCGAACCGCATCTTCATTGGCTCACGCCCAGATCGATATCGCCGGCAACCGGTCGGATTATTCTTCCCATCCAGAGTTTTCTGGTTCGTACCGGACGCCACACCATTCTGGTCGACGGTTGCGTCGGCAACGACAAGACGATCGCAGACTTCCCGCATTGGCATCGCCGCAATGACGGCACCTTTTTGAAGCGGCTGGCAAATGCCGGTGTTGCTCCCGAGCAGATCGACTATGTGCTGTGCACCCATCTTCACGTCGACCATTGCGGCTGGAACACACGATTGGTGGACGGACGTTGGATACCGACATTCCCCAACGCCCGCTACATCATGGCGCGGCGCGAGTACGAGGCCGCACAGGCGGCCTCCGGCGATGCCACACGGACCTATGAGGACAATGTACTGCCAATCGTCGAGGCTGGTCGGGCTGTGCTTGTCGATATGGACCATGAACTCGATGACGAAGTGTGGCTGGAGCCGACCCCGGGCCACACCCTGGGGCACGTAGCCATCGGACTGAGATCTCAGGGCGTAGGGGCAGTGTTTTCCGGCGATCTCATGCATTGGCCGATGCAGTGCATTTACCCCGACTGGAACTTTCGGTACGACACGGACCCTGACCAGGCACGTCGGACGCGGTGGGCATTCCTGGAGGCTTGCTCGGACAATGGCCGCATCGTCATGACGTCGCATTTTCCCTTGCCGTCGGTGGGAACTATCTCGCGACGCCACTCATCATTCTGGTTCGATGATTATCAGCCGCGGTAATCGCCGAGGACGCCGACCACGCCAACCCGAACGGCGGGGACGATCGCGCCCGGCTGCTCGGCATGTCCGACGCGCGAACCGCCAGAAGGCCGCCTGGAGGCTCAGCGAACGCCAGGCTGGCGCTCGCTATGGCGTGCATCAAGCCCGAGGATGACGAAGTAGGTACCCCGCCAGCGCCACCGCATTGTTGTGCGCCTCATCATGCGCACCAAACAGCAGCGTCACCCGACCCTTGTCGAGCAAGGCGCGCAGTTTCGCTACCACGTCCTCATTCCCATCAAGCTCGGCGCCATATCGCTTCTGGAACTCTGTCCAGCGCGCCGGCTCATGCCCGAACCATTTGCGTAGTTCGTCGCTCGGCGCGATCTCCTTCAGCCAAAGCGTCAGCGCCGCGTCCTTCTTGGCAACTCCGCGTGGCCAGACGCGGTCTACCAGCACCCGCTGGCCGTCGCTCTTCTCTGGCGCTTCGTAAATGCGCTTGACCGCGATATCGAAGGCCATGGCAACCTCCGCAGTGCGATCCGCTCAGGCCCATTCGCCCTTGCGCATCACCGGCACGCGGCTGCCGTCCTTGCCGACGCCGTCTATGTCGATCTTGTCCGAGCCGATCATCCAGTCGATGTGGATGAAACTCTTGTTGCCGCCGCGCTGGGCGATCTCGTCCTGGCTGAGCGAGGCGCCGTCGACGAAGCATTTCGAATAGCATTGCCCGAGCGCAATGTGGCAGGCGGCGTTCTCGTCGAACAGCGTGTTGAAGAACAACAGGCCGCTCGCCGAGATCGGCGAGGAATGCGGAACCAGCGCCACTTCGCCGAGACGGCGCGCGCCCTCGTCGGTGTCGAGCACCTTCTTCAGCACGTCTTCGCCCTTCGAGGCCTTGGCCTCGACGATCCTGCCCTCCTCGAAGCGCACCGAGATCTCGTCGATCAGCGTGCCCTGGTAGGACAGCGGTTTGGTCGAGGAGACGTGGCCCGAGACGCGCCTTGCATGCGGCGTGGTGAACACCTCTTCGGTCGGGATGTTCGGGTTGCAGGTGACGCCGTTCTTGGCGGTCGAGGCGCCGCCCATCCATTCATGGCCGTCGGCCAGTCCGACGGTGAGGTCAGTGCCCGGCCCGGTGAAATGCAGCGCATGGAAATCATGGCCGTTCAACCATTCGGTGCGGCTGCGCAAGGCCGCATTGTGCGCCGTCCAGTTGCCGATCGGGTCTTCCACGTCGACGCGCGAGGCGGCGAAGATGGCGTCGGCGAGTTTTACCACCGCGACGTCGTCGGCGTCATCGGGAAACACCTGCTTGGCCCAGGCGAGATCGGGATAGGCAACGATGTTCCAGTTGATGTCGAAGCCGGTGATCTTCTCCAACGCCGGCTGGTAGGCCATCGAATTCGCCTTGTTGGCCCGCGCTACCTTCGAAGGATCCTGCGCCGACAAAAGCGACGGGTCCTCGCCGCGCACGGCGAGCCGCGCCGCGTTGCCGGCGAAGGCCTTGGCCATGCCTTCATAGAGCCAGCCGGTTGCGCGGTCGAAACCGGCATCGGCGCCGTAGCGGAAGCGCGCCAGCGTGATTTCGTCGTCGTTGAAGATCGGCGTCACCAGCCCGGCGCCGGCCTTGTAGGCATGCTCGACGATGCGCCGCGTCAAGGGCAGGGCCGCGATCGACGAGGTCAGCACCAGGTCCTGTCCAGGCTGCAACTGCAGCCCGACCTTGATGGCGACCTCGGCCAGCCTGTCGAGCTTCACCGGGTCGATCGTTGCGGAAACGCCGCGCGAATGTGTGGTCATGATCCTGCCTGCCGTGATGTGGGGTCTGATCCATACATAGACCGCTGCCGCCATCCTTTCCACCGCATTGCGGTGGACCAGGCTCAGGCCGCGCTGTCGAGCGACTGGAATTGCGCCATCGTCGCCTCGATCTCTTCGCGGATCCAGGCCTTGAAATCGCGCACCTTGCGGCTTTCGGCCTTGGTTGCCGAGGTCACCATCCAATAACCCAGCCCGCTCTCGGCGCGCACGCCGAAGGGCGCCACCAGCCTTCCGTCGGTGAGAGCGTCGGCCGTCAGCAATTGCCAGGCCAGCATAACGCCATGGCCGGCGATCGCCGATTCCAGGCAAAGCATCGGGTCGGTGAAGCGCGCGCCCTTGAGGAAGGTCACAGGCTCGACGCCCGCCGCTTCGAACCAGCTGTCCCAATTGATCATCGACCGCTCGTCGGTGATCGCGCAGGTCTGCGCCAGATCCTCAATCGAGCTGAGCTTGGCCGCGATCGACGGCGCGCAGACCGGGAAGACCTCCTGCGCCAGCAGCAGTTCCGCGCGCACGCCCGGCCATTTGCCGTCACCCATCCGAATGCCGATGTCGATGTCGGAATGGTCGAGATCGGCGATCCGACCCGAAGCGTCGATGCGCAGCAGCACTTTCGGATGCCGGGCAAAATGCCGCGACAGCCTGGGCAGCAGCCATTTCGAGGCAAAGGCCGGCGCAACCGAAACCACCAGCGTGCACTGGCTCGCCTCGTCGGCCAGCGCCACTGCCTGGGCAAGCTCGCGGAAGCCCGTACCCAGTCGGGCCGTAAAGACAGCCCCGAACTCCGTTGGAACCAGTCCGCCCGGTGTCCGTTCGAACAGCGTCTGGCCGAGCTGCTTTTCGGTGCGCTTGATCTGCTGGCTGACGGCGCTGACGGAAACGTTGAGCTCGGAAGCCGCCGCAGCGAGCGATCCCAGCCGAGCGACAGTTTCCACGGCGCGCAGGCCATTCAGATGGACGCGGTTGAGCAGAACCATGAAGTTTTTCTAAACTGAAATGGCCGAAATCTCAATTGAAATACCGGGTAGAAAGGCAGATTTTATGGAGGCAAGCCAGACGTTGGAGGCAAAGACGATGAAGATTTTATCATTGCTAAAAGTCTTTTCCGTTTCCGGTACAGGGCAAAACCCGCGCCATGACGAGATCGCCCGCTGGGTTATCGACCCGTTGTCGCACCCGGTGCTCGACACCATGTCGGAGCGTGAACTGGGCGACGTGCCGTTCCGCCTGACAGCGCGGCGCACGGCCTACGAGACGGTGACGGCAGGCTGCGGCTAAAGCCTTCGTGGTGGATGCGTGGGCCAAACGGCTGGCGGCCGCTTACCGTTAGCAGTCTGCGGTCGCGCTGGCCCAAGGCAAGCAGATTGTCTCACCGGCGCATGCACCTATTGTGCCTGCAATGAAAATCGCTTCGCCCTTGCGCCTCGCCATCGCCGGCATGCTTGCGCTTGCTGTCGCCATGGGCATCGGCCGTTTCGTCTACACGCCGATCCTGCCCGGCATGATGGACGAGCTTGGCCTGACGCCGGCGGATGCCGGCTGGATCGCGTCCGCCAACTATCTTGGCTACCTCGTCGGCGCGCTGGCTGCGGCCGGCGGCTGGGCGCATGGGCGCGAGCGCCTGCTGATGCTGTCGAGCCTCGCCGCCAGCACCGTGCTTGCCGGGCTGATGGGGTTCAGCGAAACCATGGCCGCTTTCCTTGTCATCCGCCTTCTTGCCGGTCTCGCCAGCGCCTTCGTCATGGTGTTCATGTCGAGCATCGTCTTCAGCCATCTCATCCGGGCCGACCGCCACGATCTGCAGGCCCTGCATTTCGGCGGTGTCGGCTTGGGCATCGCGGCCTCCTCGGCGCTGATGGCGGTTCTCGTCACCGACCATGCCGGCTGGGCGGCGGGCTGGCTATGGTCGGCGGTACTCCGCTTGCGGGCTGGTGGTCGTCGCCTGGCTGGTCGGCTCTACTTCTACCGCCAATGGCGTCGCCGGTCGCGAGCCGCCGCTGCCGAAGGACAGGCCGCTGCTGAAGATGATCGTCGCTTATGGCCTGTTCGGTTTCGGCTATGTGGTGACGGCAACGTTCCTGGTCGCCATCGTCCGCCAGGGCGGCGGCGGGCGCGTCTTCGAGGCAGCGGTCTGGATGGTCACCGGCCTTGCCGGTCTTCCCTCGCTCTGGCTCTGGCAGAAGGTTGCTGCAAGGGTTGGCCTTTACGCGGCCTACGCTCTGGCCTGCCTCGTCGAGGTGGTCGGCGTCACCGCCAGTGTCGCCGTCGGCGGCCATGCCGGGCCGCTGCTGGCCGGCGTTCTGTTCGGCGGCACCTTCATAGCTCTCACCGCGCTCGGCCTGCAGACGGCAAGACAACTGGTTCCCCAGGCGCCTCGCCGTGTCCTGGCGATGATGACTGCCGCCTTCGGCATTGGCCAGATCATCGGCCCGATCGCCGCTGGCCTGCTCGCCCAGGCCTCCGGCAATTACGTGCTCGCTTCGATCATGGCGGCCCTCATCCTTTTGGCGTCCGGTTTGATTGCGTGGTCGGCTGCGCCAAAATCGCCATGATTTGTGGGCTTGCTCGGTGCCGGGCATCGGGCACGGGCATTTTCTTTCCCCCTAATGTGTGAACTTATGCCCGCTGACAGCAACCTCGCTGATTTGCGATTCGACCGAGGAACCCGCCACAGTGTTCGTATCCTTTTTCCCGCAGCCGAAGCTCTTTTTCACCTCGGCTGCCGTCTGGAGCCTTGCCGCGATCCTGTTCTGGTTCTTCGGTGGCGAGCAAGTTGGCGCCATGCTTGGCCTGCCACCTGCTGCCGCCGGTGCTCCGCCCATCATCGGCATCGCCGTGCTCTGGTCCAAGCCATTCCTATGGTTCTACATCTACTTCGTACTTTGTGTCGCTGCCTTCTACGCCTTCTGGGCCTGGTATTCTCCGCATCCCTGGCAGAACTGGTCGATCCTGATGACGGCCGTCATCCTGTTCTTCATCTATTTCAACGTTCAGGTCAGCGTCGCGGTCAATGCCTGGTATGGCCCATTCTTCGACTACGTGCAGGGACTGATGTCGGGTACGGGAAAGTCGACCGATAGCGAGTTCTATCTCGGATTGGCCGATTTTTCGTGGCTGGCGCTGGTCGGTATGAATGTGCAGGTGGTCAATGCCTTCATCGTCAGCCACTGGATCTTCCGCTGGCGCACGGCGATGAACAACTATTTCGTCGAGAATTGGAGCAGGCTGCGCCACATCGAAGGTGCCTCACAACGTATCCAGGAAGATACGATGCGGTTCTCGCAGATCATGGAGGATCTGGGTTCCAGCTTCGTCCAGTCGATCATGACCTTGATCGCCTTCCTGCCGGTCATGATCCAGTTGCAGGCCCACATCACTGAGTTGCCGATTGTCGGAGCAGTCCCCCAGCCGCTTGTTGTCGCAGCACTTGCCTGGTGTCTGTTCGGAACGATTTCAGTGATGGTTGCGGGTCTGAAGTTGCCGGGATTGCAGTTCCGCAACCAGCGCGTCGAGGCCGCCTATCGCAAGGAACTTGTCTACGGCGAGGATTATGCCGACAGGGCTCAGCCGGCGACCACCGCCGAGCTGTTCGCCAATGTTCGTCACAACTACTTCAGGCTCTATTTCCACTACATCTATTTCAATGTGGTCCGGTACACCTACCTGCAGGCCGACAACATCTTCTCCCTGCTGATCCTCGGCCCCTCGCTCGTGGCGCACAAGATTACCTTCGGAGCCCTGAACCAGATATCGAACGCATTCGGCAAGGTGACGGGGTCGCTGCAGTTCCTGCTCAGCTCGTGGTCGACCATCGTCGAGCTTCAGTCGGTGCACAAGCGACTGCGTGCCTTCGAAGCGACGCTGGAAGGCGAACCGCTGCCTGAAATCGATCAGCGCTACCTTGAACGTCAGGGCGCAGAAGACCCGGCCTGATCACATTTTGGTTAGGAGAAGCGTGGGCGGTTCAGCCGCCCACCACCGCCTGTCTGTCGCCGGCGCGTTGCCGCGCGACATAGTCGCGAAAGCTGATGCATTCGACATCCGCTTTGACGCAGACGTCGCCGGCAAAGCGCTCCAGCGCATTCCAGTAGGCGCCGCCATTCATCAGCGTGAAGTGGAAGCCGAGTTCCAGCGGGATACGCTTGCCCTGGTATTGCCTGTCGAAGGCGGCGCGGAACGCTTGATAGGTTCGGTCAGCGAATTCGCCCGCCATGCTCGGCCGCTCGAAGCCGCCGGAATGGCGGACATAGAGATTGTAGTCCATGGCGATCACCGGCCTTGCCTTCGGGCCCTCCGGTATCTGCGGCAGCGAAAAACGCGTTATGCCGTTTCTCTCCGTTGGCTGGGCCGGGCCTTTCGAGACTCCGCTGGCGTCGAACTCGAAGCCGGCCGCGGGAAGTGCCTCGTAAAGCGCCTTGTTCGCTGACAGATAGGGCGCGCGAAAGCCGACCACCGCATGCCGCGCGAAAGCGCGCCAGCTTGATGGCTCGGGCGCAATGCCGTTGATCGAATAGGCATTCTCGAGGATGTGTTCGAACGAGCCGAACTCGGCGAGCCAGTCGGCCTTGCTCCAGCCCTTGCCGTCGAAATGACCGCAGCCATGGCTGCCTATGTCGTGGCCTTCCGAAGCGGCCAGCCCGATCTGCTCGAGCCGATCGGCCACGTCCTGCTTCGAGGCGGCAAAGCCGATATTCGATTTGCCGGCGCTCTTGCCCGGCGCAGTGTATTCCGTGCGCGTTTGTGGCGAGAGCAGGAAGACGCAGGACAGAAAATAGGTGAAATGCGCGCCGGTGCGCTCAGCCAGCGCCCGGCTGCGTTTCCATTGCGAAATGTCGCGGGCGCTGTCGAAGGAGATGATGATGACCTGCTTCGGCCTTGCCGGCGCCGCGGGCGGATCGGCGATAGCCGTGCCGGCCATTGCCAGCAAGGCAAGAGAAGACGCAACAACGCGGGACAGAAGGGGCATCGGCTCTGGTCTGGACATCGGAAGGTTCGAGGACCGGCTACCGGCGAAATGTGGCGCGGGTACGGTCACCTGCACGGGGCGTCTTTGCCGAGCCTGGACCTCTATCCGCCGATTTTCCTGCCAAGCCCCTTCCATGCCGACAAAATTTCGCTAAAACGCGGGCTCAAGAAGCGCCCCGGCCGGGGCTGCAATGGTTTTGATGATGTCGGACGACAGTTTTATCCGCGAAGTCAACGAAGAGATTCGTCGCGAACAGGCGCACGCGCTGTGGGACCGTTTCGGTCCGGCCCTGCTTGTCCTTGCCATCCTGGTGGTGCTCGGCACCGCCGCCGTCGTCGGCTACCGCTATTGGGACGAGAGGCGCGCCAACCGCTCGGGTGACGCTTTCTCGCAGGCGCTGAAGCTCGCCAATGACGGCAAGAGCGACGAGGCGCTGGCCGCGCTGGATTCACTGGAGAAGGACGGCTACGGCGCCTATCCGCTGCTCGCCCGCATGCGCGCCGCGACCGTCAAGGCCGACAAGGGCGATGTCGATGCGGCTGTCAAGGATTTCGACGACGTTGCCGCCGACACCGCCATTCCCTCGGGCATCCGCGACATGGCGCGCCTCAGAGCAGCACTCCTGCTCGTCGATCACGGCACGTTCGCCGACGTCTCCAGCCGCGTCGAGGCGCTGACCGCAGACACCAACACGCTGCGCCACACCGCGCGCGAAGCGCTCGGTCTTGCCGCCTGGAAGGAAGGCAAGTCTCAGGATGCGCTGAAACTGTTCGACCAGATCGCCTCGGATGACGGTGCCCCGCGCAATGCGCGCCAGCGGGCGACTTTGATGTCCGAGCTGATCCGCGGGTCGGGCAGCGCGTCGTGATGCATGAGTTTCAAAGTCGCCATCATCGGCCGGCCTAACGTCGGCAAATCGACTCTTTTCAATCGGCTGGTGGGAAGGAAGCTGGCGCTTGTCGACGACACGCCGGGCGTCACCCGCGATCGACGCGTCCATGCGGCCAAGCTCTACGACCTGCATTTCGACGTCATCGACACCGCCGGCTTCGAGGACGCGGCGGCCTCGACGCTGCCTGGCCGCATGCGCGCGCAGACCGAGATCGCCATCCGCGAAGCCGATCTGATCTTCTTCACCATCGACGCCAAGTCCGGCCTGCTGCCTGACGACAGGACCTTTGCCGAAATCGTGCGCAAATCCGGCAAGCCGGTCGTGCTGGTTGCCAACAAGGCCGAGGCGAAGGGCGCCCAGGGCGGCATGCTGGAAGCCTGGGAGCTCGGTCTCGGCGAGCCGATCCCGGTCTCGGCCGAGCACGGCCAGGGCATGCCTGATTTGCGCGACGCCGTGATCGCGGCGCTTGGCGAGGAGCGCGCCTTCGGCGAGGAAGAAGAAGATGACGAAGAGGTCGCCGCCAGCGAGGTGCTGATCGGCGAGGATATCGCCGATCCGGATGCCGAGCCGAGCTACGACGACACCAAGCCGATGCGCATCGCCGTCGTCGGCCGCCCGAACGCCGGCAAGTCGACGCTGATCAATGCGCTGATCGGCGAAGAGCGGCTTTTGACCGGGCCGGAAGCCGGTATCACCCGCGATTCCATCTCCGTCGACTGGGACTGGCGCGGCCGCCGGCTAAAACTGTTCGACACCGCCGGTATGCGCCGCAAGGCCAGGATCCACGAGAAGCTGGAAGTAATGTCGGTGCAGGACGGCCTGCGCGCCATCCGTTTCGCCGAGATCGTCATCATCGTTCTCGACGCCACCATCCCCTTCGAGAAGCAGGATCTGCAGATCGCCGACCTGATCATCCGCGAGGGCCGCGCGCCGGTGATCGCCTTCAACAAATGGGACCTGATCGACAGACCGCAGGAACTCCTGGCGGAACTGCGTGAGAAGACCGAGCGGTTGCTGCCGCAGGCACGCGGCATGCAGGCGGTGACGGTCTCGGCCGAGACCGGGCGCGGCCTCGACAAGCTGATGGATGCGGTCATCAGGACGCACAAGGTGTGGAACAGCCGCGTCTCGACCGGCAAGCTCAACCGCTGGCTGGAAGGCATTTTGGCGCATCATCCGCCGCCCGCCGTCGCCGGCCGTCGGCTCAAGATCAAATATGTCACCCAGGCGAAGACCCGCCCGCCGGGCTTTGTCGTACAGTGCTCGCGGCCTGATGCGATGCCGCAATCCTATGTACGCTATCTCTCGAACAGCCTGCGCGAAGCCTTCGACATGCCGGGCGTGCCGATTCGCATCGCCTTGCGCACCTCGGACAATCCCTTTGCCGGCAGGGCCAAGAAGCGCTGAGCGGCAGCGCCTTGGCGATTAGCGGAAACGCCCATCGCTTCGTCATCCTGGGGCGGAGCAAGGAGCGCAGCGACGCCGCAGATCCCAGGATCCATGCCGTAACTTCAGAGCGCTGCTGCGGTGCAGAATTCTGCTCCGCTCATTCTTCGACCCAGGTCACGGAATGGATCCCAGGTCTCCGCGACGTCGCTTTGCTCCTGCTTGGCCCTGGGATGACGAAGCTGAAGGCTAAGCGACATTCCTCAGGCCTTCATCGGCCTCGGCGCTTTCGGGCAGCGCCTGCAACGCCGCCTGCAACAATATGTCGGCAAGGCGCGCCGCCACCGGGTCCAGCTCGGCCTCTTTCTGGTGCAGGACCAGCGCCATTTTTGGCAGCGCGGGCAGCCCAAGCACCTGCGGCGCCATTGCCCTGACACTGGCGGGCAGGCCGATATCGGTGCGGATCGTCAGGCCGAGCCCGGCGGCGACCGCCGCCCAGATGCCGCCAAGGCTGGGGCTTGAGAAGGCCATCCGCCACGACAGGCCGGCGCGGTCGAGCGTCTCCGTCGCCACCGTGCGCAGCAGGCAAGGCGCTTCCAGCGCCACCAGCGGCAGCGGCTCGCCTTGGCGCAGTCCGGCCTCGATCAGCCTTGCCGGGCCGACCCAGCGCATCTGCACGTCGGCGACATGCCGGCTGTAGGGCAGCGTCGCGCCATTGTGCCAGGCCAGCGCGATGTCGAGGCTGCCCGCCGTGATCCGTTCGGCAAGCTCATGGCTGCGCGCGATCCGCGCCTCGATCTTGACCTTGGGATGGGCGCGGGCAAAACGCCCCAGCACCTCCGGCAGCACCGCTTCGCCGAAATCCTCCTGCAGCCCGAGCCTTACCCAGCCTTCCAGCTCGACGTCGTGGATGGCGGACGCCGCCTCGTCGTTGAGCTCGATCAGCCGGCGGGCATATCCAAGCATCGTCTCGCCGGCTTCGGTCAGCGCCAGGCCGCGGCCAGCCTTGCGGAAGATTGGCGTCGCCGCCTGTTCCTCCAGCTTCTTCAATTGCGCGCTGACCGCCGAGGTCGAGCGCCCCAGCCGGTCGGCCGCCTTGGCGAAGCTGCCCAGCTCCATGCCGGTGACGAAGCTTCTGAGGACGTCGAGGTCGAAGGTTACGCGTCGCATGATAATAATCCTGTTTTTCGGGAATGAATGTTAAAAACTTCCCAATATTCAGGATGAATCTATGGCGGTAGAGACGGTGCGTCAAGGTCCCAGTCCATCGCAGGAGCCGAGCCATGTCGGTCATCGTCACACACGCAAATCGCCTCCCGGGCCGGTCCCGGCCGGGGATCGCCACGTCTCCCGAGGCGGCTTCTCCCAATAGGCATCACCGCTGGAAGGTGCTCGGCATCGGCGTCGCCGCCAACGCCAGCTTCTCCACCATCTTCAGCGGCATTCCGGCAACGGCGGTGTTCATGCGCCAGGGCTATCACCTGGGCAACGGCCAGCTCGGCCTCGCACTTGGCCTTCTCGGGCTGGGTGTCGCGCTGAGCGAACTGCCCTGGGGCCTGCTCACCGATCGCTGGGGCGATCGCGGCGTGCTGCTGACCGGGCTTGGTGCGACCGCGGCCTGGCTCCTGCTCATGGCGTTCTTCATTGTGCCGTCGGCATCGCATGTTCCCGACGTTGCCGTGCTTGCCGCCAGCCTGCTGGTTGCAGGTCTGCTTGGCGGCAGCGTCAATGGCTCCAGCGGCCGCGCCATCATGGCCTGGTTTCAAGAGGGCGAGCGCGGCTTTGCCATGAGCATCAGGCAGACCGCGGTGCCGCTGGGCGGTGGGCTCGGCGCGCTTGTCCTGCCGTCGCTGGCGTCGGCCTACGGCTTTGCCGTGGTCTTTGGTCTTTTGGCGTCGGCGTCGGCGGTCTCGGCTTTCTTCGCCTGGCTTTGGTTGCATCAGCCGCCGGCGGGAGACGATGCCGGCAATGCGGTCGCGGCAAGACCAGCCGGTCCGGCGCCGCTGCGCAACCTCGAGGTCTGGCGCCTCGCGACGGCCATCGGCCTGCTCTGCTTTCCGCAGGTGGCGGTGCTTACCTTCGCGTCCGTCTTCCTGCACGATTTCGCCGGCATGGGCACGCTGGTGATCAGCGCCAGCCTCGCCGCCGTTCAGGTCGGCGCCATGGTCCTGCGCGTCTGGAGCGGCCGCTTCACCGACCGCCACCGCAACCGCCGCCCGTTCCTGCGGCTCTGCAGCGCGTTGAGCGCGTTTGCCTTCGCCGGTCTTGGCCTGCTGGTCCTGGCGGCCGCCGCCACGCCCGGCTGGCAGCCCGTGCTGATGCCGGCGGTTGCGGTGGTGCTGGTCGTTGCCGGCATCTCGGTCTCCGCCTGGCATGGTGTCGCCTATACCGAGCTCGCCACGCTTGCCGGCGCCAGCCGTGCCGGAACGGCGCTCGGCCTCGCCAACAGCTTCGTCTTCATCGCCTTCTTCCTGGTGCCGGCGGGCATTCCGGGATTGCTGCTGCTCTCGTCATGGGCGGGCGTATGGCTGGCGGCGGCCGTCTGCGCACTGATCGCCTGGCCGATCTTTCTCCGACCGCCTGGTTGAGGGGGGCGGACACGTCCCTTTTCGGATCAACATCAAAAAAACACGATCGAACTCGTTAACGCCCCATCAAGGTTAATGCATCATTTTGACTCTCCAGAGGGTCAGTTGCGTTTCTGGAGAGTTCCGTGCATCGACGTGTCTTGAAGCGGCTGGCCGCCGTCGCCGGTGAGAAAAGACGTTCGTTCCTGTCTCCGCTGATCATCGGGCTCGGCATCTGGGTCGGCTTCCCGACCGTCATTGCCTATCAGGACATGACCAGCCTGGTCTCCGGCCTGGAGAAACCGAACGCCCGCTGGAACGCCTATGTCGAGAAATCCGTCGCCGGTTCTGTGCATGCCGCCGAAATGCCGTTCGTCGATTCCGTCTCCACCGGCTCGATCTCCGGGTCGGGCGTCAAGTTGCCCGGCATTGGCGCCGTATCGTTTCGCGGCAAGGGCAACGTCGCCGGCACGATGCCAGACGAGGATCGTATCATGCGCGCCGACAAGAAGGGCCGCATCGTCCATATCTCGCCGGTGGCGCCTCCAAAGAACTTCAACGCCGGCTCGATCTTCGAGCGCACCTCCTCGCTGCTGCGCCCGAGCATGGACAGCGGCCTGAAGCTCGCCTTCGCTAAGCCTGGCATCAAGGGCAAGGAGATCCAGATCGCCCAGGCCTTCCACGTCCGCGAGGACGAGAAGCCAGATCCTGGCGTCCCAGCCATGCTCGCGGCTCTCGTCAACAATGACAAACCGGATGTACTGGCCACCGCCTATGCGCAGGCCGAACCCGATTACGCCAAGGCCTCGCCCTTCGAGGCCCTGCTGCAGGACGAACAGCCGAACAGCGGCCGCTTCATCCCGCCGATGAGCAAGGGCGATCACTCGTGGATCCAGAACCCGCTGCCGGCCAGCGTCTTTTCCAAGCCGGAGCAGGCATGCCTTGCCAACGGCATCTACTTCGAGGCGCGCGGCGAATCCGTGCGCGGCCAGGCCGCCGTCGCCCAGGTCATCCTCAATCGCGTCCGCAACCCGGCCTATCCGAATTCGATCTGCGGCGTCGTCTACCAGAACGACCATTGGTACAATCGCTGCCAGTTCTCCTTCGCCTGCGACGGCCGCAAGAAGCGCATCGAAAATCCTGTCGCCTACAAGACCGCCCAGGATGTCGCCATGGCCGTCACCGCCGGCAAGATCTTCATTCCGGAAGTCGGCTCCTCGACCCATTATTACGCTAACTATGTCCATCCGGGCTGGGCGCGCACGATGAAGAAGATGACCAAAATCGGCCTGCATATCTTCTATCGCACCTATGGCGGCGGCTGGAGCTGAGCGGTCACCGGCCGGGCGTTTCCGGCGAGCCGGAAAGGCTTCAGGGCCCGGCAGCCAAAGACCCGTCACCGCAAGGATTCGGCAGGTACATGCCCGCAACTGCGGCGGGCACGATGTCGCACCTAAATAAGTGATTGATTTAACTAGGAAAAATACATCACATTGAAGTTCGGCCCGTGGCTTGACGGGCGCGGACCCTCTAACTATGTTGCCGGCGACTTTGGTAGCGGACGGACGGCGACGATCTGACCGGGCAGGGGGGTTGCGATGGCCGACAAAAACGGGCCAGACGGAACCGGAGAAACCGGCCGCGGCAAACAGCACGAAGCCGACATCCGCGACGACGATCTTGAGCGCCGCCGGCGCGATCTTGAAGCATCGCTTGCGACAAGACGGCCGGACCGGCTCGAGGGGAAAGACGCGAAAGTGGGCAGTGTGGCCGGATATGGCCAGGCGCTCAAACTATCCAGCGAGTTCATCGCCGGCATAGTGGTGGGCGTCGGCCTTGGCTGGTTCTTGGACCGTATGGCGGGAACATCGCCATGGGGTCTTATCATCGGTCTGCTGCTGGGTTTTGGCGCCGGCGTGCTCAATGTCCTGCGCTCGGCGGGAATGATGGCGGAATTCGGACAGGGCGATAAAACGCGCGATCCGAAAGACTAAGACGAGGCGCTGTCAAAGGCGCGAAAACAGGACACTGAAGCCGCACGCGGCTTTGACGGGGATGTAAAGTGGCTGCTGACAAGGTCGATCCGATCCACCAGTTCCATATCGTCAAGTTGATTCCGATCAACATCGGCGGCTACGACCTGTCCTTCACCAATTCGGCGCTGTTCATGGTCGCGACGGTCGCCGTCGCATCGGCGTTCCTCTATCTGACCACCGCGAGCCGCAGCCTTGTTCCGGGCCGCCTGCAGTCGGTTTCGGAGATGGCTTACGAGTTCGTCTCCAACATGCTGAGGGACGCTGCGGGAACGCAGGGGTTGAAGTTCTTCCCCTTCGTGTTTTCGCTGTTCATGTTCGTGCTGGTCGCCAACCTGCTCGGCCTGTTTCCCTATTTCTTCACCGTCACCAGCCACATCATCGTCACCTTCGGCCTCGCCGCGCTGGTCATCGGAACCGTGGTCGTCTACGGCTTCATGAAGCATGGCCTCGGCTTCCTGAAGCTGTTCGTGCCGCATGGCGTGCCGGTGTTCCTGCTGCCATTGGTGGTGCTGATCGAAGTGATCTCCTTCGTGTCGCGCCCGGTCAGCCTCTCGGTTCGTCTGTTCGCCAACATGCTGGCCGGCCACATCACGCTCAAGGTGTTCTCCGGCTTCGTCGTCAGCCTCAGCGCGCTCGGCGCGGTCGGCGTCGCCGGTTCGGTTCTGCCGCTGGCCATGGCCGTGGCGCTGACGGCGCTTGAACTGCTGGTCGCCTTCCTGCAGGCCTACGTGTTTGCCGTGCTGACCTGCATGTATCTCAACGACGCCCTGCATCCCGGGCACTGACAACAAGTTTCCGGCATTGCCGCCGGATGGAAATGCAACGGAATTATAGATCCAAAGGAGTTTGAAATGGACGCAGAAGCAGCAAAGTACATCGGCGCTGGTATCGCTTGCCTCGGCATGGGCGGCGCGGGCATTGGCCTCGGCAACATCTTCGGCAGCTACCTGGCGGGCGCTCTGCGCAACCCGTCGGCCGCCGATGGCCAGTTCGGCCGCCTGATCTTCGGCTTCGCCGTGACCGAAGCTCTGGGCATCTTCTCCCTTCTCATCGCGCTTCTGGCCCTGTTCGGCTGAGCACTCGGGAAGATTGGGCAGGCCGGCCGCGATCCTGCGGCAGGCCTGATATCAGGGGATAGTCCATGTTCGTGACATCTGCCTTTGCAGAAGAGTCAGCGCCGGCTGCCGAAGGCACCGCCGGTGCGGGAGCCGAAACGCATGCCGGCACCGCGGTGCCCGGAGAGGCGCACGGCACGTTCCCGCCATTCGATCCGGCGACGTTCCCGTCGCAGCTTCTGTGGCTGGCGATCACCTTCGGGCTGTTCTACCTGTTCCTGAAGCGGGTGGTGATGCCGCGTCTCGGCGGCATCATCGATGTCCGCAACGACCGCATCACCCAGGACCTTGACCACGCCGCCAAGCTGAAGGGCGAGGCCGACGCCGCCGTTGCTGCTTACGAGCAGGAACTGGCGGAAGCCAAGACCAAGGCCAACGCCATCGGCCAGCAGGCCAACGACGCCGCCAAGGCCGAAGCCGAGATCGCGCGCAAGAAGGTCGAGGCTGCCCTCGACAAGAAGCTCGGCGAGGCCGAAGCCAGCATCGCTTCCATCAAGGCCAATGCCATGAAGGAAGTCGGTTCGATCGCCGAGGACACCGCTTCGGCCATCGTCGAGGCGCTTGTCGGCGGTAAGGCCAGCAAGGCCGAGATCGCGGCCGCGGTCAAATCCGTGGCCCGGTGAGGAGCGCATCATGGACGCCACATCTCTCGCGACAGTCTGGGCCACGGTTGCCCTGTTCATCTTCCTCGGCGTTGCCGTCTACATCAAGGTGCCGCGCCTGATCGCCAAGGCACTCGACGCCCGCGCCGCCAAGATCAGCAACGAGCTCGAGGAAGCCCGCCGGTTGCGCGAAGAGGCCCAGCAGCTGCTCGGCCAGTACCAGAAGAAGCGCAAGGAAGCCGAGCAGGAGGCCGCCGACATCGTCGCCGCCGCCAAGCGCGAGGCCGACCTGCTCGCCGCCGAGGCGCATAAGAAGACCGAGGACTATGTCACCCGGCGCACCGCGTTGGCCGAGCAGAAGATCGGCCAGGCCGAGCGCGAGGCAGTCGCCGAAGTGCGCGCCAGCGCCGTCGACATCGCCGTCGAGGCAGCGCGTACGCTGCTTGCCGGCAAGATCGACGCCAAGGCCGGCGCCGACCTGTTCAAGGCCTCGCTGCAGGACGTGAAGGCCAAGCTGAACTAAGTCACAGCAGCAAGCACATCATCGAAAGCCGCCCGGGCAACCTGGCGGCTTTTTTGTTGTCTCGTCGATCGTCATCCTAGGGCGAAGCAAGGAGCGAAGCGACGCGGCGCAGACCCTAGGATCCATGCGTGACCTGCGTACGCCGCAACGATGCAGAAACTCTGATGGGTCGCATTCCTCGGCGACCGTCACGGCATGGATCCTCGGGTCAAGCCCAAGGATGACGAAGTGCCGCCCCTTCAATCCAGCCCTGCTAGCCCCTCTTCGTCGGCCACCTCAGCTCCGCCCAGCCGGAACGGCGCGAACGACACGCGGTGCAGCCGCGCCACCGGGCCGTGCGCTTCGATCGCGGTGCGATGGCGGGCCGTGGCATAGCCCATATGGACCTCGAAGCCGTAGCTGTCGTGGTGGTTGCCGCAGCCGCACATCATGCGGTCGCGCATCACCTTGGCGACGATGGAGGCGGCGGCGATCGACTGCGAGCGCTGGTCGCCCTTGATCAGCGCGCGCCCGGCGCAGGTGAGGCCCGGCGGCACGTCGCGGCCGTCGGCTAGCGCCAGCTTCGGCTGCACGGAAAGACCGGCGACAGCGCGGCGCATCGCCTCCAGGCTGGCTTTGAGGATGTTGCTGCCGTCGATGCCTTCGGCGCTGATCGAGGCCATCGAGACGGCAAAGGCCGATCCCAGGATCCTGGCGAACAACGCCTCTCGCTGCAGGTGGGTCAGGCGCTTGGAATCGTCGAGACCTTCCGGGATGTTGGCTGGATTGAGCACCACCGCTGCCGCAACGACCGGTCCGGCCAGCGGGCCGCGCCCGGCCTCGTCCATCCCCGCCACAGGCCATAGGCCTTCGGCCATCGCCTTCGTCTCGAAGGAGAAGTCGGGCTTCTCGACGATTTCGAAAAGAAGCGGAGAATCGGAACGCGCGCGAGCCATATTGCGGCGAGGTTCGCATCGGCTCCGATTCTCCGCAAGTCCCTCCGGGTCGGGTGGGGCACCTGGACCGGGAGGGCACCGTCTGCAGGCCGGGGGGACAGGGCCGGACGGGATTCTTTTCTCATGCACCGGCCAGCGAAGGCCGGTGCCCGATCTTCCTAAAGCAGCATCAACTGCTCCGTGGCATTGGCAGCGGCGACGAACTGGTCTGTCCTGAGCGTCCGCCGCTCGGCGTTGAGGCCGAGCCGCTTGGCGGTGATCTCGAAGCGGCGGCCGATCTGCCAGGCATAGGGTCCAGCACCCTTCATGCGCTTGCCCCATTCCGAATCGTAGTCCTTGCCGTCGCGCATCGAACGGATCAGCGACATGACGTGCCGGTAGCGGTCGGGATAATGCCGCAGCAGCCAGTCCTTGAAGATCGGGGCCACCTCCAGCGGCAGGCGAAGTATGACATAGCCGGCCTCACGCGCGCCGGCGGCGCGTGCCGAATCGAGGATGCGCTCCATCTCCGGATCGGTAAGGCCGGGTATGATCGGCGCCACCATGACGGAAGCCGGAATGCCTGCGTCCGAAAGTTGCCGGATCGCTTCCAGCCGCTTGGTCGGCGTCGACGCGCGTGGTTCCATGGTGCGCGCCAGCATGCGGTCGAGCGTCGTCACCGACAGCGCCACCTTGGCCAAGCCCCGTTCGGCCATGCGCGACAATATGTCGATGTCGCGCGTCACCAGCGCCGACTTGGTGACGATGCCGACCGGATGGCCGCGCGCCTCCAGCACTTCGAGGATCTCGCGCATGATCCGGTACTGCTTCTCGATCGGCTGGTAGGGATCTGTGTTGGTGCCGATGGCGATGGTGCGCGGCTGGTAGCCGGGCTTCGACAATTCCTTGTCGAGCATCCGTGCCGCGTCCGGCTTGGCGAACAGCTTCGATTCGAAGTCGAGCCCCGGCGACAGGCCCATGAAGGCGTGCGTCGGCCTGGCGAAGCAATAGACGCAGCCATGTTCGCAGCCGCGATAGGGGTTGATCGAGCGGTCGAAGGAAATGTCGGGCGACTCGTTGCGGGTGATAATCGTGCGCGGCTTCTCGACCTGCACCTCGGTCTTGAACGGCGGCAGGTCCTCCAGCGAATTCCAGCCGTCGTCGAAGACATGCCGGCTGACCGGCTCGAAGCGGCCGGACGGATTGATGCCGGCAGAGCGGCCGCGATTGCGGTCCGGCCGCACGCGCATGCCGCTCTGCTCGATCATCGCATTCGCCATCTCGGCCCTCCCGGCCCCGAAGGCTGCAATGTCGGCACGCACGATCTGTTCCATCTTTGCCCTCTCCCAGGGACTGTCGGCAGGCTGTCGAATCGCTCTATTCATGAAACTATTCCTATTTTGTCGACGAGAACAAAGCAAGAACTTTCTATGCTGCGATGCAAAAACTGGCGCGGCGTGCGGCTTTCCGCTATTCGGCTAAACATGCTCAGCGTTCTCATCGAAACCCTGAATGACGAAGAGGGCCTTGCCCGCACGCTCGCCTCGCTGATCGGCGGCGCGGTCGAGGGCGTGGTGCGCGATGTCATCGTCTGCGACAACGGTTCGACCGACCAGACGCACCGTGTCGCCGAGCATGCCGGCTGCCACTATGTCGTCGGCGGCATCGCGGCCGGCATCAGGCAAGCCAAGGGCGACTGGCTGCTGTTGCTGGAGCCCGGCGCGCGGCTTTCGGAAGGCTGGATCGACGAGCTTGTCGCCCACACCGCGAGGCAAACCATGCCGGCGCGGTTTGCGCGGGCGCGGGGCAGCCGTACGCCGTTCCTGGCACGGGTCTTTTCGGGCAACCGGGCACTGGCCGAGGGGCTGGTGATCAGCAAGCGCCAGGCCGCCGCCCTCTCGAAAAGCGCCCGCAGCGCCGAGGCCATTGCGCGCGGCCTTGCGACCAGGAGGCTCAACGCGGAGATCTGGGTCGCGCCATCGAAATGAGGCCCTTTGCCCCGCCTTCGCGAACGGACGGAGCTTCACTCGTTCCCACGGCCAGGTGAATTTGTTGCCGGTGCGTTGTCTATTGTGCATTGCACAAAATATGACGGGGGCGTAGCATTCCCTCCACGCGGGACAATCGGGTTTGGGTAATGCCGGAGCGGTGAGCAACCGACGCTGCGTCGGCGCCGCATTCATACCCGAGGACCCGATGACCTTTACAAGCCCAGACAAATCCGGCGCCGCCAGCTTGGAGGCAATTGCGCGAAATGGCAGCATGTTGCGCCGCATGGCAGCGCGCATCCCGACCTATCTGACCGATCTTCGCGAAAATCCCGCCTGGTTGCCGATGTTCGTCCTCGCCCGCACCATGCCGGGTCGGCGCCTGCACTGGCTCGGCGCCAAACAGGCCAAGCCGACACGCAACGAGGATACGATGTTTGCCGGCGTCGACCGCGCCGCGGTTGTCGGCGCATTGAAAGCGGACGGGTTGTTTTCAGGGCTGGTGCTGCCGCAGGCCATTCACGAGGAAATTGCCAGCTTCGCCGAGCGCACGCCTTGCTTCGGCAATTTCGACCGTCGTCTCGAGTTCATGCCAGGCGAGCATGCCGAGGCCGAAAAGCGTTTTGGCCGCCCGTTGCTCAGCGGCCATTTCTTCGAGCGTATCCTCGATTGCGATGCCGCTTTGGCCATTCAGCACGACCCGCTGCTGCTTGATATCGCCGCGCACTATCTCGGCGGCCAGGCGAAATTGATCACGACGCGCGTCTGGTGGAGCTTTCCGACTGGTGCGGCCTCGGATGCCGACAAGAACCTTGCCTCGCTCGGCAAATACCACTTCGACCTGGACGACTGGCGGATGCTGAAATTCTTCTTCTATCTCAAGCCCGTCGATGCCGACACCGGTCCGCATGTCTATGTCCGCGGCAGCCATAACCGCCGCGCCGTGAAACACCAGCTGACGCTGCTCGTCGGCCATCCGGCGCCGGATGTGCTCGGCGTCTACGGCGACGACAGCCCGGTGACGCTGACCGGCGAAGCCGGTCTCGGCTTCGTCGAGGATCCGTTCGGCTTCCACATGGGCACCGTGCCGACGCGCACGCCGAGGCTGATGATGGAAGTCGGTTTCGGCGTCTCGTCACCGTCACGCCGCCGCTTCCACGGGGAACCGGTCATTCGCTGAAACGCATCTCGATCGGCATCCAGAACGAGCGCCGCCGGGCGAGGCGGCTCTCCCTGCTTTCGGCATCGAAATTCACGGCGACAGGCTCGCGGCTGAACTGCATCCGGCCGTCCAGCGCGTTGATGTTGACGATCGCCCTAGCGTCGCTCTTATCTCCGGCAATGGCGGCGACATAGACGCCGCATTCCCGGCAGATCAGGTAATCGGCGGTCCGCAGTCCGAACTGGTATTTCCGCAATCGCGTTTCGTCCTTCACCGCGATGATCAGCCTGCCGGCCGGATCGGCGGCGGCGCGCGAGCCATGTCTGGTACAGAAGGAGCATTGGCAGGCGCGAACCTCGATTTGCGGCGGTTCGATCTCGCTTTCGAATGTCAGGTGTATATTGCCGCAATGGCAGCCGCCGGTGTGTCGGTTCATCGCATGTCTCGCTCACGAAGGTCGTGGCGCAGACTATTTTTCCGGCGTCCGATTGGGAATGGCGCTTCGAAGGCGCAAGCGCGGTTCTGCCTGGCAAACCAAAAGTCGCGGCAACGAATTGCCTGCGACCTGGCCATCCTTCATCCGCGCCTGAGATGCTCGTCCAGGCGCGGCATGATCTCGACGAAGTTGCAGGGCATGTGGCGGTAGTCGAGCTGCGGCTTCAGGATGCCGTCCCAGGCGTCCTTGCAGGCGCCGGGTGATCCCGGCAGCACGAAGACGAAGGTGGCGTTGACGACGCCGCCGGTCGCCCGGCTCTGGATCGTCGAGGTGCCGATCTTGTCGTAGGAGATGCGGTGGAACACTTCGGAAAAGCCGTCCATTCGCTTTTCGAAGATCGGCTCCAGCGCCTCCGGCGTCACGTCGCGGCCGGTGAAGCCGGTGCCGCCGGTGGTGATGACGACATCGATGTCCTTGTCCTGCGACCAGCCAAGCACCTTGTCGCGGACCTTGTCACGGTCGTCGGTGACGATATCGCGGGCGGCAAGGATGTGGCCGGCCTCCGTGATGCGGTCGGCCAGCGTCTGGCCGGACTTGTCGTCGGCAAGGCTGCGCGTATCGGAAACGGTCAGAACCGCAATGCGCACGGGAATGAAGGGACGGCTTTCGTCAATCCTGGCCATGGGCGTCAGCCTCCATGCTTCGTGTCGCGGCGACGAACCAGTCGGGATGGCGGCTGCGTATGTCGAGTGCGGCACGCTTGGCGACATTGCCGGTCTCGAACAGCCCGAAGCAGGTGGCGCCGGAGCCCGACATCCGGGCAAATCCCGCTCCAGCCTTGTTCAGCACCGACAATGTCTTGCCGATGGCCGGCTGGATCGCGCGCGCCGCCGGTTCGAGATCGTTGCGGGTGATCTCCAGCCAGTTGCGGACGCTGTGGAAGTCGATTCTGCTGGGCAGCGGCGGCAGCCCGTTATTGTCGCGGCTGGCGAGCGCTTTGAACACCTCGGCCGTCGAGACGGCGGTGCCGGGATTGACCAGCACCAGGCCGAGCGCCGGAAAATCCGGTACGCTCGACAACTCGTCACCGATACCGCGCGCGACGAGGGGTTTTGCCGCCAGGCACATGGGAATGTCGGCGCCAAGCGTAAGCCCGATGCGCGCCAGTTCGGCCTCATCGATATCCAGCCTCCAGGCATCCACGAGCCCGCGCAGTACCGCCGCCGCATCGCTCGATCCGCCGCCGACGCCTGAGGCAACCGGCAGGTTCTTTTCCAGCCTGATGGCGACAGGCGGCGTCCGCTGCGGGCCGGCTTCCCGCCGCAGCGCCTCGCGCGCCTTCACCACCAGATTGCTGTCGTCGAGTGGGACCGCGGACGCGTACTTGCCGGAAGCGGAAAAAAGATCGCTGTCGGCGCGCTCGATCTCGACCCTGTCGCCGAAGCGGGTGAAGACGGCGAGGCTCTCGATCAGGTGATAGCCGTCGGCGCGCCTGCCGGTGACATGCAGCGCCAGATTGATCTTGGCGGGCGCAAGCCAAGTCCGGGCCGCTGCCTCGGAGTTCAATGTGTCGGTTGCAAGGGAAATGCTGTCAGTCCTTGGCCAAGCGGTATTCGCCGGTCTTGGGGTCCTTGACCAGTGTTCCCATCGTACCGTTGGCCGCCTGCTTTTCGGTGCGCCGGATCTTGGCCGTCACGCGTTCGGCTTCCCTGACGAAGGAGCGGTAGCCGACATAGGCAAGCACGCCAATGGTGACGAAGAAAATGATCTGCGGCATCTCAAACTCCTCCCTCGAAAAGGCGGCGAAGGCGGCCGGTCGGGTCGGTCAAGGCGATATGCTAGACGGTTTCACTGTTTTTTCAAAGCCCGAAGCGCGCCCACAGCGCGCGCTCTTCCGCCGCATCGATGATGCCACTGGCAGCCGCTGCGGCAATGTCGGGCGCCGAAAAGCCTTTGCTCGAGCCGAACAGGCCAAAACGGCCGAACAGGCCGCGCGGCGCCGTGATCAACTTGAGCTGTGTCTTTGGCCCGAACCGGGTCTTGAGCACCGTGCGCATATCGCCCAGCGCGTCGACAAGGCCGAGCTCAAGACCCTTCTTTGCCGTCCAGAACAGGCCGGTGAACAGATCCGGGTCGTCCTTGAGCCTGGTGCCGCGCCGTTCCTTGACGAGATCGATGAAGGTCTCGTGCACCTCGAGTTGCAGGGCTTTCAGCCGCTCGACGTCTTCCTTCTTCTCCGGCTTGAACGGGTCCAGTACCGCCTTGTTCTGGCCGGCCGTGTGCACGCGGCGCTCGACGCCGATCTTTTTCATCAATTCGGGAAAGCCGAACGAGGCCGACACCACGCCGATCGAGCCGACGATGGAGGAAGGATCGGCAAAAATCTCGTCGCCGGCAACGGCGATCATGTAGCCGCCCGATGCCGCCACGTCCTCGACGAAGACCAGCACCTTCTTGTTCTTTTCCGTCGCCAGGTCGCGGATGCGCTTGAAGATCAGCCGCGACTGCACTGGCGAGCCGCCCGGTGAATTGATCGAGATGGCAACCGCCGGCGCATCGAAGGAAAACGCCTTTTCGATCAGGCCGGCGGTCGACGCCAGCGAGAGGCTCGGCCGGAACTGGCCGCCGCCTGCCATGATGATCCCCTGCAGCCGGATGACCGGAACGGTGACGACGGTGGAGCGCCAGGATTTCGGCAGCAGGCGGTTCAAGAGGCGTTTCACGAGGGCGTTGTCTCCGGTCAATGTGCAAAGAGCAGGATCAGGTCAGGTTTGGTCTTATGTTTCTGGGACGGCGCAGCGAACTTGCTCCGGGCATGTAGGGATTTTCCAGCCAACAGCAATGCTATGTGGCCGGCGGATCAGTCGCCGAACAGCGACGCCAGTCCGTTGTTGATCATCTCGGTCCGCTCCGCTGGTCCGTTGCCCGATTGCGCATGCAGCATCAGCGGCGGGCGGATCGACAGTTTTCCGCGCGCGCCGAGTGCCGCCCTGACGACGATGCGGATCGCCGATGCCTCGGGGCGCGGGTGGACCGAGAGCAGTTCGGCGTCGCCGAAGCGGCCCTCGATCGCATCGAGAAGCGCGCCGAGCTGCTCCGGCCGGGCAATGACGGCGAGCCCGCCGCGCGGCCTCACGACCGCGGCGGCACTGCGGATCCAGCTCTCGAACAGCCCGTCCTCCATCACGTGGGCCTGCTTGCGCAGCGGATCTGGTGTGGCGCGATCCTCGGCGGCGTTGAAGGGCGGATTCATGATGACGAAATCGAAGGAATTGTCGGCAAGGCCGGCGTCGCCTCTCGCCTTGCCCGACAGCGTGACGTCGGCGGCCAGCACCGAGGCGCGATCGCCGAGATGGGCGTTGCCGGGATGGGCAAGCGTGGTCGCAGCGAATCCCGCCATTTCCTCGGAGCGTTCGACCAGCACGGCCCGGGCAGACGAACAGCGCGACAGCACCGCCAGGCCCGCGGCGCCGGCACCGGCGCCGAAATCGGCAAGCCGGCCGGCAAAGGCGGACGGCACGGCGGCGGCCAGCATCATGGCATCCATGCCGGCGCGGTGGCCGCCCGCCTGGGGCTGCACCAGCCAGAAGCGACCGCGATGGAAGGCATCGACCGTGTGGGCGGGCGTATCCGGAACAAGGGCGGCGGGCGAAGCGGACATTATTTTTGGCGGATCTCGTTGGCGATGCCGGCATCCGTCAGGATGCGCCGCGCCGCATCCGCCTGGTCGGCGTCGACCATGACGCGCCGGGGCAGGATGCCGATCGAACCGTCGAGCACGCTCATGTTCTGGTCGGCGACGAAACAGGCAATGCCGGCATCGCGCATCAGCGATTCGACAAAGGAGATGATCACGGCATCGTTGGTGCGAATGAGCTCTATCATCGGACGAAAATCGCAGGTTGCGGCGTTCCTGTAAACGTGGGCGGTCGCCTTGCCGGTTGCAACCGCGCCAATTCGCCTCTTGCCGTGCCCGTGGGTGCCGCCCTAGAGTCCATCAGGGACAGGGTGCCGTCGTGCGCATGGAATAGACGGGAGTGTTTGTGGTGGGTGTCGTTCTCAATATCGAAAACGGGAAGCGGGAAGCCGCCTCCATCAAGGACCTGATCGACCTGACGGCGGCCGATATGGGGCGCGTCAACGAACTCATCCTGTCGAAGGCCGGTTCCGACGTCGAAATGATCCCGGAAGTCGCCAACCATTTGATCTCGTCCGGCGGCAAAAGGCTGCGGCCGATGTTGACGTTGGCGGCCGCGCAGATGTTCGGCTATTCTGGCGAGGGCCACGTCAAGCTCGCCACGTCGGTCGAATTCATGCACACGGCAACGCTCCTGCACGACGATGTCGTCGACGAGAGCGGCATGCGCCGCGGCAAGAAGACCGCACGCATGATCTGGGGCAACCAGGCCAGCGTGCTGGTCGGCGATTTCCTGCTCGGCCAGGCTTTTCGCATGATGGTCGATGTCGGCTCGCTGGAAGCGCTCGACATCCTGTCGAGCGCCGCCTCCATCATCGCCGAGGGCGAGGTGATGCAGCTTGCCGCCGCCAAGAACTTAGAGACCACCGAGGACGAGCATTTCGCCGTCATCAAGGCCAAGACCGCGGCGCTGTTTTCGGCCGCCGCCGAAGTCGGCCCGGTCATCGCCCAGGCAACACGCAACGATCGCGCCGCACTGCGCTCCTACGGCATGAATCTCGGCCTTGCCTTCCAGCTCATCGACGACGTGCTGGATTATGGCGGCTCCAGCAAGGAGCTGGGCAAAAATGTCGGCGACGATTTCCGCGAAGGCAAAGTGACGCTGCCGGTCATCCTCGCCTACCGGCGCGGCACCAAGGCCGAACGCACCTTCTGGAAGCGCGCCATCGAGGACAATGTCACCGACGATGCCGGGCTGGAAAAGGCGATCGGCCTGATGAGCCGCCATGGCGCCATCGCCGACACGATCGGCCGTGCTCGCCATTTCGGCGAGATCGCCCGCGACGCGCTGGCGCCGCTGGAGGCGACGCCGCAGAAATCGGCGCTGATCGACGTCATCGATTTCTGCATCAGCCGGGTGAACTGAAAGGCAACTTTGCCGCGAAATCACGCGACCGCCGTCTCGACAAGCCGTCGCGATGCAAATTATCTACAAATCATGGCAAAAACCGCAGACGACACCATCGCCGTCCGTATCAGCAAGGTGCTGGCGGACCGCATCATATCGGGCGCGATCGAACCGGGTGCCCGGCTGCGGCAGGACCATATCGCCGAGGAATTCCAGACCAGCCATGTCCCGGTGCGCGAAGCGTTCCGGCGTCTGGAGGCGCAAGGCCTGGCGATCGGCGAGCCGCGCCGCGGCGTGCGTGTCGCGTCTTTCGACCTCGGCGAGGTCAGGGAAGTCGCCGAAATGCGGGCGGCACTCGAAGTGTTGGCGCTGCGCCATGCGGCGCCGCACCTGACCGTAGCCATTCTCGATCTCGCCGAGGAGGCGACCAAGGCCGGCGACAAATCCCGTGACGTCCGCTCCTGGGAGGAGGCTAACCGCACCTTCCACCGGCTGATCCTTCAGCCATGCGGCATGCCGCGCCTTCTCGCCACCATCGACGATTTGCACGCGGCAAGCGCCCGCTTCCTGTTCGCCGCCTGGCGCTCAGAATGGGAAATCCGCACCGATCAGGATCACCGGGCGATCCTAGGCGCGCTCCGGCAAGGCAATGTCGAATCCGCAGCGGCCACCCTTGGCCGGCATGTGCAATGGATCGGCCAGAAGCCGGTCAAGACGGCCTCCGGCAGGACCCGCGACGCCTTCGCCATCGTCGGCTAGGGATCTAAAAATCAGCTGAAGGCCTGCGCCAGGCGTAAATGCCCCAATGCGATCTCGGAGCTTTTTCGGGACGAGGGGGTTGTCATTGGCTCGGAAATATGGATTCGATAATAGATCGAATGCAGAAATTATCTATAATTTCAAACCAGTCAGGGAAGCCGGCGTGACCGACATCGCTTTTTCGTCCTCAAAGCCGTCCTTCAGCCCGCTGCGCCTGCAAGGCCGCTCGCTTGGCTGGCAGGCCGTCGCCGTCGTCCTCGGCACGCTGTTTCTGGCGCTGTCGTCCTATATCGAAGTGCCGATGGTTCCGGTGCCGGTGACCATGCAGACCTTCGCGGTGACGCTGATCGGCGCGCTCTACGGCTGGCGGCTTGGCGCCATCACCATCACCGCCTGGCTTGTCGAAGGCGCGGTCGGCTTCCCGGTATTGGCTGGCGGCGCTGCCGGCGTGCAGCATTTCCTCGGGCCGACTGGCGGCTATATCTTCGCCTTCCCGCTCACCGGCGCACTGGTCGGCTGGCTGGCCGAACGCGGCTGGAACGGCCACCGGGTCATGCTCGCCTTCGCCGCCATGGTGCTCGGCAATCTCGCCTGCCTGGTTCTCGGCACGGCGTGGCTTGCCGTCATGATCGGCGCCGAACAGGCCATCACCTTCGGCTTCCTGCCCTTCATCGTTGGCGGCTTGCTGAAGTCGGCGCTCGGCGCCGCCACGCTGAAGCTGTTTTCCGGCAACAAGGCGAACCCGGCCAAAACCGCATCATAACCGGCGATGACCGTCAGGCTGCGCGCCCATCATCTGCTTTGCCTGCTGACCTATGTCGGCAAGGGATACAGCGCCGCCTTCATCGCCAATTATGACGGCATCGCAGAGCGTCTTCGCCGGGGCGAGGACATCCTGATCGTCTCGGGCCCCGACGACATCTGCGCCCCGCTGCTCGGCGAACCGGAACCGCACTGCCTGCGCGAAAGTGCTGCCGAGCGGGACCGGCTCGCGGCACGCGACGTTGGCAAATTGCTGGCCCGGCCGATCCGAGTCGGCGCCCGCCTGAGCCTCGACACGGCAACCCTGGCCAGCATGCGCACCGCCTTTTCAGCCGGGTTGACGCGTGAGGCCTGCCAGGACTGCGAGTGGGCCGGCCTGTGCACCACTGTTGCCATCAACACCTATCGCGATACCAGGGTGTAGGGTCCGCAGCCGCAATCTGCTATAATCCGCCGTCGCCATGGTTTGTTGATCGGGTGACCCGATTGTGAATTCGGCCCGGATTGAAGCCTGACCCCAAAAAGGCCATGCTTTACCCGGAAAAGTGCGAGTCTATGGCGGTCCCACCGACTTGGGGATTGCGTCTGGCTGAAAGGGATACGATGCGGCAAGGACGTGCGCGCTGGCTCACAGGGCTGGCAATTGTGGCGGGCATGGCGATCTCGGCTCTGCCGTCGCATGCCAAGGCAACCACCGAGCCGGTCAAGATCACATCCTTCTCGGGAGCCTATCTCGCCGCGCGGATCGCCGAGGGCGACAACGACCTCGACAGCGCCATCGCCTATTACAAGCAGGCGCTAGCCTTCGCGCCCGGCGACACGGCACTGCAGCAGAGCCTGATGCTGTCGCTGATCGCGCAAGGCCGCTTCGAGGAATCCCTTGTCTATGCCGACAAGCTCAAGGAAGTGCCCGATGTCGAGCGCTTCTCGCGGCTGGCGCTGGCCGTCGATTCCTTCCACAAGAAGGATTTCACCAAGGCGCAATACTGGCTGAAGCTGTCTCTCGAATCCGACCTCGATCGGCTTCTGTCCGGGGTCATGAGCGGCTGGGCCCAGGAAGGCGCTGGTGAGGCCAGCGACGCCATGGCGTCCATCGACAAGCTGCAGGGGCCGGACTGGTTCGGCCTGTTCAAATCATACCACCGCGCCTTGATCGCCGATGCCGCGGGCCTGCCCGAAAAGGCCGATCAAATCTATTCCGCGACCTTGGCAGACACTGCCGCCGGTGGTGCGGCGCCCGAAACATGGATGCGCAACGCGCAGGCCTATGCCTCCTTCCTGTCCCGCAAGGGCGACAAGGCCAAGGCGGTTTCCGTGCTCGACCAGGCCGAGGCGTTTGCGCCGGGCAAGCTGGAAATCACGACGCTTCGCGACAGGATCAACAAGGGCGACAAGATCGAGCCTCTCGTTGCCGGCCCGTCCGAGGGCGCCTCCGAGATCCTGCTTGATCTGGCCACCGCGCTCAACCGCGGCGGCGGCGAGCCGTTCGTGCGTCTCTATCTGCAATATGCGCTGGCGCTGAAGCCCAACAGCGATGCTGCCCTGGTACAGCTCGCCGCCGTAGCCGAGCAGTTGAAGGACGGCGAGGGCGCGATCGCGCTCTATCGCCGTATTCCCGATTCTTCGCCGCTGAAGGAGCTTTCCGATCTGCAGCTCGGCCTTAACCTCGCCGATCTCGACCGCCATGAGGAGGCGATCGCCCATCTGAAGGCGTTCGTCGACAAGCATCCCAACGATATGCGCGCCTATCTGGCGCTTGGCGGCGTCTATTCTTCCAAGGACGATTTCCGTTCTGCCGCCAATCTCTACGACAAGGCGGTCGAGGTGCTGAAGACGCCGACCAGCGCCAACTGGAACATTTTCTACCAGCGCGGCATCGCCTATGAGCGGCTCAAGGAATGGCCGAAGGCGGAGCCGAATTTCCGCAAGGCGCTGGAACTGCTCCCCGACCAGCCGCAGGTTCTGAACTATCTCGGCTATTCCTGGGTCGACATGAACATGAACCTCAAGGAAGGCCTGGCAATGATCCAGAAGGCCGTCGACCTGCGGCCAAGCGACGGCTACATCGTCGACTCGCTGGGTTGGGCCTATTTCCGTCTCGGCAGGTTCGACGACGCCGTGCGCGAAATGGAGCGTGCCGTGTCGCTTAAGCCGGAAGATCCGGTGCTGAACGACCATCTCGGCGACGCCTACTGGCGCGTTGGCCGCAAGCTGGAAGCCACCTTCCAGTGGAACCAGGCGCGCGACCTGAAGCCGGATCCCGATGTGCTTGCCGCCGTGCAGCAGAAGCTGCTGAAAGGCCTGCCGCCGATCGAATCCAACACGGCGCAGGAGACTCCGAAGGTCAAGCCGGAGCCGACGCCGGCGCCGAAGGGGTAAAGAATCTCAATATTGGCTGCAAAAACGGGGCTCGCTAGGCCCCGTTTTCGTTTTCAGAACAGCTTCCGATAAACCACAAACCCCGACCGCTCACCGATCTTGTCGTAGAGCTGGATCGCCGTGTGATTGGTCTCATGCGTCAGCCAATAGACACGGCCCGAGCCGGCCGCCTTGGCGCGCTCGTAGACAGCGTTGATAAGCGCCCGGCCGACGCCTTTGCCACGTGCGGCCTCGGTGGTGAAAAGGTCCTGCAGATAGCAGTTCGGCGCGATCGCCGTCGTGCTCCGGTGGTAGAGATAGTGCACCAGGCCGAGCAGGCGTCCCTCGCTCTCGGCCACCAGCGCGTGCACCGGCTCGTAGGCATCGAAGAAGCGCGACCAGGTCATCTGGGTGATCTCGCCGGCGAGCGCGGTCTCGCCCGACCGTCCGTAAAAGGCATTGTAGCCATCCCAGAGCGGCAACCATTCCTCGTAGTCCTGTTGCTCGATAGGGCGCACGATGGTCTGGCCGGGCATGGCTGAATCCTTGTCGTTGAAGCTGCGGGTGAGCAAACGGCCCGTGGACCGTGATCGGCAATGGGCCAGCCGATCGCAATGCGTTCAACCTCCCGGCGGTCAAGACGGCAGTGTCTTACTGAGACACTACGGTCAAGGCACCCCGCCTTGACGCTCGCCGGCCCGGCAACTAGGGAATGCTTCATTCCGCGCTTTCCGAGGCCGCCGTGACGATCGACATCCCAGCCCATATGCATCCCAGCCGCTCCTTCCAGGGGCTGATTCTGACCTTGCACAATTACTGGGCGGATTATGGCTGCGTCATCCTCCAGCCTTACGACATGGAAGTCGGCGCCGGCACCTTCCATCCGGCAACGACGCTGCGCGCACTGGGGCCAAAGCGCTGGAACGCCGCCTATGTGCAACCCTCGCGCCGGCCCAAGGATGGGCGCTACGGCGAGAACCCGAACCGGCTGCAGCACTACTACCAGTACCAGGTGATCCTGAAGCCCAACCCGCCCAATTTGCAGGAGCTCTACCTCGGTTCGCTCAAGGCGATCGGCGTCGACCCGCTGCTGCACGACATCCGCTTCGTCGAAGACGATTGGGAAAGCCCGACACTGGGCGCCTGGGGGCTCGGCTGGGAGTGCTGGTGCGATGGCATGGAAGTCTCGCAGTTCACCTATTTCCAGCAGGTCTGCGGCATCGAATGCGCGCCGGTGGCGGGCGAGCTCACCTACGGGCTGGAGCGGCTGGCCATGTATGTGCAGGGCGTCGACAATGTCTACGACCTCAACTTCAACGGCCGCGACGGCGCCGAGAAGGTCACCTATGGCGATGTCTTCCTGCAGGCCGAGCAGGAATATTCGCGCCACAATTTCGAACATGCCAACACGGCGATGCTGCTGAGACACTTCGAAGACGCCGAGGCCGAGTGCAAGGCGCTGCTCGATGCCGGCGCGCCTGCGTCGAACGACAGTCTTGCGATGCACCGCATGGTCTTGCCGGCCTACGACCAGTGCATCAAGGCCAGCCACGTCTTCAACCTGCTCGACGCGCGCGGCGTAATTTCCGTGACCGAGCGGCAAGGCTACATCCTGCGGGTGCGCAATCTGGCCAAGGCCTGCGGTGAGGCGTTTTTGCTGACGCAGGCCGGCGGGCTGGCAGCCTAGTTCAAGGCGCTTTGCGCAATTTCGAGCGAGGCGGTGATCGGCGGCATGCTCTGGCTGCTCGCGCCGTCGATTGTCCGCAGCGCTTGCCTGACACCCGGCATCGAGAAAGCACCGTGAGCCTGCGCGGCGAAGCAGGCGCTAAGTGCGAGGATCTGCAGTAATCTTGATGCCGTTTTCATCGTCGTTCAGCCAATAGTTCCCTGCCTGAGCGTTGGTCGCTTCAGCGCTGTGTTTGGTTCATGGGAATTTCTGCCCTAAGGACGGGCGGGTTCCCTCCGTCCCGACAACAGCCATGAAAATTTCCGGAAATAGGTCGAACAGGCGATCGGCATGCAGGGTGACAGCGGCCAGCCGAGTTGCTATGCCCGCCCAACCCCTTCGCCAGCATGAGCTGACCCTATGCCCGACTTGCTCTTAGAACTTCGCTCCGAGGAAATCCCTGCCCAGCCGCGCGCCCGCAGTGCCGAAGGCGCGAGGAAACAGGAAAACGGCATGCGGGTGGAGAAACTCTGATGCCGGACCTATTGCTCGAACTTCGCTCCGAGGAAATCCCCGCGCGCATGCAGCGCAAGGCGGCGGATGACCTCAGGAAGATGCTGACCGACGGTCTGGTCGAGTCTGGCCTGACCTATGAGGCGGCGCGCGAGTACTGGACGCCGCGGCGGCTGGCGCTCGACATCCGCGGCCTGACCGCGCGCTCGAAGGACATCCACGAAGAGATCAAAGGTCCCGCGACCTCGGCGCCGGAACAGGCGGTGCAGGGTTTTCTGCGCAAGGCCGGCCTTGCCTCGGTTGCCGAGGCGCATGTCCACTCCGATCCGAAGAAGGGCGATTTTTATGTCGCCCACATTTCGAAGCCGGGCCGGGCGGCGGAGGAGATCATCGCCGAACTGGTGCCGGGCATCATCCGCGGCTTCCCCTGGCCGAAATCGATGCGCTGGGGGCCGGCCTCGGCAAAGCCCGGCTCCTTGCGCTGGGTGCGGCCGCTGCAGTCGATCCTCTGCACCTTCGGCCCAGAGACCGAAGAGCCGGTGGTCGTCGATTTCGAGATCGACGGCATCCGCTCCGGCAATGTCACCTATGGCCACCGCTTCCATGCGCCGGGCGAAATCACCGTGCGCCGCTTCGACGACTATGTGTCCAAGCTGGAGGCGGCCAAGGTCGTGCTCGATGCCGACCGCCGCAGGGAGATCATCCTGGCCGACGCGCGCAACCTCGCCTTCGCCAACGGGCTCGACCTGGTCGAGGACGAGGGACTGCTGGAGGAAGTGTCCGGCCTGGTCGAATGGCCGGTCGTATTGATGGGCGAGTTCGAGCAGGATTTCCTCGCCATTCCCGCCGAGGTGATCCGGCTCACCATTCGCGCCAACCAGAAGTGCTTCGTCAGCCGGCCGCAGGGCGCCGTCGAGGATCTTTCCAACCGCTTCATCCTTACTGCCAACATCGAGGCGAAGGACGGCGGCAAGGAGATCGCCTACGGCAACGGTAAGGTGGTGCGCGCGCGCCTCTCCGACGCGCTGTATTTCTGGAAGACCGATCAAGGCGATCTGCCAGATCTCGACCAGCTCAAGTCATCGGCGGAAAAGTTCGGGCTTGATCCCAAAAAGCCGCTCGACCAGCGCATGGCCCGCCTCGACCATCTCGGCGTCACGTTCCATGCCAAGCTCGGCACGCAGGGCGAGCGGGTCGAGCGGATCAAGAAGCTGGCCGAAGAACTGGCGCCGGTCGTCGGCGCCGATCCCGCGCTCGCCGCTCGTGCCGCGGTGCTGGCCAAGGCCGATCTGCAGACCGAGGTCGTCGGCGAATTTCCGGAACTGCAGGGCGCCATGGGCCGCAAATATGCGCTGTTGCAGGGCGAGCATCCTTCCGTCGCCGCTGCCATCGAGGAGCACTACAAGCCACAAGGCCCATCCGACCGCGTGCCGACCGACTCTGTTTCGATTGCCGTGGCGCTCGCCGACAAGCTCGACACGCTGGTCGGATTCTGGGCCATCGACGAAAAGCCGACCGGGTCGAAGGATCCCTATGCGCTGCGCCGCGCAGCCTTGGGGGTCGTGAGGGTCGTCCTCGAAAACAAGATCAAACTCTCCTTCAGTAAGGCCATTGCCGCGACGGTCGCGGCAGCACTTTTTGCCTATGAACGTTTGGGTGAAGGCGCTGAGAGTCGTGGCGTCGTGGCAATGCTGGATGCCCGAATTCAAGACTACCGAGGGGAAAGTCGTCTGCTTCCGGAAGCGGGTCTTGTCGCCGAGTTGATGAAGCAAGGTCTTCAAAAGGCAATATCCGAAACCTCTGGCGCTGCTGACTCGGAACGGGAGTTCTTCGACGGGCAGCGTATAATGGAACTGCAAGCCTCTTTGGCTCCGTTCACAGATGACCTCCTGTCGTTCTTCCATGACCGCCTGAAAGTCTACCTGCGCGACCAGGGCGCTCGGCATGACCTGATCGACGCAGTCATCACGCCGCAGTCCGACGACCTCTTGCAGATCGTCCGCCGGGTCGAAGCGCTGGGCTCCTTCCTCGATACCGACAATGGAAAAAACCTGCTCGCCGGGACCAAGCGCGCGGCGAACATTCTGGCCGCCGAGGAGAAGAAGAGAACGGCGATAGCCGAGACTGTTGAGCAGGCACTGTTTCGCGAGGATGCCGAGAAATTGCTGTTTGCCGCGGTGAATCAGGCCGAGAAGGAAGCCGGCGAAGCGATTCAAAACGAAGACTTTTCCGCAGCCATGCTGGCGCTTAGCGTGTTGCGTGAGCCGGTTGATTCATTCTTTGAACGCGTTCTCGTGAATGATGAGGACCAGGCCGTGCGCGCCAACCGCCTGGCGCTGCTGGCCCGCATCCGCGCTGCGACCGGTAAGGTCGCGGATTTCTCCAGGATCGCCGGCTAGAGCATGATCCCGAACCCTCGGTTCGGACAAAGATCATTCTCAACAAAGCAGCTGAAAAATTTCTGATCTGCCGGCCATTCGAGCCGGCTTACAGTCATATGACGATGATCTCCCCGTGGCAAAACGGACACGTTCCCCAACCCACGGAGGCTTCCATGAATTCCGATCACGAAATCGAAGTGATTGAAGAGACTCCGGTTGCCACCGAGGCGACCGAATCCGCTTCCGAAAACATCCTCGATCAGGCTGCCGCCGCCGCGGTCGAAGCCGCCGATCCGTCCGACGACGATGAGGAAGGCGACGACGAAGACGGCGACGACGCCGACAAGGAAGCCACCCTCTCGGACCACGACGAGGATGAAGACGGCGAGGACGACCAAGAAGACGACGAGGACGAAGACGAAGACAGCGTGAAGGCCGAAGGCGGCGGCGCTGGCGAAAAAGACGAGTCCGAGGACGAAGACGACGAAGAGGACGACGACAAGGAAGAGGCGGCCTGAGCCATTTCCGCAGGCCGAGTTGCGAAGAGGGCGGCGCTTGTGCGCCGCCCTCTCTGCGTTAGTCTTCCAGAAGTTGACTTGGTCAATCTTCCAGGATGCTGACGCGTACGCTGCGTGAATAGACATCGACCTGGATCAGCGGCTCGCCATTGACGATGGCGCGCCGTGTCGAGGAACTCATCGCGCCGCCGCGCTCCAGCATGCGTTGCAGATCCGCGCGGTTGTCATTGCTCCTGAACCAGTCGTCGCCCTCATCGTCGCTGTCGCGCCGGTGGAACTTGTGCCAGTTGGCGCGGTCCTGCCGCACCATCTGCGCCGCACTGTCCAGCGCAAAACCGTCACTGGCGTGATGGTCGCGTTCGGAAATGCGCGCGACATAGGATCCGAGCATGTCGTCGGCCTTCGCCGCACTTGTGCCCAGCGCCGACGCCAGCAACAGCCCGGCGACGGCAAACGCTCTTGCCTTGTTCATGATGCCCCCTTTGAAAAATCCGATTTCTCCTGCCGGAGCCGCTCGAGCAAATTCGAGCGGGCCGCGACAAAAAGACTGGAGAAGAGGATCGCACTCCGGATACCTGCACCGGACAATCGACCCGCCTCCGCCGGCAGCTTACATGGCTTTTCCGACAGGGGCTATCGGTGACGGCTGCGCTGCTGCCGGCTCTGGCTGCGACGCGGGCTGTTGCTCGGGTGAGCCGTTCGAGGCGGTTGCCGTCGCCGGCTTGCCGTCGGCCGCGGCTGTGGTGTCTCCCGCTGCCGGTTCGGTGGCGGCAGTAGCTTTGGCCGGTGCGGTAGCGGGCGTTGCAAAGGCGCCGCCGACGATGCCGCCGCGAATGATCATCGGGCTCTGCATGTGCTTTTGTTCGGGCTTTTCGGGTATCGCCGCCACCTTCTCATCGGTGACGTCCGGCACCGCCTCTCCCAGCGCCACGATCGATGGCGCCGAGGCGACCTTCATCGGCTCAGGCGCACCGAGCTTGACGACGGATGGCGTCGAGGTCGACGCGCCGAGGACGAGAATGGACGAGGCCTGCGCCCCGCCGGCCGTTGCCGCCAGACTGATGCCAAGCATTGCAAGCATACGCATCGACACGATGAAAACTCCCCAACCCATGGAGCCGACATCCTATTCCCGGGGGATTGATGCCCGCTTGCGCGAAAACATAGCATTTTAGGGATTGATAATTCGCCAACGCCCGGACTTGCCCCGTGGACGCCGCCGTACTACGCAGCCCGGCATCTGTAGAGGTGACGAGATTGGCTGAGATACTTGCCGTGGGCGAGGCGATGGAGCGGGCGCTGGCTCTGCTTGAAGGCGGCGATGTCGTCGCCATCCCGACCGAGACCGTCTACGGGCTGGCCGCCGATGCCACCAACGGCATCGGCGTCGCGCGCATTTTCGAGGCCAAGGGCCGCCCGCGCTTCAACCCGCTGATCGCCCATGTCGCTGACATCCCCATAGCCGAGCGCATCGCGCTGTTCGACCCCCTGTCGAAAAGGCTGGCTAAGGCATTCTGGCCGGGGCCGCTGACGCTGGTGCTGACGCAGCGGTCCAGCAACGGCATCCATCCGCTGGTCACGGCAGGGCTGGACACGATCGCGCTGCGCATGCCCAGGGGTTTTGGTGGCGAGCTGATCGCGCGACTTGGCCGCCCGCTGGCCGCGCCCAGCGCCAATTCCTCGGGCCGGATCAGCGCCACCACGGCCGAGGCCGTGGCTGCCGACCTCGGCGCGAAAATCAGGTTGGTCGTCGATGGCGGTGCGACGCCGGTCGGGCTGGAATCGACCATCGTCAAGGTCGAGGGCGAAGGCTTGCGCTTGCTGAGGCCCGGCGGCGTTGCCGCCGAGGAGATCGAGGCGGTGGCCGGCGTCAAGCTGCTGCGTGGCGTGGCCGCAGGAATCGAGGCGCCTGGCATGCTCGCCTCGCACTATGCGCCTTGCGCCGCGGTGCGGCTGAATGCCGGACAAGTCGCCAGCGGCGAAGCGCTGCTCGCCTTCGGCAGTCGCCGCGCCGGCGGCTGGCAGGATGCCGCGGCCCTGCGCAACCTGTCGGAGAGCGGCGACCTGCGCGAAGCGGCCACCAACCTGTTTGCCCATCTGCAGGCGCTCGACCAGAGCGGTGCCGCGACGATTGCCGTCGAGCCGATCCCGTTCGACGGGCTGGGCGAGGCGATCAACGACCGGCTCTTTCGCGCCGCCGCCCCACGTGACAAGGCCGATTGAGGGCCATAGTTTCTGCCCATGAACGATGCCCCTCCCGATCTCGCTCCCGCCCTCATCGACCGCTTCGCGGCGATCGTTGGCGAGAAATACGCCCTGCGCGACCAACAGGACATCGCGCCCTACCTCACTGAGCGCCGCGGCCTTTGGCACGGCCGGACGGCGCTGGTGCTGCGGCCGGGCAGCGTCGAGGAGGTGAGCCGTATCATGCGGCTGGCGACCGAGACCGCCACGCCGGTCGTGCCGCAGAGCGGCAACACCGGGCTGGTCGGCGCCCAGGTGCCCGATGCCTCCGGCCGCGAGATCCTGTTGTCTCTGTCGCGGCTGAACCGCATCCGCGAGATCGACGTGCTCTCCAACACGGTAACTGTCGAGGCCGGCGTCATCCTGCAGACGCTGCAGGAAGCGGCCGACGCTGCCGGCCGGCTGTTTCCGCTGTCGCTGGCAGCACAAGGCTCCTGCCAGATCGGCGGCAATCTGTCGTCCAACGCCGGCGGCACCGGCGTGCTTGCCTACGGCAACGCGCGCGAGCTCTGCCTTGGTGTCGAAGTGGTGTTGCCGACCGGCGAGGTGTTCGACGATCTGCGCAAATTGAAGAAGGACAACACCGGCTACGATTTGAAGAACCTGTTCGTCGGCGCCGAAGGCACGTTGGGCATCATCACCGCCGCCGTGCTGAAACTCTTCCCCAAGCCGAAAGGTAGGGAAGTGGCCTTTGCCGGCCTGTCGTCGCCCGAGGCAGCGCTTTCCCTGTTCAGCCTGGCGATGGACCGGGCCGGTGCTTCGCTCACCGCGTTCGAGCTGATCGCCAAAAGACCCTACGACTACACGCTGAAGCATGCGCAAGGCGTGACCCGGCCGCTGGCCGAGGACTGGCCCTGGTATGTGCTGATGCAGGTGTCCTCGGGCCGTTCGGAAGCGGACGGCAGGGCGCTGATCGAGGAGGTGCTGTCGGCCGGGCTGGAGCAAGGCGTCGTCGGCGATGCGGTGATCGCGGCAAGCCTGGCCCAGGGCGACGCCTTCTGGAATTTCCGCGAGGTGCTGCCCGAGTGCCAGAAACCCGAGGGCGCCTCGATCAAGCACGACATTTCCGTGCCGATATCATCGATCCCCGAATTCATTGGCAAAGCCGCCGGCGCGGTCGCTTCGGTCAGTCCCGATGCGCGCGTCGTCTGCTTCGGCCACATGGGGGACGGCAACCTCCACTACAACATCTCCCGGCCGGAAGGTGGCGACGACGAGGCCTTCCTCGGCCTCTACCACACCATGAACAAGGCCGTGCACGACGTGGTGCGCTCCTTCCACGGTTCTATCTCTGCCGAGCATGGCATCGG
Organism: Mesorhizobium waimense; assembly: GCF_003601975.1. Classification (GTDB taxonomy): domain Bacteria; phylum Pseudomonadota; class Alphaproteobacteria; order Rhizobiales; family Rhizobiaceae; genus Mesorhizobium; species Mesorhizobium waimense. Next base: position 181,245 of record NZ_QZWZ01000007.1, read on the forward strand.
CCAGCTGAAGCGGGATGAACTGATCGCGACGGCGCCGCCGATGGCTATCGATCTGATGCGCCGCGTCAAGGCGGCCCTCGATCCGGCCGGCATCATGAATCCCGGTAAGGTTATCTGATCCTTCCAACATGTTGCTGTTGGTCGCATTCCGATAACCATCGCCTGAGATCAGCAAAATTTAACCGACTTTCTTAAGCGCGGCGGTAAGAAGCCCGCGCTAATGTTCCTGCACAAACGAGGTCGGAAAAACCGGCCCGGAGAGAACCGGAAAACGGCCCTCAGGAGTAACAGGAAGGCATTCGATGAACACTGGACTGAAGCCAGTCTGGGCCGGGCGTAACATGCGTCTCGACCCATTCCGCCTGCCGCAAATGGTGAGCTATGCGACACGCGACGACTATGGCGACGTTAGCTTCACCATCGATCAGCGTGGCGCCGTCATTCGCCGCATGCTGGAGATGAGCGGCGTGCCGGCGATCATCGCGCTGCCCGCCAACGCGTTTCGCGGCGTCGCCGCCCGCGCGATGGAGGATCCGGATGGCAACGTCACGGTGACGCTCGAGCTTCTTCACAATGATCCGATGCTGTCGGTGCCCCTGTTGGTGGCCGACGATCTCGACGACGTTGCCGCCGACTGGCGCGCCTGGGCCGACGCCTACCGTCTGCCGATGCTTCTGATCGAAGCCGACGGCATCGCCCGCACGCTGGAGGAATCGCTCGGCGCCGCCATCAAGGCGCTGCCGCCGCAGGATCGCCGCAAGGGCCGCGTCTCGACCATGCGCCGCCCGCGCTTCCTCGCCCGCCGCCGGGCCGGCGATCTCGGCCTCAGGCTGATCATCGACGGCCAGGAGATTATTGCGCGCGAATAGAACGGGCCTTCCTTCTCCCACAGGAGAAGGAAACGAGCCCCCTACACCAGCGGCTTCAGCGCCACCCAGAGCGAACCGCCGATCAGGCCGAGGAAGATCAGCCAGCCGACCTGGTTGTTCGACCTGAACAACCGCAGGCATTGGTCAGGATTGTCGATGTCGAGCACGGCGATCTGTCGTGCCATATGCGCGCCGGCGGCGATCAGCCCGGCCAGCGCCGGCACCGGCGCCTGCGCCGAGGCGAAGGCGATGGCGAAGCAGATCAGCGCCCCCCCGTAGAGCCCAACCAGCCAGATCTTGGTGTTGTCGCCGAACAGCCGCGCGGTCGAGCGCACGCCGACGATGGCGTCGTCTTCCTTGTCCTGATGCGCATAGATCGTGTCATAGCCGATCACCCACAGGATCGAGCCGATATAGAGCATGATGGCGGGGCCATCGAGGTCCCCGAATTCGACCGCCCAGCCCATCAGCGCTCCCCAGGAGAAGGCGAGGCCAAGTACGAATTGCGGCCAGTTGGTGAAGCGCTTCATGAACGGATAGATGGCGATGACGGCGAGCGAGGCGATGCCGAGCGGAATGGCAAAGCTGTTGAACTGCAGGAGTACTGCCAGCCCGATCAGCGCCTGGATGACCAGGAACACCCAGGCCTGCTTGCGCGTCACCTTGCCTGCCGGCAGCGGCCGCGACCGCGTGCGCTCGACCTGGTTGTCGATGTCCTCGTCGACAATGTCATTATAAGTGCAGCCGGCGCCGCGCATGGCGATGGCGCCGATCAGGAACAGCAGCAGGTACCAAGGCGCCGGCAGTAGCGTCAGCAGCGGATCGGTGGGACGGGGATAGGCGCTCGCGGCAAGCGCGGCGGACCACCAGCACGGCCATAACAGCAGCTGCCAGCCGATCGGCCGATCCCAGCGGGCAAGCTGCGCGTAGGGCCAGAGCCAGCGCGGCAACACCCGATAGGCCCAATGGCCGCTCGGCGCATCGGCGACACGACCCTGGGCTGCTTTCGACTGGATGGGTTCCATGCTGCTGGAGTGGCAGCCGCGGTGGGCGCCGTCAAGCGTCAGGCGAAGCCATCACCCGGTGAAAACATCGTGACTAGAAAACCATTCCTTCGCCACCTCGGTGAACGCCAGTGCCGCCTTCGACAGCCGCTGGCGCGTGTCGTGGGCAAGGATGATGCGCTGCATGGGCAGCGCATCGGACAGCGGCTTGCAGACCAGCGGCAGGCCGTCGTAACTCAGGTCGCCATGCGGCCTGGTATAGCTGACGGCGACGCCGAAACCGTTGGCCACCATGCTGCGCTGCAGTTCGAACGAGATCGTCCTGGATTGGGTGACGGGTGACAGGCCGCGGCTGAGGAACAAGTCCAGCATATGCTGCCAGCTATGCGGCTGGTCGGTAGTGATCAGCGGATGGGCTGCAAGGTCGGCGAGGCTGACCGTCGCCTGGCTGGCCAGCACGTGGCCTTGCGGCAGAAGCGCATGCGGCCGCAGCTCATGCAGCGGGATGCGGGCGAAATGCGCCGGCAGGCCGAGATCATAGGTGAGACCGAGATCGATGGCGGAATCGCCGAGCCGTCGCGCCAGCGTCTCGAAGGTCTCGTCGCGGACGATGACGGTGACGGCGGGGCAGCGCTGCGAAAACGAGCGGATCAGCGCCGGCGCGAAATGGGGCGCGAGATCCTCGAAACAGCCAAGCACCAACTCGCCGGCGACATCGTCGTCACGCGTCCCAAGTCCCATCAGTTCGTCTGCCTCGGCGAGCACCTGTTTCGCCTTGGCGACAGCGCCACGGCCGAACGAGGTCAGCGCAATGCCGCTGCCGCGCTGGCGCACGAACAGTTTCTGGCCAAGCGTCGCTTCGACATTGTCGATCGCCACCGAGATCGACGGCTGTGAGACGTTGAGCATCCTTGCGGCCGCGGTGACGCTGCCATGGCGCGCCACGGCGACGAGGTAACGCAGCTGGGTGAGGGTCACGGTCATAGGCCGAACCTATAAGTGAAATGATAAGTTATTATTTTACGCGATGTTCTGGGGCTGCGATAGTCGGGCCATCAACCAAGGAGAATTGCGGTGGCCGCCCAGATCGATGCTGAGACAATCGCCAATTACCAGCGCGATGGCGCGGTCTGCATCCGCGGCGCCTTCAAGGACTGGGTCGACACGATCGCGGCCGGCATCGAGCGCAACCTCCAGAACCGCAGCACCACCGCCTCCGACATCGCCAATGGCCGCGGCAGCTTCTTCGACGACTATTGCAATTGGGAGCGTATTCCCGAATTCGTCGATGTGGTGCGGAACTCGCCGGCCGCCGAACTGGCGGCGGCTGTGATGCAATCGCGCAGCGCCCAGTTCTTCCACGACCACGTGCTGGTCAAGGAGCCGGGCACGCAGAAACCGACGCCCTGGCACCAGGACATTCCCTATTATTTCGTCGACGGAAGGCAGACCGTAAGCTTCTGGATTCCGATCGATCCCGTGAAGGAAGCGACCTTGCGGCTGATCGCCGGCTCGCACAAATGGGACAAGATGATCCTGCCGGTGCGCTGGCTCGACGACAGCAATTTCTACACCGGCGAGGGCGACTATCTGCCGGGGCCCGATCCCGACAAGGATTCCTCGATGAATGTCCTCGAATGGGAGATGGAGCCGGGCGACGCCATCCTGTTCGACTTTAGAACGGCGCATGGCGCGCGCGGCAATTTGACCGCGGCCCGCCGCCGGGCACTCTCGCTGCGCTGGGTCGGCGACGACGCGCGCTATGTCGAGCGTCCCGGCCGCACGTCTCCGCCCTATCCCGGTCATGACATGAAGCCTGGACAGAAACTGCGCGAGGACTGGTTCCCAGTCGTCTTCCAGAGCTGATTGCAACCTGCAAACCACATCCGGCGGCATCTCGTGCTGCTGGATGCGTGCCATGTTCCCGTGCGCAACTGCCTTCGAGCCAGCCAAAAGTCTTGACCCGCCGCCATCAGGGCAATAGCGCAGTGCCTGTCGTGAAATGACAAGGGACATCGGCATGCGCGTTTTGTTGATCGGATCCGGCGGCCGCGAACATGCCCTGGCCTGGAAGATCGCCGCCTCGCCGCTGCTGACAAAACTCTACGCGTCGCCTGGCAATCCGGGCATTGGCCGTGAAGCCGAACTGGTCAAGCTCGATATCGCCGACCACTCCGCTGTCGCCGCCTTCTGCCAAGAGCAAAAGATCGACCTGGTCGTCGTCGGGCCGGAAGGCCCGCTGGTGGCCGGCATTGCCGACGATTTACGCGCCTGGGGCATCCGCGTCTTCGGTCCGTCCAAGGCGGCGGCGCGGCTCGAAGGTTCGAAGGGTTTCACCAAGGACCTTTGTGCCAAATACGACATCCCAACCGCCGCCTATGGCCGCTTTGGCGACCTGGCTTCGGCCAAAGCCTATGTCGAGAAGATGGGCGCGCCGATTGTCATCAAGGCCGATGGGCTGGCCGCCGGCAAGGGCGTCACCGTGGCCATGACGCTGGAGGAGGCGCTTGCCGCACTCGACGCCTGTTTCGACGGCTCCTTTGGCGCCGCCGGCGCCGAGGTCGTGGTCGAGGAGTTTTTGACCGGCGAGGAGGCGAGCTTCTTCTGCCTGTGCGACGGCACCACCGCGCTGCCCTTCGGCACCGCGCAGGATCACAAGCGCGTCGGCGAGGGCGACACCGGCCCCAACACCGGCGGCATGGGCGCCTATTCGCCGGCACCGGTGATGACGCCCGAGATGGTCGAGCGCACCATGCGCGAGATCATCGAGCCGACGATGCGCGGCATGGCCGAACTCGGCGCGCCGTTTGCCGGCGTTCTCTTTGCCGGGCTGATGATCACGGACAAGGGGCCGAAGCTGATCGAATACAACACTCGTTTCGGCGATCCGGAATGCCAGGTGCTGATGATGCGGCTGAAGGACGATCTGCTGGTGCTGCTCAACGCCGCTGTCGATGGCCAGCTTGCGCATAGTTCGGCGCGCTGGCGCGACGAGGCGGCGCTTACCGTGGTGATGGCGGCGAGGGGCTATCCTGGCACGCCGGAAAAAGGCTCGGTCATCCGTGGCCTCGATGAAGCCGCCGCCGACGGCGCCCAGATATTCCACGCCGGCACCGCCATCAATGGCGGCGCGCTGGTTGCCAATGGCGGCCGCGTGCTCAATGTCACGGCGACCGGCGCCACGGTGGGTGAGGCGCAGAGCCAAGCCTACGCCGCGCTCGACCGCATTGACTGGCCGCAAGGTTTCTGCCGCCGCGACATCGGCTGGCAGGCGGTTGCACGCGGAAAGGTTGGCGCCAGCTAGGTTCGGCGCCCTGCGGGCGGAGCCTTCAACGCTGGCTGCGGTCGATTTCGGTTGAGGCGGTGCTGACCGGGTCGGCCGCCACGGCGAAGGCGGCCTCGAGCTGCGCGGTTGAACGCTGGTCTGTCCGCTTCCAGGCGACATAGTCAGCAATGCCGAAGCGCGGGCGCCGCGGCACCGTCTTCACCACGGGCATGCGGAAGCCGTCGCGGAATTTTTCCCAGCGCGCCCCTAACACCGCGACCATTTCCTCGACCGTCGGCGGCGTCGCCACATCGGCATAAATGATGGTGAATTTGCCGGCGAGCCCAGCCTCGCGCGAGACCGGCACAGGGATCGAAGCGAGATAGTCCGTCGGCACATCGATCAGGCTGCCGAAGGCCCATTGCGCACGCAACTGGTCGCCGTTCATCGCTGCGACATTGACGTCGATGTCATTCGGCGTGCCCGCGACCCGGTAGGGACAGCGGAAGCGCCCGCAATTGGCTTGCGCCGAGAATTGCCAGAGTGCATAGCCCTGCCAGTTGCCCATCGGAAAATGCACGTCGATGTCCGGCTTATAGCGCGCATACCAGAGCGGCAGCCGCGACAGCAGCCGGTATTGGTAGCGGTTGTCGGCGATGTACTGGGCGGTCTTGCCGTTGGTGTAGAGCACCGGGAAGCGGCCAACACGCCGATGCACCTGGCGCACGAACTCCTCGGCATCCACCAGCGACATCCACTGCGTCGGGTCATTGCCCTCGAGGTCGAGGGCCATTAGCTCGTCCGGCGCCGGCTCGGCGAAATCGATGAAATTGTTGGCCTGCTCGACCGGATTGCCGGGACGCGCAAGATGATAGGCGCCCCATTTCAGGCCGAGCGCCTTGGCCACCACCTTGCGCGTCTGGAACAGTTCGCGCGTTACCGCATGACGCTTCCACAGCGCCTTGCAGAGCCGCACCTCCGTCTCGTCGCCCGAGCAGAAATAGGGCGGCGGCAGCCCGTCGGAGGCCTTGTTGATGAAGCCGACGACGCGCTTGTCGGTGGCAAGCTCAGCCCAGTCGATGGAATTGTATTCGTAGGCGTCGATCACCAGCGCGCGGTCGGCATTCTTCCACGGCTCGGAGAAATCCGAGGCCTTTGCTGCCGTGCCCAGCACCATCGCCATCGCGAGGAGTGCCAGGCGGCGAAGAGGGCGCGCCGGCGTTTTCAATCAGGGTGTCCCCACTGACCAGGGATCGATCCTGAACCGCTATGGTTAAGGAAGTGCTTTAATGCCTGGCGGTTCTGTGGCGAGTAATTGCCTAGGTGGGCACCGCCCCTCATTGCCCTGCCAGGCATTTCTCCCCGTGAACGGGGAGAAAGAAGCTGGCCGCAGCCTTGGCGTTCGTTCTGCAACGCTGGAGATTGGCGAAATCTTCGATGACAGCGTCCTTCTCCCCGTCACTAAACGGGGAGAAGATGCCGGCAGGCAGATGAGAGGCAGCGCCAGCGGTTAGAATGGGCGAATTCAAACCTTGACGGCTCCCGTCACCTGCCCAAGAGCGATCGCATCTCGAACGGATCGGGCGCCGGCTCTTGCGGCAACGTGCCCTCGGCCGCGCGCTTGCGATGGTGGGCGAGAGAGCATTGTGGCGAGCACAATATGCCGCGATCCGACCAGTAGGCGGCGCCGTTCTCCAGTCTGCCATGATGATACCAGAATCCCGCAGCCCGGTAGGGCAGGTCGCATTCGATGCAGCGATAGGCGTCCGGTCTGGCAAGCATTGTTGGGTTCCGATCCGGTCTGTCACCCGCTGAATGTCGGGCTGGCCGAAATCTAATACGCCCCGCCGCGATTGCAAAATCCGCGTGACAAAGTTTGACGTTTACGTAAAAAGAAGATGGGAGACAGCCCGAAGGGCGAATGGTTTTGCGGCCGCGCCGGCCCTAGGGTCGGCTGGCGGAAGCTGAGGAGGATAGCGGCATGTATCGGGCACCGGTCGAGGACATCGCCTTCACGCTCAAGCACGTGGCCGGCCTAAAGCCGGCTCTGGACGCCGGCACGTTCGGCGATCTCGGCGAGGATCTGGTCGATGCCATCCTAGCCGAGGCCGGCCGCTTCGCCAGCGACGAAGTGGCGCCGCTCTACAAGGTCGGCGACGAGCAGGGCGCGGTACTGAAAGATGCCGCCGTCACCATGCCGCCCGGTTGGAAGGATCTCTACCGGCGTTGGATCGAGGGCGGTTGGAATGCGCTGTCCGGACCGGAAGAGTTCGGCGGCCAGGGCTTGCCGACCATGCTCGGCGTCGCCGCGCTCGAAATGTGGAACTCCGCCGCCATGGCCTTTGGCATCGGCCCGACGCTGACCATGGGAGCGGTCGAGGCGCTCGACAAGCACGCCTCCGAAGCGCTCAAGGCAAAGTACCTGGCAAAGCTCGTTTCCGGCGAGTGGATGGGCACGATGAATCTGACCGAGCCGCAGGCGGGCTCCGACCTCGCCGCCCTGCGCAGCCGCGCCGAGCCGGCCGGCGACGGCACCTACCGCATCTTCGGCCAGAAGATTTTCATCACCTATGGCGAGCACGATTTCACCGACAACATCATCCATCTGGTGCTGGCGAGGCTGCCCGACGCACCAGCCGGCACGCGCGGCATCTCGCTGTTCCTGGTGCCGAAATTCCTGGTCGGCGACGATGGCGCGCTCGGCGCACGCAACGATGTTTTCTGCTCGGGCATGGAGCACAAGCTCGGCATCCATGCCTCGCCAACCTGCACCATGATCTATGGCGACGGTTTCCAGGACACGACCCCTGGTGCCATCGGCTGGCTGGTCGGCGAGGAGAACAAGGGCCTGGCCTGCATGTTCACCATGATGAACAATGCCCGCCTCTGCGTCGGCATGCAGGGCGTGGCGGTGGCCGAGACGGCGACGCAGAAGGCGATCGCCTATGCCAATGAGCGCCGGCAGGGCAAGGCCGCCGACTACGCCGGCGCCGGCATGGCGCCGATCGTCCATCACCCAGACGTGCAGCGCAACCTTTTGACCATGCAGGCGCTGACCCAGATCGCGCGCGCCATCAGCTATTGCTGCGCCCATGCCATCGACCGCGCCCGTGTTGCCGAGGGCGAGGCCGCCGCCAACTGGCGCGACCGCGCCAATCTGCTGACGCCACTCGCCAAGGCCTTTTCAACCGATGTCGGCGTCGATGTCGCGTCGCTCGGCGTCCAGGTGCATGGCGGCATGGGCTTCATCGAGGAGACGGGCGCGGCAGCACTCTATCGCGACGCCCGCATCGCGCCGATCTACGAAGGCACCAACGGCATCCAGGCGATCGATCTCGTGGCGCGCAAGCTGCCGCTCTGCGGCGGCGAGCATGTGCATCGCTACATCGGCGAGCTGAAGGCTGTGGCCGATGCAGTGCGGATCTCCAATGTCGCGGGCTTTGGCCGCACCGCCGACAATCTCGACCGGGCGTTCGCCGATCTCGATGAGGCGACGCGCTTCCTGCAGCGGCTGCTGGCGGAAGGACGTTCGGACGAGGCATTGGCCGGCGCCACGCCCTATCTCAGGCTGATCTCCCTTGCCGCCGGCGGCGCCTATCTGGCGCAAGGCGGCCTCGCCGACCATGGCCGCGTCGCGCTCTGTCGCTTCTTCGCCGAGAACCTGCTTGGCGAGGTGCGTGCCTTGAAGGAACGCGTCGTCGGTGGCGCCGAAAGCCTTGCCACCGCCGGCAAGGTGCTGATCTCAGCCTGACGTTCACAAGGAAAAAACCGTGACAGACCATATCCTCGTCGAGCGCCAGGGCGCCATCCAGATCATCCGCATGAACCGTCCGGACAAGAAGAACGCGCTGACGCGCGCCATGTACGCGACAATGTCGGCCGCTCTCGCCGAAGGCGACGCCGATCCGGCGGTCCGCGTGCATGTCTTTCTCGGCGTGCCCGGCGCCTTCTCCTCCGGCAACGACCTCGCCGATTTCATGGTCATCGCCACCGGCGGCGAGGGCGGGACGGAGGTCTGGGATTTCCTGATGGCCCTGGCCAAAGTGGAAAAGCCCATAGTGTCGGGCGTCGACGGCATAGCGGTCGGCATCGGCACCACGATCAACTTGCATTGCGACCTGACCTTCGCCACCCCGCGCACCGTCTTCCGCACGCCTTTCGTCGATCTAGGCCTTGTGCCGGAGGCGGGGTCGAGCCTGCTCGCGCCACGGATACTGGGGCAGCAAGGCGCTTTCGCGCTGCTTGGTCTCGGCGAGGGCCTTTCCGCCGAGCGGGCGAAGGCCGCCGGGCTGATCTATGAGGTAGTCGAGGAGGGCGCGTTGGAAGCCGCCGTGCTGGAAGCGGCCGGGCAGATCGCAGCCAAGCCACCACAGGCGCTGAAGATCGCGCGCGACCTGATGCGCGGCTCGCGCGAGGATCTCGTCGCCCGCATCGGGGTGGAGAGCGAACACTTCCGCGAGCGCCTGAAATCCGATGAGGCCCGCGCCGCTCTCACCGCCTTCATGATGCGCAAGAAGGCGGGCTGAGCGAGCTATCGCCGCGTGGCCCTCTGGCATCACGAGGGCACGGCAGAGTTGCGTCCTATCTGGGGAAACTCGCGCATGGCGTGATTTTGGCCTGTACATGCAACGCCTCGCGCCCTATCTGACAAGCGGGCGGTTGGGGTGTCCTGCGAGGTGGAGAGGACATGACCCAAGACGTTGCCATCAATGCGCGATCTGCCGAAATGACTGCCGGCGCCCTTTGACGCGTTGAACGCCTCGATATGCTTGCCGATGCCGTAAAGCCGCTCGGGCTGACGTTGAAGCTCTGGTGGCGCTTCTGGCCGCAATTGGTCGCCACCGTGCTGCTGGGAATTGTGTTCGGTGACCTGTTCATGCAGGTCGCCGCGCGCATTGCCTTTCTCAACCACATGGCAGGGCTGGCCTTGCTGACGCTCGTCGCCTTGACGCAGCTCATCGTCACGGTCGCCATGTTCCAGACATTGCTGCCGGCACTGCCCGCGACACGTGCCGCGCAACAGGCGGTACGCGACGAAAGCTCGGGCGAGGCGCGCGGCGGCAGCGCCCGGCTGGCACGCATGGTGACCGTCGCGCTGCTGCCCTTCTTCGCCTACTATGCCGCCTGGGGTTTTCTAGGCGATACGGTGCGGCAATATTCGCGCGTCACGCTCGACATGGCGCCGTTCGGTGAAAGCGCAGGCAACGTGCTCGATGTCCTCGATTCGCGATGGCTGGCCTTTTCCGTTGCGATCTCCTGGCTGATCCGGCGTTTCGCCACCACGATGCAGAAGCGCGGCGGCGGGCGATCCTTCTGGCAGATCGTCGTGGTGATCTGCGAGACCAACTGGATCTTTATCGGTCTCTACGTGATCTCGCGCTGGAAGGACGAAATCCTCGGCTGGATCATGAGCCGCAACATCTTTTCCGTCCTGCAGGCCACGGCGGACAGCATGGCCAACCCAATCGCAAGCGCCTTCGCCAAACCGATGGTTCCCGTCGAGGTCACCTCCATCGACACGACGACCAAGCTGATCAACCTGTTCTTTTTCATGCTGTTGCCGGTGATCTGGCTGGTGCTGGCCGCGCTCATCTACGGCTACGATGTCCGCGACGACAAGGAGCTGATGCGCGTGCACCAGCGCGTCGAACGTCTCGGTGAGCGTTACCGCGCCATCCCGAAATTCCTGCGCGATTTCGCCGAGCACTTCATCTCCGGCTATCGCTCGCGCTACCTGCCGATTGCCAATGGCGTGCGCATCACGCTGAGCTCCGGCCTCGTGCTCATCGTCACGCTGGTCGTCGGTTATCGGCTGATCGACTGGCTGGCGGCCTGGGCTTGGCTGGGCATGACGCGCCTCATCGGCCCGCATGATCTCGACACCTGGCAGGTGCTTTCCGAGGGCGTCTCGTTGCTGTTCGGCAGCCCGTTCCAGGACAGCTCGACCGGCATCCTCGTCGAGCCGCTTCGCATCTGCTTCCTCGCCGCGATCCTCGAAACCGCATTCGCGCTGCCAAAGCGCCAGACCGATGATCGCGCGCAACCGTCCGATCCGAAGGGCAGGGTCGAGGCTCACAATGTTTGAGAACGCCGGTTCCCGCCTGAAAGCCTGGCTGGTGGCCGGCATCGGCACCGCGGCTGCGTTGGCCCTCGCCGGTGTGCTGGGCGCGTTCGGCGCGAAGCATGAGCCGATGCAGCTCCTGGCGCCGACCGGCCGGATCGAAACGGGCCAGTGGCTGCTGCGGCCGCTCCGGGCCTATACCGCCGAAGGCGAGAACCTCTATAGCGCGCCACTCAAGCCTGGTGCCAAGGCGCTGGTCTTCGAGGTCGAAATGACGAACCGCACGGCGAAGTCCAGCAAGGATTATTTCGATATCCTGCAGGCGAGCCAGGCCACAGTCGATCCCTCGTCCAAGCCTTTCATAGTGCTAACCCGCGATTCCACGCTCTCGCCGGAATTGCACCCCGGCATGCCGGAGCGCATGGCCTATATTTGGGAGCTACCGGGCGGGTCGGCTCCGCCGGCGAGCCTCGACCTTAGGGTGATTGGCAAGACCTACAAGCAGCGAGACAACCTCTACGGCTTGCCAGGCTGGTTCAATCCGGCGCCGGTCGGCACGCTGACGCTTCCCGTCGGCGCCGGGTCTGACACTGCGAACATCCAGCCATGATGCGCAAGACAGCCAACATCGTCCTGCTGCTTGTTGCGGTGGCGTTTTGCTACGGGCTGCAATTGTCGAAGCCGCATTATGGTGACCTGATCGGACCGATCCCCACACGCGGCAGGACGGGTGAGACGATCGTTGGGCGGAACTTCGAGGCGCGTGCCGAAAAGGTAGTATTCGCCCGGAACCTCAAGGCGGATCGGTACGGTGAGACCAAGATACTGACGACCGGCGGCGTCTGGGCCGTGGTGACGGTGGAGTTTGCGGCGCGGGCGCAATCGACGTCCGTTGCGGTCGCGTCCTGGCGCGGTCCGACTGGCCTTGCCTATGACCAGACCGAGCGGATGTCCTTTGCCGACGGGCTTCTTCCCGTAACCATCGACCCCGGCCTGCCGAAGAAGGCAAGGCTGGTCTTCGAGTTGCGGCCGGACGAGGTCAGCAACGCGATCTTGCTGATTTCGGAGAAGCTGATGTCGGCGCTCGATTCGCAGGCCGAGATTTCGCTCGGGCCGGTCGCCACCGCATCCGACAGTCTGCCCGCTGGTACCGTCGACACGCTCGATCTGACACAACCGATGTGAATGACAGGCATCCGATGACAGCACGGGATCTGGTTCAGCAAAGTGGGCTCGGCGAGCGGAAATGGCGACGCCGCAGCCTTTGGGCGCTGCTTTTGCTGATCCCCTTGACCTTGGCCGTCGAGGCCTATGACAGCATCAAGGCGCTGCTGGCCGACAATGACCTGTTTGCGCGCCGCGTCGCCTGGGGCCAGAGCGTGCATTTCGGCGGCAGCGACTGGAAACTGACTAATCTGCGCGGTGCCTTCGGCATGGCGAACCTGCCGCCGGATTCCGTGCCCGTGCTGGCTGACTTCTCGGTAAAAGTCGGCGATCCCGATCTGCAAAAACTCTGGCTTGGCTGCAAGGTGATGCTGATCGACGCCGCCGGCCGGCGCTGGTCGCCGACATCGGCGGTGACGCTGAAGGCGCCGGCCGACGTGCAGACCTGCACGTCGGCGATCTTCTCCGGCGCCAAGAGCGGCGACACGCTCAATTTACGCGAGACCTTCCTGGTGCCGAAGGACGTAGCGAAGTCGATACGGCCGGCGGTCGGCCTCGCCAGCGAGCGGCCGCATTTCCTGCTGTTCCAGCTGGAGCGGGATTGACGGTCAGGGATAAAGCCGCGTCTTATCCCAGTCGCCCTTGGCGTTGCGCGAAAACACGAGGCGATCATGCAGCCGGAACGGCCGGTCGTGCCAGAACTCGATCGTCTGCGGCACGATGCGGAAACCCGACCAATGTTTCGGGCGCGGAATCTCGCCGATCGGATAGCGCGCCGTGTATTCGGCGACCGCCTTTTCCAGCGCGAAGCGGCTTTCCAGCGGCCGCGACTGTTTGGAGGCCCAGGCGCCGATGCGGCTGCCGCGCGGCCGCGTCGCGTAATAAGCATCCGCCTCCGCGTCGCTGACGATCTCCACCGGTCCGCGCACGCGCACCTGCCGGCGCAGCGATTTCCAGTGGAAGCACATCGCCGCCTTCATGCTGCCAAGAATCTCGCGGCCCTTGGCGCTCTCGAAATTCGTGTAGAAAACAAACCCGCCTTCATCGAACCCTTTGAGCAGCACCATCCGCACATCCGGCATGCCATCGGCATCGACGGTCGCCAGCGCCACGCCGTTGGCGTCGTTGATCTCGCCCTTCGTCGCGTCGTCGAGCCATGCCCCAAACAGTCGGAACGGCTCGGAGGCCTCGGTAAAGTCACCGGTTGTTAACTCAGTTTCGCTCATAGTTTTTCTCAAATTGTCACGATGGCTGGGGAGGTTGCCGATTGTTGCGTATCGCGCAAGCTTTTGACAGCAGGCAATGGGGCGTTATCGCTTCGGCCAGCGCCAAGGCTGCGCTCGTGTTGGTCGCCTTGCCACTTGCGGCGTGTGGCGCCGGCGGCTTCAGCCTGGAAAAGGCCGAGGTCGACCGTTCGATCCTGACCAGCAGCACACCTGCTTCCGCCACTCCGACCGATCAGGACCGCGATTCGGACCAGACCACGATCGGCAATGCGGTGTCTTCCGCCGACATCGAGGGGCTCGGCGGCCAGGCGGTGCCATGGGCCAACGCCGGCACCGGATCGCGCGGCTCCATCACCGAACTGGTCGAACTGAAGGACGCAGGCCAGACCTGCCGCCGCTTCACCGCCTCGCGCGAAAGCTTCGACGGCGTCTCGATGTTCAAGGGCGAATTGTGCATGTCCGGCGCCGGCGGTTGGCACATGCAGGACTTCAAGGCGCTCTGATTTTCCACCGCCATTTCTCTCCTTGCGCCACTGGAATTTCTTCCTATGCGGGCGCATATAGGGGGCAACTATGGACTCACTCCTTCTCCAGGGCAGGAAGCATGCGCGACCCCTATGAGGTCCTGGGCGTTGCCAAGAACGCATCGGCCAAGGACATAAAATCGGCGTACCGCAAACTCGCCAAAAAACATCATCCGGACCAGAATCCGAATGATCCCAAGGCGAAGGACCGTTTTGCCGCCGCCAACCAGGCTTACGAGATCGTCGGCGACGAGAAGACCCGCGCCGCCTTCGATCGCGGCGAGATCGACGCCGACGGCAAGCCGCGCTTCCAGGGTTTCGAAGGCGCGGCCGGCGGTGCCGATCCTTTCGCAGGCTTTCGCCGCCAGCAGGGAGCCGGCGGCTCGCGCTTCGAGTTTCGCTCGGGCCGTCCAGGCGGCGATCCGTTCGACGGCAACAGCGACATCTTCAGCCAGATCTTCGGCGACGCCTTCTCCGGCGCGCGCGGGCCCGGTGCGGGCGACCGCCGCCAGCCGGCGGCAGGCGCCGACCTAAACGTGACGCTCGACGTCACCATCGAGGAGGCGGCCACCGCCGAGAAGGTGACGGCGATGTTCCCCGACGGCCGCAAGGTGGCGGTCAAGCTACCGGCCTATGTCGAGGACGGCCAAACAATCCGCCTGAAAGGGCAGGGCGAGCAGGGGTCGGGACAGCCGGGCGACGCGCTGGTCAAGATCCGTTTCCGCCGCCATCCGCGCTACCGTCTCGAGGGCCGCGACCTGCATGCCGATCTGCCGGTGGCGTTGGCCGATGCCGTGCTGGGGGCCAAGGTGGCGGTCGAAACGCCGACCGGCCGGCTGGCGGTCAATATTCCGGCATGGTCGAGCTCGGACAAGGTGCTGCGGCTGAAGGGCAGGGGCCTGCCGGAAAAAACCGGTGGCCATGGCGATCTCTATGCCCATGTCAGGCTGATGCTGCCCGAGGGCGGTGACAGCGAGCTCGAGGCGCTGATGCGCCGTCGAAAAGGTTGATCGAGAGACTTTTCTCCCCTGAACTGTCCGTTTTGAACGCTTGATGGGACTCTGTGCCTGTGCGATAGGGCTCTCCACAAAGCAGACATTCTTGCGGAGAGTGCTCACATGGCGGGTGGACAGGGCCTGATGGCCGGCAAGCGCGGGCTGATCCTCGGCGTCGCGAACAATCGGTCGATCGCCTATGGCATCGCCAAGGCCTGCGTCGATCACGGCGCCGAAATCGCGCTGACCTATCAGGGCGAAGCCTTCAAGAAGCGCGTCGAGCCGCTGGCAGCGGAATTGGGCGCCTTCGTCGCCGGCCATTGCGACGTGACCGATCCGGCGAGCCTCGACGAGGTGTTTGCCAATGTCGCCAAGCACTGGGGCAAGCTCGACTTCCTCGTTCACGCCATCGCCTTTTCCGACAAGGACGAGCTGACCGGCCGCTATGTCGAGACGACGCGCGACAATTTCCTGCGCACTATGGACATTTCGGTGTTCTCTTTCACCACCATCGCCAAGCGCGCCGAGCCGCTGATGACCGATGGCGGTTCGCTGCTGACGTTGACCTATTACGGCGCCGAAAAGGTGATGCCGCACTACAACGTCATGGGCGTCGCCAAGGCGGCGCTCGAAGCCAGTGTGCGCTATCTGGCCGTCGACCTCGGCGCCAAGAAGATCCGCGTCAACGCTATCTCGGCCGGTCCGATCAAGACGTTGGCCGCATCCGGCATCGGCGACTTCCGCTACATCCTGAAGTGGAACGAATACAATTCGCCTCTGAAGCAGACGGTCACCCAGGAGGAAGTCGGCGATTCCGGCGTCTATTTCCTGTCCGACCTGTCGCGCGGCGTCACCGGCGAGGTCCATCATGTCGATTCCGGCTACCATGTCGTCGGCATGAAGGCGGTCGACGCCCCCGACATTTCGACCGTCAAGGACTAGTCTTCCGACTGAACCCCTTGCCACCAAGTCTGGCCTGACCCTTGGAAGACCTGATGTATCCGCTCGTCTACTTTGTGCGCCACGGCCAGACGCAATGGAACGCCGAGTTCAGGCTGCAGGGACAGGCCGACACCGACCTCAATGCGCTCGGCCGCGAGCAGGCGAGCCGCAACGGACACCGGCTGGCCGAACTCGTCCATAATCCGGAAGATTTCGACTTTGTCGCCAGCCCGATGCGGCGCACGCGCGAGACGATGGAGCGCCTGCGCGCCGCGAGGAAGCTCGATCCGCACGCCTATCGTACCGAGCCGCTCCTCGTCGAGCTGAGCTTCGGCGACTGGCAGGGTTTCACCTTTGCCGAACTCGAGGCTAGGGATCCCGGCTCGACCAGGCAGCGCAGCCTCGACAAATGGAATTTTCAACCGCCCGGCGAGGGCGCCGAAAGCTACCAGATGCTGCTCGAGCGGGTGAAGCCGTGGTTCGACGCGCTCGATCGCGACACGGTCTGCGTGACCCATGGCGGCGTCGTGCGCGCGCTGTTTCGCGTAGTGCTGGGGATGTCCGCGCGAGAGGCGGTCAGGATGGACGTGCCTCAGGATCGCCTGCTCCGGCTGCAGGGCCGGAGCCTGGAGTGGCTGTAGCTGTCATTCGATGTAGGTCACCGCACCCGTTTCGAGATCGTAGATCGCCGCAACGATCTTCAGCTTCCCGTCCCGGGTGAGGTCTGCCAACAGCTTGCTCGAAACGGTGAGGCGCCTCGCGGTCCTGCGCGCACTCTCCCTGGCGGTGTTGTCGACGAAATCGCCGGCGTCGCTCCGCACGGCGATCGCCGCGGGCAGGATTGGTTCGATCATCGGGCCGATCGCACCCGGATAGGTCGCGTTCTTGGCGACCACGTCGCAAGCTGCCTTGACGGCGCCGCAGCTTGTGTGCGCGAGGACGACGATCAACGGCGAGCCGAGCACCGCCGCGCCGTATTCGACCGTGCCGAGCGTCGCTGTGTCGACGAGATTGCCGGCATTGCGGGCGACGAACAGTTCTCCAATGCCGTGGCCGCCGAAGATCAGTTCCGGCGGGACGCGACTGTCGGCGCAACTGATGATCGTGGCCCAGGGCGCCTGATGTCCGGCGACGGCGTTCCGCTGCGCGGCAAGGTCGATCGAGCAGAGTTCCGGGTGGCTGACATAGCGTTCGTTGCCGGATTTCAGCGCAGCAAGCGCTTCATCGGGGGGTAGCGCGGGCGCAGCAGTCTCTGCGGCGCGTGCCGACCAGGAAGCTCCGCCAAAACCGATCGCGACGAGCCCCGCACCGGCCTTGAGGAAATCCCTCCGGCCGACCCGCTTGCCCTCGCAGTCGCTCCACATTGTTCGGCCCCGCCGCCGATCTTTCGGCTGTGGTCGAAATTCACCGGTGGCTTATCAGCGGGCTGAGATTGCTCCCAAGAAACGGCGCTGGCAAGGGCCAGCCCCAAGCGCCTCAGCGCCGGGAGTCGAAAAGGGTGATGACAGAAGGCGGCTGGCGCCCGCCAACGGAGAGCCCCGAAAGTCCTACTCGGTGTCCGGCAGTTCCATGTCGGTGACGACATTCTCGCCATTCGTCACGTCATAGGCGAGGACGATGTCCATGCCGGGCTTCAGTGCATCGAGATCGGTCTCGGCGTTCAGCTTGTAGGACTTGCCGTCTTCCAGCGTCAGCGTCAGCGTATCCTTGTCGATCTTCTTGATCAGGCCTTCTGTCTGGCCAGCGAAGGCGGCAGTGGAAATCAGCAGCGTGGCGGCAACAGCGCCAATCAGGGTACGCATCGTCGTCCTCATTATCATTGCGCCGGCATGGGTAGCGGCGGATCCTCAACGGCGGATGGAAGAGAGCAGAAACCAACCGAATGTGTCAAAACTAAAACCGCCAGATCACAGTTTGACCACTGTGGAAAACGCCAATAGAAGGCAGACCTGAACCGGCTCCGCAGCCGGGCAGGGTCACTTTCATGTCGCACAACACGTTCGGCCACCTGTTCCGTGTCACCACCTGGGGCGAAAGCCATGGCGCCGCGCTCGGCTGTGTCGTCGATGGCTGTCCACCCGGCATCCGCTTCACTCAGCGAGAGATCCAGGCCGAGCTCGACAAGCGCCGGCCGGGACAGTCACGTTTTGTGACGCAGCGTCGCGAACCCGACGAGGTCAAGATCCTGTCTGGCTTCATCTTCGACGAGGACGGCGAGATCATGATCACCACCGGCACGCCGGTGTCGATGCTGATCGAAAATGTCGACCAGCGCTCCAAGGACTATGGCGAGATCGCTCGCCAGTATAGGCCGGGCCATGCCGACTACACCTATGACATCAAATACGGTCTGCGCGACTATCGCGGCGGCGGCCGTTCCTCGGCGCGCGAGACGGCGGCGCGCGTGGCGGCCGGCGCGCTCGCCCGCAAGGTCGTGCCCGGCATGGTGGTGCGCGGAGCGCTGGTCTCGATGGGCGAAAAATCGATCGACCGCGCCAACTGGAACTGGAACTTCATAGGCGACGCCGAAAATCCGTTCTTCACTCCCGATCCGGCTTCCGTTCCCGTTTTCACGCAGTATCTCGACGGCATCCGCAAGGCGGGCTCCTCGGTCGGCGCGGTGATCGAGATCGTCGCTGACGGTGTCCCGGCCGGCCTCGGCGCTCCGATCTATGCCAAGCTCGACCAGGACATCGCGTCCGGCCTGATGTCGATCAATGCCGTCAAGGGCGTCGAAATCGGCAACGGCTTCGAGGCCGCCCGCATCACCGGCGAACAGAATGCCGACGAGATGCGCATCGGCAATGACGGCAAGCCGGTCTTCCTGGCCAACAATGCCGGCGGCATACTGGGCGGCATTTCGACCGGGCAGGCGATCGTCGCCCGTTTCGCCGTCAAGCCGACCTCCTCGATCCTGACGCCGCGCAAATCGATCGACAAGGACGGCAAAGACGTCGAGGTCATGACCAAGGGCCGTCATGACCCTTGCGTCGGCATTCGCGCCGTGCCGATCGGCGAGGCGATGGTTGCCTGCGCGATTGCCGATCACTATCTGCGGCATAGGGGACAGACGGGGCAGGGAGTAGGCATTAGGCAGTAGGCAGTAGGCAGTATGTCAGCCTGGTCGCCCGACAAAGCCATTTTTTCCTTTCCCCTACTGCCTTACTGCCCTATTCCCTGCGAGCGAAGCGAGCCAATGCCATACGACCAGAAGAAAATCGTCGAAGCCCTGCGCGCCTTCGAACGCGGCGAGATCGTCGTCGTCATGGACGATGACGGCCGCGAGAACGAGGGCGACCTGATCGTCGCCGCCGTCCACTGCACGCCGGAAAAGATGGCCTTCATCATCCGCAACACTTCCGGCATCGTCTGCACGCCGATGCCGCGCGAGGAGGCAAGGCGCCTCAACCTGGCGCCGATGGTGGCCGACAATGATTCCGCCCACACGACGGCTTTCACCGTCAGCGTCGATTTCAAGCACGGCACCACGACCGGCATCTCCGCCGACGACCGCACGCTGACGGTGCGCAACCTTGCCAACGGCAATGTCGGCGCCTCCGATTTCGTCCGTCCCGGCCACATCTTCCCGCTGATCGCCCGCGAGGGCGGTGTGCTGATGCGCTCGGGCCATACCGAGGCCGCGGTCGACCTCTGCAAGCTCGCCGGCCTGCCGCCGATCGGCGTCATTTCCGAGCTGGTCAACGACGACGGCACCGTCAAGCGCGGCCCGCAGGTGCAGGCCTTCGCCGAGGAGCACGGCCTGAAGCAGATCTCGGTCGCCGACCTCATCGCCTACCGCCAGCGCAAGGAAACGCTGGTCGAACGCGTCGCCTGCTCCGACATCGATACGGCGGGCGGCAAAGCGCAGGTCTTCACCTACACGCTGCCCTGGGATTCGATGCATCACGTGGCGATCGTCTTCGGCGACATCCGCGACGGTGAAGAGGTTCCGGTGCGGCTCCATTCCGAGGATGTGGTGAGCGACGTGTTCGGCACCAGCCATCGGCTGGACGGCATCATGAAGGCGATGGGCGAGCGCAAGCGCGGCGTCATCGTCTATCTGCGCGAAGGCTCGGTCGGCGTCGCCCATCAGGAACGCAAGCGCCCGGCGAGCGGCGAGCGCGAAGACCATGAAGAGGCGCGCCGCCGCGAGAACGAATGGCGCGAGATCGGCCTCGGCGCCCAGATCCTGAAGGATCTCGGCATTTCCTCGATCAACCTGATCGCTTCGCGCGAGCGCCACTATGTCGGCCTCGAAGGCTTTGGCATCCACATTGCGAAGACCGAGATTCTCTAGAGGATCGACCGCTAGAGGATAGCGCCCGGTCCACTCGAAACCGGCGCTTCATGGATCATTCCGCGGGAACAGCGGCCGCTTCGCAACCGGCGAAATCGCAATCCGGCGCGCCAAGGCTACGCTGGCCGATGAGCACGGTGGCCAGTGCGATCGCACCCGCCGCCACTGATACAAAGAACCCGCTCTGGGCGCCGAATGCGTCCACCACCGCGCCGGCGGCGAAGGAGCCGAGCGCCATGCCGATGCCGATGCCCGTCGTTACCCAGGTAACGCCTTCGGTCAGCATCGCTTCCGGCACGCGCCGCTCGATCAGGCCGAATGCCGTGATGAAGGTCGGCGAGATCGCCACGCCACTGACGAACACCGCCAGCGCCAGAAGCGGCACCGTGTCGGCGACGAGCAGCGGCAGCGTGGTGAGCGCGATGATGGCGATCGCGATTGCCAGCTGGCGTTGCAGCGGCATCCTCAGGTTCAGCGCGCCGATGACAATGCCGAGGACGAACGAGCCGAGTGCGTAGACGCCGATGATGAGGCTGGCGGCGCCCGGCTGGCCCAGTTCCTTGGTGATTGCCACGGTGCTCACTTCCGTGGTCGCGAAGGTCGCGCCGATGAAGATCAGGGCGAAGGTGATGATCTGAACTGGCCGCAGGCGGATTGCCGAGCCATGCGAACCATGTTCCGTCGGTCGCACGCGCGGCTCCGTCGAGCGCTGCAGGATGAAGGCCGTAGAGCCCAAGGCGAGGAACAATGTGCTGACCAGCATTCCCGCTTCCGGGAACAGGGCGACGCTCAGGCCCACTGACAGTGATGCCCCGGCGATATACACCAGTTCGTCCGCCGCCGACTCGAAAGCGAACGCGGTGTTCAGCCCCGGACGATCGCGGAAAATCTCGGTCCAGCGCGCGCGCACCATAGCTGGGATGCTGGGCATGGCGGCGGCCAGCAGCGCCGAGGCGAACAGCGTCCATATCGGCCAATGGCGGTTGGCCGCCGCAATCAGCACCACGAAAGCAAGCACGGAGATGATGGTGGTGGGCACGACAATCCGCGTCTGGCCGAGGCGGTCGACAAGCCTCGAGATCTGCGGCGCGACGAATGCGTTGGCCAGCGCGTATGTCGCGGAGAGGGCGCCGGCCAGCCAGTACTCGCCGTTCGTCTGCGACAGCATGGCGACGATGCCGATCGGCGCCATGGCGATCGGCAGCCGGGCAATGAAGCCGGCCGTGGCGAAGCCTTTGGTGCCGGGAGCGTGAAAGATTTCCGAATAGGGGTTTTGCATGGTCTGGCTCCTCGACAATTGCAGCATCGACAATTACATACGTAGCGTATGAGTATCAAATAATCCCATACGCCGCGTATGTCAATTGGCATACGCAACGTATGTTAATAGGGCCAGACCATGCACAGACCCCGCAAGGAGAAGATCGCCGAGACACGCGCCAAGCTGATCACGGCCGCCCGCCATGCCTTCGGCACTATCGGCTATGCGGAAGCCTCGATGGATGATTTCACCGCCTCGGCCGGGCTGACGCGCGGCGCGCTCTATCATCACTTCGGCGACAAGAAGGGACTGTTGCAGGCGGTGATCGCCGAGATCGACGGCGAGATGGCGGTGCGGGTCAACGAGGTGGCGGCGATGGCGCCGACCCGCTGGCAGAGCTTCGTCGACGAATGCACCACCTATATCGAGATGGCGCTGGAGCCGGAAATCCAGCGCATCATGTTCCGCGACGGTCCGGCGGTGCTGGGCGATCCGGCACAGTGGGCGAACGCCAATGCGTGCGCGGCTTCGATCACCGGTCACCTGACCAGGCTGCAGGAGGAGGGAGTGGTCGTCGCCGACCTCGACCCCGAGACCGCCGCGCGACTGATCAACGGCGCGAGCAGCCAGGCGTCTCAGCGGATCGCCAATTCACAAGACCCCGAGGCGACGTCGAAGAAGGTGGTGGCGGCCTTCAAGCAGTTGCTCGAAGGCTTGCTCAAAAAGGCCGACGGTCCCGCCGACTAGCGTTGATAAGCCAAGGATGTGCACCGGTTTTGCGGCCGCGCGGCGCTACCCGAGATTGACAATCGCAAGGTTGAGATCATCCTCTGCGACCATCTCTGAGGCGGGGATTCGGCGATGTGGGACTTCAGCATCGGCAGGTCGGTGTCCATCATGATCAGGACATGGCCCTTCATCGTCTTCCGCATGATCGTCTATTTCGGCATCACGCTGGCCTACATCATGGCGACCGGTACCGGCGCCAGTGTCGGCTACGGCGTCGGCCACATCTCCACCGACCCAGATGGCCCGCTGTCCTTTGCGCTGTGGGGCGGCGTGGTCGGCTTCGGCGTCGTCTCGATCGCCGTCTACTGGACCCGCGAATACATCCTCTACATCGTCAAGGCCGGCCATGTCGCGGTCATGGTGCATCTGATCGACGGCCAGGATGTGCCTGGCGGCCAGGACCAGATTTCCTATGCCAGGGCCGTGGTGACCGAGCGTTTCGCCGAGGCCAATGTGCTGTTCGTGCTCGACCAACTGGTCAAGGGCGCCATCCGCGCCATCACCGGCCTGATAGGCGGCATCGCCGCCTTCCTGCCCATTCCGGGCCTGAGCGGCCTGGTCAGCTTCATCAACACCGTCATCCGCATGTCGCTGACCTATGTCGACGAGATCATCCTCGGCTACAACATCCGCGTCAATTCCACCTCGCCCTTCGAGACGGCCAGGCAGGGCATCGTGCTCTACGCGCAGAACGGCAAGATCATGGTCAAGAACGCGATCTGGCTGGCGGTGATCATGTGGGGCGTGTCGTTCGTCATTTTCCTGCTGATGCTGGCGCCCGCCGGCGCCATCCTCTGGTTCATGCCGGGACAGCTCGCCGGCTGGGCTTTCGTGCTGGCCATCGTCTTTGCCTGGGCCTTCAAGGCAGCCTTCATCGAGCCCTTCGCCATCGCCTCTCTGATGCAGGTCTATTTCAGGACCATCGAGGGCCAGGTGCCCAATCCCGAATGGGACCGGCGGCTGTCGGAAGCCTCCTCGAAATTCAGGGACCTCAAGGACAAGGCGCTGGCTTCGTTCGGCGGCTCGCGCTGGAGCCAGCCGGCGCCCAATAACCAATAGCCCCACCTAATCCCTGTTGAACATCACGCCACGCAGGCGCGAAAACATGGTCAAAGCGCCCGCACGCGCCTATATCGGGGCATGGTTACCAAGCTTTACACCCATCCGATCTTCCTCGAACACCTGACGCCATCAGGCCATCCGGAGCGACCAGACCGCTTGCGCGCCATCGAGCGCGTGCTCGATGACGAGGCCTTTGCCGCGCTCGACCGGGTCAAGGCGCCTGAAGGCGACGAGGCAACCATCCTTTATGCCCACCCTGAGGACTTCGTCGCCCGCGTCCGTGCCGCGATCCCCGAGACCGGCATCGTCTCGATCGACGCCGACACCAGCGCCAGCCCCAAAAGCTGGCAGGCGGCGGTGACGGCGATCGGCGCCGCCAATGCCGCCGTCGACGATGTCTTCGAGGGCCGCGCCGCCAATGCCTTCGTCGCCGCGCGGCCGCCCGGCCACCATGCCGAGAAGACCACGGCGATGGGCTTCTGCCTGTTCAACACCGCGGCGATCGCGGCGCGCTATGCGCAAAGGAAACATCAGGCCGAGCGCGTCGCCGTCGTCGACTGGGACGTCCACCACGGCAACGGCACGCAGGACATTTTTTGGGACGATCCGTCGGTGCTTTATTGCTCGACGCACCAGATGCCGCTCTATCCCGGCACTGGCGCGAAGAACGAAACCGGCGCCGGCAACATCGTCAACGCGCCGCTGGCGCCGCGCACCGGCAGCGAGGTTTTTCGCGACGCCTTCCTGTCGCGCGTCCTGCCGGCGCTCGACGATTTCGCCCCCGACCTGATCATCATTTCCGCCGGTTTCGACGCGCACCATCGCGATCCGCTGGCCGAGATCAACCTGACCGAGGAGGATTTCGACTGGGCGACCGGCCAGCTGATGGAGCGCGCCGGGCGCCACAGCGGCAACCGCCTCGTCAGCCTGCTCGAGGGCGGCTACGATCTGCAGGGATTGGCATTTTCGGTCGCCGCCCATGTCGGGCGGCTGATGAAGGGATAGGGTATGGCAGGCGAAGGCAATGACGACGTCAAGGTGATGAGCTTCGAACAGGCGCTCGACGCGCTGGAGAAGATCGTCGACGATCTGGAGCGCGGCGACGTGCCGCTCGACCAGTCGATCCGCATCTACGAGCGCGGCGAAGCGCTGAAGGTGCATTGCGACCGGCTGCTGAAGGCGGCCGAAGACAAGGTCGAGAAGATCAGGCTGTCGCGCGATGGCAAGCCGGTGGGAACGGAGCCGCTGGACGCCGACTAGTTGGAAAAGGGGCGGGGCAAAGGAAAACAGGCAAGGAGCTCAAGCGATGTGCAGAAACATCAAGACCCTGTTCAACTTCGAGCCGCCGGCGACGAATGACGAGGTGCATGACGCAGCACTGCAGTTCGTGCGCAAGCTGAGCGGCTCGACCAAGCCCTCGAAGCGCAACGAGCATGCCTTTAACCATGCCGTGGAAGCAATCACGGCCGCTGCGCGCGAGCTGCTCGATTCGATGGAAACCACGCAGGAACCGCGCAACCGTGAGGAAGTGGCGGCCAAGGCGAAAGCCAAATCCGCGCTTCGCTTCGCCTGAGGAGACCTGATGAGCTTCTTTCCCGGCAA
This sequence comes from Mesorhizobium waimense, assembly GCF_003601975.1. Taxonomy (GTDB): domain Bacteria; phylum Pseudomonadota; class Alphaproteobacteria; order Rhizobiales; family Rhizobiaceae; genus Mesorhizobium; species Mesorhizobium waimense. Next base: position 206,306 of record NZ_QZWZ01000007.1, read on the forward strand.
CGATCCTTCGCCTGGCGATGCCTTCGCTTGCGACCAGATCGAGCTGATGGTCATTCCGAATGCCAAGGACATTGGCGGGTTCCAGGTCCGCCGCGCTTTACCGACCGCCAGGCGGCGGCTGGTCGGCCCCTTCATCTTCTTCGACCGCATGGGCCCGGCCATCCTGCGGGCCGACCAGGCGCTCGACGTGCGTCCGCATCCGCACATCGGCCTGTCGACGGTGACCTATCTGTTCGACGGCAAGATCAGGCATCGCGATTCGCTCGGCACCGAAATGGTGATCGAGCCCGGCGACGTGAACCTGATGACCGCTGGTCGCGGCATCGTCCATTCCGAGCGCACGCCGGAGGAATTGCGCGGCGCGCCGATGTCGATCTCCGGGCTGCAGACCTGGCTGGCACTGCCCGACGGCAAGGAGGAGGTCGCCCCGGTCTTCGAGAACACCGCCGCCCTTCATCTGCCTGAGATCGATGCCGAGGGCATCAGCGGTCGCGTCGTCATCGGCGCGCTTTCCGGGCTGCGGTCGCCGGTCACCACCGCCTCGGAGACGCTCTACGCCGATCTGAGGCTGGCCCCGGGCGCCAGCGTGAAAATCCCCGCCGATGCCGAGGAGCGCGCCATCTACACGCTGGAAGGTGAGGTTTCGATTGCCAGTGACCGGTTCCCGGCCGAGCGGCTTTTGGTGTTCAAGCCTGGCGACGAGATCGTCGTTTCGTCCGAGAACGGCGCCCATTTCATGCTGTTCGGCGGCGCCTCGCTTGGTTCCAAGCGCTATATCTGGTGGAATTTCGTTTCGTCGTCGAAGGAACGCATCGAACAGGCGAAGGAAGAATGGAAGACCGGCCGCTTCGATATCGTTCCTGGAGACGAGGAAGAGTTCATTCCGTTACCGAACAATTAACGCCAGAGCTACCCGCGTCACTGACACGCATTTACATTCGCCGGCGGGCGGCATATTTCGCCAATGATCAACGCGCATGAACATCAAGCTTCAGCAGGCTCCTAAACAGTGAACGCAACGCTGCATACGCCGCTTCTCGACAAGGTCCGCATTCCGGCCGACCTCAGGACGCTTGACGAAGGCCAGCTGCCGCAGCTCGCTTCGGAGTTGCGCGCGGAGCTGATCGATGCCGTTTCGCACACTGGCGGGCATCTCGGCGCCGGCCTTGGCGTGGTCGAACTGACGGTAGCACTGCACTATGTCTTCAACACGCCGGACGACCGGCTGATCTGGGATGTCGGCCACCAGGCCTACCCGCACAAGATCCTGACCGGCCGCCGCGACCGCATCCGCACGCTGCGCCAGGAGGGCGGCCTTTCCGGCTTCACCCGCCGCGCCGAGAGCGAATACGACCCGTTCGGCGCCGCCCACTCCTCGACCTCGATTTCCGCCGGCCTCGGCATGGCGATGGCGCGCGACCTCTCCGGCGGCCGCAACAACGTCATCGCCGTTATCGGCGACGGCGCCATGTCGGCCGGCATGGCCTATGAAGCGATGAACAATGCCGGCGCGCTCGACGCCCGCCTGATCGTCATCCTCAACGACAACGACATGTCGATCGCCCCGCCGACCGGTGCGATGAGCGCCTATCTGGCGCGTCTGGCTTCCGGGAGGACCTATCTCGGCCTGCGCGATTTCGGCAAGAAGCTGACCTCCTATCTCGGCAAGCGCGCCGACCGCGCCATCACCCGGGCGGTCGAGCATGCGCGTGGCTACGTCACCGGCGGCACGCTGTTCGAGGAGCTTGGATTCTACCACATCGGCCCGATCGACGGGCACAATCTCGAGCACCTGATCCCGGTGCTGAAGAACGTCCGCGACAATGGCGACGGCCCGGTGCTGATCCATGTCGTGACCCAGAAGGGCAAGGGCTATGGCCCGGCCGAGGCCGCCGCCGACAAATATCACGGCGTCAACAAATTCGACGTCATCACCGGTGCACAGGCCAAGGCCCCTGCCAATGCGCCGAGCTACACCAAGGTCTTCGCCGAAAGCCTTGTCCAGGAAGGTCGCGAGGACGACCGCATCGTCGCCGTCACCGCCGCCATGCCGAACGGCACCGGCCTCGATCTCTTCGGCGAGGCGTTCCCGTCCAGAACCTTCGACGTCGGTATCGCCGAGCAGCACGCGGTGACCTTCGCCGCTGGCCTTGCCACCGAAGGCTACAAGCCCTTCGCCGCCATCTACTCGACCTTCCTACAGCGTGCCTACGATCAGGTCGTCCACGATGTGGCGATCCAGAAATTGCCGGTGCGCTTCCCCATCGACCGCGCCGGCTTCGTCGGCGCCGATGGCGCCACCCATTGCGGCGCCTTCGACACCACCTTCCTGGCGACGCTGCCCGGCTTCGTCGTCATGGCGGCGGCCGACGAAGCGGAGCTGCGTCACATGGTGCGCACCGCGGCGCACTATGATGACGGCCCCATCGCCTTCCGCTATCCACGCGGCAATGGCGTCGGCGTCGACATGCCGGAACGCGGCTCCGTGCTCGAAATCGGCAAGGGCCGCATCGTCAGGGAAGGCACCAAGGTGGCGCTGCTGTCCTTCGGCACGCGGCTGCAGGACTGTCTGCTGGCTGCCGAGGAGCTTGGCGCGGCCGGTCTTTCCACCACGGTCGCCGACGCCCGTTTCGCCAAGCCGCTCGACGAGGATCTGATCCGCCGGCTCGCCCGCTCGCATGAGGTGCTGGTGACGGTGGAAGAGGGTGCGGTCGGCGGCTTCGCCAGCCATGTGCTGCAGTTCCTCGCCCATGAAGGCTTGCTCGAAAGCGGGCTCAAGGTGCGTCCGCTGGTGCTGCCGGACGATTTCACCGACCACGCCAAGCCCGAGAAGATGTATGCCGATGCCGGGCTGGACTCGACCGGCATCGTGCGCACGGTCTTTGCCGCGCTCGGCCATACCGCCCACGCGCAGCGGGCTTGAATCAAAACCTCAAGCCTCTGAATCAGTTTGCCGGCTTGCGGCTGTAACGCCCTGTTTACGCTGCCATTTGGCGTTTTGCTTACCCTGTCTTTTGGCCGTTTCTCAACGTCGCCCTGCTAGAAGGCAGTCCGGCGGGGAACGACAAGACATGAAAACGCTTTTCTACGGCATGACCATTTCGGCCGCCATCGCAGCACCAGCGATGGCCGAAACGCGCTACGACCGCAATCTCGAAAAGGCGGCGATGGACATCGTCGCCGGCAAGATCGGGGGCATTCGCGGCGGCTTTTCCTATAAGCAGCGTCCGCAATTCGTCGTCGTGCCGGACGCCGTCGAGCCGCCGTTGGTTCCCGCCGAGCGCCCGGGCAGGCAAGCCTCCGGCGACAGCAATGACGGTCTGGCGCCGGCCGTCGAGCGGCCGATTTCGCGAACCGTCTTCTAGATCTGCGGCTTCCAACATCCTTGCGTTCATCACCCGCTTTCGCCATGAAGGCCGATGAACTCCCCTCTGCCAGCCAGCAAGCGCCAGCGGCTCGACGAACTGCTCGTCGAACGCGGCCTGTTCGCCAGTCGCTCTCGTGCCCGCGACGCGATCGAGCGCGGCACGGTGACGGTCGATGGCACCATCGCCCGCAAGCCTGGTCAGACCGTCCTGCCGCAATGCCTGATCGCGATCGACGACCCGGCGCAGGGTTACGTGTCGCGTGCGGCGCTGAAGCTGATCGCCGGGCTCGACCATTTCGGTTTCGGACCCGCCGGCTGCGAAGCGCTCGACATCGGCGCTTCGACCGGCGGCTTCTCACAGGTGCTGCTCGAACGCGGCGCGGCACATGTCACGGCGATCGATGTCGGCCACGGCCAGATGCATCCCGACATCGCAGGCGATCCGCGCGTGACGGTCATCGAGGGCCTCAATGCTCGCGACCTCACTGTCGCCGATCTCGGCGGCCGCATTCCGGATTTTATCGTCTGCGATGTCAGCTTCATTTCGCTGAAGCTGGCGCTGCCGTCGGCGCTTGCATTGGCCTGCAGCGGCGCTCGCGCGGTGCTTCTGGTCAAGCCGCAATTCGAGGCCGGCCGCGCGGCGATCGGCAAGGGCGGCCTGCTTAAGGATCCCTATGACGCCGCCCGCGTTGCCGGCGTGCTGCAGGACTGGTTCGACAGCATGCCTGGTTGGCGCTCGCTGGGGCTGCATCTGTCGCCGATCGAGGGTGGCGACGGCAATCGTGAATTCCTGCTTGGTGGGATCAAGGATCGATGAGCGCGCGCTTCACCATCGCAAGGCTGGGCTCGCAAGGCGACGGCGTCGCCGCGACCGAAACCGGCGAGGTCTTCATTCCCTTCACGCTGCCGGGCGAAACCGTCACCGCGGCGCGCGAAAAGGATCGCGCCACTTTGATGTCGGTGCTGGAGGCCTCGCCGCTCAGGATCGATCCGGCCTGCCGGCATTTCACCGAATGCGGCGGCTGCGCCGTCCAGCATCTGGAAGTCGAAGCCTACCGCCAATGGAAGCGCGACAAGGTCGTGCATGCGCTGAAGAGCAAGGGCATCGTTGGCGATATCGGCGCCTTGGTGCCGTGCGCGCCGGCGACGCGCCGCCGCGTCGTCTTCTCCGCCCGGCGCACCGAGGCCGGCATCCGGCTGGGCTTCGTGCGCGCGCTGTCGTCGGAAATCATTGCCATCGAGGAATGTCCGATCTCGCTGCCCGTGATCGTCGCCGCGCTCGATTGTCTGAAGAAACTTGCCGAGCTGGTCTGCGCCACCACCAAATCGTTCCACATGACGGTGACGGTCACCGGGTCCGGCCTCGACGTCGCGGTCCACGAATCCGGCAAGCTCGGCGAGAACCAGCGCCGCATCGCTTCGAACTTCGTCATCGCCGAGGGACTGGCCAGGCTTTCGGTCGACGGCGAGATCATCGTCGAGCCGAAGAAGCCGGTGGTGCTGTTCGGCGGCGTCGCGGTCGCGGTGCCGCCGGGCGCCTTCCTGCAGGCCACCGAGGCGGCAGAGCAGGCCATGGCCGACATCGTCGGCCAGCATCTGTCGCGCGCCAAGAAGGTCGCCGACCTTTTCGCCGGTTGCGGCAGTTTCGCGCTACGCCTGGCCGCGAAGTCGGAGGTCCACGCAGCAGAAGGCGACGCGCCAGCGCTTGCGGCGCTCGACCGCGCCTTCCGTTTCGCCAATGGCCTGAAGCGGGTGACCAGCGAACGCCGCGATCTGTTCCGGCGCCCGCTTACCTTCAAGGAACTGAATGCCTTCGACGGCCTTGTCCTCGACCCGCCCCGCGCCGGCGCCGAGGACCAGTCGAAGCAGATCGCCCGCTCGGATGTGCCGTTCGTCGCCGCCGTGTCCTGCAATCCGGTGACGCTCGCGCGGGATTTGCGCATCCTCATCGACGGCGGCTATGCCTTGAAGAGCGTGACGCCGATCGACCAGTTCCTGTGGTCGCCGCATGTCGAGGCTGTCGCGCTGCTGGAAAAGCCAAGGCGGCGGCGGTAGATCATTCGCGAGTTTGGCGACGCGGTGCTTCGACGAGCACGCCTGCGTCCATTTCTCTTAAGGTTTTCGGCTTGCCTTTTTTGGGCAGGGACCCGAACACATCCTCTGGTCGCGTTGTAGGAAAGACCGGAGCAGGTTATGTGACCTCGCTCTCGGTCAAACCGGTGACTACGAACTTTTCTCCAGTGGCCATCGCGTCAAACCCTGGTGCCACCCACCGTCATCTGGTTCATCCTGAGATGTGGCTGGCCGACGCCGACCGGCACGCCCTGTCCGGCCTTGCCGCACATGCCGATGCCGTTGTCGAGCTTCATGTCGTTGCCGACCATGCTGACACGATGCATGGCGTCAGGCCCGTTGCCGATCAGCATCGCGCCCTTGATCGGCTGCGTCACCTTGCCGTTCTCGATCATGTAGGCCTCGGTGCAGCCGAACACGAATTTTCCAGAGGTGATGTCGACCTGGCCGCCGCCGAACGAGACGGCATAGATGCCGTTCTTGACCGAGGCGATGATCTCGTCCGGGTCGATGTCGCCCGAGGTCATGTATGTGTTGGTCATGCGCGGCATCGGCTGGTGCGCATAGCCTTCGCGCCTTCCGTTACCTGTCGCCTTCATCCCCATCAGCCGGGCGTTCTGGCGGTCCTGCATGTAGCCGACCAGCTTGCCGTCCTCGATCAGCACGTTGCGGGCGGACGGCGTGCCTTCGTCGTCGACGGTCAGCGAGCCGCGCCGCTCAGCAATGGTTCCGTCATCGACGACGGTGACGCCTTTGGCCGCCACCTGCTGGCCGAGCAGGCCGGCAAAGGCCGATGTCTTCTTGCGGTTGAAGTCGCCTTCCAGCCCATGACCGACGGCCTCGTGCAGCATGACGCCCGGCCAGCCGCTGGAGAGCACGATGTCGAATGTGCCGGCGGGTGCCGGGATCGCCTCAAGATTGACCAGCGCCTGGCGCAGCGCCTCCTTTGCGGCGTGCTTCCAGCTCTCCTCAACCAGGAACTCGCCGAACGCCTTGCGCCCGCCCATGCCGTAGGAGCCGCTCTCCTGGCGGTCGCCGCTGCCGACGACGACGGAGACATTGATGCGGACCAGCGGGCGGATGTCGCGCACCATCTGGCCGTCGGCGCGCACGATCTCGACATGCTGCCAGGAGGCGGCGAGCGAGGCTGTTACCTGCCGCACGCGCGGATCCTCGGCGCGCAGCCAGGCATCGATTTCCTGAAGCAGCTTGGCCTTGGCCTCGAAGGAAGGCGAGGGGATCGGGTTCTCCTCGCCATAAAGATGGCGGTTGGTGCGCGCCGGTGCGGCGGCAAGCGTGCCGGAATAGCCGCCCTTGACGGTAGAAACGGCGTCGGCCGCGCGCAGCAGCGAGGCCTCGGATAGATCGCTCGAATGCGCATAGCCGCAGGCCTCGCCGGCAACTGCGCGCAAACCGAACCCCTGGTCGGTGTTGAAGTTGGCGGTCTTCAGCCGGCCGTTGTCGAACATCAGCGCCTCGCTCTCGCTGTATTCGAGGAACAGCTCGCCGTCGTCGGCGCCGTTGATGGTCTCGGCGACGATGCGCTTGATGCGATCGTCGGAAATGTCGAATTGGCCGATCAGGCTGTTCATGGCGCAGGCCCTTCAGTAAGCTGTTTCATGGGATGTAGGCGCCGGGGCGCCGTTCGGCAATCTTCACGATGGAACACAGAAGCCCCTAAGTCAGGCGCCGCGCCATCACGATTTCGTAGATCTCACGGCCCTCGTGAAGAATGCCGGCAGGTATGCAGCCGATTTCGTGAAAACCCTCACGTTGATAAAATCGTATTGCCGCCGGATTTTCCGCGCTTACGGCCAGTTCGACCTGCCTGATGCTCAATGCGCGGGCGTGGTCGAGCAAAAGATTTAGCATCGCGACGGCGTGTCCGCTGCCGCGCTCGGTGTCGCGCAGATAGACCATGACGATGGTGGCGCGGTGCGTCATCTTGCTGGCCTGCTGCCGCATCAGGCCCATTATGCCGACAGGCTCGTCGCCGTTAAAGCTGACGACAACCGGATTATTGGTCAGGCGCCGCCGCCACTCCTCGTCCGGCAGGCTTTCCCAATCCGCCAGGCTGCTGGCGAAGGCCTTGGGACAAACGCGCAAGGCCTCCAGGTTGAAGATCTCGACGTCGTCTGGATTGAGCAGTCTCAGGGCAGCGCCGCAAAACCGTCGGCAAAGCCCTTGAGGTCGACGGGAATGCCGATGCCTTCCTCAGGCGTCTGGAAGACGATGAAAGTGGCCGAGGTGCCGGTCTTCAGCGTATCGAGCAGTGGCTTTTCGAGAATGACCTCGGCATAGCAGCCGTCCTGGAAGCAGCGCACGAAATAGGCCCGGCCAATATCCTTGCCGTCGACATTGAGGCCAAGCCCGTTGGGCAGCAGAACGCCGAGCGGTGCCAGCACGCGCAGGATCTCGGCCTTGTTGTCCGCGGTGCGCAGCACGACCACCGACAGCCCCATCTCCGGACGGTCCTCGGCGACGACGTTCTGCATCATCACGCATTGTTCTGAAGTCGCGCCGGCAGGTGTGTCGCAGATGATAGACCAGGCGCCATGCGTCGAGCGCACCGTGCCGCTAGGCTGGGCGGCGTTGGCTGGGCCGATGCCCGACAGGCCGGTACCAAACAGGGCGGCAAGAAAAATGGCCTTGGCCAAAGTTCTCGAACACCCACGTTTTGAAAGCCAAGAGATCATGACGGCTCCATTGCGAATCACGGCACTTTAAGCCGCGCCAAGGCCAAGTAAAGGACGAGACCGCCGCCCGTCCGCCCGGACACCGGCAATAATGCGCTTTTCCAAGCCAAATTCGCCCGAATTGCGACCGCTCGGGGGATAGTGCCAAGCAATCCGGAAAGTAGCGGTTGGCGTCCGTGCGTCAACGATCGGCGAAAGGCCTCATGCCGCCAAAAGCGACGGTCGGGGCTTGCGCGCAAAAATGCCGCACGGTTTCGGCCGCTCCTTTCTTGCGGAGGGAAATAGAGTATGGTTTGAACCACCCTTGGGACTGTCCGGGATTCCCATCCCGGCGTGGTTCGTTATTCTTGCGGTCCGATCGCGAGGAACTGGGAGATGATGAGGGCGATGAGAAAATTCCTAGCTGGCGCCAAGTCTCTTGCAAGTGCCAAGTCTCTAGCAAGTGCGACAGCCGCTGCCATGGTCGTGGCCGGTGCGAGCGCCGCCCACGCGGCCCAGCCCCAGCCGTGGGAGATCGGTTTCCAGCCGCCCGCGACCGACATGATGCGGCAGATCGAGTGGTTCGGGAACTATACGATGTGGTTCATCGTCCCGATCACCATCCTGGTGCTTGTTCTGCTCGCCGTCTGCATCTGGAAATTCCGCGCAAGCGTGAACCCTGTCCCTTCGCAGACCAGCCACAACACGCTGATCGAAGTGCTCTGGACGGTCGGTCCGGTCGTTATCCTGCTCTTCATCGCCATCCCTTCGTTCCAGCTGCTGACCGCGCAATACACGCCGCCGGAAGAAGCCAAGCTGACCATCAAGGCGACGGGAAACCAGTGGAACTGGGACTATGAGTACCAGGTCGACAAGACGCTTTCCTTCAACTCGGCCATCCTTCAGGACGGCGATCGCAAGGCCGCCGGCAAGGAAGATCGCAAGGTCTATCCGCGTCTGCTCGCCGTCGACAACGAGCTGGTGGTGCCGGTCAACACCATGACCCGCGTTCTGGTCACCGCAACCGACGTCATCCATTCCTTCGCCATGCCCGCGTTCGGCATCAAGATGGACGCGGTTCCCGGACGCACCAACGAAACCTGGTTCAAGGCGGAAAAGGAAGGCCTCTACTACGGCCAGTGCTCGCAGCTCTGCGGCAAGGACCACGCCTTCATGCCGATCGCGATCCGCGTCGTCTCTGATGCGCAGTACAACACCTGGCTGGCGGCAGCCAAGACCGACCTTCCCGGCGCCAACAAGGCGCTGATGGCCGAGGTCGACGGCACAAACAAGGTAGCGGCCGCCGGCAACTGATGCCGCGACCGAAATAAGATCAGGGAACGGAGCCGAACATGGCAGACGCTGCAGCTCACGACGATCACGACCACAAGCCGTATCACGGCTGGGTCCGGTGGGTGTATTCGACCAACCACAAGGATATCGGTACGCTCTACCTGATCTTCGCGATCTTCGCGGGCATCGTCGGCGGCGCCCTGTCGGTCGTCATCCGCATGGAGCTGCAGGAGCCGGGCATCCAGATCTTCACCGGTCTGGCGCAGATGGTCTACGGCATGAACGGCGATGCCGCGATCGATGGCGGCAAGAGCATGTACAATGCCTTCGGCACCGCGCACGCGCTGATCATGATCTTCTTCATGGTCATGCCGGCGCTGATCGGCGGCTTTGCCAACTGGATGGTGCCGATCATGATCGGCGCCCCGGACATGGCCTTCCCGCGCATGAACAACATCTCCTTCTGGCTGCTGCCGCCGGCCTTCATCCTGCTGATCGCTTCGGCCTTCATGCCGAGCGCGCCGGGCGCCTATGGTGTCGGCGGTGGCTGGACGCTCTATCCGCCGCTGTCGACCTCCGGTCAGCCCGGGCCGGCCATGGATCTGGCGATCCTGTCGATCCACATTGCCGGCGCCTCGTCGATCCTCGGCGCCATCAACTTCATCACCACCATCTTCAACATGCGCGCGCCGGGCATGACGTTGCACAAGATGCCGCTGTTTGCCTGGTCGGTGCTGATCACCGCCTTCCTGCTGCTGCTGTCGCTGCCGGTTCTGGCCGGCGGCATCACCATGCTGCTCACCGACCGCAATTTCGGCACCACCTTCTTCGCACCGGACGGCGGCGGCGACCCGATCCTGTTCCAGCATCTGTTCTGGTTCTTCGGTCACCCGGAGGTCTACATCCTGATCCTGCCGGGCTTCGGCATCATCAGCCACATCGTGTCGACCTTCTCGAAGAAGCCGGTGTTCGGCTATCTCGGCATGGCCTATGCCATGGTCGCCATCGGTGCGGTGGGCTTCATCGTCTGGGCGCATCACATGTACACGACCGGCCTGTCGCTCGACACGCAGCGCTATTTCGTCTTCGCCACCATGGTCATCGCGGTGCCGACGGGCGTGAAGATCTTCTCCTGGATCGCGACGATGTGGGGCGGGTCGATCTCGTTCAAGACGCCGATGCTGTGGGCGTTGGGCTTCATCTTCCTGTTCACCATCGGTGGCGTCACCGGCGTCCAACTGGCCAACGCCGGCCTCGACCGCTCGCTGCATGACACCTATTTCGTGATCGCCCACTTCCACTACGTGCTGTCGCTCGGCGCGGTCTTCGCCATCTTCGCCGGCTGGTACTACTGGTTCCCGAAGATGACCGGCTACATGTACTCGCCGGTCATCGCCAACACCCATTTCTGGGTCACCTTCGTCGGCGTTAACCTGATCTTCTTCCCGCAACACTTCCTCGGTCTCGCCGGCATGCCGCGCCGCACCATCGACTATCCGGACGCTTTTGCCGGCTGGAACTGGGTGTCGTCCATGGGATCCTATATCTCGGCCGTCGGCGTGATGATCTTCCTCTATGGCGTGTTTGAAGCCTTCCAGAAGAAGCGGATCGCCGGCGCCAACCCTTGGGGAGAGGGTGCAACGACGCTGGAATGGCAGCTGCCTTCGCCGCCGCCCTTCCACCAGTGGGAACAGCTGCCGAAGATCAAGTAAGCGGCTGCCCGCGAATACGAAACCGCCGGCACGCCGGCGGTTTTGGCCAACGGAATGATGGACTTAAGTACGCATGGCCCTTGTCGACAAACCATTGATTGACGAAGCGGGCTTTCGCATGTCGGAAGCCACCGCGGGCGATTTCTTCGCCCTGCTGAAGCCGCGCGTCATGTCGCTGGTGGTGTTCACGGCCTTTGTCGGGCTGGTCGCGGCGCCGGTGACCATCAACCCGTTGCTGGCGGTGATCGCGATCCTGTCCATCGCCATCGGTGCAGGCGCCTCCGGCGCGCTCAACATGTGGTACGACGCCGACATCGATGCGGTCATGACCAGGACCGCAAGCCGTCCCGTCCCTGCCGGCCGCATCCAGCCCGGCGAGGCGCTGACCTTCGGCCTGGTGCTCTCGGTGCTATCGGTGATGACGCTCGGCGTCCTCGTCAACTGGCTGTCGGCGAGCCTGCTGGCCTTCACCATCTTCTTCTACGCCGTCATCTACACGATGTGGCTGAAGCGCTGGACGCCGCAGAACATCGTCATCGGCGGCGCCGCCGGCGCCATTCCGCCTGTCATCGGCTGGGCCGCGGTGACCGGCACGGTCAGCCTCGAAAGCCTTGTCCTGTTCCTGATCATCTTCCTGTGGACGCCGCCGCATTTCTGGGCGCTCGCGCTCTTCAAGTCCGAGGACTATGCCAGGGCCGGCATCCCGATGATGCCGAACGTCGCCGGCCAGGCTTCGACCCGGCGCCAGATCTTCGCCTATGCGCTGATCCTTGCGCCCATTGGCGTGCTGCCATGGGGCCTCGGCTTCACCACTTCTGCCTACGGTATCGCCGCGCTGCTGCTCGGCGCAGGCTTCGTCTGGTATGCGTGGAAGGTGCTGCGCATGAACGACGGCGATCGTGAGATGAAGCCGGCCAAGGCATTGTTCGGCTACTCGCTGCTCTACCTCTTTGCCATCTTCGCCATTTACCTTGCCGACAGCGTCGTCAGCCGCGCTCTTGATATCGGCGGAGCATGATCATGGTCGACAAGAAACTCGAGCTCATCACGTTGACGGAGCGCCAGAAGAAAGCCCAGCGCAACCGCTCCGCTGCCATTGGCCTGGCGCTGGCGGTGCTTGTCGTCATCTTCTACGTCGCCACCATCGTGAAATTCGGTCATCCCGGCGGCGCGTCGATGTGAGGCCGAAGATGACCCGCCAGACAGTCACCGATCCCGCAAAGAAGAACACCAACCGCATTGTCGCGGGCGTCTGCATTGCCTTCTTCGCCGGCATGATCGGCATGGCCTACGCCGCTGTGCCGCTCTATGCGATGTTCTGCCAGGCGACCGGTTATGGCGGCACGACCAAGCGCGCCACGCAACAATACGCCAACCGCGTGCTCGACCGCGATGTCGCCATCCGCTTCGACGCCAACACCGCCGGCGTGCCCTGGCAGTTCCAGCCGGTCACCCGTTCGATCACCATCAAGATCGGTGAGACGGTCCAGGCGCACTACACCGCGACCAACAAGTTCGACCGCCCCGTCACCGGCCGCGCGACCTTCAACGTGCAGCCGGAGTTGGCGGGGCCCTACTTCAACAAGGTGGAGTGTTTCTGCTTCACCGACACGACGCTGAAGCCTGGCGAGACGCTGGACATGCCGGTCGTATTCTACGTGGATCCCGACATCGTCAACGTGCCGGAACTGAAGGACTTTAAGACCATCACCTTGTCCTACACCATGTTCCCGGTCGAAAAGAACAAGCCGGTCGCGTCGTCAGCGCCGGCCGCAAGCAGCAACAAAGTTTCAGATACCGAAGCAAATCTCGGGGGTTGATATGGCCGACGCGCACACAAAACCACAGCATGACTACCATCTCGTCGACCCGAGCCCGTGGCCCTTCCTGGGCTCCATCGGCGCGCTGGTGACCGCCATCGGCGGCGTCGCTTATATGCAGTATCTCAAGGCCGGCGATTTCCCGATCTTCGGCTACAACATCGCCAATCCGTGGCTGTTCTTCATCGGCCTCCTGATCGTCATCTACACGATGTTTGCCTGGTGGTCGGACACCATCAAGGAAGCGCATGAGGGCCATCACACCCGCGTCGTGTCGCTGCATCTACGCTACGGCATGATCATGTTCATCGCTTCGGAAGTGATGTTCTTCGTCGCCTGGTTCTGGGCCTTCTTCGACGCCAGCCTGTTTCCGGGCGAAGTCCAGAATTACGCCCGCACCACCTTCACCGGCGGCGTCTGGCCGCCGAAGGGCCTCGAGGTCCTCGATCCCTTCCACCTGCCGCTCTACAACACCATCATCCTGCTGCTGTCGGGCACGACGGTCACCTGGGCGCACCATTCGCTGCTTCACGGCGACCGCAAGGGCCTGATCAACGGCCTGGTGCTCACCGTCGGCCTCGGCATCCTGTTCACCATGGTGCAGGCCTACGAATACATGCACGCGCCGTTCGCCTTCAAGGATTCCATCTATGGCGCCACCTTCTTCATGGCGACCGGCTTCCATGGTTTCCACGTCATCATCGGCACCATCTTCCTGGCTGTCTGCCTGGTGCGCGCCATGAAGGGCGATTTCACCCCGAAGCAGCATTTCGGCTTCGAGGCGGCGGCCTGGTACTGGCACTTCGTCGACGTGGTCTGGCTGTTCCTGTTCGCCTCGATCTATGTCTGGGCCTCTAACGGCGCGCTGATCGAAGGCCACTGACAGCTTTTGCTCGGAAATCGACAAGGCGGCTGCGGCAACGTGGCCGCCTTCTTCATTTCGGCATAATCATCGCCGATCGATGGCGATGCGTTCGAGACACCTTTTTGTCATTTGTGCCGGCTTTGTCGCGACGGCCCCAGCCTTCGCAAGCGAACGCGTCGACCTGGTGCGCGTCGACAAGTCGGAACGGCGCCTGGAACTGATCGGCGATGGCAAAATATTGCGCACCTACGGCATCGCGCTGGGTGGCGACCCTATCGGGCACAAGCACAGGGAAGGTGACCAGCGCACGCCCGAGGGGCGCTATTTGCTGGATTGGCGCAACCCCGACAGCATCGCCCGCAAGTCGATCCACATCTCCTATCCGAATACCGTGGAGATGGCGGCTGCGAAGGCGGCTGGCGTCGATCCCGGCGGCATGATCATGATCCATGGCCAGCCCAACGGCTATGGCTGGTGGGGCTGGCTGCTTCAATTGGTCGACTGGACCGACGGCTGCATTGCCGTTACGGACTCCGATATGGATGAAATCTGGACCATGGTGGCCGATGGAACGCCAATCGAGATCGAGCCGTAAAGCATGAGCGACGACAAGGCGATCTGGCCACCCATCGAACCGATCTCGGCGGGCCTGCACGGCCGCTGTCCGCGCTGCGGTGAAGGACGGCTGTTTTCCGGGTTCCTGACCGTCGGCAAGCGATGCACGAATTGCGGCCTGGATTATTCCTACGCCGATGCCGGCGACGGACCGGCGGTGTTCGTCATCCTGATCATCGGCTTCATCGTCGTCGGGCTTGCGCTGTGGGTGGAGGTGACGCTGAGCCCGCCGCTGTGGCTGCATCTGCTGATCTGGATACCGTTGGCGCTGGCTTTGTGCCTGACGGCGCTCAAGCTGATCAAAGGCGTGCTGTTGACGCTGCAATACGCCAACAAGGCGGCCGAGGGCCGGCTGGACCGCGGCGAATGAGCCAGGCATCGGCCAAGCGTGTCGGCCGTTCGCGGCCGAAGACGGCATTGCTGCTTGGCCTCGGCCTGGTCGTGTTCGTCATCCTGCTGGCGCTCGGCACCTGGCAGCTCCAACGCCTGCACTGGAAGGAAGGCCTTCTCCAGACCATAGACCAGCGCACGCATTCGGCGCCGCGGCCACTGGCCGAGGTCGAAAGTCAGTTCGCTTCCTCCGGCGATGTCGACTATACGCCGGTGACGGTGTCAGGCACTTTCCTGCACCACGGCGAGCGGCACTTCTATTCGACCTGGGACGGTGCTGCCGGTTTCGACGTCATCACGCCTTTGCGACTGGATGGCGGCCGTTTCGTGCTGATCAACCGCGGCTTCGTTCCCTACGACCTGAAGGACGCCGCCAAGCGACCGCAGGGGCAGGTGGCAGGCAAGGTGACGTTGACGGGCCTTGCGCGCAACCCGCTGCTGGCGAAGCCATCGATGATGCTTCCCGACAACGATATCCAGAAGAACATCTTCTACTGGAAGGATCGCGATGCGATGGCTGCGAGCGCCAATCTCCCAACAGCTGCAGTGCTGGTGCCGTTCTTCATCGATGCCGACAAGACGCCAAACCCCGGCGGCCTGCCGGTCGGCGGCGTCACCATCATCGACCTGCCGAACAGCCATCTGCAATATGCTTTCACCTGGTACGGCCTTGCCGCTGCCCTTGCCGGCGTCCTCCTCTTCAGGCTTCGCCGTCCGGCGAAAGCGGAATGATCGTTGCCACCGCCCTTGACAGGGCAGGGGTGCGCACCTCATTTCGGCTCTGAACAACCGGCCCGGATTCATGCTTCACACCACGACCAAGCCCCCATTGACGATAAGGCTCTGCCAGCCGCGCGGCTTTTGCGCCGGCGTCGACCGCGCCATCCAGATCGTCGTGCTGGCGCTGAAGAAATACGGCGCGCCGGTCTATGTCCGCCACGAGATCGTGCACAACCGCTACGTCGTCGAGGGCTTGCAGAGCCTGGGGGCGGTGTTCATCGAGGAACTTTCGGAGATCCCGGCCGAGCATCGCCAGAGCCCGGTCGTGTTTTCGGCGCATGGCGTGCCGAAATCGGTGCCGGCCGACGCGCAGGCCCGCAACTTGTTCTATCTTGACGCCACCTGTCCGCTGGTCTCCAAGGTCCACAAGCAGGCAATGCGCCACCAGCGACTCGGCCGCCACGTGCTTTTGATTGGCCATGCCGGGCATCCTGAGGTGATCGGCACCATGGGCCAACTGCCGGACGGCGCCGTCACGCTGATCGAGACCGAGGCGGACGCCGCGAAGCTTGCGCCTGCCGATCCCGAGGCACTCGGCTTCGTCACCCAGACGACGCTGTCGGTCGAGGACACCGCCGGCATCATCCGGGCACTGCAGGATCGCTTTCCCACTCTGCATGCGCCGGCAGCGGAATCGATCTGCTATGCCACCACCAACCGCCAGGAGGCGGTCAAGGAGACCGCCGCCGGCGCCGACCTCTATCTGATCGTCGGCGCGCCCAATTCCTCCAATTCGCGCCGTCTTGTCGAAGTCGCGGAGCGCGCCGGCGCCACGATGTCGCTTCTCGTGCAGCGCGCCTCTGAAATTCCGTGGAATGACATCGCCGGCATCTCGACGCTCGGCCTGTCGGCTGGCGCGTCGGCGCCGGAAATCATCGTCGACGAAATCATCGATGCCTTCCGCCAGCGCTTCGATGTAACCATCGATCTGGCGATCACGGCAACGGAAACGGAGGACTTTCCGGTCATGCGGGTTTTGCGCGATGTCGAACTGACGAAGGCCGATATGGCTTTCGTCAACGGAGCCGCGTGAACAGCCCATGGCGGTCTACACCGACGTCAGCGAGGGCGAGCTCGGCACGTTCCTGCAGGCCTATCCGGTCGGCGAACTCCTGTCCTACAAGGGCATTGCCGAAGGCACCGAGAACTCGAATTTTTTGCTGCATACGACGAGCGGCTCCTACATCCTGACGCTTTACGAGAAGCGCGTCGACAGGGCCGACCTGCCGTTCTTCCTCGGCTTGATGGGCCATCTCGCCAGGAAGGGCATTTCCTGCCCGCTTCCGGTAACCGCGCATGACGGCACCGTCATAGGTGCGCTGGCAGGCCGCCCGGCGGTCATCATCACCTTCCTCGAGGGCCTGTCGCTGCGGCGGCCGACTGCGGCGCATTGCGGCGAGGTTGGCAAGGCACTGGCCGAACTGCATCTTGCCGGCCAGGATTTTTCCATGACCCGCCCGAATGCGCTTGCCATCGATGGCTGGCGCAAGCTGTGGAATGCCTCCCATGCCCGCGCCGACGAGGTCGAGCCGGGGCTGGCCGCGGAGGTCGATGCCGATTTCGCCGATTTCGAACGCAACTGGCCGAAGGACCTGCCGCAAGGCATCATCCATGCCGACCTTTTTCCGGACAACGTCTTCTTCCTCGGCGAGAAACTCTCCGGGCTGATCGACTTCTATTTCGCCTGCGATGACCTCTATGCCTATGACGTCGCCACCTGCCTCAATGCCTGGTGCTTCGAGAAGGATTTTTCGTTCAACCTGACCAAGGGCACCGCGCTGTTGGCCGGCTACCAGAGCGTGCGGCCCTTGAGCGGCGAGGAAAAAGCCGCGCTGCCGATCCTGGCGCGGGGATCGGCGCTGCGCTTCATGCTGACGAGGCTCTATGACTGGCTGACCATTCCGAACGGCGGGATGGTCATGAAACGCGACCCGACCGAATATATCCGCCGCATGCGCTTTCACCGGGCGATCCAATCTCCCTCCGAATACGGACTGACATGACCGACATGACCAAGCGTGTTGAAATCTTCACCGACGGCGCCTGTTCGGGCAATCCGGGCCCCGGCGGCTGGGGAGCGATCCTGCGCTTCAACGGCAAAACCAAGGAACTGTCGGGCGGCGAGGCCGAGACGACCAACAACCGCATGGAGTTGCTCGCTGCCATCTCGGCGCTCAATGCGCTGAAGGAGCCGTGCGCGGTCGATCTGCACACCGACAGCAAATACGTGATGGACGGCATTTCCAAGTGGATCCATGGCTGGAAGAAGAACGGCTGGAAGACCGCCGACAAGAAGCCGGTCAAGAATGGCGAGCTCTGGCAGGCGCTGGACGAGGCCAACAGGCGCCATCAGGTGACCTGGAACTGGGTCAAGGGCCATGCCGGCCATGTCGAGAACGAGCGCGCCGACGAACTGGCGCGGGAAGGCATGGCGCCGTTCAAGAAAGGCCCGTCGAAGCCCGCTGTTGCGCCGCAGCCAACTGCACGGGCAAAGCCGCCAGCGGTCGCAAAGGCGCGGCGCTCGACCCAGAGCTATTGAATTTCGGCACGGGTCCGCTGACTGGTAGAAAGACCCCCAATCGTGCCTGTCGCATACTACATCACGCATCCCCAGGTTCAGATCGATGCTGGTATTCCGGTGCCGCAGTGGGGGCTATCCGACATCGGGCGAGCGAGAGCCGCTGCAATGCTCGACCAGCCATGGATAGGGTCGATCCGGCGTATCGTGTCGTCAGGCGAACGCAAGGCGATAGAAACCGCCGAGATCCTTGCAAGGCATCTGCGCCTTGCGGTCGAGGTCAGGGAACGGATGCATGAGAACGACCGGTCGGCAACGGGCTTTCTGCCGCCGCCGGAGTTCGAAGCCGTTGCGGACCAATTCTTCGCCAATCCACACAGCAGCATTCGCGGATGGGAGCGGGCTATCGACGCCCAGCATCGTATTGTGAGCGAGGTCGACACTGTACTTGGCACCAACGGCGCCGACGACATTGCCTTGGTGGGCCATGGCGGCGTGGGAACGCTCCTGCTGCTGTCTCTCAGCGGTCGGAAAATCAGCCGCGAAGCGGATCAGCCGGCGGGCGGTGGCAACTACTTCGCTTACGATGTCGGAGCGCGTCGCGTTATCCACGGATGGCTGCCGATCGACAGGCCGGTGCAACTCGGTGCCGGTCAATTCAGCTAGCGGATCAGCAGCGCCGTGCCGTAGAGCCCAAGCGCGAACACCGTATGCGATACCAAATTGAGCGCCCGGATATTCATCGGGTTGGGGCGCTTTGACGCGGCCCAGCCGGCGCCCATGCCGGGCGCGAGCAGGAACCAGCCGGCGCCGACGGTCACGATGCCGAGGATGAAAGCCGGCAGGAAGGTCGGTGCGGCAAGCCACGCCGTTCCCGCCAGCAGGACAAGGATGATGCCGTAGGCGATGCCGACGGCGTAGTGAAAGGCCCAGCCCAGCGCCACTTCATGCGCGTAGGGCGAGGCCTCTACGATGTCGTCGTGAAACACCTTGTTTCTCAAGTGCCAGACCCAGCGGCCGACCGGTCCCCAGTTCGGCCGCGGCTGGGCAAAGGCCACATTGAGGAAGAAGGCCCAAATATCCATCAGCACCGTCGCGCCAATGCCGATCGCCACGCTGCGCCAGACAATATCGAACATCGCTGAGGTCCCCCAAAAGTGAAGATCTAGAAGCACCTACACGCGCATGATCGTCACGCCAAGGCGAACTCAGAGCTGGCCCAGAATGTGAGCCGCACCCGACTCGTCGACGCCTGGCTTGGTCTCGACATTGAACGCGGTGACCTTGCCGTCGTCGACGATCATCGAAAAGCGCCTCGAGCGCAGCCCCATACCGTCGCTGGCGTAGTCAAGGCCGACCGACTTGGCAAAATCGCCATTGCCATCGGCGAGATAGAGGATCTTGCCCTCGCCGCCGGTGAAGCGCGCCCAGGCGCCCATGACATGCACATCGTTGACCGAGACGACGGCGATGGTGTCGACGCCACGCGCGAGGATAGCGTCATGGTTCTCCAGATAGCCGGGCAGGTGGTTGTTGCTGCAGGTCGGCGTGAAAGCGCCGGGAACGCCAAACAGCACGACCTTCTTTCCGGCGAAGATCTCGGCCGTCGTGATCGGCTTGGCGCCGTCGGCGGTCATCGTCTTGAAGGTCGCGTCGGGCAGCTTGTCGCCAACGGAGATGGTCATGAATGCCTCGTTCGATGTGTGGGGAAGGACGTGTCCTTGCGATAGCGAAGTCAGGCGTCGCTCGCAACCGCCATGGTGCCTGGCGCAATGGATGTTGCCGTCTGCGCCTCCCCGTCGCTGCCGTCACGGGAAAGGCAGCACGCCCTCGACCGCACCTTCGGCACTTGTCAGCGTGTAGTAGAGTCCGCCATCGGTCGGTGTCGTCGACGGCCTGTCGAGGATCGGCACCGTGAACAACAGCTTGCCGTCTTTTTCGCTGCGAACCGGAGCGCCGAACATATAGTCCCGTTCGCCGGCGACGAAGAAGTCGGCGGCTTCGGGGTCGCCTGGAAAGCTCGCCTCGACGATCAGTGTCTCGTGGTCGCCGGGCAGTACGTTGATGCCGAAATCGGGCCGTGGAGCAGCCGGCAGGGTCGCAAACGCTGCCTTCACCTGTGCGGCGTCCTTGGCATTGTCCGGATCGGCCCCGGGATCGACGCTCAGCCTTGTCTGGACCGGAATGCAGATCGTCTCGCAAATGCCGAGGAAAATGTTGGCGTCTATGACCGCCGACTGATCCGGCGCCGACAGCGTGAAGGTAATCGGCAGCGAGACCGGATGGTCGTAGCCGGCCCATTTGCCGTAACCGTCGTCGTGACGTTGCGGCGGCGGAAACGAAAACCGCGCGTCGGAAATGTTGGTGCTGGCCGAGATGTCGATCTGCGGTGGCACGCCGGCGTCGCCAGGATCGCGCCAATAGGTTTTCCAGCCGGGCTTGAGCGCAATGTCGAGCACGCCCTGGATACGCCCGGCTTCGTCGGGCTTGCCGCTGGTCACAAGCCGTACCTTGCCGCCCTCGCTGTTGTACCAGACCGAGGAGGAAGCCAAGGCCGGAAGGCCCGTTCCCAAGACGACAGCGGCGCTGGCGAGCAGGATTTTCAAGCTTTGCATGGCCGTGATTTGATCGTCCGTTCGTGGCAGCGCAATGATCTCATGACCCATTCGGTATCATATTTGCGTGACATCGCAGCTAGGGTTGTTGGAGTTGGAGTTTCAGCCCGACGATGCGCGATCCGCGAGTTCATCTGCTCCGGGCACGGGCGGCCGACCTCAAATCGCGCGAGGCGCATCTTTTCGGCGCCCCGGAAACGCGTTACCCTCACGTCATGGACTTGTTGCGCCACAAGAAGACGGCTGCTGGACGCGGCTTTCTCGACGACCAGTTCCTGATTGCCATGCCCGGCATGAAGGACGACCGTTTCACGCGCTCCGTCATCTACGTTTGCGCCCACAGCGACGAGGGCGCGATGGGCCTCATCATCAACCAGACGCAGCAGATGCTGTTTCCGGACCTTCTGGTTCAGCTTGGTATCATGAACGAGCAGGAGGCGATTCGCCTCCCGGCGCAGGCACGCGACTTCGTCGTCCGCAACGGCGGGCCGGTGGATCGCAGCCGCGGCTTTGTCCTGCATTCCGGCGACTACCGGGTTGAATCGTCGCTCAGCGTCTCCGACGACATCTGCCTGACCGCGACCGTCGACATATTGCGCGCCATTTCGTCGGGCCGCGGGCCTCGCCGCGCGCTGATGGCGCTCGGCTATTCGGGCTGGGGTGCAGGCCAGCTGGAAAGCGAGATCGCCGAGAACGGATGGCTGACCTGCCCGGCCAGCCCCGAGCTTCTGTTCGACGCCGACATCGAGCGCAAATACGACCGCATCCTCGCCGCGATCGGCATCGATCTGGCGCATCTCAGCCTGGCCGCCGGTCACGCCTGACCTCACCTCAGAGCCTGTTTCGAAACAGGCTCTCACGCCTGCGTCAGCGGGTACTGTTCCTTCAGCGTCTTCAGCACTTGGTCGCCTGGCATCGGCGCGCCGAACATGAAGCTCTGGACATATTCGCAGCCCATCTGGCGCAGCTCCAGCGCATCGCTTTCGTCTGAGATGCCTTCGGCGACCACCGACAGGCCGAGCTCATGCGCCATGTTGACCATGGATTTCAGCAGCACCGCGCGCTTCGGCGTCGTATCGTCGACGAAGCTCTTGTCGATCTTGATGGTGTCGAAGGGGAAGCGCGTCAGATAGGCCAGTGACGAATAGCCGGTGCCGAAATCGTCCAGCGACAGGCCGATGCCGAGCTGCTTCAGCTTGTTCAGCACGTGGGTTGTCTGCTCGGGATTGTCCATCACCAGCGATTCGGTGAGTTCGAGGCGGAAGCAACGCGGCTTCAGATTGGCCCGCGCGATGACCGAGCGGACATCGCTGACCAGGTCGCGGCGGATCAGCTGACGGCTGGACAGATTGACCGAAACCGACAGCGGCGTGTCGCCGATCTGTTTTTGCCAGGTCGCCAGGTCCTCGGCCGCCTGCTGCATGGCGAACAGGCCAAGCTGCACGATCAAGCCGCAGTTTTCGGCGACCGGGATGAAATCCCCCGGCGGGATCATGCCGCGGCGCGGATGGTCCCAGCGCAACAGCGCCTCGAAGCCGGCAATGCTGCCGTCCTCCAGCCGTACGATCGGCTGGTAGGCGAGCGTGAATTCGCGCCGTTCGATGGCGCGGCGCAGGTCCGATTCGAACTGCAGCCGGTCGGTGCCGACGGTGCGGAAGGCGGGCCGGAACGGCTCGATCCTGTCGCCGCCGAAGCGCTTGGCCTGGTGCATGGCAAGCTCGGCGTCCTTGACCATGTCCTCGGCCGAGGTCTGCGCCGTGGTCCAGGTGATCAGCCCGATCGAAGCGGTGAGCACGATCTCGCGCTTGGCGAAGGTGATCGGGTTGTTGATCGCATGCTTGATGGCGTCCGCAACGGCGGCGATGCGGGCCGGGTCCTGCTCCGACAAAAGCATCAGCGCGAACTGGTCGCCGGCAAAGCGCGACAGCGAATCCTTTGGCTTCAGCAGCCGGTGCAGCCGGCGCGCGATGGTCAGCAGGATGGTGTCGCCAGCCGAGATGCCCAGCCCGTCGTTGACCTGCTTGAAGCGGTCGATGTCGATGACGAAGACGGTCGGACGCACCTTCTCCTCGGTGCGGGCGATCGAGATGATCGCCTCCAGCCGGTTCATGTACAATTCGCGGTTCGGCAGGCCGGTCAGATTGTCGTGCACGGCGTCGTGCAGCAGCCTTTCCTCGGACTTCTTCTGCTCGGTCACGTCGACCATGGTGCCGACGCAACGGATCACTTCGCCGTCCGATCCGATCACCGGCCGGGCGCGTAGCGAAAACCAGTGATAATGCCCGTCGGCCCCGCGCAGGCGGAAATTCTGCGAGACCCGGCCACGCCGGTGTTCCAGCACCACGTCTAGCGTGGTGCGGAACGTGTCGCGGTCGTCGGCATGCAACACCGGCAGCCAGTTGCGCGCGGCGCCGCCGAGGCTGTTGGGCGCCAGGCCAAGCTGCACGCTGACATCGGGCTTGGTCACCACGCGGTCGCGCAGCACGTCCCAGTCCCACACGATATCGCCCGATCCGGCGACGGCCAGCGCCTGCCGTTCGAGATCGGAGAACAGCCCCTGATGCAGCGCGCCGCCGGCAAAGGCATGCTGCATGACGGTGAAGCCGATCAGCAGGATGATGAGGATCAGGCCACCGCCAAGCGCCGGCTGGGCGATGTCATTGTCGAGCATGCCGGTGATCGCCATCCACGACCCGCATAGCCACAACAGCACCATCACCCAACTGGGCACCAGCATGATGGCGCGGTCGTAGCCGCGTATGCCGAGGAAGATGATCAGGCCGAGCCCGGTCACCGCGGTGGCGGCGAAGGACAGTCGGGCGATGCCGGCGGCGACCGCCGGATCGATGATGGCGACGCCCGCGATCAGCACCAGTCCGAGGATCCAGACCAGCGCGCCGTAGCTGAAATGGCCATGCCATCGGTTGAGGTTGAGATAGGCGAACAGGAACACCACGAAGGTTGCCGCAAGCGCCACCTCCGTGCCGGCCCGCCACATTTGCTCATTGCCTGGCGATATCTCGATGACCTTGTTGAGGAAGCCGAAATCGACGCAGATATAGGCAAGCACCGCCCAGGCCAGCGCCGCGGTCGCCGGGAACATCGAGGTTCCCTTGACGACGAAAAGGATGGTCAGGAACAGCGCCAGCAAGCCGGCGATGCCGATGACGATGCCGCGAAACAGCGTGTAGGAATTGACCGAGTCCTTGTAGGATTCCGGGTCCCACAGATAGACCTGCGGCAGTTTCGGCGAGGCCAGTTCGGCGATGAAGGTGATCACCGTGCCGGGGTTCAGCGTCACCCTGAACACGTCGGCGTCGGGGCTGGTCTGGCGGTCGAGCGCGAAGCCTTCGCTGGGCGTGATGGCGGCGATGCGGGTCGAGCCGAGATCCGGCCAGAAGATGCCCGAATTCACCAGCCGAAAATGCGGCGCTACGATCAGCCGGTCGAGCTGCTGGTCGGTGGTGTTGGCCAGCGCGAACACCGCCCAGTCGCCGGTCGAGCGCGCATCATTGGCCTCGACCTCGATGCGCCTGACGATGCCGTCGGGGCCAGGTGCGGTCGAGACCTGGAAATTTTCGCCCTGGTTCCGGTAGATTTCGACGGCCCCGGACAGGTCGAGCGCCACGTCGTCGCGGGCGATCTTGATCGGCTCGACGGCGAAGGCCGAAGACGCCGCGCAAAGCGTCACGATCATCGCCAGTAGGAGCGCGAACAACGAGCCGATTCGCAGGAAATTCGTCAAAAATCAGCCCTTCGTTCCAGCGCCCGGCGGATCGTCCGCGATCCGGGCGTAGAGGTAGTGGTCCTGCCAGATGCCATTGATCCTTAGATAGGATCGCAGAAGTCCTTCGCGCCGGAATCCGGCTTTTTCAAGCACGCGGATCGACCGGGCGTTGTCGGGAATACAGGCAGCCTCGATCCGGTGCAACCTCAGCGTATCGAAGGCGAATTGCGACACCAGCTTGACCGCTTCGGTCATCAGGCCGCGGCCGCCATAGCGCTCGCCGATCCAGTAGCCGATATGGCCGCTTTGCGCGACGCCGTGGCGGATGTTGCCGAGCGTGATGCCGCCGGCAAGCTTGCCGCTCGCCTTCTCGAAGATGAAGAAGGCTATGGCCGTGCCTTGCGCATAGTCCTCGCGGTAGCGGCTGATGCGCAGCCGCCATGCCGTGCGGTCAAGCTCGTCCGGCGTCCAGCGCGGCTCCCACGGCTCCAGGAAGGCGCGGCTTTCGCCGCGTAGCGCCGACCATTCACGGTAGTCGTTGGTCAGCGGCACGCGCAGCGTGATCCGGTCACCCTTCAGTGCCGGCAGATCGCGGCGAAAGAAAGGGAGCGCGAACATGGCGCTTGGGAGGTCTTAGACGGCGAGCTTGCGGGCCGTCGTCTGCGTGCCCGAAAGCGAATCGAGGATCGCCTCATAAGGCGCAAGCGTACCCACGGGGCCGACGGCGGTGAGCGTCGGCTTGGTCGAAAACAGCCGCGCCGACAGGTCGGTCAGCCGCTCGATGGTCAGCGCCGACAGCCGCTCCATCAGTTCTTCCTTGGCGATCGGCCGGCCGAACAGGAGCAGTTGCCTGGCGATCTGCGAGGCGCGGCTGGCCGGGCTTTCGGCCGACATGATCAGCCCCGCGCGGTACTGCGCCCGGGCCCGGTCGAGCTCTTCCTGCAGGATGTTTTCGCCGGCCTTCTGCAACTCGTCGATGATGACGGGCACCAGCTTGGCGATGTCGCTCTGCCCGGTCGCGGCATGGACGCCGAAGATGCCGGTGTCGGAAAAGCCCCAGTGGAAAGCATAGACCGAGTAGCACAGGCCGCGCTTTTCGCGGACTTCCTGGAACAGCCGGGACGACATGCCGCCGCCGAGGATCATCGACAGCACCTGCGAGGCGTAGAAGTCGCGCACGTGATAGGCGCGGCCCTCGAAGCCGAGCACGATCTGCGCGTCCATCAGGTCGCGGTCCTCGCGGAAGTCGCCGCCGACATATTGCGCATATTGCGGAATGTTGCTCTCGGCCTTGGCGCGGAAGCCGCCCAGATGCTTCTCGACTTCGCGCACGAAATTGTCGTGCTTGATGTCGCCGGCGGCCACGACCACCATGCGCTCGGCGCCGTATTGCCGCTCGATGAAATTGTGCAGCTGCTTGGAGGTGAAGGACTTGACCGTCTCCGGCGTGCCGAGGATGGAGCGGCCGATCGTCTGGTGGCGGAAGGCGGTTTCGGTGAAACGGTCGAAGACGATGTCGTCGGGCGTGTCGTGCGCGGCGCCAATCTCCTGCAGGATCACGTGCTGCTCGCGCTCCAACTCCTCGGGGTCGAATTCGGATTCCTGCAGGATGTCGGCGAGGATATCGACCGCCAGCGGCACGTCGTCGGAGAGCACCCTGGCGTAATAGGAGGTGGTCTCGACGCTGGTGGCGGCATTGATCTCGCCGCCGACATTCTCGATTTCAGAGGCGATTTCGAAGGCAGTGCGCCTTTTCGTGCCCTTGAAGGCCATATGCTCAAGCAAATGGGCCATTCCGTGCTCTTCTTCGCGCTCATTGCGGGCGCCTGACTTGACCCAGGCACCAAGGGCAACGGATTCGAGGCTTGGAAGGGTTTCGGTTGCGACTGTCAGGCCGTTCGACAGACGGCTTACCTCAACACCCATATGGCTAGTACTCCCTAACGCGCCGCCCGCGTGTGGCGTGTAACATAATCTTCCACCATTTTCAGGTCGGATGGAAGTACCGTGTATTTTTCGTCGGCTGACATCAAGGAGCCTAGCCATGCGGGCAGGGCCGGCGACACGCCGCAGGCCGCTTCGACGGCGGCCGGGAACTTGGCCGGATGGGCGGTACCCAGCACCACCATCGGGACGGCGCCTGTGGCCTTGTCGGCGGCAACATGCATGGCCGCGGCGGTGTGTGGGTCGAGCAGATAATTGCTGGCTTCGAGCGTTGAGCGGATGGTGGCGGCGACCTCGTCGACACCGGAGCGGCCGGCATCGAATTCGGCTCTGATTCTGGCGATTTCGCCGGCCTCGATGGTGAAGGCGCCGGACTGCTTGAGCCCGTTCATGTAGCGACGCACTGTCGCGGCATCGCGGCCTGCCGCCTCGAACAGCAGGCGCTCGAAGTTCGACGACACCTGGATGTCCATCGACGGCGAGGTGGTGGCGAAGACGCCCTTGGTGCGGTATTCGCCGCTCGCAAGCGTGCGCGCCAATATGTCGTTGTCGTTGGTGGCGATGATCAACCGCTCGATCGGCAGGCCCATTTTCTTGGCCGCATAGCCGGCGAAGATGTCGCCGAAATTGCCGGTCGGCACGGTGAAGGACACTGGCCTGTCCGGCGCGCCGAGCGACAGCGCTGAGGAGAAATAATAGACGATCTGGGCCATGATGCGGGCCCAGTTGATCGAATTGACACCCGACAGCGACACCCGGTCGCGAAAGCCGTGGTCGTTGAACATGTCCTTCACCAGGCCCTGGCAGTCGTCGAAATTGCCTTCAAGGGCCAGCGCGTGGACATTGGCGGCGGTCGACGTCGTCATCTGCCGCTGCTGCACCGGCGAAACCTTGCCGTGCGGGAAAAGAATGAAGATGTCGGTGCGATTGCGCCCGGCAAAAGCATCTATTGCCGCCCCGCCCGTGTCGCCGGACGTGGCGCCGACGATTGTTGCACGCTGGTCGCGCTCGGCCAGGACATGGTCCATCAGCCGGGCCAGCAGCTGCATCGCCACGTCCTTGAAGGCCAGCGTCGGGCCGTGGAAGAGCTCCAGCACGAAGCTATTGGCGCCGGTCTGCACCAGCGGACAGACGGCCTCGTGGCGGAAGGTCGCATAGGCTTCGCGCACCAGCCGGTCGAACACTGGCGCTGCGATTTCGCCGCCGAGGAACGGCGACAGCACGCGGATGGCGAGGTCGGGATAGGCAAGGCCGCGCATGGCGCGGATATCGGATGCCGAAAATTGTGGCCATTCTCGCGGCACGTAGAGCCCGCCGTCGCGCGCCAGCCCGGCCAGCACCGCGTCGGAAAATCCAAGCACGGGCGCATCCCCGCGGGTACTCACATATTGCATCGTCACATTCCGTTGCTGCCGGGCGTTTCATTCACCGCAAGGTGGTTAATTTTCCGAGCCGGATCAGTCGCATTTTTGCCGCGCGGTTGATATACGTCACCAGCTTTGCGAGAGGGAAGTGCAGTTTCATGGCGTTTTATTCGTTCAACAACCGCTTTGTCGCGGGTCTGGCGCTCACCGGCTTTATGCTTGCCGCCGTCGGCTGCCAATCGAGCGACAATGGCGTTCTCAACCTCGGTTTCGGCAAGAAGGACACTCAGGCGCCACCACCGCCGCAGGATCCGAAGGTGCTCGCCAGCCAGTTGCGGGCCTACTGCCCGAAGGTGACGTTGCGCGACGGCACGGCCTTCTTCAGCACCTATGCCAAGGGCTCCGCCAAGCCCAGGAAGAAGACCGACGCCGCTCAGGATGCCGCGGCTTCCGCCCAGCCGGCGCCGGACGGCACCATCGTCGATCCCGATCGCGATCCCGCCAAGGTCATCTACCAGGCCTCGATCACCGACGTCACCCGTGACTGCAGCAACGCCAACGGCCAGCTGTCGATGAAGATCGCCGTCGCCGGCAAGGTGGTGCCAGGACCGATGTTCGCGCCGGGCACGATCACCATGCCGATCCGCGTCGCGGTGATGCATGGCACCGAAGTGCTCTATTCGCAGATCCATCCCTATCAGGTCCAGGTCACCGACCCCTCGGCCGCAACGCAGTTTGTCTTCACCGACCAGAACGTCGTGGTGCCGGAGCCGACAGCGCAGGACTACCAGGCCTTTGCCGGCTATGACGAGGCCGCCCCGAAAGCCGCGACGGGCAAGCCGAAGGGCAAGAGGAAGAGAGCCGCCCCCGCGACGAACTAGGCGAGAGCAGGGTTCGTTTCGAACTCGCGCCTGCGAGTCATATGGCGGTGGTTTCGAGAACCGGAGCGGAGCGTACATTCAACTACGTGAGCACCGGAAGCGCAGAAAACGCCGTCAGAAACGGACCCTCAGGCGTCCGCCGACCATTCCGACAGCGCCGCAATCACGCTTTTCAGCTCCGCCCAGCGGCGGATGACGGTTTCCGCGCCGGCCTCTGTCAGCGCGTCGGCATGGCCGGGATAGCTGTGCCCGGCTCCGGTGAAGCCGATGACGCGCATGCCGGTCGCCCTGGCACCGGCGACGCCGTGCACGGAATCCTCGATGACGAAGGTGTTTTCCGGCTTTGCGTTGAGCTTTTCGGCGGCAAACAGGAACACGTCGGGGGCCGGCTTGGTTTTCCCGGTCGGTGTTTCCATCGCCGAGAAGATGCGGCCGGCGAAGAACGGCAGAAGATGCACTTTCTCCAGCATGAACTCGATCCGCTCGGAGCGTGAGTTGGAGCAAATGCAGCGCGGCACGGCCACCGCCGCGACCGCCTCGCGTACGCCTTCGATGGCGCGCACATCGCTGCGCAATTTGCGGTCGACCAGCTCTTCGGCGCGGTCGATCAGCGAGACCTGGAACGGGATGGCGGACTTCTCCTCGACCCGCATCATGATGTCTTTGAAGGTCAGCCCGGCATAGGTCTCGGCAAGTTCCTCCGGCGATATCTCATAGCCGGCCGAGGTCAAAAGCTCGGCTTCGATGCGCGCGGCGATGATTCCGGAATCGACGAGCACGCCGTCGCAATCGAATATGACAAGATCTGGCTGGGGCATGGCAATCCGAACAAGGGAAGAATGGTGGGCGGCCCGACGGGGCTCAGGCGGCGCGGCATACACCAACAGGCCGGGCTTCGCAAACTGACCGGACCTGGGCGGCCGAACCGGTTCCGCCCTTCACCGAATATTTACGCTGATCGGTAACCATAACGGAGAGTAAAACAGTAACGCGTGCCTTGGGTGTAACAATGTCAGCCGTGCGTCTTCTCGACGAGCTTTCCCACGCTCCCCAGCAATCCGAATGGCTGGACACGATCCTGAAGGGCGACTGCGTCGCGGCACTCGACCGGCTTCCCGAAAAGTCGATCGACGTCATCTTCGCCGATCCGCCCTACAACCTTCAGCTCGATGGCGACCTGCACCGGCCCGACCAGTCCAAGGTCGACGCGGTCGACGACGATTGGGACCAGTTCGAGAGCTTCGAAGCCTACGACGCCTTCACCCGCGCCTGGCTGCTGGCGGCGCGGCGTGTGCTGAAGCCGAACGGCACCATCTGGGTCATCGGCTCCTATCACAACATCTTCAGGGTCGGCGCTCGGATGCAGGATCTCGGCTTCTGGATTCTCAACGACGTCGTCTGGCGCAAGACCAACCCGATGCCGAACTTCCGCGGTCGTCGCTTCCAGAACGCGCATGAGACGATGATCTGGGCCTCGCGCGACCAGAAGGGCAAGGGCTACACCTTCAACTACGAGGCGCTGAAGGCATCCAACGACGACATTCAGATGCGCTCAGACTGGCTGTTTCCGATCTGCACCGGCGGCGAGCGGCTGAAGAACGAGAACGGCGACAAATTGCATCCGACGCAGAAGCCGGAAGCGCTGCTTGCCCGCATCATGATGGCTTCGACCAAGCCCGGCGACATCGTGCTCGATCCCTTCTTCGGCTCCGGCACCACCGGCGCGGTGGCAAAACGCCTCGGCCGCCATTTCGTCGGCATCGAGCGCGAGCAGGCCTATATCGATGCCGCCAACGAGCGCATCGATGCCGTCCGGCCGCTGGACGGCGAGGATCTCACCGTGCTGACCGGCAAGCGGGCCGAGCCGCGCGTTGCATTTGTCAGCCTGATCGACACCGGTCTTATGCTGCCCGGCGCCACGCTTTATGACGCCAAGAAGCGCTGGGCGGCCAAGGTGCGCGCGGACGGCACCGTGGCCATCGGCAACAGCGCCGGCTCGATCCATAAGATCGGCGCCGAGGTGCAGGGATTGGACGCCTGCAACGGCTGGACCTTCTGGCACTATGAGCGCAGCGGGGGCCTGACCCCGATCGACGAGCTTCGCCGCATCGCCCGCCTCGGCATGGAGCGGGCAGGGGCCTGATTCAGCTCACCTTGATACCAAGACGCTCGAGGTCCGCCTTGAGCGTTTCGGCGTCGGTGAACAGCACCGCTTGCCAGCCGGCATCCTTGGCGCCGTCGACATTCTTCTGGCTGTCGTCGATGAACAGCGTAGCTTCGGGCTCGAGGCCGAACGCAGCGACGTGATGGTCGTAGATGGCGCGGTCCGGCTTGATCTCGCGGATGTCGCCCGACACGGTCACGCCGCGCGGACGGTTGAGAAAGTCGAAACGCTGCCGGGCTTCGGCAAGCGTGTCGGTGGCAAAATTGGTAAGCATGGTCACGTCGTGACCAGTGTCGATCAGTTTTTCCATGATGGCAACGCTGTCGTCATAGGCGTGCGGCACCATGTCGTGCCAGTGGCGGCGGAAATTGCGAATGTTTTCAGCGTGATCGGGGTGCTCGGCGATCAGCAGCGCCTCAGCCTCTTCCCAGGTCCGGCCACGGTCCTGCTCGATGTTCCAGTCGCTGGTGCAGACATTGTCGAAAAACCACTTTCTCTCTTCGGCATCCGGGATCAGGCGGCTGAACGGGATATTCGGATCGTAGTGGATCAGCACTCTGCCGATGTCGAAAACGATGTGGCGGATTTCAGTCATGCAGGCCTCTTTGCGGGATGTGGCGACGGCTTTTTCGTCGCGCCGGGTATCGCAGCCTCGATTGCCTTTTTCATGACAGTCGGTAACGCCTCGCCGGAAATGTCCGATGGCAGCGACCAGAAATGGCCGACGGGGGTGTCGCCGCTCGCCTGCGCATGAAAGACGTCCAGTTCGAGCGCGAAATGGGTGAAGACATGCGCAATCTGTCCGGCACGCCGCCAATTGGCGGGGAAGGGCGCGGCGGCGTCAGTGGTTGCACCGTCCGCCCGCGCCGTCCAGGCCGTGGTCGGCACCTCGGTCATGCCGCCGAGCAGGCCTTTGTCCGCGCGTTTGCGCAACAGGATGGCGCCGTCGCCACGCACGGCCACGAAGGCGGCACCCCGCCGCAAGGGCTTTTCCGCTTTCGGCAGGCGAACCGGGAAGCGTTCGGGGTCGCCTGAAAGGATGGCGCTGCAATCCGCGCGCAGCGGGCACAGCATGCAGCGTGGCCTACGCGGCGTGCAGATCGTGGCGCCGAGATCCATCATCGCCTGGGCGAAATCGCCCGGCCTTTTGTCCGGAACCATGCGCTCGACAAGTACGCGGATCTCGGGCTTGGCTTCGCTGAGCGGCGTGGCGATCGAAAACAGCCGGGAGACGACCCGCTCGACATTGCCGTCGACGACGGCCGCCGGCCGGTCGAAGGCGATCGCCGCGATCGCCGCCGCCGTGTAGGCGCCGATCCCCGGCAGTTCCCTGAGGGCGGCTTCGCTCTCCGGAAAGCTGCCGCCTCGGCGCGCAACGAGATCGGCGCAGGCCTTGAGGTTTCTCGCACGTGAGTAGTAGCCGAGCCCGGCCCACGCTTTCATCACGTCCTCGGTCGGCGCAGCGGCCAGCGCCTCGACATCAGGCCATTTCTCGACGAAAGCGCGAAAATAGGCTTTGACCGCCTCGACCGTGGTTTGCTGCAGCATCACCTCTGAAAGCCAGACGCGATAGGGGTCGGGTCTTGTGCCGGACGCCAACGCGCGCGGAGCGATACGCCACGGCAATTCGCGGTGATGCGCGTCGTACCAGGCGAGCAGGCGGGACGCGGTATCGGATCCGGCTTCGCCGATATCGGTCTTGCGGGTCTGGTCTAGCGGTGCCATTGATCGAGTGCCGGCTTGGCCGATATCTGGTGAAGATCGTGACTGGAGAACGCACATGGCAGGGAAAAAGCCCTTCGGCAATCCCGTTCCGGTGAGCGATCTCGCGACCGAGATCCTCGATCCGGTGCTGCGCAAGCGCGCCGGCATCTCGATCGGGCTGGTCCAGTCGTGGGAGGAAATCGCCGGACCCCGGCTTGCCGGCCGCTCGCGCCCCGAGAAGATCCAGTGGCCGCGCCGCCTGCATGAGGACGATCCATTCGAGCCGGCGGTTCTGGTCGTCGCCTGCGAGGGCATGGCCGCGCTCCATTTGCAGCACGAGGCCGGCGAGGTCATCAACCGCGTCAATGCTTTCCTGGGTTTCACGGCAATAGGCCGCATCAAGATCCTGCAGAAGCCGGTGCTGGCCGAAAAGGCCCGGCCGAAACCGGCTCTCAGGCCGCTGACATCAGCCGAGAAGGCCAAATTGTCCGAGACTGTCGGCAAGATCGAGGACGATGGCTTGCGCGCCTCGCTGGAGCGGCTCGGCGCCACTATTCTTGGCGAAAGGAAACCGCGGGGGTCATAAACGCGTCATCTATCTCGCGCATTCGTGATCATGCATATAGTGTTTGGCGATTGGAATGGGGACGGCGATGCCTTAATTCGCGCCAACTCTCGCCTTTTCTAGCCTTTGCATTGCAAAATCCAACATTGTCAGGTGATTCGCATGAACCGTTCCCCGTTTAGCCAAAGCTTGTCCCGCAGAAACCTCTTGTCTTCGCTGGCTGCCGTTCCGGCTGTGGTTCTGCTCGCCGCCTGCAGCGACTCGGACGAGGAGGCCAAGGCGGCGAATGTGAAGCGTGCCGCTCCCGCCACCCCTGCGACACCAGCCACACCTGCCGCCGTCAAGGTGCCGGAAGCGCAAGGCACGGTCGACATGGCCGAACTGCTGAAGCCCGGCGCGCTGCCCGACAAGCAGCTCGGCAAGGACGACGCCAAGGTCACCATCGTTGAATACGCCTCGATGACCTGCCCGCATTGCGCGCATTTCAACGAGACGACCTTCCCCGAGTTGAAGACGAAATACATCGACACCGGCAAGGCCCGCTACATTCTGCGCGAATTTCCGTTCGATCCGAGCGCCGAGGCCGGTTTCATGTTGGCGCGCTGCGCCAAGGACAACTATTTCCCGATGGTGGACGTGCTGTTCAAGCAGCAGGCCAACTGGGTTGGCGTCAACAACACCAAGGACGCATTGCTGCAAATCTCGAAGCTCGCCGGTTTTACACAGGAGTCTTTCGAGGCCTGCTTGACGGACCAGAAACTTCTGGACGATGTGAGAGCGGTCCAGAAGCGCGGCGCCGATGAATTCAAGGTCGACTCGACGCCGACCTTCTTTATCAATGGAAAGACCTACAAAGGGGCGATGTCGATTGAGGAAATGTCGGCCATCCTCGACCCTCTGCTCTGACGTCCAGGCAGCGCCGAAGCGGCTGCGCTTCGGCGTGCGCACGCCTTTGCCTTGTCGCGGGTTCAACCGCGGAACACTTTTGCCGAACCAGCTTGTTGGGCGGCGCGAATGAAGTTTTCGCGCCTTCGCCTTCTCGGTTTCAAATCCTTCGTCGAACCCGGCGAGTTCGTCATCGAACGCGGCCTGACCGGCATTGTCGGGCCGAACGGCTGCGGCAAGTCGAACCTCGTCGAGGCGCTGCGCTGGGTGATGGGCGAAAGCTCCTACAAGAACATGCGCGCGTCCGGCATGGACGACGTGATCTTTTCCGGCTCGGGAACGCGTCCGGCCCGCAACACCGCCGAAGTCACGCTTTTCCTCGACAACAGCGACCGCAGCGCGCCTTCGGCCTTCAACGATGCCGATGAACTGCAGGTATCGCGCCGCATCGAGCGCGAGGCTGGCTCGCTCTACCGTATCAACGGCAAGGAAGCCCGCGCCAAGGACGTGCAGCTTTTGTTCGCCGACCAGTCGACCGGCGCGCGCTCGCCCTCGATGGTCGGGCAGGGCCGCATCGGCG
The DNA here is from genome assembly GCF_003601975.1 of Mesorhizobium waimense. Lineage (GTDB taxonomy): Bacteria > Pseudomonadota > Alphaproteobacteria > Rhizobiales > Rhizobiaceae > Mesorhizobium > Mesorhizobium waimense. Next base: position 240,843 of record NZ_QZWZ01000007.1, read on the forward strand.
AACTGATCCAGGCCAAGCCCCAGGCGCGCCGCGCGCTGCTCGAAGAAGCGGCGGGCATTTCCGGTCTGCACACACGCCGCCACGAGGCCGAGCTTCGGCTCAAGGCGGCCGAACAGAACCTGGAACGGCTGGACGACGTTGTCGGCGAACTGGAAAGCCAGATCGAAAGCCTGAAGCGCCAGGCGCGCCAGGCCTCGCGCTTCAAGAACCTGTCGGCCGACATCCGCAAGGCCGAGGCGACGCTGCTGCATCTGCGCTGGACGCTGGCCAAGACCCAGGAAGGCGAGGCGCGTTCTGCGCTGGCGGTTGCCACGACACTGGTCGGCGACCGCGCCGCCGCCCAGATGGCGGCCGCAAGGGAGCAGGGCATCGGCGCCCACAGGCTGCCGGATCTGCGCGACGCGGAAGCTGCCGCCGCCGCCGCCTTCCAGCGCCTGTCGATCGCCAAGACGCAGATCGAGGAGGAGGCGGGCCGTATCCGTGCCCGCCAGGCCGAACTCGAGCGCCGGCTGCAGCAGCTTGACGGCGACATCGCCCGCGAGGAGCGGATGGTGCGCGACAATGCCGACATCCTCGAGCGCCTGCGCGCCGAGGAGGCTACGCTCAATTCCGAGAATGCCGGTGCGGCCGAGCGCGAGGCCACCACTCGCGCCGCCTTCGAACAGGCGGCAGCGACGCTCTCGCAGAGCGAAGCGAAGCTTGCCGCACTGACCGCCGAACGCGCGGAAGCGGCCGCCTCGCGCAACCAGATCGAGCGCACCTTGCGCGAGACCGCAGAGCGCCGCGACCGCTTTGCCCGCCAGCTTGCCGAAGTCGACCGCGAACTGTCAGAGATTGTTTCCAAGGTCGCTGGCCTGCCCGATCCGGGCGAGAAGCGGCTTCTGGTCGAGGACGCCCAGGCGCTGCTGGAAGAGGCCGAGGCCAATGCGATTGCGGCCGAACAGGCGGTCGCCGAGGCGCGCGCGGCCGAAAGTGGCGCCCGCCCGCCGTTGCAGGATGCCAAGGCCGAGCTGGCGCGCATCGAGACCGAGGCGCGCACGCTGGCCAAGATTTTGAATGCCGCCAGTGGCGATCTCTTCCCCTCCGTTCTCGAACAACTCAGCGTCGAGCGCGGCTATGAGACGGCGCTGGGTGCAGCACTTGGCGAGGATCTCGACGTGCCGCTCGACCGCAGCGCCCCTGTGCATTGGGGTGAAAGCGCGATCCAGCCCGGCGATGCCGCGCTGCCGGAAGGTATCAGGAGCCTTGCCAGCGTGGTTCGCGCCCCGGCGCAGCTTGCCCGCCGCATGGCGCAGATCGGCATTGTCGATGCCGCCGACGGTCGGCGATTACAGGTCTTGCTGGCTTCGGGACAGCGGCTGGTCAGCCGCGAGGGCGCGCTGTGGCGCTGGGACGGGCTGACCGCCAGCGCCGACGCGCCGACCGCGGCCGCGCAGCGGCTGGCCCAAAAGAACCGGCTGGCCGAACTCGACGCCGAAGCGGTCCAGGCAACCCTCGTCCTGCGCGAGGCCGAAGCAGCACTTGCCCAGGCCGAGCAGGCGCTTCGCCAGGCAAGCGAGGCCGAGCGCAACGCCCGCCAGGCCGGCCGCGATGCACAGCACGGGCTGGACGCCGCCCGCAACGCGCTGGCCGAGGCCGAAAAGGCCGGCGGCGAACTGGTGAGCCGGCGCGCCGCCCTCGACGAGGCGCGCGCCCGCGTTGTCGACAGCCATGAAGAGACGGCGGCCGCCTTCGTCGAGGCCGAAATGCTGCTGCAAAGCGCCCCCGATCTCGGCGACCTGCAGCTGCAGCTCGAACAATCCTCGGCCAATGTTTCTCGCGACCGCGCGACGCTCGCCGATGCGCGCGCTGTCCATGAGGGACTGAGGCGCGAGGCCGAGGCGCGGACGCGCCGCCTGGAAGCCATTGGTGCTGAACGCCGCAACTGGCTGGAGCGGGCCGAGAACGCGTCGACCCAGATCGCCGCCCTTGGCGAGCGCAAGGCCGAGGCAGAGGCAGAGCGCGAGCGGCTGGCCGACGCGCCCGACGAGATCGACGCCAAGCGGCGCGCGCTGCTGTCGCAGCTCGCCGAGGCCGAAAGCCTTCGCCAGGCGGCGGGCGATCGCTTGCAGGAGGCGGAGAACAAGCAGGCCGAACTGGACAAGGCCGCAACGGCGGCGATCCAGTCGCTGGCCGAGTCGCGCGAGACCCGCGTCCGCGCCGAGGAGCGGCTGACGGCGGCCGACGAGCGGCGGCTGGAGGTCGAGGCGCGCATCCAGGAAACGCTGAACACGCCGCCGCATCTGGTCATCCGCCACACCGGACTGGAAGTTGACAGCCCAATGCCCGAAATGGCCGAGATCGAGCGCCAGCTCGACCGGCTGAAGATCGAGCGCGAACGGCTTGGCGCCGTCAATCTGCGCGCCGAGGAAGAGCAGAAGGAACTGTCAGACCGGCTGGAGACCATCGTCTCCGAGCGCGAGGACATCATCGAGGCCATCCGCAAGCTGCGGCAAGCGATCCAGAGCCTGAACCGGGAGGGACGCGAACGGCTGCTTGCCGCCTTCGAGGTGGTCAACGGCCATTTCCAGCGGCTGTTCTCGCATCTGTTCGGCGGCGGCACGGCTGAATTGCAGCTGATCGAATCTGAGGATCCGCTCGAGGCCGGCCTCGAAATCCTCGCCCGCCCGCCCGGCAAGAAGCCGCAGACCATGACGCTGCTGTCAGGCGGCGAGCAGGCCTTGACGGCGATGTCGCTGATCTTCGCCGTGTTCCTGACCAATCCGGCGCCGATCTGCGTGCTCGACGAAGTCGACGCGCCGCTCGACGACCACAATGTCGAGCGCTTCTGCAACCTCATGGACGAGATGGCCAAGACCACCGAAACGCGCTTCGTCATCATCACCCACAACCCGATCACCATGGCGCGCATGGACCGGCTGTTCGGCGTCACCATGGCCGAGCAGGGCGTCAGCCAGCTGGTGTCGGTCGACCTGCAGGCCGCCGAGGCGATGCGCGAGGCGAGCTGATCCGCGTCCCTACTTTTCCGGAGCGGTGGCGGGAGCCGTATAGCGGCGGCGCACGGCATCGAGCACAAGCTTGCGGCTTTCCTCCGCCGACAGGGTCTTGTCCTTCTCTGCCGAGGCCGTTTCGCGGGCGAGATCCTTGTCCCTGATCTGGTGGCGGAACCACTCGGAATAGTCGCCCGCGCGCAGATGATGCTCCCAGGTCTTGTCATCTATGCCTTCTGCCATCTGGGCAAAGATGATCAGATTGTGTGCCCTGAGGTTCATGGCATTGTCGGGACCTCTGAAATAGAAGCTGCCGGCTTCGTCGAGTTGGCCTTCAGCATATTTGCGGCTGTGCCGCTTCAGCGATTGGCTGGGCTCGTTCGCCTTGACCGTAATGGGCTTCTTGTTCGTATGCGGCCACCACAGCAGGACGCGCTCGCCTTTCGGCGAGGCGAAGTCTTTGGGCGGCTCCAATCCGGTCTCTTTGCAAAATGTCTTGATGACGCTTTTTGCCTGCGGGCCGAGCGCAATCACCGCCGTCACAAGGCGCAGGGCGTCCGTCGAGATCGCCTCCGGATGCACCGTGATCAGGATCGTGCCCGGCAATTCAAGGGATAGCACCGCTCGCGTGTCGTCACGCCGCTTGGGCAGAAGGTGGTGCGCCTCGTCGATGATCAGCCAGTGGGGTCTAGCCGTGCGGTAACGAAAACCGCCAAGGCCGGGGAGCAACTCTGCAAAGAAGTCGGGCCGCTCATGGACCCGTAGCGCCAGCCCCTTGACCACGACATTGGTATCGGGCTTCTCGATCAGGTCCAGCAACTGTTCCTTGCTCGGCGCGGTCGAACTGTCGCCGAGCGGCACCGCGCCCTGCAGTCCGTCATAGTCGCCCTCAGGGTCGAAGATGCAGAACTGCAGCCCGTTTTCGACCAGGCGTTCCGTCAGCGCCGTGGCCAAGGTGGATTTGCCGATGCCCGAGCTTCCGGCGAGCAGAACCGTGTCCGTTGGCGACAGATAGACCTTCCGGCCCCCTGAGATCCCCAGCAGTACGCCGCGGGAGCGCTTCCGGACGAGCTGATAATCGAGCTTGATCATCTTGCCGATCAGTTCCTCGACGCCCTTGCCGCGCGCGCCGCGGGTCACCAGATCGGCGGTATCCTTCACCGCCGGCAAGGCATTGTCGACGGCCACGCTGCAGCCAGAGGCCCGCAGGAAAGCGTGATCGTTCTCGGCGTCGCCGACGGCAACCACATTGTGCGGCGACAGCCGCAGATCCCCAAGCGCGGCGGCCAGTCCGGTCGCCTTGTTGACGCCGGTAGGCAGCACCATCACGGCACCTTTGTTGAAGATGATTTCCAGCTCCAGCCCCAGCTTCTTGATGACGTCGAGCACAGTTGCCTGATGGGGTTCCCAGGTTGCAACGATCGAGCGTCCGACCGAGAGCGGCTTCACGCCGCGTTTCTTGAGCCTGGTGACGAGGTCGGGCGAGGGCGACGGCGAAATCGCGCGCTCCTCTTCGCTGGCCGGCGTGTAGATCAGCGCGCCGTTTTCCGCGACCACCTTGTCGAAGATGCCGACCTCCGGAAAAACCTGCTTGAGGTCGGGCAATTCGCGCCCCGTGACCAAAATGAGCTTGCGGCCGGTCTTCTTCAGTTGGTCCAGCGCCGAGAGCGTCCGCTTGGAAACGATCCCGTCATGCGCCAGCGTGCCGTCATAGTCAGTGGCCAATGCCATGAAATACATCGAAATGACCTCTCCACGGGCTGCGATCGATGTAACTCGATCTTGTCGGCACGACTGGCCGGGAGAATGAACAACGCATGTCGATGGAAAAGGTTTATCTGCCTCGGTGAGCGGTCAGAAGGAACACTGATCTCACGTGCAACCGAAGTTTGGCTGGGGCGCCAGGATTCGAACCTGGGAATGTCGGTACCAAAAACCGATGCCTTACCACTTGGCGACGCCCCAATAAGCCATCAGACTCGCTTGTGCGGCGCGTTATTAGCAGAGCGGCCAAAAAGCACAATGGCAATGAAGGGCGGTGTCGCCCGCCTGATTTCGCAGCCCACAGCCGCGACCGGGAATGGTGCTACTCGCCCCAGATTGCCATTTCATTTCCGGCCGGATCGGTGAAATGGAACCGTCTGCCGCCCGGGAACGGGAAGATCGGCTTGACGATGGTGCCGCCTGCAGTTTCGATCGCATCCAGCGTTTCTTCCAGGTTTTCGGAGTAAAGCACGGGCAGCGGCTTGGCTGGCGCTTCGCCGGCATCGGCCTGAAAACCGCCGTCGAGTCCTTCGGAAAAGGCCGAATAGGTCGGTCCGTAGTCGGTGAACGACCAGGAAAGGGCGGCGCTGTAGAAGGCCTTCACACTGTCCAGCGTGCCTCCGGTCGCCGGCATTTCCAGATAGTCGAGTTTTCCGGTCAGTTTCATGACGCCACTCCATACATAGTTCTCGTTATGTTCTATTCTGCCAGTACCGGTATCGCAAGTCTTTTTGACGCAGCCTTTGCTTAATCGGTTGTAGGGGTTTTTCTTAATCGATTGTAGAGGCCGGTCGCTTTGCCGACGCCTTGCCTTTCGCAGTGCAGCATCATATCGCTCGGTCCGGACGCTGCGGAGACCGGGCCTAGTCGGTGCTTCGCCAATCTTTCCATCTCCAAGACCTGGAGGGCGAGCATGACCAAATGGGTTTACACCTTCGGCGATGGTGCCGCGGAAGGCCGTGCCGGCGATCGCAACCTTCTGGGCGGCAAGGGCGCCAACCTGGCGGAGATGTGCAGCCTCGGCCTGCCCGTGCCGCCTGGCTTCACCATCACCACAGAGGTCTGCAACGCCTATTACGCCAACGGTCGTACCTATCCGGCTGAGCTGGAACCAAATGTCACGGTGGCGCTCGACCACATCGGCCGGCTGACCGAGCGCCGTTTCGGCGACCCGTCGAAACTGCTGCTTGTGTCGGTGCGTTCAGGCGCCCGCGCCTCCATGCCCGGCATGATGGACACCGTGCTCAATCTCGGCCTCAACGACGAGACGGTCGAGGCGCTGGCCGCCGATTCCGGCGATGCGCGCTTCGCCTATGACAGCTACCGCCGCTTCATCCAGATGTATTCCGACGTCGTCATGGGCCTCGACCATGATGTGTTCGAGGAGATCCTCGAAGACCAGAAGGCGAGCCTCGGCCACGAGCTCGATACCGAACTGACGGCGCTGGAATGGCAGGGCGTCATCGCGCTCTACAAGGCCAAGGTGGAGGAGGAGCTCGGCAAGCCGTTTCCGCAGGACCCGCACGAGCAGCTCTGGGGCGCAATCGGCGCGGTGTTTTCGAGCTGGATGAACAACCGCGCCATCACCTACCGGCGCCTGCACGACATTCCCGAAAGCTGGGGCACGGCGGTCAACGTCCAGGCCATGGTGTTCGGCAATATGGGCGATACCTCGGCCACCGGCGTCGCCTTCACCCGCAACCCTTCGACCGGCGAAAAGCAGCTCTACGGCGAATTCCTGGTCAATGCGCAGGGCGAGGACGTCGTCGCCGGCATCCGCACGCCGCAGAACATCACCGAAGCTGCCCGCATTGCTGCCGGCTCCGACAAGCCGTCGCTGCAAAAGCTGATGCCGGACGCCTTCCAGTCCTTCGTCACCATCTCCGACAGCCTGGAAAAGCACTACCGCGACATGCAGGATCTCGAATTCACCATCGAGCGCGGCAAATTGTGGATGTTGCAGACCCGGTCTGGCAAGCGCACCGCCAAGGCAGCGCTGAAGATCGCCGTCGAGATGGCCAAGGATGGCTTGATCACCAAGGAGGAGGCGGTCGCCCGCATCGATCCCGCCTCGCTCGACCAGCTCCTGCATCCGACCATCGATCCGAAGGCCGCGCGTGACGTGATCGGCATTGGCCTGCCTGCTTCGCCGGGCGCCGCCACCGGCGAGATCGTCTTTTCCTCAGGCGATGCCGAGGACGCCAAGGCGCAAGGCCGCAAGGCAATCCTGGTGCGCATCGAGACCAGCCCCGAGGACATCCACGGCATGCACGCCGCGGAAGGCATCCTGACCACGCGCGGTGGCATGACCAGCCATGCCGCCGTGGTGGCGCGCGGCATGGGCAAGCCTTGCGTATCGGGCGCCGGCTCGCTGCGCGTCGACTACAAGGCCGGCACGCTGATGGCGATGGGACAGACCCTCCGCAAGGGCGACATCATCACCATCGACGGCGGCAACGGCCAGGTGCTGAAGGGCGCGGTGCCAATGCTGCAGCCCGAATTGTCCGGCGATTTCGCCGCCATCATGGAATGGGCCGACGCCGCGCGCCGCATGAAGGTTCGCACGAACGCCGAAACCCCGCTCGATGCGCGCATGGCGCGCTCCTTCGGCGCCGAAGGCATCGGTCTCTGCCGCACCGAGCATATGTTCTTCGACGGCGACCGCATCGTCGCCATGCGCGAGATGATCCTGGCCGACACCGAGAAGGACCGGCGTGCGGCACTTGCCAAGCTGCTGCCGATGCAGCGCTCGGATTTCCTCGAACTGTTCGAGATCATGGCCGGCCTGCCGGTGACCATCCGCCTGCTCGATCCGCCGCTGCACGAATTCCTGCCCAAGACGGAAGGCGAAGTGGCTGAGGTCGCCGCCGCTATGAACGTGTCGCCGGAAAAGCTCAGGCAGCGCACCGAAGCCCTGCACGAGTTCAATCCGATGCTCGGCCATCGCGGTTGCCGCTTGGCCGTCTCCTACCCCGAGATCGCCGAAATGCAGGCGCGCGCCATCTTCGAGGCCGCCGTAGAGGCGGGCCAGAAGGCTGGCGCGCTGGTGGTTCCCGAAATCATGGTGCCGCTGGTTAGCCTGGTGAAGGAACTGGACTACGTCAAGGCGAGGATCGATGCCGTCGCCAAGAGTGTCATGGAAGAGACCGGCATCAAGATCGACTATCTCACCGGCACGATGATCGAACTGCCGCGCGCCGCGATCCGCGCCCATGTCATCGCCGAGGCGGCCGAATTCTTCTCCTTCGGCACAAACGACCTGACCCAGACCACCTTCGGCATCTCGCGTGACGACGCCGCCTCGTTCCTGGAGACCTATCGCCAGAAAGGCATCATCGAGCAGGATCCGTTCGTGTCGCTCGACATAGACGGCGTCGGCGAACTTGTGCGCATGGCGGCCGAAAAGGGCAGGGCGACCAGGCCCGAGATCAAGCTCGGCATTTGCGGCGAGCATGGCGGCGATCCCGCCTCGATCCGCTTTTGCGAAGAGGTTGGCCTCGACTATGTCTCGTGCTCGCCCTACCGCGTGCCAATCGCCAGGCTGGCCGCCGCGCAGGCAGCGGTGCTGGTTGCAAAGGCGTCGACGCCGCGCGCCTGATGGCCGCGATTGCCATGGACGACCGATCGATGACTGTCGATTGGCTCCGGCTGCGCGGTTGCCAGCTTACGATTTTGTGAGCAAAGTCACGCGAAGTTGCGCGTGACGGTCCCCAATCTCGACATCGTTTTCGCCCAGTCTCGCAAGCCCAATCCCCCGGTGCCCGAAACAGATGTTGCAGTTTTCCCACGCTCCCTTCCGTTCGATCCTGATCCTGCAGATGAAATTCATCGGCGATCTCGTCCTCGCCTCCACGCTGGCGAAAAACCTGCAGCTCGAATATCCGGGCGTCAGGATCGTGTTCTGCTGCGAGGCGCGCTTCGCGAGTTTCCTCACCGCCCACGGCATCGCAGCCGATGTCGTCACCTTCAGCCGCGCGCGCATGCGCGGTTCACCGCTGCAGCGCGGGCGCGAGTTCTATTCGGTGGTGCGCAGGCTGCGCCAGCACCGCTTCGACATGACGATCGACCTGAGCGATTCGAAAACCTCGCGGCTCGTCGTCAGGCTCGTCAACGCCAGGACCAGGGTGGGCTACCACCCGACTGACAGACCCTTGCGCTGGTACGAGCGTAATCCGGCCAATGTTCGGGTCCCGCGATTCGGCTATGGTGAAAGACACTATCTCTACCGCTACCTTTCGCCGCTTGAGGCGCTTGGGATCGATCTGCGCGTGAGAACGCCTTCCATCAAGCCGCTGCCGCTGGAAACGGCTCGCGCCCAGGATTTGCTGGAAAAGCACGGGCTCAGGCGAAACGCGTTTGTCGCGGTGCATGCCGGAGCAAGCTTCCGAGGCCGGCGATGGCAGCCGGAACGCTTTGCCGCCGTGGTCAACGAAATCTCGCGCGAAACCGGGCTGGCCTTCGTGCTTGTCGGCGGTCAGGACGAACGCAAGTTGGCTGAACAGATTGTAGCCGGGACCGCCTCGGCCCTCGCCAACTTTGTCGGCGCCCTGTCGCTCGAAACGCTGCTGGCGTTGCTGAAGGAGGCGCGGCTGTTCCTCGGCAACGAGAGCGGCCCGATGCATATGGCCGCTGCGGCGGGAACTCCTGTTGTCGGCCTTTTCGGCCTGACCAGGCCAACCCGCTGGGCAGCGGTCGGCGTGCCGAGCATATCCCTCCAGCCTTCCATGCCGTGCGAATGCGTGGCGCCCGATCTGTGCCGTTGGCCGGACCCAAGCAAGTCCTGCTGCGTCTGGCGCCTGGAGGTCGAGCCTGTCATCGAGGCCGTGCGCGAAATCCTGGCGCAGACCGAAACTGCCATGCAACCGCCGCCCGTGGATCGCGCCACTCGCTGAAAAGTCACACGCCAGGCAAATTGTCGCGTCGGGCGCTTTTCGCGTGCGCGCCGTCCCGATTTCGCCTTGATGCGGGTCTTCTTGGCCCGGCTCCCGCGGTGACCCGCTTCGACATACCGGTCCGGAAATCAATCATGCGCCTACTCGGAAAATATCTTTGCGCGATTGCGATCTCGGTCTGCGCCGTGTCGGCAGGTTACGCCGCACCGCTTGTCGAGCCGACGCTGCACCTCACGCCGCACGCTGGCAGCGGCCGCGTGGCGCTGACGCTCGACGCCTGCGGCGGCCAGACCGACACCAGGATCCTCTCGGCGCTGGTCGACAACAGAATCCCGGCGACGATTTTCGTCACCGGCATCTGGCTGAAGCGCAATGAAGCGGCGGTCGAGATCATGCGGGCGCATCCCGATTTGTTCGAGCTGGAAAATCATGGCGGCCGGCATATTCCGGCTGTCGACACGCCGCAAAAGATCTATGGCATCCGCAGCGCCGGCAGCCCCGACGCCGTGCTGGCCGAAGTCGAATCGGGCGCCGCGGCACTCATCCGCACCGGTGAGCCAGCGCCGAAATGGTTTCGCGGCGCGACCGCCGAATACAGCCCGACCGCCATCGCCATGATCCGCAAGCTCGGCTTCAAGATCGCCGGCTTCTCTGTAAACGGCGACGGCGGCTCGTTGCTGGGTGCCAAGGAAACCGCCCGGCGTATTGCGGCGGCCAAGGACGGCGACGTCATCATCGCCCACATCAACCAGCCCACCCATGCCGCCGGCGAAGGCGTCGTGCAGGGCCTGATGGCGCTCAAGCAAAAGGGCCTGACCTTCGTGCGCCTCGATGAGACCGACGGCGTCGGCAACGACGGCACCACCGACTGATCGGATCGGCCTGACCCTGAGTCCGCATCCTGGTTGAGTTCGCTCCGAACGCTCAGTCGGGGGTGGCTTCGATCGTGACTTTGCTGGGATAAAAGGCGCCGTGATTGCGGATTTCCGCCATCTCGTCGAAGGGTCGCTCATAGGCCCACATCGCATCCTTGCCTGTCGCGCCGGCCGGCAAGGCGCTCCAATAGCTGGCGTCGCCCTTGTAGGGGCAATGCGTCGATAGTTCGGTCTTGCCTAGCTGGCTGAAATCGATGTCATCGAACGGAATGTAGAGAACAGCGGGATACGGCGGTTCCGACAGGAGCTTCGCATTCGTCGAGCTGGCAATGATCGTATCGCCGGCGCGCACGACGACGGTACCGTGAAAGGGCTCGACGGTGATGACCTTGCCGGGGTTGCGCTGAAAGCCCGGTGCAGGGTTGGCAATCTGGTCCAAGACGGGGTCTCCTTGTCTGGGGTGAGAACGTCCTGCACTAGGTGTGTCGGATGACCGCGCTTCGCAAGGTCACCATTCAAGGACGACACGCAGCACCCCGACCAAGCCATGCCTTGGTCCCCGTCATACAGGTTTGTTCCGAGAAATTTCAGGCTGCGGTCTTGAACACATCCATCAGCCCGGCATAGGCGGCAGCGATGCCGGCCACCGGATTGGTGCTTCTCGACGCCGTCTCGACCTTCAGCGCGCCGCCGACCGTCGGCAGCGTCAGCAACAGGAACTGGCGGTTGCCGCCGTCGCCGACGCATGCCGCAGCGACATGCTGGCCTTCGCCTTCGTTCTGAACGCACATCTTGAACAGCAGCGTACCGCCGACCGCCTCGAGGGCGCCGCCGACGACTTCGACGAATTCATCTTCGGAGACGGTTTTGGCGTCCGGCACCAAATCGGCCAGACTTTCGGCAAGTGTGTTTTCAAGTGCCTTATCGTCGAGCTGCGCGTCCATGCGAACCTCTTCCATCCGCCAATCGCACCCCTGCCCATTAACAGAGCTTAACGCCGACGATGGCCGGATTGTGGCGGTTTTCCTTGTCATTTCGGCCAATGCACCGGGATGGCTGGACAATCCGTCGGTTCGTCCCACAATGGGGCAAAAGCGTAGACGTGAAAAGCGCAGGGGAGGAACAGACATGCTCGGACTGATGCAGGAATGGCCGCTGCTTTGCCATAAGCTGATCGACAATGCCGAACGTCAGCATGGCGGGCGCGAGATCGTGTCGCGCTCGATCGAGGGGCCGATCGTGCGCACCACCTACGCCGATGTTCACCGCCGCGCCCTGAAGGTGGCGCAACGGCTTGAGCGTGACGGTTTCGCGCTTGGCGATCGCATCGCGACGCTGGCCTGGAACACGGCGCGCCACATCGAGGCCTGGTACGGCATAATGGGGATCGGCGCGATCTATCACACGCTCAATCCGCGCCTGTTTCCCGAGCAGATCGCCTGGATCATAAACAATGCCGAGGACAAGGCGATCTTCGTCGACCTGACATTCGTGCCGCTGCTCGAGAAGATCGCCGGGTCGGTCAAATCGCTGAAGCGGGTGATCGTGCTGACCGACAGCGCGCATATGCCTGAGACGGCGCTGCCCAACGCCGTTGCCTACGAGGAATGGCTGGCCGAGACGGACGGCGACTTCGCCTGGAGGACCTTCGACGAAAACACCGCCGCCGGCATGTGCTACACCTCGGGCACGACGGGCGATCCCAAGGGCGTGCTCTACAGTCATCGCTCGAACTTGCTGCACGCTATGATCGCCGCCATGCCCGACGCGATGGGCATATCGGCCCGCGACACCATCTTGCCGGTGGTGCCGATGTTCCATGCCAATGCCTGGGGCCTTGGCCAAAGCGCGCCGATGATCGGCGCCAAGCTGGTGATGCCCGGCTGCAAGATGGACGGCGCGTCGATCTACGAACTGCTCGATACCGAGAAGGTGACCTTCAGCGCCGCCGTGCCGACCGTGTGGATGATGCTGCTGCAATATCTGGAGGAGACCGGCAAGAAACTTCCCCATCTGGGCAAGGTCGTCATCGGCGGCTCGTCCTGCCCGCGCGCAATCACCAAAAAATTCCAGGACAACTACGATGTCCAGGTCATCCATGCCTGGGGCATGACCGAGATGTCGCCGCTCGGCACGCTGTGCACCATGAAGCCCGACTATGAAGGGCTGAAAGGCGAGGCGCGGCTCGATATCCAGGGCAAGCAGGGCTACCCGCCCTTCGGCGTCGAGATGAAGGTGACGGACGACGACGACAAGCCGCTGCCCTGGGACGGCAAGACTTTTGGGCGGCTGAAGGTGCGCGGGCCGGCCATCGCCCGCGCCTATTATGGCGGCGTCGGCGCCGAGCAGTTCGACGCCGAAGGCTGGTTCGACACCGGCGATGTCGCCCATATCGATCCGGGCGGCTACATGCAGATCACCGATCGCGCCAAGGACGTCATCAAATCGGGCGGCGAATGGATCTCGACCATCGATCTCGAGAACCTTGCGGTTGGCCATCCCGATGTCGCCGAGGCGGCGGCCATCGGCGTTGCCCATTCCAAATGGGGCGAGCGGCCCTTGCTCGTCGTCGTGCGGAAGCCCGGCAAGGAGCCGAGCAAGACCGACATCCTCGATTTCATGAATGGCAAGGTGGCCAAATGGTGGATGCCCGACGACGTCGCCTTCGTTGGCGAAATTCCGCACACCGCCACCGGCAAGATCCAGAAGATCACCTTGCGCGAGCAGTTCAAGGACTATCGCCTGCCGACGGATTGATGGGCATGCTGCGTCTTTCGGCTTCAAGCCTGAGCCAAAACGCTCTGGCGCTTGATCCCGAAAAGTTGCAGACTTTTCGGAAAAGATCATGCGGTAAAACAAAGACTTAGAGCAGGGTGACAATTCCAATTCATCCTGCTCTAAGTCTCGGTTCGGGTTTGGGGTGGTGCGGCTTAGAATGGTTAGTATTCCTGAACGACAGACGTCGCGAGCGGCAGGATGGTCGCGCGGGACAGCGGCTTTTTCGCTGGTCCTGCTGCTCACCGTGCTTGCCGGCCACCGATTCGATCTCGTCGAAACACCAGTATTCCTCTGGGTATTGGCGATCGTCGCGCTGCTCGCCGCCTTTGCCCTTTTGTTCGCCGGATTTGCCTTCTCCAGGCTGTGGAATTTCGGCGACCGCGGTGGACGCGATCTCTCCGTCGGCGCCCTGCTGGCGCTTCTGGTGCTCGCCCCCTACGGCGCCGCCGCCTACTGGGCGACGATTTCGCCGCCGCTGAGCGACATCTCGACCGATTTCGACGATCCGCCGGCGATCGACACGTCTGACCGCACCAAGGATATGAACGTGCTAGCGATGCCGACGCCAGGCGAGCAAAGCCTGCAAGGCGATGCCTATCCTTTAGTCACCAGTCGCAGCTACAATTTGCCCTTCGAAACCGTCGTCGATGCAGTCGAGACCGTGCTCGACCGGCGCGACTGGCAACTTCAGGCGCCATATCCTGAAACCGATGGGCAAAGCGAAGTGACGATCAATGCGCTCGCCAAAAGCTTCGTGCTTGGCCTTCCAGCGGATGTCGCGATCCGTGTGGCCGACGATGGCGACACCGTCGTCGTCGACATGCGGTCCGCCTCGCGCTACGGCCAATACGACCTAGGCGACAATGCCGCCCGCATCGTGGAATTCCTGGGCGAGCTCGATCAGGAAGTGGCCGGCCAGGTGGGCGCGGCGCCGGCCGAATGAGGCTTAGCCGGCCGGCCTGAAAACGCCGTCGATGGCTGGATCGCCCTCGGTGGCGACAAGGCCGCGGGCCACCAGGTCCTCCAGATGCGCAAGCACCGACAGGCCAGCGGCGCCATGCAGGCGCGGGTCGGTCTCGCGATAGATTGCCGCAACCATCTCCTTGATCGTCCTGTCGCCGCCCCGGATGCGTTCCAGGATCGCCCGTTCGCGCATCTTGCGGTGGGTCTTCAGGCCGCGCATGAAACTGAGTGGCGCCGTCACCGGACCGCCGTGACCCGGCAAAAGCAGACGGTCGCCGCGCTCGATCAGCCGGTCGAGCGAGGCCATATAGTCGGCCATGGCGCCGTCCGGCGGGGCCACGATCGAAGTTGCCCAGGCCATCACGTGATCGGCCGAAAACAAAACGCCGCTTCCTTCCAGCGCAAAGGCCGCGTGATTGGCGGCATGGCCCGGCGTCAGCACCGTTCTGATCGCCCAGCCGTCGCCGTGGACCAGCGTATCGTCTTGGAGCGCGACGTCCGGGGCGAAAGCCATGTCTGCGCTGGCGTCGAGCGGGTTGACCTCGCCGATGCGCAGCGGCCGCGCCGGGCGATGCGGCCCCTCCGCCAGCACGATCGCGTCGGTGCGCGCTTTCAGCCGGGCCGCGAGCGGTGAATGGTCGCGATGTGTGTGGCTGACGAAGATGTGGCTGACCGGTCGCTGCCCGATGGCTTCGAGCAATGTCTCGAGATGCGCATCCTCGTCCGGTCCGGGATCGATGACCGCCAGCGTGTCCCGCCCGACGAGGTAGCTGTTGGTTCCGTGAAAGGTGAACGGGCTCGGGTTTCGGGCGGTGATGCGTTGGACGTCTGGCGCGACGGTTACGGCCTGGCCGTAGGCAGGATCGAAGCTGGTGTCGAATTTGAGGGCCATCAGGGGCGGGGAGCTCTGTTCCGAGGCGGCAAAACCGATTGCCGCATAACACGGAAGCCAATATAGGAAAATGCGAGGCCGCACGTTAGTGGCTGTCCGGAACGGGGAAGATCATGGCAATTGCAACGACGATGCGTCCGCTTGTTTCTCTGGCTTTGCCTGAAGAGGGGGCGGCACGTCTGGCGACCCAGCTTTTGCTGGCAATTGCCGGCACGCTGCTCCTGACCCTGTCGGCCAAGACGAAGGTTGTGCTCGGGCCCGTAGATATCTCGCTGCAGACGCTCGCCGTCCTCCTGATCGCCGCGGCCTTCGGCCTGCGTCTCGGCGTCGCAACGCTGCTCCTCTACATGGCCGAGGGCGCCATGGGCTTCCCGGTCTTCCAGGGAACGCCGGAAAAGGGCATCGGCATCGCCTATATGCTGGGCTCCACAGGCGGCTATCTCGCCGGCTTCGTGGTCATGGCGGCGATCGTCGGTTGGGCCGCCGACCGCGGCTGGGACCGCCATCCGGTCAAGCTCTTCAATGCGATGCTGGTCGCTGAAATCGTCATGATGGCGATGGGCTTTGCCTGGCTGGCCATGCTGATCGGCCCGGAAAAGTCGTGGCAGTTCGGTGTCGTGCCCTTCATCGTCGGCGACCTGATCAAGGTGGCGCTGGCCGCCAGCCTGGTGCCTGCCGCCTGGTCGCTGCTGCCGAAGCGGCCCTGACATCTACAGCCTCGACGCCTACCGAAATGATAGCTAGCCGGCGGAGGTCCCGCCGGCTTTTTTCCACCGAATTTTACGTGAATTAAAGAGTGTTAAACCGGGGTACGGCTTTTTACGGAGAGTATGGCTATCGTATTGAAATTAAAAGGACAATATGGCTTATGCGTGCTTTTTTGAAGTAACCACCGACAAGTTATTAGTCAGGTGTCGGACTAGGGCCAAAAGCGATTGCTGTGAGCTGAAAAAAGTCTCTCGATCGACAGCGTCGGGTCGCCTATGCAAGATCAAGATCATCACTGAATCAGACTATATGGCGAGGTCATCATGAGCCGCGAGAGAGATATCGCGCCAAGTTTTCCGACTACGACATCGACGCCCCCCTTCCGGATGGAACGATGGGTGTCAAAGGACTTAGGAAAGAGCGAGATCGGGGTCGCCTTACCACAGATATCATCGCCAACAAGGAATATACGACATAGGCCGCGATCGAGGAAATGAGAAGACTATGTCGCGCCCAAGCAAAGGAACCCGCCTTGCCTGGCGGGACAAAAGCCGCAAACCCGACGGGTCGCTCCGGAGCGCGGCGGGATGGCTTGTCGAAGACAACGGAAAGTGAACAGCAACTGGCTTTTGCAAAGATGTTCGCGTTGAAGCTGAAGAATTCCTCGCCGCCCACATTGCGGAAACGGTAGTCAAGCTCCGTGGTGCATCCCCAGTCCTCACCTGAAAGTACCTGTCGCGACCATACGGAGATTCGCGAATCTTTGCGGCGGTGGCGGGCATGTCGAAACCTCCAGGATGATGTCCCCTCTGGAACACAGGAAACCCTAATCAGAAGATAGGAGCATCCTTGCCCCAGGGCAGCATCAACAGGGCTGTTGGCGGCGTGCTCGGCGAGATCGCCCCGCAGCATCCGCAGCCGTCCACATTGGGGCCGAGTGCTGCGGAAGCCAACGTGATCAACAAGACCCGCCAAGACATCAACGCACAGGTGCGCCCGCTCTACGAGGCCGCCGAAAGACAAACGGTTCCCGACTCGCAGTTCGCGCAGATCGCCGCCGACCCGCGGTACGCGGCCGGTGTCGAACGGCTTCGGGCAAACCCGGAACTTGCGCCAGACCATACGACTTCGCCCGTCGGTTCGGCTGGCCGTGTCGTGCCACAACCGCTACCACCAAACACAGTCAAGGTGATCGACGCGGTGACGAAGGATTTGAACGCCCGCGGCGAATCGCTCGCGACGAAGAGCCATCCGCTCTACGCCCCGAGCTCGCCGGCACGAGCAAGGTCGCCGCAGCTGACGCCCGTAGCGTCGCCAGCACGGCCTCGCCAGAGTACGCCCAAGCTCTCGCCGAGCAAGAAGCGCTTCGTACGCATTGTGCTCAGTCCGATCGAGCAAGGCCCGGTTGGCCGCGTGGCCGCCGCTGGCGACACCACGGCCGCCGGCAACGCCATCCTGCCGGCGAACCTGCTTGCCGGCCCGCTGGCGAGGCCGGAGAAGCGACGCGACGGCTAGTGGCCGAAGATCCGGCGACCACGAGCGCCCTGGTGCGTCAGAACCTCGCCGACCGCCACACCAAGGCAAGAACGGAGACGCAGGGCGCCAATCAGGAGCGCGCCGGCATCAAGTTTCACCAGGTCGTTGCCGGCAACGACACGCGCTCGGCTGCGCTCGACGCCGTGCTGCGCGAACTGCCGAACAAGCAGGCGTCGGTGTCGATGCCGGAATTGCTCGACGCCACAGGTCGCCGGGAGCACGTTGGCAGCGGCACGACGTTCAATCACGCGATCAAGGAGGCGCTGAGCTCCGCGTCGCCGTCGGTGGCTTTGTTTGACATGGCCCGGTCGCTTGGCGCGGCGAGTTCCGAGAACAGCGGCAGGGCCTTGCAGGACTCGTCATTCTCGATCAATGGCATTACCCGCCCCCAATCCCTGAGCCCTTCAGAGCAAAGGACAGCAGCTTGGGCCGCCCTGTGCAAAAAATGGGCAGTTTCTCCTGCGGGTGGTTGAGTGTCTTGCGTTGCAGCGCTACAATAAGAATCGAACTATGCGGGGGCTTTTATTTGATGAAAAGCGCGGTATTGCCGGAAATATTCGACGAAGCGAAGATAGGGCGTACGCCGGTTTACCAGCCTTACTTGGTGGGAAATGTATCAAGGTATGTCAACGATTGCTTGGATTCTGGCTGGATTTCATCGCGCGGCGAATTCGTTCCAAAGTTCGAAACCGGTTTCGCGGAATTCGTTGGGGCGAATGAGGCCACAAGCGTTGCAAATGGTACTGTCGCGCTTCACCTGGCGCTGGAGGCGTTGGGAATAGGGTCGGGCGACGAGGTGATAGTCCCTACTTTGACTTACGTGGCCACCGTGAACACAATCCTGCAGACCGGAGCAAAGCCAGTCTTTGTGGATTCACTTGCAGATACTCTGCAGATGGATCCTCTGGCGACCGAGCAGGCTGTCAACCCCCGGACTAAGGCCATTATGGCTGTCCATCTATATGGACACCCTTGTGATATGGCTTCGATCGTCGCTATTTGTCGAAGGCATGATCTCCTGTTGATCGAGGACTGCGCGGAAGCTTTCGGATCACAATGGAACGGTCAGCATGTCGGGAATTTCGGTGACGCGGCGACCTATAGCTTTTTCGGGAATAAAACGATCACAACTGGTGAGGGCGGCATGGTGGTGACGCGCGATCCGGAGATTATGAGGCGATGCCGCAGACTCAAGAACCAAGGGGTTTCATCCACTCGCGAATATTGGCACGACATCCTAGCCTACAATTATCGCATGACGAATATTCAGGCGGCGATCGGATTGGCGCAACTCGAAGTGGCATCCGAGATACTTGCTCTGAAGGCCCAAGTGGCAGAAGCCTATCGTGTCGGATTGGCTGGTCTACCTTTGCGCACACATGACCCTGTGGGCAGCGTTACCCACTCTCACTGGATGTGCTCAGTGATTGTCGATCGTTGCCAAGACCGTGATCCGCTAAGGGCGCACCTCGCGGATCAAGAAATAGAGACCCGCCCATTCTTTCCGCCGACCCACACATTGCCCCATTGTCGAGGAGAGGGGGAGTTCCCGGTTGCCGCTGGTTTGAGTGCCCGTGGTATCAACCTGCCAAGTTATCCCGGTTTGGGCCAAGGGCAAATCAATAGGATTTGCGCTGCGATCCGCTCGTTTTGGAGATAGTTTCCTTCGAGAATCTATGCGGGGCGCGGGCCGAGGGATGGAATGTGAATTACCTATCAGGTATCTGGGCCGCCCGCTATTTTTGGTGGCATCTTTCGATGTCGGATCTGCGTTCGCGGTGGCGTCGCTCCTTCTTCGGTCTGTTCTGGTCCATACTGCAGCCTCTTGGGCTGACGTTGTTATTGTCCCTGGTTTTCAGTCGAATTTTCGGCATGCGAATTACGGAGTACGCCCCCTACATCCTGTCAGGGATGATTATGTGGGAGTATGTGGCTGGCTCGGTGATTGGGGGCTCACTGGCTTTCGTGCAGGCTGATGCCTACATCAAGCAGACCCGACACCCTCTCGCCATCTATACACTACGCAACGCCTTAACCGGACTCATCATTCTGGTCACGGCGAGCCTCGCTTTGATTTTGTGGGTGCTCCTAGTCATGCCCCAGAATTTTGGCTGGTGTTGGTTTGCAGCACTTACGGCCTTTCCGATTCTTGGTCTTGTCGCTTGGCCCGGAGCGACGATCACGGCTTACATCGCAGTACGCTTCCGCGATTTGCCCCACGCGCTAGGCCTCATCATGCAAGCGATGTGGTTTGTGTCGCCAATCTACTTTGAAGCGGCAACGTTTCGGAATGGGGATCTGCATGTGCTCGTCGACTACAACCCGATCTATCACCTGCTCCAAATAGCTCGTGCCCCGCTCTTGCACGGGGAGTGGCCGACATTGGCGAACTACGCCTGGTCGCTTGGGACGATTGTCATACTCGGAGTGATCGCCGTTCTAGTTGGACGGGCTTCCGAGAAGCGAGTGATCTTCTACCTATGACAAACGCAATTCGTCTCCGAAACGTCAATCTGCATTATGCATCGGTGGCCTTCAGGGAGAGGTCCCTTAAGTCCTTGTTCGCCACTTGGTTTAGCCAATCTCGGACCAAACGAGATCTCACGGACATCCATGCACTCAAAGATATCACTGTCCATGTGAAGCAGGGAGAGCGGATCGGGTTGCTTGGCCACAACGGGGCCGGCAAAAGCTCTTTCCTCAAGATGGTCGCCGGACTCTATCCAATTTCATCTGGCAGCAGAGATGTCCGCGGCACAATCAGGTCAATGCTCGATCTGAGCCTGGGATTCGAACCGGATGCTACGGGCCGTGAAAATATCCTTTATCGCGGTTTGTTGCTTGGGCTCTCGCCCAGGGCTATGCGGTCCATGGAAGCTGAGATAGTCGAGTTCGCCGATCTAGGGGAGTTCATTGACTACCCGCTCAAGACATATTCCGTGGGAATGCAGGTTCGCTTGGCGTTCGCGATCTCGACGTCGGTCGGAGGCGATATTCTGCTTCTGGACGAAGTGGTGGGAGCTGGTGATGCTCGGTTCATGGGGAAAGCCCGAGCGCGCATCATGAATCTCGTCGAGCAGTCAGAAATTATGATTCTCGCGAGTCACGATCTGACGACGCTTCGGCAATTATGCCAGCGGGGGCTTGTCTTAGCCGACGGCCATATCGTCCTGGATGCGCCAATCGAGCGAGCAATAGAATTCTATGAAGAAAAATTTTCCAAATGAAGTTTTTTCTGAGTTCGCTGAAGCGACCCGCAGTAGAAGATTTGCGGAATTTAAATAATCCGATCGCCTTCGTGCATATACCTAAGACGGCAGGGACGGCCTTTGTTGAGTATCTCATAGAGAATATTGCCGATCAGTCGAAGGTGGCGCCACCATTTATGGGCGACATGACTGTTACAAAGGACGATCGAAGCCAGTATCAACTATATTGGGGTCATTATGACTATTTTCTGCTCAAGGCAACTGGCAGACGGTTCACTTTCATCACATTCCTACGCCACCCGCTGGCAAGGGCGATTTCCCAATGGAAGTCATGGTCGAATCCCAGCAATCTAACGGAAGCTTGGCTGAATGTTATGGAGCCCTATCAGATCGAAGCGCTCCGTTTCTCGCAAACGGCGACGCTCGAAGAGTTTATCATGTCGCCGAATCTCTACATTGAAGGGCATATCAGAGACGTGCAGACCAGATATCTGGCGGACGCTCCGGACAAGCCTGGCATGCTGGACAGTGCAAAACGCAATCTCGAAACTGTCTTCCGTTTTTTTGGTATCGTCGAACGTTTTGAGGACTCCATCAGCCTATTCCGGGCTACTTTCAAAAACGCCCTGCCCTACGCTGTCGCTCCGACGCGCGAAAACAGGTCGGGGGAAAAGTCTACGAATCTTTCACCGGCAGCGCAGGCCCGCCTTCGCAGCTTAAACTCGAACGACTTTGAACTCTATGACTTCGGCTGCAGGTTATTCGAAGAGCGGTATCGCAAGGTGCTCCGGAATTGATCGAGTCCCCCGACATTTCACCTAGCTTGGCTCCTGTTTCCGGCGCGCACTCAGATACTGTGAGAATGCCTAGGGTCATGTGGCTATTGAACCATAGCGCGGCTCGTCGCTTCGAGATTCCAATGCTCAAGGCATGCGGCTTCAACGAAATCTTTCTCCCGAAAATCTATCCCGTTGATCCGAGCTTCCGTAGTGCGTCGCTCGACTTTTCTGAAGATCGAAACTTGACCATACCTCCCAGTGATCTGGCTGTTCTTAACGCTGCAGATTGGTATGGCGATCCGGGGCGCGAGGCCTGGGCGGTAGCCAACCGCCATTTTTCATTGCTCTTTTTCATTGTTCACACCGCAGAGGCGTTGGGGAGCATTTCCGCTCACTTTCAGGGGGCGGCCATATGGCGGGCCTATGGGCTTGAGCGAACGAATAGTTATTCGACAATTCGCAAGCATTTCACCCATGGACTGAAAACCGTTGAAAGGATGGGTGATCGTTTTTGGTTCGGGGAAGCCTACAAAGATTTGCATGCAGTAGAGGATGATTTCCTTCGCAGGCGAACTGTCTACCTCCCTCTGGGTCTGTCCTCGGCCGATCTACAGGAGGGATGGACGGGTAGTGATCGCCGGGTCTTCTTTGTTTGTCCCGACATCGGGTTCAACCCCTACTACCGAGCAATCTTCGACGAATTTAAGCGCGATTTTGCCGGTTTGCCTTATGCGATCGGCGGAAGCCAGCCGATAGCTGTCGGGGACCCGAATGTGCTGGGCTTTGTCCCGAAAGAATTGCACGAACGGCACATGCGGGAGATGCGCGTGATGTACTACCATTCCCGCGAGCCTCGTCATATCCACTATCACCCGTTCGAGGCGGTACGTGCCGGCATGCCGTTGGTCTTCATGGCAGATGGTATGCTCGATGAGCTTGGAGGAATCAGCCTGCCCGGCAGAGCTCGAACAGTAGCCGAGGCAAAGTCCAAGATTCACAGGCTGTTGCAGGGTGACACCCGCCTTGCCGACGATATTCGGAAGAGCCAGAAGGTGCTGCTCGACGCTATGAGGCCGGATAGGCTCGAGAGCGCATGGCGGAAAAATCTGACACATGTTGTTGAACGCTTGCAGGCCAACAAATCGGGGCAAATTGGTCTACCCTCGCGGAAAAAGCGGATAGCGATTATCCTCCCTATCGTCTACCGCGGAGGGACGTTGCGTGCTGCAAAGTTGCTCGCAGAGGCGATCTCCGAGGGCGCGGAGCAAGCCGGAGAAGGTGCAGAAGTCGTATTGCTGCATCTTGATCTACCTTCTGCATACTCACCAAAGGATTGGTCTGATTTGCCATCCTCCGTGACCACCAGAACGTTCAATTGGAATGTCTTGGACAAGGCAGAGGCGAAAACAGCAATGATGTTTGACGGTCACGCTGATTGGGAACCTGTCTACGAAAAATATTTGGCAGTAGACGATGGAATAAAGCAGCTTGGTGATTGTGATCTGTGGATCGTGATCTCCGATAGATTGTCGTTGCCGCTCTTGCCAATGCGGCCGGCGATCCTGGCCGTCTTCGATTATCTGCAGCGTCACTATAAGGTCTCGCATGTTGAGGAGCAGATTCTGCTGGCCAACCGATTGGCCAGTCACGTCCTGGTAACGACGGAGTTCACCCGACAGGACGCTCTTCAATATGCGGGCATCGATCCTCGCCGTGTTACCAAGGTGCCTATGCTAGTACCTGAAAAGGGCACGGCCACGCGAAACGGCCAAGGGGCTGAACCTACCCATTTCCTGTGGACCACCAACTTGGCGGCGCACAAGAACCATCGCAGAGCACTGGCTGCACTGCAGATTTACTATGAGGTTTACGAGGGCACGCTGAGTTGTCACGTGACGGGGTTTGGCTCAAGCGAGATCACCAAAAGCCAGCTACCACACCTTGATGGGCTCAATCGTGTCGTTGCAGCCAGCCGCGCTCTTCGGCAACGGGTTAAATTTCTGGGTGAACTGTCGGACGAAGCTTATCGGAGGGAGCTCTCTGCATCGGCGTTTCTCTGGCATCCCACTGAACTAGACAACGGCACGTTTAGCATCATAGAGGCAGCCCACTACGGCGTTCCATCTCTCTCAAGCGATTATCCCGCGATGCGCGAAATGGACCGCCAATTCCAACTCGGCCTGAGTTTCATGGACCAGGAAGATCCTGAAGATATGGCAGCCCAATTGCATGCGATGGAAGTCAATTTGGCGGAGCGCCAGCGTTCGTTGGCGACCGAGAAACAACTCGCCGATCAGAGCGTCCGACGCCTGGCTCCGCACTATTGGCACGTTATACGCGAATTCCTATGAAGCAGTACGGAATTTTCATAGCATACGCGCCCTCCATTGATCTTCGAACAGAGGGACTAGGACGCTATTTGTCCTCGTTTCTAAAGGCGGCTACGGACCGAGGTGATGCTCATTTCGCAATCCTTTGCCCGAGCTGGTCTCGAGAGGCCTTGATAACGCTATGCATGGAAGCCGAGATTCCGCGCCATGCCTACAGCCTTGTCGGCCCTGACCAGACACCACTGTTGTATCGCATTTATCAACTGCTGCAGCGGCGAAGAGAGACTAAGCGGCCTCGCAAACGTTTTCAGGCGGTTCGAGACAGGCTTTATCCCATAGCGGTTGCGCACGCTGGATGGCTGAGAGGCCGTATTGCAAGCACGCGGAGTCTCACGGCCCTGATTGCCTTTGCTGCATACTGCGTGTCCTTGGCAATTCCCATCACCGCTATGGTTCTTGGGATGCGCCTGGTGACGCGGATCCGTACCGCCATCAGCTCTTGGTTCAGACAGGCTCGAAGCAGACTGTGGCGAAGCGTGGCTGCACTCGGCCTGGTGTCGCCCTCCAGCCTGCGTTTCAGGCTGTACGAAGGAATGCTGGAACGGGAAACCGCTTTGATGATCCAAAGTGGGAATAGACAGAGTGACATCAGCGCTTGGTACACACCAGCCGCTTTCTGGCCCAAAGTTACGGAGTTGAAGGCACCGGTCCTAACCTGTGTACCTGACGTTGTTCTCGCAGAATTTCCTGTAGGCTTTGCGAGGCTCGGCGGCGTTCCGATGCAGCATGCGTACCAGACCGTAGCAACAACTATTCGTCGAAATGAGAATTTCGTCACGTACAGCGAGCACATCAAGCGTGGGATTCTTGTTGAGAAGTTTGGAATTGATCCCGGTGCAATTCGGATGATACCCCACGCCCCGAATGACTTGAGCCGCTCTATTACGATCACCGGTTTTCCCGACAACGACGCAACTGGGCGCGCGTATGCCGAGATGCTGCTGCTAGGCGCCATCAGAAAGGCTAGCCACGCAGGGTATGCGAGTACCTTCAGCAATTCGAAAGTGCAGTTCCTTTTCTACGCTAGTCAATTTCGACCATCCAAGAACGTAATAACGCTGCTACGTGCTTATGAATGGCTCCTCCGCAAGAAAGGGATCGGGCATAAGCTCATCCTAACTGGGTTCAGCCAGTATGAGAGCGTTAGGATTTTTCTGGACCAGCACAACTTACGATCGGACGTGCTATGCGTTCACGGGTTGACCGAGCCAGAGCTTGCGGCTTGCTACAAGCTCGCGGATCTCGCAGTGAATCCAAGCCTTTCAGAAGGCGGGATGCCCTTCACATTTACCGAAGCGTTGTCCGTGGGCACGCCGGCAATTATGGCCGACATCGAAGTGACCCGAGAAATAATAAAAGATCGGACACTGAGGGAAGCATCGCTCTTCGACCCCTATGACTGGAGAGCCTTGGGCGAAAAGATACAATGGGGCATTCAGAACCGGACGAGCCTCTACCAGCAACAGCGAAAATTCTACGACGATGTGCTCGCAAAGCGATCTTGGGCTGATGTCGTCGAAGAGCACCTCCGTATTCTCGACGAGCTGGCCGGGCGGCAGAAGGTGGCGGCGAAGTGACGCTCCTGTTGGAAGGTATCTATGTGCTGGGTTTTGGGGGCCATGCGCGTAGTGTCGCTGACATAGCCTTGAGCGGTGGTGTCAAAAATCTGATTTTTGTTGATGCCAATGCCCAGCCGAATGAAGCTTTCGCTGGATTCCGCGTTGTCACCGTTTTGCCAGCAAAGTTGGCGCCTGGTTGGAGGATCTTCCCCGCGATCGGCGACAATCTGGGTCGCAGAGCTGTGTGGGAGGAGCGACGCCTGCCCGTCGCGACGCTGATCTCGCCAACCGCTACTATCGGAGCCCTTGCTGAGATGGGCGAAGGGACGCTCGTATGCCATCACGCCCACGTAGGGCCAGGGGCGCTGGTCGGCCGCGGCGTAATCATAAATACCGGCGCAATTGTTGAGCATGAGTGCAAAGTCGGTGACTTCTCTCACGTATCCGTCAACGCAACGATTGCTGGACGTGGACGTATCGGTTCGAACGTGTTCGTTGGGGCAGGCGCCACGGTCATCGACAAATTGTCAATCTGCGATGACGTAATCATCGGAGCTGGAGCAACGGTAGTCGACCACATCACTTCGCCAGGGACGTACGTAGGAACGCCAGCACGCCCTATGAAAAACCGGTGCAGCTAGGCGCATTCGGGCGGACTGTCCCCAAGGAATCACCGATGTCGAATCGCAATCTTAGGCTGGATAGCCTCCGCGGAATTGCAGCGCTCTGCGTCGTATTCCATCATTGCATCCATATAGCCAACCCCCATCTCGTGCCTCAAGTGCTGAACGTACCCTTGTCGTCGGTATCTGGCGCCGACATTGCCGGCAGAGCCTTGCTTTCTGTTTTCGCAGGCGGGATGGCGGTGAACCTCTTTTTCATCCTAAGTGGTGCCGTTCTGATGGCCTCGCTTGAGAGGGAAGAGACTTTCAATCTCAGGACCGCTGTAAGGTTCACGGCACGTCGGATACTACGAATCTATCCTGCCCTGGTCGTAATGATCGCTGGCTTCGGATTCCTGAGTTGGGTGTATCCGCCGAGCCATTCCTCAGTACCGTTCACCGTGCGGCAGATGATTGAAAACGGCCTGCTCCTAACGAACCATGTCAATGGCGCTACATGGACCCTGCAAGCCGAGATGCTTATGGTTCCCTTCATCTTGTTGATCGCGTTCGGTCGCTGCTTATTGGGCAATATCGCTCCTGTGTTGTTTCTGTTTTGGGCTACCAGTCGCTTGTTCCTCGGCGCTCCTTTTGCACCAGGGCTAATGAACGTAGCCCTTCCATCGTTTGCTCTGGGAATGCTAGTTCCGGCGATGGCCGGCTCTGAGGCCGGTAAACTCCCTGGATGGATCGTGTTTGCTGCGCTGATCGCAATGATTGGCATCCGTTTTTCGCTCCCCGTTGCAGATATTAGAGCTCTAATAGCCGAGTTGGCCCTTTCGTTCTGCGCGGTCACGGTTCTGTTCCAAAGCCAGGTGAAGCACCACGCTTTTCACAATCCGATGCTCACAAGGTTGGGCCGTATCAGCTATGGGCTTTACCTGATTCATCCCGTCGTATTGTCGGCGCTTTTGCCTCTCGTCGTCGCAACGTTGGGCTGGGACTGGATAGCGAGAAATTACGCCGTCTTCGGGGTGCTGTTTGGAGTAATAGTGACGGCAATAACAATCCCACTATCCGAGCTGTCCGAGCGCTGCGTAGAGCGCCCCTTCATAAACCTTGGCCGACGAGTATTCAGCCCAACGAACAGGACACGACTCGATCTAAGCAAAACGAAGCCCGTCCAGTCACATGACTTGCATGCTTTCGATCACCGTTTGCTGCCCCCCGGCTCCGCGGAGGAACTACCGGCGCCTTCAGTCCAATCATGATGGACCCACAGGGCCGACTGGACCCGTAGGCGCGACAGGACCGACTGGCATCACCGGCGCAACAGGCCCGACAGGCATCACCGGTGCGGTCGGTGCAATGGGTGTCGTCGGGCCTACCGGGTTGAACGGGGCGACCGGCCCGACCGGGCCTGCGGGAATAACCGGTCCGACTGGCCTCGGCGCGACAGGTGCAACCGGTCCTGTCGGGGCCACAGGGCTGACAGGCATCACCGGCGCAACGGAGCCGACGGGCGCCGCAGCCGCGTCCACAAATTCGTTCGCGATGACGCCGGCAGCAGATGGCGTGACAGACGACGTGGCGGCCCTGGTGGCGCTGGAGAGCACGGCGCAAGAAGTCATCCGGCTCAAGAACGCGTCGTATTACATCGGGTCGAATTGCACCCCGACCAAGACGATCCGGTTTCGTCGGCACGAAATTCCTAGTTGCTGACAGCAAGACGGCAGCCCGAAATCCATTCGCCGAAAAAACAGCATTTACGCGGATGTGCACGCGCCTGCTATCAGACGCCCCGCAGGTGGAAGGTGCCCGCTGCGCGCGACCAAATAGGACGGGCCGAACGAAAGCTCAATGCCGAGATGGCGCTGAATCACCGGCAGAAGCAAGGCCGCCTTTCAGCGTCGGCGGCTGTCGAGCTGACAATAGAGCTCGGCATAAGACTTCCCCATTCTGTCGGCGGTGAAAAGACGAACGTACCGATCACGCGCAGCTCGGCCCCAGTTCGCCGTTTCGACCGGCGAATCGACGAACCGGTTGATGGCTTCGGCAAGGCGTGTCGGGTCCGAAGGCGGAACGACCAGCCCAGTCTTGCCAGCCTTGTTGACGTAGCTTGTTCCGGTGCCGAGTTCGCACGAAATCATCGGCTTGCCGCACATCGCTGCTTCCACCAGCGAAAGCCCGTAGGCCTCCGACCGTTGGTTCGAAGGGAAAACGTAATTACCCACCCTTTCGATGCGGCACGGTGCGTCGTCACTCGTCGTCGATGTCCGGGTACTGCGGGGGAGCCTTGCCGATCTTGCTGACGATCCTCTGGTAATTGGCATCGGGCTGCGCCTGCCC
>NZ_QZWZ01000080.1 GCF_003601975.1 Mesorhizobium waimense
AAATAGAGCCACACCGCATGGGATGACCTCAGGCGGGAAACGATGGCGCTTGTAGTTGATGGCAGACGCGTTCATGCCAGTGCGTCTATCGCCGCGATACCTGACAAGCAGTTACCGTGACATCGCCCGCTAATCTTCCTGCCGCCCCGCGCGCCGGAGCTGAACCCCGTCGAGAACGTCTGGCAGTATCTGCGCCAGAACTGGCTCTCAAATCGCGTCTTCGAAGGCTACGACGCCATCATCGACGCCGCGTGCGGGGCCTGGCGCGAGCTCATCGAACGACCAAACACCATCACATCAATCGGAATGCGCGAATGGGCCCACGTCGGTCAATCAAATTGACCGTTGGCATCAGAATAATCCGGGTATCACTCGAATATTTCAACCGATGTTTACATCAATGTAAAGACTTTCACCTTAACTTAATAAACAATAATAGAATATAATATGTAGTTGCATTGCTTTCTGAAAGAAGCACGACGATTATTCGAGCGACGGCGCAGGCCATTTAGTAGGATCTGTGTCTGAACGCGGAATCTTAATTGATTTAGGTGGGCCTCGGAAATGAAAAATTGTCTTCCTGAGAACAAAAGTTTTCTGAAGGTCATAAAGAGCTCGCTAGAGCCATCATATCGGATAATCTGCTTCCCACATGGGGGTGGCAGCGTCCAGTCGTTCCGTAGTTGGTTTAACTATCTCCCCGAAGACATTGAGCTGGTTTGCCTAGACCTTCCCGGCCGCGGCAAACGGTCAGGTGATGCGGTCATCCGCAGGATGGATGTACTGGTATCCGTAGTCACTGATGCGCTCTGTGCGTACAGTGATCGGCCCTTTGTGTTCTTCGGCCACAGCATGGGCGCCCTCGTGGCTTACGAGGTCGCTCGCTCCCTAGAGGTTGCCGGGAGGCCATCTCCCTTCCATGTGGTCGTGTCTGCTCACAAATCGGCGGATGTGGTGGCGGATGAACCACCCATGTACAAGCATACAGATGATAAGCTGATCGATCTCGTCCGGACACTCGGAATGGTTCCGACGGAGGCGCTGGCAAACGAGAAACTCCTAGCGGACTTCATTTTGCCGCCCATGCGGGCCGACTTCGAACTTGCGGAGACTTACGACCGAAATCTGCCAACGCCTCTCAAAGCGGCGATCACCGCGATGGGTGGGGTTCAGGACGAAATGCTCAATGCCGATGACCTAGACGAATGGGGCCGGCTTACGACGTCGCGTTTCGCCCGGGTTATGTTTAGTGGCGACCACTTCTTCACCCATTCCATGACGGAGGAGGTGGTGTCTACCCTCCTGAGCGAAGTTGAGGAGGTGAAGGCGCGACTTCCAGCTTCCGTTCGAGATGGCGATGTCTTGGCTTATACGGCGCTACCACTGCATGAACAATTCCGTAAACAAGCCGCTCGCACCCCGGATAGCCCTGCCATCGTCTCACAGGCTGCGACCCTCACATACCGAGAGCTCGATGATCTGAGTGAGAATCTGTCCAAGCACCTCCTGGGACATGGTCAGGGCCTAGGCTCACGCGTGGGCATCCTTATGGATACTTCACCCGAATACGCCGTGGCTCTGTTCGGCATTCTCAAAGCAAGCGCGGCCTATGTCATGCTTGACAAGGCTCAGCCTATTGCGGCGCTCAAGCGGACACTTGAGAAGGCAGGCGTCGAAATCGTAGTCACCAACAGCCGTTTCGTGGATGCCCTTCCGCCTGACTGGTCGGGTCATGCACTGTCGCTGGACGAAGGGTGGGAAGCGCGACTTGGAGATATTACCCCCCCTAATTCACAAGCCCTCGATCTCGACGCCCCGGCCATCATCGCTTTCTCTTCCGGCACGACAGGCGAACCGAAGGGGATCGTTTGCCCGCACCGAAGCGCAGCATCCTCTTACCAGTGGCGCTACGACGCGCTACCGTACGCGCCTGATGAGCACGAGGCGGTCAATGTCTTCTTGGTCTGGGAGATAATGCGGCCGATTCTCGCAGGCATACCGGCCTACTTGATTCCGGACGACGTCATTTACGATCCGGATCGATTAGTCGAATATCTGGAAAATAACCGAATAACCAGGGTAATGTTTACACCGTCGCTGCTGGATGTGCTTGTCGGCAGCGGCGCCGTCAATGATAAACGCCTTCCAGACTTGCGCGTTATTTACTTGTCTGGTGAAGTTGTAACAGCAGCATTGGTTGAACGAGTGAGGGCAATCCTTCACCATGTCAAAATTATCAACAGTTACAGCATAGCTGAGACGTATGACGTAACTAATATTGATCTTAGCGAAATAAATCTTGAGGCAACGCAATCAGTCGTCCCGGTAGGCCTGCCGCAGTATGACGTCAGTGTGTATGTCCTCGATGAGAGGCGCGACCCTGTCCCGTTGGGCTTTCCCGGTGAGATCTTTGTCGGCGGCAATGCTGTGGGCCATGGTTATCTCAACAGCCCGGAGATGACACGGGAACGCTTCATTCCCGACCCGTTTCGCACTAATGGCACGATGTTCCGCACGGGCGATTTTGGCCGCATGCTATCAAATGGCCAATTGGAGATCCTGGGGCGCTGCGCCTTTATGGTGAAGATTCGAGGCCATAGCGTGGTCCCAGGCTCTCTAGAATCTGCTCTGCTACGGCACCCGGATGTCTGTTCCGCCGCGGTCGTCCCGGAAGTTGATACGACCACCGGCCAACCTCATAAACTGATTGCCTATGTTGTCTTGCGAAATCGGGGCAACGGTTGGCAGGCGTCGTTGCGTGCGCATATGAACTCTGAGGTGCCGCATTACGCAATGCCGTCGGACTTCGTCGCAGTTGCGGAGTTGCCCATGGCTGCGAACGGGAAGCTCGATCGGTCGCGCCTCCCAACTGCCGCGGAAGAGGCATCTCGTCCCAAAGCGCCTGCCGATGAGGTCGAACCCGCACTTCGTGCTGCGTGGTGCGATCTTCTACAGGCCGACCCCATCGATCCAGGCGACAACTTCTTCGATCGCGGCGGACATTCCTTGCTGGCTGCCCGTCTTTGCACGCAGGTTCGCGAGAGACTGGCGGTTGAACTCCGCGCAGTGGAGGTGTTCCTCAACCCGACTTTTGGAGAGCTTACAGCCCTTCTTCGCAAGCGCCGCGGCGAGCAAGGAGTTCACCAGCATGGGACGCTCCGTAAAACACCTTCAGTTGCGGCAGGGAAGATGCGGACTAAGATGGGCGATCGGAGCCGAGGCACTGGCATGGAAATCGCGGTAATCGGTATGTCCGGACGTTTTCCCGGCGCAGAGACCGTGGATGTGCTCTGGGAGAACCTCTGCCAAGGGGTCTGCTCGATCGTTCCGCTCTCAGCGCAAGAACTAAAGGCCCGGGGCATTCCCGAGGAGGTCCTGAAACGCTCCGACTATGTGCGCGCGGGCGCCCATCTCGACGATGTGGACGTTTTCGATCCGGATTTCTGGGGCCTATCGATGCATGAGGCGACGCTAATGGACCCACAGCATCGTCTGTTCCTAGAATGCTGCTGGAAGGCACTTGAGGCGGCCGGATACATGCCAACACAGCATGAGGGCCGAACGGGGGTATTTGCCGGTTCGCTCCTACCGCTCTATTTACTGCATTATCTGAGGGGAGGCGGTCTGATAGATCCTACAGACGCCCCGCACGCCTGGCTAACGGAACTCGGCAACGACAAGGACTATCTTGCGTCGCGCGCGTCCTACATGTTGAACCTCCGCGGCCCAAGTATCGCGGTACAAACCGCATGCTCAACGGGGCTGGTGGCGATCGCCATGGCCGCTGAGTCGCTCTCGGCCGGCCACTGCGATATGGCGCTGGCGGGCGGGGTCAGCATAATATTTCCCCAAGCGGGCTATCAGTATGTCGAGGGTTTCATCAATTCGTCCGATGGCTTGTGCCGCGCATTTGATGCCGATGCGAACGGGACGGTGACGGGAGATGGTGTAGGGGTCGTTGTTCTCAAGCGCCTCGAAGATGCGCTTGAGGCGGGAGACCAGATCCACGCGGTGGTGAAAGGATGTGCCATTAACAATGATGGCCGCGCCAAATCGTCCTTCTCAGCACCAAGCGCGCAGGGACAGACCGCTGTTGTGCGCCAGGCACTTGAATGTGCGGCGCTGGGTCCTGAGGACATAGAATACATCGAAACGCATGGGACCGGCACCAAGGTTGGTGATCCAATCGAGATCCGCGCTTTGGCAGAGGCTTTCGCGGGGCAACAGGAGATAGGCAAAACCTGTGCGCTCGGGTCAATCAAACCAAATATCGGCCATGCCAACGTCGCAGCTGGAGTCGCGAGCTTTATCAAGGCAGTTCTTTGCCTTCAGCGCGGGCTGATCCCCCCGACCATCAATATCAAGCGCCTGAACGAGGACCTGGGTTTGGAGGACACGCCCTTCTTCGTCAACGAGCAGCTTAGACTATGGCCCTATCGGGCGGGGCGCCCCCGAACTGCTGGCGTCACTGGCCTCGGTACCGGCGGAACGAATTGCCATGTTGTTGTGCAGGAATGGACCGCCGAGAAGACAAGGACTTGGCCCGGGACGGTCGCGCGGGGATCCTACGCCCTTTGCCTATCTGCGAAGACGCCGTCGGCGTTAGGCCGGGCCTGCCGGGATCTGGCCAGGTTTCTGCGGCGCAACCGGGATATCAACCTCGGTGACGTCGCTCACACGTTACGAGTGGCGCGATGCCATTTCGATCATCGGACGGTCATTGTGGCGTGCAACTTGGACATAGCGATCAAGAGGTTAGAAGAAGAGGCCGATCGCGAGGCTGATCCGGCTCTTCCCTCGCCATCGATTGCATTCATGCTGCCGGGCGTCGGAGTGCAGCACGTAGGGATGTTCAAGGACCTAATCGATCACGTGCCGGATTTTCGGGAGGCCTTCCTGACTTGTGCCGCCACTAGTCGCCTAGTCCTGGATCGTGATCTGGAGTCACTCGTGTTCGGCCGAAACGATGCATATGCGGCCACCTCCTTTGAAGAAATAAACGTCATGATCTTCTCCGTGCAGTATGCCATGGCACATTTACTTAAAGCGTGCGGCGTGTGTCCAGCCTACCTCGTCGGACACAGCATGGGCGAATACGTCGTGGCCACCCTAGCGGGCATTCTCAAAGTGGAAGATGCTATCGGGCTCATGGTCGTTCGTGGTCGCGCCATGGCGAACCTTGGCGTTGACGGTGCCATGCTTGCGGTCAAATGCAGCCCTGAGGAGGCTGAAAGCATTCTCGAGAGGGACGTTTGGCGTGACCGGGCTGAAGCTGGCGAGATCAGTGTCGGTGTCGTGAATTCCAAAACTAGTGTCGTCTTCACCGGGAAACGGGAACTGATCGAAACGCTTCAGGAGGGACTCGAAAAATCAGAGATTCCCAATCAGATCCTCAATACCGCTGGCGTCCCCAGCCATTCTCCCCTGATGAAACCGGCAGCTAATATTATCGATGCACATGTCCGCACGCTCGAGAAGGGGGTACCGAATTTGCCCGTCGCTCTGAATTCAGGAGGATATCTGCACCGGGCGGCAGTACCGCTATCCGAGACCTACTGGAGCAGGCAGGCAAGCGGAAAGATCCAATTCGATCGGTCTCTCGCAGCCATAGTTGCGGCCGGCGCAACTGCGCTCATTGACCTTGGTCCCTCGCGCAATCTAGCGCGTTTCGCGCATGA
Source organism: Mesorhizobium waimense (assembly GCF_003601975.1). Taxonomy (GTDB): domain Bacteria; phylum Pseudomonadota; class Alphaproteobacteria; order Rhizobiales; family Rhizobiaceae; genus Mesorhizobium; species Mesorhizobium waimense. The sequence goes on from NZ_QZWZ01000080.1 coordinate 5,679, forward strand.
AGCAATCAATTCAGAGGAACGTAAGACCAGAATTCCGGCGATTGTACCAGCTGCGCGCGGTAAGAACGACGAGGAGTTCACCGACCGTCATATCCTTCTGGAATGTCTCGGGAACCTCTGGTCCTTGGGTGTTGCGGTGGACTGGAAGCGAGCCAGTGATCAATTAGAGCCGTTCGGTATTCGCCGACGTATTCCCCTTCCGACGTACTCGTTCGACCGGCACCGTTGCTGGCCGGAAGGTCAAACTGCCGGCTTGATGGTTCTGCCGCAGGCCGGGGAGCGAGGACGCCGCAGAGGAGAGGTATTCACCTATGCGCAAACTTGGACAGAGAAAATGATTCCCCGCACAATTCCCGGCGACGGAAGTACAAAGACGCTACGTTGGCTGGTACTCGCCGATCGACCGTCTGAAAATGCGAAATCTGCGGAAGACGCACTGGCAAACAGCATCACGCGGCGGTTGGAGGATGCCGGCCATGAAGTTGTTCGTGTTTGCCGACGAGCCAAACCCTCGAACCTACCCATGAAAATCAAAAGGTCTCTCGTCACTATCGACCCCACCCGAGAAGGACTGAAGGCGCTCTTCGACGCCGAGGTCGCCTCGGACCGTCCCGCTGGCCGCATTCTCTGCCTCTGGCCCCTTAGCGGCTGCGCCGACGCGTCCGGAGATCCGGGCACGGTGCAGACCGATCTTTTGCGCAGCTACGACGCGATACTCGATTTGGCGCGCGTTCTCTGCACACTGACAATCGAGGCTCCGGTCGATATCTGGATTGTTGGTGACCGGATAGTCCAGGTTGGCGAGGAACCTGTAGATCCCGAAAAGGCGTGCGTCTTCGGTCCGGCCATCGTGCTACCACAAGAGAATCCGATGGTCGATTGTCGGGTTGTTGACCTGAACATAGAGGACCCGGGCGTCGCCGATCGGCTCGTTGCTGAAATCGGGCGTGATAAGCTTGGTCCCGAACCGCTCGTCGCGCTCCGCGGGAACCGGCGGTGGGTGCCGCACTTTCCCGAGGTGGTCCTCGCCGCACAAGGTCCCGGAGGTGAAGTCTTCAAACCGGAAGGTGTCTATTTAATCACAGGAGCTCTCGGGCGGATCGGTATGTATTTGACTGAACATCTCGTAACCCTTGGGGCGACTGTCGTCGGGATAACCCGCCGTGCGGTGCCTGACCGTTCTGATTGGAAATGCGCGAATCTCGAAGATGGCTTGATGCGCCGACTGGCCGCGCTTGACAGCGCAAAGGGTCGGGTGATTCTTCGCCGGGTCGACGTATCCGATTTCGACGCTCTGTCGAGCATGCTCGACACTACGGTTGAGGAATTCGGGCGGGTCGACGGTGTCTTTCACGCCGCTGGACTGGCCGGTGTGAAATTCCTTGCTGAGATGGAGGACACGACCTCTGCCAGTGAGTTCGCCTCCAAACTCGTGGGGACGCGCAACCTCTACGCTGCGATCGAGCGAATGCAGTCTACCCATGCCTCATCTCCGGAATTTGTGTTTCTTTTCTCGTCCCTTGCATCCATTCTCGGCGGACCAGCAATGGCTGCTTATACGGCGGCGAACAGGTTCATGGACGCCTTTGCAGGCAAGGTCCAGGGCAAACTCGGCGTCCGGTGGATCAACTCCAACTGGGATGACTGGGATTTCTCCTACGACTGGCAGGTGACTGCGGCGTACCAGTCATCTGAGGCAAAGAATTTGGCGATCAGTCCCAACGAGGGGATCGACATCATAAAGCGCATACTGGCAACCATTGACAACGGCCAGGTGATCGTAGCGACGCGACCCTTGTATCCACGATTAGGGCAGTGGGCCGATCAGGTGCGGATAATTACGAGCAACGAGCCAGACGGAGAGAACATATCTCCATCCGAAGAAGCCGGAAGAAATAAGGAGAACGTGCTATACGACAATCTCAGCGATATCTTCCTCAATGAAGTCAAGTCTCTCCTGAAATCCAAGGAAATAGGATTGGACGATAATTTCTTCGACATAGGCGGAGATAGCCTTCTCGCCACGGCACTTCAAATTCGTTTGAAGAATAGCCGACGCTGGCGGCCGCCTCGGTTGGATGAGATATTCAAGGCAGCAACGTTAGGCGATCTCTACGAACGGATTTGCCAGATGTAATCCGGGAGTCACTACAGCCAGCAGCAGAATGAGGTAGCATGCCTGCAACATTCATAATATCCGCCACGGCGATGCGCACGGGCCGCCCCTATCGCAACCCATCCGACACCCAGCTCTGTGAGAACGATCCTGATCCGCGTCGGCTTGGCAAGTATAGACAGTGTGCTTCTGCCGTGGAGCATCGGTCGACGGTGCCAATCATCGCGATGCACAGTAATCCGGGATGAACTAGCCACGAGGGCGGTGTCTCTCTCAGTTTCCAGTATAAGCGCCCCAACCACGACGGACCTCATTGCTCTATGCACCCGCTCTCGTGGATTTCTCACCCATATTACTTTGCATCGTACCGGTCATGTCGATGGGGTTCTAGTGCACGGCAGGTTCGAGTTCGAAAACTACACGGAGGACTTGTTTGACGATCTCGCCTTAGTATGTCCTCCCAGTGTCTCCACAGCACTACCGATACGACGTGCCGAGTTTCTCGCCGGTCGCGCGATGGCGCAGGCGGCCTTGCACGCGCTGGGCCTACCTGCCCCCGAAATTCCTATCGGTCCCGACCGCGCCCCGCTGTGGCCGCGAGAGTCTGCCGGTTCAATCACCCACGCACGCCGGTACTGCGCGTGTTTTGCCATTGCAGACCCTAGCTGGCAGCTCGGTGTGGATGTCGAGACGCTGGCCAGCGGCCATGCACTTGAGTCTATTCTGAGCATTACCGCGAACGAGAATGAACGTGCCTTGATCGTTCGACAGACCGCTCTTCCCCCAAATTGGCTGGCGACGCTTCTATTCTCGGCCAAGGAAACTCTTTTTAAAGCGCTCTATCCGATGGTGCGGCGCTTTTTCGGATTTGACTGCGCCGAATTACGCACGACTCCTGCAAACGGGTGCCTCCGATTGCATCTAACGCAAACGCTTTGCCAAGGATTACCCAAGGGCCAACACTTTGACATCTGGTTTGATATAGCGTCCGACCATGTATTGACATGGTTGGCTCTGCGCCGATTTTCGAATAACCAAACATGATCGAACCCTATGCCGACAGGCCGCAGGCAATCACGCTTGGCGCCGACAAGGCCTATGACGCTGAGGACTTCATCAACGAGTTGCGCGCGATGAGGGTGACACCACACGTGGCGCAGAACACCAACGGCCGTCGTTCGGCGATCGACGGGCGCACGACGCGGCACGGCGGCTATGCCGTCAGCCAGCGCATCCGCAAACGCATTGAGGAGGCGTTCGGATGGATCAAGATGGTCGCCGGGCAGGCAAAGACAAAGTTGCGTGGCCGCGACCGCGTCGGATGGGCCTTCACCCTCAGCGCCGCCGCTTACAATCTGGTGCGGCTGCCCAAGCTGTTGGCGGTGTCGACATGACCGCCCCGGCGGGTTGTAATACCAAGAGTCATTGGGTTTGACCGACATGGGCCCATTCTCGCATTCCGATGGATGTGATTGTTTCGGGAGCGGCGAGCAGTTTGTGCCAGGCATCGCACGCGGCGTCGATAATTGCCTCGTAGCTGTCGAAGACGCGGTTTGAGAGCCAGTTCTGCCGCATGTACTGCCAGGGCGATGTCACGGTAACTGCTTGTCAGGTATCGCGGCGATAGACGCACTGGCATGAACGCGTCTGCCATCAACTACAAGCGCCATCGTTTCCCGCCTGAGGTCATCCCATGCGGTGTGGCTCTATTTTCGGTTTCCGCTGAGCCTGCGCTTGGTCGAGGAAATGCTGCTGGCGCGCGGCATTGTCGTTTCCTACGAGACGATCCGCCGGTGGGGAAAGAAATTCGGGCCCGACTACGCGCGTCGCCTTCACCGCAAGCAGCCCAGCCGGAACGACATCTGGCACCTGGACGAGGTGGTCATCACCATCGCCGGCAGACAGCACTGGTTGTGGCGGGCGGTCGATCAGGACGGCTGTGTACTTGATGAGATCGTCCAGAACCGGCGCAACACCAAGGCGGCAAAGCGATTGCTGATCCGGCTCCTGAGAAAGCAGGGTCTCACGCCGAAGCGGATGGTCACCGACAAGCTGCGTTCCTACGGCGCCGCACGCCGCCAGATCATGCCGAACGTCGAACATCGGTCGCACAAAGGTCTCAACAACCGCGCCGAGAATTCGCATGTGCCGTTGCGAAAGCGGGAGCGCATGATGCAGGGGTTCCGATCACCGGGATCGCTGCAACGTTTCGTCTCGATCTTCTCTGCCCTCAGAAATCTCTTCGTCCCACCTCGCATCAAACGCTCGGCAGCTGCCATTCACCTCCACCGCCTCCAGGCCATGGCGGCGTGGAAGACCATGACCGGAACGCTCGCCTGAATTCTGCAGCAGCGGCCTTAATCCGATCTATCTCAGATAACGTGACAAGCCCCTCGCGTCTGGTCGTGCAACTCAGCGAGGCGCTTCAGAAAAGGGGCTCGGCGTCCGGCGCCCCGAGCTTATCGTTCACAAGGTCGGCAACAGCATGCAGGCGATTCGGGTCGGCACGGCAAAACCCAGCCGCGATGTCGGCTGGCTGACAAAACTGTTCAAGGACCGCATCGAGAATATCGAACTGGGCTTCGGAATCGAGAAGCTGGCAGCACAGGCTGCCCGCTAACTTCAAGACGGCTACGCCACCTCGGCATCGGCATTCCGACGCTGGTCGCCAATTACATTCCCGACGATGTCTATGTAAAGCGGCAGTCGGAGAATGGGCTGCTCGGCATCGGCCTGTTCCCGTTTCGTTAAGTTGACGACGCCAGTAAGTTCTATGTTACGGTATCCGGAGTGATCGACCAACTGAGGAACTCTACCGCACGCTCAAGTATAGCCTCTGTCTCAGCGAAGCTGGGTGAGGCGACGGCGACGTATCCCATCCAGTCTCGGAGGTCGCCTTTCGTGACGATCGACGCCTTGGGTCCCACATACAATTTGACCTCAGAGACACCAGGTACAGCAGCCGCTTCACTGACCCCCTTGATCCAATCGAGCGTGCCATCGCGATCAGCAACTAGGATCCGTGCGGCCGAAACATGCGAATGCCTTCTGCGCAAATCCCATTTGTCGCCGATGACAATCTTAATGTGCTCCGTAACAATATCGATACCGTAAGCCAACTGAACCAGTTGGGGTCCGGGCGCACCACCTAGACGTGGGTTGACTTCAATAACGACGGGGCCGTGGGACGTCCACCGGAACTCAATGCATGTTGGGCCCCAGCCAAGCCCGAGAGCTCGCAAGCAACTCAAAGAAACATCGGCGATACAACTGCACTCATCCTCAGTCAGCGGGGCCGGATAGGTCAACTCACGAAAAACGAAATGCGGAGACGGACCGGAGTCAGCAGCGGAGATCGCAACGACCTCTTTTCCCATTATGTCAGCGCAATAGTAGGGACCGTCTGCGAACTCTTCGACTAGAATTCTTGGTGAAGAACCCCATATGTAGTTACCATCCAACAGATAGGCTGCATGTTCGGCTAACTCCTCGTTGTCACGACATAATCGGACGCCCCTGCTGCCGCTGCCTACGGCTGGCTTGACTATCACCGGCAAACCAATCACCGCAGCAGAGCTTTCTATGTCCGCCGCGTTCGCTGCTACCCGATAAGCGGGTACTGGAACGCCGGCCTGCGCGAGGAGCTGACGTTGGGTGAATTTGTCGCAGCACCGTTCCACCGATGCTGGGTCCGGTCCTGGTAAATCGAAACACCGGCAAAGGTTGCCAGCTGTCGCATAGAACAAGTCCCCGACGCTCGTAATTCCAGCGATGTCATAGGTCGCACGCAGCCTGGAACATTCGCGGATCAGCGCATCGAGATTGCCTGTATCGACACGGATTGTCTCAATGTTTTGCGCCGCAAGATAGTCGTACTGAGCTGGGTCAGCCGACATCATAATTGGATGAAGGCCAAGACGCTGCGCCGCTTCGACGTATAGCATACCAGTACGTGCACCGCCTTCAACCAGAATGAACGCTCTTCTTGCCATTGCCGTTGACTCCCGGTTGCGATCTGTGGGGCGACCGAGCGTCAATCGGCATCAGGCTATCTCTGACTTCCGACTCGATCCTCGGTCCGTGAGACGTTGCTCGCATGCGTCGTGCCAATTGGTAAAGTCGTGTTGAAACAATCTTATGGCGCTTGCACCGCTATGTCGGAAGTCTGTCATCGTCAGACATTGGACCACGCGGAAGGGTTGTGTTGCAAACTTTCGCGGGCATGGCTTAAGGGCCGAACCATGGGAAGATAGCCTTGATTATGTGGCAAGGGGCGATGTCACGGTAACTGCTTGTCAGGTATCGCGGCGATAGACGCACTGGCATGAACGCGTCTGCCATCAACTACAAGCGCCATCGTTTCCCGCCTGAGGTCATCCCATGCGGTGTGGCTCTATTTTCGGTTTCCGCTGAGCCTGCGCTTGGTCGAGGAAATGCTGCTGGCGCGCGGCATTGTCGTTTCCTACGAGACGATCCGCCGGTGGGGAAAGAAATTCGGGCCCGACTACGCGCGTCGCCTTCACCGCAAGCAGCCCAGCCGGAACGACATCTGGCACCTGGACGAGGTTGTCATCACCATCGCCGGCAGACAGCACTGGTTGTGGCGGGCCGTCGATCAGGACGGCTGTGTACTTGATGAGATCGTCCAGAACCGGCGCAACACCAAGGCGGCAAAGCGATTGCTGATCCGGCTCCTGAGAAAGCAGGGTCTCACGCCGAAGCGGATGGTCACCGACAAGCTGCGTTCCTACGGCGCCGCACGCCGCCAGATCATGCCGAACGTCGAACATCGGTCGCACAAAGGTCTCAACAACCGCGCCGAGAATTCGCATGTGCCGTTGCGAAAGCGGGAGCGCATGATGCAGGGGTTCCGATCACCGGGATCGCTGCAACGTTTCGTCTCGATCTTCTCTGCCCTCAGAAATCTCTTCGTCCCACCTCGCATCAAACGCTCGGCAGCTGCCATTCACCTCCACCGCCTCCAGGCCATGGCGGCGTGGAAGACCATGACCGGAACGCTCGCCTGAATTCTGCAGCAGCGGCCTTAATCCGATCTATCTCAGATAACGTGACAAGCCCGGCCAGGCTGCTGGTGACCGTCGCTCCCGACACCCCAAAAGCCGGTGGTCACTTCCCCGGGGGAATTTGCCTCCGCACCAGCCCGCTGCGCTCGGTAACGCCGAATCGTCTTGCGATCGACACCCGTCAGCCTTTGAATCTCGCGCTGGCTGGTGTTGCGATCAAGTAATGTTAGTACGGTGCTTTGCAGATGTGCCTTCAAGACGTTCAACTCCCGGTCCCCTCGCTATAGAAAGGGGATGAAAATAAACGTCCTGCCTTACCGGCTACCGCTGTTCAGTAGCGCTGCCGGTGATCATCGGGTGGGGGAGTTTCAAGTGACCACACCCGGGGGATTTTGACCGACCCACGGGGCGCATCGAAGGACCGTCTTGTCGCGGCCTGCCTTGAGCCTGGCGTGTCGGTATCGAGGCTTGCGCTCGAACATGGGGTCAATGCGAACCTTCTTCGGAAGTGGATAAAGAAGCGCGCGGAGACCCAGTCCCTCCCGCCGTCCTCACCAGACCGTGAGCGCGGTGGCGCGGCGATATGCATTGTCCCCGCAGCAGTTGTTCGCCTGGCGTCGCTCCGCGCGGGTGCCATTGGCGAATGCGCCGGCACCGGAGCCATTGTTTGTTCCGGCAGTGGTCGCGGCACCGGAGCCCGAACCGGCGGGGAAGCGCGTGTCGGAGACCGGTAACTTCTCTGGGGTTAGGCGGCGCGCAGAAGGGGCGGTTTGGGCTTGAATAATGGAGGCACGTTCGGTTCTGGCCGTCGGAACGGTGCCCGCAGCCGCTCGCGAAGTTCGCCATTGATCTCCGCCGTCCTGACCTGCATGAGCATGTGCGCACCGTGGAGAGACCAGAGACCAGCGCATCTGCTGCTTCTTGACCATGCGTTTGCCGACAAGCGAATTCACTGCTGACTCGGCGAGGCTGGTGGCGACACGAAGCCCAGCTCGGTATCGCTTGCCATAGTTGACGATCGCGC
>NZ_QZWZ01000081.1 GCF_003601975.1 Mesorhizobium waimense
AACGCCGGGTGAAGATATGGCGCAAGGAAAAGGCTCACGCGATGGTGTTTGATGCGTCGCCGTCGGTCGCGACCGTCAAGACAATGGCCAACTGAACGGCCGCAGCCGTGGGGAACATCTTGGTGAGGCAACGGAGGAATCGTTCAGGAGCATTCCGTGATGAGGCAATACGGCCTCTCACCCAGATTGTCGCGCTACACACCGACCCGTATGAGCGTTGAGGGCCCTGTAATGGGGTCGGAGCAAAGGGGGCGGATCAGGTGGTCGTATTGTTTGAAACAACTGGAAACAGGATGACTTCGGAAAGTACGACAGACAAGCCGTTTCGAATTGAGAAACGTCGAGTGTACGAAGCTTACAAAGCGGTCAAAGCCAACCGTGGCGCAGCCGGGGTGGACAGGCAGACTCTGGAGATGTTTGAGAAAGACCTTGCGAGAAATCTCTACAAGATCTGGAATCGGATGTCTTCGGGGACTTACTTTCCGCCGCCCGTGCGTGCCGTCTCCATTCCGAAGAAGACTGGGGGCGAAAGGGTTTTGGGTGTGCCCACCGTCAGCGATCGAATCGCGCAGATGGTGATCAAGCAGATGATTGAGCCGGATCTGGACTCCCTCTTTCTTCCGGACTCCTACGGTTACAGACCGGGAAAATCGGCTCTGGATGCCGTCGGCGTGACGCGTCAGCGGTGCTGGAAGTATGATTGGGTTTTGGAATTCGACATCAAAGGGCTGTTTGACAATCTTCCGCACGATCTCCTGCTGAAGGCGGTCAGAAAGGACGTGAAGTGCAAGTGGGCTCTGCTCTACATCGAAAGGTGGTTGACAGCGCCGATGGAAAAGAAGGGAGAAGTCATGGAGCGCACACGCGGCACCCCGCAAGGGGGCGTGATTAGCCCGATTTTGTCGAATCTTTTCCTGCACTATGCATTTGATCTCTGGATGACGAGGACGCATCCCGAACTTCCATGGTGTCGATATGCCGACGATGGTCTCGTGCATTGCCGGAGCGAGCAACAAGCCGAAGCCCTCAAGGCGGAGCTGAGTTCTCGGCTGGCAGCGTGCGGACTTCAGATGCATCCGACAAAGACCAAGATTGTCTACTGCAAGGATCAACGGCGCAGAGAGGCGTATCCGAATGTCACGTTTGACTTTCTCGGGTATCAGTTCAGGCCGCGACGGGTGGCGAACACACAGCGGGACGAGTTCTTCTGTGGTTACACGCCTGCGGTCAGTCCGACGGCGCTCAAATCGATGCGGGCAACGATCAAAAGCTTGAACATCCCGCGGCAGACGCCGGGGACGCTGACCGAAATTGCCAAACAGCTCAATCCGCTCCTCCGGGGATGGATTGCCTACTATGGATGGTACAGTCGTTCGGCCCTGTCCACTCTGGCTGATTACGTTAATCAGAAACTCAGGGCTTGGATCAGGCGAAAGTTCAAGCGCTTTCAGTCCCACAAGACACGCGCCAGTCTCTTCTTGCGAAAGCTGGCGAAGGAAAATCCGGGACTGTTCGTGCATTGGAAGGCGTTCGGAACGAACACGTTTACCTGATGGGAGCGGTGTGAATCGAGAGGTTCACGCACCGTTCTGCGAGAGGCCGGCAGGTGAAATCCCTCCGGCCTACTTACCCTGGACTATCGACCAAGATGGCCCGGCTGCGGGGCCGTGCGCCATGCGGTGAGCGTTGCCGGGCGGGCGTGCCGCACGGCCATTGGAAAACCACCACCTTCACCGGCGCACTGCGGCTGACGGGCATGACCGCCCCGTTCGTCTATGACGGCGCCATGAACGGCAACGTATTCCTGGCCTATGTCGAGCAGGTGCTGGTCCCGACCCTGTCGGAGGGCGACATCGTCGTGATGGACAACCTTCCCGCCCACAAGGCCGCCGGCGTTCGCGATGCAATCGAGACGACCGGCGCGAGGCTCATGTCCTGCCGCCCTACAGCCCTGACTTCAATCCGTGTATGGATGGCTCCTGCGGGTCAAGGGTGTCGGATCGGGTTTGGTGAACAGGTCGGTTGCGGCCATGTATACGGCGTCTGAATGTGCAACGGGATCGCTGCGCGCCCTGATGAATATCCGCTTGGAGAACAGGTCCCACTCAATCGAGCGCGCTCGAGGCGCTTCGGATTGATCGGGGTGTCCTGGTTCTTCGTCTCCGTTTGTTCGCCATCACCTCACTTTGCCCTGACCATTCCGAGAGCCTGTCAGGCGGCAGTGGCCTGCGGCTTGTAACGCGATCCATCCCTGAGGACGGCGAAGATTGTTCTTGCCATACGATGCGCCAAGGCGATGGCAACGACCTTCGTCTTCTTCCGCATCAGCATACTCGATAGCCAGTCCGGTCCCGGCTCGCGCTTGAGCCGACATCTGAGCATGATCTGCGCCATGGCGCCCAGATACAGCAATCGTCGGATATAACGATTGCCCATCTTCGAGATTCGGCCGACCTTCTGTTTGCCTCCGGTGGAGTGCGGTTTGGGCGTGAGGCCGAGCCAAGCCGCATAGTCTCTCGCGCAGTCGAAATTGTCGACATCCGGCGTCGTCGCCGCGATGATCGTCGCCGTCAGCATGCCGACGCCTGGGATCGTAGCCAGACGCTGGCTTGTCTCGTTTTGCACGTGGGTCTCTTCGATCTCGTCGGTCAGCCGCTCGATCCGCTTGTTGGTCTCGGCCAACTGATCGAAGAGCAAACTCACGGGCATCCGAGCCACTTCCGGCAGCCGATCCAGTTGTTCCTTCAATCCATCGACGTTCTGTGCGCCCTTCGCTGCAATGATGCCGAACTCCGTCATGTGGGCTCGGATCGCGTTGCCGATCTGCGTGCGTTGGCGAACCAGAAAGTCCCGCGTGCGGTGAAGAACCAGAACCGAAGAGCAGGCTTCGCTCTTGATGGCGACAAACCGCATGGAAGGGCGCGTCACGGCTTCACAGATCGCGGCTGCATCCGCAGCATCCGTCTTCCCGCGCTTCACGTAAGGCTTCACATAAGACGGCGGCATCAGGCGGACGTCATGCCCCAACTCCTGCAACCGGCGTCCCCAGTCGTGAGCGCCCGCCCAAGCTTCCATGCCGATCAAGCATCGCGGACGCTTCTGGAAAAACGCGAGCAACTGGCTGCGGCGAAGCTGGCGGCGCGCGAAAATCCGACCGTTCTCATCGACACCATGGACCTGGAAGACGCTCTTTGCTAGGTCAATACCGACTGTGGCAAGCTTGGACATGGATGGCTCCTCTCTTTGGGACAATGACATTCCAACTATGGCGCAATGCGACGCCGGGAGCAGGAGCCATCCATCCCATCAATCGAAAACGCCTTCTCAAAACTCAAGGCTCTTATGCGCGCCAAAGCCGAGAGGACAATCACAGCCCTGTGGATCGCCGTCGGATCGCTCGTCGACCTCTTCACCCCAGCCGAATGCCAGAACTACTTCAAGGCCGCAGGTTATGACCCAGATTAAACCGGACGTGCTCTATCTAGGCCTTGCAGGTGGCGGCCGCCATCGCTCCGGGATCGAGCCGTTGCTCTGGCGCAAGACCGCGGTGAGGTGCGGACCCACGATTTGCGTATAGGCAGACGCGGTTTCCGTTCTCGGTGGCTGGCGCTCAGCAGCCTAATTGACCGACCTGCCAGGAGAACATCACGAGCCATGGCGGATTCGGCATCGACCGTCACGTTCTCCTCATGTTGCGAGCTGCGAGAGTGGAATTCGTCCTCTGCTGGCGACGATGCCACCAAGAAACAAAACTGCTATCTTATCCAAGCGCGAAAAGTCTCCCTCAGGTCGGCATCAGTCACATACTTGAGATTTTCGAAGTCGTCTCTATATCTTTCTGTATTTGAAGAGTGTTTCCAGACAACGAACTTTTTTAGCAGATATAAATGCAGCGGATGAAACTCGTCGCCAACGTGGACCATGTGGCTACGGGACTTCTTCTGTGGGACGAAAGGCTCTGGGTTGACTACGATACGGTTCTCTCGCCTCTTTGCCTTTATCTGGCTAACTACTCGTTGGTATCCAGACCGATCGAGTGCAACGCCCCCATATTTAGCAAGCATGTCGCTCATGCTTAGCAGACAAACGTTGGAAACGAAGTTTTCTTCGTACCCCCCACCAACGTCGGAGTGAACTCCTGGCACCCAGATTTCCCGTACCTTCTGGCCTGAGATCCCTCCATTGGTTCCAAGCTGAAAGCGCTGGAGAATGAATTCTTCCCGCATGTCGTGCATGCTCATGAGGTGAACGATTGCTTGAACACCAGAAGCAGGAACTAAATCACGGAACTTCAGATCAAGATAAAGTTCATTGTCCTTCGGACCAACAACCGTATCAAACAAGCCCATAAATTTAATCGGCATTTCATTTGCCTTAAGTTGATGAAATACGGGACGCTTTTCACCATATGAACCCGCCAGCTCCGCTTTTAATTTTGCGATCTCCGATCGATAATCGTTGTCGTCAACTAATCGCGATATTGTTGTGAATTCGTTCCATAGACTGTCAAGATGAATCAGCATTTCGGAGCGGAGGATTCCGAAATCGGAAATGAATCTGGAAAGAATTCTGGCGGCGGCGGCTCCGCGGGAGAACCCGACTAAGATGATGTCGTCGCCTGGTCTGTAGTTGGCGCACAAATTGACGTATGCGCGAATTACAAGTTGCTCTAGATTGTCCCCAAAAACGTTCTCGCGAACCTTCTCGGTAATCCAAAAAAATCCTGATTTTCGTATAAGTCTAGAGACAGTAAAACGCGTTCCGATCCCGGGAAGATAAAATGTAACTTGGCTTTTGTGATGGTATGTTCTCCCAATCGTGTGTTTTTTGCTCTCGCCGATTATCTGATTTAAAGAATAAACATTGGAGAACAAATCATACGTCGCGTCACTTCCCGTTCCATCCATCAGAAATATCATTGATTTCGACATTTTGGCACCACGCGGTTACGAGCCTGGTCAGCATTTCACCAAAGTACGCAATTATATCCGATATTACTCAATTAGCTTTGGAGTATCAATAGAAGGGCTCGAAAGAGAAAGCAATGAGGTTAGGACCTCCAACCGTTCCGTCGCCCTCAGTTAAAGAGATACGGCACCAGCAGGCGAAGGCGGTCTGATCGCGCTTACGCTTGAATGCATTGATCGGCCTTCGATCAGGCGAGACTATCGCAATCAAAGGAGGCCGGCGCCTGCGGCGCTGCGGGGTTCCGCGACAGAAAATCTCTTGGGCTTGCGCTCATCGTTCGTTTGAAGGCTCTCGGCGGGGAAAACGGCGGCGACTGACTTGAATGGGATGCGTAGAGCGTCCGATTGCGCTCACCGCCGTAGCAATTTAGTGCGAAGTGGCAGCGTGTGAGGGCCGTTGCAGCGGCAGTGTACGAAGCCAATTGCGGGTGTGACGCAGCGCACTACGACGGCAACCTTCGTGCTGTTCCGCGTACGGTCCAGACCCACCCCATTGAATGGAATATTGGTTCGGTCGCCAATGGCACACTCGTGCGTCATGCTCCATGAACATGCAACTTCCCCAAAGTTATCCTATATTTGCAAACACATCCTTTGTTTATAATTTACTTCTTTCAGTGTTGCGCAAGTCTTGCGAAAGGCGCAATATGAAGCACGCGTAGAGACTTGAATTCGATAAATTTCACAACTGCCGTGCAATCCCATAGTTGCCATGCAGTTGAGTGCGATGCGGATATCGTCCGCGAGGTGATCTGTTAGCAAGGAGAATGCCATGGTCCAGAGACGCAGATGCGCTACCATTGATGTGGGTAGCGGTGACCGAGCCCGAATGGCCGAACTCGAAGCGCAATTCATCCAGGACACGCGGATCACCGAGGCCGATCTTTCCCTGATCATACCGGTCCATTTCATACACGTCGTCGATGGCGAGCAGGGCGCGATTAGTGCGGTTCAACGCAAGCAGCAGGTTAAGGTGCTCAATGACGCCTATGCCCCAATGGGGATTGTGTTCACCGCCGAGGAAGGAAACGTTTCGGTTGTCGACAACCCTGAATTCTTCCGCATGGGTCATATGTCTGCGCGCGAGCGCAACTGCAAAACGCAGAACCAGGCCGTCGATCCCAAGCGTGGACTCAATTTCTATACCGCTGAGCCGGGTGGCGGGCTGCTCGGCTGGGCTACTTTTCCGTTCCAGATGGAGGGTGATCCGGCGATGGACGGCGTCGTCATTATGCATAGCTCGCTGCCAGGCGGAACAGGGGCACCTTACGATCTCGGCATGACGGCAGTGCATGAGGTTGGGCACTGGCTCGGGCTCTATCACACATTCCAGGATGCATGCGTGCTTCCAGGCGACGAGGTCAGCGACACGCCTGCGCACAGCGGACCCAACTACGGCAAGCCGGCGGATGCTGAGCAGCCGCACAATCTGTGTGCAAATGCTTCCGCCGGCGCAGAATGCCCGATCCACAATTACATGAACTATGTCGATGACGACTGGATGCACGAGTTCACCAACGGACAGCGCGAGCGAATGTGGGCGCAGGTGGGGATGTTCCGCCGCGACTTGCTGACAAGCCAGGCAGCGGCAGCCGTTGCGGAAGAGGCTGAAGTCTGGGCGCAGGTTCGGTGGTAGAACAAGCGTCTCATGGCCAAAGCGCCGGTGGTCGATGGTCCTGTGCCTGCTGATTGACTTCGAAGAGGTTTTCGGTCCCGGCGCGCTGGACCCGGATGCCGTGGCGATGCTGGGCGAGTTGCGACGCCTACGGCGTGGCCTCAACGAAACGGGCGGTGATCAGGGATTAGCGATCGTTCTCGTCGATTTCGGTTCGCCTTCGGTAATGGAACTCTTCGACGATCTGGCGGCCGCAACGGGCGACGATTGGGTCCTGGCACAAGCGACGGGAGGGGGGACGACTGCCGGTCTATGTCAAGGAACGCCAGACCGCACCATCCTGCTTGCCCGCAGCGCCGAACCCAAGCTCGCCGGCGCAATGATCTGGCGCGTGGGCGACAGCAATGCCGGCCTCGTTGGCTCGGCAGACGTGGAGCGACGCGTCCGCGAAATCATGCACGTGCCGATACCGCGCACTATCGATCCCGCCCGCCGCATCGGATCGTTGACGGCGGTTCCGGCTGCTGCATCGGCCAAAAGGCTCCTTGCTGCGGCCTATCGTGATCCGACCGTAGACTGGTTGACGCTCGGCATGTTCACCATCGCCTATTGCGAAGACGGCGATGTCGAAGACGAGCTCGCCACGTCCGGCGCCGCCGTTCGCGTCGCGTCTGCGATACGCAAGCGCGAACTGTACGTGACAGGTGAGGTGCCGGGTGGCCTGTTCAGCGACGGCGGTTACAGTCTCATTAGGGTGGCGGAAGGAGAGAAGCCGCCTCCCGACGCGCAATCATGGTCTTCGCTACGCCACCAATCGATACCGTGAACGCCTCAGGGCTTGAGCCCGGCTTGACCGTCGACGATCTGCTTATGCAGGCGGGCATGGTTGGCGGCAAGATGCTTCAGGATCTGAGGGATTGGGGTCCCTACATTCTCCTGTTTCACAAGCCTGCCCATTAGTTTGAGGTTCTGATCCGAAACGCCGCGTGAGCCATAGTGCAACGCCGCAACGCTCCACGCATCGTCGCAGACCGGCGAGCCCGAAGACCCGGACGCCGTGTCGGTCAAATAGGCCAGCACGTTGTCATCTCCGAGCACCACGAAATTGTTGCGGAACCCAAGACGCATCGGGCTGCCGTTCGGATGCTGCAGCACGTTGACCCGGGTGCCAAGCGGTTGGTCTAGGCGCTTGCCGATCTTCTGTTGACGCAACCTCAACGGCAGCCGGATGCCAAATGTATTTGGCAATTGCAACAGAGCAAAGTCGAGCTCGGCGTCGCTCGCCAGCAGCGCACCGGGTCCGAGCACCACACCGTCTGCAGTATCGTTCACTTCGAAATAGTCGAATCGTACCTTTGCCGTTTCTGCCTGGAGTCGAAAATCATCGACAGTGGCGTCGCCTTCACCGAACAAGGCAGAGCGTGCGTTGACAACGTGATGGTTTGTAATACCGAGACCGGGGGCGATGACCCAGCCCGTGCCGTTGGACAGCCGGGGGCGATCGTCGGTGATGAACTCCGCCTCACCGTGGATGTGCCGATGTATGACGATCTTGAAGACCGATCCGGCAGCACGCGTGCCCATGCGCAGATAACGAATAGCAAGCGTCTCGTCGAACTCGCTGATTTGCGCCTCCCATGAGACTTCGCGATTAGCAGTGGTGAGGTAGGGTCCGCCTGGCTGCACCTGATCGTCGGCAGCCGCTCCAGGAATGGCTTCGGGCGTGACGACAAGCGGCGCCTGTTCAAGGGCCTTGACCTTGGCCAGTGCGGTCTCGAACACGCCGATTGCGGCGGCGTCCCCCGTCGACTCGATCATCGTGGAGAGAAAGATGGCCAGAGGGACTTCGCCGGTGACGAGGTTGTGCACGCGATTCATGAAATCGAGGTCGGCCCGCAGCCGCAGGTTTGGAGGAAGCGGAAACCCGGGGAGCAAACCAGTAAAACTGCGCGGAATTTGCCTGAGCAGCGCAGTCAAGATTTCGGGTGTAGCCAGCCCGCTCGCGATGGCGGCTTCGGCGATCGCTGTGAGGTCGGGCTGTTTGAGATACTGCTTCCACCCCGCCAAAGTTTCCTCCTCACTTCGCGTTACACGGCCGCTAACGTCGCCGAGGCCGCGCGCCGCCAGTCCGGCTGATAGTCGTCAAGGCCAGCCAGCGTGGCGGCCTTCAATGTGCCTGTCTCCATCTGCAGAATCACCCAGATGATCCGGGCAGCGTAGGCCTGCCGAGCGCTAAGGCGGCCATCGCCGCCATCCATCATGGCATCGATGGCCGTTTCGAGCAGAGAAGGCAGCTCGGTCCTCGTTCCCGCGGTATCAGCAAGTGTCTTCGCACCATGACGCCTGAACCGTTCCAGCTCTGGCTGCTGCTGGGCTTCCTCCAGCATCGTGCGTAGTACATCGATCCAACGCTGTTGGCGCTGGAGCCTGCCGTTGGCGACGAGGTCGAAGAGGCTCGATGCCATCTGTCGGATGACGTCCCGCGCCTCGCCGACCGCATCTTCGGAAAGGTTTGCCACGCCGCTGCGAACCACGTCCGGCTCGCGTTGAATTTCGCCGCCGTTGAGTTCCAGGAGGGCCTTGCTCAGATTGCCCTGGAAGACTGACGCGTCCGCCTTCTCCTCGCGCAAGTGCTCTATCCGCGCCACAAGCGCCTGAACGAGGGCCAGCTTGCTCCGCATCTCTTTGGCAATCTCGATCAAATCGTCGAGCGCGGCGATTGCCTCCGTCCGGCTACTCTGCGACAGGCGAACTTGATAAAGCAGCCAGAAAAGCTCAGCGCGACGGCCGCGATTGCCATGAACCGGAAAGCCGGCCAGCGCCGACTGCAGCAGCCTGTTGGCGTCAGCCGCTCTGCCAAGCGACATCAGGCATCGCGCCTCAATGGCAAATAGAGCGCTGTCGGGCGTCCGCTCGCCCCGCTGGTCGAGCAGCTGCAACGCCCTGGCCGACCCCCTGTGTTCCAGCAGGGTCAACACTTCGGGCCCGATGATCCTTTCCCAGGCAGCGGTGTCCGCGTTTGCGCGCAGCTCGGGTCCAATCTCCAGGCTCATTCGGGTGGCGAGCCATATCGTTGCTTCCGGTGGCAAGTCGGATATCGCCGTATTCAGGTAGCGTGCCGCGTCCGGACGCCAGGCATCATCGAGCGAGTGATGATCGGCGCCGCTCATGAGACCGTGGTAGATGAACTCGGCGACGCTGACCGCATCCCTTTCCGGCCGATAGAAGTCCATCGCAAGACGGTGGACGCGCATTGTCTGCTGAGGGTCTTCGGCGATGAGCATCGACAGCACGGGCGCACGCACGTCTTCACGGTAGCGCAACGAATTGTCGTCATCGAGCCTGACCAGGGTATGTTCGGCCATCAGGGCCTCGAAGAGTTCTACTGCTCGCTTTTCATCGACGCCCGCTATCCCGCATAGTGGCGCGAGGACCTTTTCGATGATTTCTGGAGTCACGCGGCGCAACACCATCCCGGGGTGCGCGAGTTGCCGCACATCCTCGTCATGAATACGCTCCAGCAGCCTACGATAGAGCCGGCCGCGGATAACCTCAGGTCCGAGCCTGAACAGTCCGAATCGCCGGGTCTGCAGATCGACGATGCCTTTGCCGGGTTGTGCACCTTCTTCGGCCACTATGCGGGCGGCGAGTCTTAGGTTGAGCGGATTGCCGCCGATCTGGCGGGCCACCGAATCGAGCGCCTCGCGAGGCATCGCGGTCTCACGATGCAGCAGTTCCACCGCGGCCACTGGTTCAAGCTCCACCAGTTCAATCTTGCTCTGTCGGATACTCGTCGGCACTGTCGCAAGTGGTGGTCTTCCCGATATCAGCAATCTGATCTGTTTTGAGGAATCGAAAAGCTGGGAAAACAGGTTCCAGAATGGTTCAAGCTGCTCGCGGGCGTAGTACTGGACCTCCTCGAAGGTATCGATGAAAAGGAGCGCGGGCGGAGTGTTGCCCCCAGGCCTCTCCAGCGCCTTGCAGGCTGCCCCAGCAAGGCTAGCAAACGCGTCGGCCAAAAGGGATAGCTGCCCACGCGACGACTCCAGCCGTTGCTCCTGCGACTCCAACTCCGATCGGCGGGACGTGAGCTGGCCACGTGCTTCGCCGTAAGCTTTGGTCGCGCGCACGAAGCCTTCGTACTCATGCTGAAAGACAGTGATCGGCTCTGTCTTACCGACAATCGCGCGACGGATGGAAACCAGGCGGACGAACTGGCCAGCGGCCTCGATCAGAATAGACTGCCCCTGCCGAAGGTCGATGGAACTGTCGTCACAGGGGAGGTACGCGAACGGAAACAGCGGACCATCTGTGTCGCCGCGGTTGTTGAACAGAAAGTGCCCGATCAGTGCCGTCTTGCCGATGCCGCCTAGCCCTTCGATGAGGAGCAGTTGGTTCTCACCGCCGCGAGCGAAGTCGGTTACCTTCGCATATAGGCTGCGTTCGAGGATGCCCGTAAACACCCGCAACTCGTTGAGCTCGTCCTCTCGTCCGACAAATTCCTCGACCAGCAGATGCTCGATGGATGAGACCGCGGCGGCGTTCTCGACTGCAAGCTTGAGCTGACTTTCGGTGAAACGCTCGATCGATAGATAGCCTGCCCACCTGTTCGCCTCGCGTAGCGCGAGCAACTCTGCATGCATGAGTTTGTCGACGTCAATTTCCTGCCCCGCCAACAGCTTCTCGAAGAAGCGCTGAGCAGGGGTCATGATCCGACCGGGAAACCTAGCGATGAGGTCGAGCGCGTCGTTCGGGCGGGCGATCTCGCGCAAGGCCTTCTCCCTTTCATCCGGCTTGAGCGACCTCCCGCGCAGCTCGCGAAATCCCGGAGCGGCATAACTGGCGCGCCGCAAGGCCGCGATCGCCACTGCATCGCGCGAACCATCCACTTGCTTCAAATCCTGTAAGGTAAAGACGTGCAGGACCGAAAGCACTGCGAGGCGACGTTGGAGGGTGGAATCCTCTTCGCTCGTGGAACCGGACTTCGTGCGATCACCTTGCGTCATATCACTGGCAAGCGCAGCCAAAAAAGCGCGACTGTAGCTGGACAGCTCCGCCATCAGATGCCAGCTCTTTCGATGGCACTGCGAAGTCGCTCGCCTACTATCGTCAGCGCTTTGAACGGCGGCACTTGATTGTCGAGAACTAGCTTTAGTGTTTCTGTCATCACGATTGCGCGGTCCTCTTGCGGAATGGCCGGCTGCGCGGCGACGATCATCTCGACGACCTCGACAACGTGGTCCCTGGTCAGAGGCATAGTTATGTATTTCTTTGCGCTGGCGCCTACTTTTAGGACCAGTTCTTCGGGGAAACCGCAGAATATCAGCCGATGCCTTCGCGCTGTGACACCCAGCGTGAACAACCTCTGCAATTCGACGAGAAATTGGAAGGTGTCCTCGCGCAGGATGCCGCGCTCAAATCCGTCGAGAACTACCCAGGCGCGGCGATTGATTCCGTTCTCGGATTTGTTGGCGTTGCCGATTACCCAATTCGCCAGTTCCTTGTACCAAGCTTCTTTGTTGGATGTTTGCGGCGGCGGCGGCACCTCGGCCGCTGTGCCGCCGAGCTGGATGACAAGGTCGACCGCAATCTCCTTTGGTCCAGATTCCGCGGCATTTGTTGGTGTGAGCGCGAACTTGCAAAACACAGCGTCCTGCTGCGAGTAACAGTAATGAGAAACCAGTTCCGCCGAGTGGGACCGGCCACTCTCGACCTCGCCGCCAATCGCAAGAATCGGTGTTGGACTCTGCATTACGGACATGTCGCGCAATATCGCGCGGAGTGGAGCGCGGTCGGCGAATGGCAGCCGATTGCTCAGCACAATGGCATCGAGCGGATGCGCGGCAGCAGGCGGAGGGTTCGTAAGTCGGTCGCTAAATCGCGCCACGTTCGCGTTCCCAGCGGCGATCAAATGTTCCAAGATGCCTTGCAGCGCCGGCGGTGCGAGTTCATATCCGCTCACTAGGCAGATCTCGATCGTCCGGCTGGACAGGAAGGTCGGACCTCCCGCGGCATCGAGCTTGCCACGCAGCTCAAGTGGCAGCAACTGAGCGAGATAGGCGCGAGGCGCAGGCTGACCGCTCACTAGGTCGTTCAGCAGGCCTATTAGCTCTTCTCGCTCATCCTCACTTAGGATGGGAATGATAGCCCCCCGCGTTCGAAATTGATCTAATAAGATACACTATCCAGGCAGTACGGTCCATTGTCGATAGAATCTGTCGAGTGGATTTCGTCTAGCTAGACTTGTCAGGCGCAGTGCTCGGAGCCAGATGTGGTGACGAGGGGAGCAATATTTCTGTGGAATAAGGGGGGAATAAGGGGAGAATTCTCAACTTGATGATCTCGGGTTCAGCGGTAGGTTGTAAAGTCTGAGGCTGTGTCTCTTGGGTTGGTCCCTAAACAGGCATTGCGAGCTTCCCTTCGCGACCTCCAAATCAGATTGGACGGAAACGGCCGAAAGCCAGTTTGACTCAATAGCCGGTATGGTGGCGGTCCGGCTGTTCACCGTGGCAGGCAGAGGCAGGCAGAATATTTGAGTGAGCGGCATCGGTTCTCGCGCAAGCATGGGTATCTCCGATACAGTCCCAATCTATTCTCTTATTGCTAAAATATCAGCTCAGTTATATGTTGAGCTGAAAGCAATTCTCGCAATGTCAAGAAGTTGCTTTTGCCTATTTATTGATAAATGAGTCGCTTTCGTCATCTGCTTGCCTGCCCGGCGATTGATGATTGCGCGCAATGGAGCATTCGAAGTTGTCTTCCACGTAATGGCGAAGGAGCCAGTAGGGACCAGCAAAACATCGGTGAGATTTTGTGTTGCGAGTGTTCGTCAATTTGGTGGCGCGCTCGGTCGCGCGACGCCGAGTAGCGGATGTCGCAGCACGTCGGTGCGGGGCCGAAGCTCCCTCAGTGTCCGTTCCAAAAAGAGGTGAGTGATTTCAGCGGGTTGTGATTCTGTCGGATTGCTGAGATTCGACGGAGATCATGATGCCCTGGACCGAAACCACTCGCCCGCAATATGTGCGGCGTTGCGCC
>NZ_QZWZ01000082.1 GCF_003601975.1 Mesorhizobium waimense
GGCCCGCTGCACACAGAGAATTATTAGTAATCACTGATATTATGTGTCAAGATCTTCAACTCCTCCGGAGTCGGCAACGAATAGCGCTGGATGTAGCAACGGTGAGGATCAATAGTCGGAGCCGAGAGCGCCAATAGCGCCCGGTTCCAACTGACGTGCCAAACGAGAATGAGCAGTCATCATCGTCTCTATGGTCGAGCCAAATGAGTCGGCACAGAGCGCCTATTGCGGCCCGCTCTGCACCTCAGGCTGGCTTACATGCAACTGCTGAGCGTGCATCCAGTCGGCAGCGGCCTGTGCCTTCGCAGCGGCCGTGATGATGGCCCTCTTGTCATTCTTAAGTACGGCGAGTAATCAGCAGCAGATCGTAATGTGAAGGAACGTTCTTAGCGGGGCCGGCTGATCAAAGAGACAGGTCGAAAGGCGGCGCGATTTGCTACGCATTATTGGACAGTGATGGAAGACTTCAGCCTTTGGCCGTCGCCAGATTAGTGCTGACCTCGAAAGCGATTCCCGATCCATCGGTATAGGGTTGCAGCACGGGCGCACTTTCGCTCACGATGTCCTCCACGACGCGCTTGCGTTCATGATCGCCCATTGCCTTGCCGGCAGCACTCATGCCGACGAGCGCCATTGCGTTCAATCGCAGAAATGGAGCGTCGTCCTCGAACCGTATAGTGCGCGATACGACCTTCGACCGAACCTCGTTGAAACCCGCCTCCCGAAGCAGCGTCTCGAGCAGAGCAGCGTCTCCAAAGCTGTATCGCTGATCCGAGATTGCGCCCAGATGCCGCTCCGCGACGCGGCGCAATTCCCGAAAGAACGGGATTTCATCGTCGGAGCGCCAGGTGGTTACCGCCAATCTGCCGCCTTTCGCCAGCGCCCGCCGCATCTGCGCTGCCGCCGCAGCTTTGTCGGGAAAGAACTGCAATCCCTGCTGGCAGACGATGACGACGAACTGCTCCCCGTCATGGAGAGGCAGGGCGCTGGCATTGCCCTCGCGCCAGTCGATGTCTGGTGCCACGGCGCGCGCAATGGCAAGCATGTCCGAACTAACGTCGATGCCGACGACGAAGTCGGCGTTACCGAGCCGCTCCCTAGCAACGCGTGCCACGATTCCCGTTCCGCAAGCGATGTCGAGGACACGATCGCCTCGAGACAAACGTACTTCTTCGAGGGTCATGTCCGCCCACGGCTGGAAAAGAGGGCCTACGAGCCACCGCTCGTACATCTCCGGGAAAGTTGCCTGGTTCATCGCGTAGCTGCGCAGGGTCATGTTTGCCCCCAATGGATCTCGGCAGCCCTGTCCTGCATTGACACTGCTACCTTAGTGCAGCGGAAGTATACTCCCACGCTCAACTGCTGGCGAGATTGTCGTAGGCGTCTTGTGCGCTACAGGATCGTCGGGGCTGCGATATGGCACAGGAGGCGGCAAAGCCACATCAGCGCGGCTTTGACGAACCCGTTGTTCACGGAAACAGGCCCCACAGAGCGTCGAAGAGGTAGCCGCACGCTAAGGAGCCGAGGACGGCGAGCGACACAAATAGGATAACGGTGGAGGCCCGTAGGACCGGCACGACCGCCAGTACTCCCCACCATCTGGCGATAAGCGAACAGCGCATATTAGGTTCCGGTGATCTGACCGATAACCTGGCCAGCACCTTGAAAGCCCCACAGGAAGGGCTGCGAGAGCGCTACGGGCCTTTCATCCGCCTTCGGCCTCGCTATAGGCCTGGGCATTGCCGTAGGCGGGTGGTGCCCGGGTAATCCCTAGCCTGGTCAGCCTTACCAAGCACCAGCCGACTTCCTATGTATAAAGCTGGGTTTATGATTGTGGGGTTTGGTTATGGCTGACAACAACCTTGAGCAAGCTGAAGATAATATCCTAATCGAACTGACCGGGGCGATCGTTTCCGCATACGTCAGCAACAATCCGCTGCCTGTCGCGGGGCTGCCGGACCTGATTGCTTCGGTTCATTCGTCGCTTGCCGGTATTACCCATCACTGTCACGGAGGTAGCGCTCGTCCCTGCCGTCAATCCTAAGCGGTCGGTATTCCCCGACTACATTATCTGCCTCGATGACGGCAAGAAGTTCAAATCGCTGAAGCGCCATGTCGGCGTTCATTTCGGCCTCAGCCCGGAAGCCTATCGCACCAAATGGGGCCTGCCGTCCGACTATCCGATGGTCGCCCCGAACTACGCCGCGCAACGATCAGCGTTAGCGAAAGCCGCGGGACTAGGCCGCAAAGCCGCGCCCGCGCCTGCCAAGAAAGTGCCAGGAAAAAAACAGAATGGCAGCTCTGCAAAGTAGGGAATTGTAGGCAGACGATTCCCAGACCTAGTGCGGCAATTGGCTCATGACGAAGACCAGCACGGCGCCGACCGCTAGGACGAGCACGATCGCGACGAGGCGCAGCCGCTTCGAAGAATACTGGCGCCGCGGTCGCGCTACTTTTGTGCCATTGTACGCGCTGTAAAGGCGCCGGCCATCTTCCTCGAAGCGGTCGCTGTTCGGGTAGGCCTTCTTTGGCTTAGGGCGCGGTCGAAGTATCCCCATAGGGCAGAAGGATAGTGCATCGGACGGTTGTGCATCACGCTCAATCACTCTGGATCACGGTCCTGCAATGTGGAGCACAGTGCTGCATTGTTCGCCTCAATGTTGCGAGCACAACGAAAATGCAAGGCGTAGCGGCGCGCGCGAGTTGGGGCAGGGGATTGGACGCTGAATCAGGTTTGCTATGCAGCGGCTGAGCCGTGATCATCCCACTTGCCAATGGCATCTGATCGACAGCCATCCCGTCGCGCTTACCCGCGACACAGGCGGTCAAATGATGGATGGGGCAGACAAATAAACAAAATCAAGTAGTTATAAGAGTTTGTGTGCAAATATTGCACACGAAGGTTCTCCTTCTCTTCCGTTTTCGTTGCTGCGACGGGATGGCCGAGCGTCACCGCGAAGCGGATTTTTCCGTCGGCCATCGCCGGTACTGCGAAGGTGCGCGCCCGCGACCATGATGCTGCTCGGCGACGCCTAGAGGATGACCGAGGAATCGTCAAGGTCATGGATCACTGATACGATCCTTGCGAACGTTGGGGGACGGCGTCTCGCATCCGCAGCCTTGCGAGATAACGTGATTTGCGCTCGATCCTCTCATTTTTTCGAGATACGCATAAGCATACTTTAAGTCTGGCAGTGTATTCGGAAGGCCTCGATGCCGCTGAGGGGCTCTTGTGGACGCTTCTGGAGATGTGCTTGCGGAGTTCGGCCGCGACCTGCCGAAACAGGTCTGTCGTCCTGCCGATGCCGGCCCGGTGCTTGATGTCGCGCTCAAGCTGGTCGCGTTCTGTCTGCTGTACGTTCTCGGCGCCGCCCTGATTTGGCCGGCCACCTTCTATGAAATGATCTGTATCTATTTCACGGAACTTGGATTGCGGGGCTGGACTATTTTCGTCTTCGTCCTTGTGCCTGTAGCAGTGGTCGCCTCGCCCAGGAAACCAATGGAGTTCATCGTGAACCTCATTCGTTTCAGCGGGCCACGCATAGCTCTTGTCGTCGCGATCTTCACGCTGTCGCTTGCTGCATACACGACCTACAAGCTGAATATACCAAACGTGGTGCCTTTCTATAGCGACAGGGCGATGGCCGACCTTGATGACTTCTTTCATGGTCGCGCGCCCTGGCACATCGTCCATGCCTTCGATTCCGATGCGCTGTCCTGGCTTATCGTGCAGACATACTCCAGGATCTGGTTTTTCGGATGGTTTGCGATAGTGTTCCTTGCCGCGCTGCATGCCAACCGGCCAGTGCATCTGCGCTACCTCGCGGCGTTGGCGCTCACCACCCTGTTTGTCGGAACGCTGCTGGCGATGCTGTTTTCTTCCGTTGGACCGATCTTCTACGACCAGTTCTTGAATGACCCGCGCTATGCGGACCTCTTAAAGGCACTGGTCCAGCGCCCCTCCAACGCACTTGTGCTCAATTATTCCGAGTACCTGCTGCAGAGCTACAAGGCCGGAAAGTTTACGCTCGGCTCGGGTATCTCGGCGATGCCCAGCATGCATGTAGCCGTCGCAACGCTGAATGCCTTCTATCTGACTCGGCTCAACCGATGGTTTGGCATGGCAGGATGGGCGTTTGCGCTGTTGATTCTGTTTGGCTCTGTCTACACAGGCTGGCACTATGCGGTCGACGGCTACATCGCGATGCTTGTCGCCACCGTGATCTGGCAACGCACCGGCAAGTTGTTCGAGGACGAAGCCGCCGCGCCGCGATTGCCACAAGAGGCATCATTGCTGCCTTCGCCGCAGGCATAAAGTGCGTCGCGTTGAAACGGGTTTAGTCGACGCGCTTTAAGTCTTGTTTTTTATGCATGTCGTTACCCCAAAAGCGCCGCGCACACTTTTGGGCGACATATTTGGTAAAATCGCCGAACTGCTCCAACTATTTGTTTTTGGACGACGGCCTTATGCCAATTTGGCCAGCAGCCGCGGCGGACTTGTCCCGGCACTGCCTCACCGCGCATGCGCGGCCACGAGTAGCCTGATCATTCGGCGATGCTACTGAGGACCTGTGTGATTAAGTCATTCTCGCCCTTGCTACCGACCATTTTCGCGTTGATCGAGCGGAGATGGGGGAAAGTCGTCACGGCGCTTTGGCAGCTTGGCAGCCGCAGGCCACCGCAAGTGCACTGTGGTCCTGTGCGCCACCGGAGAGTGGCAGCGGCTAGGGGCAAATGGCTACCTAGCTGTTCGTTCTAGGCCACGCCCACGGCGTACTCGAATGGATTGGGTCTGACCGAAGAACGACTTCGCTTCGCTCAGCCTCGATCGTCTTCCCGCAACGACTGCCCTGCGTTTCTTCCCCCTGGCCGAACCGACAAGGCCGATGCCCTGGAGATCGCCCACATCGTGCGCACCGGCTGGTTCCGCCAGGCCTACATCAAGTCGGAGAGCTGCTACAGAACGCGGCTTCTGCTGACACACCGGCAATCTGAAGGCCAAGTTCCTCGACCTGGAGAACGCTATAAGCCACTCGCAGAAGTCGTCCGGCATCCGCTTGAGCAAGGTTTGGTCGCGCGGCATTCGAGTAGGCGGTGCGGCAGGCGGTGGCAGACGATCCGCTGTCAACCGAACTGTTGGACGCCAAGCGGTCGGCGCGCGCGGCGCTGTGGAGACAGTATTGCCGCTGCACGACCTCGTCGTGAAAATGGTGGCGCGCAGCGAGCCGCGCCGGCGCTTCATGGCCATCGCCGGCGTCGGCCCGGTGACGGCGCTTTCGATCATGACGGCGATCGACGATCCGTCGCGCTTCCGCCGATCGCGCGACGTCGCGGTCTACTTCGAGCTGACCTCTTGGCGTTGGCAGTCGGGTACCTCGATCGATGTTCAGGGCCGGATCTCGAAGGCTGGCGATGCGGACGTGCGGCGCGCGCTCTCTACGAGGCGGCGTCGGGACTGATGACGCGCTTCAAGGGCAAGGACAAGGTGAAGAGGTGGGGCCGGGAGATCGCCAAACGCTCCTACCACGCAAGGCCTGTGTGGCGGTGGCACGCAAGCTTTGCGTGGTCGCTGCCGACGCTGTTGGGCCCATACTTACGATTAGAAGATGACTCGGTCTCAACCGCGGACTTGCACGTTGTAGTCGACCAGAGCGCGGCTGTTGTCTTTGCGGAAGTCGGCGATCGTCTTGTGATCGGGGAACCAGCCGGCCGAGAAGGCAAGCTGGCGATGATCGTAGCCGCGGTTGTCGATGACATGAATGCCCTCGGCGCCGAGCATCTGCCGGGCGGCCTGCCATGCAGCCACATCCGCTCGACGTTTCGCGCGGCCTCGCGTTCCAGCCGTCGGCTCGACTGCTCCCGGCTAAGGTAGCCGTCGATGGAGAGCTTGAGTAGTACGGCAGGATGGTACGACGGCCTGCCCGTGTTCGCCGGGATCGCGTCGGCGAAACGATCGCCTCCAGGTCCACATGCCTCGACAAAAATGCCTCGATCGCCTGAACCGGTCGTCCTCGTCCACCCAGTCTTAAAGCCCTCCGGAGGAAAGGAAAGCTGCGAGCGACCCATACAATCCTCCCGCATCACCACGAGAGAATCTTACCTACTCATCCGTTTTCACTAAGCCAGGATCCGAAGCGGCCTTTAAGCCTGCGTTTGACCGAAGCCGATCTTTGCGCGTTATCTTTGCCATTTCGGGTCCAAACCGAGACATAAAGGCCTCGGAATCCGCGTCAGGTGTCCCGATCCGACATCGTAGAGGTGCCGAATTTGACGACCCTTGATACTAGCCAATTCCGCAGTCGTATTATCTTTTTTGATTTTAGGAAAATAATCAGCGCCGGCTTCACGATCTTGTGACTTTGTTGTTCCTATCGTAGGATGTTTGTGGCATTGTGATAATGTATATCAATAAGAAATTCGTCTTATTGCGCCTTCTATCGGATTCTACACAGCTATTAGCCATTTTTCCAAGGAAGCATATTAGCCATCTCTAACAAAATGAGGAATGGGCTCATGCATAGCAACACTTACAGGGGCATATTGGTCACTGTCACATGGCTTCTGCTAAGCAGTATATACTCAGCTAATGCTTGCACACTTCCTTTCACGCTCACGAACGGACAAGCTGCGGACGCAACGCAGGTGATGGCAAATTACAACGCTTTGCTGAATTGTGTGAACAGCGCCGTTCCTGGCGGCCCAACCAATTCCGTCCAGTACAATTCCGGGAGTGGAAATCTTGCAGGGGTGGGACCTCTGACCAATGGCCAGGTAATGATCGGCTCGACTGGAGGCGCGCCGCAAGCGCAGACCCTGAGTGCAGGATCGGGGATTACGATTACCAACGGACCTGGCAGCATCATTATTTCCAACGCCGGCAGCGCCAGCGGAGCAGGGCTTTATAGTCAGGTGATGTCCACGACGCCTACATCGGCAGGGACAGGGCTCACAACCTGGTTAAATCAGGGCAGTGGAGTCGTCACGGATAGTGCCGTTGGCATGTGTATAGATGTGCCATCGAGTGGATCGACAGCGAATTTCAGCGGCCGTTACATGGCTGCGCCTATGCCTCCCTACAAGATTACCACTTTGGTTGCCGTAACTCGGAACAGCAGTAGCTTTAGCGGTGTTGGCATTGGTTGGTACGACGGCATCGGCAAACTTCATACACTGAATTACACGACAAACGGCGGCGGTGCTCCGATATTTCAGGTGTTAAGATGGACTAACGTCACGACTGTCAGCGCAGTCGACGTAGCAAGCTCTGCGAATGCTTTTCCGCAACCGGTATGGTTACAAATTGCAGACGATGGAACAAACGTGTCGTTCTCCTTTAGCCAGGACGGAGCAAACTTTCTTCCGATCTTCTCGGTCGCGAAAGCCTCTGGTTTCCTTGGCTCGAGCGGTTATTCCAATATCATCTTTGGAATAAACCCCCAGGGCAGTCGGACTCTCGGTACCGTGATGTCATGGCGGCAAAACTGAAGGCGCACATCCGCCCATTGAACAGGTGAATCTAATCGGGCCAGTGTTTGTGAGAACTGTCAGGACAAGGATGCCCGCAATGACACGGTTCGGAAAAATACCCTTGCGAGCCCGCCGCGTAAGAACTTACTTGGCTGCATTGGTTCTGGGATTTCTTGGTGAATTTCCAGCAGATGCTAGCGCCTCGACTTCCTATACCTACGATTCCCTTGGGCGTCTTGAGACGGTCCTCTATGACAACGGCCTCTGTATTGCCTACACTTACGACGCGAACGGAAATCGGACAGCAATCACAACAATTTCCACGACACCAGGGGCACCCAAATGGGGCTCGGGTGTGTGGGGCTGCATTCCTTGGACGCCTTGATTCTGGTTGTCCCACGCGACCCTCGGTACGGACAACCCATTGGAGAAAGCGACGATGCGGGTGCGTAACTGGCTGCTTTTTGTTGCGAAATCGATCAGTATTGTAGCTGTGTTGTCATGGCCGGGTACGCTGGTGGCGGGTCCGGCTCCGGTTGCGGCCAGCGCCCCATTCGGCACTTCAGTTCAGGCGGCAATCCGCGCAGCGCACTTCAAAGAGCCACTCGTGGCTACTGGGCCCACTACAGATGTCGAGGATGTCGCCCTTTCGAAGGCGATTGTGGCCTATGGGCAACGCGCTCAACCCGATGACGTCGGCAGTCTTACGGAATTCCTGTCGAAATACCCCCGCTCCGGCTGGGGAGTGGCCCTGAACACAAACCTGGGGTTTTCCTATCTCCACTACGGCTACTTCTCGCGGGCCATCGATGCTTGGAAAAAAGCGTGGGACGAAGGCAAGGATACCACCGACCCGCAGGCAAGAGCGCTTGTTGACGGAGCCGTTGGCGAACTCGCGCGGCTCTATGCAAATCTAGGGCATACCGAACAACTGGCCGCATTGTTCGACCAGATTGGACGCCGCCCTGTAACAGGGTCCGCGACAGAAGCCATCCAAACCGCTCGTGAACAACTGACACTTGTGACGCGGGATCCACGCCACCTGTTTATCTGCGGGCCGTTGGCGCTCAAATCACTGATACTGTCTCAAAATGCCAGTTTCGAGAAAGTGGACTTTCTCCAGTGGTATCGCGCCGGACCAAACGGAACAAACCTGGCGGAAGTCGGTCACCTTGCCGACAAGGCGAACCTTCCGCACAAACTGGTGCTCCGGCTACCGGGCCAAACCGTCCCTGTGCCCTCGATCGTCCATTGGAAAGTCGGGCATTTCGCCGCGATTGTCGGCGAGGCCAATGGGCGTTTCCACGTACAGGATTCCGTATTTTCAGGCTCCGACCTTTGGGTGACGCCTGCCGCGCTCGATGCCGAGGCCAGTGGCTACTTCCTCGTTCCTGCCGACGTCTCGACTGACCACCGCTGGCGCACTGTGGATGTCGCAGAGGCGGCGGCTATTTGGGGAAGGGGACCGACGAATGGGACGAGGCCCGGCGACCCCGGCGATCCCGATGCAAACGGCTCAGGCAAGCCAGGAGGGCCCGGCGCTCCTGAAGGTCCTGCAGGACCTGGTGGTCTTGGAGGGCCTGGTAGCCCTGGATCAGGCCCGTGCCCTCTTTGCGGCTACAATATCAAGGAATCGAGCGTCAGCGTTACCCTGGCGGACACTCCCGTCGGCTACGCGCCACCGATCGGCCCGTCGGCGAAGGTCAGGATCAGCTACAATCAGCGCGAAGACAGCCAACCTCAGGTATTCGGCTTCTTCAATGTCAGCCCGAAGTGGACACTTAATTGGCTCACCTATGTGACTGATGACCCCACCAATCCGGGTGCGAACGTGTCACGGTTTCTATCTGGGGGTGGTGCGTTCTACTACACCGGGTACAACAGCGGCACAGGCAAGTTCGCGGCGCAATTCGATGACGGTTCAATCTTTACGCTCGTCTCTCAGACGCCAATCACCTACCGGCGTCAACTGCAGGACGGCAGCATCGAGACCTATGCCCAGTCCGATGGCAGTACCGGATTCCCAAGACGGATTTTCTTGAGCCAAGTAGTCGATCCGCAAGGCAACGCGATCGCGCTGACTTACGACGCCCAGTTGCGGCTCATTTCGTTGACCGATGCAGTCGGCCGTCAGACGACATTTACCTACGCGCTGCCGGGGCGGCCCCTGCTTGTCACCCTGATCACCGACCCGTTCGGACGCAGCGCGAAGCTGAGCTATGATGCCGGAGGGCGTTTGAACTCGATTTCCGATGTCATAGGCCTGACATCAAGCTTCACCTACGATGCCAATTCGCTCGTCAGTTCGTTGGCGACGCCCTATGGCACGACGACTTTCGCCTATACAGCTCCGGGTGCAGCTGCTCCGCCGCGTTTCGTGGATGTGACCGACCCGCTCGGATATCATGAGCGTGAGGAGTGGCTGGAGCCCGCGCAAATCCCGGACAGCGATCCTCCGACCAGCGTGCCGCAAGGCATGCCTGTCACGCCAACAAACCAATACCTGACCTATCGCAACAGCTTTCATTGGGACAAGAACGCCTACCTCGCTGCCAGTTGCACACCGACAGGCGGTTGCGACTACAGCAAAGCCAGGAACCGGCACTTTACCCATGTTCCAAACACCAGCCTCAAGTCGACGACCATAGAAAGCGTCAAATATCCCCTCGAAAACCGGATATGGTATTCCTACGCTGGACAGTCCAGCAGTATCTTTGACGGTACCTACAATCAGCCGACTGCCATTGGCCGCGTTCTCGATGACGGGACGACGCAGCTCAGCCAGTCTTCTTACAACCCCTCCAGCTTCAATCTAACCCAGTCGATCGATCCACTGGGGCGAACGACGCAGTTCAGCTATGCCGCGAACCAGATCGACCTGCTTGCAGTTACCCAATCCACTGCAAACGACACGCTGACGCCGATTGCTCAGTTCGCGTACAACAATCAGCATCGGCAGATTGCCTCAACAGACGCAGCCGGGAAGACCACAACTTATACATACAATCCTGCCGGGCAGATTACATCTACCGCCAACCCTCTCGGAGAGACGACTAGTTACCACTATGATCTCTCGGCGAACCTGACATCGATCACCAACGCCAACAACGCTACGGCGGCCAGCTATACATATGATGGTTTCGCTCGGGTCCGCACCTATACGGACTCCGAGGGCTGGACAGCGACCTACGACTATGACGCCGCCGACCGGTTGACAAAGATCACCTACCCGGATGGTTCGGCCGATATCTACACCTATGACAAGCTCGATTTGGCATCCTATCGGGATCGGGAGGGCAGGATCTGGCGCTACGCGCACGATGCCAACAGGCGGCTGACGGCAGTTGCCGATCCGGCCGGACATCAAACCCTGTTCGGCTACAACGGCATGGGTCAGATGACCAGCATGACGGACCCAAAGAGCAAAACAACAAGCTGGACCTACGATCTGCAGGGTCGCCTGACTTCGAAACAATATGCCGATAGCAGCACAGTCACCTACGCTTATGAAAACACGACGAGCCGGCTAAAATCGGTTACGGACGCCCTTGGACAGGTGAAGCAGTACACCTACGCCAAGGACAATCAGCCCATTGCCCTCGGTTATGCAAACGCGGTGAACCCGACGCCGAACGTCAGCTTCGCCTATGATGCCTATTTCTCTCGGCTGGTGTCGATGACTGACGGCAATGGCACCACGCACTATACCTACGTCGATGCTTTCCAGCCGGGCGCCATGCAGCCGCAGCACGAATGCGTCGTTCCGACCGGCCAGATGTCCTGTGCCTACCAGATTGACTACGGCTATGATGCGCTGGGACGGCCGAGCTCGCGGGCGGTGGGAGGTGCGGGAACTGAGACATTTGGATATGACGCGATCGGCAGACTGACGAGTCACGCGAACGATCTTGGCTCCTTCACGCTGAGCTACCTCGGCCAAACCAGTCAGGTCACAGGTCGTCAGCTTGCCAATTCCACTCTGTCGACCACTTGGAGCTATCTGCCCAATTCTGGCGATCGCCGGCTGGCTCAGATCAGTAATGTTGGTCTTTCAATCAGCCAATTCTCGACCTACCAATACACCACGACGCCCGAGAATCTCATCACCGCGATAGCCGAGACGAGCGACGCTGCTGCGGTCTATCCAAGCCCACCAGCGCAAACGGCGACCTATAACAGCCTCAACCAGCTGACTAACTTGTCTGGCCAGTCTTTGAGCTTCGACGCTAACGGCAACCTGCTCTCGGACGGCCAGCGAACGTACAGCTGGGATGCCGAAAATCGCCTCGTTGGCATTGCCTATCCCGGGCAACCGGGCAAGACGACCGCCTTCGCCTACGACGGGCTAAGCAGACGCACCACTATCACCAATACGCCGGCAGGTGGCGGCAGCCCTACTATGACCAGCTATATCTGGTGCGGTGCCTTCCCTTGCCAAGCGCGAGACGCTGCCAATTCGACCATACGGAAGTATTACAGTGAGGGCGAGGTCTTGCCTGGAACGCCGAGCCAGCTCCACTATTACGGGACCGACCAAATAGGTTCGGTGCGACGAGTTTTTGCCAGCACCACTAGCGCACCTACCTATGACTACGACCCTTACGGCACCTTGCTGCAAGGCACATCGCCACTGTCAGACTTCGCTTTTGCAGGAATGTTCGCCGATACAGATAGCGGTCTCAATCTGACGCTATACCGCGCGTACGATCCGACCGCGGGACGATGGCTAAGTCGCGATCCGCTTGGGGAAGGTAGAGACGTAGCAGGAAATCTTTATAGCTATGCATCACTCGATCCGATCACAAACACTGATCCATTCGGTCTCTTCGCCCGCCCCAACAATCCCAATCCCTGCGAGGTGGGATCGCCGCACACGCCGGATCAAACACCCGTAGATCCAGCCGAAGGCGCTCTGGCGAAGTGCTTTGCTCTTGTCAAGCTGTGCATAGCTGCAATTAGCCCCTTGCCTACGACGCCAGAGGTAAAGCATGTTCAGCCGCCTCAAATCGTTCGGCCGGGCAAGCCTGAACTACCGAGAATTGAGGGCAATCCACCGAATTAACATAATTCGGCGCCAGGAAGAAATTGATGCCAAAAAGCACTTCCTCCACACACAACTTTGCAGAGTATGTAGCGCTGGCAGAAGCTGGAAACACGGCAGCACAAATTTATGTAGGGTGGGCTTACCTAGAAGGCAGATTGGTATCCCAAGACCTGAGAGCCGGAGAGGAATGGCTTCGAAAATCGTACAAGCAAGGATCAGTGGAAGGCGGGTACCGACTTGCGATGGTGCTCGTGCAACGAAGTGACAGAGAGGGGATTGATCTCCTTACGCACTTGGGTGATCAGGGATATCCGCCGGCAAATTATGAGCTCGGCAATTGTTTGTATACCGGAAATCTTGTGCCGCGAGATGCAATCGAGGCCGCTAAGCGATGGGGTGATGCGGAGAAGAAAGGGCACGTTATTGCCCGAATAAAGCTGCTGAAATACCAGAGTTCTATTTCCCCGATTTATAAAAAACCGTTATTTGCTCTTAAAATACTTATTAATCTGCTATGCGCAATAATCTTGTTTTTAAAGAATGAGCGTGATGAGAGAGTACTGGGAACTTTTTCATAGAGTATTGCAAAGTTAGCCAGCTACTTCGCTTCGGCGGTTTCCTTGTCCAAATGCGCGCTTTTAGGAACGGCTGTTCCGGCCGAGCGCTAGTCTAGTCTAGAGCAGTTTCTGGATAATCACGGTTAGGCATCGTAGCCGGCGTGGGCGAACAGGTTTTCGCATTCTTTGGGGTGGAAACGATCGATGGCGACGGCCACGGCGTCCCATAATTCCGGGATGGACC
>NZ_QZWZ01000083.1 GCF_003601975.1 Mesorhizobium waimense
GCAAATGCTTGCCCATGCTCGCCGCACCGCTGACGAATGGAACGACTTCCTCGAAGCCTTCGTCGCTGACCAGGAACTCATCGCTCGCATCAAAGCGAAATCTCCGCGGTAACAACCGGGCGGTTACCCTCGAGCAGCAACGCCGCGGGCAGGACGACCGGCAGATCGCGGGTCTTGAACATCACGTCCTGCCACTCGGCCAGGCGTGCGTCCTCATCCCAGTCGAGATCGTAGATCAGATTCGGCCGCTCGTCCGGGCGCGGGAGCGGCTTCGCTCAGCAGATGTCTGGGTCCAAGGAAGCAAGGCATTTCGTCCGATAGATGAGCATCTCATGCCTCGCCCGGCCTCACCGATCGCCTCCGAATAGCCAAGCGTCAACCGCCCCGCCGTCGACGCTTCCTTTCGCGCCGTCACATAGGTATAGGGCGCACCCGGCTGCGGCGATCGGGAAGGTTCCGTAGATCGGCTAGACTGCAACAGCAGGGGGCCGCAGATCGACCCAAAAATGCCGTAGCTTGTAGGGAGAGACTCCCTGCGCGCGCGTCAACTCATGATCGATAGTCGACACACCACCGGCTATCCAGCCGGTAGCGGGATGCGGGAGCGACGCAATGGCATGGGTACTGACGATGGTGTCCACTTCACTATGGATACTACTGAACTCCATTGAGTGAACGTAACCGACCATCGCCCCAGCGACCGCATCCTTCCCGTAAAGATGCGCGGGGTGGACAAAGCGCAATACCCCATGGTTCGCGTAGTTCTCGTTGTAATTCCAGTCCGCCCTGTCGGGCTTGCCCAACTTCTTGCATTCGATGACATAAGTACGCACACCCTCGTCGGGATCTTCGGCCTCGTGGTCGATGAAACTCCATTGGAAGTCTGGAATTTTCTTCGTCCTCGGGTCAGGCTCCGCATCCGACCGCGACGGAAGATTTTGCGCCTCGGGCGTGGGCGGGTTCGAAAGCGCCTTCGCCGGTGACTGGCGATACACCTGCTGGTTCGCGCGCAATATCCGAAAGTAGAACTCTCGGTTCATGTGTGTTTCGTTTCCCGACACGCCCTCCTTCCGCAACTCCCTCAGGGCGACGTGCAGTATTGCCTCGATCTTGTCGACATGGTTCTGCCATTCATCCGATGCACTCGTACCGCCCGTCATTCCGGTTTCTTACCCGCACGCAGAAAATGCAGATTGACAGCCTCGGCGTCCTCACGAGCGGCCGTCGCGGACCAATTCCGCCTTCGATTAGCCTTTACGATCGTGAAACCCCGGTCATCGCTGAGATGTATTGGTTTGCCTGCCGAAAGTGATTGCTTGAGCGGCAAGGCCTCTCTTTCGGCGAACCTATCGAGGACGTTCTCCCATGCGTCACGCTCTGTTCCTCGTGCGCCTTGCTGAAGTCTCGAGCCGACGTCGAAACGCACCGCTACGAGGCCGAAATCCTTCGATCCGAATATCTCCCACGAACACTCGATGGAGCGGTTCAAGCGCTGCGAAACTCCTTCGATCATTGCCGCCAGATAAGCGGAGAACTCCGGGCTCGTCACTGCCGGTGAAGGGAAGACCCCCGAGGTAACGGGGGGCCGCTCGAGCGGCAAAAGCGCGGACGACAAAGCTCCCTTCCAGTAGAAGCGGTGCTCAAATTCCCAAAAGTCGTTCACGAGCTCGCGCTCAGGTACCGAGAACTCGAACAGATCGAAAACCGCTTGGTCCAGCTCCTGCTGGATTTGCTCGCGCTCTTTCGCGAGGCGCCCCTTCGCCTCGGCGTCCGTCTCGCCCCAATTCACTTGGGTCGACGAGCTCTGCAGACGCTTCACCGAATCGACGATGCGGTCGGCCGCACTTTCGAATTCCGCCTCCGGCATTCCCCAGGCAGCATCGATCCTGACAGGAGTGCTCAAGATATCCTCGGAAGTGACTTGATCATACCAACCGCCCCAAGCCCCCGACGTCATGAACAAACGATAACGCGCGAGTGACGACCAAATGATACCCAGCAGTATTTCAGCATCCCGTTGCCGCCATGTCTGGAGTGGGACGCAATATACAGTATGCCTAAACGAAAACGGTTCGGTTTCTACACGGCAGATGGGGCCGTAGGGCTCGGAAACGCCCCGCTTGGTGATCAATCGCTGCCCGTTGTAAAGGCGTTCATCCGGCTGGCGCTTTACCCCGGTCGGAGGCGAACCCAACCAATCCGGATTCAGCTTTCCATACTGCTCCAAATCAGAAGCGTCGAGCTCGGGCAATCGCGCGAGATCACCCTTAGGAGCCTCATTTCCTTTTTGCCAGCCGTAGCCGGGCGCACAATCGGCTCCGTCCAGGAACTCACCCAGCGTCCGCTCCATGTGTAACCGAGCGACGAGCGCAGCATCGCGATGCCCGCCCCACCAATAGGTTTTCCAAAGATAGTCGAACGCTTCGAGATCGGACTGCTTGACGATCCGGCGTTCCATTCCGGTGAAGGCGACGATACGCGTCGTTTCGGCCAGCCTCGTCCGCCGCGCGTTGCAATAGCTGACTACCCCCGAAGTCTGACGTTCGCCGCGAGCCATATAATGCATGAACATGAACGGTGCGGTGGCACTCGCAAAAAACAGCCGCCGGACATGGGTATAATTCACGACCTCCTTGACGAGAACCTCGGCAAGGAACCGGGTACGGAAATCGCGGCTGCTGTCACGACCGTTCCAAATGACTTTGGTGCTAATCAGCAGTCCGCACGCTCCGGCATCGCCGGAAAAGGAGAGAGCTCGCTGAAGGAAAAGCTGCGAATAGCTTTTGTCACCGACGGCATGGGCGAAGTGCCGTGCCCACAAAAGTGCCTGGCGTGCGGGTCCGCCTTTTTTTATAGGAACGCGGCGGCCGTTCGTGCCCATCTCGTAGTCGACGGCCTCCTGCCAGGGCGGGTTGCCGACAACGACGTCAAAGGTACCGAGCTCGAGATCGAGTTTGGAATGTCCGAGAAGTTCAAGGACCTCAACCCTTCCCTTGTATTTGGGCAGCTTCCGGTTGCGCTCCGCCAGCACCTCGCACTCGGCGGGCGTTAGCGCGAACGCATTTGCGACAATTACGGTGCCGTAGTGCCCTTCGTCTCGGGAACCGCAATGAATCAGGTGAGGCATCTTGCCGGCAGCGAGAATGTCCGAAGGGTCCATGCTGTCGAGCAACGCCAGATACAAACTGAAAGCGGCGACGCGCGCGGCCTCCTCTTTCAGCTCGATGCCGCAGACTTGCGTCCTCAGGATTGCGCGCAGCTCCGCTGAGGCCAGCTTACGGCGCTTTTGCAAAGTCTCGAAACGGACCATGCGCTTGAACGCCTCAACGAGGAAAATCCCCGAACCGCATGATGGATCCAAGACGCGCGGACGCCGCTCTAGGACCTCTCTCGGCAGCATGCGGTTCAGAACATCCTGCACAAGCGAAATGGGAGTGAAGTGAGTATTGTCGTCCCTTACCGCGGCCGTGTCGCCATTCGTCTCGACCGCGTGATAGAACTCCTCATAGATGCTGCTGATCAATGAAAGAGGAACAACCTCGAAATCATACGCCCAGAAAAAGAGCTCTGGCTGATCCTTCTCAGTTGCTCCGAGCAGTAAATTGCGCATCTCCAATAGATGCTCGGCCTTGAACGAGGTCGCGCCGTCGCCGATGGAAAACAGGTCGCCGTTGAAGTCATTCGATAGGCGCTCGAACAGCGCCGTAGAAAACTCTTTGTCAAGAAGGACCCGATCGAAAAGGCGATCGCGAACTTTATGAGCGATGACCGGCTTCTCGGGAGGCGCGGACAGGATTTCCGACCAGCGGGGATTGTCACCGGCGACCTGCCGAAAGTACTCGAGACCGATGACCTGCCGATCCTCAAGATACCGAATAAGAATAGAACGACCGATGAGCGAGTGCGCTTGGCTGGCTGCCATGCCCGACGACATCAATGATCTTCGCACGGCCTTGAGATCGTTGACGAGACGGAAATCGGCGCGACCGAAGAGGGAGGGTGATCCCCCCTCGGGCGTAAACTGATTGATCAAGTCGGCAATCGTCTTATCGCCGAGCGCCTTCTCGATGTCCTCTATGCGGGTGAACGTCTCCAGTGGCGAAAGTGCTGCTGCTGCTGAATATTCGGGAGGCTCCGTCAGCGCATAAACGCGCAAGCCGTCGGCAAGAGCCAAGAACAAACAAAACGGGCCGGACATACACCACGCTCGTCGATAGGCATCATAGACGGCCTGGTCGTCGATCTCTCCCGTAAGCGCCGAGAAAACGAACACGGGATCATTCTGGACAAACAGAACGCTCTCCGCACCTATGCGTGAAGCCAAGGTGGTCCACTCGCCGACATCGCTCCAACGATCGCCGAGTCGCCCATCCGCCGGAGGAACGGCCGACGCCGGCATTAGGTCTTGGCTTGTCGTTTGGAGAAGCGAGTAGACCTTATCCAACAAGTCGCGCCCAGAGACTTGCACAGTCATGGGAAGAGATGCAGCTTCATGGACATAGGTGCCGCTGGGAATGCGCAGCGAAGGTCGTCAGTTCTGGCCCCCACTTCACCGATGCAACCCCGAAGCTCTTCGAATCGCTTTGCGGAATTTTAGCAGATTTTACGCGACGGTTGAACCTCTATGTATCGTGTTCGAAACCGAGCATCGCACTCGAAACGCGAGCGAATTATCGTGAACTCGAAACTCTCGCAAAAGGATCGCGCTGCCGTCGTGAACTTCGCCGGCGCATCGGTACGCAATTCGTTTGGCTCACAGCGCGGCCTCGTAAATCCGCTTGACGAGATCGAACTTGCGTCCTCGACGAGCTGATCGCTGTTCGCAAACCAACTGACCGACAATATCGCTGTCTTGGAAATCAAAACGCCCGGCATGGCGCTGCTCAGCAAAAAGGAATACCGCGGTGGTGTCTTCGGCCCTTCTTCCGAACTGGTCGCTGCGGTCACGCAGATTCTCGATCAGATCAACAAGCTGCAGAGCGACATCTACCAGCTCAAGGCGGATAGCGGGCCGACATGACGTAGGGACAGTTTCAGGCTCAAAATCATGGCTTTCGGCATGAATCACGGCGGCGGATTTGACAAGAATTTCCTCGAATCAGTCGTTTATTAGTTCTCGGATCTTCAAACAGAGACCACACCTTCAGATGAGGCCACAGTCTCAAATCACCCCCCACGCGCGAAACCTTCCCCTCCCCGTCATCTCGCGAAGGCCGAGCTCGCCGATAAGATTGAGCGCGCCCTGCTTCGAGACTTTTAGCACCTCTTGGATCATGCCGGTCGAGACGATCGGCCGCGAGAGTACGAATTCGACCAAGTCGGCCAGTTTCGAGCTGGTGCGCCGTTGTTTGAGCCGCCGTTCCATCTGGCTTTTCGCCATCACCAGCCGGTCGTGCTCCTTCAGCCCCACGAGTGCGGCCTCATGGATCGCATCGAGGGAGGCCAGCATCCGATCACTGCGATTGCGTGCTCGCCGACGCTCTCGTGGAATGTTTTTCGCGCCGAGATGGAGGCAGGCGAGATGGTTGCCGGCAAGACCCTCCTGCCGGAGCAGCGCGGCAACGAGCTGCGGCCCTAGCCAGGCGGCATGCTGCAGCACTTCGATGTCCGACCAGGCTTCGAGCAGGATTGCCGCGCGCAACACCGCCGGCAACTCCCGCGTTTCCGCGAGGACGGCCTGCCATTCGGCCAGCCGTTCTTCTTCATTCCAGTCGAGATCGTAGATCAAGTCCGGCCGCTCGTCCGAACGCGGCGTCCTCGCCGGCACGTCGGCGCCGCTGAGGATCTTTGATGAGCGTGCCAAGACAGCATCGATCTCGGCAAACTCCTCAGCCAGAAGATCGTCCTCAGCATCGTCCCGAACATCGGCTTCAACTAAGCTGGTTCCCGCCCCCTGCCCTTCCCGGTTTTTTTGTCCCGCCGCCGGCATGGCGCCACCCCGGCCGGTCAGGGCCAAAAAACCTTCCCGGCCGAGCGCCCAGTCCGGCCTTTGCGACAAAATTCGACGGCGGGTTCGCAGCACCGCATGCGCCCGGGTGAGTTCGTGGGTCGGCGTGCGAATGTCCATGTGGGCGTCGTGCAGGACGAGGTCTTCGACATGGACGAGCTCGCCGTCGAGCCACAGCGCCGCGGCCGCGTCGGCGAAGTGCTGGCGCTCGACAAAACCGTCGCGGACAGGGGAACGAGCCAGCCGC
Source organism: Mesorhizobium waimense (assembly GCF_003601975.1). Classification (GTDB taxonomy): domain Bacteria; phylum Pseudomonadota; class Alphaproteobacteria; order Rhizobiales; family Rhizobiaceae; genus Mesorhizobium; species Mesorhizobium waimense. The sequence goes on from NZ_QZWZ01000083.1 coordinate 6,195, forward strand.
TCGTCAAGGCGGGCCAAAACCTCGGTGGCGCGGGCAACCGGGCCGATCAGGGTTTTCAGGGACAAATCGCCGATGTCGTAAGCCATTGTTTTCATGATGGCTGATTCGCGTTGGTCAAGCTATCCGGCAGTTAAGTTGACTTGCAGGGGATTTTCTCGCGTGCCTTTTTCACTATCGATAAGTACCTCTTATCGATAGTGATGGATTTGGCAGCCGGGAGGCGCTAGATTCGGCGCAAAGCCCGGCTGCAACGGCCGCAGAATTCGCCTGGAACACGCCTTGATGCCAAAAAACCCTGCCCGCGCCGGCGGCCGCCAAAGCACCGAACTGGTGGCGCGGCGCGCCGAAGCCCTCGACGCGCTCGATTCCGTGCTGCCCTTCGACCGCCGCGACTTTCTGGCCGGGCTTTTGACTGACGACGACGTCGCAACCTTGCGCCATCTCGCCAAAGAAGGCATCGGCGCAAATTCTCTGCGGGCACTCGCCTCCGACCTCGGCTATCTCGAGGCCTGGTCCCTCGCCGCCACCGGATTTTCGCTGCCCTGGCCGGCGCCGGAGGCGCTGCTGATCAAATTCGTAGCGCACCATTTGTGGGATTTGGCGAAGCGCGAAACGGATCCGGCGCACGGTATGCCGGCCGACGTCGCGGCGACGCTGAAATCCCAAGCGCTTTTGCGCACCGACGGGCCGCATGCGCCGGCTACCGTGCGTCGGCGCCTATCGAGTTGGTCGACGCTGACCAAGTGGCGCGGTTTGCGCGGAAAATTCAACGCACCGGGCCTGCAGAGCGCTATAAAGCTGGCTGTGCGCGCCAGCGCCCGCCCACGCGGCCGCAAGAGCAAGAAGGCCGTGACCGCCGACATTTTGACCGCGCTCCTAAAAGCCTGCGCCGGCGACCGTCTTGTTGACGTGCGCGACCGCGCCCTTCTCATCACCGCCTTTGCCTCCGGCGGCCGCCGCCGCAGCGAGATGGCTTCGCTCAGGTTCGAGCAGATCGTCGAAGAAGAGCCGGTGCCGGCCGAACCCAAGGCTCCGGATTCTTCGGACAAACTGCCGTGCCTGTCGATCCGGCTCGGCCGAACCAAGACGACACAAGCCGACAGCGACGCCTTCGTGCTGCTCGTCGGCCGGCCGGTGCTGGCCCTGAAAGGCTGGCTCGAGCGCGCCGGGATCACCGAGGGCGCCGTGTTCCGCGGCATCGACCGCTGGGGCAATCTCGAAAAACGCGCCCTGACGCCGCAGGCCGTCAACCTGCTTCTGAAGCGGCGCATCGCCGAGGCCGGGCTCGACCCGCAAGCGTTCTCCGCCCACGGCCTCCGCTCCGGCTATCTCACCGAGACCGCCCGCCGCGGCATTCCCCTGCCCGAAGCCATGCAGCAGTCGCAGCATCGCTCCGTGCAACAGGCGTCGAACTACTACAACGATGCCGAGCGGACGCTCGGGCGGGCAGCACGGGTGATCATATAGATTCGGAGCGTTGGAGGGGCCGCTTGCGGCACTCAATACATGTCGATAGATTGCGATTCTATCGACATGTTTTGACGACGTGTCGATGTCGACGACATATCCCGCCCGACATGTCGATCGCATGAGGATTGACCGACATGCCGTTTCGCCCGGATCGCCCCTACAACGACCTCCCTCCCCTTCCTCCGCGCGAGGATGTGGAGACCAAGGCGGTGCTGAAGGCCTGCATCGCGGCGCGAGCAGCACTGGCGGAACTCCGCGTATCCGGACAGCTCATCCCCAACCAAGCGGTCCTGATCAATTCGATTCCACTGCTTGAAGCGCAAGCAAGCTCGGAAATTGAAAACATCGTCACCACGACCGACAGACTGTTCCGCTTCGCCAATGAGGCCGGCAACCAGGCCGACCCGGCAACGAAAGAGGCGTTGCGCTATCGCACCGCCCTCAGTGAGGGCTTCCAGACGCTCAAGCAGCGCCCGGTGTCTACGTCCACGGCGATCGCCGTCTGCCGGACCATCAAGGGCGTGGAATTAGATATTCGCACGACGCCAGGCACGGCCCTGATGAACGAGGCCACCGGCGCGGTCATTTACACCCCGCCGCAGGGTCAGGCGCTGCTGCGCGACAAGCTCGCGAACTGGGAGCGCTACATCCACGAGGCCGAGGATATCGACCCGCTGATCCGGTTGGCCGTGATGCACTATCAGTTCGAGGCCATCCACCCTTTCACCGACGGCAATGGCCGGACCGGACGGGTGCTGAATCTGCTCTATCTCGTCGACAAAGGGCTGCTGGACATCCCGGTGCTCTATCTCAGCCGCTATATCATCGGCAACAAGCGAGCTTATTACGACCGGCTTCTGGCCGTCACGACCGAGGCGGCATGGCAGGACTGGATCCTCTACATGCTCGAAGCGATCCGCGAGACAGCCAACTGGTCGACCGCGCGCATCCGCGCCATCCGCGACCTGCTCAATCAAACCGCGGAGCGCATGCGGCGCGACCTGCCGAAGATCTATTCGCGCGAGTTGGCCGAGGTGATCTTTGTGAACCCTTATTGTCGAATCGGCGATCTGGTGGTAGCCGGGATCGCCAAGCGACAGGCGGCATCGGTCTATCTGAGGACCCTCGCCGAGCAAGGCCTGCTCCAGGAGATGAAGGCTGGCCGGGAAAACCTCTACATCAATCCGGCCCTCTTGGCGCTTCTCACCGATCGGTCGCCGCCGCGAACTGCGCAATAATCCCAAAACAACAGAGCGCGGGAAATCGAACCGCAGATCGCGACCGCGACCATACCGACGCGCGTTTGAGACCGTCCCCGTGCTCATCCCGTCATCCTCGCTGTCGCGCTGTTGGCCTTGAGCGCGGCCATCAGCATCGGCCCGACCGAAAACTCCCCTGCCCTTGCCTTCTCGGTGAGCACGCGCAGATAGCCGCCCGCTGAATTGATGTGCTGCGCCCTTTGCAAAATGCAGGCGATCACCATTGCTGCGGTTTCCTGCCCCATCACATGGCAGGCGTCCTCGTATGCGGAGGGCGACACGCCCAGGTATCCCCGCACCTGGGCGGCGGTTATCATGAGATCGCGCCAGTTGCCGATCCCCTCAACGGCATAGTCCGCAATTTCGGGGCAGGCCTTCAGCACCATCCCCAGCGGATAGGTTTTTGGGGGCTCGGCGGTCCTCGTTAGTGGCTCAACCGCCGCCCCGCTTTTTTCGAAAGCAGGTTCAAATTCAAAAATAGAGTCGGTATTTGAATCAGATTGCTGCCGCTCGCTTTGGGACTCATTGCCGCTCGGATTCGTGCATTCCATATGGATTTCCAGCAGCTTATCCACGTCGTCACGCAACGCGGCAAGATCGGCCACGATGGGTTCAAGCTCGGCAATGCATGCTCGGCGCGGAATTGCCTCCACAACGCTTCGGAACCGCTCCCACAGGCCCCCCCAGTCGCCCGGCACATCTTCCTCAACGGCAGCCTCGATCAGCTTGTGAATGTCACGGCGGTGCAGCGTAATGCGTTCCCTCATAAGCCTGAGCGCCCTGTTGTCGGCGCGAACACGCTCGGCCGCCGCCTCGAACTCTTGAGCACGGGCCAGCAGCGGCGCCAGGGAGAAGCCAAATGCTTCCTCGATCTCCCCACCCCTGCCCTTCCGTGCATAACGCTTGCCGTTCGGGCTGTCCCGACGGATGACCAGACCGCAATCCACCAGCTCCGCCAGGTTCCTCCGCAAGGTGGAATCGGGCATGCCGTGCGCCCTGAGGGACAGCTGTGCGTTCGAGGGAAACACGATGACGCCGTTTTCCTCGCTCAGCTCACTGTCAGGATAGAATGACAGCAACGCATTCAGGACGGCCAGGGCGCGATCGCCGATACCGACGATGCTCTTGCCCTCGCAGAGGTTGCGATAGATTTGCCACTTGTCGACGACCCTGCCCTTGGGGATCTCACGTGACTCGTTTTGCGCTGCCAGCATGGCAAGCGACATCGGCCGCCGCCCAAAGGGCGTCGTTGCAATACCCGTCTCCATTTCTTCCTTCGCCTTCAATTAGGCAAAAGAAATCCGTCCGCCGAATCGACGCTTAAAACTCTTGACACTGATTCGTGGAAATGAGATTCTCGGCTTGCTAAAGATCGAGAAGGGCTTCCACGGTTCGCCGTCGGGGGCCTTTTTCTTTTGCGGTTTAGTCTCCTGTTGCTGTCCTCTCCGACTTCCTGAACGCCTCATAAAGGTCGCCCAGATTGTCAGAAATCCACGTTCCAAAGCGGCTGCCATCCGTCTCCTTCACGGCGATCGTAACGGCCTTGCCTGCCTTCTTGACACTGACGCTAACTGATTTGTCCTCGGCAGCCCAGGAATGCACCTCTTGCTTCACACCGGCCTTGCGAACGGGCTTCCCCTTCGCATTCAGGGCCGCAAGCAACCTTTCGAAGCGTCCGTTGCTTTCCAGTTCACCGAATTCGGGTTCCGACAGGATTTCATTAACAATGTCGGATTTCTTGCCGACAAGAAGCGACAACTCGACCCACCGCTCGCGGCCGACAGACGCAGCTGATCCAATCTTGCTGATGACGGATGCCGGAATCCTTGTGACAACTGACACCATCTTCGAGACAGCAGCGGCGTTCGAGGCCAATGCCGAGGAAATAACATCTCTGTCATATCCTAGGTCCTCAAGGCGCTTTGCAAACATCGCCTTCTCGATGAAACTGAGATTTGCCCGGGCGGAATTCTCCTGACCCTGGGCAATGACATGAGTCTTGTCGTCGATTTCCTTGACGACCGCCCTCACTTTCCGCCCCAGTTCGCAGGCAACTCGGACGCGGCGATGGCCGAAAACGATCATGTAGCGGCCGTCGATACGGGGATGCGGACGAACAAGTATGGGAGAATCCTGTCCCCTCTCCTGGATCGCTTCCAGCAGCTCTTGATACTGCTCCTTGTCGTCGCCCATGCGGTCGGAAACGAACGACCCGTCGATAGCGTTTGGATCAAGTTCGACCACATGCTCGCCTTCAAGATACGCATCCGCTTGCTTTGCCAACTCGTTGACGGAGCGGATCATGGATTTCGAAGCGCCTCGGATCGGATATGCCGCCTTGGAGGCCGACGACACCTGGTCGTCGGCCTCCTTTTCTGCGAGGCCTGCAAGAAGATTCTTACGCGCCATATTGTCTACCTCCAGATAGCGCCTAGTCCATTGAATGCATTCGGAAAAGATCCGATTTTGTCAGCGGACAAAAATCAGCGCCCCCATGCTTCATGAATTAAGTCGGCGATTTCGCCGTTTACGACATCCAGCGCATCCATTGCCCGCTCGTATGTGGAACGGGTCATCGCATTCTTCTCGACTTCGTAGAGAGTCTGCTTGGTAATCCCCGCATCGGAAATCGCCGTTGATTTCAACATCTGGTTCTTGAGAATGAATTCGCCAAACAGCGTATGCAGGAACGCCACCATCTGCGCTTGCGGCTGATCTGTGGGTTCGAATCGAGTAACAAGATAGCGATACCACTCCAGATTCACCTCGGCACCCGCCGCTCTGATCGGCTCGAGGATGTTCCCGAGCATCAGCAGAAACTGGCCCATGCTCATCACATCGAGCATCTGCGGATGGATCGTGATCAACACTGACGTCGCCGCGGTCAGTGCGGTGATCGTCAGGTACCCTAGTTGAGGCGGACAATCGATAACTATGACATCGTAGCGATCGTCGACCTCCGTCAGTGCCGTCGAGATGCGCGTGAAGAACGCCCTGCCCACATTCGAAGACCTGTCCGTCATTGCCAGAGGCGTGTCGTATTCGAATTCCTGCAGCTCTAGGTTCGCGGGAACGATATCGAGGCCCGGGAAATTCGTTGGCTTGATGATTTCCGAGAGAGGCACCTTGTCGTCGTCATATCGAATCGAGTCGTAAAGCGATTTCGTCTGGTCGAGTTCAGGCTGGAACCCATACAATGAGGAAAGCGACGCCTGCGGGTCGAGATCGACAGCTAGGACACGGTGCCCGGTCAGCGCGAGGTATTGGGCGAGGTGGGCAGCAGTGGTGGTCTTACCGCTACCCCCCTTGAAATTGACTACAGCTAGGATCTGAAGCTTCTCGCCCGGCCGCCGATGGGGAACATACATTCGGGCGTCGGATCGCCCGTACTGGTCGAGATACTGGCGCAGCTGAAGCATCTGTTCAGCAGTATACGACCGCCTGCCCGAGGTTGAGGTTTCAGGCACCGGGCCTTTGCCTTCCAGATGCAGTTTTTTCAGATGGCTTTGGGAAACCCCAAGATACGTGGCAACCTCGGCCAGCGAGAACGATCGAAGATTCTTCTTTGCATGGGGAGGGAAGCGCTGCATCGAGAGCAGGTGCAGCTTCTTCGATATCTGGTCGCCTTGCTCGAGAATGCTTTTCTCGAACAGCAACGGGATTTTCATGGGAACGGGCGAACTCACGTTCATTCGATCGAGACTCTCTAAAAACGATTTTTGGCGTGAAGAGGCTAAGCAACCGTCATTATGTCCGATTCGTTCGATCCGGCAAGAAATTTTAAGTTAACAAAAGGTTAACGGCCGCACGGCAGCGGAATCACGCGATCCAATTCATGCAATTGAATAGGCAACACAATTTGCCGATTTTGTCAGCGGACAAATTTCTGCTTTCTGCAGCCGTCAGTCAGTCTTCGTAAGTATATCGCCGATATCAGACCGTGCTTGACGCCATCACAAGCCTCGCACCTTTCCAGTTATGGGAAGACGAGTTCACGTGAAACTTTATGTTTGCAAAGAGACCCCACCGAAGTTTCGGATACTGGGCAGGGCAGGGGGACAGCGCCGCGTATCGCGCTCCACGCGGGATTACAGCATGTCCGTTTGCTTTCGTTCGAAAACATGCCCGCGCCTCGGGCGGAGAGCGCGGGCATGTTT
>NZ_QZWZ01000084.1 GCF_003601975.1 Mesorhizobium waimense
CAGCGTCCGCTCGATCACGGCGGCCACCTGATCGTCGTCGATCGTCCGGGGCCTGCCGGGCCGGGCTTCGTCCAGCAGGCCCTCGACGCGATCCTTGAGGAAGCGACGCCTCCACTTGCCGACCGTGCGCTCATGCACTCCCAGTTCAGCCGCGACGACCTTGCTGGGGATGCCGTGGGCGCATCGCAGGATGATCCGGCAACGCTCCGACATCGATCGTGCGACACCTCGGCGACGGACCTGTCGTTCGAGATAATCCTGCTCGACTGCGCTCAGAACCAACGGCGCGGTTGGGCGGCCATTCGCGTTCGCCATAATGCGCTCCTCTCCAGAAGCGACGTAGCATACAATGTAACGAACTTCAGTTCCAGATGACTAGCATTACAGTTGCATTTTAGTTCTCAGATGAGCTCGTCGAGCGGCCGCCTGATGGGCGCGCCTCCAGCATGACCATGCGATGACGTAGGCGGGGTTTATGCGACGCTGGGCGAGTCTGATGGCGATGCGCCGGACTTCCTGGATAGACCAGCGGATCAAATCCTGATGGTCGGCATCCGCGGTCTTTTTTGGGGCGTCGCGTCATTGGCGCGGTATCGGATCACCGCCATCATGGCGAAGGCGAGCATGACGAGGGAGGCGTGGCGATGCCAGCCATGCCATGACCGGGTTTCGTTGTGATCGAGTCCGAGCTCGTTCTTGGCGGTCTCGAAGCTGTCTTCGATCGCCCAGCGATGGCCTTCCACGGAAACGAGCGTCTGGATGCCCGTCCCGGCCGGGCACCATGTGGTGAAGAATGCGAGATCGCCGTCGCTGATATTGCGCCGGATCAGGAGGCCACGGGTCCAAAGCCCCGATTTCGTCTCGTTATATTCGTCGGCATCGAGATCGGCGAGTTCGCAGTAGGCCCAGTCATGAAGCCGCGCGCCTTTGGTGCCCTCACCGGCGGAAAGACGCTGCCATGCACTTGGATCGAGATCACGGGCGATCTCCTGAGCTGTGCCGGCGACCGGAGGCTTCCCCGACCAAGAGCCGAAATGGTGGTCCGACTTGACCCCAAGAACGTAGCCTTTGCAGGCTCGCCGCAGGGTTCCTTCGACGTCCCCGACGCCATACACCGCATCTGCGGCCACCCATGAAAACGGCACATCGGCTGCCAGCGCACGCCGTATCATATCGACAGCCAAGCCTGGCTTGGTAGCGAAGGCTATAGCCTCAGGAACATGGGTTGCTGCAAGCCTTACCGGATCTCCGGTCCAGCTTTTGGGCAAGTACAGGGCCCGATCGATAAAGGCATGACCGCGAGCGGACACATAGGCGGCGAACACACCGATCTGGCAGTTCGTTATCTTGCCTGCAGAACCTGTATATTGACGCGCAACACCGCACGATGTCTTGCCCTGCTTGAGGAAGCCCGTCTCATCGATGACCAGGACCGCATCATCTGTGGCGAGGTTTTCTACAACATACTCTCGCACGATGTCGCGAAGTCCGTCCGCGTCCCAACGCCCGCGACCCAGAATGGCTTGTTGCCGCCACGGGCCGGGATCACCGGCCGCCTCAGCGCGCATCCAACCTGTCTTACGCCGCTCGTCACCCAGCAAGCCGTCCAGGAAAAGGTTCGCAGATGCTGCAACTCGCTCCTGCGTAAACAGTCCGCGCATACGCGCTTTCACGTCACGCAGCGATGATGCCCAAAGCTCAAGCGTAGTTTCGATTGATGCACCTGTCATCCATGACCTCCGAATCATGGAGACCCATTAGATTCAGACCATAGATAAATATGCAACTGTAATGCTAGGACGAACGGCGTCCGCATTCATGGTAGTCCTTGTCATGGCGTGGTCTCCTTTCCGGCGCTCTAACGCCGGATGATTCGAGGTTTGACACCCCGGAGACTACGCCAACTCCCAATTCCAACCACTCCCGCTACGGCACCTTTCTTCCAACATTACCAGCACTATGCAAAAACCAATCCACCAGGGTCTCTCCGTCGCAATTGATGCGAAAGGAGGGGGCACATGATCGCAAGTGACTATCTGCAGCGCGGTACGCTTTATCGAAAGCTGATCCACGGGCCCTGGAGCGTGTTCGGACGCGTTTACGCGGCCAGACTGTCGAACGAAGGCCTCCGTCGGAAATGCACCTGGCGATCGCTGAGCCGGTTACGCGAACTGATGGACTGGCATGTTGGAACGGGCACGATCCCCAGGATTTAAGAAGTTCAGGTCGACGGTTTCTGAGCATCGTTCCGAACACTGGAGCATCGATTCGGGCGACCGCTCGGCGCTCCGGCGCTTGCTTTCTTCATAAGAAGTTTTGATACCAGGCGCCCCTCCGATTGAACGATTGAACACGGAGCATGAGCTGATTGTTGATGTGTTCGAGATACGGGGGCTCCCGCCCGCCGAGCGATTGGCCGCACGACGAAGGCGGACCCGACCACTGGTCCGGGCGCTGCGACGACAGCTCATGCGCCAGGGCAACGGTTTGTCGCGCCATGCCGATATCGCGCATGCGTTCGCCTATGGCACCAAGCGATGGCGCGCGTTTAACCGCTTCCTCTAGGATGGCCAGCTCGAGCCCGACAACCTGATCGCGGAGCGGGCCATTCGTGGATTTACGGTCGGCAGGCGCAATTGGCTTTTCTCGGGCAGCTTCGCAGCGGCAGAGCGGTCCGCGGTCGTGCTCAGCATCATCGAGACCTGCAAGCTCTGCAGGGTTAATGCCGAAGCCTACATGGCCGATGTCGCCGAGCGCATCTGACCTGCCACTGAACTGTCATCCAGCGGCGATTAGAGCCTCGGCCGTCCAGAACGACTGGCTAGCCTCGCGCTGGGACGAGCTGATGCCGTGGAATTGGGTGCGCCGCGAAGAGATGCCGCTCCCCTTGGCGGCATGAGCGCAATCGATGACATGGCGCTGTCGGACAGGGCGCTCGAGGCCTGGATGGCCGCCAAGACCGCCCCCCGCCCGTTGGTGCGGGCCATGGCGGCGCTGGATGGCTTCCTAACGGCGGCGGTCACCGGGCCCCGGTTCGCGGACCCGCAAGACTGGATGTGCCCGCTCATGGGGTTGCCGCGCGACGTCTTGGCCAAAGGGTCTGCAACCGATCACGCCGTGTTTGCCAGCCTCGCAAGGATCCACAACCGGATCAACGAGACGCTACTCGACAGACCGCAGGATTATGCGCCCTGATTCGCCACCAAGCCCAGCGGCGGCATCGACCCCCGGCCGTGGTGCCAAGGGTTCTACGCGGCCATGAATCTCAACATCAAAAGCTGGAAACGGCTACTCGACCTCGACAACCCCAACCACGGCTTGCTGCTGCCGATCCTGATCTACTGCGTCGACAAAAAGGGCAGGCCCCGCCCTTGGCAAGCCCCGACCGGGGCCCGCGACCGCGCATTTCATCGAGCACGAGGCCTACAAAGACATCGCCCTCGCCATCCCCGCCCTACGCGAACTCCACTACGTCACCCGTTACGACGATCCGGAGTGATCGCCGCCGGCCAGCGGACCAACGACCGACTCACCATAGACACATCACCAGATGGTTTCGCGGAAGGTGCCTGGGCGCACCGCTTACAGGTAAATCCGGTCGGTCGGCACCACCGTGATCACCTGGTCAACTCCGCCAGAACGATACGCAGCGCTGTCGGATCGACGATCCCGTCGATCCGCATTGCGTGCCGTTCGGAAAGGCCACGACGATCCTGCCGGCCGGGTCCGGGCAATCGGCGACGGGGCGTTCGACCTCGGGCAGATCGCCACGTCGATGCGCGCGAAGGTCGCTATCGCCTGATTGGCATCAGGCTCGCCGCCGGCCATCTGCTTGCACCAGGCATAGAGCTGTGATGGGGCTATGCCGAACGCTTGCGCGACCTCGGTCACCGACGACCCCGCCGCGCTCGCCAGGTCGACCAACGCGCGCTTCTCTTGCAGCTCCACAGCCTTCGTTGCCGCGCGCGCCCAATCACTGTTGCACGGTCTTCGGCCGCCGCCGCACCGCTTAACTCGGCGACCAAGTCGCCCCTTGCATGTTCCAATGTCATGGCGCGAAAGCTCCATGTTCATCGGCCTATTGCAAGGTGCCTTGGTGCACCGCTACGATGAACACCGACAAGCTACGCTCCTATGGCGCGGCGCGGCGTCAGGTTATGCCGAACGTCGAGCATCGATCGCACAAAGGCCTGAACAACCGCGCCGAGAATTCACATGTGCCACCGCGAAAGCGTGAGAACATACCATCTCCTGCGTCTCGCGCGGATAGGCCCGAACGAAGAACATGCGGCTGTGGCAAAGCCGCATGTGCGCCACCTTCACCGTCACCGTTACACCGCCCAGCAGGACGATCTCGTGGCTCCAGTCGAACTGGTAGGCCTCGCCCGGGCGTACGCGCCCGCTGTAGTCGAGTTACCAATCGTCAGGTGTTTGGACATCAATCCTGATTCGGACTCCGCCCGCCGTCGGCTATTTTCTTTATTTTAGAAGAGGCTGACGGCAATGAGCGGATTTTTTGCGTCCAAGCTCTCTGTTTCAAGTGTGTTTTGAAGTCCGCTAGATGAGCATCGAACCGGAGTAGAGCCTCACGCGCGGCATCCCCCCTCTGTCCGGCGATCAACGCCCCAAGCACTTCAGCGACCGCGAAGGCCGGTGTCATCGTGTGAAAGAACGAGGAACTTTTCGTCTGGACGAGAACGACATCGTCGGCAAGTCGGGCGAGCGGAGCGACCTCGCTGTCGGTGATGGCGACTATCGGAATGAGATGCTGTTGCGCATATTCGGCGATCTCAACGGTGACACGTGTGTACGGAAGCACACTTGTCGCGAAGAGCACATCGTTGTGAGTGGCATGGGCCAACGCGTCCGAACCGGTGCCGCCGATCGCGTCAAGCATGACCGACTTGTGTGTGATCATCGACAGGATGTAGTGCAGATGCCAAGCGATCGCGTGGCTTGACCTCAACCCGATGCAAAAGACACGGGTGGCAGATGCAAGGCGGCTGGCGGTTGATACGATTGCATCGAGTTGAGGCGAATCGGCAAGATGGACAATCTGGGCCGCTTGCGCTCGAAGAATTTCGCGAGCAAAGCCATGATCGCCTTTGCGCTTCTGAGCAACCGCTTGAGCGTCAGCCTTCCCGGCGAACCCTACATCGCCACTGCGAACGGCCTCAGCGTAAATCTGACGAAGCTCGTCATAACCGTCGAGGCCAAGATACTTGGCGAGTCGCGTCATGGTGGCAGGCTGGACTCCAGCAAGACGCGCCTGATCACGCATGGACAGCAGCGCGACGTCATGTGGTTGGTCGATGATATAGCGCGCCGCCATTTGGAACTGCTCCGACATTGCGTCGAAGCCGGTGATCAATCGCTCTGATAGAGGTCCGTCAGCCATAAACTCTACGTAGCGCGGCGTTTCAGCACGCGCAACATATGTTGCATTACCTCACATCTTTCTCGAAGCACGTGGGTGCCGCTTTCCTCCGATGGCTTCTGGTAGTCCGCTCCCGGACGACGATAAAAAGACAATCGGCCGGCGAAAGTTAGCAGACGAGAAGATCACAATTCCTGCCAAGCTCGACGCAACTCGGTTGCGTTAGCTCTGCGGAGGCCGAGTCCCAGGAGGTTCCTCGATACTCCTTGCACTAACTCGGCGTTGGACTTGGCCATTGCCCCGTCGGCGAGCTGGCGATTGTTCTCAAAACCGACACGAACATGCCCCCCGAGAAGAGCACCCGCGGTCACGCAGGCGGCTTCGCGCGCGCCAAAGGCGCAAACGCTCCAATGAGCGAAACGGGGCTTGCCCGCGTCGATGAACGGCAACAGGTCGGCGGGAGACGATTTCTGGCCCGGGGTGTAACGTCCTAGCACAAAAAGAACCGGAACCTGGTTCCATGGAACAAGACCACGGCGGTGATACTCGTCCAGGCGCAATGTCTCGTCTGCCTCATAGAGGATTATCTGCGGCACAATCGATTCGGCCTGGAGCCAAGACAAGAACGACGCGAACTCGGTCTCATGAGCTTCCGTTGGCACTAATTCGCGCAGCGCCAGAGAAACGGCCTCCGGCCGAGTTTCCTTTATGACCGCAATCTGTTCCTGCGGCGCGTAGCGACCAAGCGATTCGCTCGTAACCTGAACGATCATTTTATCGCCAACCGCCCGGCCGATCGCATCAATGACATCTCGATATGCAGACGCATCGAGGACATGACGGCCGTCCTGATCGCGCACATGGACATGAATAGGGGATGCTCCCGCATCGAGGCACGCTTGGGCCGTCCGCGCCAGATCGGCCGGTCCAAGCGGCAGCGAAGGATGGTCAACCTGGGTTAGTCGGCCGCCATTGGGCGCAACGCAAATTGCGGTCGGCCGTTCAATTTCGATCATTCTTCACCCGTCCGAGCCAATTGTGCCTCTTCGCCCGAGTTGGCGCCAAAGACGCAGCTCCCCGCCGGTCCCCACCCCTCTGTAATCCAATATGATCCATGCAACTCACTTATGCATTTTTGAAACATGTGTTGCAAATCAAATCGCCTCTGTTATTGTGCCCGCAACCATGACCACCCCGTCCAGCGGGTTACAGGAAGGACATGATGTTTGAAACGGTTGCCTACGAAATCCAGGATGGCGTCGCCGAAATTCGTCTGAACCGCCCACACCGCCTCAACGCAGTGGTGCAGAAATTATACGACGAAGTCTTGGCAGCTCTCGATCAGGCTGAAAGAGACAAAAACGTGCGCGTCATTGTCCTGACCGGAGAAGGCCGGGCGTTTTGTGTGGGCGCCGATTTGAAGGAGCACAAGGCTGGTCGGACGTCCTTCGACAGGCGACAATATCTGATGAGCGAACAAAGGGTGTGTAGACGTCTGGTCTCACATCCGAAGCCGGTCATTGCCGCCGTGAACGGCTATGTCCTCGGCGCCGGTGCCGAGATGGCTCTCGCTTGCGATTTTATGGTCATGGCCGCATCGGCCCGGATCGGATTTCCCGAAATTGGCCTTGGCGCGTTCCTCGGGGGTGGGGTTACGAATATCCTTCCACGACTTGTCGGCCTCGCAAAAGCGCGTGAGCTAATCTTCCTCGGTCGGCAGATTGACGGAGCGGAAGCAGTCAGGATCGGACTGGCCTTGCGCTGTGTCCCTGACAAGGAATTCGCAGCGAGCATCCGCACTTTGGCAAGTGAACTGTCAAAGAAGGCCCCATTCTCGATGCAGCTTGCCAAAGAACAGTTGGCGTCAGCTTCTCATGGGACGTTCGACTCTGCTCTTACTGCTGAACTCGAAGGCATGATGTTTTGTTCTACTACGCGCGATTGGCAGGAGGGCGTCGACGCCTTCGCGGAAAAGCGTTCGCCGATCTTTCGGGGGGAGTAACATGGCATCGAATGACCTCTTCAACATTCTGTCCCCCGACTCCATTGCGATCATCGGCGCATCAAAGAACCCGGCAAAGAGGGGGTATCGGTCGCTAAGAAAACTCCTGGATGATGGCTATGCCGGGGCGATCTACCCGATTAATCCAAATGAGATTGAAATCTGCGGCATTGGGTGTCTGCCCGATCTGGGCAGCCTGCCGGGCCCCGTCGACCTTGCGCTGGTCTGCACCCCCGCGGCGACGGTTGCTTCAGTCATCGCCGAATGCGCCGCAAAAGGAGTGCGCGGTGCCGTGGTTCTGGCTGGGGGCTTTGGAGAGGCTGGAGACGGCGGCAAGCGGCTCCAGCATGCAGTGCTAGCCGCTGCGCGCGCTGGCGGGGTGAGGATCATCGGGCCAAACACCTCGGGCATGTTCAATACTCACAAAGCCTGCAATCTCGTCGGCTTTTCGGACTTGCGGAAGGGTAGCATTGGCCTTTTGTCCCAGTCGGGCAACATGGCTCTGTCCCTCGTCACCGAAGCTCAAGCCAACGGGCAGGTAGGCTTGAGCACTTATGTGGGTGTAGGTAACGAGGCCGATATTCGCTTCGACGAGTATCTCGACTACTTTGCGGCCGATCCCAAAACCAACGTGGTGATCGCCTACGTTGAAGGACTGAAAGACGGCCGCCGCTTTTTAAACGCCTTGAGGCGGATCTCGCTGGAGAAACCAGTTGTCATTTACAAATCGGGTCGGACAAGTGCCGGACGAATTTCCGCGAAGTCTCATACCGGCGCTTTGGCTGGCGAATATGCCGTCAGCGAAGGCGTGCTGAGGCAAGCCGGCGCAATCCTTGCACATCGGTCCGACGAGATCCTGCCGATGGCGGAGGCGCTATCGTTACTGCCTTCCCTGCGTTCGCGCCGCCTCGCCATCCTTGCGGACGGCGGAGGCCACGCGACAATTGCCGCCGACGCCTTATCTGAACGCGGACTGGCGCTCGCTCCTCTGAGCGAAGACACGCGGCGGCGGCTTACCGCGGAACTTCCTCCGGCCGCGTCGGTTATCAATCCTGTCGACGTGGCTGGGGGCACGGACACGGATCCGTCGGTGTTCGCCGCTTGCGCCGAGATTCTCTTGCAGGATCCGATGGTGGACGGACTTCTAATATCAGGTCTCTACGGCGGTTACGCGGTCCGTTTCTCACAAGACCTGCTCGCAGCAGAAATCGATGCCACGAACCTCATCGGCGCAATGCCACGCCGGTTCGGCAAGCCCGTAATCGTTCATAGCCTGTACGGTGCACTTCAGGCAGATCAGCGGCCGTTGCCACTCCTCGAGATGCACCGCGCAGGCATCCCGGTGCACAGCTCCCTGGAAACGGCCGTGCGATGTATGCAGGCTTTGGCGGAGCGCGGTGAGGTGGACCACACCTTTGCATTGTCGCTGCCAAAGCGAGCGCAGCACGGCGGAATCTTTGAGCAGGTTCTTGCGAGGTGCAGAGCCGAGGGCAGGCGGGTAGTTTTGGAGCACGAAGGGCGAGCCAGCCTGCGCGACTTCGGCCTGGATCTCGCTCCGGCTTTGCTGGCTCTCGATGAAAAAGAAGCCGAAGAGGCTTTTCTCCGTCTGGGCGCACAGCCGGTGGCAATGAAAATCGTATCTCGCGATATCCTGCACAAGACGGAGGCGGGCGGGGTCAAACTCAATGTCGTCGACGTCGCATCGGTGCGCAGTGGCTTCCTTGAGATCGTGGCCAATGCCAAGGCTGCTGTAACCAATCCAAATGTTACTGGCGTCCTCGTCACTCCGATGGCAGCAAAGGGGGGCGTCGAGATCATCGTCGGCGTCGTGCGCGATGCCGCATACGGTCCCATCATAATGTTCGGACTGGGCGGAGTCCTGGTCGAAGTTCTTAGGGATGTGGTGTTTCGCGCGCTTCCGATCTCACGAAATGATGCCTTTACGATGTTGGACGAAATAAAGGCGCAAGCGATTCTCGATGGCGTGCGCGGGGGAACGCCGGTTGATCGAGACGCGCTTGCAGATTTCATGGTGAGTATCTCGGATTTCGTTGACGCGTTCCCTGATATCGATGAGCTCGACCTCAATCCCGTCCTTGCCTATCCCGACGGTCTGGCCGTCCTCGATGTCCGCATCCTTCTCACCGAGTCGTCCGGAGCGCGGTCGCCACTGAAGGAAGGCATCGAGGCATGATCGATCTGCCGAGACTGATCGACTCAAAACTTGAAGTGGGCAACCGGGTCGCCGTGCTCGTGCTGGACCGCGACGACGTACGCAACGAACTGACCGGGACGGGTCTGATTGACGACATCGTGCAAACGGTTGACTGGATCAACAGCGGGGCGACCGTCTCGGTGTTGGTCGTGACGGGGGCTGGCAAGGCATTTTCCGCCGGCGGCAACGTCAAGGACATGCGCGACCGTAAGGGAAGCTTTGCTGGCGATGTGTATGAGGTACAGGATCGTTATCGCCGCGGAATCCAACGGATCGCCCTAGCCATGCACCGTCTGGAGGTCCCCGCCATTGCGGCCGTGAACGGTGCTGCGATCGGTGCTGGTTTCGATCTTGCGACGATGTGCGACATCCGTATTGCAGCAGAGGACGCGGTGTTCGGCTCCACGTTCATCAAACTCGGGATTGTTCCGGGAGATGGCGGCGCCTGGTTTCTGCAGGACCTACTCGGCCCCCAAAGGGCATCGGAACTGATTTTCACCGGGCGTCTGGTGCGCGCCGAGGAAGCATTACGACTGGGAATTGTGCTCGATATCGCGCCAGCGTCTGAATTGCAGGCGCAAGCTCTGCAGCTTGCGGGAAGCATTGCCGAGAAACCCCCTCAGGCACTTCGGCTCGCAAAACGGTTGCTAAAGGCGACGCGGCGATTGGACCTGCCCGATTTCCTCGATCTCTGCGCGGTGTTTCAGGGCATGTGCCACAATACGCAGGACCATGCTGAAGCGGTTGAAGCATTTCTGGACAAACGCTGTGCCCTCTTCCAGGGGCGCTAACTGCCGCCTATCTTGCTCCGCGTGCAGTCAGTGCCGTTCGAAGCAGTTTCTCGCTGACAGGGGGTGGGCCAACTTTCGGTGCTACTGCTATCGAGGGCCACAGTGGCTCGCTCCCCCTTTCTTGCCGATTTTGTGTGATCCATATGGTTATTATGATACAAATGAGAAACACTTGTGCAACCCAAAGCAGAAGCATCTTTACCGTGCGGAAGCCGCGCGGGGCCTGCTTTCGGGCGAGCACACGGCGCTCAACCTCCTGTGCCGGCTGAGCGGCATTGCGACCGCCACTGCGGGAATCGTCGAGGTGGTTGCGCGGCCACAAGCAATAATCGTGTGCGCGCGAAAGACGACGCCCGGCCTGCGCGCTTGAAAAATACCGCCAATCGCGGTGCGGCTGTAGCCGGCAATCGCGACGTGGTTGTTATTGATGAGCATCGCGCTGTCGAGCCCGAAGCGGTGATTGGCGCCACCGCCGACGCGCACGGCGCGCCGGATCGCCATGTCGATCGCCGGGTCGACGAGCAGGAAGGCGAACGCGACCAGATCGAGCCCGGCAACGACGCCCGGCTGCCGCGCCTTGAGTAACAAACTGCCCGTGCACTCACGAGGTATCACCGCATCGCTCGTCAGGTCGCCGCCTCTGCCCGATCTTCAAGTAGGGAGTTCGCATGATCGGCTCGATCACGGTCGAGGGTAGGGAGGAGAATGACTTCATATCAGGTGCTCCGTGCCGGGGCCGGCCAGGTGAGCGCGACCGCGGCCTGCATTGCCATCTTGAGGGTCAGCCGCGACGGACGGATGTCCGCATCGCGCCCGGGAAAATCGTACCGGTAGTGCGAACCGCGGCTCTCTTCTCGCCGCAAGGGCGCCAGGGTGATCATCAGCGTGGCCACCGCCGGATCGGACGCGGCCGCGTTGTGAGACGCGATTTGCAGCAGCGCCGCTACGGCCTGGCGTAGCGTCTCGCCGTCCCGGATGATGCCGAGTGCTTCGGAGACGACCGGGCGGACGCAGGAAGGATCCGGCCGCTGCGGCACGAATGAGGAAGAGATACGCCGTCGACGGGGCCGTGATGCGCCGACAAGGCTTTCGGCGACCCAGCCGGCCGCAACCACCGCTTCCATGAGGGAATTGCTGGCGAGGCGATTGGCGCCGTGCAGGCCCGTGCATGCAACCTCGCCGCAGGGCCACAGGCCCTCGAGGGAGCTGCGAACCGCAGCATCCACCGCCGCCGCCCACGTGATAATGCGCCGCCGGGCGCAACCGGGATCGGCTCGTTCGCGGGATCGATGCCTGCCTTGCGGCACAGATGGGCGATCTCCGGAAAGCGTTTGCCAAAGCTCGGGCCGAGACAGTGCCGGGCATCAAGGAACATACGATGTCCGGCGGCGAGGGTGTGATGCCATACCGCCCGTGCGACTACGTCCCGCGGTGCGAGCTCGCCGCCAGGCGTGTCGGGGAGGAATCGATGTCCGTGCTCGTCGACGAGCACCGCGCCTTCACCGTGCACCGCTTCACTCACCAGCGGCATCGGCCGGCGCAGATTGTCGAGCGCGGTCTGTCAGCGACGGCCTGTGCGGGGCCCATCGCCCGGGGCATTTCGACGGCGTGGCGACGGTCGTGGCCAAACTCTTCCTCCATACGGGCGCCGATCTCGCCTTCTTCGGCGAAAAGGATTTCCAGCAGTTGCACGTCGTGCGGCGGATGGCCCGCGACCTCGACTTGGGCGTAGAGATCGTCGCCTGCCCGACCGTGCGCGAGGAGGACGGTCTGGCGATGTCGTCGCGCAATCTCCGCCTCTCGGCCGAGCATCGCCGGGCCACGCCAAGACTCGCCTCGGTTCTGTTCGAGGCGGCCGAGCGGTTGTCGGCTGGAGCGCCGGCCGAAGACGTACTCACCGAAGCCTGGCAAGCGATCCTCGCTGCGGGCTACACGCAAGTCGAGTATCTCGAATTGCGGGACGAGGAGGATATTGAACCGATGCAAACGCTCAAACCAGACGGCGCAGCAGACCTCGCGACGATATGACGCCCGAAGGCGACCGCGAGGCCCAGCGCGGGGGCGCGGGTTGATCGGAGAGAGAGAGAGGCGGCGCCCAGAGAAAGCCAGGCCGACGCCCATGACAACATCCTCTCTCCGACTGTCCTGTTCCACGATGACCGCTGCAAACGAGATTGATCAGACACATCGTCTTATTCACCGCCAGGAGCAGCAGCAAGCTCGCGCCGATTCTGATGGGCTTGCACTACCGACGAAGATCCCGGACGCACGCCGGCTGGAGATTGCCAGCAATCGCAAGAGCGACCCGGCAAGCCAGGAACGACGTTGTCGTCTATGGCGAATTAGGCAGCGATGCTGACCTCGCTGCCTACCAGGTGCATGCTCTATACTAGTCCCTATGATTGCTGGGCCTGAGGGCGGCCCGTCATCCGATATGCAACGGTACGAGGGTTAAGCCGGCTGGCCGGCGCAGAGCCTCATGCATAGGAGACGGGCCATATGGAACATATCAGATTTGTCGGTTTGGATC
>NZ_QZWZ01000085.1 GCF_003601975.1 Mesorhizobium waimense
CTTCAAGCCGAATTCTGTCCGAAGCCGTGATGTCGATGCTGATACCAGTGCGCATCTCGCAATGTCGCATGCCGAAGCGATCCGGGGAATCCCAAAAAGGACTCTTCTGTTCCGATCAATCCACTAGCGGCCGTTGGCAGCGGACGCCAATTCCAGAAGGCCCGTGATCTGGCCGCATGGCTGGGCCTGGTCCCTCGGGAATACTCCACCGGTGGCAAGCAGAAGCTCTTCGGTATCAGCAAGCGGGGGAACCGCTACGTCCGCAAGCTCCTGGTTCACGGAGCACGATCGTGCTTCCGTCATCTGGATCGAACGCGGGATCGGCTGGGAAGCTGGCTTGATGGCCTTCAGAGCCGGATGCACCCGAACAAGGCCGTTGTCGCACTTGCCGCCAAGATGGCGCGTATTGTCTGGGTTGTGCTGACCAAGCCTGGGGCGCTCTACGAACGCAGGGATCCTGCATTCGCCTGACGCCTCCGGCTCGATTGCAAGGCTCGGGAATAGTGATGACGAAACAGTGGATCAGCATGCCGTAAGCCCTGTGCAAAAAAGCGGGCTTCGTGCCCGAACCATTTATTGGGAACGGCGTGCGCGGATCTCATCATGGCCTGGCTGCAACCGCAGTCCACTCGCGAGAGGCCGGATACATTTATGCAACTGGAATCGTCATTTGCGATGTCGCGAACCCTTGCACGGACGGGGCGGACCATACATTTTTTGCAGCGACATCCTTCAGGATGGCATTGTCCAGCATCTGCTCGGCCAGCAGCTTCTTCAGCTTGGCGTTCTCTTCCTCCAGGGCCTTCAGCTTCCGCGCGTCGGAAACGTCCATGCCGCCAAACTTGGCCTTGTATTTGTAGAACGTTGCTTCCGAGATCCCGTGCTTGCGGCAGACATCGGCGGTCTTCATCCCCGCCTCCTGCTCCTTCAAAATCGCGATGACCTGTTCTTCAGAGAACCGTGAACGCTTCATTCGTCCGTCTCCTCGATAAGACGGACCCTACCAAAAACTGGAGGAGTTTCAGGGTCTCAGGTCAGGCGCAATTCGCGACTATAGACGTTGGAGGTTCTGATCGTCGGCCTGGTTCGGGGCCACACGGTCAATCTGAGCTATTTCCCAATACGCTTCAAAAACCTATGAGTACTGTGTCTTAAACGTCTATAATTCCTAAGTTTATGGCCTTTATAGCCGCCGCCGTCCTATTCGGGGTATCCATTTTTCGCAATACATTTTTGACGTGGAAATTCACAGTGTCACTCGATATTCCTACAATCCGCCCTATTTCCCAGGAGGACTTGCCTCTGGCTATCCATAAGATACACTCCTTTTCTCTCGGAGAAAGGTCGGGTTCGTTTTCCGTGTCGCTCGAAACGGCGGACTCAGTGACTTTGAGATGGAAATGTAACGCCGCAAGTTGCAAGTAAGTGATTGTTCTATTGTGGAGCTCGCCATTCCAGACTTGAGCGAAGCTCATGATCGAAAAACCGCGGTCGGGGCCGTGCAAAGGGACGCTAATGCCTGACCTTAAGCCGAACGTCGCAGCCTCGTCGAAAACTCGCCGTTCGTCTTCCGTCGTGCTTACATCATTGTAAACCTCGCTCCATCGAAAGGCGTCTGGTCGCGTTCGACATGTCTTGACGATGGGGTCTATCCGGTCGTAACCCATTTCGAAAGAGCGCTCCTGCCATTCCTCAGGAAAGTTCAGCAAGACGGCCGGATTGCATCGGACCGGCTCTAAACATTTTTGGTTGGATGTAATTGAGCCATAGGCGACCCATCGGCAATCAAAATTCAGAGCAAAAGCAGACAACAAATCAAACAACTGCTCGGATTGTGCAACACCGTTGGTGCGGTCCAGAAATCGGCCAAACTCGACGGCAAACTCCTCCTCTGTGGCCTCAGGAAAATGCAAAGTTGGTCGGACTTTGGTTGATCGCCCTCGAAAATGAGAGACTGTAGTCGTCCGCGGGCGTTCCATAGCCTCTTCTCCACAGCAATTTTACGCTGGATGTTGCCACAGGCACCATCAATGCCCAAAGCAGTCTGGTGCCAAGCTCTTTGCGGCGTGATCGACATCGTCAAATCTCTATCAAATTCCGGCAATTCGTAAAGTTATTATATTTTAAAAGTTGTATGTGCACTCTTTTGGAAGATTTTACATTGTTAAAAGTTGATTTTAACAATGTAACTTTGAAGAACGGATCTGCGCAGATGATCTCTTGATCCAGCCGACCTGTTGCAATCGGGCGGGGTCCATATAGGTCCGGCCGAGGCTCTAATCGCCGCTGGATGACAGTTCAGTGGCAGGTCACCGGGCCTAGATGATCTTCGCGATCTTGTAGGCGAACGCAATGGCGACGACCTTGAAGGTCCGATGCGCTAGAGTAGCGCGGTCAACTAAGGCAACGCCTTCTGAGTCTGGCTTGGGATTCCCTTTCGCGGGTGAGCATGCGAGTCTGGTGCATGCGCACAGGAATATCGCTCACCGCTTCGTCGATTGATCGCCAGCGCCTGAGTGCGCTGATCCGGGATCGCAATACACCACAGAAGCGCGTTTGGCGCGCCGAGATCATTCTGTTGAGCAGCGACGGCGTGGGGACCGTTCGGATCATGCGGCAAACCGGCAAGTCCAAGACCTTTGTGTGGCGCTGGCAGGAGCGCTTCGCCGGGCGTAGGTCGGTCCGCGGCGGTTGCCTTTCTTCTGCGGCTTGCCGGCCTGCAACTCCATGCTGCGCATCTTGTGGGCGACCAGACTGGGTAGCGCCCAGAGGTATTCCGCCTCCTTCGTCTGCATATGCCAGCAAAGAACCGCCAATTTTCTTGCCACGGCGTACAATGTCAAGGAACTCCGGAACCAGGAGATGCGTGTCGCCGAGCAGGCCCAGATAGAGGCCGACGACGACGGCGGCAATCTGATGGCCCCGCTTGGCGCGGATACGGACGAAGAAGGCATGGAGCGGACCCGGCGTCTTGGCCGCCGCCCCGGCGGCTTCCGCCGAAGGCTTCGAAGGACTGTTGCGCGACAAGTCGCGGCCCTCGCGCATTCCGCCTCTCGGGCCTGAAGTGGCCGAGCGCGTGGTGGCGCTGACGTTGCAGGACCCGCCGGGCGAGACGTCGCACTGGACCGCAGACATGATGGCGCAAGCGGCGGGCATCAGTGCCAGCGCGGTACGCCGCATCTGGAGGGCGCACGGGCTACAGCCTAACCGCTGGCGCAGTTCAAACTCTCCAACGATCCGCAGTTCGTCGACAAACTGCGCGACATCGCGCGGGCATGGCTGCGTCCGACCTTGCTAGTCCGCCCGTGATGGGCAGCACCGAGCCCCGACTGGCGCACGCGTGGGTTCAGGCCGAAATAGCTCACCAGCTTTTGCGGGCTGGAAAAACGGCTGATATCTCCGATCGCCGCCATCAACCCGGCGGCCACCGCGAGATTGACGCCAGTGATTATGAGCAGCCGTTTGATCGCCGCATCGTCGAGCGCGCTCTCGGCAATCTCCCGGTCAAGCACGCGGAGATCGTCACCCAGCCTGTCCACTTCCCGGATATGGCGTTGGATTGCGGCGCGCTCGTCATCCGGCACCGGCTGACGGGTGAGCCGTTCGCGTCATGTCGACCTGGCCCACATGCCGCAGCCGACCGTCTTCCCAAATCACCACCTCGCCAAAGGTGCGGTGGGTGTCGATTCCGATTACACGTCGCATTCCTCTGTCTCCTCTCGATCAGTCAAAGGGGAGCGGCGGGCGACACGACAACTACGGATTCGCGCTCACGGCGCAACCGGGCGAGTCGCAGAGGCGGCCAGCTACTAACACGAGCTCGCAGCTCATCGTGTGCATCGGCCTGCCCGCACCTTCGTGCTCCCGGTGCCTCTGTCCCGGATGGTCTCGCCATACGCCGCGATCGCGAAAACCGCAGCCGGACATCGGCACCAAGAATCTCATACCGGTTATCAACCCGATCGAGCGGCTCAATGGCGAGGTCAAGTGGCGCACCGAGGTCGTCGGCATCTTCCCCAAACGACGCCATCGTCCGCCTCGTCGGCGCACCGCTGCTCGAACAGAACGATGAATGGGCCGTGCAGCGGCCGCACTAAATGCCTCTTGAGACGATCAGCCAGATGAGCGATAATCCGCTCATTAGCCAAACATCGATCTGAATCTCTTTCGTGCTTTCGGTTGCACCAATGTTCGACGCGATTGCCCGTTAGCTGCCACCCTGCTCTGGTGGCCAGCAGGTGAGGGACCGGAGATTGCTTCTGTTCGCCAAGGGGTGGAAAGGTGTGATCGACCAACCGATTAAGTCGACAGCGCGCTGCAGTATCGCCTCGGTCTCAGCACGGCTGGGTGAGGCGGCGATGACATGTCCCATGGTGTCCCGGAAATCGCCTTTCCTGACGATCGGCGTCTTGGGTTCAACATACAACTTGACTTCGGCGACACCTGGTGTGGTAGCCGCGCGAGTGTCGCCATCGATCCAGTCGAGGACGCCGTCGCCCTCAGGAACGAGGAACCGCACGGCCGCAGTCTGCGAATGCCTTCTGCGCAAATCCCATTCCTCGCCAATAACAAGCTTGAGGTGCTCGCCAATGGGATCAATGCCGTAAGCCAGCTGAATCAGCCGGGGAGTGGTCCAACCCGGAAGACGCGGATTGACTTCAATGACTACTGGGCCGCGCTCCGTCCACCGGAATTCAATGTTCGCTGGTCCCCAGCCAAGGCCGAGGGCGCTCAAACAACTCAGCGAGACAGCGGCTATACGTTTATGCTCGCAATCAGTCAGCAGGGCTGGAAAGATGCTGCCTCGAACGACGAAATTGGGTGGGCAGTCGAAGTCAGCGGCACCTACTGCGATGACCTCATTTCCCATAGTGTCAGCACTATACTGAGGGCCCTGTGCGAATTCCTCAACAAGGATCCTCGGCGAAGACTCCCGTGTCCGCTCCCAAGCCAACAGATGCGCCGTATGTTCGGCCAACTCGTCGACGTCGCGGCACAATCGGACACCACAACTGCCGCTACCGACTGCTGGCTTAACAATCACCGGTAGGCCGATCTCCATTGCAGAGCTTTCCACTTCCGTCGCATCCGCTGCCAGGCGATAAGCAGGCATTGGAATGCCGGCCGCCTCGAGGAATTGACGTTGAGTGAATTTGTCGCGGCATCGTTCGATGGATACCGGGTCCGGTCCTGGCAGATCAAAATGCCGGCAGAGCTTGCCAACTGTCGCATAGATCGACTCATCGAGGCCCGAAAAGCCAGTAATGCCAGCAATGTCATAGGTTGCACGTAGCCGCGTACATTCGCGGATCAGCGCATCGAAATCGTCTGTATCGACACGGATGGCCGCTAGGCTTTCCGCTGCAAGGTAGTCGTACTGAACTGGATCAGCCGACAGGGTAATTGGATGCAGGCCAAGATGCTGAGCCGCTTTCACGTATAGTAGCCCGATACTCCTGTGGCCTTCAACCAAGATGAGCGCTCTTCTTGCCATTGGCGTCGGCCTCCGTTGTATGCTGTTGGGCGGCCTGAGCCTAGACACGCGTCGGCTTTTTCTTCGTGCCTAACCTCAGACCCTGCGGTGAAGATATCAATGTTAGCGATCTGCGGTCGCAAAGATTTTGTTAAGTTATTTGAACGATCTGTTGCAATATTTTGGCTACCCGCCTTGTGGCGCAGAACTCTTGGAACAGTTCCCCGAAATTTCGGTTTTCAGGGGATGCTGGTTTGACCTGTAAATTTAAACTGAATCTTACAGACGGCATCATAGGCAAAGCGAAGCTGGATCGTGAAGAAGCGCTCGCGCACTAGTTGTGAGCTTTCAGGGGTGTCCATTCGGACCTGACCGAGACTGGAGTTACCAGGCTTCAGCACTCAGCGGAGGGTCCGAATGAACATCCACAAGAATGCCCGTCTCAGGCCGCTGCGTCGAGAGGAAATGGCGCTGTCGGTGATAGAAGGTAGTCTTTCCAAAGCCCATGCGGCGCGGACGTATGGTGTGTCGGCGAAGATCGTGGCGCGCTGGGTCGAGCGCTACAAGGCCGAGGGGCGGGCCGGCATGATCGACCGCTCGTCGCGGCCCCATGTCATGCCGGGGATGACCGGACAGGCGGTGGCCGAGCGCATCATGGCATTGCGCCGCCGGCGGCTGACCGGCAAGCACATCGCCATGGAGGTTGGCGTCTCACCCGCCGCCGTCAGCCGGGTGCTGAAGCGTGCCGGGCTGTCGCGGCTGAAGGACATTGAGCCGGCCGAACCGATCCGGCGCTACGAGCGCGAGCACCCCGGCGAGATGATCCACATCGACATCAAGAAGCTCGGCCGCTTCAGCCAGGTCGGGCACCGCATCACCGGCGATCCACAGAAGGGCAAGTCGCGCGGCGCCGGCTGGGAATTCGTCCATGTCTGCATCGACGACGGCTCTCGCATCGCCTTCTCGCAGATCCTGCCCGACGAGAAGAAGGAAAGCGCCGTCGCCTTCCTCAAGGCGGCGGTGGCCTATTATGCAAGCCTCGGCGTCGCCATTGCGCGCGTCATGACCGACAACGTCCTAAGGAGTGAGCAGGCAAAGCCTCTTTATTCGTCAGCATGCTCTCGCTGCATGACGCTCGTCAAGTTGGATGTCGAACCAGGCGGCTTCCACCGGCAAGGGAAAAGGTTTCGTCCATAGCAAACACAGGGTACGCGTGGTGGCGGCCCTCACCGTCCTCAATACGAGCTTCTGATCCAGGTGGAAGACCCGAACATTATCTACAGCGATGCCCTCACGGCCCCTAGCCTAGACTAGCTGACAGAGGTCCTTCCACCTGGTACCTGCCCCTCGACGAAGGGCCGGTAGTCGGAACCACCTTTGACGACGGCGTGCACGACGCGGGCCATTTTGGCGGTAATTGCAGTCATTGCCTTGCGGCGCAGGTCTGGATTGTCGCGATCTCGTCGCGATGTAGCGTTCGAACTTGTGGCGGAAGCCATTCTCGCGCTGATAGATGGCAACCTGTCCGGCGATCCACAAGGTGCAGCGCAGCCTTGCATTGCCGAACTTGGAAAGCCGGGTCTGGCCACGATACTGGCCGGACTGCTGTGTCGACAGATCCAGCCCGCAGAATTTGAGAAACTGGCGATGATGATGGAAGCGACGTAGGTCGCCGCCCTCGGCGATGATCGTCAGCGCGATCGGCCCGATGCCCGGTATCGCTTCATGCGTCTTCGACAGTTCCTGCACGTCGTTGATGCCGGCGCGCAGCGGATCATGATAGCGCTGGGTCGTCTGGATTCTGAGCATATGCAGGATCACCTGCGCATCCTTGGGGGCATTCTTGTCCCAGCTGTTGTGCAAAGCTTCGCGTGTTCGGGCGAGCGGCAGTGACGACACCAGTCGCACCTCGAAACCGGCCTCAGCCAGGCGCCATGCGATGGGTCGGTGATAATTGCCCGTTGCTTCAAATCCGCAGACCACGCGCCGATCATGCGCCTGCAGAATCTCGATCAGCCGATCATGCTCGGAACGATTGTTGAGAACCTGCAGCCGGCGCCGCGGTTATGGCTTGGATCTTCGATTAGGACTTCATTGCGCACCTTGGCGATATCGATCGCTACCAGCACGGCATCGGCAGGTATTAGGATGGGAAATGGTTATGGTCGGTCTCTCCGGAATGGGTTATGAAAATTCACATTCTAGAGAAACTCCGACTGGCCATGGCCGCCTCGAGCGGTGCGCGCCTGCAGCGAAAAGCTGCGCGCATCGCTGTCTCAGCCGCCGCCACTCCTTCATCCGTAGGTGCTACGGCTCCTGCTACAGGTCGAAAGCCTTCGCCAAAGCCTGTCGCGATCTCGGCCTTAAGCATGTCAGGACAAGGCCCTACACACCCAAGACCACTGATGTGATGACAAGAGCTTTTTCGATGGATTTGCGATATTCTCCCGCTGCGCATAGGTGACCGCGTGGCGAAGAGCGGGATCAGAGGTGAGTGTCCCGCCGCGCAGCCTTTATCGTCGCACCTCATTTGCGGCATCCGTGCGCGCCTTCTTCGGACCTCGCGGGTTCCAGCCGGCAACGAAGCGGGCATAGGCGCCCTCGGCTTGCTCAACCCAGCGCCGCTCTTCATCTCGATGGCTTTTGATGTTGTAGGCGTGTGCGGCTCCCTTTTGGCCGCGCACAGCCTTGCTTCCAGCCTTGAGTTCCATGTCGCGCAGCTTCTTGGCATGCAGCGATGGCCGCGCCCAGGCGTAGCTCTCGCTCTTCGTCAACAGATGCCAGATTATGACAGCGAGTTTGCGTGCTGTTGCCACGGCCGCGACATGCTGGCCACGCCGGGCCCGCACACGCAGGAAGAAGGCACGGAGTGGCCCCGGTGCGCGTGCTGCCGCCCAAGCTGCTTCCACGAGCATGCCGCGGGCATGTCCGCGACCCTGCTTGGTGATCCGTCCGTGATAGGCGGGGCCTGGCCCTGATTGCCTGACGCTCGGATTCAGGCCGAGATAGCTCACAAGCTTCTGCGGTTCGTCGAAGCGCGACACGTCGCTGATCGCCGCCTTCATTGCAAGCGCGACGGTCATGTCGACGCCTGGAATGGTCATCAGCCGCTTCACGCCTTCATCCTCGAGCGCCGAGCGGGCAAGATCGCGTTCGATAACCTGGAGGTCGTCACCCAACCGGTCGAACTCGCGCAGATGCCGATCGATCGCGAGGCGCTCGTCTTCCGGCACGATCTGCTCGCTCAACCATGACCGGCCCCTGGCGCCGCACAGGTCGGCATGCGGGCAGGACGGGATGAGGTGGCTATGAAGGATCGACTGGATGACGTTCTTCAATCGAGATCTCTGCCTGACAATCTGATTGCGCCGTGTCACCTGCCGAAGCAGAGCCTGCGTCGGCTCATCCGGAATCCAGACTTCCGGCAGGAAGCCGCTGGCATAGAGCTGCGCCAGAACGCTGGCATCGATCGTATCCGTCTTGATCTTGGCATAGGCGATGATGCGCACCTGCTTGGGGTTTGCGATCACCACTTTCTTCACATGCGGCGCGACAACCGCGGCGGCCGAGGATGCGTTGCCAGTGGCCTCGATCACCACGATGTCGCTCGGCGACAGCTTTGCGGCGAAGGCACCCAGCAGATCGCGCCGCATGTCGACACGACCCAGCCGCCTGAGCCTGCCGTCCTCCCACGCCACCGCCTCGGCGAAGGCGCGGTGGATATCCAGTCCGATGATGCACATGCCTGTTGTCTCCCTTTCTGGCTTGGTCAAAGAACGGGAGCTGGCGGGCAACACGACATCTACTGATCCGCGCTCGCAGCGCATCCGGGAAAGTCGCAAGGGGCGGCCATGTAACGTGCTCGGGCTCTCAGCCCACGGTCTAAAGACGGCCTGCCCGCACCTTCGTGCTCCCGGTGGCCCACGTCCCGGATGGGCTCACCATAAGGCCGTTCCAAACAAAGAAACAGCAGGACGAATAGGCACCGAAGATCACATACCGGATAACGGCCGGTGTAGCGCGACAATCTGGGTGAGAGCGCGTATCACCCAGATTGGGTTCTTCCGCACATTTGGTGCAAGGGCGAGAGCTTCTCGTCTGGCCCTTTGCCGGGGGTGGTTCAGGCGATTGCCAACAGCCTGTTTCTCAGCAGCGGATAGCCTGAGCGCCCATACATCTGGCGCTTGATCGTCTTGAGCCGGTTGATCTGTCCTTCGACCGGGCTCGTGCTCCAGGGCTGGGTGATCGCCGCCCGGACGGCCTCGATGTCGCGGCCGATGCCTGCCGCAAGCGAGGCCAGTTCGCTGTCCCTGGCATCCTTGAGCCATAGATGGAGGGCCGGCATCATCGTCGCCGCGGATCAGTGCGGCGAAGCGTCGGGCGAGTTCGCCCGCCACTGCAAGCTCCGGCGCGGTTTCGTAGAGATGGCGCAAGAACCGCCCGGTCAGCTCATCGAGCGACGCCGGGTCTTCGCTCAGCAGCCATGCACAGTTGCGGCGCGATGGCGACCGCCACCGCGAGTTTGGTGGAGCGGTCGATGACCGCTCCTTGCGGGCGGCGATCCATCTGTAGACGGTCGCCTTGCTGCCTTCAAAGCCGCGGCGCTTGATTTCGCTCCACAGCTGCAACCCATTTTGCTGGCCTGCCTGCCAACACCGTTCGAGATAATCGCGGAAAGGATCCATGAGAACAGAGCGCGCCGGCGGCCGCCGGTGCTCGGGTTCCCCGCCCGCCGCAAGCCAGCGCTCGACAGTTCTCACGTTCATGCCAATCCGCGGCGCGATCTGTCGCGACGACATGCCGGCCTCCCGCAAATCAAGGATTTCAGCATAGAGCTCACTGCGCTGCTTGCGCCTCGACCGGCGCAGGCAATCAAGTTTCGGGGAAGTTTCTACCGGTGGTTCCGGCTCGGCTTCGGCGTTTCCGGCCATCTCGTACGCCATGGCCTTTCCGGCGGCACCAACGGCTTTGCGATGGCGGCCGACGGCCAGGCGCAACGCTTCCCCCAGGTTCTGCAGCAGATGCCAGCGGTCGGCGACCTGCGTTGCATCGGGCGCACCGCGACGGGCGCCCTCGGCATAGACGCCGGCACGATCGCGCGCGATGACCTCGATGCCCGGATGGCGTCCCA
This sequence comes from Mesorhizobium waimense, assembly GCF_003601975.1. Lineage (GTDB taxonomy): Bacteria > Pseudomonadota > Alphaproteobacteria > Rhizobiales > Rhizobiaceae > Mesorhizobium > Mesorhizobium waimense. Next base: position 10,605 of record NZ_QZWZ01000085.1, read on the forward strand.
GCCATGATGCAACCGTGTCGGCATTGCGATCCGGCAACAGATCGAGGACACGGTTGCGCTCCAGATCGCAGATGATCGTTCCGTAGCGCTGCCCTTTGCGCCAGGCCCAGTCGTCGATGCCGACCACACGCGGCGCTTGCGGCGGCTCGAAGGAGGGCCGCGCGGATCATCCGCAACAGTGTGTCGCCGCTCACCGGCATGGCGAGCCTGTCCGACAAGCGTGAGCCCGGCTCGCCACCCACCGCGAAGCTGATCGCCAGCTGGCTTTCGCCGAGCCGGGCGGTGCGTCTTGCTTTCGGCCGCACCGTCTCCGGCAGCCGCTCGGTGAAGATCCGTCGCGGGCATTGTGGATCGGCGCACCGAAACCGTCGTGCGTGAAGCCGGATTTCGACAATTCGCCCTTGCCACGGCAGATCGGCGAGCCGGCGCATGTAGTGACTGTGGACCCGCCGCGTGTAGCAACCGCAGATGGGACAGCACGATTCCATCGCCTTCGGCCGGGCCACAAGCACTACCCTGTCGGCCTGCGGGAGAATTTGGACAATCGAAAGCTCGGGCGAAATCAGCGGGTGGAAGGCATGGAGCACGGGCAAAATCACGGCGTCGACTGCGATTCCGACTCTATGAACTTATTCGCACCGTCCGTGAATCCCCGCACCTGCACCAAATGTGCGGAAGAACCCCAGATTGTCGCGCCGCAGGCCGGGTCGAGAGAATGAACCGGACTATCAAGGACGCCACCGTCAAGCGCTTCTACTACGAGAGCCACGACCAACTCCGCACCCATCTCGCCGACTTCGTCGCCGCCTACAATTTCGCCCGCAGGCTCAAGACCCTCAAGGGTCTCACACCCTACGAGTTCATCTGCAAGGCGTGGGCGTCACAACCGGAACGCTTCAAACTCAATCCGCTCCAGCAAATGCCGGGACCAAACATCTAGACCGAGGCAGCCCCAAACAAAACAAGGTCATGCGGCTCAACCCACGGATGAGAGATTGTTGACCGACGTTCAAGTCCAGCCTCTTGCACCTCATATCCGCCGTACAAGTACCTCGGCCGCCGATCGGATTCGCCGGACTGCAACCTATGCCAAAGGCTATTGTCAGCAATCCCTTTTGCGGTGTGGCGTGCGAGTTTAGTGCATGCGTGATGATATCTCCTGCACCGTTTCGGCTAGCGACCGCCAGCACTTGCAGGCGATCGTCGCGGCCCCTGGAAAGCCGGCAGATGGTCTGGGCACCTCGGCAATCACGGCCGAGACCTCAGTCTGGCGCTGGCAGGAGCGGTTCATGCACGAAGGCGTCGATGGGCTGCTTCGCGCCCGGTCCCCTCCGCCTGGAATGGTGCGTCCCGCCGAAGCATGTCGCCGAGATCGTCAGCCTGACGCAAGCTCCGGCCGCCGCATGGGCGACCCATTGGATGCTACGCGCGATGGCCAAGGTCGCCGGCATTGCCACGTCGACGGTGCAGGTACCTGGCAAGGCCCACGGTTCCGGCGTGCATCGCTGGCGGCACTTCAAGCCCTCCAACGACCCAGTTCGTCGAGAAGCTGACGACCATCGTTGGCTTGTATGTCGATCAGCCGGCCCATGCCGTGGTGCGATCGGTCGACGAGAAGAGCAAGATCCAGGCGCTCGACCGCACCCAGCCCGGCCTGCCCATGAAAAAAGGAAGGCTCGGCACGATGACACATATATGGACGCCTCCTCCTCGTAAGGTGTTGAGCAGCGTTTTGATCGGATCGCTTGCGATCATATGTCCGGCCTCTGTTTTGTGCGGTCGCACATGACCGCGGGCCAAGATGGTTTCCGCAACGCGAGTTCCTAACACGACTGCGACCTACAACGGCCAGTGAGTTATCCGGAGTATCTTGCGTCGTGGATCGATCGATCACACCACCTGCTCATTCTCTTGCAAGTTCCGACATCAACAAACACGGTCGCATTTTCGTCTGCTCCCCGTATTTGGCTGATCTTCCAAGCCGCGCACGCCATACTAGTCCCTATGATTGCTGGGCCTGAGGGCGGCCCGTCATCCGATATGCAACGGTACGAGGGTTAAGCCGGCTGGCCGGCGCAGAGCCTCATGCATAGGAGACGGGCCATATGGAACATATCAGATTTGTCGGTTTGGATC
>NZ_QZWZ01000086.1 GCF_003601975.1 Mesorhizobium waimense
CTTCAAGCCGAATTCTGTCCGAAGCCGTGATGTCGATGCTGATACCAGTGCGCATCTCGCAATGTCGCATGCCGAAGCGATCCGGGGAATCCCAAAAAGGACTCTTCTGTTCCGATCAATCCACTAGCTTGCTGAGGCTGCCAGCGGAGGACTTGCCAGTACCGCGGTCCTGTTCGATCTCATAGTTGATCTTCTGGCCGTCAATGAGAGTCGAGAGACCCGCACGTTCCACAGCGGAAATGTGGACGAAAACATCCTGACCGCCATTGTCAGGCTGGACAAATCCAAACCCCTTGGTGCTGTTGACCACTTCACCGTTCCAGTCGCCAAATCCGTATTCCTTTGTAATAATTGCAACGTGGGCAGGCCATTAAGCCTACTCGATTCACAGCCGAGACGTTACGGGCAGCAAAGACAAAAAATTGCAAGGCCCGGCCGGACCACCCGGCAGCCAGCCCCACCCCGCGCTGCCGCCAAGCGTATGGCCCTACGCGACCAACCCGGCGGTCAGGATCGGCGAGCGCATGGCCAGCCGGGTCGGCGCCGAATGGTGCGACATCTGTTGGGATGGCCACGGCGCTGTAGCTGTCGGCTAGCCGCCAGGCAGCGCGCCCGTGCCCGCCATCTCGAAGACATCGAGCAAGATGGCCAGCCCGACACCACTAGCAGTCAGAATAAGCCCGGTCAGGAAGATGCGGTTGGCGCGCTCATAAATGCGCCGTTGCAGGGAACTGATGTCGAGCAGCATCGACAGGGCCCGCATCTGAAGCGCGATGCCGATCAGGATCGGCGCTGCGGCCAGCAAATGGTGGAGCTGCCACGGTATTGGATTGGCGGCCCAATGCGTGATGAAGCCGAGCGAGAACGCCAGCAGGATGCCGACGGCGGTGATGGTGCCATTGCGAAAAATCGTGTCGATCAAGTCTTCCTTGGGATCCTGCTCGTTCAAACCTTCTCTCTCCTCGGGGCGATCAGCCGGTCGTTTGTGGTCGAGATCAAGCTGTCTGGAAATCACTGTACACCACCGGCTTCGCTCGCCAAATGCGTGGCCAGGCGGCCGGGCCGGAACAAGCCAGCCTGGGCTGGAACCATTCAGACAACGAAAAAACGGTCCATGAGGAAGCCCTCATGTTGCGCGGGCGGCCACAGGTCCCGACTATGTGGATTATCTGAATAGTCAAACTATCTCACCGGCCTTGACGGGCCCTTTTCATCGACGCTGCCGAAAAGCAGTGGCGATCCTCTTGCGATCGCGTCGTTCCCCAGGGGCTATGACGATGTCTTTACACAATGCCAACGCTCGTCAGTCCCGCGGCTAGTGTGGTAGCACGCACAATGCCCTTGCGCTCACCCGTCACTATCGACACGTCGACGGGCATGCCCGGATAGAGCTTCACGTGCGGTAGACCTTTGAACTGGTCGGCACCCACCTCGATAGTCGCAGTGAAGGACGTCGCGCCGCTCCGCTCGTCGACCTCGGCATTGGCGGAAACGCGGTCACATCGATGCCTACAAGGACCTGGATACGCGGCTTCTGCAGCTCCTTCCCCCGCCACATCAAGCACGAAAACCCTGTTCACGTGGCCGCCGCCGGAGGGAGCGAAGGCTGCGGGAAGCGCACGTCTATACGGTCGTGAACAGCGATGCGCTTGCGGACTCCATCCGCGCGCCATGGTCAAACGTCACACGTTTGAATTCCCTTACGGAAGGCGCTGCAGCGCCATGGCCGGAACCTCTTGGAGTAGGGCCACTGCGCGCGTCCATCCGGCAGAGGCGCCTTTGATCTTTACCGGGAAGCAGGTAACCGTAAAGCCCTTGGGCGGAAGCTGGTCGAGGTTGGTCAGTTTTTCGAGGTGGCAATAACCGATCTCGGCTCCCGCCTTATGTCCTTCCCAGATGATGCTGGCGTCGCCGGTTTCAGCGTAACGTTTGGCGGTGAAGGGAAAGGGGGCATCCCAGCTCCATGCGTCCGTGCCGGTCACCCGCACGCCGTGTGAGGTCAGGAAAAGCGTGGCCTCACGGCCCATGCCGCACCCCTTGCCCAGATAGGCCGGGCTGCCATAAGCGGCGGCGGCCGAAGTGTTGACCAGCACAATTTCCAGCGGGCTCAACGTGTGGTCTATGCGGGCAAGCTCGGCCTCAACGTCGGCGGCCGTCACCACATAACCGTCTGGCAGATGACGGAAGTCCAACTTCACACCCGGCTGCATACACCAATCCAGCGGCACTTCGTCGATGGTCATTGCCCGTTCACCACCGTTCATGGTGGGGTGGTAATGCCATGGCGCATCAAGGTGGGTGCCGTTGTGCGTGTTGACCTTGCACTCTTCAACTGCCCAGCCATAGCCGCCGGGCAGCTGATCCACGCCGAGTCCGGGAAAGAACGCCACCATGCCTTCGGCGCTTTCGCGATGCCCAGTATAGCTGATCACGGGGCGGATCGGCGGCGGGTCCGCTGGCGTTTCATTGTCGAGGGCGATGGAGAGATCGATGATTTTTTGGCGGGTCATGGAGTTCCTTCTCAATAATTATTCGAACGTCCGGCGAACAACTGGTTGCGCAGGGTGCCGAGGCCGTCAACGATGCGTTCCAGCACGTCGCCCTGCTTGAGATCAACTGGGCCTGTCGCAAAAATTTCGGCGTTAACGCGCTGTTGACCACACCTGATGCTCTTCACGCTCTGATGGTTCTGAATGCCATTTCCGAAAAGCTGAAGCGCCAATCGGAAGATGATTTCTTCAATCGGCCAAAGGTTTGCGCGTAGACCGCCTCGATCCGCCTTGCCTCGTCATCGGTCAGCGCGGCGAATTCCTTTTCGCGGTCGCGGCTCGAAAGCTGGCTACCATTCTGGCGAAGGAAACGGAAGAGCAGATCCGTCAGCCGCTCGGGCATGTCGATAGAGGCATCCATCCGTTGCCGGAATTGATCGTAGCGCTGCAGAAAAGCGGTTTCGTCGGGAAGGTCCCGTTCGATCGTCCTCTGAACGCAGGCATATAGAAATTCAGCATGCGGGGTTGCATCGAAGAATCGGTGGAAATCCGCGGTGTCATTCACCACCCGGACGTTGAATTGCGGCGTCGGTTCCCATTCGACCAATGGCAGAAGGCGCTGCGAAGAGCTCTCGAGCACGCGCCTGTACTCGTCGATCTGGTCTAGGATCGCGGTCGAGACCGGAAACACCACTCCCGGCGGATTGAAGCCGTGCATGGCAAGGACATGGTGGATTAGGTAGCGGTGAATGCGGCCGTTTCCGTCCTCGAACGAGTGGATGTAGACAAAGCCGAAGGCGAGGATTGAGGCGGCGATGACCGCATCAAGGTTTTGCGCGGGGCCTTGATCGAAGGCCACCATCCCATCGATGAGCCGCGGCAGGTCCTTAGGCCGAGCGCTGATGTGATCGGGCAGGGGCATGCGGTTGTCTCGGTCATGCTGGCCAACGAAGCCTCCTTCCTTTCGGAAGCCAAGTCTCACGAAACGGGCATCGCCGAGTACCTTGCGCGCCAGCCCCTGCAAGGTTGCGTCAAAGCGGGCAAGCGGTGCCCCGCTCATTGCGTCTCGAGGCCATCGGCTCGATGCCGAGACGCCGGAACAGCAGACTATCCTTGTCCTCACCGGGATTGTCTGCGGTCAGCAGCGTGTCGCCGACGAAGATCGAGTTGGCGCCGGCAAAAAAGCACAGCGCCTGCATCTCGTCGGTCATGGCGGTGCGACCGGCGGAGAGGCGGATATGCGATTTCGGCATCATGATGCGTGCCAGAGCGATCACGCGCGCGAATTCGATCGGCTCGATCGGCTCGATCGGCTTGGCTTCGGCAAGCGGCGTGCCGGCGATCGGAATGAGCATGTTGATCGGAACGCTTTCGGGATGTTCCGGCAGGTTGGCCAGCGTCACCAGCATGTCGATCCGGTCCACCGGCTTTTCGCCCATACCGACAATGCCGCCGCAGCAGACCTTGATGCCGGATTGGCGAACCAGCTCGAGCGTATCGATCCGGTCGCCAAAGCTCCGCGTGCTGATGATCTCACTGTAGTAGCGTTGCGACGTATCGATGTTGTGGTTGTAGTAGTCGAGGCCCGCTTGCTTCAGACGAGCGGCCTGCTCGAGATCGAGCATGCCCAGCGTCATGCAGGTCTCCATGCCCAAGGCCTTGACGCCTTCGACCATCGCCACGACCGCATCCATGTCGCGCGCCTTGGGATTTCGCCAGGCCACGCCCATGCAATAACGGGTGGCGCCGGCGTCGCGCGCCTTGTTGGACTCAGCGATGACGCGCCTGACCTCCATCAGCTTCGACGCCTTCAGGCCGGTTTCGTGATGCGACGACTGGCTGCAATAGCCGCAATCCTCCGGACATCCGCCGGTCTTGATGCTGAGAAGCCGGCTGAGCTGAACCTTGTTGGGATCGAAATTCTGGCGGTGCACGGTTTGCGCCAGGAAGAGCAGATTGTTGAAGGGCGCGTCATGAAGTGCCCGAGCCTTCTCTAGCGTCCACGTCGTGGCGTCTGGGGTTTGAGCCTGTGGCATTGTCTTCGTCGGATTGGTGGCGTGCATGTACCATCCTGTTTCCTAGTCTACGCTTGCCCTATCTTCGTCTTACGAGTCCTGGGGCTCGAATGCCCGATTGACCCATATGTTTGCTCGTGGGTCGTCAGGGCGCTCGATAGTCAAGGCCGATATCGAGGATCGGCGCGCTATGGGTCAACCAGCCGATGGAGATAAGATCGATGCCGGTGGCGGCGATGGCCGGCGCCGTCGCCGGTGTGATCCTGCCAGACGCCTCGGTGATCGCCCGGCCGGCGACCATCAGCACCGCCCCTCGCAATTGGTCAACCGACATGTTGTCAAGCAGAACGGCGTCGGGGGCGAGCGTCAAGGCCTCTTCCAACTGCGTCAGCGTATCGACCTCGACTTCGATCTTGACGAGATGACCTGCACTTGCTCGCGCGCGCTTGATGGCCGCACGGATCCCGCCGGCGATTGCGATGTGGTTGTCCTTGATCAGAATCGGGTCGTCGAGGCCGAAGCGATGATTGGCGCCGCCACCGGCGCGCACGGCATATTTCTCGACCGCCCGCAAGCCGGGTGTGGTCTTGCGGGTGCAGGTGATCTTCGCAGGGTGTTCGCGAACGGCTGCGACAATCGACGCGGTTGCGGTGGCAATGCCACTCAGATGGCATAAAAAATTGAGCGCGGTGCGTTCTGCCGTGAGAATGGCCCTGGCCGGGCCAACCACCGATGCGATGACCTCTCCTTCCAAGACACCACTGCCGTCTGGCCGCTCCACCGAGATTTCAACATCGGGACTGATCAGGCGGAAGGCGAGCATGGCTAGATCGAGCCCCGCGACAATCCCGCGCTGACGCGCCACAAGCACGGTCCTTGTATAGTGGTAGGGTGTCACAATGGCGTCCGTAGTTACGTCACCGGCCCTGCCGAGGTCTTCGAGTAGAGCAGTCCGTACCAGAGGCTCGAGCATGATTGGGGGCAGCGGCGAGAGGTTCATTGCTCGGTCTCTTCAAGCGTAGACGAAGATGCGAGTTCCGCAGCTGTCGCTAAGGCTTCATCGAGCGTGAGCCTGGAGCGGCGGGCGGCAACCGCACAATCTGGACAGTCGGTCCGGTAGTGAGCGCCGCGGCTTTCTTCTCGCAGCAAGGCGGCAACCGCGATCATCAGTCCCGCTATCGCAGGATCGGACGCTGCATCGTGGCGTTTGGCCAGCGGAAGCAATGTGCTCACGGCCTCGCGCAAGACCTCGCCATCTCGTTTCACGCCAAGGCTGCGTGACAGGAGAGGGCGCAACGAGAGTGGATCGGGAGCCGGAATTTCCCGTGCCGTCGAGCGTGTTCTGATACCGATCGGAGATCCCGCCACGCTTTCGGCGACCCAGCGCGCGCATACGATCGCCTCGGTCAGCGCGTTGCTGGCAAGCCTGTTGGCGCCATGCAGTCCAGTGGAGGCGACCTCCCCGCACGCCCAGAGTCCCGCGACCGACGTGCGTCCCTGAAGATCCACGGCGACACCGCCCATGTGGTAATGCTGGGCCGGCCGGATCGGAATGAGGTCGCGCACGGGATCGATGCCCGCGCCCCGGCAGGCTGATGCGATTGTCGGAAATTGCCGCGCAAAAGTCGGGCCGGGCTTTTCTCGTCCATCGAGAAAGACGCGGTGGCCGTTCGAAAGATGCGTCCAGATGGCGCGCGCCACCACATCGCGCGGCGCGAGTTCCGCGTCATGCAAGTCTTCGAGGAAGCGCTGGCCCGTTTCGTCGACAATCATCGCGCCTTCACCGCGAACCGCTTCGCTGATCAGCGGTAGCGGGCGCGCCGGCCCATTAAGCGCGGTCGGGTGGAACTGGATGAATTCCAGGTCGGCAACCACAGCACCGGCGCGGGCCGCAAGTGCCAGGCCCTGTCCGCAACTGCCCAAAGGGTTGGTGCTGTCGAGGAACAGTCCGCCAATCCCACCCGTGGCGAGGACGACCCGTCCCGTACCGAAGAACACAGGACTCATCGAACAGCTTGCCCAAACGCCCCGGACCGTATTGTCCTCCACCGCCAGCCGCCGCGCCTCTACACCCTCGACGACCACGATCGACGAATTAGAACGCACAGCTTCGACCAGCACACGCATGATTTCCTGTCCGCTGCCGTCGCCGCCGGCATGAACGATGCGCCGGCGGCCGTGCGCGGCCTCCAATCCCAGGCGCAGGGCTCCTTCAGGCGTCCGATCGAAGCGAACCCCAAGGGTCGCCAGGGTCTCGATCGCGTTAGGAGCCGCATGAAGGATGCGGGTTGCGATTTCTGCGTCGCACAGGCCATCGCCGGCGGCGAGCGTATCGGCGACATGCAGCACAGGATCGTCGTCCACGCCAAGGCTGGCAGCCAGGCCGCCCTGTGCCCATGCGCTTGATGCCTCAGATCCAAGCGGCGTCCTGGACAGAATAAGCACCGGTTCTGGCGACAGATGAAGCGCAGTCAAAAGCCCGGCAATACCGCCGCCTATGATAATCGGGCGGCCAAGGAAACTGCGGACCTCCGCGCTCATATGGCGAGCATCCGCTCGACCGCGAGCCGTGCTCGTCCTGCAATGTCGGGTTCAATCGTCACCTCATGCCGGTTCTGCTCGAGCGCAGAGCGGATGTTGGCGAGCGTGATGCGCTTCATGTGCGGGCAGAGATTGCAGGGCCGGATGAATTCGATCTCGGGATGCTGGAGCGCGACATTGTCGCTCATCGAGCATTCCGTCATCAGCACGACGCGTGGCGGCTTCTGCCTTTCGACATAGTCGGACATGGCGGCTGTCGAGCCGGAAAAGTCCGCTTCCGCGACCATTTCCGGCGGACATTCGGGATGCGCGAGCACCATCACACCGGGATGGCCTTCGCGCAACTGACGGATGTCGGCTGGCGTGAAGCGCTTGTGCACTTCGCAATGACCCTTCCAGGCGGTGATCTGCACCTTTGTCTGAGCGGCGATGTTCTGGGCCAGATATTCGTCCGGCAGCATGATCACCTTGGGAACCCCGAGGGACTCGACGACGGCCTTGGCGTTGCCGGACGTACAGCAGATATCGGACTCTCCTTTCACGTCAGCCGAGGTGTTCACATAGGTGACAACCGGCACACCCGGATAGCGCTGCCGCAGCATGCGAATGTCCTCGGCGGTGATCGAGTCGGCCAGTGAACAGCCTGCTCGCAAATCGGGAATGAGTACCGTCTTTTGCGGATTGAGCAGCTTCGCCGTTTCAGCCATGAAATGCACGCCGGCAAGCACGATGACCTCCGCTTCGGTCGACATGGCCTTGCGGACAAGCGCCAGACTGTCGCCGACGATGTCGGCCACGCAGTGGAAGATCTCCGGCGTCTGATAATTATGCGCCAGGATGACAGCGTTGCGCTCCCGCTTCAGCGCCAGAATTGCCTCGATGTCGTTCGAAAAGCTCGGCCATTCCATTGGGGGGATGACGCGCCGAACGCGGTCGTACAGGGATGCGGCCGAAGGCAGGATGGTGCTCATCGAGCCTCCAATTATAATCTACATGATTATAAGACCTTTATATTCGTTGTGACTATAAGCAATGTCAAGCCCGCGCGAACGGCAATTTTGTCCCAGCCCCAGGCCTCTCGTCTTCGATAATGGCGTGGCGGAAGCGGTAGAGTTGCGCCGGCCGGCCGCCGGTTTCGGCGGTCGCCTCGCCGGTCTTCTCAACCAGATCCTGCTGCTCTATGAGCCGGCGAAAGTTCGGCTTGTTGATGAGCCTGCCTGAGAGCGCCTCCACGGTTCGCTGCAACTGCAGAAGCGTGAAGAGCGGCGGCATCAGTTCGAACACGACGGGTCGGTATTGATCTTGGAGCGCAGCCGCGCAATAGCCGTTGCCAGGATGCGGCGGTGATCGGCGACCATGGATGTGCCCGGCACGGGAGTGGGCGCGGCTGGGTCGCTTCCTCCACCAGCGCTGCCTCGTAGAGAAGCTCATAGCGCTGCAGTACGAGCTCTTCGTTCCATGCTCGGTCGTCGAAGCCGAAGGTGACCGCCGCGCGCCGCCGACGATCGAGCCGCACGGCGGCATCGTCAGCGCTGTCCGCCCATTCCCTCAATCGCGGTCGCAGTTTTTCCAGCACAACCGCCGGCGTGCCGGAGCGATGATCCTCCCACGGAAAATAGTCGTACCAACTTGCCCAGCAGCGCCTGGCCGAGGCAGCCGCATCTTCGTCTCGCGTCAGTGCGAGGTAGCTGATCGAGATTACATGCTCCTCAGCGCCGACCCGATCGCGATCGGCGAAGGTGTAAAGCTGTTCGATATAGCCCAGCGGCTGGCCAGTCTGTTGCTCCACCCATCCTCTGAGACCCGACTGCAGGGAACGGTGATCCTGCTCGAACGGACCCGACGGCAGTGCGTTTGCCTGACCGATGGTGAGAACGTAAGGGTCGCTGTTTTTCACGGCGACGACCACGGCGATAAGGTCCGATTTGACGGCGTTGGCCCTGCCTGCAGCTCTGCCTTTCCTGGTTACCTTTTGCCTGGTGCTCCATGATCTCTGAACTGGTTGGCAGAGCCCTGGCCAAGAAAGCGGCTGAACCGATTTAAATTGGTTCTCTACGATAACTGTCCGCGCGTTCAACACCGCACCCCGTCGCGATTTTGCTCTTCGCACTTGCACAAAAATATGCCAAACGCGACACTCGCGGTGGTAACGCAAGGGAAGGAGTCCTCGTTGATTGCGGTTGCTAACACCAAGGCGATCACCTCGCGCGATATTCGTTCGCGAAAGGCTGGCACGCCGCTCGTCTGCCTTACCGCCTACACGACCCCGGTTGCTCGGCTAGTCGATTCCCATTTGCGATGTCGTGTTGGTCGGCGACAGCGTCGGTATGGTTCTCCACGGCTTGCCGACCACGCTTGGGGTTACGCTCGACATGATGATCATCCATGGCCAAGCTGTCCGCCGCGGCCTTGAGCGGGCGCTGATGGTCGTGGATATGCCATTTGGCTCCTATGAGGAAAGCCGGGATCAGGCCTTTCGCAATGCCGCGCGCGTCATGGCCGAGACCGGTTGCTCAGCCGTCAAGCTCGAGGGCGGCGAGACAATGGCCGAGACAATCCGCTTCCTCGCCTGTCGCGGCATCCCGGTGATGGCCCATGTCGGGCTGTCCCCGCAGGCGGTCAACGCGTTCGGCGGACATCTTGTCCAGGGCAGGGGCGAGAATGGCCAGCGCATCCGGCGCGACGCCCACGCAGTGGCCGAGGCGGGAGCATTCGCAGTCGTGCTCGAAAAGGTGCCCGAGGTGCTCGCCAGCCGGATCACAGCGGAAATCGCAATTCCAACGATCGGAATCGGCGCCTCGGCCGCCTGCGACGGGCAGATCTTGGTGGTCGACGACATGTTGGGCATGTTCACCGGTTTTCGCCCGAAATTCGTCAAGCGCTACGGCGAACTTGCTTCAGCGGCAGAAGCTGCCATTGCCAGATACGCGGCTGATGTTCGGGAAGGGCGCTTTCCCGCGGCCGAACATGTTTACGACCAGGCGAAGGATGGGGATGTGGCATGAGCGTGCCGGTTATCCATACCATTGCCGAACTTCGCACCATCGCCACGGGATGGCGCCGTTCTGGCGCCACCATCGCCGTGGTGCCGACCATGGGGGCGTTGCACGAAGGGCATCTGAGCCTCGTGCGTGCGGCGCTTCACAGGGCCGATCGGGTTGTCGTGACGCTCTTCGTCAATCCGAAGCAGTTCAACAGTGCTGCCGACCTTGCCGCCTATCCCCGGACGGAAAAGGAAGATGCTGCAAAGCTCGCGTCTCTGGGCGCGCATCTGCTCTATGTGCCGGGCGTAGCGGAGATGTATCCGGCAGGCTTTACCACGACCGTTTCAGTCTCCCGCATCGGCGAAGGCCTGTGCGGCGCGTTCCGGCCAGGTCATTTCGATGGGGTGGCGACTGTCGTTGCCAAGCTCTTCCTGCAGACCGGCGCTGATGTCGCCATTTTCGGCGAAAAAGATTTCCAGCAGCTTCAGCTTGTCAGGCGTATGGTCCAGGATCTGGATATTCCAATCGCCATTTTGCCATGCGGGACCGTTCGCGAAGCCGATGGTCTCGCTCTATCATCACGCAACGTTCGACTGTCGCCCGCCGAGCGCGCCGTTGCCCCGAAACTTGCATCGGTCCTGCAGGAGACGGCTCAGCGGCTAGCGAAGGGCCATCCCCTCCTGCCGACGCTTGGTCAAGCGCGCGCAGCTATTTTGTCCGCGGGCTATCGCGAGATCGAATACCTGGAGCTTCGCGACGAGGCAGATCTGCAACCGATGACAAGACTTGATCGACCGGCACGCTTGCTCGCCGCCGCTTGGCTCGGCGATACACGGCTCATCGACAACGTCAGAACATCACCGGCTTAAGATCAGCAATCTTGGCGGCGTTGAGTCAAACTCCGCAAAAGGGCTGTTCAAGCAGAAGTAGGAGGAAATGGGAGGGAAGATCGAGACGCGAACGGACCGGGTGCATCAGTGCCCGATCATTAACCGAGGTCTCTGTCTGGCTTCCAGCGATTAGCGGAGGTTGCGCAAAGCGCAGATGCATCGCGTATTTGAAAACTTCGTCGAGCAACTCTGCGAAAGTGTTGATGCCGTCGATCTGCGTGAGGCAATGGCATCCACCGCAGCCGGCTTCGACTTTCCGCTGTTCGCTTATTTTGCTTGTCCGTCGGAATCCGGCGAAGCGCCACGATTAATCTCCAACTATCCTTCGGCCTGGACTTCAGCTTATCTGCAAGGCCGGTACCACAGCCTTGATCCGGTGATCCTGCGCGGGCTGCGAGGCTGGGATACCCTTTGATTGGGGCGTGGATCGCGGTCTGCAGTGTCTGCCTACGTCGCAGCAACAAATTCTGGAGAAAGCAGCTCAGTTTGGCATCCGCGGCGGATTAACGATGTCGATGCATGATCATCGCGGCCGGTTTTCTGCGCTGACCTTTGCTTCCGACGAATCCCATCCACCTCTTTTGCGCTCACTGACACGTTATGAAAAAGCACTGCAGCTGGTGGCGATCAACTTTCATATCCATGTCCGGCGCCGGCTCGCCGACGATCGGGTGGTGGATGGTGTAACGCTTACGCCGCGGGAGTTGGAATGCCTGAAATGGGCATCGCGCGGCAAGTCGGCTTGGGATATCAGCCAGCTTCTCGGCGTATCGAGGCGCACCGTCACCTTTCATCTGGAAAACGCCAAAGCAAAGCTTGGCGTGCGAACGATCAGCCAGGCCGTCGTACGGCTGGCAGCTTCCAGTCAGGCGAAATCCTGATTCTTCCGCCAAGATAGCTGTAAACGTCTACAGGCTGCATCACTGGCAGCTTTGCCCTTCCATGGCGGGAATACATCCTACGCGGAGGCGTCCATGATGCAGCTGATAACGCCGGACCTTTATGACGAGTTCGCGCCCGAATTCAAAGAGATGCACGAGCTCAGGTGTCGGGTTTTCAAGGCAAGGCTCGATTGGGAAGTCCACACCGAAGACGAATTGGAGACCGACGCATTTGATGAGCTGAAGCCTGTCTATTTGCTACTCAAGGGCTCCGATTGGCGAATTCGCGGTTGCGTTCGGCTTTTACCAAGCGCCGGACCCACAATGTTGCGCGACACCTTCCCGATGCTGCTCGGTGCTGACTCTGTGCCCTCGACAGCAGACATATGGGAGAGCAGTCGTTTCGCGGTCGATGTCCCCCCGTCAGCGCCCAAGGCAGCGGGCGGGCTGGCCCAAGCAACCTACGAGCTCTTCGCCGGCATGATCGAGTTCGGCTTGGCCCACGATCTCACACGGATTGTGACGCTGCTTGGGCCAAACATTTCAAATTCGAGTTCATGCAGATCTCGCTCCCATTCCTGTTCTAAGAGGCCGTTTGGAAAATCGGAAAATTGGGATTTCGGCGGAGGCTGGTTTGTGATTCAAGCTGTGGATGTGGACCGAACAGAGCCGTGGCCGGATGGCCAAGATCGCCAAGAAGACCAAGCGCTACC
>NZ_QZWZ01000087.1 GCF_003601975.1 Mesorhizobium waimense
GGTAGCGCTTGGTCTTCTTGGCGATCTTGGCCATCCGGCCACGGCTCTGTTCGGTCCACATCCACAGCTTGAATCACAAACCAGCCTCCGCCGAAATCCCAATTTTCCGATTTTCCAAACGGCCTCTGAGGCGTTGAACCGGTAAGACAGATGAAAGATTGTGTCGACATAGCCTTGTGAGACGCGCGCCCGTAAAGGCCCCGGTGTAAGACGTGAAGTTGCCAGATCTACTGCGGCCGCTTGATGACTGCGATGTTCCTTTTGCGGCGATCATTTCGGACAGGCTAGCCATCTGAGAACGCGATGGCACCGTCCAGAACATTATATTGGTGAACCCAACAGCAAGTGGCGCATATTTGCTGGGCAGCGGTTCGTGCTGTATCCGCCCGTTAACGCCGTCCGAGAAATATCGAGCGAAACGATATGCAGATCAAAGACGTCCTCCTCGCGCCTGGCAACGGCGCATTCTTCTATGACGATCAAGCTGCCATTCGGTCCGGCGCGACCCAGGACGGCTTCATCTATGTCGGCGAACCGACAACGCCTGGGTTCACGTCGCTTCGCGTCCCGGCATGTGCGCTTAGTGTCGGGCTTGTTCTCACCGACGACACCATTGTTTGGGGCGACATGATGGGCGTTCAATATTCTGGTGCGGGCGGACGCGATCCTTTGTTTGAAACTGCTCAAATCTCGGATTTGACATTGCGGGTCGTGGTGCCGCGGCTTCTCAATGTCGATCCGTCTTACTACCTTGATGCGTGCGCGAAAGTTTTCGAGCCATTCGAAGGTAAGCGGTTACCTCGCTCGATCGAGTATGGCGTCAGTCAGGTGCTCCTTCGCGCAGTGGCCCATCTTCAACACACGACGATGGCGGAGATCGTATGCAGCGAATTTGATCTACCGCTGCCAACGAGTAGGGTCCCGATTTACTGCCAGAGCGGCGATGCTCGCGAAATCAATGTCGACAAGATGATTCTGAAGGCGGTGGATGTGCTTCCCCACGGCCTGATCAACTCACGGCAAAAATTCGGCGTCGACGGCCAGATCTTCATGGAGTTCGTGAAGTGGGTTGCAATGCGTACGCGCGAAATCGGCCCCCCGGGATATCATCCGGTGCTGCATTTCGATGTGTATGGCTGGATCGGCCAGGAAATCGGCCTGAAGCCGCAAAGCATCGCCGACTTTATCTGCAAGGTTGCGGACACCGTCCCGGGTTTCACGCTCAACATCGAGGCCCCGGCGGATTTTGGTTCGACGCAAGCTCAAATTGAGAACTACGCCAAGATCGTATCGATTTTGGACAAGCGGGGTTCCAGGGCGCGCATTGTCGTTGATGAGAGATGCAATACGCTTGAGGATATCCGGCACTTTGCCGAAGCGAAGGCTGCGCATCTGGTCCAAATCAAGACTCCAGACGTCGGCTCGCTCGCTGATACGGCGCGCGCCGTTCTTATCTGCAAGGCGAATAAGGTCGGGGCGTATGTCGGAGGAAGCTGTACCGAGACGGATCTCTCCGCCCAAGCTTCTGTCCACGTATCTGTGGCAACCCAGGCCGACATGATGCTTGCAAAGCCGGGAATGGGTGTCGACGAGGCATTCTCAATTGTTGGGAACGAACAAAACCGGTTGCTGGCGATGCTGAACCATCGCCGGACTCAAAACGAAATCATTGGATGAAAAGCACGGTGTCGCATGCAGAACTCTCTTGAAGGGGTCACTGTCGTCGCGGTGGAACAGGCCGTGGCCGCGCCTTACGCATCGTCGCGGCTTGCTGACGCTGGTGCGCGTGTCATCAAAGTCGAACGGCCCGAAGGCGACTTCGCAAGGTATTACGACAAACTGGTTCAGGGCCAGAGCGCATATTTCGTCTGGCTTAATCGGGGTAAGGAGTCGGTTTGCCTGGACCTCAGATCGGAAGCAGACCGTGCCGTCCTGGACACACTCATTGCCGCTGCCGACGTCTTCATCCAAAACCTGAAACCGGGCAGCATCGAAAAACTAGGCTTCGGGTCTGCCGATCTCCGTCAACGCTTTCCGCGTCTGATCACCTGCGACATATCTGGTTTCGGGGAGGGAGGGCCGTTTTCGCATCTGAAGGCGTACGATCTCATCGTCCAGGCCGAAACGGGGCTGTGCGCCATCACCGGTACCCAACAAGGACCCGCCCGTGTTGGCGTGTCGGTTTGCGACATCTCGGCAGGCATGACGGCGCACAGCGCCATCCTCCAGGCATTGTTCCACCGCGAGCGGACGGGTGCGGGCGCCGGCATCCAGGTGTCACTCTTCGATGCCGTCGCCGACTGGATGAACGTACCGGTTTTGCAAAACGACTACAGCGACTATCATACGGTACGCGCGGGCGTGAAACACCCCTCGCTGGCGCCGTATGGCGCCTATCGTTGCGCCGATGGCAAGGACGTCATCTTTTCGGTCCAGAATGACCGCGAATGGGTAAATTTCTGCGAGAAATTTCTCAAGCGACCCGAGCTCACACGTGCACCTGGTTTTGCCGACAACATGGAGCGTCTTGGTCATCGTGCGCAACTTGATGAGCTTATTGAACAGCGCTTTTCCGAACTGTCCTGCCACGAAGCAATGCTCGAGCTCGAGGCAGCCGGTCTAGCATATGGCCGACTGAACGAGGTGGCCGATGTTTCAAGGCATCCACACATTCGCAGGGTGCAGGTTGGGACACCCGAAGGAACTGTCGGGACGATAGCGCCGGCGGCGATTTTCAACTCTGAGCGCCCTTCGCTGCGCCCAGTTCCGGCTCTTGGCGCTCACACCGAGGCAATCCGCGATGAGGTTCTGGGCCTTTTGCGCGAAAGAGCCGCGTCAGCGTGAGCGCGCGTCTCGGTAAGGTGGGTGCGCTCGCGATTTACGCACAGCGTGATACCTCGGATCATCTCAGCGCATGGGCCGGCCAGCAAGCTTACCGCCACCGGCCTCGCTAAAGTCGACCGCAGAGGCGATTCCATGATCAGGAAAACCGTTCCGGCCGTTGAAAGCGCGATGTCTGTACCCCGTTGGCGATCCCTACTCTTCGTGCCCGCTCACGTTCCACGCTTTGTGGAGACGGCCCATGAGCGGGGTGCAGATGGCATCATTCTCGACCTGGAGGACTCCGTCCCCGAGGATCAGAAGGGCGAGGCGCGCCGGCAGCTGCCCGAATCCGTGGCAAAGGTGCGGCGCAAGGGCGCGTCGGTTTTGGTCCGGGTCAATCGCGGTTTGCGCGCGTTGGCGGCGGATCTCGATGCAGCCGTCATATCGGGTGTTGATGCACTTGTTCTTCCGAAGACGGATTCGGCAGAATGGGTGTTAGAGATCGCGAATGCGGTATCGGACCTTGAACAGGAAAGAAATCTTGTCCACGGAAGCATCCGGTTCCTTGCCCAGATTGAAACCCCGGGCGCCTTGCAAAGGCTCGCTGCCATTGCGTCGGCGCATCCCAGGATGGTCGCAATGGCGCTTGGGCCTGAAGACTTCAGTGCCGCTGTCGGCGGCGCCCCGGAATTCGATCTTCTGTTGACGCCGAACCTTTCCGTTCTGTTTGCCGCCCGTGCGGCCGGATTGCTCCCGCTGGGCTTCGTTGGAAGCATCGGCGAGTTCTCGGACACTCATAAGCTTCGTGAAGCCGCGGTGCGTGCGCGGCGGCTTGGCTTTGCCGGAGCTTTGGCGATCCATCCGACACAGGTGGCCATATTCAATGAGGCTTTCTCGCCAAACGCACAGGAACTCGAGTGGGCCAATCGTGTTGTCGCGGCGGAAAATGATGCCGCCATGCGTGGACTGGCTGCATTCTCGTTGAATGGTAAGATGATTGATCCCCCAGTGGTTCGGCGCGCCCACGAGATCCTGGCTCTCGCTAGCAACAACTGAGCTTTTAATCAGCAGCCGAAGGCGCTGGTTTCGGAGCCTGGCTCGACAGTTGTTGCTTGCTTACCATCTTGTTTCGAGATAGATAGGAAGGCACTGGGGATCATGCCCGGTTGGATTTGTTCATCGTGGACATCAGGCAGTTGAGATACTTTGTCGGCGTCGTCGAAGCCGGTAGTTTCACGAAGGCAGCTGCGACCCTCAACATAGCTCAAAGCGCTCTAAGCCTGCATGTGCGTCAGCTGGAGGAAGGATTCGGCACGCAACTGCTGGTTCGCGATCGAACCGGTGTCAGCGTCACGGCGTCCGGAGACAAGCTGCTTGAGCGCGCGCGGATCATCCTGAGGGAAATTCAGCTCACCGAGGCCGAACTGACCAACTCGGTGGCGGCTCCTTCCGGGGAGGTGACAATTGGCATTCCGTCCGGAGCCGCTCGCGTCCTTAGCGGTCCCTTGCTTGAAGCGGTAAGAAGCGAATTGCCGAGGATTTCGCTTAAGATGATCGAGGGCATGACGGGACCGCTGGAGGAGTGGATGGCTGCTGGCCGTTTTAATCTGGCAGTCCTGTACCGCACTGCCGAGAGCGTGGGGCAAATGACGGTGCTGGCCCGCGAAGAGTTTTGCCTGGTGGTGCCGCCGGGTGAACCGCCTTTCGAAGATTCGATTCCGCTCGCCGACCTGCATGCGTTTCCGCTGGCGGTTCCGATGCGCAACAACAATGGCAGGCGTTCGGTGGCTGATGTCGTTGCGCAGCACGGTTGTATGCTTGACGTCAGATTCGAAGTCGACTCCCTTTCTACGATCATCAATATGGTCATGGAGGGGAAGGCGTATTCCATCCTTACCCCCTCAGCCATTCAGAAAGAGGCATCTCAAGGCCAGGTCCGGACGGTGAAAATCATTGATCCCGTGATTACCCGTTCCGTTGTGCTTGCCGTCAACCCGAAAGATGAGCGCTCTCCAGCCGTTTCTGCGGTCCGCAAGCTGATCCCCAAGGTCGCAAATACTTTGATCGAGAGCAAGCACTGGTCAGCCACGGCCCCGGACCTGGCTTAAACACATCCCAACCAGTTTCAGTGCTATCGCTCCTCCGCGGCTGTATCATCTGTATTCGAGATGGTTTTGGTCGATATTTCATATTTGACCGGGCGTGACCATCGCGATGAAACTGCAGGGAAGCGGGCCTAGGTTCGATATCGGCGGGTCTCGCATTGGCAGGAATTCACTTACGCGGAGCATGCGATGTCCAGCGCCCCGAGCTATCAGCTTTTCATCAACGGCAGGTGGCGAGACAGTAGTGGTGGAATTACTCTGCCTGTGATCAATCCGGCGACAGAGAAGGGGTTTGGCTCGGTGGCGGCGGCTTCAGCGTCGGATCTGGATGAGGCCCTCGCTTCGGCAGAACGCAGCCGCCGGGCTTGGTTCTCACGGCCTGCAAAAGAGCGCGGCGAGATTCTTTTGGCGGCCGCCAGGATCCTTGCCACGAAGGTGAAAGACGCAGCGAAGGATTTGTCGACCGAACAGGGCAAGACGACTGCCGAAGCGACGGGTGAATACGCGCGGGCTGTCGAAACACTGGAGTGGAACGGCACGCACGCCGAAGAGCTGTCGGCCCCTATTCCGATGGGCCCGAACCGGATGATCGTCCCCGAGCCCCTTGGCGTCGTTGCTGCCTTTACGCCTTGGAACTATCCCGCCGTGCTCATCGCCCGCAAGCTCGCCCCTGCTTTGGCGGCGGGCTGCCCGGTGATCCTCAAAGGAGCTGAAGAGACACCAAGCGCGGCTGTCCATTTCGTCGAAGCCTTGCGACAAGCGGGTATTCCGGACGGCGTGGTCAATCTCGTCTTTGGTGTGCCTGTGCAAATATCCCGGCATCTCCTCAGCTCACCGATCGTCAAGGTGCTAACTTTCACGGGCTCTACCGAGGTTGGAAAACAGCTCGCCAAGCTCGCCGCGAATAACTTGCAGCGGTGCATCCTCGAACTCGGTGGACACTCCCCGGTCGTTGTATGTGAGGATGCCGACCTGGCAACGGCAATACCGGCAATTTCGGAATACAAGTTCGAGTGCGCGGGCCAGAGCTGCAATGCGCCCAGCCGGATCCTCGTCGCGCGGACCCTCTATGAGGAGTTCCTATCCAGGATGACGGAAGCCGCTCGCAAGATCAAGATCGGCCCACCGGACGACCCGGCGACGGAGATGGGCCCAATGGCAAACGCCCGGCGAATCGAGGCAATGCAGCGTCTGGTCCAGGATGCTGTCGATCGCGGCGCCCGCATCGAAACTGGCGGCACACGCCTCGACCAGCCGGGCTTTTACTGGCCGCCCACCATTCTGACAGGCGTCCCAAAGGATGCAAAAGTGCTTCATGACGAGCCGTTCGGGCCGATCCTCACCGTGGCGCCGTTCGACACGATCGAAGAGGCAATCGAAGAAGCCAACGCCACTGAGTATGGTCTGGCTGCCTACTTCTTTACCGGCGCCACCGATGCGAAACGGACGCTGATCGGCGGTCTTTCGGCAGGCGCGATCAGTGTAAATTACCTGAAGGGGGTTTCTGCAGATGCACCATATGGGGGCGTCAAACAAAGCGGCTATGGATACGAGGGGGGCGAGCAGGGATTGCGGAGCTTCCAAAGCCTGAAACTGGTCAACGGGCTCGGGTCATTGGGATGAGATTTCGTGGATAAAAAAACACGGACCATTGCCGGCAAGGATATTACAAAGAGCGTCGCCGACGCCCTTCAGTATATCTCGTACTACCATCCCCCCGACTACATCCGATACCTTTCGCAGGCATACGCGCGCGAGCAGAGTCCGTCGGCTAAGAACGCCATCGGTCAGATTTTGCTGAACTCCCGCTTGGCGGCCTTCGGACGGCGCCCGATCTGCCAGGACACCGGTCTCGTGGTGGTCTTTGCAAAGGTTGGCATGGGCGTCCGCATCAAATCAACGGCCAGTTTCGCTGACCTGGTGAATGAGGGCGTCCGCCGAGCCTATCTCGACCCCGACAATCCCCTTCGACCATCGATCGTCTCGGATCCGCTCGCCGCACGATTGAACACCCGCGACAACACACCGGCGGTCGTCCACGTCGACCTTGTGCAAGGCAACCAGATTGAAATCACCATCGCCGCAAAAGGGGGAGGATCGGAAAACAAGGCGCGTTTCACCACCCTTAACCCCAGCGCGTCCGTTGCCGACTGGGTGGTCGACACTGTTTCGACGCTTGGTAGCGGATGGTGCCCGCCCGGCCTGATCTCGGTCGGCATCGGTGGTAGCGCCGAAAAGGCGATGCTGCTGGCCAAGGAGGCCATGAACGAACCTATCGACATGTCGGATTTGATCGGCAGGGGGCCATCATGCGCTGAGGAGGCACTGCGGATTGAGCTTTATGAACGCATTAATGCGCTCGGTATCGGAGCCCAGGGCCTCGGGGGTCTGACGACAGTCGTTGACGTCAAGGTTGCGACCTATCCTACTCATGTGGCATCGAAGCCCGTGGCACTCATTCCGCAATGCGCCGCCAACCGACACCTTACGTTTACCTTGGACGGCTCTGGACCCATCAGGCTTGAGCCGCCTGGCCTTTCCGAATGGCCCCAGATCGGTCATGAGGATTTGCACGCAACTGGCGTCCGGCGGGTCAATCTCAATGCGGTCACAAAGGAAGAGACGGCATCGTGGCGCTGCGGGGAAACCCTACTTTTGTCCGGAAAGATGCTGACGAGCCGTGACGCCGCCCACCAGCGAATGGTCGATTTGATCGATGCCGGCAAGCCGCTCCCGATCGATCTGCGTGCACGCGTGATCTACTACGTCGGACCCGTCCGCGCAGTGAGGGATGAGGTCGTCGGGCCGGCCGGCCCAACGACCTCCAGCCGGATGGACGGTTTTACTGACAAGATCCTCGCCGAAACCGGACTTTTCGCGATGGTCGGTAAGGCGGAGAGGGGACCGGCGGCGATCGAGTCGATTGTCAGACACAAGGCGCCCTATCTCATCGCAGTGGGTGGCGCTGCGTACTTGATTTCAAAATCGATCAAAGCGGCGCGCATCGTTGCCTTTGAAGACCTGGGCATGGAAGCGATCTATGAATTCGAGGTGCAGGACATGCCGGTCATCATGGCTGTCGATGTTGAGGGAAACTCCATTCACAATTCCGGGCCTCTTGAGTGGCGCAAGCGCATGGCAGCCGACAGCATCGCCCGCGGCATCGGCGTTTGAGTCTTCCCGGCTTCGCGATCCGGCCAGACTCCCGCGCAGGATTTTGGGCCGCATCGGTAACACAAGCGGCAATTTGTGGTTCAGCTCCTCGGCGAGCCATATAAGAAAGGCCGTCAAGTCGCTCTCGATGCCAAATGCTCGGATGTAAACACTGCTTCGACCTGCCGCCCATACGATCGACGCTCGGGTGCTTTCGAGGGTGCCAATCAAATCAAGCACCGGAGATACCAAAAGATGCGCCATCTATTTACGACGAGTTCGCCGCCGACAGGCGATCACCCCTCTCCAAATGCCCGGTTAGGGAAGGGGCAATAGCCCAACTTTTCTACAGCCTTTCTTTCTGCTTGGATCGCCCTCAGTGACCCGACTTTCGACAACCTCGCACTGACGCGTTTCGGGCCGAGGACGAATGACGCCCACTACATTCCTAACTTCAATCAATGATAGAATTGGTTGGCACTAATTGCGCTGTCGACCACCGCTTGAGAGCAAAAGGTCATGAAGTCGAAACCCTCTCCTGTGCGACTAGACGCTTGGGACGTCCGCATTCTCTTAGAGATCCAGTCAAATGGTCGGATTTCGAAGAGCGAACTCGCAAAGCGTGTTCATCTTTCGGCGTCGGCCTGTTCGGAGCGGCTCCGTGTGCTCGAAGCCGAAGGGATCATTGAGGGGTTCTATGCGCGACTCAGTCCAGCCCTCATCGGGGGCATCATCTCCATAATGGTGGAGGTGGTTCTGGATCGCCATCGTCTCGAGGATCAACGCCACTTCGAGACTGCGATCCAAGAGATTCCCGAAATCCTGGACTGCTGGGCCATCGGGGGGCGGATCGACTATTTGATGCGCGTTTCATCTCCTTCCATGGCTGCGTATCAGGATTTCATGGAGAGATTGCTGCAGGCAGGCTTGGGTATCGATCAATACTATAGCCTGGTCGTGACGAAACCAGTGAAATCCAATTCACCAATCCCCTTGTCCGCTCTGAGACAACGGTAAATCCGTTTTCACGGCGTTTGATGCCGATTCCGAGAATTCGTCGGCGAAAGACGTGCATTCCCGCGAAATTCGAGAGGCGTTTCTGGTATAGAGAGGCGGCTGGCCGGGTGTTCTCCGTGAATTCGCGAGAAGGGAGACGATGCGCTTGGTCAACTGGGAAACCGAGCACCTACGAAAGAAGGATCGAAGCTATGGCTGCCAAAGAGAAGTATAAATTCAAAATCGAAAACGAAATTTACGAATGGGACAACCAGACCATAACCGGCGCTGAGGTGCGAGGCGTAGGCCCTGGCATACCAGATAGCATGGACTTGTATATGAAAATGCCGGGCCAGCCCGGGCGGCTGGTTGGGCGTGGTGAATCAATCGATCTGCGGCAGTCGGGGATCGAAAAATTTTACGCGCAGGATGCAAGCTCCGAAGCCGGAAATAAATAATGTCCCTATTGTTCGATTCTGACTACGCGATACTCAACAAAGCCGGCGTCGATTTTGAAGAAGATGAGGGCACCCGTTTTCTTATATTCAAAAAATTTCCGCTACCGAAAGGCGTTTATCTGGCTGATGGAAAGCCCGCGGATGCCGTCGATGTTTTGTATGTTATTCCGCAGAACTACAATGCCTCTGGTGGCGACATGTTCTGGGTTCACCCGCGCTTGCATAGGGCTGACGGCGAGCCAATACCAAGCACTGGCGGGCCTAGTCCCAATGAGGATTCACGTACTCACGAAGGCGTGGTGTTTTGCCGCTGGTCTAGGCACTGGAACAAAAATCCTTGGAAACCAAAGGTCGACAACGTCCAAACGATTATGGATCGGATTTCGTGGGCCTTTAAGTACCCTGACGCAAGGCGCCCATGAACGGACATCGCATTTCGATTACCGGTTCTCTCGACAATAAGCTCAAGAGTTGGTTGACGGGGCACCCTGACGCTCACGAGCGCGGCGCGCTGGTTCTCTTCCGCAAAATGGAGAGGGCTGTAGCGGGTCTGCCGCCCTCAGCACGTTTCGTGGGTATTGACATAATTGAGATGGATGGCGACTGGGTGCTAGACAGTTCCCCGGTTCACTTGCGCATCAATCTGCGCAAGTTTCAGGATATCTACGTTCGTTGCGAGCAGGAGCGGCTCGAGCTCGGGTTCGCTCATTGTCATCCCAGAGGAGTTCTGGATTTCTCAAGCAAGGATGATCAGAACGAACAGAGCATTCTTAGGGGATACGCTGGCTGCAACGGCCCTGATGTATCACTTGTCGCGATGGTTTTGGCTGACGGGCAGTGGCGTGCGAGAGTTCGGCTGGGTGCGGCCCCTGACAGTGTGGCTGATGTCCGGCATGTCTGTGTTCTCGGGACGGACTTGGGAGTTCATATCGGCAAGGCAGATGATGCCGCTCCGTCGGAACTGCTAAGGCGCCAGGAAGCTGCGTTTGGCAAGCCCTTCAACGAGAAGCTCAAATCCTTGCGAATAGCAATCGTCGGAGGTGGCGGAACGGGGTCTTCGGTCGCCACACTCGTCGCCCGCGCGGGTGTTGGCGAACTCATTATTATCGATGGCGATTTGCTCGAAGATAGCAATCTGAACCGCGTCCGCGGATATCGCCGTTGCGATATCGGCGAGAGCAAGGCAGCCACGTTGGCCCGATACATACGAGATCTAGGCTTACTGGTGACTGTCGTGGCCATTGAGGCATATGTGAACGAGTCTCCAGAAGCGATCGATGCAATTTCTAGTGCTGACCTGGTGTTCGGATGCACTGACGATGTTGCTGGAAGGGAAGTGCTTAATCAGGCATTGTATTACTACTGCCAAGGACTTATCGACTGCGGGCTCACCGGCAAGATTGACCTTGACCAGGAGCATCAGCCTTATCTACGTGACCATAGAGGCCGAGTTAGCACAGTTCTTCCGGAATATGGTGCGTGCTTGAGGTGCCAAGGCGTGGTGACTGAGGAAAAGCTCAGGTACGAGAGTGCACTAAAGGCACGTCCGGAGCTGGCGGAGCTGGATCCAGAAACGCTTCGAAAGGAGCACTATCTGGTCGGGGGCGGCGAGCGGGCTCCCGGAGTAGGTCCGTTCACCAGTGCGACCGCCGATATGGCCGTAGCGACATTGTTTGATCTGGTGCGCCCCTATCGGCAGCTTCCGAGCGACATTAGCCGCGATAATATCTGGTACGACTTCGTGCATATGGCAATTCACAGCAATATGCCAAAGGACAACGCCGAATGCTTTTGCTGCGGTCCGAATGGCTTATTACTCAAGCCGGAGAATGGCTATAGGCTCAGTATGCCGTCATTAGGCAAGCTGAGTTAATTCGTATGTGGTCTTGGCTGCTAAAGCTCGTGCGGCGGCTAGAGGAGATCATCCTCGGTCCACGCACTCCAAAAACATCCGCCAATCGAACTCCTTCTGAGGAGCGACTTCCGGGTCTACTTTTCGCTCGGAATGAAGTCGTCGAGAAAACACCTCCGAATGACACGGTCCGGCCAGGACAGTTCATCACGGTCGTACACAAAGGCCGACCATACTGGTCGCTCTTTAGGTGTCCCTGTGGCTGTGGCGAGGTAGTTTCGTTACCGATGCATCCGCCTCATAAACCCAGGTGGCGTATTGAGCTAAGCCAAGACGGGAGGCCGACGTTGCATCCCTCTGTTTGGAGAAACAAAGGGTGCATGAGCCATTTCTGGCTTAGAGACGGAAGAGTCTACTGGTGTGGGGACACCGGTGTCGAGCCTTGGCGAGCCCGTCCAGATCTATACGAAAGAAAAATCTGGAGCACGTCCTGGGATCGATGAGTCGATTGTGATGTGACGAGGGGCTTCGCTGGTGATAACTCCATTTTTCCGTTAGGCAGCCCTTGTGCGCATGCTGCGCCAAGCTTCCAGCATCGGCAACACGATAGGAACGCGTCCGTCCCAGTCGACGAGGAGACTGCGGACGGCTTCTCGAATATGCTTCCCTTGCCCGCGGGAACCAGCAATCCGAACGCCTTCATGATGCTGCGGATCTGATTTGAGAGTTCGGTTGTAATCCTGACCAGCCTAGTGGATTGATCGGAACAGAAGAGTCCTTTTTGGGATTCCCCGGATCGCTTCGGCATGCGACATTGCGAGATGCGCACTGGTATCAGCATCGACATCACGGCTTCGGACAGAATTCGGCTTGAAG
>NZ_QZWZ01000088.1 GCF_003601975.1 Mesorhizobium waimense
CCCCTATGTGGGTTCGCGCCGTCGCCAGGAACGTCCCTCCGGTCGGGCTACGCCCTCCCTCCGTGACGCCCCTGGCGACGCTCCCTTCCAGATTGACGCTGTTCCCAGGCTGATTGCCGCGCCGCAGGCGGTGGTCCTCGGGTGCCTGGTTGTCTTCATGGGTGATTGATTTCGCCGTTTTCGCCGCCGGTCAAGAGCGGGGGCGCTTTTTGCTTTCGCATGCTGTCGCCCTGAAGGGTGATCCGATGGGCATTGTGAACGATCCTGTCGAGAATGGCGTCGGCGGCGGGCTGAAAGGCTGGATGTTGCGAATGATGTTGGCGGTCGCTGGAGATTTGAAGCCGAGCATCGGTCGCAAGCGGCGCTTGATGCGCCGATGGTCCTGCTCGATATGATTGTTCAAATATAGACTTTTCCGGATTGCGATCGGCCTCAAGCAGCGAATTGCCTGTTGTCGAGGCCGACGCCGGGGTAACCGAAGCGGATGGTCAACTCCTCGGCTGGTGCTGAGCCAAGCGAGGCGATGAGTACGGCTAGCGCTACGGCGATACGAAGGTTCATGATCTTCCGCCCTGTTGAGAGCGTTCAGGCTGCCCTCGCCGGTGGCTTGGCTGCCTTGACATGGGTTACGCTGCGGCGGCCATCGACACTGACTGGAACGTCACCGTCAACGGTCGCACGGCGCACGACCCGGTGCTGGTCACCAAAATCGTTGACCGCATAATGCTGGGTGGCACGATTGTCCCAAATGGCAACGTCGCCAGCTTGCCACCGCCACCTAACGGTGTTCTCCGGGGCGGTGACATAAGATTGGAATACCTCGTAGAGTTTCGCGGAATCGCTTTTCGATAGGCCCACAAGGCGCTGGACGAAATTGCCGAGTAGCAGCGACTGTTCTCCGGTTTCCGGATGGACGCGCACGACCGGATGCTCGGTCTCGTAGATCGTCGACGTGAAGACTTCCTCGAAGTGCTTCTTCTCTTCGGCCGTGGCGCGGGGGCGAACGGCCGCATAGTCGTAGACGTTGCTGTGAATGGCCCAAAGATTGTCAGCCAATAGCTTGAGTGGCGCCGGCAGGCTTTCGTATGCCGCGTGCGTGTTGGACCAGATCGTATCGCCTCCAGCTGCCGGGATGACGACGCCGCGAAGAACCGAGAACTTCGGATAGGCATCGGTTCGAGCCGATCGCCATCCTCTCAGCGCTGGCTGCCGCGACATCCAGCATCGGCCTGCCGCCAAGGTATCCGAGCGATACGATGCCGAAGCAGGGAAAGCAAGCACCGGTTGCGACTCGTTAGCTGATACAATCGATTAATAGATAGGCTAAAAGTGGCGTCTGGATAGAAAGGGCGAGGAGCAGGGCCACGGGGTCTGCTAATGATGATCTGGGAGACCTGACCTTCGCCGCACGGCCTTTGCATGTAGACCTTGGTGTCGCGCGCGATGAACAGCTCATAACGCAGCTTACCGGGCGTCATCGGTTTCCTTCCGTGCCTGCGCAACGGCCACAACACGGTCGTCCGACGGAGCAATTACCGCTGTCAGCCATCGACGCATCTCCTCGTATAGGATCAATCGTGCCCGCGTCGATCCTATGTCCCAGTAAAGTCATCTCCTCACCCTCGCGACCCGCGCCTTATGAGACCTTTAGGGGACCATGAGGAATTGTGTGGCAGCTATGCCGCCGCCCGATTGCCCGAGTTTCGGTGATTATCGTTTGCCATGCCCGGATACCACCTTTCGAAGGTCGCCCGCAAAGAGCCGTCGAGGGTCTGCGTTCGGGTTTGCAACAGGAGATGCGCGCCTGTCCGGCTCCATCGCATCTGCTGTTCTTGGCGAAACGCTTGCTGACGACGGCGTTGACGGTCGCCTCGACGAAGGCGGAGGATATCCGCTCTCCGGACCGGTAGCGTTCGCCGTAGTTGATCAGGCTGGCGTGGTTTGATCCGATATAGGACCGGAACTCTCCGATCGCCGTCAGGAGCTTTCTCATGTTGGGATAGTCGGTTTGCGTGGCATCGGCATCGTCGAGCAACCAATCGATCTCCTCGCGAACCCGGTGCGTGTTGCCGTGCCACAGATACCATTTGATCCGGCATAGCATGTCCAGCATGCCGTTGCCGGCTTCCTCGTCATGGTGGCGAAGGCCCTGGGCGAACTGGCGAAGCACAGTGATGCGCATCGTGATGTGGAACCAATCCAGCACATGCTCGCTGGCAGGGAGCGCCCGACGATCAGCTCGAAGTTCTTCTTTCGGTTGTCACGATCCCGGATGTATCCGCCGTCAAGGCCGATGACGATGCGCCCGTCCGGAATCGGCAGGTCCATCCAGTCTTGAGGACACGCATCCTGCATGAAGGAAACCCGTTCCTCCGTCAGTTCGCGTTCGAGCCGGGTGGCCGTTCTCAGCGCATGCTGCCGCACCGTTGTGGCGTTGGTCCCACGGTCGATCGGCAACACGTCGGCCAGCAGCTCGGCAGCGGCCGCATAGGGCACGAGCGAAGCCCAGCGTGTTTCGAGATACAGCCGTTCGGGCGCCATGTGATCGGGGATCGGTTGCCGCAGCGGAGAAACCGTCGCCAACTACGCTCTGGCTGCGAACGTCGCCTACACCATCGTTCCGGGCTTCACGATCACGACCGAAGTCGACTGGGACCATTTCGGTCACTTCGACAATGGCCCTCCGTTCGGCAACTTCACCAAGGCCGACAAGAAGGATAGCGTTGGCGGCATCGTTCGTTTCCAGCGCAACTTCTGATCGAACCCCTGCCGGTCAGAACGGAAAGGCCCGCGACGTCGTCGCGGGCCTTTTTTTTACCGAGAGCTGCCGTACCGACGCGAATGTGCCCTCCCGTAAGAAGCAACGCTCAGCCGGCTGGGAACGGGGCGAAGTGACCCGAGCCACGAAGCCTCGCGAGCAGGATGATGGCCGTTCCGCGGTGGTCACCCCTCGCCTGCTCACTTAGCGGCGACGCATCCCAGGCAGCCAATTCTGCCACCAAACGGGCTGTGTCTCCGTTGATCGAGGCGCATCTAAGCTGTCCGCTCTTCTCCATTACGATTATCGCTGTGCCGGTTTCGCCATATCCAATCCCAGCCATCCGCTGAACGCAGATATCGCCGTCGACACGTACGTCGAATAGAACCGATCCTGCGGTTTTCTCCGCAGCGTCAGCCACACGATCACCGAACGGTTGATGTAGGCCCTCGCGATTGCCGAGCGACTGCTCAAACAACGCCAATTCAACATGCTCCGCCACCATGGTAGCCAGGGTGCGCGCCGGCTGGCGTAATCCGCAATAGGCCAGGCCTAATTATCCACATCCCAGCCGCCGTCCCGCAGCCGCTGCGACCTCGCAGCTGCGCTCCTGGCCGGCGCCACCTTCGCCTGTCCGCCTCACGCCAAGCGCCTTGTCATCGCTAAAGTAGCCAAGTTAAATTTAGAGCGTTTCGGCTTGCCGGAAATTAGGGTCTCCGAGGATAGACCAGCATGGCTTTTGGGGTGCTGCAGGGAAGACTAATGCGTGGACGTAGATTGATTAGAGCGTTGCGCCAGGACGACGCTCGACAGGTGCGCGCGCGCATTGCCGAACTGGAGCTCGACCTCATGACGACCGCACCTTTGGGACGCCATCGACGTTTCGAAGCCGGACATGAACTTCGCAGGGCGAAGCTTCGCCTGGAGAAGCTCGAGGAATGCATGGGCAAACTATCGGAGAGCTCTGGACGATAGCGGAAGCTTCACCGCTCTTCGTCCGAGCCGCCGTCCGCGCATTTGGTCCATCAACTGGCAAAGAATTGCCGATTCTATGGGCACTTTTGCGGCAAGGATTTGAAAAGCTCCTTGGATCCCGTAGTCAGCAGCCACACTCCTCGATCGAGATGGCTGCGAACCGCGTCGCGGGCGCGAACTGGCTCGTCCCACGGGTCGATTCCCAATATCTCCGCCATCTCTTCTATGCTGGCTTCGTCGAACCACGCCTCCAGGAGCTTCAAATAGATGGGCTGATGCTCTCGATCGTTGGTCCGACCAAGGGGCACGGGTAGAAACAGCAGAAGCGTTATTAGGCATTTTCGATCTATACTCCGTGATATCTGGCTTTCTATAATCCGGACCCCGCCTTTGATCCCTATAGACTATAGTCAATCGAGGCAACACTACATTCTTTGGTCACGCACTAACCGGGGGGGTTGGTTTGGCATGCATACGCTTTGCCGCCAAACGAAAGTTCGCTTTTTCCGCTGCGTCATACAGAAATTCCAAATATCCGACTTGATTGGACAAAATCCAAATGGCATAGGTTGGGCGCATATCGTCTCTTTGACGGATATGAGAATATGGTGATTGAAGGAGCACGTCGATGCCCGGGGAACCAAACAATAATATGATTGAACTTACTGCCGATATCGTTGCCGCCTATGTCCAAAAGAACGCTGTTCCAGTGTCCGGATTGCCGGATTTGATCGCGAGCGTGAATTCGGCATTGTCGAATATTAGCCCGCCATCTCCCATAGTAGAACCCCCGCCCAAGCCGGCAGTTAACCCCAAAAGGTCGGTGTTTCCAGACTACATCATCAGCCTCGAGGACGGTAAGAAATACAAGTCGCTTAAACGCCATCTTGCAACCAGTCATGGGCTGACGCCTGATGAATACAGGGCGAAATGGGGATTGGCGAAGGACTATCCAATGGTGGCGCCGAGTTATTCGGCGACCCGTTCGGCTTTGGCAAAGTCGCTAGGCTTGGGAAGGAAGCCAGCTCTAGCCAAGAAACCTGCGACGAAACGTAAGGCCAGGGCCTGAGGTTTGGCCGGCAGCCTTACTATCCGGTGATGATGTTCAAGATCATGGTTCTGCAGGAGCTCTACGGCCTGTCTGACGACCACGCCGAGTTCCAGATCCAGGACCGACAATCCTTCATGCTCTTCCTCGGGCTGGGTCTCGGAGAAAGGGTGCCGGACGCCAAGACGATCTGGCTGTTCCGGGAGCATCTCACACAGGCCGGCGCGGTGGACAACCTGTTCGCCCGTTTCGACAAGCACCTCGGCAAGGCCGGCTACCTGGCGATGGGCGGGCAGATCGTCGATCCCACCATCGTGGCGGCCCGGAGAGCGCCCGGGAAATTCGAGGCCGGCGCCGGTCCGATCTGAAACCGTTCTCGGCAAAGGCGAGGTCGGCACGCGCCATGACGGCACGTCATGACCCGTAACCCATTCGATCACTGGCACGTCCGCGCGAAGCCGATCTGGAGCGGCCGAGCCGGCACGTCGCACCAGATTGGTGCAGTGCACATACCACTGTCACACATCAGCCCCAATGTGCTGTCGCGGGCGGGAAACCATCTTCAAGCGGAGGTCCAAGAAATGTCCAAACCCACTGACAAGTCCAGCGCAACCGAAGCCACCGAATTTGCAGCCTTCGATCCCGGCAAGGCTACCGATCAACTTCGCGCCGTCGCAGACAAGGGCATGGAGCAAACGAACGAGGTGCTTCAAAAATTCAAATCAGGCGCTGAAGAGACCCAGAAGGCGCTCGAGTCGAGCGCCGAAACCGCGAAGTCGGCCGGCAACGAGTTGTCGCTGAAGATGATCGCGGCATTGCGCGCGAACGCCGAAGCTGACTTCTCGCACCTTGAGGCTCTGGCCCGGGTGAAGTCGCTGTCCGAAGTTTTTGAGTTGCACAGGATCTTTCTGCGCAAGCGCCTCGAAATGGGTGTCGAGCACGTCAAGGACATCCAGGCGCTCACCGCCAGGGCGGCGGCCGACGTTTCCAAGCCGGTCAAGGACGCCTTCGCGAAGGCGCTGAAGGGCCTCGAGGCCGCCTAGTTTTCTAGACTGAAAAATTCACGGCGGGTTGGCGGATGTGGTGCAAACCGTTGAAATGACGTAGGATTTGGTTG
This sequence comes from Mesorhizobium waimense, assembly GCF_003601975.1. Lineage (GTDB taxonomy): Bacteria > Pseudomonadota > Alphaproteobacteria > Rhizobiales > Rhizobiaceae > Mesorhizobium > Mesorhizobium waimense. Next base: position 5,899 of record NZ_QZWZ01000088.1, read on the forward strand.
TCGAAGCCGATCCGAATCATTTCCGGAGACCACGCCCGCCATGAACGATCCTACGCTGCCGTTGAGCGGTTTGTCATCTGTCGGCGGCAAGTCCGTCATCGCCCGTTTCGACGGCGGCATGCTGTCGTCCAACAGTGGCGTTCTGGCTCTGGCGGAGGTGGAGAAGCGGCTGCGGGTGGCGGACCGTCTGGCGCGCTGCATGGATGATCCGCGCTGCCCGGACCAGATCGCCCACAGCCTGGCCGACATGATCGGCTTCCGCATGAAGATGATCGCCGCCGGCTACGAGGATGGCAATGACGCCAACCGGCTGCGCTCCGATCCGGTCTTCAAGATGGCTCAGGATGCACTGCCTTCGGGGCGGGATCTGGCGTCGCAATCGAGGATGTGCCGGCTGGAGAACCTGCCCGGCGTGCGCGAGCTGGTCGCCATGGGCCGGGCGATGGTCGACCTTTACTGTGCCTCGTTGCGGCAGGTGCCGAAGCGGATCGTGCTCGACATCGACGACACCTTTGACGCCGTGCATGGCGGCCAGCAATTGCGCCTGTTCAATGCCCACTACGACGAATACGGCTTCCAGCCGGTCGTGGTGTTCGATGGCGATGGCCGCTTCGTCGGTGCGGTGCTGCGGCCGGCCAGGCGGCCGAGCGGGGCAGAAATCCGCCCCCACCTGCGCCGCCTGGTGCGGGCGATCCGCAGCAACTGGCCGAACACCTCGATCCTGATCCGCGCCGACGGCCATTATTGTAGTCCGCAGGTCATCGACTGGTGCCGCGCCAATGATGTCGACTTCATCTTCGGTCTGGCGCCCACCACCACATTGCGCAAGCATGTCGCGGACCTGGAAGCCCGCACAATGGCGCGTTTTGAAGCGTCGGCGAAGACGGGCAAGGTCCGGCGCTTCAAGGAGTTTTTGGATGGCGCCGCCAGCTGGAGCCGCGTCGAGCGCATCATCGCCCGGGTCGAGGTCGGCGCCCAAGGTGCCGACACCCGCTTCATCGTCACCAACCTTGCCGGTGGCAAGGCCAAGGCGCTCTACGAGGATCTCTACTGCCGGCGCGGAGCGGCCGAGAACCACATCAAGTCGTGGAAGACGCATCTCGCCGCCGACCGCACCTCCTGCACAAGAGCGACGGCCAACCAGTTCCGGCTATTCCTGCATGCCGGTGCTTACTGGTTGATGTGGGGCTTGCGGGCCGCGATGCCGAAACGGTCCAGCTTTGCAGTCGCCCAATTCGACACGCTGCGTTTGCGCCTCATCAAAATCGCCGCGCGGGTGGTCGAGATGAAGACGCAAATCCGCCTGCACCTGCCGACCTCCTGCCCGCACCAGCGCATCCTGCGCATCGTCCTCGATCGCATTCCGCGGCTCGCGACATAACGACGGGGCGCCAACGCCCCGAAACAAACCCGCCGACCGCAACCTGCAAACCCCCGCCTTCCATCACGACGGATCACCGCCGGCGCCTGATAAGGCTTGTGAAAAAGCACCGCTACAGCGACCACACTACCGCCTCAGGCCGCCGAAATCTCATCGCCGTGCATCAAGCGGGCTAGATGATCCAATCAATGTGGGAGCGCTCCTCGATTTCGGGGGCCGGAGCCGGCTTGATGGTGGTCGATCGCTGCCTGAAGGTCACTTCCATGCATCGCGCGGACTTGCCGAAGCGGCGCCCGCCTCTATCGGCAACGTCCAGAGCCGGAACTCGACGGTGCGATGGGCTCATCTGCCGGCCGGACACCGAAACAGTCGCGACGGTCATCAAGCGCCCGAGGTCCACTCGTGGCCGGATCGGGTGGCAAGGCCGCGGCCTCGTCGACCGTGACCCACGTCGACGACCTGGTCAGCACACCAGCTCTTGTCGAGCCGGCGCCGGGCCGTCCCAGTGCGTAGACCAGGGACAAGGTAGGTCTTGTCTGCCTTCAGAGAGTCCGAACCCTGTTTCTTCTTCGGCCAAGTGGTCAAAGGCCTTGCGATTTGGCGATCTTGCTGCGTTATCTCCAGGCGCATTGTAAACCGGCCTGGCTTTTGGCGAGGCCATTCTGCAGTTGTTATGAAGGAATAAGATAGATGGCGACTGGAACCGTGAAGTGGTTCAACAGCACCAAGGGCTTCGGCTTCATCCAGCCCGATGGCGGCGGTCAGGACGTGTTCGTCCACATTTCCGCTGTCGAGCGTGCCGGTCTTTCGACCCTCGCCGATGGTCAGAAGATCAATTATGAAATCGAGCAGGACCGGCGCACCGGCAAGTCGTCGGCCGGCAACCTCAGCAAAGCAGGCTGACTCCCCAGTGTTCCGGCGCAAGCCGGAAGCACGCAGTAGGTCGCGGACGGGACTGACAGCCGCTCAAACAAGCGCGCGCCGAACACGATTCGACCCGAAGGCGCAGTGGACTGCTAAAATCCCTTCAGGAATTCCAGTTGGAAAAGACTGCTTGCAAGAAAGGCGGCGAGAGCCCCGCCTTTTCGTGGGTTGAGTTTGGGCATCTCCCGTGGCCGTCAGGACGAGCGCGGGCGATCAATCAGGCTGTGGCGTTCTTGCGGGTCCGCTTTTCAGGCGCGGGCGCTTCCGGCTCCTTGGGTTTACGGCCGAGGCCCATGCTCTTGGCCAATGCCGAGCGGGTGGCGGCGTAGTTTGCTGCGACCATCGGATAGTCGGCGGGCAAGCCCCATTTGACACGGTATTCGTCCGGCGTCAGACCGTAATGGGTCGACAGATGCCGCTTCAGCGACTTGAACTTCTTCCCGTCATCCAGGCAGATAATGTAGTCCGGCGTGACCGATTTCCTGACGGGCACTGCTGGATTGAGAACTTCCGGCTTGTCCGGTGCGGAGCCGGCCGCCGCTCCCTTCAGTGCTGCATGCACCTGGCCGATCAGGGCTGGAAGTTCGCTCACTGGAACCGGATTGTTGGAGACATAGGCAGAGACAACGTCGGCGGTGAGCTCGATCAGGGCATCGGTGTTGTTGTCGGCTTCTTCTGTCATGGAGCGCTCCTTATGGCATGATCGACAGTCGGCGAAGTATTCCGCTTTTAGTGAGGCCCGGGCGCGAACGCAACGAAAGCCTCGGCGAGATTCATGCGTAACGCACTCGCCCCGGGAGGTCGTGGCCTCCGGCGGTAGCACTTGTTCATCCGTCCGCTTCCACTCGCCCTTGGACGCGACCACCTACATTCGCCGCGGATTCGCGGTTCATTCTTCCAGAAAGAAGTATTCGTTCGGCCACAGCGGCAAAAGCTTGCCCCTTAAGTTAAATGCCTTGATCCTGCCATTCCTCCGTGGACACGTGCGCTGGGAGAAACCTCTACGCGACCTGTACACGGAAGGAAGGCTCGGCCAATGAGCAGTGTGGCGCGCGCAGATGCGTATCCAGTTTCGTCGGCGACGTTTGCGCCGCTCGAAAACCCGACCTTTCGTTCGATCTGGCTTGCCACACAGGTTTCCAGCTTCGGATGGCTGATGCAGTCCGTGGCCATCAGCTGGCTGATGGCCACAATCTCGACTTCCGATCTGATGGTCGCGCTGGTGCAGGCTTCATCGACGCTGCCGGCGTTTATCTTATCGGTCTTCGCCGGCGCCATCGCCGACAATTTCAGCCGTCGCAGGGTCATGTTCGCAGGTCGGTGCCTGATGGCGGTGGCATCTGCCGTGCTGACTGGTTTTGTCGCGCTCGGCCTTGTAAATCCATGGACCATACTCGGCTTCAGCTTTTTGATTGGATGCGGCGCCGCTTTCAATGATCCCGCCTGGCAGGCGTCGGTTGGCGACATCGTCGACAGGCGCGACGTTCCAGCTGCCGTCACGCTCATCTCGGTCGGCTTCAATACTGTGCGAAGCGTAGGCCCGGCGCTCGGCGGCATTGTCGTCGCCTCCTTTGGTCCTCTGACGGCCTTCGCTCTCACCACGCTCAGCTATCTGTCGCCACTTTGCGCCATATGGCGCTGCAAGTGGAATGTTCGCTCTTCACCGCTGCCGCGCGAGTCGATGGCAACGGCGATCCATGACGGGGTGCGCTTCACGGCGATGTCGTCGGAAATCAAGGCGGCGACCGCGCGCGGAACCCTGTTTGGCTTGACGAGCATTTCGATCCTCGCGCTACTGCCTCTGGTCGCGCGCGATCAGCTGGGCGGGGGACCGATCGTCTACGGCATCCTGATGGCCGGCTTCGGAGCCGGCGCTTTTCTGGCCGGCATCTGCAACAGCTGCTTCAGGCGGATGATGTCCCAGGAACGTCTTATAACGCTCGCGAGCATTGCCTGCGCGGCGTGTTGTCTTTCCCTTGCACTCACTCCTTCGCTGGCGGTGGCGGCCATTGCGCTGGCACTCGGCGGCGCCGGCTGGGTCATCACCTGGACCGGGCTTGGCGTGAGCGTCCAGTTGGCCAGCCCAAGGTGGGTCGTTGGTCGCACTCTCTCGATCTATTATGCCTTGACGTACGGAGGCATCGCGGCCGGCAGTTGGCTTTGGGGTACGGTGGCCGAGGATTATTCCCGGACCCTGGCCCTGGAGGGCTCCGCTGGAGCTCTCTTGCTGGTCGCCGCCACCGGGTTCCTGTTGCCCATCCGGCAATGGAAAGAGCAAGAACAGGATCCTTCGGTATTCAAAGCGCCGGAGGTCGCCGTCGACTTGACGTCGAGAAGCGGCCCGATCGTCGTCAAGATCGAGTATTCAATACCTGAGAGAAATGTCGAGGCTTTCCTCGACCAGATGCGAGAACGGCGCCGGGTACAAAGCCGCGTCGGCGCTCGGCATTGGACCCTGCAGCGCGATCTTCAGGATCCATCGCTTTGGACAGAAACATTCCGCACGCCGACCTGGATGGACTATCTGCGCCTCAACCAGCGCTGGCTGCGGCGGACAAGGACTTGGACCAGCGGCTCCTCGAATTGCACGCCGGCGAACTTCCACCGCGCACCAACATTTCGATTGAGCGGCCGACGGGGCCTACCCGCAGGCGGGATCATTCGACGCCATTTTTCTCCAGGCGTTGATCTCATTCCGGGCTACGACCGTCTCTTACGACACGCGAGGCGCGGGAATACGCCAACGCTGTCTGCTGTACTATTTGGCCCCGCGCCACCGACTGGGTCCGGCTGAAGGTCCCGCCGGCGGGCTTGCAGCAAACCCTTGTAGAAGAGGGTAAGATAAACTAAGTTCATCGGACTAAGGTCAAATGGTGAACGACATGCAGACGGTTAACATCCACGAGGCGAAAACCCATCTCTCTCGTCTGGTCGACAAGGCGGCCAAAGGCGAGCCTTTTATCATTGCCAAATCCGGCAGGCCCCTTGTCAAGGTTGTCCCGATCGATCAGCCTGACGCTGGCGCGATACGGCGGATCGGGTTTATGGCCGGTGCATTCTCGGTTCCCGAAGACTTCGACCGCATGGGCAGCGAGGAAATCGAAAAGCTGTTCGACGGTGACGCATGAAGCTGTTGCTGGACACACATCTTCTGTTGTGGGCGGCAGGTGAACCGGATCGGCTCCCGCTGGAGGCGATAGCCGAGATTGAGAACCCAGACAACGAGCTGCTGTTCAGTGCTGCCAGCCTTTGGGAAGTCGCCATCAAACGAGGTCTCGGCCGTTCGGATTTTACCGTCGATCCGCGCCTGCTGCGGCGAGGATTGTTCGACAATGGCTATCATGAACTGCCGATCACCAGCGAGCATGCAGTCGCGGTCGATGGACTTCCGCCGATCCATAAAGATCCGTTCGATCGTATCCTGATCGCTCAGTCCATCATGGAAGGCATCACGCTGATCACGGTCGACGATCTCGTGGCGCGCTATCCGGGCCCGGTTCGGCGTCTCTGAAAGGCTACGCCGCAAGCCGACTCACCAATCACATGGGGTAATCGCGGGAGCCGCGTCCACGTGCCGCTTTGTAGCCCTTGCGCATAGGCGGCGGTTGTTCCCCGATATGATGAAAACGGGCTCCCGAGTCGGACCCGGGCCCAGCAGCAATCGGAGA
>NZ_QZWZ01000089.1 GCF_003601975.1 Mesorhizobium waimense
GACAGGGTGGGACAAGAGCTCGACTGCCATTTCGTTGGCCAGGGTGTGAAGCCGGAGAAACCAACCCTGTTCTCTTTGCCACCTGGTCCGGCTGACGCGGCCCGCGTGGAAAAAACCCGACATGTGGCACGATGGTTCCATAGGGGGCAGCGATCAAGAAGCTCTTCGCCGACGCTTGGCGGATGCGCCGTGCAACAAAGCTAGCCACCGCGCGTTGATCTTCTGCCAGTTCACTCTGGCTACTCCAGAACTCCGAACCCGCTGGCTGACCGCCGGCGGGTCTTTTTTGGCAGTGCCGGAGCATTTCGCCTGGAGCTCCGGAACAATTCGTCATCGACCCGGTTCTTTCTCTGCAGCTGTCCCCTCAACTGCTGCCGATCAGGTATCCCCTGATCAGCCCGCGTCTCCCCTAACAAGGAGACGCGGGTGCGGTTGAGTGCGAGCTCTCAACAGAAGGAAGGCAACGATGAATTGGGATCAAATCAAGGGCAAATGGATGCAGTTCAAAGGCAAAGCCAAGGAACAATGGGGCGACCTCACCGACGATGATCTGGATCGGATCGACGGCAATCGCGACCAACTCCTCGGGCGGATTCAGGAGAGGTATGGGATCGCCAAGGAACAGGCGGAGCGGCAGGTAGACGACTGGTGCAGGCGAGTCTGAACAAGGTCAAACGGTCGCTTCTTCAGCATCTGGCGCTGCCGCGCTGGCAGCTCATTAGAGAGAGGAACCATCCATGGGTCTCGGCACGATTCTGATCATCATCTTGATTCTGATTTTGCTTGGCGGTTTCAGCGGCCTTGGCGGTGGGCCCTTCTATGGCACCGGCTACTATGGCGGCGGCGGTCTCGGTCTGGTGCTGCTCATCGTCATCATTCTGGTTGTTCTCGGGCGCCTCTAGCGCGCGGCCAGCGATCACCGGACGCCCATTGCGTCTAGGTGCTGGAGGAGTTGGTGGCGCGCAAACTCGACCTGAGGAGCGGTCGGCCAGTCTGGTTTTCTTACCGCGCGCCATCGGTGCCGACAGAAAAACTGACGCGGGACGTAAGCACCGGCGTACTGATCGTCGGTATGGGCATCAGCGGCGCCATGGCCGCCGAAGCACTGACGCGCGCCGGCCATTCGGTGATCTGCATCGACCGGCGCGGACCGCTGGACGGATCGACCTCGGCCACGACGGCCCTGGTGCAATTTGAGCTCGACCAGCCGCTGACAAAACTTTCGGCGATGCGGGGAAAGGCCGATGCCGAGCGGGCATGGCGCCGGTCGCGCCTGGCCGTACTCAATTTGCAAGGGCGGATCGCCGAACTGGGGATCGACTGCAACCTCACCTGCCATCCCGCGCTTTACCTGGCCGGCAATGTGCTTCGACGATCCGCGTTGCGCGCCGAGGCAGAGGCCCGCCAACGAACCGGAATCGCTGCAACTTACTTGAGCCGTCAGGCCCTGGCGGAAGGGTTCGGCATCGATCGCGCCGGCGCCATTCTCAGCCATGGCAATCTCGCGCTTGACCCGCGCAAGCTAACCGCGGGTTTGCTGCTGCGGTCGCTGGCACGCAAAGCGCGCTTCTATGCACCGGTCGAAGCAACGGCGATCGACCACGATCGCGAAGGAGTCATCGTCGGTACCAAACATGGACCAACGATCACAGCGCGACATCTGGTGCTGGCGACCGGCTATGAGTTGACCAACATCGTCCCGTCGACGGCGCACCGCATCGTCTCTACCTGGGCCATCGCCACAAAGCGGCAGCCAAAAAACATCTGGCCGGACGCCGCTCTTATCTGGGAGGCATCAGAGCCATACCTCTACGTCCGCTCGACAGCCGACGGCCGTGTCCTCTGCGGCGGCGAGGATGAAGACTTCTCCGATGAGAAAGATCGCGATCGGCTCATCGCCGGCAAGGCCGAACGATTGGCCGCAAAGCTAGTGCGGCTGTTGCCGCAGCTCGATCCCAACCCCGAATTTGCCTGGACCGGTTCGTTTGGCACGACGACAACGGGGCTGCCCTATATCGGTGCGCTGCCCGGGCACCCGCGCGTTCATGCAGTCATGGGCTATGGTGGCAATGGCATCACCTTTTCGCAAATCGCATCGGAGATCGTTTTGTCGGCAATCGGCGGCGCCGAGGACACCGATGCGAAGCTCTTCGCATTCGGTCGCTCCTAACGAGTACGGCAAGCAGGATTCTTAATCCTTGCATCAGGTCCAGCTCGACAGGATCGTTTCCATTTCCACCGTTTCCACCTGCTGCGCAAAGCGCTGGTGATAGACGGTCAGAAGCGCATCATGCGTGGCGTCGGAGGAACTGCACAGCGCGTCCGTCACCAGCACCACACGGTAGCCGAGGTCGATGGCGCCGAGCACAGTGGCGAGCACACATACGTCGGTCTCGCCGCCGGTGATCACCAAGGTGTCGATCCCCCGCTTTGCCAGAAAATTCGCGACCCTGCCCTCGAACCAGGGCGAGTAGATATGCTTGTCGATAACGCTTGCGGGTGGACAGTGCATCGCCAGCGAAGGCAAGAGATCGACCATCTCGGGGCCAATCTTCTCCAGTGTCATTGACGCCCAACGCTGGTAGTAGCGCTTCCAGGTGCCGATGCCCTGGCCTGGTTTCTGTACCGGCAGGAAGCGGGTAAAGACGGTTTGCGCGGCGCGTCGTTCGACAAGGCTCTCGATCCGCGGCAACACACGGGTGATCCAAGGTGTGGCCCAAGGCGATGGTTCCACAAACAGCCGCTGCATGTCGACGCAAAGGTGCACGCATTTGTCACCCAACGGGCCATAGGCCAGTCCTGGCACTGACATCAGGATGCCCTCGCTGGCGCGGCGGCAACTGCGATGCGCAGCGGTTCAACAACGACCATCTCGACACGCATGCGGCCCCTCCGCTGCCTCCTGCCGACAAACGCGATGCACCGCCCTTCGTTCCGGCTACGGCGTTGGCAAGCCATCGCGCGTGTGGAACCCACGGCCCATTTCCCGGTTAGATCCAAAGAGGCAGATACAGGATCGAAGCCATGAGCGTGCTCTACCAGGCGGCAAAGATCGCCGAAAAGGCCCATGCCGGGCAGACGGACAAAACGGGGCAGCCCTATATCGAGCATTGCCACCGGGTCGCCGACGCCGTCGAAACGCTTGATGAGAAGGCTGTTGCCTACCTGCACGACGTTCTTGAGAAGAGTGAGGGTTGGAGCCGTGACCGGCTCGAAGAGGCAGGCTTCGGACCATCGATCGTATCGGCCGTAGACGCGCTCACCCGACGACCTGACGAGGACGATCTCGCTTTCGTACGCAGGGCAGCAGCCAACCCGGTGGCACTCCCGGTCAAGCGCGCAGACCTTGCCGACAATCTCTGGCAGGCACGCCAGATTGGTGCCTCGACATCGAAATACGAGGACGGCTTGCGCGTCCTCGATGAAGAATTCAGCGGTTGAATGCCTGATCCCGTTGGAACGGGCGAACGAGCCGCCTGCGGCCGCAGCCCGTCACGTCACGCCGCGAGCTGGTCCTCGCGGGCGGCTGCGATCATGACACTCGCGAGCAGACCGTAGGCTGCTTCCCAGGCCTCGCGCACTGGCGGGGTAAAGGCGGCGCCGAGGCCGGTCGCCAGCGTCTCGATCAGCGCCTGGCCGACGATCGGGTAATGATGCTCTTCAACGCCATAGGTGACGTGCCGCTTGGCGAGTTCGCGCACGGTCGGCAGAATGGTCTCGGCACGATCCAGTCCATGCACGACGAAGCCCAGGCTTGCCATCAGCTTGGCACCCTGCTTGGTCATGTCCCGCACAGGAAACAGCGCCCGAAGGTTTTCGTCGATCGCAAACAGGCGTTCATAGAACAAGGCGGCGGCAGCCGCGCGGATCGGGACGACCTCACGAAAACTGTCCTGCACAAGTCGGATCTGGTCGGGCGTCATCGGCGCGCTCCTCTGGGTTCTGGCCTGCGTGACCATCCCCCCGGGGCGTTTCGCAGACATGTCGCCCGTCTGCGTCGATGTTTCAGTTATGTCTCAATCCGGTTTCAGGTTGCATTCGGTTGTTTTCACCCGCTCCCTCACACCCCTATTCGCACTGCTGGCGCGGGCCACCCGAGTAAGGTTGGTAGGTGTTGTCTTCCGGTCGGTAGGAGCGGTAGCGGCTGAAGCAATATTCCATGTGATCGGGCGAAAGCTGGGCGCCGTCCGCCTCGTACGTCGTGGCGTAGCCGTCCATCGAAGCGTCATTCGCCTCGACGTAGCTGGCGGCATCGGCGGGCTGCGCGGCGCGTCGGGGGGTGCCGGGGTCGAGATAGGGCGAGATACAAGGGCGCTGCTGCCCGCTATAGGACATGTAGCTGTTGTCGCCGGGACGATACGAGCGGTAGCGGCTCATGCACCATTCGACATGGGCGGCGGGCAGTACTGCCGAGGCCAGCTCCTCATCCGTCGAAGGCTGGATGGCGGAGGTCGCGATGGCGTCGGTCGTCGCTGGGGTAGTCTGCGGCGCGGCGGCCGCATCAGCTTTGGCGTCCGGCACCGCAGCCTGCTCGGCCGGGATACGCTCCAACGTCTGCGCCTCCTTGTTCACCGGATGCGCGTCCTTGGTCCAGAGTTCCGCGACGCCAATGCTGGGGGTGATCTGGCGCACGGGCTTTGCGGCGAGAAGCCAGACGGCGAAGGCAAGGCCGCTGGCGAAGACGGAAAGGGTCAGCACGAAGCCGCCGACTATTCCCAACAAAGCTTTCACGCCACGCGCTCCTTAAGGCCCCGCTCATACAATGCGGGACCTTGAGTCCGGTTCCAGGGAGCCGTGCGAGGCGAGCACGCCTCGTAGAAGCCAGGCTTTTCAGAGAGCCGCCTCTACTCCCCAACCACCGCTCTGTACACCCTCACCTCCCCATCCTGTCCGCGAATGCGCCACGTCTCCCCATCCCGCGCCTCGACATAACACGGTCCCAGCGGCACCTTGCCGCCGCCGTCCGGCAGGTCCAGCACGTAGACGGGGTTGCAGATGCCTGACAGCCGCCGGCGTAAGGCGCCGGCCAGCGCCTGGCCTTCGGCGATCGTGGTGCGCCGGTGCGCCATGCCGCGCGCGAGGTCGCCGTGGTGCAGGTAATAGGGTTTTACCCCGAGGCGGTACATCAGCTCGCGGCAGAGTTCCTCCAGGACCTCGACAGTGTCGTTGACGCCCTTGAGCAGAACGCTCTGGTTAAGCAGCACGAAGCCCGCCTGCCTCAGGGTACGGCAGGCGTCTTCGGTACGTGAAGTGATCTCGCGCGCATGGTTGAAATGGGTGACGACGGTGACCATCAGCCGGCCCTGCAAGGCGGCAACCAGCCCTGATGTGATGCGCGCTGGCAGCGCGACCGGCACGCGGGTGTGGATGCGCAGCAGCCGCACATGCGGGATCGCCTCGATGCGGGCGCGGATCTCGGCCAGCGCCTTGTCGGGAAGCGAGAGCGGGTCGCCGCCGGTCAGGATCACCTCGCGGATCTCGGGGTGGGTCGCGATATAGGCGAAGGCCGGCTCGAGAGCTTCGCGCGTATAGCCGCGTCCGATCGAGGTCAGCGACTCCTTACGGAAGCAGAAGCGGCAATAGACCGCGCATTGATAGGTTGGGAACAACAGCACCCGGTCGGCATGGCGATGCGTCAGCCGCGGCACCGGGCTGAAGTCATGGTCGCCGATCGGATCGTCGAGCTCGCCCTCCTGCTCCGCCAGTTCCTGCAGCGACGGGATGACCTGCGCCCGGATCGGATCTTGCGGGTCGTTCCAGTCGATCAGGTCGAGATAGGCCTTTGGGATGCGCACCTTGTGGTTCGCGGCCGCTTGCTGGACCGCCGCGCGCTCGGCCGGCGACAGCGGCAGGGACTCCAGATCGCGGACATGCCGCACGCCTTCGCGGACATCGTCCTGCCAGGCGGCGTCGCCGGCCGGAGTGCGCTCGGTTGCGTCGTGAAGGTTGGCGTCTGAAGTCATTGGGTTTCTCGGGGCGATTTCTGGCGGAGCTATCGACCGGATGGTCAGGCGGGTCAACCATCTGCTTGCCGCAGTCTGGCAGCCGTCGCATTCCTTCGCGCCCCCTCTGTCCTGCCGGACATCTCCCCCACAAGTGGGAGATTGGCAGCTTCACCGCCGCCCTCGCCGACGAGCCCATAGGTATTTAAGCAAAATGGCATTAATCTGCGCAGTCTGGGGTTCAGGGCAGGCGAATGGATTTCGGCACGGGCCAAGGCTACCTCCTCATCGGCGGCCTCATCCTGGTCGGTGCCGGGTTGCTGATCCTGTCGCTGATCGTCAATCTTCGCGTCGCCCACAGCGTGCGCGACGACGTGCGCCATCGCGAAAAGCTGCTGGAATATTACCGCAACATCTTTTCGCAGCTCGGCGTGATCCTGATCGGCATCGGCGTGTCTCTGTTCATCTTCTTCTTCCAGCAGAACTATCAGGACCAGAAAAGACGCGAGACGGAGCTGCAGCAGGTGATGGCCAAACTGGCGGCGCGCATTGCCCGCGGCACCCCTGTCGTCGCATCGCTCGGCGAATTCGACGAGCTGCTGGATCAAGGCGGGCCCTATGTCAGTCCGGACCTTGGGGGAACGAACGCCGCGGTCAGCGCGCAGGGAACGGAACTCGGCAAGCAGGTCGCCGAGATCCTTCTGGTCGAGCGCGACGTCGATGTTCAGGCGTTCGAGATCCTCAACCTGTCGCGCGATTTCGAAACCTCGTTCGTCGTCAACGAGCTCGATCCGACGCTGTGGTTCAACATCGTGCGGGACGAGAACGAGATCAAATATGCCACCACCCAGCTCGCCCTTGACTACAAGGATTTGCTGGACGCGATCGGCGGCGAGCCGGTCGAGGTTGCGCTCGCCAGTCCTGAAAAGGGGAGCAAGATCAAGCAGGAAGTGCTCGACATCTTTTACGATGCCGATCTCCTGCGTCAGCGCAGCAGGAAGTTTCTCGGCCGCGCGTGCTGGCTGTTCAGCAAGGGGCGCGGCTTCGTCGGCCTTGCGCCGGCCGATGCGATCGAGGCCGATGCCAGATCGCACCAGGAATGGATCGACGGGTCGAAATCCGTGCTGATGCAGTCAAAGTCGGGCAGTGGCGATTGCTTCAAATTGCTCCATTACGGCCAGGCGTTTAACTGAGAACGAGCCGGCGGCGAAAACCCGCCGGGTACGAGCCGTTCCCGCCGTCAATGACACCACGCAGCCGACGCTCAGCGGGCTGCCCGCTGGCTTCTCGAGCGGACATCATGAAACCTTCTGATTTTTAAGCCGTTGTCGGCCTGATGTCAGAAGCTGTCAAACCGAAATCGGCCGACGGCGCCAGGCCGGGCGGGGCCCGGAAGTCGCGCCAGCAGCAATCGCGCCAAGAGAAATCGCGCGGAGAGAAATCGCGCGGAGAGAAGTCGCGCGAAGAGAAGGCATCGGCAGTCGAAGCCGAGGAGGTCGTCGGCGTGGCCGCGCCGCCGCCGGAGGCCGTCGAGCCCGATCCGGAGCTGACGCCGGAGCAGGCCGAGCAGGCGCGCAAGAAATATCTGCTGCGGCGTTTCTGGATCAGCGCGCGCGGCTACTGGAGCCGGCGCGGCGACCGGCTCGCCTGGCCGTTCACCATCGGGGTGCTGCTGCTGATTTGTATCAATATCGGCTTCCAGTATGGCATCAATGTCTGGAACCGCTCGATGTTCGATGCTCTTGAGCAACGCAACGCCCGCAGCGTTTATTTCCTCAGCGCCGTATTCGTGCCGCTGGTGATCTGCAGCGGCAGCCTTGTCGTCGCGCAGGTCTACCTGCGCATGACGATCCAGCGCCGCTGGCGTTCCTGGCTGACCACCGCGGTCATCGCGCGCTGGCTCGCCAGCGGCCGCTACTACCAGCTGAACCTCGTCGGCGGCGACCACCAGAACCCCGAAGCCCGCATGACCGAGGATCTGCGCATCGCCACCGAATCTCCCGTCGATTTCATCGCCGGCGTCCTTAACGCGTTCCTGTCGGCCTCGACCTTCATCGTCGTGCTGTGGACCATCGGCGGCGCGCTGACCCTGCCGATCGGCGGCGAGAGCATCACCATTCCCGGCTTCCTGGTCATCACCGCGATGATCTATGCCGCCATCACCTCAACCTCGATGGTGGTCATCGGCCGCAACTTCGTCCAGCTCTCCGAGCGGAAGAACCAGGCGGAGGCCGAACTGCGCTACACGCTGACGCGGGTGCGCGAAAATGGCGAGAGCATCGCCCTGCTCGGTGGCGAGGACGAAGAACGCAGCGGCATCGACAGGAATTTCGGCCATGTGCTGAGGCAATGGGCGCTGCTGACCGGCCAGCACATGCGCACGGCGGCGGTGTCGCAGGGGTCGAGCCTGTTTGCGCCGGTCGTGCCGATCCTGCTGTGTGCGCCAAAATTCCTCGAAGGCTCAATGACGCTTGGCGAGGTGATGCAGGCTGCCTCTGCCTTTGGCATCGTGCAAGGCGCGTTCGGATGGCTGGTCGACAACTATCCCCGTCTCGCCGACTGGAACGCCTGTGCGCGGCGCATCGCCTCGCTGATGATGTCGCTCGACGGGCTGGAGCGAGCCGAACAGAGCGACGCCCTGGGACGCATCCAGCGTGGTGAAACCGAAGACGGTGCGATGCTCAGCCTCGACAATCTCTCCGTGACGCTCGACGACGGCACGTCCGTGGTCAAGGAAACCGAGGTCGTGATCGAACCGGGCGAGCGGGTGCTGGTGGCCGGCGAATCCGGTTCGGGCAAGAGCACGCTGGTGCGCGCCGTCGCGGGATTGTGGCCGTGGGGCGGCGGCAGTGTCAATTTCCACTCCGAGAGGCGACTGTTCATGTTGCCGCAACGTCCCTACATCCCCTCGGGCACGCTTCGCCGTGCAGTCGCCTATCCTGCCGCCGCCGACAACTGGACGATTAAAGAGATCAAGGCTGCCCTTGACAAGGTGGGCCTCGCCTATCTCGCCGCCAGGATCGAGGAAGACGCGCCATGGGACCAGACCTTGTCGGGCGGCGAAAAGCAGCGGCTCGCCTTCGCGCGTCTCCTGCTGCACAGCCCCGATATCGTCGTGCTCGATGAAGCAACCTCGGCGCTCGACGAGAAGAGCCAGGACAAGATGATGCAGACGATCATCCACGAATTGCCGAAGGTCACCATCATCAGTGTGGCGCACCGCGCCGAGCTGGAAGACTTCCACAGCCGCAAGATCACCCTGGAGCGGCGCAAGGGCGGCGCCAAGCTGGTCAGCGATATCGAGCTTGTTCCGCGCAAGGGCAGACGGAACCTTCTCTCGCGCGCCTTGTGGGGCTCAGGCTCTTCTGCCGCAAGGCGGCGTCAGGTTAAGTAAGGCGGCGCTGACTGGAACCAAGCCGGCGGCGAAAACTCGCCGCTTTGTCGAACCAACAGCCTGCCGCCGTCAGCTCTGCGTCAGGTTCAGTCCTTCTTGAACTCGAATAGCTCGATGACGTTGCCCGATGGATCCTCGAGCAAGATGGCGCGGCCAGCACCGCCGTCGCTGATTTCGCCGCGGAATCTTGCATCAGCCCCGCGCAACCGCTCAATGAGGAGATCGATCTCGTTCGTAACGATCATAAATCGGTTCCAACCGCCCGGCCTCGGATCGCCGCCCGCCTGACCACCGCTCCCCGCACCTGGGGCGCTGAGATACAGTGTCAGGTCGTCGCGCAGCAGCGCGGCGAACTTGCCCGGATTGTGCTTAACGATCTTGAAATCGAGATTGTCTCGATAGAACGCGACCGCCTCGTTGACGTCCGCAACGATGTATCGGACGGATGCCATTCAACCTTCTCCTCGGTTTCGTAGCTACAACGGTCAACTCGCGCAAAAGGTTTCCTGTCGGTGCTCGGCCTGACCGCTGGCGAGGCGCAGGACGGACAGATCGCCAACACGCTCCTAGACCATCTCGGCGCGCACGACGGCCTAGCTGTTCGGAGACCAATGGTATTTTTAGTGGAACGCTAATATACGTAGACGCTCGAACCAGCAGCGCCTGCCGATACTCGGGGAATGCCATGCGGAGGTTCATCTTCACGGCAATGTGTATCGCCGCAGCAACGGGCGCTAATGCCCATGATTGGTACGAAGACAGGATTGACCCGCTGACGAAATTCAAGTGTTGCGGCGGTTCCGATTGCCGCGCCATACCTCGGTCTTCAGTGCGATCCAGGGTTGACGGTGGTTACATTTATTTGCCCCATAATTTCATCATCCCAAAGGACCGTGTCCAGGAATCCCCGGATGACCAATACCACATCTGCGAGAATACCTACGTCATAACCAATCAGCTGTATTTGCGTTGCTTTTTCGCGCCTCGGGTCAAGATCTCTCTACTGCTCCCACATTAAGGTAAATACTGCGCGTCGCTCGCTGCCCTGAACGGACGTTCGCGTTCGCTACACAGGAAGCCTCCGATAGCGGCCAGTCCGTTCCCGGCCCAATGCTGCCTGGCTGCTTCGTGCCGCACCTCGGTCGTCAAAAGCCGCGTTCGCAGATCTCCTAGCGTGCGTAAGGTGGCCGTGCTGGGCTTCGAGCTCGCCTCGGTCTTGTCGTCGAGGACGACGACGACCTCGTCGGGGTTCTCTTCCGCATAGGAAAGAGCCAGGCGGCAGACCGCGAGATCGACGACTTCATGACCGTCGCACGCTCGCGCCCAGGGTGACGAGAAGCCCGTCCAGCTGCTCGAACTGCTCGGGCATCCCACCTTCCATCCCCTCGATGGCTTCGTCGAGCGCTTCCTTCGAGGGATAGAGTTCGTGGAAGATCAGCAGCGTCTTGCCACCCTTTTCCTCAAAGGTCACCGTGGTCACGGCGCCGTCCTCATCTTCATCATTGGTCCAGACGAGCCGCGAGTGCGGTATCACTTCGATGTACTTGCCGAAGAATGCCCCCCTTGAGTTTGAGGCATCCTGTCCGAACTCGAGACGGTATTTGCCCCCGGTACGAACATCCATCTCGCAAGAAAACAGGGGCACGCCCATCGACTTCGGTGCCCACCACCGCATGAACAGCTCGGGCTTGGTCCAGGCCTCGAACACGATGCGCGCCGGGGCGTCAAAGGTTCGCGTAACGACTAGGCTGAATCGACATTCATCGCATCCAGATCATTGCAGCGGCGAGGTGAATGAAGGCGAGGAAGTGGCTGGCGCGTCGATCGTAGCGAGTTGCGAAGCGTCGGAAGTGCTTGAGCTTGTTGA
>NZ_QZWZ01000008.1 GCF_003601975.1 Mesorhizobium waimense
GAGGGACGCCAGCTCACGAAGGGGCAGCCATGGCAAATCGAACTCTCGGACGACCAGATCAACACACTGCGGGCGCGGACCGCTCGCACCAGGCGATCAAGGAAGAAGGCATCATGAAAACTTCGCTCAACAGAAGCCTGAGCCCCAGCCCAACCATGACGATGCCGGTAAAACGCTGCTGCCAGGCAAGCAGGCTCGGCCATCGATTGAGCCATTGGCCGATTGTGCCCGATGCCATGGCGACACCGCCCAGCGAAAATATTCCGGCGAGCTTCTGGATGGTTCCAAGCACGACAAGCTGCATCCAGACCGGTCCGGCATTGGGATTGACGAACTGCGGCAGGAACGCAAACATGAACAGCAGCGATTTCGGATTTGTCAGGCTGTTGATCGCCCCGTCGCGCACGGCCACCCAATCGGAGATTCGAGCTACTGCGGGACGCTTTTTGGTCCGGTCCCCCAGGCTCGACACGATCATCGTGAGACCGAGGTAGAGAAGATAGAAAGCACCTATCCACTGAAGCACGACAAGGCTTGCCGGATACGCCTGCAATAGTGAGGCGACGCCAAGGACAAGAAGGCTGACCTGTACTGCTCCGGCCACGAAGATCATGCCGACGACCGTCAGGGTGGCGACCCTTCGCCCTTGCGCGATGCCCCTGGCGATGACGAGCATCATATCGGGACCTGGCGTGATCTCCAGCAGGATCAACGCCGCGACGAAGGTCAGAAGTATCGAAGTATCTGGCACGTGTGTTCCCCGGTGATAAGCCCCGTGGGCATCACGAAGCCCGCCACCATAGATATCCGCAAACTGCCGCCCCAGTGGCAGTCATTCAGTGCAGCACGAACTCGCCGTCGACCTTGCGCCATTCGTTCGGCGCGATCAGCCTCTGGTGCGTGTAGGTCACCGAATGCAGCGGGCCGTCGAGCTTGGTCTTCCAGAACTCGATGAAGCGGATCAGCACCGGGAACGTCGGCGCGATGTCGTAGTCCTGCCAGATGTAGCTCTGAAGCAGATGCGGATGGTCGGGGAAATGATAAAGAAGCTTGGCCGTGGTCAAGCCATAGCCCCTGAGCATCAGGTCCATTTCGGAATGGTCATGCATTGCAGCCCCTGGGTCGATTCTCCTTTCCTCCCGACATCAGATTGTGCGCCTTGTTATTTATCTGTCTATTGATTTTTCCTGATCGTATCCGGGTTTTCCGCGCGAAAACATGCAGTTAGCAGCGACCATGGTCGAGTGCTGACAGCGCTGGACGATGCCCCTGCGGCATCCCGCCGCGCGAATCCAACGTCTAATATTGCCGTCATCGTGGAACTGTTAATAATGCGCGCGAATTCGCGGCCGCTTTGCCGCGATGCCGCCGGCGCTCAAGCCGGCGCGTTGGTTTCGGGAGGAAGCAGAAAAATGTCCGAGGTTCATGTCCATCGCGTCCAGCCGGCGTGGAAGAAGAACGCGCTGATCGACAATGACACCTACCTCAAATGGTATGCCGAAAGCGTCAAGAACCCTGACAAGTTCTGGGGCAAGCACGGCAAGCGCATCGACTGGTTCAAGCCCTACAGCAAGGTCGAGAACACCTCCTTCGACGGCAAGGTCTCGATCAAATGGTTCGAGGATGGCGAGACCAACGTCTCGTGGAACTGCATCGACCGCCATTTGAAGAAGCGCGGCGACCAGACCGCCATCATCTGGGAAGGCGACAATCCCTATGACGACAGGAAGGTCACCTACAACGAGCTTTACGCGCATGTCTGCCGCTTCGCCAATGTGCTGAAGAAGCACGGTGTCAAGAAGGGCGACCGCGTCACCATCTACATGCCGATGATCCCGGAAGCGGCCTATGCGATGCTCGCCTGCACGCGGCTGGGCGCCATTCATTCGGTGGTCTTCGGCGGCTTCTCACCGGATGCGCTGGCCGGCCGCATCGACGACTGCAAATCGACCTTCGTCATCACCGCCGACGAGGGTCTGCGCGGCGGCAAGCATGTCCCCTTGAAGGAGAACACCGACAAGGCGATCGAGATCGCCGCCAAGGCCGGCACCAAGGTCGAGAAGGTGCTGGTCGTGCGCCGCACCGGCGGCAAGATCAACTGGGTGGCGGGCCGCGACCTCTGGCACCATGACGAGATCGCGACGGTCAAGGCCGACTGCAAGCCGGAGAAGATGAAGGCCGAGGACCCACTGTTCATCCTCTACACATCGGGCTCGACCGGCAAGCCGAAGGGCGTGCTGCACACCACCGCCGGCTATCTCGTCTACGTCTCGATGACGCACCAATATGTCTTCGACTACCATGACGGCGACATCTACTGGTGCACCGCCGATGTCGGCTGGGTCACCGGCCACAGCTACATCGTCTACGGACCGCTCGCTAACGGCGCCACCACGCTGATGTTCGAGGGTGTGCCGAACTACCCGTCGCAGTCGCGCTTCTGGGAAGTCATCGACAAACACAAGGTCAACATCTTCTACACCGCGCCGACGGCACTGCGTGCCCTTATGGGCTCCGGCGACGCGCATGTAACGAAGACCTCGCGCAAGTCGCTGCGCGTGCTGGGCTCGGTCGGCGAGCCGATCAATCCGGAAGCCTGGGAGTGGTATTTCAACGTCGTCGGCAACGGCAAGGTGCCGATCGTCGACACCTGGTGGCAGACCGAGACCGGCGGCATCCTGATCACGCCGCTGCCCGGCGCCACCAACCTCAAGGCCGGCTCGGCGACGCGGCCCTTCTTCGGCGTCAAGCCGCAGCTGGTCGACGGCGACGGCAAGGTGCTGGAAGGGGCAGCCGACGGCAATCTCTGCATCACCGATTCCTGGCCGGGCCAGATGCGCACCGTCTATGGCGATCACGATCGCTTCGTGCAGACCTATTTTTCCACCTACAAGGGCAAGTACTTCACCGGTGACGGCTGCCGCCGCGACGAAGACGGCTACTATTGGATCACCGGCCGCGTCGACGACGTCATCAACGTCTCCGGCCACCGCATGGGCACGGCGGAAGTCGAATCGGCTTTGGTTAGTCACGACAAGGTTTCCGAGGCCGCCGTCGTCGGCTACCCGCACGACATCAAGGGCCAGGGCATCTACTGCTATGTCACGCTGATGGCCGGCGAGGCGTCGAGCGAGGCGCTGCGCAAGGAACTGGTCGACCATGTCCGCAAGGAGATCGGCGCCATCGCCACGCCCGACAAGATCCAGTTCGCGCCGGGCCTGCCCAAGACCCGTTCCGGCAAGATCATGCGCCGCATCCTGCGCAAGATCGCCGAGGACGATTTCGGCGCGCTCGGCGACACCTCGACGCTGGCCGATCCGGCCGTCGTCGACGACCTTGTCGCCAACCGGCAGAACAAGAAGGGCTGATGGCTGACGCGGCTGCAATGGGCGCGGTTGCCGAACTCTGGCGCTATCCGGCGAGTTCGCTCGCCGGCGAGCGCCTCGACGCCATCATGGTCGACGTCGAAGGCATCGAGGGCGACCGCATGTTCGGCTTGGTCGATGCCACCGACAATGAGATCGCCAGGCCCGATCGCGATTCAAAATGGCACAATGTGCCACGGATCCGCACCCGGTTGACCGGCGACCGCAAACTCGAAGTTGCCGCGCCTGGCGGCGACTGGATGGCGGCGCCAGACGCCGACAGCGACCGCGCCATCTCCGCCTTTCTCGGCTTCCAAGCGTCGATCCGGCCCTTCACCCGGGAGAATGCTGCTGCCGGCCATTCCGGTCCGCTGACCGCGGCGCGCTACCGCAAGGCCCCGATCCATCTCCTGACCACGGCCTCGCTGGCGCGGCTGAAGGCTCTGCATCCTGAAGGCGCCGCCGACCCGCGCCGCTTCCGCCCCAACATCGTCGTCGACATGGCGGCGGTCGAAGGCTCGTTTCCCGAAACGGAATGGATCGGCAAGAAGCTCGCGATCGGCGAGCTGCATCTGACCATCTCCGAGCCGTGCCGCCGCTGCGGCTTCACCATCATCGCTCAGGACGGCTTCGACAACGATCCAGGAATCCTGCGCAACCTCGTCCGCCACAACGCGCACAATCTCGGCGTCTACTGCACGGTCGATAGGCCGGCGCGGGTCGAGGTTGGCGCGCCGATACGGTTCGTCTGACAAGGCGCCCTTGGCTTTTTCAAATCCGCGCCTTGTCTTTTGCTGCGACGCACCCCATCATGAGGGTGTGATCAACAGATCGAAAGGAGGTGATCCGATGTCGAGTGATTTCGTTTTCCAGAACGTGGCCTCAGCGGATTGCACTTTCGGGAAGCAGTCTTCCCGTTAAGGCGCGAGATGCGCGGCAGGTGACGTGAGAGCGTCGCCGCCAGAGACCGCGCCATGGACGGAAACACGGAAGGCCGCCGGCTTCGAAAGAAGTGGCGGCCTTTTCCGTTCCCGCGACCTGCCCGAAGTCGGCGGATCAACGCTTGATAGTCAGCGTCTCGATGTTGCGAGTGATCTCGTCGAAGGCATTCGCCAGATCAGTGCCCGTGGCGGCCTCGTGATAATGCTTCAGCGAGGACGTGTCAGTGGTCGAGCAATTCTTCAGCACGGACTTTGCTTGATCGCGCTCGGTCGCCGTCATTGACGGGTCGTTCAGATCGAAGCCGATGGTGAATATCTCGATGCCGTCGCGCTTCATGTTGCTGCAGATGCTTTCGGCATTGCTGCGCGACATCTGGCCAGCATCCTGCGATCTGGATGTGCCACGCCCACGGGCGAAAGCCGTGTTGAACTGACCATCCGTCATCAGGATGGCAATCTTGGCCACTTTCTTCTTGTCGAAATTGGCGGGCCCGGCGCCCAGGCCGGCATCGGCAATAGCCGGACGCCAAGCCGGAGAAAGCATGTAGTAGCCCCATTGCGCGGCGATGCCACCTGCCGTCACGCCCGCGGCGCTGAAATCGTCGATGGCGGTGAGCAGCTTGTCCTCATCGGACGTCAGCGGAACGAGAGCCGCCGACGGGCATACCCTCATACGATAGTCACGATTCACCTTAGCCAGATAGCGCTTGCCCTTATTGTCCAGACGAAGCGTATCGGGCCCGTCGGACGAGTAATCGGCATAGCCGTCCTTGTCCTTGCGCTCTGTGGCGCATTTGTCCGGTGCTGGATTTGCCGACACCACGACGGCCGCATCGACCGGCGGCGGCACCTTCGGTCCGTCCTCCGTCTCGACGAATACGGTGGCGGCCAAACCACCGGTGTTGACGGCCTCGGCGTAGGGAACGATCGCCACCCGCACGCGCGGATTGCTGGGGTCGCGATTCTGGTCGAGCAGGTCCTTGACCGCATCCGAAGCAGCGGCCTGCAGATCACCGATCTTGTCGGTCTTGCCGGATCTCTTCATCGATCCGGTCACATCCAGCATCATCGCCACTTCGACCGTCTTGTCCGAATAGAGCGCGGTTGTGGATGCCGGCACGCGCTGCGTGTCACCCATGCTGAACAGCGGGAAATAGAAGGCGACATCGACATGGACGTCCGCTCGCACGGTCCTGGCCGTCCTGTCGACCGTCAATTTGTCGAGAACGATCTGGTCGGTCTGCAGGATGCCGGCCACGCTATTGGCGTCGAGAAAAGCCTGCACCGATTTGTCCGCATCGGCCTCGTTGATGTCGCCGGTGGTGAGATCGCGCGCCGTCGAGGTCACCGCCGCGTCGACGACGCCCTGCAGGCTCGATTTTGCGTTGTAGAGCTGGGAGACGTTGACCGCGAAGCCGACGCCTAGCGCCAGCACCGACACTGCAAAGCCGAAGACGATGGCGAAGTTTCCGCCGCGATCCCTAGCAAAGTCGCCGCCTGCCTGAACAAAACCCTCGAACCGCCGCATCTTTCCGCCCTCCACTTGCCGCGGCCTCGAAACCGCATGAGGGGAGTTGCAGGAATCCGGCCGAATGGCGCTGCCGCGGCTGCGAAGACCGTCGTCTCTTGTCAAATCATTGTTTTTGCTATGTTTCGAAGCCGGGCAAGGTGAACGGCCGGTAAACAGAAAACCCCAGCCGCAAGTTCCTTTACGAACTGCTTACCATGATCGCGCCCGTGGCCTTTTTCGGTCCCGATCCGGCACAGACGGATTGTCCCGAAGCGGTTCACTAGTCGATTTCAGGCCGGTCGCCGATGGCGTCGTCAGGCCAGCATTTGGGCGCTGACGGTCCTGTCGACGCCATGATAGGGCGGATTGAACAGATTGCGCTCCTGCTCATAGGTCCAGACCTTGAACAGGCTGAGCCGGTGCTGACCGAAACTGTGCAGCAGCGGCACGTCGGTGGCGTCGCGGCCGCGCGCGATGACGACGCGGCCGATCCTCGGGCGATTGTGGCGGGGATCGAAAGTGTACCACTTGCCGTCGAGGAAGACCTCCATCCATGCCGAGAAATCCATCGGCGCCGGATCGAGCGGTACGCCGATATCGCCGAGATAACCGTTCACGTAACGGGCCGGGATGTTCATGCAGCGGCAGAGCGTGATCGCCAGATGCGCATAGTCGCGGCAGACACCGACGCGCTCCTCATGCGCCTGTGCCGCCGTGCGGGTCGAGCGCGCATAACCGTAGCCGAAGGACAGACGGTTGTGGACATAGTCGACGATCGCCTGCACCCGCGCCCCGCCGGGCGGAAGCTGGCCGAAGCGCTGCCAGGCGAGGTTGCTGAGATGGTCGGTCTCGCAATAACGGCTGCCGAGCAGATAGACGAGCACCTCATCGGGCAGCTGCGCCACCGGCGTTTCCCCGGCCAGCGTGTTGACTTCGTCGGTCTCGCCGCTGTCTTCGATAACCGCATCGTAAAGAATGCGGAATCCGCCGGCAGGTGCAGTGAAACGGCGGCAGCTGTTGCCGTGGCGGTCGTGATAGACCCTGGTCGGGACCGAAGGCGACGTCAGCACGCGCGTCTGCCGCTTGATGTCGGCCTGGCGTTCCCGGTGGATGTCGAGCAGCGAAATGACCGGCGTTGCTGCATCGCTCTCAATAGCGATTTCGTAGCCGAGCCTGATCAGCATCGCGGTCCCCCCCTCGGTCGTCTTGGAAGTGAATATTCTCAACGCGGGAAGGGGGCCATGGTTCCCCCGCGACGAGCCGAAAAGGTGACGCCACGGCTTCCAATGGCAAGGCCATGACGCTACGGTCGCACCCTCCCGATCCGCCCCCCAAAACAACGCCAGGATATCAGATGTTTGCAGGCAGAAAATTCGCGGCCTTTCTGTTCGACATGGACGGCACGGTGATCAACTCCATTGCCGCCGCCGAAAGGGTGTGGACGCAGTGGGCGCTGCGCCAGGGCCTCGACGTCGCCGCATTCCTGCCGACGATCCACGGAGTGCGGGCGATCGAGACCATCGGCCGGCTCAATCTTCCAGGCGTCGACCCGGTACGCGAGGCCGATGCGCTGTTGAAGGCCGAGGCAGCCGACCTCGATGGCATCCTTCCGATTGCCGGCGCTGTCGCCTTTCTGAAGTCGCTGCCGCCCGAACGCTGGGCCATCGCCACGTCGGCACCGCGCGAACTGGCGCTGCTGCGCATGAAGGCGGCCGGCATCCCGGTTCCGGCCGTCATTGTCGCCGCCGAGGATGTCGCCCGCGGCAAGCCGGCGCCCGATTGCTTCCGGCTTGCGGCCGAGCGGCTGGGCGTCGATGCGCGCGACTGCCTGGTCTTCGAGGACGCCCCCGCAGGCATTGCCGCGGCCGAGGCGGCCGAAGCCACTGTCATGGTGATCAGCGCCACGCACGGCCATCCGCTGCAGACGCAGCATACTGCGATCAGCTCTTATGACGGGCTCGGCATCGCCGTCGACGAGCGTGGCTGGATCGCTCCCGCACCGGAGCTGGCCGCTGCTTAAGGGTACATTTCAAGGGTGGGTTGAGATTCAGGTCAGGCCGGCATCACCTGAATATCAGCCCAGCCTAAAAGTCGCTGGTCAGGCCCTTCACTTCCCAATCGCCGTAGCGGCCGGGCTCCTTGCCGCCACGGCCGCCGATTTCCTTCGGCAGGGCGGCTTCCTTTTCGCGATATTCTTCACGGCGCGCCTGTGCTTCCGCGAGCGCCCGCGCGGCCGCCGGCGTCAGCGGCTTTTGCGACAGATCGCGATCCGGGCCGGCATCGGCTTTGCTGGTCTGGTCGGTCATGCGATAGTCCCGGCGGATTGAAACAGGGGCAGGCGTTTCCCATCATATAGCGATGAACCCGCTTGGATCGACCCCTTTTTGCCCCCACGGACGGAGCAGCCGATGAACACCCTTCGCACCGCCATGCTTCTCGCCGCGATGACGGCGCTGTTCATGGGCGTCGGCTTTCTGATCGGCGGCACGGGCGGCATGATGATCGCGCTGTTGATCGCCGCCGGCACCAATCTGTTCAGCTACTGGAACGCCGACAAGATGGTGCTGTCGATGAACCGCGCCGTCGAGGTCGACGAGAAGAACGCGCCTGAATATTACGCTATCGTCCAGGCGCTCGCCCAACGGGCCGGACTGCCGATGCCGAAGACCTATCTGATCGACAACCCGCAGCCCAACGCGTTCGCCACAGGCCGCAATCCCGAGAATGCCGCGGTGGCGGCTTCGACCGGCCTGTTGCAGCGGCTCTCGCATGAGGAGGTCGCGGCGGTGATGGCGCACGAACTCGCCCATGTACAGCACCGCGACACGCTGACCATGACCGTCGTCGCCACCCTTGCCGGCGCCATCTCGATGCTCGGCAATTTCGCCTTCTTCTTCGGCGGCAGCCGCGACAACAACAACCCGTTCGGCTTCGTCGGCGTGCTGGTGGCCATGCTGGTGGCGCCCTTCGCCGCCATGATCGTGCAGATGGCGGTCAGCCGCACCCGCGAATACGAGGCCGACCGACGTGGCGCCGAGATCGTCGGAAACCCGCTTTGGCTGGCTTCGGCCCTTGACAAGATCGCTCGCAGCGCCGAACGCATCCCCAACCCGGATGCCGAGCGCAACCCGGCCATGGCCCATCTCTTCATCATCAACCCGCTTTCCGGCGAGCGCATGGACAATCTGTTCTCCACCCACCCGAACACCGACAACCGCATCGCCGCCCTGCAGGCAATGGCGCGCGGCGGGGCGTCGCAGGCAACGCCGCGCCAGGCGCCGACGCCTCGCCAAGAGGACGAGCAACCATCGGCGGGGCCGTGGGGCGAGGCGGCGGGGCGGCAGCCGCCGGCTGAGCCGGCGCGGCCGAAGTCCAACCCGTGGGGACGTAACCCGACCGGACCCAAAGGTCCGTGGCAGTGAGCGGCGCCAAACGCCGGCAGCGGACACCAGGCGATCGTGAAGACAGCGCAGGCGGCGAGGCGGTAGCCGGCCTTGCCGCGCGCAAGGCAGCGGCGCGCCTGCTTGCCGCCGTCATCGATGCGCGCACGCCGCTCGACGGACTGACCGATCACGAGAACGGCCACCCGCAATACAAGTCGCTCGACCTGCGCGACCGCGCGCTGGTGCGCGCCATACTGGTCACCGCGCTGCGCTATCGCATGACGATTGCGGGCCTGCTGGCGCGGCGCCTGGAAAAGCCGCTGCCGGCCAACGCAACCGTCCTGTCGCACATACTGCATGTGGCGGCGGCGCAGATTCTGTTCCTCGACATTCCCGACAGCGCCGCCGTCGACCTTGCCGTCACCCACGCCAAGTCCGACCCGCGCACGCTGCGCTTTTCCGGCCTCGTCAACGGCGTGCTGCGCACCCTCGCGCGCGCCAAGGAGACCGAGCTCCCCACGGCGCTCGCCGCCACCGACGAAGCGCCAAAATGGTTTTCCGACCGGTTGAAGGCGGCCTATGGCGCCGACAGGACCGGGCAGATCCTGGCTGCCCATCGCCATGAGGCGCCAGTCGATTTTTCGGTCAAGTCCGATCCGGCGCTGTGGGCCGAACGGTTCGGCGGCATCGTGCTGCCGACTGGCACGGTGCGCGTGGAAAAACTCAGTGCCTCGGTCCCCGACCTGCCCGGCTTCGCGGACGGCGCCTGGTGGGTGCAGGACGCTGCCGCCAGCCTGCCGGCCCGGCTGTTCGGCGACGTGAGTGGGCTTCGTGTCGCCGACCTCTGCGCCGCCCCCGGCGGCAAGACCGCGCAGCTCATTCTTGCCGGCGCTAATGTCACTGCGGTCGACACGTCGAAGAACCGGCTGGCGCGGCTGGCGCAGAATCTCGAACGGCTCAGCCTCCCCGCCGAGATCGTCCAGGCTGACCTGCTCGACTATCAGCCGGAGGAATTGTTCGACGCCATTCTCCTCGACGCGCCCTGCTCCTCGACCGGCACGGTGCGGCGGCATCCCGACGTGCCATGGACCAAGACCATGGCCGATGTCGAAAAGCTCGCCGGGCTGCAGGCAAGGCTGCTCGCCCGCGCCGTCAGCCTGGTCAAACCCGGCGGGCGGATCGTCTTTTCCAACTGTTCGCTCGACCCTATCGAAGGCGAGCACCTTTACCGCGCCTTCCTTGCCGGCACGGCTGATATCGTCGACGATCCCGTTCAGCCTGGAGAGTTTGCCGGCATCGATCCATTCCTGACGCCGCAAGGCACGCTGCGCACCACGCCCGCCGATCTGGTGCTTGAAACGCCTGGGATTTCCGGCCTCGACGGGTTCTTTGCCGCCCGCATGCGCCGGGCCGGTTAAAATCGTTTCTCACTAAAATTTGCTGACTTTTCTAGGGATGATGCGGCCGCAGCAGCGTGAACTCCTTCACGACGGCGAAATCCGCCTTCGCATAAGTTCTTGAATCATATAAGCTTGTCCTTGGGTATGGACGACCAGGAGGGGATTTGGCTCTTGCTGCCGGCAGCACGACGCGTCTTTGGACGCTTGTCGCGAGGGAGTTCTGGCGCAAGACGCGCCGGCGCCTGCGTGCCGGGCCGATCTATCGCTGGCGCTATTCCGGCCGCACGCCCGAACGCGTCCTGATCGCGCCGCCGGATCTCAGGCTCGCCGATCCGCAGATCGCGCTCGAGATCTACTACGGCCGCTATCCGCTGTCGGGGCACATGGTCGAAACCGGCGGCAAGTCGCCGTTCCAGATCGCCGTGCCCAATCGCGGCTGGCAAAAGACGCTGCACGGTTTTCGCTGGCTGCGCCACATGCGCGCCGCCGGCACCGAGCTTGCCGCCGCCAACGCCCGCGCCCTGGTTTCCGACTGGATCGCCATACACGGCAACCAGATTTCGGGCATCGCCTGGGAACCCGGCACGACGGCCAAGCGGGTCATTGCCTGGCTGCAGCATTCGTCAGTGGTGCTGCAAGGTGCGGAATTTCCCTTCTATCGCGCCTTCCTGAAATCGCTTGCCATGCAGATACGCTATCTCCGATCGATGGCGCGCGAAATGCCTGACGGCAAGGACAGGCTGCGCGCCCGCATCGCGCTCGCCTTCGCCGCTTTGTCGCTGCCGGCACCGGCCTCGGCGCTGCGCAGTGCCACCCGCAACCTGGCAGAAGAGCTCGATCGTCAGATCCTTCCCGACGGCGGCCATATTTCGCGCAACCCGATGACGGTGCTGGAGCTTCTTGCCGACCTCCTGCCGCTGCGCCAGACCTATGCCAACCAGGCCGAGACACCACCGCCGGCGCTGATGGGCGCCATCGACCGCATGCTGCCGGCGCTGCGCTTCTTTCGCCACCAGGACGGCAGCCTCGCCCGCTTCAACGGCATGGGCGCCACCATCCACGACCGCATCGCCACCATCCTGCGCCATGACGACACCGTCGGCGCGCCGCTGCTGCATGCGCCGCATTCGGGCTATGAGCGCCTGTCGATGGGCGGCGTGACCGTCATCGCCGACACCGGCCTGCCGCCGCCCATCGATGTTTCCAACGCGGCGCACGCCGGCTGCCTTGCCTTCGAACTTTCCTCCGGCCGCCAGCATTACATCGTCAATGCCGGCATAGACACTTACGGCGCCGCCGAATTCCGCCCGCTTGCCCGCGCCACGGCCGCGCACTCGACCGCCACCATCAACGATACCTCGTCGGCGCGCTTCAGCCATTCGCTGCGCGTCAACGATCTGCTGGGCTCGCCGCTGATCGGCGGTCCACAGCAGGCGCCCTGCAAGCGCACCGACCAGAAAGGCAGCCAGGGTTTCATCGCCCGCCATGACGGCTATGCCGCGCGCTTCGGCTTCCTGCACGAGCGTGAGCTGACGCTGGCAACCAACGGCAATGTGCTGACCGGCAGGGACCGCTTTCTACGTCCCGGAAGTGCTGCGATCCGCAACAACGTCCGCGACTTTGTCACTGTGCGCTTCCACATCCATCCGGATGTGGAGCTGCTGCAGGACGAGCATGACCGGCTGGTGCTGACCGGCGACCAGACCGACACCTGGGTGTTCACCTGCAAGGAGGTCGTGCCGGAGGTCGAGGAATCGATCTATTTCGCCGGCCTCGGCGGGCCGCGCCGCAGCCGCCAGATCGTGCTGGCCTTCAAGGCCTCCGAGATAGCGGAGGTTCACTGGCAGCTGACCCGGACCGGTATCGCCGGCTATCCCGAAAACAACTAGTGCATGTCGCGCAAAAGTGCGCAGCGGTTTTGCGATAACGACATGCAACGAAACAGGAACTTAAAGCGCGACGCATGAATCCGTTTGGATGCGGCGCGCTTTAAGCGCCTGCCGTGACGAAGCGCCCGGCTTGATTTCCGGGCCTCATATGCTACGGCCCGATCACGCTTCCCAATCCAGCCGTGAAAGGCCGCCAGCCCATGGCCGTCCCTGCCAAAAACATTCCAGCACCCGACCTCGTCCCAATCCGTCGTGCACTGCTGTCCGTCTTCGACAAGACCGGTCTCATCGACTTCGCCCGCGCCCTGGCCGCGGCCGGCGTCGAGCTGGTCTCCACCGGCGGCACCGCGAAAGCGATCGCCGAGGCCGGCATGGCCGTGCGCGACGTCTCCGAGCTGACCGGCTTTCCCGAGATCATGGACGGTCGCGTCAAGACGCTGCACCCGTCGGTGCATGGCGCTCTGCTCGGCATACGCGACGACGCCGAGCATGCCAGCGCGATGCGTACCCACGGCATCGAGCCGATCGACCTCGTCGTCTCCAACCTCTATCCGTTCGAGGAGGTCCGCCGTTCGGGCGCCGGCTATGCTTCGATCGTCGAGAACATCGACATTGGCGGCCCGGCGATGATCCGCGCCTCGGCCAAGAACCACGCCTATGTCGCCATCGTCACCGATCCCGGCGACTATGCATCGGTGCTCAACGCGCTGGAGATGAATATCGGCTCGCTGTCGCTCGATTTCCGCAAGAAGCTGGCGGCCAAGGCCTTTGCACGCACCGCCAGCTACGATGCGGCGATCTCCGGCTGGTTCGCCGACGCGCTGGAGATCGAGCATCCCGGCTGGCGCGCCTTCGGCGGCCAGTTGGTCGAGGTGATGCGCTACGGCGAGAACCCGCATCAGGGCGCCGGCTTCTACGTCAATGGCGACAAGCGGCCGGGCGTCGCCACCGCGCGCCAGTTGCAGGGCAAGCAGCTTTCCTACAACAACATCAACGACACCGACGCCGCCTTCGAGCTGGCCGGCGAGTTCGATCCGGCCCGCTCCGCCGCGATCGCCATCATCAAGCATGCCAACCCATGCGGGGTCGCCGAAGGCGCGTCGCTGAAGGCGGCCTATGCCAAGGCACTGGCCTGCGACCCGGTCTCGGCCTATGGCGGCATCGTCGCCATGAACCGCATCCTCGACGCCGAGGCGGCGGAAGAGATCGTGAAAACCTTCACCGAGGTGATCATCGCGCCCGACGCCTCGGAGGAAGCGGTTCGCATCGTCGCCGCAAAAAAGAATCTGCGCCTGCTGGTCGCGGGCGGCTTGCCCGATCCGCGCGCCGCCGGCACCACGGTCAAGTCCGTTGCCGGCGGACTTCTCGTCCAGGGCCGCGACGATGCGGTGGTCGACGACCTCGAACTGAAAGTCGTGACCAAGCGCGCGCCGACGCCGGCCGAAATGGCCGATCTCAAATTTGCCTTCCGCGTCGCCAAGCACGTCAAGTCGAACGCCATCGTCTATGCCAGGGACGGCGCCACCGTCGGCATCGGCGCCGGCCAGATGAGCCGCGTCGATTCCTCGCACATCGCCGCCCGCAAGGCGCTCGACGCCGCCGAGGCCGCCGGGCTGGCGGAGCCGCTAACCAAGGGCTCGGTCGTCGCTTCCGACGCCTTTTTCCCCTTTGCCGATGGGCTTATATCGGCGATCGAAGCCGGCGCCACCGCCGTCATCCAGCCGGGCGGCTCGATGCGCGACGACGACGTCATCGCCGCCGCCGACGAACATGGCATCGCTATGGTGTTTACCGGCGTGAGGCATTTCAGGCATTGAGGGTTTCTTGTCCTTCTCCCCTTGTGGAAGAAGGTGGCCGAGCGAAGCTCGGTCGGATGAGGGGTGTTCCAGCTTGGCAAAATCCTTCGTCTCAAGCGGCGCGTAGGCGCAGGATCACCAGCGCCTCATTTCTTCCAGCACCCCTCATCCGTCTCGGCGCTGCGCGCCGATCCACCTTCTCAGAAGGGAAGAACTATTCCACTGGCTGGTCGGCCGGATATGGCGTCCTGATCAATATCGCCATGCCAACGCCCAAGAACAGCACGATCGCCGCCATGCCGAGCCGCGATGAACCGCTGGCCAAGGTGATCGTTGCCACCATGAAGGGTGCGGCAAAACTGGTCGCCCGTCCGGCCAGCGCATAGATGCCGAAATAGCGGCCTGATTCGGCGGCGGTGACGCTGCGGGCCATATAGGAGCGCGACGAGGCCTGCACAGGACCGAAGGCAAGCCCGATCAGCAGGCCGTAGAAAATATAGGCCTTTTCAGCGGGCGTGCCGAACAATCCGCCGCTATCGGTTTCCGGCATCATCCAGGCACCGAACAGTGTGTAGCCCGGCCCGGTCGAGACGATGCCGATCGTGGCGATGCTAAGCAGGACGAGCGAGATAAGCACGATCGTCTTGGAGCCAAGCGCCTTATCGAGACGCGCCGCAACCAGGCAACCGACGATGGCGACGACATTGAGGATGATGCCGAACATGCCGATCTCGGTGATCGACCAATGGAACATTGCCGCGGCAAACGTGCCGCCCAGTGCCAGCAGCGCGTTGACGCCGTCCTGATAGATCATGCGGGCAATGAGGAACCGGAAGATGCCGCTGCGCTGGCGCACTTCGGCGAGCGTCGACTTCAGTTCCGACAGGCCCTCGCGCACCGCCGGCCCGATCGCGATGCCCCTGATGGCGTCCGGTGTGAAGAAGAACATCGGCAGGATGAACAGGAAATACCAGCCGGCCGACAGCGGCCCGGTGGCGCGCGCATCCTCGCCAAGCTTGGGATCGAGCCCGAAGATGGGATCAAGGCCGACGATGGTCTTGCCGGTCTCCGGCGAACCGGCCATGCAGGCGACGACGAAGATCAGCGCGATCATGCCGCCGAGATAGCCAAGGCCCCAAGCCATGTTCGAGATGCGGCCGATCTCGCTCTTCGGCACCAGGCGCGGCATCATGGAATCGTTGAAGACCGTCGAGAACTCCGCCGCGACGGAGGCGATCGAAAACAACGCCACGATCAGGAAAAGGTTCGAACCGGGCACTGCGAACCAAAGCAGGGCGAGACTGGTGATCTTGATCGCGGCGAAGAAGGCGATCCACGGCTTGCGCGGCCCGGTCTGGTCGGCGATCGAGCCGAGGATTGGCGACAGCACGGCGATAACCAGACCCGCCGCGGCTATGCCGTAACCCCAGGCCGCCTGACCCGTCTCCGGATCGCTGGCCATGCGCGAGACGAAGTAAGGCCCGAAGATGAAGGTGGTGACGACGGTGAAGAACGGCTGCGCCGCCCAGTCGAACAGCATCCATCCCCAGATGCCGCGCCCTGACGCCCGCTGCACTGCTACCTCGGTCATGTCCCCTCCCGCAGAACGGCGCCCAAAGCAGGGCGCCGTGTAGCTCTATAGCGTAGTTCCTGCCAGCAATCTCGCCCGATCTGGCTCACATCCCCGTCAGATCGCTCATCAGCCCCGAGGCCACCGACAGCCGCGATACGGTGATGTCGCCGCCCTCGGTCAGCGTCTGCAGCCGCTCACGGATGCGCCCGACGCGCTCGCCGCCGACCTCCAGCCAGGCCACCACCGGGTCGGCCGCCTTGGCGTGGCCGGTAAGTGCGGCCACGGCGATGCCGCGCCTGGCCGCGCCGATCGTGTCGGTGGCGCGGGACAGAGCCAGTTGGTCGTAGTAGTCCGAAGGCGTGATCGAGCGTGCCGCATCCTCGACGCGCGGAATGCGGAAGGCGTCGCTGACGGCGAAGAAGGCCTTGGCGGCGGCGACGATATCGGCATTGGCCGTCCTGGCCGTCAGCGCGATGTCGGGGATGAGTTCCGCCACATCGGTCAGCGCCAGCTGCGCGGCGAGCTTTTCCGGCGCGCCGGCCTTGAACAAGCCATGCCGCCTCTCCTCGATCCGCTCGCGCGAGAAGGCCGGCAGCAGCGAGGCGAGTTTCGGCTCCAGTGCCTTGCGTGCCTCCTGCAGCTCGGCAATCCGCTGGCCAAGCGTCGACGTGCCGGCATCGTTTTTGAGATACCAGCCGCTTGTCACGAAAATAAGCCGGCTAATTGCCTGGTAAAGATCGAGCTGCACCTGCCCGTCGATCTGGCTGTCGAGCGCGTCGATCTCGCGATAGAGCGCCGGCAAGGCAAAGCCGTCCCGCACAACGGCGAAGGTGCGCACCACGTCGGCGGCGGTGCGGCCGGTGGCTTCCTGCAGCCGGTTGACGAAGGACGGTCCGCCGCGGTTGACCAAGTCGTTGGTCATGACGCGGGTGATGATCTCGCGGCGCAGCCGGTGGCCATGGATCTCGGAGGCATATTTCTTCGCCATCCGGTCCGGGAAGTAGCCCATCAGATCGCGGTCGAAATGCGCGTCGTCCGGCACGTCGCTGGCGACGATGTCGGAAAACAGCACGATCTTGGCATAGGCGAGCAGCACGCCGAGCTCGGCCCTTGTCAGCGGCTCGCCGCGCGCCTCGCGCTCGGCGAGGGCCGCCGGCGACGGCAGCGTCTCGACGGCGCGATCGAGCAGGCCGCGTGCTTCGAGTGCCGACATGAACCGGCTCTGATGCGCGATGTCGGCGAGCCCGCGCTTGCGCGCCATCGAAAGCGCCAGCGTCTGTTGGTAATTGTTGGACAGCACCAGCGACCCGACCTCATCGGTCATCTCGGCCAGCAATTTGTTGCGCGCCGGCCTGGTCAGCGATCCCTTGCGCATGGCCGAAGCCAGCGCGATCTTGATGTTGACCTCGACGTCGGAGCAGTTGACGCCCGCCGAATTGTCGATGGCGTCGGAATTGCAGCGGCCGCCATTCAGCCCGAACTCGATGCGCGCCCGCTGTGTGACGCCAAGATTGGCGCCCTCGCCGATGACCTTGGCGCGCACGTCGAGCGCGGTGATGCGGATTGCATCATTGGCGCGGTCGCCGACATCCGCGTTGGTCTCGGTCGAGGCCCTGAGATAGGTGCCGATGCCGCCGAACCACAGAAGATCGACCGGCGCCTTGAGGATGGCGTTCATGATCTCGACCGGCGTCGCCGTGGTCTTGCCGAGGCCGATGGCCGCGGCGGCTGCCGCCGGCAGCGTGATCGACTTTTGGCTGCGCGAGACGATGATGCCGCCTTCCGACAGCTTGGTCTTGTCGTAGTCCTGCCAGCTCGAGCGCGGCAAAGTGAACATGCGCTGGCGTTCCGCCATCGAGGCCGCCATGTCCGGATCGGGATCGATGAAGATATCGCGATGATCGAAAGCGGCGATCAGCCTGGTCTGCGGCGACAATAGCATGCCGTTGCCGAACACGTCGCCCGACATGTCGCCGACGCCGACGACGGTGAAGGGCGATGACTGGATATCGCGATTCATCTCGCGGAAATGCCGCTTCACCGCTTCCCAGCCGCCCTTGGCGGTGATGCCCATCTTCTTGTGGTCGTAGCCGGCCGAGCCGCCGCTGGCGAAGGCATCGTCGAGCCAGAAGCCGTGCTTCTCGCTGATCGCATTGGCGGTGTCGGAGAAGGTCGCCGTGCCCTTGTCGGCGGCGACGACAAAATAGGGGTCGTCCTGGTCGCGCCGGATCACGCCGGCCGGCGGAATGACCTCGTCGATGCCGATATTGTCGGTGATCGACAACAGGCTGGAGACGTAGTTCTTGTAGGCCGAGGTGCCGGCTTCGAAGATGGCGTCGCGCCCGGCGCTCATCGGCAGCTTCTTCGGATAGAAGCCGCCCTTGGCGCCGACCGGCACGATCACTGCGTTCTTGACCTGCTGCGCCTTGACCAGGCCGAGCACCTCGGTGCGGTAGTCCTGGGCGCGGTCCGACCAGCGCAGACCGCCGCGCGCCACCGGACCGAAGCGCAGATGCACGCCTTCGACCTCGGCGCCGTAGACGAAAATCTCGCGCCACGGCCGCGGCGCCGGCAATCCATCGACCGCCTGCGAGTCGAGCTTGATCGCCAGCGACTGACCTTTCGCTTTCGTATCGGCAACGAAATGATTGGTGCGCAGCGAGGCTTCGATCAGATTGAGGTAGCGGCGGATGATGGTGTCGTCATCGATGTTGGGCACCTCTTCCAGCGCATCCCGGATCTTGGCCTTGAGGTGCTTGGCCGCCACCACGCCTTCCGTCTCGGCCGTCGGCCCGAGGCGGGCGACGAACAGCGCATGCAGGCCGCGCGCTATATCCGGATAGCGGTTCAGCGCGGCGGCGATGAAATCCTGGCTCTGCGGGATGCCGGCCTGCTGCAGATAGCGGCCATAGGCGCGCAGGATGGTAACTTCGCCTGACCATAGGCCTGCGGTCTGTGCCAGGCCGTTATAGCCGTCATTATCGATGTCGCCGCGCCAGACCGACAGGAAGGCATCCTCGAACAGCGCGCCGC
Organism: Mesorhizobium waimense; assembly: GCF_003601975.1. Classification (GTDB taxonomy): domain Bacteria; phylum Pseudomonadota; class Alphaproteobacteria; order Rhizobiales; family Rhizobiaceae; genus Mesorhizobium; species Mesorhizobium waimense. Next base: position 18,891 of record NZ_QZWZ01000008.1, read on the forward strand.
CATCGCCGAGGTCGATCGGCTTGCCGTAGCTGTTCTCCAGCTCCATGTCGTGGATGAAGACCTTGTCGGCCGCTTCCTCGCCGACCTCGAAGGTGCGCTCGCTGATGACGCGGAAGCCGATGTTTTCCAGCACCGGCACCCGCCTGGACAGCGCCACCGGGCTGCCGTGATGATAGATCTTCAGCGCCGCCTGCTGCGGCTTCTGGTCGGCATGCCGGTAATAGTCGATGGCGATCGGATTGGCGGCACTGATTTTGCCGATGCGCCCGGCATCGGCCAGCGCCACCGCCGGCGAGAAACTATCCCTATAGCTTTCCGAAAAGCGCGCAGCGATGGCCGTCATCGCAGCATCCGCGCCGGTTTCGGCCGCAGTTTCGCGCAGCGCGTCGTCCCAAGTGCGCACGATGTCGCGGATCGCCGCTTCGATCGTCGCCTGCTCGACCTTCGGCGTCTTGCCGCCGGAGCGGCCGATGATGAAATGCACGCGCGCCAGCCCGCCTTCCGGGAAGGCCGGGTAATAGGCCGACAGCCGGCCTTCGAACACGGTCTTCAGATAGGCGCCGACCTTCTCGCGCACGACGCTGTCGTAGCGGTCGCGCGGCACGAAGACGAGGATCGAGACGAAACGGTCGAACTGGTCGGCACGCACCAGCGCCCTGACGCGCGGCCGTTCGATCAGCCCGAGGATGGCCTCCGCATGCTTCCTGAGGATCGGTATCGGCACCTGGAACAGCTCGTCGCGCGGATAGCTTTCCAGCACGTTGATCAGCGCCTTGCCGGAGTGATCACCGGGATTGAAGCCGGATTTGGTGATCACGGTCTCGGCCTTCGACCTGAGATAGGGGATCTTCATCACCGAGCGCGTGTAGGCGGTCGAGGTGAACAGGCCGACGATGCGCAGTTCGCCCGAAAGCGTGCCCTTGGCGGTGTAGGTCTTGACGCCGATGTAATCGAGATAGATGCGCCGATGCACGGAAGATTTGGCGTTGGCCTTGGTGACTATCAGCGGTTCCGGCCCATGCAGGAAGGCGCGGATCTCGGGCGTCGTCGTCACCGCTTCGGTGCCGCGCCTCAAAACCAGCACGTCCGGATCGGACAAGATGCCGAGGCCGGGCTTCTCGGCGCGCTCCAGCGTGCCGCTCTTCTCGCCGCCGGTGTATTTGAACTCGCGCATGCCGAGGAAGGTGAAATTGTCGTCGCGCAGCCATTCGAGGAAGGCGATCGCCTCGGTGACATGCGCCTTGTCGAGCGGCACCGGCGCGTAGCGGAACTCCGAGATCGCCTGGTCGAGGCGGGCCAGCATCGGCTTCCAGTCGGTGACCGCGGCGCGCACCTGGCCGAGCAGCTTCCTCAGCCGTCCGGCCAGAGCCTCGGCCTGGTCGGCGGACAGGCGGCCGATATGGACGTGGACGACGCTCAGCCGGTCATGGCTGAGATCGCCCTTGGCAAAGCCGCCGTCGCCGAGGATTTCATCGACGCCGCTCTTGCCGTGCCTGACGACGACGACCGGATGGGTGACCAGCAGCGGCTCGCCGGCGCCCTCGGTGATCTCGCCGAGAATGGAATCGAACAGGAACGGCATGTTGTCGTTGACGACGGTGATCACCGTCATCGGCCGGCCCTGGCGCACGACACCCGACTCGACGTCTATGGCAACGACGCATTCGCCCTTCCTGTGTCTGGCGACGGCACGGCCGGCCAGATCGGCGGCGCGTTCGAGATCGGCGGGATCATAGGCGGCGACGTCTTCGGCCGGTGCCCGGGCAAGCAGGTAATCGGCGAGCTTGCCGGCTTTTTCGCCGCCCTTTGCGGTGTCTTTCTTTGCCGGACTCGCCTTTTTCGACTGGCTTGCTGTTTTGAGGCTGGCCATGGTGTCAAATCCCTCCCGTCACATGCTTTTGCTACTATGGTAGCAGATGACCGGTATTTGGCGACAACGGTTTGACGGCTTGCGAAGAAATATCGCAGCGCCAAAACTGGCCCCCGAACGAATGAGGAGGAATGCCGATGACCGGCAAGATTATGGCGCTTGACCTTGCGCAGGCGGAGCTGAGCGAGACGACAAAAGCCTACTTCGCCAAATGCGAGGAGAAGCTCGGCCTCGTTCCCAATGTGCTGCTGTCCTATGCCTTCGACGAGAAGAAGCTGCGCGCCTTCACCGACATGTACAACGATCTGATGCTGGGCGAGTCAGGCCTGTCTAAGCTGGAGCGCGAGATGATCGCGGTCGTCGTCTCCTCCATCAACCATTGCTACTACTGCCTGACCGCGCATGGGGCAGCGGTGCGCCAGCTTTCCGGCGACCCGAAGCTCGGTGAGATGATGGTGATGAACTTCCGCGCCGCCGACCTGTCGGAGCGGCAGCGCGCCATGCTCGAATTCGCGGTCAAGTTGACCGAAGAGCCGGCAAAGATCGTCGAGGCCGACCGGGCGGCGTTGCGCAAGGCCGGTTTCTCCGACCGCGACATCTGGGACACCGCCTCGACCGCCGCCTTCTTCAACATGTCGAACCGGGTGGCGGCGGCGATCGACATGCGGCCCAACGACGAATACCACGCCATGGCGCGGTGAGGATCTCGCACCATACTTTAGCAGTTACGTATTCCCGTTGCGTGTTCACGGGTTTGGTCCGATGATCGGCGGGCGGCATGACCGCATGCCGGTTCGATGCCGCTGATCAAGGGAGGAGAACATGGCGAAGTTTCTCTACGTCTATCATGGCTCGGGCAAGATGCCGACCGACGAGGCCGAGCGGAAAGCCGCGATGGATGCCTGGAACGGCTGGTACGGCCAGCTCGGCTCGGCCGTGGTCGATGGCGGCAATCCGGTCGGCATGTCGAAGACCGTGCTGCCCGGCGGCAAGGTCGAGAACAATGGCGGCAGCAATCCGACCGCCGGTTACACGATCGTTGAAGCCAAGGACATCGACGATGCCGTCGCCAAAGCCAAGGACTGCCCGATCCTGATGGACCCGGCCTTCAGCGTCGAGATCGCGCCGATCATCGAAATGATGTGACGGGTCACGACCGCGTCGCGATCGCAGCCGCCGCGCCGGCCATGGTGCCGGCGCTGATGCGGTTGGCGATCTTCATGGCGCGCTTGCTCTTCAGCAGCTTTCGCGCCTGCGCCGCGGCGAGCACCCAGGCCAGATCGATGGCGACCAGGACCACGGCCATGGTCGCCGTCAGTTCGACCCAGCCGACGACGCTGACCGAGGCGAGGTCGATGATCGTCGGCAGCAGCGCCAGATAGAACATCATGATCTTGGGATTGCCTAATGTCACCGCCATGCCGGCGAGGAAGAGCTTTGCCGGTGAATCCTCGCGCGGCATCTCGCCTTCCTTCGCCTCGACCGGTGCGGTCCACATCTTCCAGGCAAGATAGACGAGATAGGCGACGCCGATCCATTTCACGACGACGAAGGCGAAATGGAAGGTCTGTGCCACCACAGCCAGCCCGAACACCGCCAGCGACAGCCAGATGCCTTCGCCGATCCACATGGCGAGCAGGAACGGGAACACATCGCGGAATCCCTTGGCGACCACCCGCGCCACAAGGGCTGCGATCGACGGTCCGGGCGAGCCGGCAGCGACGAATAGAGCGGCGGCAAAGATCAGGAGCGACGTGAGCTGCATGGCGGGATCTCTGTTTGAAACGTTCGGCCCATAACTAGCTCAACTGGCCCGGCGACGGTAGCGCCGCAAGGAGAGACTTGCTGGACCACCCGCCCAAAGGCTAGAAATGCCGCCCCGACACGATTTTCGAGTTTCACTTTGCCTACGTAACCGCCGGTCTCGTCAACTCCCCCGACACAGTGCATGGCGTCGTATTCGCGGCGTCTGTTTTCACAATCACGTGTTCCTCAGGGTAGCGGTTCGAGACCGGTTTGGCACTGCTGAACCGCTGTCGCGCGCAAGCCGCCCGTGACGCCTGTTTTCCAATCGCCGCAGCCTCTCGCCACGCCGTGCCCGCATGGGCTCTCGACATCGCCGGTCTGACGAACTTCCCGACGGGAAGGGCTTATCGGCATGTCCGAACTATTGCGTATCCGCTGGGCGATCGCGCCCACAATCGCGCCTCGACCTCTCATCAACTGCAACCGCTGCGGCGGCACCAAGCCGTATCAATGCAGCGGGAAATTCCGCATCAACGCCAACGGCAAGCGCATCGACGTCTGGCTGATCTATCGCTGCCTCGATTGCGACAACTCCTGGAATTTCGGCATCCTGGAGCGCTGCAACCGCCGCGACATCGAACCGACCCTGCTGCAAGGTTTCGAAAGCAACGATCCGGTACTGGCGCGCCGCCATGCCTTTGATGTCGTTGCGCTGCGCAGTCGGGTCGGGCGCATCGAAGAATTCCCCGACGTCGCCGTCGACAAGCAGACCCATGGCGGCGCGCCGGAAGTCACAAGCGCCTTGGAACTCCAGCTCGCGCTGGAAACGCCGACGTCGTTGCGGCTGGATCGGCTGCTCGCCAGCGAGCTCGGCATCTCCAGGTCGAGGCTTCAGACTCTGGAAGAAAGGCAATTGCTGAGCATCGACCCCGACGGGACAAAGGCCCTGCGCAAGCCGGTCCGAACCAGAACGGTGGTCCGCATCGATCTGTCCGGCGAAGCCGATTGCGAAGCCATCATTTCGGCAGCCGGTGGATGAACCTGCAAGCGAAGTCACACGATCGGAGCGCCCGGCCGGATCATCCTGCCGGCGCGTATTCGTTCATATCGAAGACATGGTGGTGAACGCGGCCGGTGAACATCTTCAACAGCTCGCCGGTCACTTCGCGGCTCTCGAACCGGACCGAGGATTCAAGCGCCCGTTCGCACGTTGCCATGTCGGGATAGCGGATCGCGAGCACCATGGCGTAGACCGGCGCTCCTTCGTCGCGGGCCGTGCCGTCGAGGACGCGGATTTCCTGCGCTCCGGGAAACTGCGTCCACAGCGGCACCAGCCTCGCTTTCACGAAGCGGCGGAACTCGGCCTCGCTGCCCGGATGAATCTCGCCCTCGAACAGGGCATAGCGGACGATCATGGCTTCTCCTGGCATGACAGAGATCCCACCGGCTGTGCGGCGAACAACGCACGGCCTGTCGGACCGGTTGAATTTTCGGTCGGGATGCGGGCGCGGCTGTCCCGCGCCCGCATCGGTGAATGCCTACTTGCCCCAGATTTTCTTGTACTGGTCGCGATAGCCGTTGTCGGGGTCGAAGGCATTCTTTGGCCCACCGTCGAACTCGACATTGTCGGCCGTCACCACATGCAGCGGCGACAGATAGCCGGACCATTTTTCGCCGGCGATGGCACGGTTCAGCTCGTCGACCAGTTGCCAGCCCTGCAGGTTGAGCGGCTCCGCGACCGTGACCTTCTGGAACTGGCCGGCGCGGATGCGCTGATAGGCCGATTCCGAACCGTCGCCGGCAGCGACATTGATCGGCGCGTCGGTGCCGGCCTTGCCAGCCGCGGCAAGCGAAGGTCCCATGAAGTCGAAGTAGAGATCGTTTATCGCCAGTGAATGCGTCCAGGCATCGCCGTATTTCTGCAGCAGCGAGGTGGTGAGCTGCGGCATGCGCTGCGACGTCTCGGCGATCGGCGTGTCGACATATTCGAGCACCTTTCCGCCCAGCCGCTCGATCTCGGCCTTCATCTTGTCGGCCTTGGCGATGGCGATGGCATAGGTGGAATCGGTGAAGATGATGACGCCCGGCTTGCCCTTGGCGTCGGCATAGGCCCAGTCGGCCGCGGCCGTGGAAACCTGCATCGCATCGGTCGAGACGTTGGCGAACACGCCATTCTTTTCGTCGGGGCCGATCACTGGTCCCGCATGCCAGGAAACCAGCGGAATGCCCGCCGCCTTCGCCTGCTCCAGCGCCGGCGCCTGCTCGACCGCGTCGAAGCCGTTGATGACGATGCCGCTCGGCTTCAGCGCCATCGCCTGGCCGAAGGCTGCGGTGCGGCCGCCGATCGAGCCGGCACCGTCGATGACCTTGACCTCCCAGCCGATCGCCTTGGCCGCCTCTTCGACGCCGGTGGTGACGCCGAGAATGCCGCCATTCTTGAGATCGCCGGCGAGCACGACGATGGTCTTGCCTTCCTGCGCCTTCGGACCGGTGGTCGGGCCGTCCCATGCCGTGACCTTCTGGGCATATTTCTGCACCACCGCCATGGCGTCGGCCATCGCGTCCGCCCGTGCCTCGCCGGCGAACAGGGCCGGGGCGGCGATGGCCACGGCCATCAGGGCGACGGATGATCTCAGGAATGTTCTGCGCTGCATGTTGGGTTCCTCCCTTGGGTTTTTGAAACAGACCGGCCGTCCGGTATTCAGCTTCCGGACGGATCTGGTTTGCGGGCTATCCTGGCCGCGCCGCGCTTGCGCTGGGCGTAGCCGGCGATGCCGATGGCAACCAGCAGCGTAACGCCGTTGAACAGCGGTTCGACGAAGAACGAGCCGCCGAATTGCTGGATACCGGAAATGCCGACGGCCAGGATGATGACGCCGGTCATCGTACCCCAGACGTTGACGCGCCCGGGCTTGATGGTGGTCGAGCCGAGAAAGGCGCCGACCAGCGCCGGCAGAAGATATTCCAGCCCGACGCTGGCCTGGCCGATGCGCAGCTTAGAGGCCAGCAGCACGCCGGTCAGTGCCGTCAGGAAGCCGGACGAGACAAAGGCCCCGATGACGAAGCGGCGCACCGGAATGCCGTTCAGCGCTGCCGCCTTCGGATTGGCGCCGATGGCATAGACGTAGCGGCCGATCGGCAGATATTCGAGGATGATCCAGAGCGCGATGGCGATTGCCAGCACATAGAGCCCGGTGATCGGCAGCCCGAACACCATCGTGCCGTTGAGTGCATAAAAGCCTTCCGGCAGCACGCCGACGACCTGCCGGCCGCCGGTGTGCCAGAGCGCCAGCGCATAGAGCACGGTGCCGGTGCCCAGCGTGGCAATGAAGGAGTCGATACGGGCGACCTCGACCAGCAGGCCGTTGAGGAAGCCGGTGGCGGCGCCGAGCAGCAGCACGATCAGCACCGCCAGCGGCCAGGGAATGCCGAGCATGGTCTGCAGGCTGATCGCCAGGATGTGCCATAGCACGATGCCGTAGCCGACGGTCAGGTCGATGCGCCCGGAGGCCATCGGGATCATGGCCGCCAGCGACAGCAGCGCGATGATCGCCTTGTCGGAGACGATCGAGCGCAAATTGAGCAGCGTCGGAAATGTATTCGGCAGCAGGATCGAGAACAGCAGGATCAGCACGACGGTTAGGATCACCAGGCCGTATACCGGCAGCAGACGGGTGATCCTCTGCCTTACCGGCAGGCTGGCCATTTCGCCGCGGGTTGGCTCGAGTGCACTGGATTCGATCGATGGCATGGAGATCCTCCGGGACGGTCAGGCGGCTTCGGAAGCCGATGCCGCGGTGATCACCGCGGACGTGGTCAGTTCAGGTCCGGTGAGTTCGCGCACGATCCGACCACGCGAAAACACCAGGGCGCGATGGCAGATATGGGCGATCTCCTCGAAGTCGGTCGACACCACGACGACGGCGAGGCCGACCTCGAGGGCGCGGCCGATCAGCCGGTAGATCTCGGCCTTGGCGCCGACATCGACGCCAGCGGTCGGGTCTTCGGCGATCAGCAGCTTGCGGCCGGTATGCAGCCAGCGCCCCACCACCACCTTCTGCTGGTTGCCGCCCGACAGCGCCTCGATCGGCAGGCTCGGATCATTGGGACGTAGCCCGACCAATCCGCCGATCTCGCGCGCCAGCGCGGCCTCCTTGTAAGGCGCCAGGAACGAGAACAGGCCGCGCTTGCCGGCGCCGGGGTTGAGAAAGCTGTTCTCGCGGATCGACAGCGATGCGGCGATCGATTCTTCGGTCCGGTCGCGGGCGATCAGGCCGACGCCAGACCCCATGGCGGCGATCGGGCTCGACAAATCGGGCTCGACGCCGTTGATCGTCACCGAACCGGAAAAGCCCTGGCAGCCGAACAGTGCCCGGCCGACCAGTTCCTGACCGGCGCCGCGCAGTCCGACCAGACCGAGCAGTTCGCCCTTGCGCACGTCGAACGACACCGGCCCGGCCCCGGCGCAGACCAGGTCGCGGACGGCACACACCGTCTCGCCGGCCTGCGTCTCTGCCTTGGTGAAGACCTGGCTGACCGGACGGCCGACGATCATCTCGACCAGTTCATCGGGCCTCGTGTCGGCGACCTGCTTCTGGCCGACCAGCCGGCCGTCGCGAAGCACGGCGACGCGATCGGCGATGCGGAAGATCTCGTCGAGGCGATGCGAGACATAGATCATGCCGACGCCGCGCTGCTTGAGCGGGCGGATGGCGTCGAACAGGCGGTCGACCTCGTCGGCGGGCAGGCTGGCGGTCGGCTCGTCGAGCACCAGCACATCGGCTTCGGTGGCCAAGGCGCGCGCGATGGCGACCAGCGATTTTTCGGTGCGGGTCAGATCCTGGACCCGCGTCGTCGGATCGAAATCGCAGCCGACCAGCTTCAGCGCCTCGCGGGCCCGCTCCTCGGTGGAACGCCAGTCGATGAGGCCGGAGCGCAGTGAAAATCCCTGGGCGAGGCCGACATTCTCGCCGACGGTCATCCATTCGATCAGGCCGAGATCCTGGTGAATGAAGGCGACGGGCTGGCGCTGGTTCGGCTGCGGCGGGCGGTGGTGATAGGGCTCGCCACGAAACAGGATGCTGCCGCCATCCGGCCGGTAGATGCCGGCAAGCGTCTTGATCAGTGTCGACTTGCCGGCGCCGTTCTCGCCGAGCAGCGCCAGGATCTCGCTCTTGCCGAGATCGAGCGACACGTCGGAGAGCGCGCGGGTGCCGCCGAACTCCTTGGTAATCGACTTGAACTCGATCAGTTTCTCTTCGGTCAAGATGCGTTCCTCCCGAGATCGCCAAGTGATGTTATCGATAACATTTCTGAGCGTCAAGCAACAAAATTGCGGGCTCCCAATCAGCCGATCTTGCCGTCGAGCAGGCACATCATTTCGGCCGAATCCTTCGGCCCCAGGCCCGCCGCGCAAAGCAAGCGATGGATCTCGACAAGCTGGCCTGTCATCGGCAACGGCGTCTTGGTCTTCAGCGCAAAGGACTGCAAAGAATCCAGATCCTTCAGCATGTTGTCGATGCGGCCGGTCGGCGAGAAATCGCGAGCGGCGAACTTCGCCATGAACTCCTGCATGATGCTGGAATCGGCGCGCCCGCCCTTGAGGGCCGCGGGGATCGCCTTGGGATCGACGCCGCCGGCTTCGGCCAGTTTCACCGCTTCGGCAACCGCCTGGAACAGCACCGCGCAGAACAGCTGGTTGATCAGCTTGGTCGTCTGCCCGGCGCCGCTCGGACCCATCAGCGTGTAGTTGGCGCAAAGGTGCTGCATCACCGTGCGGGCGCGTTCGAAGTCCGCCGTTTCGCCGCCCGCCATGACCGTCAATCGGCCGGCGAGCGCGCCAGGAACGCCGCCGGATAGCGGGCAGTCGACCCATTTCATGCCGGTCTCGGCCGCGAGCTTGCTGGCCATTTGCGCGGTGTCGGCGGGGTCGATCGACGACATGTCGATCAAGAGCTTTTCAGGCGAAGCCGTGGCCGCGACGCCACCCTCGCCAAACACCACCGAACGCACGATATCGGCATGGTTGAGGCTGAGAATGATGAAGTCGCTGGCTCGCGCCGCCTCGGCAACCGACGCGGCGGCGGCCGCCCCTTTCGCGGTCAGTGCGGCGACTTTGGCCTTGTCGAGGTCAAAGACCGTGACCGCCTGCTTCGTCTCGATCAGCCGGGTGACGATCGCCGATCCCATGATGCCGGCGCCGACAATGGCAACCTTTGCTGCTGCTTGCGTCATCTCAATGAGCCTCTTTCCTGGTCCTGGCTGCGGGCGCCAAGCCCGTTCAGCGCCCGATCGACGATCCTGTCGACCGGAGCGTCGATGTCGACGGTGACCACCAGCTCCTCGCCGGCCGGATTTTCCAGCGCCGCCAGCTGGCTGTCGAGCAAGGCCGGCGGAAAGAAGTGCCCGCGGCGATCCGCCATCCTGGCCTTAAGGACAGTGCGCGATCCCTCCAGGAATACGAAGAACAGCGGCCCGCCCGCCACATGGCGAAGCCGATCGCGGTAGGATTTCTTCAGCGCCGAGCAGCTCACGACGAGCCCGCTTCCCTCCTCATGCGCTTGGCGCAAGGCGGCGCCCACCAGATCGAGCCAGGGCCAGCGGTCGTCGTCGGACAGCGGTATGCCCAGCGACATCTTCTCGACATTGCCGCGCGGGTGCAGCATGTCGCCTTCGACGAAGGCGAGGCCTAGCCGTGCGGCGATGTCGATACCGACGCTGGTCTTGCCGCAGCCGCTGACGCCCATCACGACGATGAGAGAAGCCTCAAAGGCAGGTTGTGATGCCGCCATCGACATAGAGCGTGTGTCCGTTGACAAAGGATGAGGCTGGGCCGGCCAGAAACACCGCCGCGCCGACCAGTTCCTGGACATCACCCCAGCGCCCGGCCGGCGTGCGGTTGGTGAGCCAGGCCGAAAATTCGGGATTGTCGACCAGCGCCTGGTTGAGCGGCGTCTTGAAATAACCCGGTGCGATGGCGTTGACCTGCAGCCCGTGCTTGGCCCAGTCCGCGCACATGCCGCGCGTCAAATTGCGCACCGCCCCCTTCGTTGCCGTGTAGGGCGCGATGTTCGTGCGTGCCAGTTCGCTTTGCACCGAGGCGATGTTGATGATCTTGCCGCGCTTGCGCGGGATCATGTGCCGCGCCACCGCCTGGCCGACGAAGAACACACTGGAAATGTTGGTGCGCAGCAATTCGTCCCATTTGTCGGCGGGAAAGTCCTCAAGCGGCGTGCGGAACTGCATGCCGGCATTGTTTATGAGAATGTCGATCGCACCGACTGTCGCCTCGATCTCCTCGACGCCTCTGGCGACCGCGGCATGATCGGTGACGTCGAAGACCGCGCCGCGAGCCTTGTGCCCCTTGGCCGTCAGCGCATCGACTGCGGCGGCGACCTTTTCGGCGCTGCGGCCGTTGAGCACGATCTCGGCGCCGTGCTGCGCCAGCCCTTCCGCCAGCGCCAGCCCGATGCCTTGCCCCGAGCCGGTAACCAACGCCCGCATCCCGGACAAATCGAACAAAGAACCGCTCACCTGCTCCTCCTGAGGAAATGTGCTTGGAAGCGGATACGATTTCCACCGCGCCACCGCCAGTATCTATTGACATGAATGTTATCGATAACATAGTCAATGGAAAAATTGCAGCTGCAGGAGGAGACGACGCCGTGACCGACATCTTGATGACCGGCCCCTATCCGGACTGGGACATGGCGGACCTGGAGGCGAGATATCACGTCCACAAGCTGTGGCAGGCCGAGGATAAGGACGCGCTGCTCGCAAGCCACGCCGGCGCAATCCGCGCCATCGCGACACGCGGCGAGCTTGGCGCCAGTGCGGCGCTAATGGCAAAGCTGCCGAAGCTGGAGATCGTCTCCTGCTACGGCGTCGGCACCGATGCCATCGACCTTGCCTATGCCAGGGGAAACAGCATCCGCGTCACCAATACGCCCGACGTGCTGACCGAGGACGTAGCCGATATCGGCATCGGGTTGCTGCTCTCAGTGGCCCGCAAGATCCCGCAGGCCGACGCCTATGTGCGCAACGGCAACTGGCGCAAGGGCAACATGCCGCTGGTCACCCGCGTCTGCGGAAAAATGCTTGGCATTGTCGGCATGGGCCGTGTCGGCGCGGCGGTGGCCAGGCGCGCGGCTGCCTTCGATTGCACCATCGCCTATTTCGACCGGCATAAGCGCGACGACCTGCCCTACGCTTTCGTCGGCGATCTGGTCGAGCTGGCGCGACAGAGCGAATTCTTGATCGTGACGCTCGCCGGCGGCGACAGCACCAGGCACATCATCGATGCCACCGTTCTGGCAGCACTCGGAGCGGACGGCATCCTGATCAACATTTCGCGCGGCAGCACGGTCGACGAGACCGCTTTGCTCGCCGCCCTGGAAACCGGCGCTATCAAGGGCGCCGGGCTCGACGTGTTCTGGAACGAGCCTGGCATCGACGAGCGCTTCCTCAAGCTTTCCAATGTTGTGCTACAACCGCACCACGCCAGCGGCACTGTCGAGACCCGCAAGGCCATGGGCCAGCTCGTGCGCGACAACCTTGCCGCCCATTTCAGCGGCCAGTCCTTGCTGACGCCCGTGGTTTGAGAAAGGATCGCGGCCATGAAGTCGATCATCATCCACGCGGCGAAGGATTTGCGGATCGAAGAGACCGATCCGGGCGTGCTTGGCGCCGGGCAGGTCGAGATCGCCATCGAGGCCGGCGGCATATGCGGCTCGGACCTGCACTACTACAACCATGGCGGCTTCGGCGCGATCCGCCTTCGCGAGCCGATGATACTTGGCCACGAGGTCGCCGGCACGGTGAAGGCTCTTGGCGATGGCGTCTCGAGCCTTGCCGTTGGCGACCGCGTCGCGATCTCGCCGAGCCGGCCCTGCAATGCCTGCCGCTACTGCCTGCAGGGAATGCAGAACCAATGCCTCAACATGCGCTTCTACGGCAGCGCCATGCCGATGCCGCACATCCAGGGCGCCTTCCGCCAGCGCCTCGTTGCCGAGGCGTGGCAATGCCACAGAATCGCCGACCACGTTTCCATCAACGAGGCCGCTTTTGCCGAGCCGTTCGCGGTCACGCTGCACGCGGTGAACCGCGCCGGCTCGCTGCTCGGCAAGCGGGTCCTGGTCACCGGCTGCGGGCCGATCGGCGCACTGTGCATCCTCGCCGCGCGCGCTCATGGCGCGCGCGAGATCGTCGCCACCGATGTCATGGACGGCGTGCTGGCGAAGGCTGAGGAGATCGGCGCCGACCGCACCATCAATGTCGCCACCGACGGCGACAAGCTCGCCGCCTACAATGCCGACAAGGGTAGTTTCGACGTGATGTTCGAGGCCTCCGGCAACGAGCGCGCGGTACGGGCCGGGCTCGATGTCCTGAAGCCGCGCGGCGTGCTCATGCAGCTCGGCCTTGGCGGCGACGTGTCCCTGCCGCAGAACCTCATCGTCGCCAAGGAGATCGAGATGCGCGGCAGCTTCCGCTTCCATGACGAGTTCGCCCTTGCCGTCGACCTGATCAATCGCCGCCGCGTGGACGTTAAGCCGCTGCTGACCGGCATCTACCCCATGGACGAGGCGGTCGCTGCCTTCGAAATAGCTGGCGACCGCAACAAGTCGATGAAAGTGCAGATCGCATTCGGCTAGAGCATGGGCTCATTGCTCGACGGCAAGCGTCTTGAGAAGCTCACCAGGTGGGATCCCGGCCTTCGAGATCATCGTCGGGGACGACCTGCGGCTGGCGACGGAGACCGGCGTAGGGGGCTACGTAGGTCATGTTGAGTGCATCGCCCACCAAGCCGAACATGGCGGCAAGCGATGCGCCGATTTCGAGCCTCGGAAAGCTTGGCCGTGGCAGGTTAAGGCGGCGGACGGTGATCGGGGTGGTGGTGGAGATGTCGGTCATGGTGTCCTCCTGTGACGGTGAGAATGACACCGCTTCCCACTCAGGTCCTTGGCTCGGACCTGAATAGTCCTGAACAACCCTGAAGTTCGCCTTCAGGACCGTCCTGGGTTATCCTAACCCCCGAGGGACGGGTTCTTGCCAAATGGACTTGGAGTTTGGGAACTATCGCCTGAAACGCGCCGAACGGCTGCTGCTTGGGCCCAAGGGGCCGATGGTGCTTTCGGCGCGATCCTTCGACATCCTCGCCATGTTGCTGGAGAGGCCGGACGAGGTTATCGGCAAGACCGAACTCTTCGATGCGGTCTGGCCCGGCCTGGTGGTGGAGGAGAACACGCTGCAGGTCCACATCTCTGCGCTGCGAAAACTGCTGCCCGCCGAGATGATCGTAACCGTGCATGGTCGCGGCTATAAATATGCCGGCCCCCAGCCCTTCGGGGCTACAGCGGAAACTCCGGTGCTGCCCAGACCCTCCATCGCCGTTCTTCCCTTCGACAACATGAGCCGCGACCCGGAGCAGGACTATTTCAGCGACGGGATTACCGAAGACATCATCGCCGAGCTCAGCAAGTTCAGGGAGTTCCTGGTCATTGCGCGGAACTCCTCCTTCCAGTTCCGGGGCAAGGCGAATGACGTGGCCGAGGTGGCGAAGAAGCTTGGCGTCCAGTATGTCGTCGAAGGCAGTGTGCGGAAGATCGGCAACCGGGTCCGGGTCACCGTGCAGCTGATCGACGCGTCCTCAACGGCTCATATCTGGGGCGAGCACTACGACCGCGAACTCGACGACATTTTCGCCATCCAGGACGAAATCACCCAGATGATTGCAGCCCGCCTGGCTCGGCAGGCCAGAACCGCGATTGCATCACGTGCCAGGGCCCGACCGACCGACAATATGTCGGCCTATGAGTTTTACCTGCGGGCGCTGCAACTGGCAGCAGTCTATGAAACGGTGCTCGAGGCGGAACCGTTTCTGCGCCAGGCGGTAAAGCTCGATCCGCGGTTTGCTGCTGCCCACGCCATGCTCAGCTTTGTGGAGTCCATGAAGTTTTACTGGGACTACAACAATCCCGGTCATTTGCATTCCGGACTGGAGATCGCAAGAACCGCATTTGGCCTCGACCCCGACGAGGCCTATGGGCATCTCGCCACCGGCTTCGCTCACTTGTACTTGCGCCAATTCAGGCAAGCTGAAATCAGTCTTGACCGGGCGGTTGCGCTCAATCCGAACGATCCGTTCATTCTTAGTATCCGTGCGATTCACCTGAACTACACGGACAGGCCGGCCGAGGCGCTTGTTGAAATAAACGAAGCCCAGCGCCGCGACCCATACGCTGTGGGATGGTATGAAGACTTTCGCGGCATCATACTGACCACGACTGGACGATATCGCGAGGCAATGGCCTGCTACGCGAAAATGGCAACTGTACCACCGTGGTCGCTCGTTCGTCTTATCGTCTGCCATTCCGAACTCGGCGAAATCAAGCAAGCGCAAGACGTCCTGGCAAGAGTCAAGGCACATTATCCCGGACTAGGCCTTGACGAGATCGTTGATACGGAAGTGGACTACTATGAGGACCCCGCCGTATGCAGCCGTTATCGCGCGATCCTGCAGCGCGTTGACAAGGAAGAATAAGCTTCACCACGGCCGCAGCCCGCGATGACCGGTAGGCACATGTCGGCCCGACGGCCAGAAGTCCGAGCATAACGCAGCGACGCCCGCCCATGCCCCATCGCGTCATTTCGCTGCGCGGCGAAATCGGGGCATAGCGGACCCTGGCGAGCCGTTCGCCCGACAGATTTATGGGTACTCAGGTGCTCTCACGCTCGACGATGCGGTAGCTGGTCAGGACGATTTCCTGTCCGCGCTGCTTCTCGCCGCCGCGGATAAGCTGGATGAGCCGGCGCGCCGCCTCCTGGCCGATCCCGTAGCAATCGACATTAACGGTGGTGATGCCGGGATGGCAGAAGGCGGCAACCTCATAGTCGCCGAAGCCGGCAATGGCGATGTCCTGCGGCACCCGCATGCCGCGGCGCTTGCATTCCATCAGCGCGCCGAAGGCCGAAAGATCGGACACGCACAGCACCGCCTCGGTGTCTGGCCAGCGCTCGAGCATGGAGACGACGGCCTGGCCGCCCTGCTCGATGGAGATGGGCGGCACGCCGAAGGAAACCAGCCGGCCCGGCGGCAGGCCGAGCTCTTCGATGGCCCTGACGAAGCCCTCGCGCCGCTGGCTGCCGCGCGTATCGCGCGAGGTCGTGCCGCCAATATAGCCGAACTTGCGGTAGCCCTTCCTGGCCAGCGTCTTGACCAGCAGCCCCATCGCTTCCTCGTTGGAGAAGCCGACCACCTGGTCGATGGGCCTGGCCGGCAGCTCCCAGGTTTCGACCACCGGGATGCCGGCGCTCTCCAGCAGCCGGCGGGCGCGGTCGGTGTGGGCGCCGCCGGTCAGGATGATGCCTTCCGGCCGCCGCCGCAGCATCGCCTCGATCAGCCTCTCTTCCTTCTCGACCGTGTAGTCGGTGTAACCGAGCAGCAGCTGCAGTCCGGTGCTTTCCAGCTCGTCCGTAATGCCGCGCGCCGTGTCGGCGAAGTTCGAATTGTTGATCGAGGGAACAATCGCCGCGACAAATCCGGTCTTGCGCGACGACAGGCTGCCGGCCGACTGGTCGAGCACGTAGCCGAGCTCGTTGACGGCGGCCATGATCTTTTCGCGTGTCGCCTTGGAGACCCGGCTGCCTTCCTTCAGCGCCCGCGAGACGGTCATCGCCGACACACCGGCCCGCTCGGCTACATCGGCCATCGTCGGCGCTTGGTTCTCCCCCGGTCTCGGCGATGCTGCCCTGCCCATCAGCCCTCCCCGCGAGCCGCCGGCATAGATCTGGCCCAAGCAGAGGCGGCGCCATTGGACGACAGCTGCATCGGGCGTCCGGCGTCGTTCATGAATCCCCCTTGGAAATCGGATTGTGTTAGGTATGTTATCGATATCACATCGATCTGACAACAACCACGCCGCGAAGTTCGATCCCGATTAGCAAAGCGCGCGGCGCTGGGAAAGTGAAACGCGGCAGAGAGGCAATCGGAATGTTCGGAGAAATCGAGGGTACGGGATTCGAGGTGCTGGATCCGCGTTTCGCCAGCTGCTTCGTCGGCCATGCACGGGTCGAGCGGCTGTGGACGGGCGGACGCTGGCACGAAGGGCCGGCATGGTTCGCGCCGGGCCGCTATCTGCTCTGGTCCGACATCCCCAACAACCGCATGATGCGCTGGGACGAAACCTCCGGCGCCGTCTCGGTGTTTCGCCAGCCCGCCAACAACTCGAACGGCAACACGGTCGACCGGCAAGGGCGCCTTGTCACCTGCGAGCACCTGACGCGGCGGGTGACGCGCACCGAGTTCGACGGTTCGGTGACGATTGTCGCCGACCGCTTCGAGGGCAAGCGTTTTAATTCGCCCAACGACGTCGTGGTGTCTTCCGACGGCGCAATTTGGTTCACCGATCCCTCCTACGGCATCATGCACGACTATGAGGGTGAGTATGGTGAGCAGGAGATCGGCGGCTGCCACGTCTACCGGGCCGACCCGGCGAGCGGCGAGGTGGCGCGTGTCGCGGATGATTTCGCCAAGCCGAACGGCCTCGCTTTTGCACCCAACGAAACACTTCTCTACGTCGCCGACACCGGCGCCTCGCATCTGGCGGACGGGCCGCGCCACATCCGCCGCTTCAAGGTCGGCAATGACGGCAGGCTGAGCGGCGGCGAGGTTTTCGCCGAGTGCACGAACGGATTGTTCGATGGATTCCGCGTCGACATCAAGGGGCGGCTGTGGTGCAGCGCGGGCGACGGCGTCCATTGTTACGACCCGGACGGCACGCTGATCGGCAAGGTCCACATCCCGGAGGGCGTCTCCAACCTGACCTTTGGCGGCGCTCGCCGGAACCAGCTTTTCATCACCGCAACGACGTCCCTCTACGCGGTCTACGTCACCGCAAACGGTTCAACGTTGGGATAAACAAAAAGAGGGAGCACGCGCAGTGCTCCCTCTTCTGAAAATGCTTCTACGAAAAGACTTAAGCAGCGCCGACCACCTTTGCCGACTTCTCGAAACGCTTGCGCTCGTTCGGGTCGAGATAAAGCTTGCGGAGCCGAATGGTCTTCGGCGTCACCTCGACCAGCTCGTCGTCCTGGATCCAGGCCAGCGCGCGCTCCAGCGTCATGCGGATCGGCGGCGTCAGTTTGACTGCCTCGTCCTTGCCGGCGGCGCGGATGTTGGTCAGCTTCTTGCCCTTCAGCACGTTCACTTCGAGGTCATTGTCGCGGCTGTGGATGCCGATGATCATGCCCTGATAGACCTTGACGCCCGGATCGATGACCATCGGGCCGCGGTCTTCCAGGTTCCACATGGCGTAGGCCACCGCCTCGCCCTGTTCGTTGGAGATCAGCACACCGTTGGTGCGGCCCGGCAGTTCGCCCTTGTAGGGCTGATAGGCGTGGAACAGCCGGTTCATCACGGCGGTGCCGCGCGTATCGGTCAACAGTTCCGACTGGTAGCCGATCAGGCCGCGTGTCGGCGCGTGGAAGACGATGCGCTGGCGGTTACCACCGGACGGGCGCAATTCGACCATCTCGGCTTTGCGCTCCGACATCTTCTGCACGACGATGCCGGCATGCTCCTCATCGACGTCGATGACGACCTCCTCGACCGGCTCCAGCAATTCGCCATTGTCGCCGTTCTGCATGACGACGCGCGGCCGCGACACGGCGATCTCAAACCCTTCGCGACGCATCGTCTCGATCAGCACGGCCAGCTGCAATTCGCCGCGCCCGGAAACGAAGAATGAATCCTTGTCCGGCGATTCCTCGATCTTCAGCGCGACATTGCCTTCGGCTTCGCGCAGCAGGCGGTCGCGGATGACGCGACTGGTCACCTTGTCGCCTTCGGTGCCGGCCAGCGGTGAATCGTTGACCAGGAACGACATCGTCACCGTCGGCGGATCGATCGGCTGCGCATGCAGCGGCTCGGTCACCGCAGGGTCGCAGAACGTGTCGGCGACGGTGCCCTTCGACAGGCCGGCAATGGCGACGATGTCACCCGCCTGCGCCTCGTCGATCGGCTGGCGCTCGAGGCCACGGAAAGCGAGGATCTTGGAGATACGGCCGGTCTCGACCAGTGTGCCGTCATGGTGCAGCACCTTGACCGGCTGGTTGGATTTCAACGTGCCGGATTCGATGCGGCCGGTGATGATGCGACCGAGGAAGGGATTGGCTTCCAGGATGGTGCCGATCATGCGGAACGGGCCGGGATGCACGGTCGGCGTCGGCACATGCTTGATGACGAGGTCGAACAGCGGCGCCAGGCCCTGGTCCTTCGGGCCCTCAGGGTTTTCCGAGACCCAGCCGTCGCGGCCTGAACCGTACAGAATGGGGAAGTCGAGCTGCTCGTCGGTGGCGTCGAGTGCGGCAAACAGGTCGAACACCTCGTTGACCACCTCGACATGACGAGCGTCCGGGCGATCGATCTTGTTGATGACGACGATCGGTTTCAGCCCGACTTTCAGCGCCTTGCCGACGACAAACTTGGTCTGCGGCATTGGCCCTTCGGCGGCGTCGACCAGCACGATGGCCGAATCCACCATCGACAGAATGCGCTCGACCTCGCCGCCGAAGTCGGCGTGGCCGGGGGTGTCGACGATGTTGATGCGGGTATCCTTCCAGTCGACCGAGGTCGCCTTGGCCAGGATGGTGATGCCGCGTTCCTTTTCGAGGTCGTTGGAATCCATGGCGCGCTCGGCGACGCGCTGGTTGTCGCGGAAGGAGCCGGACTGCCTCAGAAGCTGGTCGACGAGGGTGGTTTTTCCATGGTCGACGTGCGCGATGATCGCGATATTACGAATTTTCATTTTATGGTCTCGGGAGCGTTGCAGGCAGCAGGCCCAAAGGCGCAGCCTCTTTCGGTTGCGCGGCTCATACAGGGTTTTTCGCATTTGCGAAAGAGGAGGCTCGTCACCAAATACTCATCAAATCTTAAACATCCACGTGTGAAATGATTTTGTTAACCAAGGCGGAACCTTTCGGGGTCCGGGCAGTTCGAACGTCATGACCGATCAAGTCAGCAAATTCCGGCCGATTCTCGCTTGGGCGGCACTCGCCTTCGTTCTGGCGGCAGGCGCCGCGCAGCCCGCCGCGACGCTCAAGGGAAATCCCGCCTTGCCATCCGAGACGCAGACGGCCGAGCAGCTCTACGCCGACGCCCCTGATGGCGTCGATCCTATCGTGACCGGCCCGGTCAGCGCCGCCTTCAAGCAGCAGCAAAAGGCATCCGGCTGCGACAGTGCGGTTTGGCCGAAGATTCCCGTCGCCTGCTATCCGGACTAGAGCGCCGCGCGCGCCCTTGGGCGCGCAACAGGACGCTCTAGCACCTTGAACCCAGCCGAACGGAACCCTTACGCCGACCGCACAGGATCGAGCGTGACCTTGTAAAGTTCGTTGTCGTCGCGATCCATCAGCCGCACAGTCATCTGTTCGCTGGCGCCATTGATGTCGACGAGGCCGAAGAACTGCAGGCCGGCCGACGGCGGCAGGTTCTGGCCCTGTTCGGCGGTCGGCGCCTTGATGAATTTCAGCTCCGGCCCGAAGGTCATGTCGAAATCGTTGGGGCCGAACGTACCGGCGTGGATCGGCCCGGAGACGAATTCCCAGAACGGGTTGAAATCCTGGAACTGTGCCTTGTCCGGGTTGTAATAGTGCGCCGCCGTGTAGTGCACGTCGGCGGTGAGCCACACCGTGTTGCTTATGCTGGCATTCTTGATGTAGCGCAGCAGGTCGGCGATCTCGAGCTCGCGACCCGTTGGCGCACCATTGTCGCCATTGCTGACCGCTTCGGCGCCGGCCTTCTTGGCGGCGTCGTCCCAGACGACGAGGCCGAGCGGCATGTCGGCGGCGATGATCTTCCAGGTCGCGTTGGAGTTGGCCAGCTCGCGCTTCAGCCACTTGGTCTGCTGTTCGCCAAGCATGCGCGACTGCGGCGTCATCGTATCCTGCATGCCCGGGCTGTTGGGGCCGCGATAGGAGCGCATGTCGAGGAAGAACACGTCGAGCAGCGGCCCATAGGCGATCTTGCGGTAGACGCGGCCGGGTTCGGACGGCTCGTAGCGGATCGTCGTCATCTCGTGGAAGGCGCGCGCAGCGCGGGCCGCCAGCACATGGATGGATTTTTCCGTGTAGCGGTTGTCGGCGCTCAAATCCTTCGAATCCGACCAGTTGTTCAGCACCTCATGGTCGTCCCACTGGTAGAAGGTCGGGCAGATGGCGCTGAGGCCGAGCACGTGTTTGTCCATCATGTTGTATTTCCACTGGTCCCGGTATTCGTCGAGCGTCTCGGCGACCTTGCGCTTGCCGTCAATGAGCACGACGTTCTTCCACTTGCCGCCGCCGGGCAGGTCGACCTCGTCCTTCATCGCGCCGTCGGCATAGATGGTGTCGCCGGAATGCAGGAAGAAGTCGGGCGTGTGCTTGCCGATCGTGGCGTAGGTCTTCATGCCGGTCTCGTCGATGCCCCAGCCCTGGCCGGCGGTATCGCCCGACCAGGCGAACTTGATGTCACGCTTGGAGGCAGGCGCGGTGCGGAAGCGGCCGACGATCGGTTCGGAGACGGCGTTGATGTCGGCGAGATCGGCAGCAGTCGTGCGGTAGAAAATGTCCTGGTCGGAGGCAAGCTCGGTAAGCAGTCGCTTCACCGTGTAGTCGCTGGCAGGCGACGTATCGAGCGATGCAAGCCGCGTCGCATTGGCGAAACTTTCCGTCATCGAGACTTCGAACATGACACGCGCCGGACGGTCGGTGCGTGTCCACACCATGCCGCTGGTGGCGTCGACATCGCCCGACTGGACGCCATGGGTAAAGCCCGGCCGCTGATTGGCGCGCGAATAATAGGGCAGCGCAAGGCCCGATGCGCCGACCAGGCCAAGGGCGCTGGCGGAGGTGACGAAAGCGCGGCGGGAAATTGTCTTCATGGCTGTCTCCTGGATGGCTCCGAACGGTGCCCCAAGGTCCAGCCTCAATGTTTCAGCCACATCTCCAAACCATGAAGGTTTCGTAACAACCACAGGCGGCCTCTTCGCTTCACCCCCTGCGGGAGAAGGTGGATCGGCGCGCAGCGCCGAGACGGATGAGGTGTGTTGGAACGAATGAGGCGGCGGCGATTTCAGACATCGTGCCAAGCTGGAGCACCCCTCATCCGACCGAGCTTCGCTCGGCCACCTTCTCCCACAGGGGTGTTTGGACCGGAGACATCGCGAACAGGTGTGCGAGGACATCGCGAACAGTTTTGCGCTTTTTGCGCGAGGGGTTCGGGATGCCATTCGAGGACAGAAGCGCGATGTCTCCGAAGGGAGGGCCGCACGCAGACGCCTTAAGCCGCCTGCGGCTCCGGGTCGAACGCTGGCCTACTGGTGTTGATGAGCAGCGAGATACAGGCGGCGGCGATCGCGGTCATACCGGCGATCATGAAGGCCAGTTCGTAATTGCCTTGCAATTCGCGCATGGTGCCGCCGAAGAATGCGGCGCTTGCCGCACCCACCTGGTGCCCGGCGACGATCCAGCCGAAGACGATCGGCCCGCTGCGGTCGCCGAACGCCTCGTTGGCAAGCCGCAGCGTCGGCGGCACGGTGGCGATCCAGTCCAGCCCATAGAGCACGGCGAAGATGATCAGGCTGGTCGCCGAGAAACCGGAATAGGGCAGGTAGATCAGCGACAGGCCGCGGATGGCATAGTAGACGCCGAGCAGCTTGCGCGGATCGAAGCGGTCGGTGAGCCAGCCCGACAGCGTCGTGCCGATCAGGTCAAAGATGCCCATCATCGACAGAAGGCCGGCGGCCTGCACCTCGCCGATGCCCATGTCGCCGCAGAAGGCGATCAGATGCGTGCCGACCAGTCCGTTGGTGGTGAAACCGCAAACGAAGAAGGTGGCAAACAGGTACCAGAAGACACGCGTGCCGGCGGCGCGCCGAAGCGTGCCCAGCGTGTGCGCCAGGAAATTACCCTGGGACGCCGGCGATGTCGGCGGCACGTCGTCGGCCTCCGCACCATAGCGCACCATGCCGATCGAGGCCGGGCGCTCCGGCACCAGCAGCCAGACCAGCGGCAGGAGAGCGGCGGTGGCGATCGCGATCGCGATGGCGACCGGCTTCCAGCCGCCCGACTGGGCGAGCGCAGCCAGCAGCGGCAGGAACACCAGCAGGCCGGTGGCGCTGGAAGCCGACATCAGCCCCATCACAAGGCCGCGATTGGTCTTGAACCAGCGATTGACGATGGTGGCGCCGAGCACGGTGGCGACCGCGCCCGAGCCGATGCCGGAAAACACGCCCCAGGTGATCAGCAGGTGCCACGGCTTGGTCATCAGCAGGCTGAGCGCCGTCGAACCCGACATGATCAGCAGCGCGGCGAGCAGCGTGCGGCGCAGGCCGATCCGTTCCATCAACGCAGCGGCAAACGGCCCGGTCAGGCCGTAGAGAAAGATGCCGATGGCGGCGGCCAGCGAGACGACATCGCGCCGCCAGCCAAAACTCTCCTCCAGCGGCAGCATCATGACGGAGGGGGCCGAGCGCAGGCCGGCGGCGATCAGCAGGCAGAGGAAGATGACGCCGACCACGACGAAAGCGTAGCGCTGGCCAAACGGACGGGATTGAGCTATCATGTTACTGACCGGTACGTTGCAATTGGGCGGCACTATCCATACGTACCGGTCAGTAACATTGTCAAGCGAGTCTTTTGCATGCCATCGGACAATAAAATTGAACCGTCCATCAAGGACCCTCACGCGTCGGTCCTGCCGAGAGCCGCCGAGAAGATCCTCGACGTGGCCCGCGACCTCTTCTATCGGCAGGGCATCAGGGCGATCGGCGTCGACGAGATCGTCAAGCGCGCCGGCGTCACCAAGCCCAGCCTCTACCGCAGCTTTCCGTCCAAGGACGAATTGGCCGCATCCTACCTGCGGCAATACGACCTTGAGTTCTGGGAACGCTTCGACGAGGCGGTGCATGCCCATCCCGGCAATCCGCGCACCCAGATCAACGCCTTCCTCGCCCGCGTCGGCAAGCGCACGCAAAAGTCCGACTACCGCGGCTGCGGCATGACCAACGCGGCGATCGAATATCCCGAGCACGGGCACCCGGCCCGCGTGGTGAGCGAGGCCAACAAGCAGGAACTGCGCCGCCGCCTGCGCGCCATGGCGACGGCGATGGGTGCTGCCGATTCCGACACGCTGGGCGATGGACTGCTGCTCCTGATCGAGGGCGCCTATATCAGCGGCCAGCTGTTCGGGTTAGGCGGGCCGGCAGGGACTGTGGCACGCAACGCCGACCTGCTGATCGAAGCCAGCTTGAAGAAATAGCGTTTGACGATACGCTGTGACGACCTCCAATGGAGTTGTCCGCCATGCGTGCCTCGCTGCTTGCTCCGCTTGCCCTCGCTGGTCTCTGCCAGGCAGCCCACGCCGACGGCATTGCCAGCGTCTACACCGACCTCGACTGGAAGAAGGATTGCGTCACCTATGCGAAGGCCGAGGAAGGCGAAGGCGACTGGGCCAATCTCGCCTGCTCCGGCTATCGTGGCTACCCGGTGCTGGTCGCTTATGACGACGCCCGCGAGTCGCTCTACTACGGCTTTCCGTCCGACGACATGACCTCGGTCTGGGAGAGCTTTTCCGGCTTCAACTCGGCCGGTCCCAAGATCGAATGGCGCATCGAGACCACGGGCGACATCGCCATCCCCTTCGCTGTTATCCACCGCCGTTCGATCGGCAATCCCGAGGACGATAACAAGCCGACCGAGGTGCTGGTCGTCGCCAAGGTAGCGCAGCCGGAGGCCCATGACGGCTGCACGGTCGGGCTGGTGCTGGCCACCGGCAACCCGCAAGCCAACGATCAGGCGCGCAAGCTGGCCGACGACAAGGCGAAGAGCTTTGCCTGCGGCAAGGACAAGCGCGTGGTGATCGGCGACGCACCCGACTTCGGCCGGGTTGATAACTGAAGACCGTGGAGATTGGCCGAAGCGCCTCTAACTTCGTCATCCTCGGGCTTGACCCGAGGATCCATGCCGCGACAACAACAACGCCGCAACGGTGCAGAACTCTGTTTCGCCGCGCACTTCACCTGGCGTCACGGCATGGATACCAGGGTCTTTGCGACGCCGCTTCGCGGCTGCTCCGCCCTGATATGACGAAGCTGAGTTACTTGCTCGCCTTCGCCCGCGCGATCGCGTCGACGATCATCTTCTTGGCATACTTCGAATCGTGCCAGCCCTCGATCTTGACCCATTTGCCGGGTTCGAGATCCTTGTAGTGCTCGAAGAAGTGCTGAACCTGCTGGCGGGTGATGTCGGGCAACTGCGTATACTCGGTGACGTTCTCGTAGCGCAGCGTCAGCTTGGGCGACGGCACGGCGATGATCTTTTCGTCCTGGCCGGCATTGTCTTCCATGATCAGCACGCCGATCGGCCGCACATTGATGACGCAACCCGGCACCAGCGCGCGCGTGTTGCAGACCAGCACGTCGATCGGGTCACCATCGCCCGACAGCGTGTGCGGCACGAAGCCGTAGTTGCCGGGATAGCGCATCGAGGTGTGCAGGAAGCGGTCGACGAACAGCGTGCCGGCCTCCTTGTCCATCTCGTACTTGATCGGCTCGCCGCCGATCGGCACCTCGATGATGACGTTGAGGTCTTCCGGTGGGTTCTTTCCGGTGGCTATCGCTTCGATACGCATTGGTTTTCCCTCTCTCGATTTCCGAGATCGATAGCGGGCGACGCGGCACGGTGCAATGCGGCGAATGGTGCTCAGGACCCGGCGGCAGGCCTTCAGGCCGTCATTCCCAGACGAAAGCGACCTTCTTCAGCGCCTTCTGTTCGAAGATCTCGACGCCCTCGGCGACATCACGACCGCCGGCGCCGGCATAGAAGGAGAGCGCGTTCTGGTTGTCTTCCAGCGCCCACACAACCATGCCTTTCAGGCCGTGGTCGGCGAGTCGCGCTCGCGCGGCCTTGAACAGCCGGCTGCCGAGCCCGATGCCCTGGTATTCCGGACGCAGGTAAAGCTCATAGATCTCGCCCTGCTGCCTGAGCTCGCGGGCGCGGTTCTTGCCGATCGTGGCATAGCCGGCGATCTTGCCGCCGATTTCGACCACCAGCACCGTGGCGGCGCGGCGGATGGCGTTCGCCCACCAGTCGGCGCCGCGACGGTTGATCATCGAAGTCAGCGTGCGGTGCGGGATGATGCCGGAATAGGCGCCGCGCCAGGCCTCCTGGTGCACGTCGGCGATGGCGCCGGCGTCGCGCGGCTCGGCTTTCCTGATGTCGATGGTCAGCGTGTTCATAATTGCTTAACCATAAACCCGCATCGCCCGATTGCAAAGAGTCCGGTCGCCGGCTGCAACGCTTTCGCACAGGCGGATGATACGTTGACGAGGCAAGGGAGAGCCTGTCTGAAAATGCGCTCTGCCGAGGCGGATGGCGTGGTTCGAGAACCGAAGCGCAGAAAACCGCGTCAGGCGTCCGGCAGAGTAGCGTTTGCAGACAGGCTCTCAGATTTCGACCAAGTGGTCGTCGAGCTCGTTGGCATCGCCGGCCGTGACCGGAAAATGCTCCCGCAGCACGGCGCCGACTGATTCGATCGCCTTGACGAAGCCGTCGGCGAGACGGTCGTCGCTGGCGTGCGCGGTAAGGTCGCCCACCACGCCGTCCCAGACATGCTGGCCGACCTTGGCGTCGATGCCGCTGTCGGCGACCACTTCGGCATAGCGCTCGGCGATCGAGACGAAGACAAGCACGCCGGTGCGCGCCGTGGTGCGGTGGACGTTGCGGGCGAGGAACTGCTTGATCGCATTGGCGTGCGCCGCCTGGTAGCGCAGCCGCCGCGGCACGAGATGGATGCGCAAGCCGGGCAGCGCCCACAGCAGGAAAAGCACCGAGGCCAGCGCCAGAAGCTGATCGAAGACGAAATGCGGCAGGCGGATCGTCAGCCACCATGCCTCCAGCCCGTAGGCGACGGCGAGGCTGACGATCAGCATGGCCAGCGTCGCCATGAAGGCGGCCGGAAAGAAATAGCCGTCGCTGGCGCGCGCCACGACGCAGTAGATCTCGCCATCGGTTTTGGATTCGGCGGCGCGGATCGCTTCGGCGATGCGATCATGGTCCTGCGGGCTGATCGGTCGTGTTGCCATCTCGTCTCACCAGCTCCCTGAAGACCCGCCACCACCGGACGAGCCGCCGCCACCTGAAAACCCGCCACCGCCGCTCGAACCGGAAGACCAGCCGCCGCCGGAACTGCCCGACGACCAGCCGCTGCCGGATGAGGATCCCGTCACCCAGCCACTGCCGGAAGACGACGAGCCCGGCCCGCGGCCATAGCGGAAGGTCATGCCGAGCCATTTATACACGCCCGGCGACAGCTTCGTGCCGAAGATCGGCGGCAGGAAGGCCATTGCCAGGCCGCCGAAGAACATCGTCGCCCACAGGATCAGGAACAGCGCGACGATGGGGTCGATGGGCGAGCTGTCATCAGCCGGATTGCGCTTGCCGCGCGCCTCGAGCTCCTCCGGGTTCCCCTCCAGCACCATGATCATGTCGTCGACGGCTTTGGAAAAGCCGCCGGAGAAATCGCCGGCGCGGAAGGCCGGCACCATGTCGTTTTCGATGATCAGCTTGGTGTGCAGGTCGGTCAGCGTGCCTTCCAGCCCGTAGCCGACCTCGATACGCATCTTGCGGTCGTTCTTGGCCACCAGCAGCAGGACGCCATTGTTCTCGCCGGCCTGGCCGAGCTTCCAGGCGCGGAACAGCCGGTTGGCGTAAGGCTCGATCTCCTCGCCATCGAGGCTGGGGATCGTCGCGACGACGATCTGGTCCGAACCTTTCTTCTCGAAAGCGGCAAGCTTCTGCGTCAACGCCGCCTTGGTCGCGGCATCGATGATGCCGGCATTGTCAACGACCCGTCCGGTCAGTACCGGCAGCGCGGCCGCGAGTGCCGCAACGCCGAGGAGCAGCAGCATCGCCAGGGCCAGCAGGACCGCGTCGATCCGCTTGGCGACAGGGCCGGATGTTGCGTGTCTCGTCATGTCACCAGCTTCCCGAGGAGCCGCCGCCGCCGGACGAACCGCCGCCACCGGAAAAACCGCCGCCGCTTGACCCCGACGACCAGCCGCCGCCGGAACTGCCCGAGCCGCTGGACGAGCGCCGGCTGGGTTCGAAGGTCATGCCCAGCCAGCGATAGCGGCCGGGTCCGATCTTCTGGCCGAAGATCGGCGGCAGGATCGAGGCGGCCAGGCTGCCGACCAGGATGGTGATCCAGATGGCGATGAAAATTGTGAAGAACAGGTCGTCGGAATTGAACGGCGCCTGCTGGTTGCGTTCGCCGCGGGCTTCCAGTTCCTCCGGATTGCCCTCCAGCACCATGATCATGTCGTCGACGGCTTTGGAAATGCCGCCGGAGAAATCGCCGGCACGGAAGGCCGGCACCATGTCGTTTTCGATGATCAGCTTGGTGTGCAGGTCGGTCAGCGTACCTTCCAGGCCGTAGCCGACCTCGATGCGCATCTTGCGATCGTTCGGCGCGACCAAAAGCAGGGCGCCGTTGTTTTCCTTGGCCTGGCCGAGCTTCCAGAAGCGGAACAGGCGGTTGGCGTAGGGTTCGATCTCCTCGCCGTCGAGGCTGGGAATCGTCGCCACGACGATCTGGTCGGAGCCCTTTGTCTCGAAATCGGCGAGCTTTTGCGTCAGCACCGCCTTGGTCGCGGCATCGATGATGCCGGCATTGTCGACGACGCGGCCAGTGAGTGCGGGGAGTTCGGCGGCGAAGGCGGCGAGGGGGAGGAAGAGGGCGAGGAGGACTAGTAAGACGTCTAAGAATGTTAGGCTGGCGATCCTTCGCGCCCCCCTCTGTCCTGCCGGACATCTCCTCCTAGGGGGAGATTGGATGCTTGTCCGGCAGCGCTTAACCAGCGGCGTTGGAGATTGGCTAAGGCCGCAGATACAGCCAATCTCCCCCCTCGAGGGGGAGATGTCCGGCAGGACAGAGGGGGGTGTGGACACGCCTGCAGTCCGTCTCGTCAGGATGTGGTCTTGGAAGATTTGCCGGCTTCGCCGTTCACCCACCCTGCTTCGTGCCGAAATCGACCTTCGGCGTCTGCAGCTTGTCTTCCTCGATGGTGAAGTTCGCGAACGGCTCGTTGCTCCGGAACCAGAAGGTTGCCCACAGCACCGACGGGAAGGTTCTCAGCGTCAGATTGTAGTCCCTGACCGCCTGGATATAGTCGCGCCGCGCCACCGCGATGCGGTTCTCGGTGCCTTCGAGTTGCGCCTGCAGCGCCAGGAAATTCTGGTTGGCCTTGAGGTCGGGATAGTTCTCGACCACCGCGAGCAGCCTGGACAGGGCGCTGGTCAGGCCGGACTGGCTGTCCTGGAATTTCTTGAAGGCTTCCGGGTCCTTCAGCGTTTCCGGCGTCACCGTCACCTGCGTTGCCTTGGCGCGCGCTTCCACCACCGCGTCGAGCGTGTCCTTTTCATGCGCCGCATAGCCCTTGACCGTCTCGACCAGGTTGGGGATCAGGTCGGCGCGGCGTTGATACTGGTTGAGCACCTCGCTCCAGGCCGCTTTGGCATTTTCCTCCGCCGTCGGAATGGTGTTGTAGCCGCAGCCGGCAAGCAGCGGCAGTACGATCGCCATCAGCAGGAAGGCCGGTAGAGTGCGGACAATGGAGGGTGAAGAGAGGCGCTGGGCAAACATGATCTGGGTACCTCGTCGGAAGTTGCACGCGAAGCATTACCACAATCTGCGCGCAAGAAAATAACCCGGCCCGGAAGCCTCCACTGGCATCTGTTGGTCCGGCACGAGGCCCTGTGAATGGCCTCGCGAACAGGCTAAGGTCCCGGCAAAACAGGATATTGCCATGGCGCAACGCCAGGATAGCGACACCGAATCGCGCCGTATTATCGAACGTGTGGAACACGAGACCGCGCCGGGCGGCACCTCGTTCATCGCACGCACCGCGAAGGGCGCGCAGGACCATGTGTCGGCGGCAGACGCCGACCGTTCGGACCCGATCGAAGTTTGGGGCACCCGCATCGGCCGGGTGCTGGGCCTTCTCATCGCCATTGGGCTGCTGGCCTGGCTGGTGTATGTCGCCACCCGTGGCGGTTAGGAATCGAATTCCATGAATGCAGAAAAAGCCGACGCGCCGCGTGCGGTCATCGTCATTTCCAGCCATGTCGCTCGCGGCTCGGTCGGTAATCGCGCCGCCGTCTTCGCGCTGGAGACGCTGGGCTTTCCGGTCTGGGCGGTGCCGACGGTCGTCCTACCCTGGCATCCCGGCCATGGCCGCGCCACCCGCATCGTGCCGCCGCTCGACCAGTTCAAGGCGCTGATGGCCGATCTCGAGCGCGCGCCCTGGCTGGGCGAAGTCGGCGCGGTGCTGTCCGGTTATCTCGGCGAGGCCGGCCAGGCCGACGCCGTCGCCTCGCTGGTCGCAGCGGTCAAGGACAGGACGCCGGACGCTGTCTATATCTGCGATCCGGTGATGGGCGATTCGGGCGGGCTTTATGTGCCGGAGCCGACGGCGATAGCCTTGCGCGACCGGCTGATGCCGATCGCCGACATCGCCACCCCCAACCGTTACGAACTGGAATGGATGGCCGGCGCGCCGCTGCCCGACCTCAAATCGGTGATCGCCGCCGCCCTTCACGCGGGACCCGGGACCATGCTGGTCACCTCGGCGCCGTCAATGATGGCCGGCGGCACCGGCAATCTGCTGCTTGACGCCAGACAGGCGCTGCTCGCCGAGCATCGCCTCATCGACAAGCCGCCAAACGGGCTGGGCGACCTGACGGCGGCCGTCTACCTGGCGCGCATCCTCTCCGGCCAGCCGGCGATCAAGGCGCTGCAGTCGACCACGGCGGCGGTCTACGAGATCCTGGCACGCACCGCCAAGCGCGGTGGCGACGAGCTGCAGCTCGAGACCGACGCGCAGAGCCTGTCGCACCCGATGGCGATGGTGCAGCTACGCCACCTCCTGCATCCGGGGCGGGACAAACGGGCGTGACTTTGGTCGGCGTCGACGGCTGCAAGGCCGGCTGGATCGCCGTCCGCCGCGATCCCGGCGCCTTGCCGTCGGTCTGCGTCTTTCCAAGCTTCGCGATGCTGGTCGACGCCTTGCCTGCCGATGCCGTGGTCGCCGTCGACATGCCGATCGGCCTGCCCGATCAATCGCAAAAAGGCGGACGCGGGCCGGAGGCGCTGGTGCGGCCAATGCTCGGGCAGCGCCAATCGAGCGTCTTCGCCATTCCATCGCGCGCCGCCCTTTACGCAGACGCGGATGACTTCACCACGGTCGAAGCCTGGTATGTCGCGCATCGCCGCGCCAGCGAAGTGGCCAAGACAACGTCCGATCCGCCGCGCGGCGTCTCGATCCAGGCTTTTGGCATCTTCGCCAAGATCCGCGAGATCGATGCCTTGCTGATCGCCCGCCCCGAATTGCGCAGCCGCGTCTTCGAGTCGCATCCGGAAGTTGCTTTCTGCCGGCTGAACTGCGGGAAGGCCATGTCGCTGCCGAAGAAGATCAAGGGCGCCGTCAACGCGGCCGGCATGAACGAGCGCAAGGCGCTGCTGTGCAGGCATGGCTATGAACAAGGCTTTCTCGACCGGGCGCCGCCGAAAGGTGCAGCCGCCGACGATTTCCTCGACGCTGCGGCGATGATGCTGATCGCCGGCCGCATCGCCGGCGGCGAAGCGAGACCGTTTCCGGACCCGCCGCTCGCCGACCGTTTCGGCATCCCGGTCGCCATCTGGGCGTAAAGCAGCGCCTGAGCTATGCGCGCCGCATTGCGTTTTGCGACGAAACCATCCGCAAATTCGGCATTGCTCGCGACGGGCTTTTGCCGTTAGAGCCATTCCAAACTGAAACGTGCCGCCGCCTCCAACCCCGAAAGGGTCCAGCGCCGCCCATGCCTCACCTCCCCGAACACCTTCTCGCCGGCTATCGCAATTTCATGAACGGCCGCTATCCCGCAGAGAGCGGACGCTACCGCTCGCTCGCCCGCGAGGGCCAGGCACCGGAGACGATGATCGTCGCCTGCTGCGATTCGCGCTCGGCGCCGGAGGCGATCTTCGATGCCGGCCCGGGCGAGCTGTTCGTGCTGCGCAATGTCGGCAATCTGGTGCCGCCCTACGCGCCGGACGGCCAGTTCCATTCGACCTCGGCGGCGCTCGAATTCGCCGTACAGAGCCTCAAGGTCAAGAACATCGTGGTGATGGGGCATGGCCGCTGCGGCGGCATCCGCGCCGCGCTTGACACCAATTCCGCGCCGCTGTCGCCCGGCGACTTTATCGGCAAATGGATGAGCCTGATCGCGCCGGCCGCCGAAACGGTGTCGTCCAGCACCTTCATGACGGCGACGGAGCGCCAGACCGCGCTGGAGCGCATCTCGATCCGCTATTCGATCGCCAATCTTAGAACCTTCCCTTGCGTCTCCATCCTCGAGGGCAAGGGCCGGCTGTCTCTGCACGG
The DNA here is from genome assembly GCF_003601975.1 of Mesorhizobium waimense. Classification (GTDB taxonomy): domain Bacteria; phylum Pseudomonadota; class Alphaproteobacteria; order Rhizobiales; family Rhizobiaceae; genus Mesorhizobium; species Mesorhizobium waimense. Next base: position 50,958 of record NZ_QZWZ01000008.1, read on the forward strand.
CGCCTGGTTCGACATCTCGACCGGCGAGCTTTGGGTGATGAACAAGGAAACCGGCGATTTCGAACGGCCGGAGATCGCATAGAAACCATGATCCCGGAACCGAAGGTCCGCGTCTGCGAAAAGCGGGAACCGGTTTGCGGATAGGATCATGGTCAAACATGGAGGTGGCAATGCGGAATTGGCGTGCGATCACTTTTGTCGTGGCAGCATTGATGCCTACGCTCACCGCTGCCCGCGCCGATGACGGCGCGATCATCGACCGCTGGTATTCGGCGTTGCTTGTCGCCGACCGCACCGAATTGTCGGACCTGCTCGCCGACGATGTGCGCATCAAGCTCGAAGATCTCAGCGTCGTGCAGAACAAGCAGGAGTTCATCGCCTCGATCGATAACTGGCAAGGTGCTGTCGCCGGTGCGGCAATTCGGCATCGCATCGCGAAGAGCGAGGGTGGCGTCACCACGGTGATCGCCTGCTACGACTTCCCCAACAACGACATGCTGATGCAGGAGACGTTCTCCGTCACCGACAACCGCATCAGCGCCAGTTCGCAGGCCGCGATCGCGGAAAGCTGCGACGGTTACTGACGAAAACCTGACTGGCCGCGATGTTGCGCGCAACAGGCCCGCGCCCTACATCGGTGGCGATCCCGCCCTGCCTTGCCGCCAACAGCCGAAAGATCATCCATGTCATCCACGAAAGACATCGAACTCGCCGCCCATCCGCTGACCGCATGGCAAGGGCCGCTTGGCCTGCCCGACTTCTCCCGCATCGGCGACGACGACTTTTCCGGGGTGTTCGACGCGGCGCTGAAGACGCATGAAGCCGAGATCGAGGCGATATCAGGCAATGAAGAGGCGCCGACGGTTCACAACACGCTGGCCGCGCTCGAGCTAGCCGGCGAGCCGCTCGACCATGTCTCGTCGATCTTCTGGTGCCGGGCCGGCGCCCACACCAACGAGGCGATCCAGGCGCTGGAGCGCGACATTTCGCCGAAGATGTCGAGGCATTTCTCGGCGATCTCGATGAACGAGAAACTGTTTGCCCGAATCGACGATCTCTACCAGCGCCGCGAGACGCTGAAGCTCGACCCCGAGACGCTGCGGGTGTTGGAAAAGACCTGGAAAGGCTTCGTCCGTTCCGGCGCCAAACTCGACGCCGACGGCAAGAAGCGGCTGGCCAAGATCAACGAGGAATTGTCCTCGCTCGGCACCAGCTTCGGCCAGAACGTGCTGGCCGACGAGCGCGACTGGGCGCTGTTCCTCGACGAGGCCGACCTTGCCGGCCTGCCCGAATTCCTGAAAAGCGCCATGGCCGAGGCCGCCGAGATGCGCGGCCAGCAAGGTCGCTATGCCGTCACGCTGTCGCGCTCGATCTACGAGCCGTTCACCACCTTCTCCGATCGCCGCGACCTGCGCGAGGTCGCCTTCCGCGCCTTCACCATGCGCGGCCAGAATGGCGGCGCCACCGACAACACGTCCGTGGTGCGCGATATGCTGAAGCTGCGCGCCGAGAAGGCAAAGCTGCTCGGCTACGGCTCGTTTGCGGCGTTGAAGCTCGACGACACGATGGCGAAGACGCCGAAGGCGGTGCACGCGCTGCTCGATCCGGTCTGGGAAAAGGCGCTGGAGAAGGCCGCCAGCGACCAGACCGAGTTGCAGCGGCTGGCGACCGCGGCCGGCAGCAACGAACAATTCGCTGCCTGGGACTGGCGCTTCTACCAGGAGAAATTGCGCGCCGAGAAATTCGCCTTCGACGAGGCCGAGCTGAAACCGTATCTGCAGCTCGAGCGCGTCATCGACGCCTGCTTCGACGTGGCGACAAAATTGTTCGGCATCACTTTCGAAGAGAAAAAGGGCATCGCCGCATGGCATTCTGATACCCGCGCGTTCGTGGTCAAGAACGCCGATGGCAGCGAGCGCGGCCTGTTTCTCGCTGACTATTTCGCCCGACCCTCCAAACGCTCCGGCGCCTGGATGAGCGCGCTGAAATCCGGCTACAAGCTCGGCGATGGCTCGAAGCCGGTGATCTACAACATCATGAACTTCGCCAAGCCGCCGGCCGGCGAGGCGGCCCTTTTGTCGGTCGATGAGGCAAAGACGCTGTTCCACGAATTCGGCCACGCGCTGCACGGCATGCTGACCGACGTCACCTGGCCTTCGGTGTCCGGCACCTCGGTCAGCCGCGATTTCGTCGAACTGCCCTCGCAACTCTACGAGCATTGGCTAACGGTGCCGGCAGTGCTGGAAAAGCATGCCCTGCACGTCAAGACCGGCAAGCCGATACCGAAGGCGCTCCTCGACAAGATGCTGGCGACGCGCACCTTCGGCGCCGGCTTCGCCACTGTCGAATTCACCGCCTCGGCGCTGATCGACATGGCCTATCACGCGCGCGCCGACGCGCCGGAACAGCCGCTTCGTTTCGAGACCGAAACGCTGGATAAGCTCGACATGCCCGACACCATCGCCATGCGTCACCGCACCCCGCATTTCGGCCACATCTTTTCCGGCGACGGCTATTCAGCCGGCTACTATTCCTACATGTGGTCGGAGGTGCTCGACGCCGACGCCTTCGCCGCCTTCGAGGAAACGGGCGATCCATTCAACCCGGCACTGGCCGAGCGGCTGCGCAAGAACATCTACGCCGCCGGCGGCTCGAAGGATCCGGAAGAACTCTACACCACCTTCCGCGGCAAGATGCCGTCGCCGGAAGCGATGATGGTGAAGCGCGGGCTGGTGTGAACCAGCCGATCTCCCCCTTCAGACCGCCTTCCACGGATTCGCAACCCGCGGCCAGATCGGCCGCGTCAGCTTCGTGTAATTCGTCACCGCCGGATTGCTTGGATACGAGCTCGGCGCCGACACATAGATGATCTCGGCGGCGATCGGCTCGAAGCCGGCGTAGAAATGGTTGGTCGACTTGATCAGCAGGATGTCCTTCGACAGCGGATCGACGCCGATATTGGAAAAAATATCGGGCTCGAAAGTCTGCGTGCGGTTGGTGTTAAGGATGATGTCGACCTCGGTGCCTTCGATGCGGACCAGCGCCGTCGGCCCAAGCGTCACGCGGCTCGGCCCGAAGCTCTGCCACCCTTCCGTGATGGCCTTCAGCACCTTAACCCGCGCATCGATCGGTTCGCCCGCCAGCGGCCCGGCCTTGCCGCCGAAGCGCAGATCGATGACGGCGCCCTCGCCGGCCGCCTGGCAGAAGGTCACGGCGATCGGATCCCAGATCGTCGCCATGCCGACATTGTCGACGCCGCGTTCCAGCATGGCGCGCAGCACGACGGTGCCGTCGCCGGCAACACCGCCACCCGGATTGTCCCAGATGTCGGCGATCACCACCGGCTTGTCCTGTCTTTCGGCGCGCACGGCCAGCGCCCGCTCGATGCCGTCGGAAGCACTCAGCATTGTCATCGCCGCCTTTTCGCGCATCGCATAGAGTTCGCGCCCCAGCCTTTCCGCCAGCGCATCGCCCTTGGCCTTGTCGCTATCGGTGACGACCAGGATGCGCGTGCCCATTTCCGCGACGTCGGCGGCCATGAAGCCGTGGATGACGGAAACCGACAGCACGCCGTCCTTGCCGTGCAGCGCCTTAATGCGGTCGACGAAAGAACGCATCGGCTCGCGGCTGGTTGGCAGCACCTGGATCATGCGGCAGTCGAAGGTCGAGATCACAGGCTTGATCTCGCCGCGCGCCGCGGCCAGCCCAAGCTCGACGACATGCTCGCCGCGTTCATAGAAATCAGTGTGCGGGAATTCGAGGAAGTAGGCCATGACGTCCGATGCCGCCACGCGCTTCGGCGTCAGATGGCTGTGCGGATCGAACTCCGAGGCGATCACCACCTCCGGCCCAACGATTTCACGAACGCGTTGGAGGAGGTCGCCTTCGCAATCGTCATAGCCTTGCGCCACCATGGCGCCATGCAGGCCGAGGATCACCGCCTCGACCGGCAAGGCGGCCTTCAACTGATCGAGGATCTCGTCGCGCAGCGCCTCATAGGTCTGCCGCTGCACCAACCCGCCAGGCTCCGCCCAGGTGGCGGTGCCTTCGACCACGGTCAGCCCTTCGCTGGCCGCGCGTCGGCGCAAGGCGACGATCGGCGACGAGCACAAAGTCGGCGTCTCCGGATGCATGCCGGGCCCGGCATAGAAGGCCATCTCGAACGAGGTGCGGTCGGTCGGCACCGGCGAGAAGGTGTTGGTTTCGGTCGCCAGCGAGGCGGTGAAGATGCGCATGAAAGCTCCGTGGTAGGCTATTTGACGGCCCCGAGCGCCAGGCCCCGGACGAGGTAGCGCTGGAGCCAGATGAACAGGATCGCCACCGGCAAGGTCGCCAGCAGCGTGGCCGCCATGACGTGATGCCATTCGATCGTGTAGCGGCCGGCGACCAGTGAAAAAACCTGGATCGGCAGCGTGTAGCTTTCCTGGCTGCGCAGCATGGTGAGCGCTACGACGAATTCGTTCCAGGCATTGATGAAGGTGAAGATGGCAGTCACCGCGATCGCCGGCAGGCAGAGCGGCAAAAACACCTTGCGCAAGGTCAGCCAGCGGCCGGCGCCCTCCATCCAGGCGGCCTCCTCGAGGTCGCGCGGGATGGTGTCGAAATAGCTCTGCAGCATCCACACGGTGAAGGCGACATTGAAGGCCATGTAGATGAAGCCGAGCGCCGTCGTGCTCTCGACCAGCCCCCAGGCCGCCATCAGCCGGAACAGGCCGAGCACCAGCACGATCGGCGAGATCATCTGCGACACCAGCAGGAACTGGCGGAAGGCTCCGTAGCCGGCAAAGCGAAAGCGCGACATCGCATAGGCCGCCGGCACAGAGATCAGAATGGCGCCGACGGTGGCGATAACCGAGACGTATAGCGAGTTGGCCAGCGCCTGGCCAAAGCCGGTCGCCACCCACATGTCGGCGAAATTCGACCAGCGGAACTCGCTCGGCCACCAGGTCGGCGACAGCACCTCCTGTCGTGGCTTGACCGCAGTCAAAAACATCACCGCGAAGGGAAAGATTGTCACCGCGATCAGCGGTGAAAGCAGCAGCCAGGCAATGATCGAACGCTTCAGCTTGCCGTTGCTCATGCGCGCTGCTCCCGCATGGCCAGCCGCACATAGATCATGGTGAAAACCAGCAATATGGCGAACATCACCAGCGACACGGCTGACGCCTCGCCGAGTTTGCCGATGCGAAAGGCGAGCTTGTAGAGGTGGGTGACCAATATGTCGGTCGAGTTGGCCGGCCCGCCCTGCGTCATCACCCAGATAATCGGGAAGGAGTTGAAGACGTAGATGGTGTTGAGCACGATGGCGATGTTGATGAACGGCTTCAGCAGCGGAAAGGTGATCTCGCGGAACTGCTGCAGTGGCGTCGCACCCTCGAGCGCGGCCGCTTCGTAGAAATCGTCGGGGATCGACGACAGGCCGCCGAGGAAGATCGTCGTCGTGAACGGCACCGTCACCAATATGCCGATCAGCACCTGCATCGGGAACGCCGTCTCGGCGCTCGCCAGCCACTGAATGTTCTGGTCGATCAGGCCGAGCCCGAGCAGCGCCGAGTTCAGCATGCCGCTTTCGCCGTTGAGCGCCCAGCGCCAGACCACCGCCGTCATGGTCAGCGACACCGCCCAGGGCAGCATGATGATGACGCGGGCAATGCCGCGGCCATAGAAGTCGGTGTTGAGGATGATCGCTACCGGAATGGACAACAGCAGCGCGCCGCCGACGACCAGCACCGTCCACAGTCCGGTGCGCCAGAGTGCTGCGGTGAAATCAGCATCGGCGGTGAGCGCCCAGAAATTGGTCAGGCCGCTGAAGTCGCGCAACTGGCCGAAGCGGCTGACATCATGCGTCGAGATCTGGATCAGGTCCCAGACCGGCCAGAAGATGACGACGGCCGCCAGGAACAGGCTGGGTAAGGTCAGGAGATAGGGCAAGAAGCGAGTTTGCATCGGCTGACCTGAGGGCGTCGGGGGTGGCGCGCCCCGACGGGCGGGGCGCGCCACGGGCGTCGGGAGTGAACGCCCTATTTCTTGAGCACGCCGTTGGCCTTGGCCGCTGCTTCCTTCAAGGCAGCCTCCGGCTCGGCGCTGCCCAGATAGATCTTCTGCATGGCATCCGAGGTGATCTGCGCGATCTCTTCCCAGCCCGGAATGACCGGCGCGAAGCGGGCATCGGGCAGCAGCGCGGTGAACGCCGCCAGGTCGGCATTGTTCACGTAGTAGTCCATTTTCGCCTCTTCCTTGTTCACCGGCAGGAAGCCTTCGCCTTGCGTGAACTTGGCGCGCTGCTCCGTGGTGAACAGGAAGTCGAGCAGTTTCCAGGCCTCATCCTTGTTCTTGGAGTTCTTGAACATGATGATGGAATCGGTCACGCCATAGGTGCCGCGCGCGCCGGTCGGCCCTGTCGGAATCGCCGCCACGCCATACTTCAGGTTCGGCGCCTCGTCCTTGATCTGGTTGGACAGGAAGGGTGCCGTGATCATCATGCCGACCTTGCCCTGCTTGAACAGGTTCTGCACGTCCTCGCGGTTATTGGAGGTGACGCCCGGCTCGGTCAGGCCCTCGTCAATCATCGACTTGTAAAGCTTGGCGGCTTCGAGCGCGCCTGGCGTGCTTAAGCCCGAGGTGCCGTCCTTGTTGAGTATCTCGGTGCCGTAGGACCACATCGCATAATAGTAGTAGACGTCGGTCTCGATCTCCTTGCCCTGCAGACCGAAGCCGAACGTGCCGGAGCCGAGCGCCTTGATCTTGCGCGCATCTTCCTGCAACTCGGTCCAGTTGGCCGGCGGATTGGCGATGCCGGCCTTCTCGAACAATTCCTTGTTGTAATACATGGCGCGTGCCGAGGCCGCGATCGGCAGGCCGTAAGTCTTGCCCTCCATGATCGACGGCGACAGGAAGGTGTCTATGAAGCGGTCCTTGAACTCAGGCGTGATGTAGCTGTCGAGCGGCTCGGCGACATCCTGCTGGACGAAGTCGATCAGCCAGCGCGTGCCGATGATCGACAGGTCGGCATTGGTGCTGGCGGTGATGTCGGTGGTCAGCTTCTGCAGCAGCACCTCCCATGGCACGATCTCGAACTTGACGGTGATGCCCGGGTTGGCCGCCTCGAAATCCTTCTTGACGCTTTCGAAATAGGGGCCGGTCTTGGCGCTGTATTCGGCAACGGTGACGCGCACCTCGCCGGCATTTGCCTGCGCTGCGAGCATCAGCATGCTCATTCCGGCCATCAGGCCGACAGTCCATTTCCTCAGACTCATCTGCTCTCTCCCTTTGATGTGCGCTGCGCGCTCCCATGCTGTCAGGCAGCATAGGTTTATGTGACTTTCCTACATTATCCATCATTCTGCGCTTCGCAAGCAGATTGATCTGTTGCTAAATTACATTTCGGCGAATAGCCTCACAGCCCCAACCGGGATCAGGGAGGAGCGCGCGCGGTGGTTTCGAGAACCGAGTTCGAAGGCAAGACTGTCGTGGTGACGGGCGCCGGCGGCGGCCTCGGCTCGGCGATCGTGGCGCTGCTGGCCGGGCGCGGCGCGCGGGTCGTCGGCTGCGATCAGTCGGACGAGGCGCTGGCCAGCCCGCAGCTTGCCTCGCGCCACGTCTTCAACCTTCTGGACCGGGCCTCGATGGAAACGGCAATCAGCGCGATCCTCGACAAGGACGGCATTCCCGACATCCTCATCAACAATGCCGGCTGGACCCGCGCCGAGACGCTGCCGGCGCTGACCCCGGATAAGATCGAGCACGAGCTCGACCTCAACCTGACCGGGGTGATGACTTTCGCCGACCCCCTGGTCAAGGCGATGGCCGGACGCGGCTCGGGCAGCGTCGTCTTCATCTCCTCGGTCAATGCCATCGCGCATTTCGGCAACCCGGCCTATGCGGCGGCCAAGGCCGGCATCAACGCCTACGCAAAATCGATCGCGGTCGAACTGGGCCGCAGCGGCATACGCGCCAATGTCGTCTGTCCGGGATCGATCCGCACCGCCGCGTGGGATCATCGCCTGGCCAAGGACCCGGAAATCCTCGGCAAGCTGCAGCGGCTCTATCCGCTCGGCCGCATCGTCACTGCTTCCGAAGTGGCCGAGGCAGTGGCCTTCCTTGCCTCCGATCGCGCATCGGGCGTAACAGGCGTGGTGATGCCTGTGGATGCCGGACTGACTGCCGGCTGCCTGCCCTTCATCGACGACATATTGGGAGCGTGACCATGACCGATGTCCAGTTTCGCAACCTGTCGAAATCGTTCGGGCATCACAAGATCCTCGAGGACATCAATCTCGAGATCAACAGCGGCGAGTTCGTTGTACTCGTCGGCCCTTCGGGCTGCGGCAAGTCGACCTTGCTGCGCATGCTGGCCGGGCTGGAGCCGATCACATCAGGCGATCTCATCATCGGTGGCGTGCGCGCCAACGATCTGCCGCCGCAGCAGCGCAACATCGCCATGGTGTTCCAGTCCTATGCGCTGTTCCCGCATCTCAAGGCATCCGACAATATCGGCTTTGGCCCGAAAATCCGCGGCGAGACGCGCGCGGCCATCGACGAAAAGGTCAAGAAAGCGTCCGGCGTCCTCAACCTCTTTTCCTATCTCGACCGCTACCCTCGGGAATTGTCGGGCGGCCAGCGCCAGCGCGTCGCCATGGGCCGCGCCATCGTGCGCGAGCCGTCGGTGTTCCTGTTCGACGAGCCGCTGTCCAATCTCGACGCACAGCTGCGCGTGCAGATGCGCACTGAGATCAAGGCGCTGCACCAGCGGCTGAAATCGACCATCGTCTACGTCACCCATGACCAGATCGAGGCCATGACCATGGCCGACCGTATCGTGGTGATGAATCTCGGCCGGATCCAGCAGGTCGGGGCACCGCTGGAACTCTATGACCGACCGGCCAACAAATTCGTCGCCAGCTTCATCGGCTCGCCCTCGATGAGCTTCGTTTCCGGCGCCCTCAAGGGGTCTGCGACCAAGGCCTGGTTCGAGACATCAGGCGGCGGGCGTCTGGCGCTGGCCGGCAAGCCCGTGCCGGCGGACATCACGGTAGAAGCCGGCATCCGCCCCGAGCACTTCGTTGTCGGCGGCGCCGACGATGCGATGGCGATCGATGTCGACGTGGTCGAGCCGACCGGCGCCGAAACTCATGTTTACGGCGCGATAGGTCCCGATACGGTGCGCGCCGTGTTCCGCGACCGGCTGCAGATCCGGCCGGGCGACCGCTTGCCGGTCAGCGTCGATCCCGCCAACATCCATCTGTTCGACAAGATGACGGGCCTGCCCCTGTGAGGACGCCGGTATGAAGACACCGGCCGACATTATCACGCGGCTGCAGCTGATGTCGCAGGACGGCACCAAGTCGGACCGCCGGCTGGCCGGCCTTGTTCTCTCGGACCTCGACTTCGCCTCCAAGGCGGCGATCTCGGAGATCGCCGCGCGCGTCGGCGTCAGCGAGCCGACGGTGACCCGCTTCTGCCGCAACCTCGGCTGCGAAGGCCTGCGCGACTTCAAATTCTACCTGGCGCAGGCCATCGCCATCGGTGCCCAATACCTTTCGCCGGAGCCGCTCAACCGCGACGTCCGCGAGCAGCGTATCGCCTCCGCCATCACTGAGGCGGCGATATCGGCCATGCAACGTGCCACTGAGAACCTCGACATGAAGGCGCTGGTCGGCGTTGCCGCGCGCATCGCCAATTCGGGCAATGTGCTGTGCATCGGTTCCGGCGGCATTTCCTCGATGATGGCGACCGAGATGCAGAACCGGCTGTTCCGGCTGGGCCTGTCGGCGCTGGCGCAGGTCGATGGCCAGTTGCAGCGCATGTACGCGGCGGTCGCCACGCCGGAGACGACTGTGGTAGCCTTCTCGGTGTCTGGCTACGCGCGTTCGGTCATCGAGGCCGTGCAGGTGGCGCAGCAATATGGCGCCGCCACGGTCGCCATCACCGCGCCGGACTCGGCGCTCGCCAAGGCCGCCGATACAGTGATCCATTTCCAGCCGCTCGAGGACGGCAACATCTACAAGCCGACATCCTCGCGCTACGCGCTGATGGCGATCGTCGACATGATCGCCACCTCGGTTGCCGAAACACGCGGACCCAAGGTTTTGGAAAACCTGCGCCGCATCAAGCAGAGCGTGAACACGCTGAAAGTCGACGATCCGCGTTTGCCGCTGGGGGATTGAGGAGCCTTTTGTTCCCCCGCTTTTATGCCGGCCAAGCGAGTCATTTCGCCGCAAAATGCGCCAATCCAGAAACGTCGGCGCAGCCCCTCATCCGCCTGCCGGTACCTTCTCCCCGTAACGGGGAGAAGGGAGATGGCCGCAACGTTGGTGCTCATTCTGCCACGTCTGTGACAGCGTCTTTCTCCCCGTCACTATACGGGGAGAAATGCCCGGCAGGGCAATGAGGGGCGGCGCAGACCGACGTGATCAAGCGCCTCGCAGCAAGCCGTCACAAAGCGACGTGTTTTAGCCGTCACCCAACGCCTCGATGCGCTTCGCCAGCGCTGCCGGCTCGCCGAAAATGCGCAACGTCTTCAGCCGCGCCGTGCCGCCGGCAACCACCGACACAGTCGATGCCGGCACGCCCAGCGCCTTGGCAACCAGCTTCTCAAGCGCCGCATTGGCGGCGCCATTCTCCGGCACGGCGCGCACGCGGGCCTTGAGATGGCTGCGCCCATCGGCCGTCGTCTCAACGCCTTCGAGCCTGTCCAGCGCCGCCTTCGGCGTCAGCCGGACAAACAGGTCGATGCCATCCGATCGCGTTCTGAAGAATGCGACCGGCAGCACCGCTCAAAAGCCGGTCAAAATGTCTCTGACAGTGCTATCGAGGAACCGCTGCAGGAAGAAAATGATCAGCAGCACGATGATTGGCGAGATGTCGACCCCACCCAGGTCGGGCATGAAACGGCGGATTGGCCGCAGCGCCGGCTCGGTCAGCCGATAAAGCACGTTGCCGATATTGCTGACGAACTGGTTGCGCGAGTTGACTACGTTGAATGCGTAGAGCCAGGAGAAAATGGCCGACGCGATGATGATCCACCAGTAAAGGCTGAGCGCGTAGATCAGAGTGTCGATAAGCGCGTTCATTCAGAGCTCCATTGATTTCGCGACATGTAGCCATTGCAGGAGAAAGCGGCAAGGGCCGGCTTCCGCCACATGCCGGACTGAAGGGCGGATGTAGGGCCATTTCGCCTTGACAGGAAACCGCTGCCTTCGATAAATGCGCCATCCGTTGGACGGGGCTGTAGCTCAGCTGGGAGAGCGCGTCGTTCGCAATGACGAGGTCAGGAGTTCGATCCTCCTCAGCTCCACCATCGGATTTTCACCGAAATGAACCCACGACCATCGATCGGGTCGAATTTCAGATGGCGGCAAGATGTCCGCCGCCGAAATCCCTGAGCACCAGTTTCGCGTTCGCCTCGCCGACCCTTCTGGGTCGAATTCGAAATTTCCCCTCTCGCGGCGGGCGAAGCGCTGCCGGCGCCTGGCGGGATCGGGCACCTTCGATCAAGTGCATGGTCGTGCACACCATCTCGTGCCCATCGCTGCAGAACGTCTGAACGCCATGTGACGTATGTCATAGTTTATTGCGGCACGCAGGTATTATTGGCACGGTCACATGTTTCACCATGTGGGAGAAAAGCGATGCCTTATTCACAAAGCGATGTGCGTGCTTATCTGGACAGCTATGGCGGTCTTTTGGGAACCCGCGTTGAGATCGTTGAGACGGACCGCCAATGCTTTGTGCGGGTCATCGAGGACGACGAGGAATGCACCTACTCATTCGAGCCGGGATCCTTCGCCCTGGCCTTCGCTGAGCGCCAGCGAATGCGCCTTAAGCTGCCCGCAATCGCGCGCCCTTTAACGCAGCCCAGATTTCGTGGCCCTGGCCGTATCAATACCAAATCCGGCGCATCGGACCGACGCGCCTTCACACCACCCGGATATAGCTCGTCATCCCTGATTTCTGATGCTCGATGATGTGGCAGTGCAGTAGCCAGTCGCCTTGGTTGTCGGCGACGAAACCGAGCTGAACCTTCTCGTTGGGCTGGATGAGATAGGTGTCTGAGATGACAGGCTGCACCGGACGTGTCGAGGACGACAGCACCTTGAAGCTCATGCCGTGCAGATGGATCGGATGCGACTGCGGCGTCAGGTTTTCCATGTCGATGACGTAGCTTCTGCCGAGCTTCAGTTCGGCCAGCGGCGCAGTCGGGTCCGGCGTATCGCCTGGCCACGGCACTTTGTTGATGGCCCAGAAACTGTATCCAAGCGAGCCGCAGATGCCGTCGCTCGGTACGTTTTCCGCCGTAGCACTGAGCGACAATGAAATGTGCTCGGCGGCGACGAGATCGACTTGCTGGACCGGGTTGACCTCCAGCGGTGCAAGGTCGCGAAGGTCGCGTTTGAGGGAACTTCCAACGGCACGTAGCGTCGCCAAGACCTTGGGCTTGGTGCCCCTGACATCTCCCAGACTGACGATCGCCCCCTCTTCGTCGGGCATGCGTATGGCGAGCTCCAGCCGCTGTCCGGGCCCGAGCTGCAAGGCATCGGGCGCAAAGCGCTGCGGCACCGGATTGCCGTCGAGCGCGATCACCATCGCCTCGGCACCTTCGACGCGAAAAGCATAGACGCGCGTGACGTCGGTAATGGCGACCCTGAGCCGCACCAGCCCTCCGGCCGGCGCGTCATAGTGCGGCTGGTCGAGCCAGTTGGCGGTGCGCACCGTGCCGTAAGTGCCGGATCTTGCGGCATCGCGCGGCCGGAATTGTTCGATGAACTGGCCGTCGTCGCCGAGGCGCCAGTCGCGCAGATTGATGACCACCTCGGCATCGAACTGCGGATCGTTGAGGTTTTCAACCACGATCACGCCGGTCAGGCCGTGGCCCATCTGCTCCAGCGTGTTGCAATGTGGGTGATACCAGAAGGTGCCGGCGTCGGGCGGTGTAAAGGCGTAGTCGAAATGATCGCCGGTATAGACATAGGGCTGCACCAGGAACGGCACGCCATCCATCCTGTTGGGAACGCGAATGCCATGCCAGTGGATCGTCGTTGGATCGTCGATGGCATTGATCAGCCGGGCGGCGAAAGGCTCGCCCTTTTTCATCCTGAGCACCGGCGGCATGCCGGCGTCGCCATAGGTCAGCACATTTTTGGTCTGGCCGACATCCATCAGCTTCGCCTGAATGCTCGCGGTCTTCAGCATTACCGGCTCGGGCGTAGCCGCGGCCCAGCTACCCAATCTGCCCACGGTAAAGAGCCCGACCCCACCAGCGCCGGCAGCTAAGGCAGCTTTCAAGAGTTTGCGACGTGTGAGGACCGTCATATGCGCTCCAGCTGAGAGGCCTCGGGGGCCGGGCACCCACATGGCATAAGCGACGAACCGGCGCCATCGCGGCGGATCGCGGTGGCCCCCGTTTGATCCAAACTCGTGAAGCCAATCAAGTCACAATCGTCTGACCGAGGAAGGCCCCTCGTCCAGGCCGCCGATTGAAGATGCGCCTTGACTCGCTTACCTGGAGACGGCCGTCGCCTTCTGATGGCGTTGGCGCGCATAGGCCACGCACGCGTCCACTGTACTGACGCAGAGCGCATCGCGGCTGTTCGGCAAATTGTTGTCGCCCGCATAGGCAATCTCGGCGACGCGGCCGTCAACCATGCGAATTTGCGTGTTGCAATAGCCGCCGGGCGCAAGGTTGACGGATCCGCCGACTGCGGGGATCGCGCCCACGGCCAGGGTCGGAACAACGACGCTGAGATTGCCACGCTGCACGACACGCTGATAGGTCCAGATCTGGCCCGATCCGCCGGCGTCGGCCGTGGCGGTGGGAAAGCCGGCGCACATGCGCACGTCAGCCTCGCTGAGACCGACCATTTCCTTGCGCGCCGCTGCGGTTGTCGCGTCTACCTTGGCGAGACGCGACGTATCGTCGGGGACCACGCAGGAAGACAAGATGCCGGCCGTGAGAACTGGAAGGGCAAGCTTTCGGATGCGGAAGGATATCATGCCGACTGTTGGATTTGCGTGCCGCCCCGGCGCCCTTTTTTTAGCTAGGCAATCAGGCGATCGAGTCAACCCGACCGCGTTCACGAAAACTTCAGACGGCCACGAGGTGCCCGCCACCGACATCCGTCAGGGCCAGTCGCGGCGGAGTCTCGCCGATCCTTCGCGTTGAGCTCGGGATTTCCCGGTCGAGGCGCGCGAAACGCTCCCTTCGCCTCGTGGGGTCGGGCACCGGCACGGCCTCGATCAGGCGCTTGGTGTAAGGATGGCGCGGGTTGGAAAACACCTGGTCGCGCGTGCCCATCTCGACGATCTGGCCGAGATACATGACGGCGACACGGTCGGAGATGTTCTCGACCACCGCCATGTCATGCGAGATGAACAGATAGGCGACGCCGAATTCGCGCTGCAATTCCTTTAACAAATCCAGCACGCGCGCCTGCACCGAGACGTCGAGCGCCGAGACGCTTTCGTCGGCGATGATCAGCCTCGGCCTGAGCGCCAGCGCCCGCGCAATGCAGATGCGCTGGCGCTGACCGCCGGAGAATTCGTGCGGATAGAGCTCCATCTGGTCGGCCGACAGGCCGACGCGCTCGAATAGTGCGGCCACGCGCTCCCTGCGTTCCTCCTTCGAGGCAATGCCGTGGATCAGCAGCGGCTCTGCGACGAGGTCGCCGACACGCATGCGCGGGTCGAGCGAGGCGTAGGGGTCCTGAAAAATCATCTGCACGTCGCGGCGCACCGCCTTGCGCGCGGCGCGGCCGAGCCCTGACAGATTGCGCCCGCCGATGGCGATATCGCCCTGATAGGGCACCAGCCCGGCCAGCGCCTTGGCGGTGGTCGACTTGCCGCAGCCGGACTCGCCGACCAGTGCCAGCGTCTCGTTCGGCGCGATCGAAAAGCTGACGCCTTCGACGGCGTGGACGCGCCGGTTGATCCTGCCGAAGAAGCCGCCGCGCAGGTCGAAGCGGACATGCAAATCGTCGACATCGGCGACGTTTGCCGGCTTCGACGCTTCTGCGGCATCCCTGGATTCCTGACGGCCGGCACCGGTGCCGATGCGCGGGACGGCGGCCAGCAGCTCGCGCGTGTATTCGGCTTGCGGCAGGGCAAAGATGTCGGTAGCCGCGCCCTCCTCGACCATGCGGCCATGCCGCATGACGATGACGCGGTCCGCCATTTCGGCGACCACGCCCATGTCGTGGGTGATCAAAATGACACTGGTGCCGTGTTCGCGCTGCAGGTCGCGCAGCAGTTCCAGCACCTCGCCCTGCACTGTGACGTCGAGCGCCGTCGTCGGCTCATCGGCGATCAGCACGTCCGGTTCCAGCGCCAGCGCCATGGCGATCATTACGCGCTGGCGCATGCCGCCCGACAGTTCGTGCGGAAACTGCTTTAGCCGGCTTTCGGCTTCCGAGATGCGTACCGCCTTCAGCGCTTCGACGGCGCGCCGTTGCGCTTGCGACTGGGAGAGGTCGGTATGCGCCTCGATGGATTCGGTCAGCTGCCGGCCGATCGACAGCACCGGGTTGAGCGAGGTCATCGGCTCCTGGAAGATCATCGCAATGCGGGCGCCGCGAATGCGCTGCATCTGGCGCTCGTTCAGTGTCGCGAGGTTGGTCTCACCAAGTCGGATGGTGCCCGACGAGATCCGGCCGGCGGGCTGCGGCAAAAGCTGCATGATCGCCAGCGCCGTCATCGATTTGCCAGAGCCGGATTCGCCCGCAATGCAAAGCGTCTCACCGCGGGCAAGCTTGAAGGAAAGGTCGGACACCACCTCCCGCTCGCCATCCTCGCCGCGCACGCTGACGCACAGGCCGGCGATGTCCAGGACCGGCCGGGCTGCGATGGAGTCGACCGGGGCGGCAGCCCCGGCCGGCCGATTGGCTGCGCCTGCGTTCATTCGAAAACGCAGCGCGGGAAGTAGAACGACACCACCCAGTTCGGCATGTCGACGATTTCCGATATGCGAAGATCGCCGCAGACCGAGGCCAGCATGTAGGCGTCGACCGGGTCGAGCCCGTAGCGGCCGGCCAGCAAATCCACCATCTGCGCCACCGCCTCCTTGGCGCCGGCCATCAGGTCCGGACCGATGCCGGTCGTCACCTCATAGCCCTTGGCGTCGAGATGCCGGGACACCGGGCCGGGCGTGGTGAAGCGCGGCGTTTTCAGCCTGGCGTCCTTGACCAGGTCGAGCTTAAGCACGACGTCCATCGGGCTTTCGATCGCTGTGCCGCAGACCTCGCCGTCGCCTTGCGCCGCATGCGTGTCGCCGACCGAAAACAGCGCGCCCGCCACCTCGACCGGCAGATAGAGCGTGGTGCCGGCGGCGAGATCGCGGATGTCGAGATTGCCGCCGACGCGCCTTGGCGGCACCACCGAGTGGTGGCCTTTTTCAGCCGGCGCATTGCCGATGGTGCCGGCAAATGGCTTCAGCGGCACGCGCGCGTTTTTGCCGAACAACGCCGGCTCGAGCGAGGCAGCGTCGTACTTCCAGATGTTCAACGCCGGCTCCTTGAAGTCGTCGGCGAGCAAGCCGAAGCCCGGTATGTTCGCCGTCCAGCCGAAGCCGGACGGTTTGAACATATCGATTGTCACCTTCAGCGCATCGCCAGGCTCGGCACCCTCGACGAAGATCGGCCCGGTCACCGGGTTGACCTTGGCGAAGTCGAGCTTGGCGACGTCGGCGACAGTGCTGTCGGCCTGAAGCTGGCCGCCCCCCGCATCAAGGCACTGGAACTCGATCGTCGAGCCGGGCGCCACCCGCTCGGCCGGGGCAAAGGAATTGTCCCAGCCGAAATGATGGTGGCGCCCGTGGATGGTGTAGTCGCAGTTATTGCACATCGTTCACATACACATTGTCGTAGTTGATCGGGATATGGACCGGGTCGACATAGAGATTGTCGGCGCCGCCCATTCGAGGCGACTTCATCGTGAAGCGCTGCTCGTTGAACACCGGCGCCCACGGCGCATCCTCCATGATCTTGTCGTAGATCGCGCTCCACATCTTGTCGCGCTCCGCGCCCTTGGCCGGATCGACGACCGAATCGGCCTCGGCCGCTTTGGCATCGAGATCCTTGTTGCAATACCACGACCAGTTCCAGCCGCCGGGCACAGCCCCCGCGCAGCCGAGGATCGGACCGTAGAAGTTCGACGGATCCGGGAAGTCGGCGATCCAGGCCATGCCGCCCGACCAGATCATCGGCGCCCCGGCCTTGTCGCCGCCGGCGGCAATGACATTGGCCTGGGCCAGCGACTGGATGCTGGCCTTGATACCGACCGCCGCCAGGTCCTGCTGGATCGCCTGGGCGATGCGCGGGTTGGGGTCGGTGTTCATGGTGAACAATTGCGTCTCGAAACCGTCGGGATGGCCGGCCTCGGCAAGTAGCGCCTTGGCCTTGGCGACATCATAGGCATAGCCCTTGAACGCCTTGTCGTAGCCGGGCATCGACGGCGGCAGCGGCTGGTTGGCCGGGACGGCGCGGTTGTTGATCAACTGGACGATGCGGTCCTTGTTGATCGCCATGTTGACCGCTTGCCGCACCTTCACATTGTCGAACGGCGCCATCGTGGTGTTCATGGTGACGTAGCCGGTGTGCAGTTGGCCGCCCACCACGACACGGGCCTTCTGCTCGGGATCGGCCATCACTTCCTGGAACTTGGCCGGTGGAATGCCGTCGCCCGGAATGTCGATCTCGCCCTTCTGCAGGCGCAGCAGCGCCACGATCGGTTCCTGACCGATTTCGAAGGTGATCTTGTCGAGATGCGGCAGTCCCTTGTGCCAGTAATCCGGATTGCGCTCGAACACGATGCGCTGGCCGAGCGTCCATTCGGCGAGCTTGAAGGCGCCGGTGCCGACCGGATGCTTGCCGAAATCGGCGCCGTATTTCTCGACCTCTTCCTTCGGCACGACATGCGAGAAGTTGATCGCCATGACGTGCAGGAAGGTGGCGTCAGGCCGGGTCAGGTCGAACTTGACCGTGTAGGGATCGACCACGGTGACGCCCGACAGGCTCTCCGCCTTGCCAGCGGCGACTTCGTCATAGCCCTTGATCGAGCCGAAGAAGCCGGCGCCGGGGCTCTGCGTCTTCGGATTGGTGACGCGGTCGAGCGAGTATTTCACGTCGTCGGCCGTCATCTCGCGGCCATTGTGGAATTTCACGCCGTGGCGCAGCTTGAAGGTGAAGGTCTTGCCGTCGGGCGAGATCTCGTAGCTTTCGGCAAGGTCGGGTTTCAGATTGGTGGTGCCCGGCTCATAGTCCATCAGCCCGTCGAACAGGCTCTTGATCATCGACCAGTTCTGCCAGTCATAGCCGATCGCCGGATCGAGCGTGGCGACGTCGTCCTTGTAGGTGATGGTGATAGCGCCGCCCTGCTTGGCGTTCGGATCGACGGCGTCCTCGGCGCGCGCGCTTGCCATGCCGAGCATCAGCGCCAGCGCCAGCGCCGATGCCGCAACTGTGGAGGCCAAAAATCGTTTCATTGATGGTTCCCTTTCTCTGGTTGTTTTCTGGTTTTCATCTAAGCTTGATGCGCGGGTCGATGAACGGCGCGACGATGTCGGCCAAGAGATTGCCGAGCACGATGGCGAAGGCCGACACCAGCGTGACGCCCATGATGATCGGGATGTCGACGCGCTGGATGGCCTGCCAGGCGAGCTGGCCGATGCCGGGCCATCCGAACACGCTTTCGACGACGACGATGCCGCCCATGAAGATGCCGATGTCGATGCCGATCATCGCGATGACCGGCAG
The DNA here is from genome assembly GCF_003601975.1 of Mesorhizobium waimense. Classification (GTDB taxonomy): domain Bacteria; phylum Pseudomonadota; class Alphaproteobacteria; order Rhizobiales; family Rhizobiaceae; genus Mesorhizobium; species Mesorhizobium waimense. The sequence continues at coordinate 69,701 of NZ_QZWZ01000008.1, forward strand.
AATGGCGTTGGGCAGAGCATGGCGGAAGATGATTGCGCCGCGCGCCAGTCCCTTGGCCCGCGCCGTGCGCACATAGTCCTGGCGCAGCACGTCGATCATCGACGAGCGCATCATGCGCGCATACCAGCCGGCGCCGAGGATGCCCATTGTCAGCGACGGCAGCACGAGATGGCGCCAGGTGCCGTAGCCACCGATCGGAAACCAGCTCAGCCGCACCGCAAAAACGTAGAGCAGCAAAAGGCCGACGACGAATTGCGGCGCCGAGACGCCGACGAAGGAGGCGACCATCAGCGTCTGGTCGGTGGTTGTGCCGCGCCTGACGGCGGCAATCAGGCCCATGCTCAGGCCGATCACCAGCTCGCACAGAATGGCGCCGACCATCAGCAGCAGCGTCGCCGGCAGCCGCGAGACGATCAGCTCGGTGACCTCGGAACGCTGGATGTAGGAACGGCCGAGATCGCCGCTGAGCAGGCTCACCAGATAGTGCCAGTACTGGACGACGAAGGGTTGGTCGAGGCCGAGTTGCTGGCGGATGTTCTCGACCGTCTGCGGCGTGGCGCTGCGTCCGGCGATCTGCCGCACCGGATCGGCCGGCAGAAGATAGAGCAGCGCAAAGGTGATCAGCGAGACACCGAGCAGGATCAGCGCTGATTGGATGAGGCGGCGGCCAAGATAGGCGATCATCCCCGGCCCCTTTGCGTCGGATCGAGGATGTCGCGCAACGCATCGCCGATCAGGTTGAAGGCCAGCGCCAGCGCCAGGATCGCCGCACCGGGGAAGAACACCAGCCAGGGTGCCGCCTGGAAATAGGTCTGGTTCTCGAAGATGATGTTACCCCACGACGCCGTCGGCGGCTGCACGCCGATGCCGAGATAGCTGAGCGTCGCCTCGAGCAGCACTGTGGTCGAGATGCCAAGCGTGCCCCAGACGATGATGGTCGGCAAAAGATGCGGCAGGATATGGCGAAACAGGATGCGTGGCGCACTCGCGCCGATGGTGCGTTCGGCATCGATGAATTCGCGCTCGGCAAGCGAGCTGGTCTCGGTATAGATGACGCGCGCGGTCTGCACCCAATTGACCAGCGCGATCACCATGGCGACGATCCACAGGCTCGGCTCGAACACCGCCGCCAGACAAATGGCGAGCAGCAGCGCCGGGAACGCCATCATCAAATCGGTGAAGCGCATCAGGGCACTGCCGATCCAGCCGCGGAAATAACCGGCGGTGACGCCGACCAGCGTGCCGATCAGCAGTGCCACGCCATTGGCGACGATGCCGATGATCAGCGAGGTGCGTGCGCCGAATAGCATGCGGGTCAGAAGATCGCGGCCGAGCAGATCGGTGCCGAGCCAGAATTTGGCGTCCGGCGGTAGCGGCGCGCCTTCCAGCGTCAGCCCGTCGAACATCTGTTCGTTCGGATCGTAGCCGGTCAGCCACGGCGCCAGAATCGCGCCGGCGAGCACGATGGCGATGATGACCAGGCCGAGCATCGCCAGCGGTCGCTTGACCAGACGCCGCCAGACGCTGGCGCGCGGCTTAACCGGCATGCGCCCGGCCGCCGGAAGGTCAGGCGCGATGGGACTGGTCATCGCCACCTTCCTCTTCCGTCATCGCCACGATCCGGCGCGCGGCCTCTTCGACGCTGATCTGCCAGCTCATCGCCAGCGATCTGAGCTGTGCATAGGCGCGATCATCGTCAGCACCCTTCGACAGCGCCGCCACGGCGCGCACGATGGTCTGGCGCTCGGCAACGCGCTGGCGCAGCAACGCAATCTCGCCGGCGAGATGCTTGCGCGCCTCAAAACTCTGCCGCGCGATCAGCAGCGCGCTGTAGACGCCGGCATTGCCGACCGGCTTCAACAGCTGGGCGTCGGCCTTGTGCGACAGCGCCCATTCGATGCGGCCCGGCGCCTCCGAACCGATCAGCGCCACCAGCGGCATCGGCGCTTCGCCCGGTTTCCAGGGAAATTGCTCGTCGAAACCGAGATCGGCATCGAAGAAGACGAAGTCGGCTGCCAGCGCCTCGGGCGGCAATTCAGGCCAGCAATCGACCGTCTCGAGGCCGATGGCCGACAATTGCCTGATGATGGCCTGCACCGTCGGATGCGGGCGATGCAGGATGAAGGCCCTGGCACCGCCGAGATTGGGGATACGTGGCGTTCTGCTCACGACACCACCCTCAGGCGCGGACTGCCGAATGTCTTGGCGGGGTCGTAGCGCGACAGATACGGATCCGGCGCAACCTCGTCCTCGCGGCTGACGACCTCGAAGACCCCGTCCGCGATCCGGCCGATGATCACCGGCAGCGTCGCGTGCTGGGAGTGGGCGTCGATGGCGATCGGCCCGAGCCGGGTGGAGAAGCGCCGTTCGGCGAAAGCCCTGGAAAACTCCGCCGGACCGGCGTCGGGATCGCGGGAGAGCACATCGGCCATCACCTGCACGGAGGCATAGGCGGAGGCCTCGAAAGACGAGGCGAATGCGGCCGGCCGCGGTGCGAAATAGGGCCCGACCGACAAATGCCCCTTGCCCGTTTCGCCAATCGCCGGCAGCTCGCCCTCGGTGAGGTTGCAGGAGATGACCGGGCAGGTTTCGGGGCTGAAGGCGGGATCTTCATCCGCCAGGTCGTGATAGGCCGCCAGGAAGGCGTAGGACGATGTCCCGATCAGATTGTTGAGGATGAAATTCGGTCGCGTGGCCCGGATTTCCCCAATCAGACGCGACACGTCGGTTTCGCCGATGCGCAGATAGCGCTCGCCCAGCACCTTACCGCCGGCATCGGCGATCAGGTCGCGCGCCACGCGATTCATCTCCCAGCCCCAGATATAGTTCGACCCGAGCAGGAAGCCGTTGGCGCCGAAGCGCGGCACGACATGGGCCATCAGCGGCACCAGATGCTGGTTCGGGCAGGCGTGCATGTAGACCACATGCTCGTTGGCCTCGAAGCCCTCATAGGGGCAGGCGTACCAGAGCATGCCGCCCGCCTTCTCCAGAACCGGGATCGTCTCCTTGCGGCTCCAGGAAGTGACGCAGCCGACCACATGGCGGGCGCTGCTGTTCCTGAAGATGTCTTCGCAGAGCGTCGCATAGCGGTCCGCATTGCTTTGCGGATCGCGTTCGACCGGTACCAGCTCGATGCCATAGCGGCGGTCGGCGTTGATGTCGGCGATCGCGCGTATCGCGCCCATCCGGCATGCATCGGACACGAGCTGATAGCTTCCCGAGCGCGAGTAGAGGATGCCGATCTCGATACGCTGTTTCAAGCAAAGCCCCAAAATGACAATGCCCCGCAGCCTCGACCCGGAGGGCGAGGCATACGAGGCATTCTTGCCGCCCGGCGACCAAGGCCGGTATTTTCGCGGGTCAGCCTATTCCGTACGGCGGGTCAGTCAAGCGGGAAAGTGATGGCCCACGCCGCCGGCTGGCTGGGGGATTTCCAGCTAATCGCGCAGACTGAAAACGAAAGGCGCCGTGCGGGTAACGCGCGCGCCGAGCTCCGCCGGCGGCGTGGGCACGGTGGCGCCCTGCAGCGCGCTGAGCGCCGCGCTGTCGAGATCGGCGTCGCCCGAAGAGCGGGCAAGCCGAGCAGAGACCACCCCGCCGGACGCGTCGACGATGAAGGTCACGCTCGGGGTGCCTTCGGCCCGTCTGGATTTTGCCGCGCTCGGGTAGCGCGTGTGCCGCCGGATCCACGCTGCCAGGCTGGCATTCCACCGCGACGGGCTGACGCTCGACCGCGGCGCCGCGTTGGACGATTGCGGCGCGGCGGCCTTGGCCGCCGCCTTGGCGTCGATGCTGGCAGTCGTCACCGTCTTGGGCGGTGTCGCTTTCTGCTTCTTCTTGCGCTGTTTCGGCTTTTCGACAGGCTTCTTTTCCGTCGTCTTCTTCGCTTCGACCGGCTTGTTGGCCTTGACTTCCGTCTGGGCCGGTTTCGGCTGCGGCAGCGGGATGACCACGTCGGGCGCGACCGTCTCGACGATGTCAGGCACGACCTCTTCGAGTGGTGGCGGCTGTTCGCTCAGAGCCGCAACCGTCGGCTCCGCCGGCTCAGGCACCGTGGTCTCTTCGGCTTCGACCGGCTGTTCGGCGACCGGCTCCGCTTCTTCCACGGCCGGTTCCGGCACTGGCTCGGTCACCGGCTTCGCCTCTGCGATGGTCTCTTCGACCGGATCGGCTCGGTCGGGCGTCACCACATCCGACACCGGCGTCTCTTCCTGCACGGTCGGCATCATCACCATCGGCGACATCTCGATCGCCAGCGCCGGTGGCGGTCCGCCATCGGCCATCTCGGTCAGGCTGAAATTCTGCACGGCATAAGCGACCGCCACATGCGCGATGAGGACCAGGGCTGCCGCGCCTGCCCACAGGCCAGCCGCGCGCACGCCAGAGCGCGGCGGATCGATCCTGGGCAAGGCGGCTTCAGTCATTGGATTGGTCCGCCGTTTGGCGCCGGTGCAGGGCTTCCGCTCGTGGCCGGCGCAGTGGCTTCGGCGGCGGGCAGCGTCTCCAGCCCGACCAGCGCGATCTTGAGGTAGCCGGCACCGCGCAGGAGGTTCATCACCTCCATCAGGTCGCCATAGCCGACCGTCTTGTCTGCGCGCAGGAAGATGCGCGTCTGCTTGTCGCCCTTGGTCCTGCCGTCGAGCACGGCGGCGAAGGTGGGGCGCGGCACGCTGTCATTGCCGATGGCCAGGGTGAGATCGCTTTTCAACGTCAGGAAGATTGGCGTCTCGGGCCGCGGCGCCGGCGTCGCCGTCGACCCCGGCAGGTCGACATTGACATCGACCGTCGCCAAGGGTGCCGCGACCATGAAAATGATCAGCAGCACCAGGATGACGTCGATGAACGGCGTGACGTTGATCTCGTGGCTTTCCTCGAGATCGTCGACTGCCGTTTCGCGAATTCTAGCCGCCATGGCTGCTTACTCCGCTGCCATGGCACTTGCCGGCGGCACCGTGCGGAAATCGAGGTCGCGGCTGACCAGCCGCTCGACTCCGGCCGAGGCATCGGCAAGGATCTGCCGGTAGCCGGCTATCGATCGCGCAAAGACGTTGTAGATGACCACCGCCGGGATCGCCGCGACCAGGCCCATGGCGGTGGCCAGCAGCGCCTCGGCGATGCCGGGCGCCACCACCGCCAGATTGGTGGTCTGCGCCTGCGAGATACCGATGAAGGCGTTCATGATGCCCCAGACCGTGCCGAACAGGCCGACGAACGGCGCGGTAGAACCGATCGTCGCCAGCAGGCCGGTGCCGCGCGACATGCGCCGCGCCGCGGCCGCCTCGATGCGCGCCAGGCGCGACGTGACGCGCTCCTTCAGGCCCTCGCCCGAGACGTGATTGAGCGCGCCGGCTGAAAGCGCCGCCTCTTCCTCGGCCGCCCGCACCAGAAGGGCGCCGGGGCCATTGTTGTGGCCGAGCGCGCGCCCGGCCTGCATCAGCGTCGCGGCATTGCCGATGGCGTTGGCCGCGCGGCGGGCACGCAGCTTGCCGCCAAAAATCTCCAGCGACTTGGCCAGCCAGATCGTCCAGGTGACAAAAGATGCGAAGGCAAGCCCGATCATCACCGCTTTGACGATAATGTCGGCGGCCATGAACATGCCCCAGGGCGACAAATCGTGCGGCAGCGTCAGCGAGATCGCCGTCGACGGCTCGGCTCCTGCGGCGGCGGACGGTGCCGGCTGAACGCCCGGCTGCGATTCTGCCGGCGCGGCTGCGGCCGGCGCATTTGCAGCGGGCGCGGAGGGTGCTTGTGCCGCTGGCGCTTGCGTTACCGGCGCCTGCACTGCTGGAGCTGGTGTTGCCGGCTGTTCCTGTGCCGCGACGGCCCCTGCCGACAGGATGAGCGATGCGGCCAGCGCCGCAAAGAGACCGTTTCTGGACACGCTTCGTCCTCGCTTTGTCATTGCACGTAACCGATCGGCTGGCCGGTGACGGGATGCGCAAACACCCCCATCTCGACCCCGAAAATGCCCTTGAGCACGTCGCCCTGCATGATCTCGCCGGGCGTGCCGCGGGTCAGCAGCCTGCCGTCCTTCAGCGCGATCAGCTCGTCGCAGTAGCGCGCCGCCATGTTGGGATCGTGCAGCACGACGACGACGCAGAGGTCGCGTTTGCGGCTGAGATCCTTGACGAGACGCAGCACTTCGACCTGATGCGCGATGTCGAGCGCCGAGATCGGCTCGTCGAGCAGCATGACGCCGGCATTCTGCGCCACCAGCATGGCGAGCCACGCCCGCTGGCGCTCGCCGCCGGAGAGTTCGTCCACCAGGCGGTCGGCGAAACCGGCCATGTCGGTCAGCGCCAGCGCCTCCTCGACATGCCGCTTGTCCTGATGGCCGAAGCGGCCGAGCGCGCCATGCCAGGGATAGCGCCCGAGCGTCGCCAGTTCGCGCACGGTGAGGCCGGTCGCCGCCGGCGTCGTCTGCGGCAGGTAGGCCAGCGCACGCGCCAATTCGCGGGCGCCCCATCCGGCGAGTGGCCGCTCGGCGAAACTGATGGCACCAGCACTTGCCGGCTGCTGGCGCGCCAGAAGCTTGATGAGCGTCGACTTGCCTGACCCATTGTGGCCGATCAGCCCGTAGACGCGCGAACGCTCGAGTTCGAGCGTGACCGGGCCGAGCAGGGTCCGCTCGCCGACGGCGAAACGCACCGCGTCGATACGGAAGGCAGTCTGAACTCCAGCCACGCTTTCGGCCTTTCTGCAACTCCGGCATGCGCAGGTCCCTGAATCCGGTTCCCGGCAACCATTGCCGGTTGACTATGAAACATGAGTTTACTAGTCAACTCTGAAGATGACTTTTTGAATCAACAAAAATGTCGTGACGCGCGCAACCGTGCCGAATCCGCGATGCGCCGTTGGCAGTGGCAGCCCGGTCTTCTCTCCGAAGCAAGCCGATTTCCGGCCGTGCGTACGACAGGCTAGGATGGGGAAAACCAGGAGCCCCTATGATCAAGGCGACACCGTTCGATTTCCCCTATGACGGCAGGCTGGTGCCGGAAAACACCGCGCTCGTCGTCATCGACCTGCAACAGGATTTCCTGTCGACGACAGGCTATTTTGCCAAACAGGGTTACGACCCGGCCCCGCTGCGCGCCATCTTGCCGACGGTTGGCCGGCTGATCGCGGCAGCACGGGCGGCTGGCCTCAGGATCATCCACACCAGGCAGGGCTACCGGGCAGATATGGCCGACATGACGCCTTACGAAAAATGGCGCCGCAAGCGCGCCGGCCTCGACGGCACCGACATCCTGCTGCGGTCCGGTTCCGGTTTTCAGATCGTGCCCGAGATCGACGTCGCGCCTCAGGACATCATCGTCGACAAGACCTGCAACGGCGCCTTCACTTACACCGATCTCGAACTTGTCCTGCGCTCGCAGGGCATCACGCATCTGCTGTTTTCGGGATGCACGACCGATGTCTGCGTGCACACCACGCTGCGCGAGGCCTGCGACCGGAATTTCCAGTGCCTGACGATTTCGGACGCCTGCGCCAGCGGCGACAGATACGCGCATGAGGCGGCACTGCACATGGTCACGGTGGAGGATGGTGTCTTTGGGGCGCTGGCAGACGCGAGTGCCGTTATCGACGCCTTGTCGCGCCTCGACGGCAAGGCAGGCCAAAGCGTCTGAGAGAGGGACTCACCCCGCCGCGCGAATATCCGGGACGGCGCGGGATACAAAAGCCTCCGGCAGCACCACCTCGGCCTCTCGGCGCGCCATCGTATTGCCGAGCAGCGTCACCGTTTCCCGGCCCACAGTCGCGATTTCGCGCGGCCGGTCGATGCCGGCGATCATGAACTCATTTACACCCAGGGCCGCATAGGGCAGCAGCGACAGCACGATCTGCCCCGGCAGCCCTGAAACCTCGATCGCCTTGTGGTCGGTGGCGGCTGCCTTGCCTTCGAAACGGATGCGAACCGGCAGCGCGAATCGCACCTTGCCGGCGCGGCCGTGTTCGGCAGCAGCGCTGCGCACCCGCTGCATCAGCTGCCTAACCTCGTCCAGCGAACCGGCGGCCAATTCGAAGACATCCGCATGCCGACCGGCGACCTTGAGCGCCGTTCCGGACTGTCCGCCCATGCGGATGGTCACGCCGTGCGGCCCCTTGCGCGGCACGTAGCCGTCTTTCACACTGTAGAAGGCGCCTTCATGATCGAAGGGCTTGTCGTTCGACCACAGCCGCTTCAACAGCACCAGATATTCATCGATCCGCTGCCAGACCACAGTGTGGCCGACCGGACGCGCCTCGGCATCGTCGTCGCTGAGCGGCTCGCTGAGCATCCTCAGTGACAGCCGCCCGCCGCTCTTGGCATCGAGCGCCGCCAGCTGCCGCGCCGCCACGGTCGGTTCGATCACCCCGGCCCAATGTGTCAGCACCACTTCCAGCGACGAGGTGCGGTCCAGCGTCTGGGCTGCAATGTCCATATTGGTCAGCAGTCCGGCCGAATCGTCGACGACGATCTTCCTGAAGCCGGCATCCTCGATCAGCGACAGTTTTGTCGCGGTCTCGACGAAATCATAGAAAAAGCTGGCGTCCTGTGTTTTACCGGGAACATGCGTGAACTCGATCGGCATTGCCATCTCCTCCATCACGTTGGGAGCCGCTGATGCGGCGAATCCGAAATCCGCATCACCTTGGCGCACGAATGCGCACCGCGATTAGGGTTCTTTCAAACTCCGGTTGCCTGAAGGCGGTAGGCCGCCACCCGTAACTCAGGGAATAAGGCCGAGAACGACCGCCCCGGTGAACACGAACGCAAGGGCGAAGACGAGATAGGCGAAGGCGCCCGCATAGGCCGGGCGAAAGGCCTGGCCATTGGTCAGCCTCTGGCCGTTGCGATCAGTCCGAGCGTTCTGGATATAGGACATATCGACCTCCGTCTCGCCGGTTAATCTATAAAATCAGTAGACTTTGTCGAGTGCTATTTTTCAGCGATTGTTGGAACGATTTTCTCCAATTGGCGGGAAAATTGGTTCCGCTTTGCTGAGCGCTGCGTGATTGATCGATCGGTCGAAGCGGGCGGCATGCGCTTGTGACCTCGAACGGCTTATACGCTCGCCTTTCTGCCCTGTTTCATGCATTGGCCATCCGACCCTTGAAGGATAGCATCGTCGCAGACGGCAATGTGAAACGACCAAACCGGGGCATGGGAGAAAAAGCATGGGCGAAAGACTGGCGGGCAAGGTTGCCATCGTTTCAGGCGGTGCGACCGGAATGGGTGGTGCGGCCTCGGAGCTGTTCGCGGCGGAAGGCGCCAAGGTGGCGATCATCGACCGCAACGGCGAGGCCGCCGCCGCCACAGCCGCGGCGATCCGGGCGCGCGGCCATGTCGCCGAGCATTTCGTCGCCGACGTTTCTGACGAAGCGCAGGTCGAGGCCGCGGTGAAGGGCGCGAGCGAAAAACTCGGTCCGGTCACCGTCCTGTTCAACCATGCCGGAACCATCGTGATAAAGCCCTTCCTGGAGACGACAGTTAAGGAATGGGACTGGCTGCATGCCGTCAATGTGCGCTCGATGTTCCTGATGACGCGCGCCGTGCTGCCCGGCATGATCGCCGCCGGCGGCGGCTCGATCGTCTGCACCTCGTCGATCTGGGCGGTGGCGGCGACGCCGATGGAAGTGCTCTACGACACCACCAAGGGCGCCTGCCACATGTTCGCGCGCGCCATTGCCGTCGAGTTCCGCGACCGCAACATCCGCTGCAACGCGGTCTGCCCCGGCTTCATCCGCACGCCGCACGGGATGCGCGAGGTCGCCGATCTGGGGAAACTTGGCGTCGATGTTTCGGATGCAGCACTTGCCGCGCAGCAGGGCCGCATCGGCGAGCCGGAAGAAGTGGCGAGGGCCGCGCTGTATCTGGCCAGCGACGAGTCAAGCTTCGTCACCGGCGCGCATCTGTTCGTCGACAACGGCTTTACCGCGATGTGAGAAGCGGGACGCTGACAGCCACTCTGGCTGTCAGCGCTCCTCGCGTCGAAACGGCTTCAGCAGCGCCGAGGGTGCCACCGCGTTGCGCGACATCACCGCCATCGCGACGATGGTGAAGATGAAGGGCAACATCAGGAAAGCCTCATAAGGAATGTGCCCCAGGCCGCTGGCCTGCATGCGCAGTTGCAAGGCATCGACGAAGGCGAACAGCAGCGCCGCACCGGCAGACCGCCACGGGTCCCAGCGGCCGAACACCACCAGCGCGATCGCCACCCAGCCGCGCCCGGACACAACGCCGAAGGTGAAGGCGTTGAACTGCGCCATCGACAGGAAAGCGCCGGCCAAGCCCATTAAGGCGCCGCCAAGAATGACAGCCTGGAAACGCGTGGCAATGACGCCGACGCCGGCCGAGTCGGCGGCGCGCGGGTTTTCGCCGACCATGCGCACCGACAGGCCCCATGGCGTGCGGTAGAGCACGAAGGCGGCAAGTGGGATGGCGATGATCGCCATGTAGACCAGCGAAAACTGGTTGAACACCGCCGGCCCGAGCACCGGGATGTCCGAGAGAACCGGGATTGGCAGTGTCTGAAAACCCTTGATGTTGGGCGGCACCGACTGCTGGCCGAAGATCAGCCGGTAGAGGAAATAGGCAAGCCCTGAACAGAACAGCGTGACGCCGATGCCGCAGACATGCTGGCTGAGGCCGAGCGCCACCGTGAACAGCGCATGCAGCGCCCCCATCAGCGCGCCGGTGAGAACGGCCACGAGTACGCCGAGCCAAAGGCTGCCGCTCAGACTGGCAGCGGTGAAGCCGGTCATCGCCGACAGCAGCATGATGCCCTCGATACCGAGATTGAGCACACCCGCCCGCTCGGAAAACATTTCGCCGAGCGTCGCAAAGGCCAGCGGCGTGGCGATGCGAATGATCGCGGCGAGGAAGCCGACCTGAAGGATCTGTTCGAACAGCGCGCTCATCGGGCAGCTCCGACGCGGCGGATGCGATAGGCGGTGAACAGCAGCGCCACCAGCATGGCAAGCAGCGCCGTGCCCTGGATGACATCGCTGAGGAAAGCCGGCACGCCGGTCGCCCGCGACATCGCCTCGGCGCCGGTCATGACGGCGGCCAGAAAGATCGCCGCCGGCACCACGCCGAGCGGATTGAGCCTGGCCAGCATGGCGACGACGATGCCGGAATAGCCATAGCCTGGCGAGATGTCGCTCATCACCTGGAAATGCACGCCGCCGACCTCGCCGACCCCGGCAAGCCCGGCCAACGCGCCGGAGAGCAGCGCCGTCGAGATCAGCACGCGCTGGACGTTGATACCGCTATAGCGCGCCGCTTCGGCGTTTTCGCCGGTGACCCTGATCCGGAAGCCGAGCGTCGTGCGCACGATCAGGAACCAGATCAAGGGTGCCGCGATCAGCGCCGCCACCACGCCGAGATGCAGCCTGGTGCCTTCGAGCAGCACCGGGAAGCTCGCCGAATCCTCGATCGGCGGCGAGATCGGATAGCCGCTGAAACTGTCCTTCCACGGCCCCTCGATCAGCGCCATCAGCGCGTAGAAGATGACCGAGTTGAGCAGCAGCGAGCTGACCACGTCGTCGACCTTGAATTTCACCCTGAGCGTCGCCGGCACCAGCGCCACTGCGGCACCAGCGGCAGCCCCTGCCAGCGCCATCAGGAACATGGCGAGCAGCCCCGGCATCGGGATGGCACCGACGGCGCAGCTTGCCACCGCACCGGCCAGCAGTTGCCCTTCAGCACCAATATTCCAGAACTTTGCCCGGAAGGCGACGGCAACGGCAAGTCCGGTGAAGATCATCGGCGTTGCCCGAACCAGCGTTTCGGTGATGGCGTAGGTGTCGCCGAGCGAAGCCGAAAACATCACGCCATAGGCTTCGACGATGCCAGCGCCGGCCAGCGCGATGAGGCCGCTGCACAGGATGAGCGTCGCCCCGATAGCCAGCAGCGGCAGGGCCAGATTGAACCAGGCGGGCGTCGAGGTGCGGGCTTCGAGGCGAAACATCAGGCGGCCTCGTCTGCCTGCCCGGCCCCGGTCATCATCAAGCCGAACTTTGCAACGGTAGCGTCCGCGCTGTCCAGCGTGCCGGCGATGCGGCCCTCATACATCACCGCGATGCGGTCGCAGAGCATCAGCAACTCCTCGAGATCCTCGCCGATGACGATGATGCCGCAGCCTTTGGCCCGCATGTCGAGGAACTTTTCGTGGATGAAGCGGGCAGCACCAATGTCGAGGCCGCGTGTCGGTTGCGACACGATCAGCACTCTTGGGTCGAAGGCAAGCTCGCGCGCCAACAGCGCCTTCTGCAGATTGCCGCCGGACAGTGCCCCGGCGCGTGTCATCGGTCCGGGGCAACGAATGTCATAGGCCTTGATCTGCTCTTCGGCGAAGGCGCGGATCGCGTCGGGTCTCAGCAGCCCTTTGCGGCTGAAGGCCTCGGTGCCGATGCGTGGCAGCACCATGGAATCGGCGAGCGGCAGATTGGTGACCAGCCCGGTCGTCATGCGATCTTCCGGGATGCGTCCGAGCCCAAGCGCCTGCACCTCGCGCGGCGAGAACCGCGAGACTGATTTGCCGGCTATCGTCATCTGGCCGGCATCGGGTGCGAGCACGCCGGAGATCACATCGGCCAACGCCCGCTGGCCGTTGCCGGAGACGCCGGCAATGCCGAGGATCTCGCTGGCCCTGACCGAGAGCGAGACATCGCGCAGCGCCATGCCCGAATGATGCGACGTCGAGATGCCCTGCAGCGTCAGCACCGCCACACCCGGCGTCGACGGTCCCCGCGCCGGCGGAACGATCTCGTGGCCGCACATCAGTTGCGCCATCTCGGATGAAGTGGTCGTGGCAGGCGTATCGACGCGCCCGGCGACGCGGCCGTGCCGCAATACCACGCAGCGATGCGTCAGCGCCCTGACTTCGTTGAGCTTGTGCGAGATGAAGATGATGCCGAGACCCTGCAGCGCCATCGACCGCAATGCCGAAAACAACCCGTCGACCTCCGTCGGCGCCAGCACCGCTGTCGGTTCGTCGAGGATCAAGAGCCTGGCGCCGCGAAACAGCGCCTTGACGATTTCAAGCCGCTGCTGCTCGCCGACCGACAAAGCCGACACCGGAAGGTCCGGATCGAGCATCAGTCCGTGCTGCCGGCTGATTTCGTTGAGCCGCGCCAGCCCGCCGGCGCGGTCGATGCGGCCGGACTTGCCGGCAATGCCGATCAATAGGTTCTCCAGCACCGACAGCCGCGGCGCGAGGTGAAAATGCTGGTGCACCATGCCGATGCCGGCGGCCAGTGCATCGGCCGAGCTGTTGATCCGCACCGGCTGGCCCTGGATAAGGATCTCGCCGGCATCCGGCGCATAGGCGCCGAACAGCACATTCATCAGCGTCGTCTTGCCAGCACCGTTTTCGCCAAGCAGGCCGAGGATTTCGCCCGGCGCGACGCTGAGATCCACGGCCTCGTTCGCCTTGACGGCGCCGAAGCTCTTGGTGATGCCGCGCATTTCGATGAGAGGGGCGGACAAGGGTGCTCCGATCTGAATTAGCTTTATGATTCAGCTTTTACTGATGGGAATGCGCTGCACCCCCCTCTGGCCTGCCGGGGGAGAGATGGGATATCACGTTGGCTTTGCCAATTTTCCATCTTTGTCCCGGTCGGAGCCGTCAGGGGAACTGCCGATCTCCCCCCTTTGAGGGGGAGATGTCCGGCAGGACAGAGGGGGCGGGCAGCCACCCGCCTCCCAAGACAGAACTCAATCCGAAACCGGCGTGTTTTCGTCCACGTCGACGCGGAAATTGCCTTCGAGGATTTCGGCCTTCTTCTTTTCGACCAGATCCTTGACGTCCGCCGGCAGCGTCTTGTCAAATTTGTGGTACGGCGCCAAAGAGGAACCACCCTTGGCCATGCGCGAGAAATCACCATAGTCCTGCGCGGTGAAAACGCCGGCCTTGACCAGCTTGATCGCCTGTTCGACGGTCGGATACATGTTCCAGACCGGCCCGGTGATCACCGTGTCGGGGCCGAGGCTCGACTGGTCGGACATGTTGGAGATGGCGAGGATCTTCTTCTCCACCGCGGCTTCGATGACGCCGAAGCGCTCGGCATAGATCACGTCGACGCCGGCGTCGATCTGGGCGATCGCGGCTTCCTTCGCCTTCGGCGGATCGAAGAACGAGCCGATGAAGGCGACCTTCTTCTTGATGTTCGGATTGACCTCCCTGGCGCCGGCAAAGAAGGCGTTGACCAGCCGGTTCACTTCCGGAATGCCCATCGCCGCCACGGCGCCGATCGTGCCCGATTTCGACATCTTGCCGGCGATCAGGCCGGAGAGATAGGCCGGCTCGTGGATCCAGTTGTCGAAGACGCCGAAATTCGGCTCCGCCGGTCCGGCGCCCGAGCCGAACAGCCAGGCCGTCTTCGGGAACTGCTTTGCGGTGCGGCGCGATTCACGCTCGGCCGCGAAGGCGTCGCCCAGAACCAGCTGGTAGCCGCCTTGCGCATATTCGCGCATGACGCGGCTGAAGTCGGCGGTCTGCACCTTTTCCGACCATTTGTATTCGATGCCGAGCTCTTTCTCGGCCTTCTGCAAGGCGACGTGGATCTGGTTGTCCCACGGCTCCTCGATCGGCGTGGCGAAGATCGCCGCCACCTTCAGCTTGTCCTGGGCGAAGGCATTGCCCGGCAGCATTGTGGCAGCCAGGCCAAGCGCGCCGAGTTCCAGCACGTTGCGGCGCGACAGGCCACCGCGTTTCGATTGGATTCTGCTGTTGTCGTTTTTCATGGAAGTGCCCCTCTGGTTGACAGCCGTGTCGAGCCGGCTGTTCTCAGGAATGTAGACAGGGAACTATGGAACGGCGCCCGAGTTTTGTCCACGTGGTCAAATTTGCGGTAGTGCAGGACATGGCCGCATTTGGAGAGGAGATGATGGAAACCAGCGTCAGGAAGCTGTTCGAGCGATACGAGCGCATTTTCAAACAGCCGCTCGGCGGCGACATGGACATGGATGAAGTCGCATCGCTTTATGCTTCCGACTTCACAGCGGCCTCGCCTGCCGGAGTAATGACAGGAACGAACGACGATCAGTTCAAGCAAGTCATGGTGCAAGGCTATGCGCATTATCGGGAGATAGGAACGAAGGAAATGCGGATACGCAATGTCGCCCTCTCACCCCTGAACGAGCATCATTGTGTAGCCCATGTCGCCTGGGACGGCGACCTATGCCAGGCAGGATCAGGCCGACGTCGCGATAGATTTTGATGTCCATTATCTCGTGCAGAAACTGGATGGGGAACCAAAGGTGTTTGGATGGATATCAGGCGATGAACAGGCGCTTTTGAGAAAGCATGGCATTATCTGAAGCCTGCTGCCCCAAGGTACCGCCAGAATAGACTATCCGCCGACCGCAGCCTCCCAGGTGCCGGTTTCCGCCATCCGCCTCAGCAGCGGCGCCGGCTGGAAGATCGGCCTGGCGGTCCGCTCGTGCCAATGGTCGAGGCGCTCGACGATCTTCCCCGCCCCCTCTAGCCCGGCCCAGAACATCGGCCCGCCCTTGCCGACCGGAAAACCGTAGCCATTGACCCAGACGACATCGATGTCGGACGCGCGGGCCGCGATCTTTTCCTCGAGGATCTTGGCCCCTTCGTTGACCAGCGGATAGAGCGTGCGTTCGATGATCTCGTCTGCGTCGATCGCGCGCCGCGCGATGCCTTTTTCGGCCGCCTTGGCGCGGATCAGCGCTTCAACCTCCGGGTCGGGAACCGGTGTGCGAAAACCGTTCTCGTAGCGATAAAAACCGCTGCCGGTCTTCTGGCCGAAACGTCCCTGTTCGCACAGCGTGTCGGCGATCACGGCCGTCAGCCCGCGCGCCTTGCGGTTGCGCCAGCCTATGTCGAGGCCGGCGAGATCGCCCATCTGGAACGGCCCCATCGGCCAGCCGAACTCGGTGAACGCCTTGTCGATCTGGCTGGGCGTCGCGCCTTCGAACAGCAGCGCTTCGGATTCGGCGCCCCGCGCGGCCAGCATGCGGTTGCCGACGAAGCCGTGGCAGACGCCGACAACGACAGGCACCTTGCCGATGCGCCGCGCCAGCTCGACGACGGTCGCCAGCGCGTCAGGCGCGGTTTTTTCGGCGCGAACGATTTCCAAGAGCTTCATGACATTGGCCGGCGAGAAGAAATGCAGGCCAACGACATCCTGCGGCCGCGACGTAGAGGCGGCGATGGCGTTGACGTCGAGATAGGAGGTGTTGGTGGCGAGGATCGCGCCGGGCTTGGCCACGGCGTCGAGCTTGCCGAACACTTCCTGCTTGACCGCCATCTCCTCGAACACCGCCTCGACGATCAGGTCGCAATCGGCAAGGTCGGCATAGTCGGTGCTGCCCTTGAACAGGCCGAGCCGCTGTTGTCTTGCGGCTTCGGTCAGCGAGCCACGGCTGACCGAAACAGCATAATTCCTGTCGATGGTCGTCAGCCCGCGCTGCAATGCTTCCTGGCTGGTTTCGAGCAAGGTCACGGGAAAACCGCCATTGGCGAAGGCCATGGCAATGCCGCCGCCCATCGTGCCGGCGCCGATGACGCCGACTCGCGCGATCTTCCGCCGTGAGAGATCCTTGCCAGGAACCTTTGCCGCCTCACGTTCGGCGAAAAACAGATGCCGCTGCGCGCGCGCCTGATCACCGGCGACGAGTTTCAGGAACAGTTCGCGCTCCGCCGCCAGCGCTTCGTCGAAGGACAGCGAAATTGCGCCGCGGACCGCCTCAGCGCAGGCGATTGGGGCTTCATGGCCGCGCGCCTTCTTGGCCAACTCCGCCGCCTGCCTGTCGAAGGCGGCGAGATCGGCCACCGCGAGACGATCATTGCGGTCGCGCACTGGCGTGAACGGCCCGCCGCGAGCGGCCATTTCGCTTGCGAAACGAACTGCTCGCGCAAGAAGATCGCCGTCCAAAACCGCGTCAACCAGACCAGCCTCGAGCGCCTCGGTAGCACCGATCGGCGTCCCCGAGACGATCATGCCAAGCGCCTTCTCCACGCCGATGAGGCGCGGCAGCCGCACCGTGCCGCCGCCACCTGGCAACAGGCCAAGTTTCACCTCGGGCAGGCCGAGTTTGGCCCGAGCACCTGCGACGCGAAAATGGCAGCCGAGGGCCAGTTCCAGCCCGCCGCCAAGCGCGGTGCCGTGGATGGCGGCAACCGTCGGCTTGGCGATCGTCTCCAGCAGCGCGATGACGGCGCGCAGTTCCGGCTGCTGCACCGGTTTGCCGAATTCGGTGATGTCGGCGCCGGCGACGAAGGTTCGCCCGGCGCAGGCAATCACGATGGCCGCGACCGAAGGCTCGTCGCGCAGCACGGCCAGCGCCTGGTGCAGCGGCTCGCGCACATGGAAGCTCATGGCGTTGACCGGCGGATTGTCGATGGTGACAACCGCGACGCCACCGTGCTTTGCAACGCTGACGAAATCGGACAAGACGAACCTCCGCAAGTGCGAACCGTGCTGCGCGGTTTACAGGGCCGATATCCGGATGGGAACCGGATTTCCGGCAGGGCCGCTATTCTCCCGGCGCTGGATCAGTGGAAGCCGCCTTGTCCTCAGCGCAGCGCCTTCTGCCCGCCCGCCACCGTAATGACGCCGACGATGATCAGCCCAGTCAGCAGCAGACGAACGCCGGCGCTGACGCCGAATGTGTTGAGCATGGTGAGCAATAACACCAGGAACAGGGCCGCGCCCCAGACGCCCGGCACATTGGCCTTGCCGCCCGCCACCGACGTGCCGCCGATGACGACGACGGCGATCGAGGCCAAAAGGTACTCGTTGCCGATATCGACATTGGCGCCGCGGAAATAGCCGGCGAGCAGGGCGCCGTCGAGGCCGCCGAGCATGCCCGACAGCGTGTAGGTGAGGAAGCGGATGCGCCCGACATTGACGCCTGCCAGCCAGGCGGCGCGGATGTTCTGGCCGATCGCCAGTACCGAGCGGCCATAGATCATGCGCTGCAGCGCGATGGCAGCACCGATGGTGAACAGCACCGTGAGGATCGCCAGCACCGGGACGCCAAGGATCTGCCAGTTGGTGAAATCCGCAAAACCTGGCGGCGGCTTGATCTGCAGCCCGCGCCCGTAGCTGATATCGATCGACTGGATGATGAAGCTGGCCGACAGCGTGGCAATGATCGGCGGAATGCGCAGCGCCCAGATCAGCAGATAGTTGGCCGCGCCGACCGCCATACCGCAGGCAAGTGCGGCCAGCAGGCCGACGACGATCATCGAATCATTGCCGTCCATCACCTTCATGGCCACCGCGCTGGCAAGGCCGATATTGGCCGGCAGCGACAGGTCGACATTGCCTGGCCCGAGCGTGATGACGAACATCTGGCCGACGCCGACGATGACGGTGAAGACGGCGAGCGACAATGCCGCCGTGATCATGCCGCCGCCGCCATAGCCGCCGGTGAAGGCAACCGTCGCCAGCCACACCAGCAGCGCCCCAAGAAAGGACCAGATCCAGGGTTTGGCGATGAGCGTCTGCAGCGAGGCCATGGCTCACCTCTCCCGGCGGCTGATCAGCACGCGGGCCGCCAGCACGATGATGAGAATGGCGCCGTTGGCCGCCACCTGCCAGTCGGGCGGAATGTGCATGAAGGTGAGCAACGGCGAAGCGGCCAGCGCCAGCGTCAGCGCACCGAGCACCGCGCCGATCGGCGACACCCGGCCACCGACGAACTCGCCGCCGCCGAGTATGACCCCGGCGATCGCAAGCAGCGTATAGCCATTGCCGATATTGGCATCGGCCGAGGTGGTGATGCCGATCAGCGCCATGCCGGACAGCACACCGAACAGGCCGGTCAGCGCAAACAGCACGATCTTGGTCTTGAGCAGCGACCAGCCGGCGCGCTTGAGCGCCGCGGCGTTGCCGCCCGAGCCGCGCAGGATGACGCCATAGGAGGTGCGCATCAGGCCGAAATGCACCACCACCGCGATCAGCAGCGCGGCGATGATCGGGAACGGGATGAAAGGCGGCTTGAACGCCATCAGCGACAGCAGCCAGTCCGGCGCCTTGCCGCCAGGCTTCGGCAAGATGAGGATGGCAAGCCCCTGCCAGACGAAGCTCATGCCGAGCGTGACCACGATCGAAGGCAGGTTGCGCATATGGATCAGCGCGCCGAGCAGCGCGTAGACGCCGATCGACCCGGCGAGAACGACGATGCCGAGGAGTGGTGCGTCCTTCAGCCATGTCGCAGTGACGCAGCCGACGAAGCCGACAAAGGTGCCTATCGACAGATCCAGCTCGTTGCCGGCAATGACGAACATCTGCGCGATCGTCGCCAGCGCGATCGGGATCGCCAGGTTCAGCATCAGACTGAAGCCGAAATAGCTGATGGCACGCGGGTTGAGCCAAGCGATGGCCAGGAGCACAAGCGCCAGCGACAGCGCCGGCAACAGGCTGCGCAAGAGGCGCGCCCGCGCCGCCGCGTTGCGCGTCGAAGCGCCCTTGAGCTGGTTTTCGATGGCCGCCGCGGTCATCTCAGGCCGCATCGCCGAATGAGGACTGGATGATCTTTTCCTCCGTCAGCTCGTCGCGCCTCAGATTGGCGACGATCCGGCCGTTCTTAAAGACATAGACATGGTCGCAATTGTCGAGTTCTTCCGTTTCGGTTGTGTACCAGAGGAAGGTGCGGCCGCGCCTAGCCTCTTCGCGCACGAGGTCGTAGACTTCGAGCTTGGTGCCGATGTCGACGCCGCGCATCGGATCGTCCATGAGCACGATTTTTGCGTCGGAGCCCAGCGCGCGGGCGAACAGCGCCTTCTGTTGGTTGCCGCCGGACAGCGAGAAGATGTTGTTGGTCATGTCGGGCGTGCGGATGCCGATCTTCTTTTGCCAGAAGTCGGCGAGTTCCGCCTCGCGCTGCGGCGAGATCAAAAACCCGCTGCGCAAGCGCGCCAGCGAGCGGATGCCGATGTTTTCCGAAATCGACCATTGCGGAAAGATGCCGTCCGACTGGCGGTCACCGGCCACCAGCGCCACCGGCGCGGTCACCTCGATGCCGGCCCTGGAGCGCTGGGCGGCAGTGAAGATTGCCAGCAGCAGATCCGTCTGCCCATGGCCGGCGAGCCCGGCCAGGCCGATGATCTCGCCGGCATGCGCGACAAGCTCCTTGCCGTCCTGCTGTCGCGCGGGCCGCGCGCGGACCCGCAACGGGCCGGCCTCGGTCTTCGCGGTCTCGGCCGCTGTCTTCTGATGTCTCTCGGCGCCGCCCATGATCGTGACCAGCCTATCGCGGTCGAAGGATTTTGCCGCGTCGGCGGCGACGACCTTGCCGTCGCGCATCACCACGATGCGGTCGGCATTCTGCAGCACCTCGCCCAGCACATGCGAGATCAGGATGCAGCTGCCGCCGCCGGCGACGAAGCGGCGCACGAAGGCGAGCAACTGGCCGGCCGTATGTGCGTCGAGCGAGGAGGTCGGCTCGTCGAGGATGACCAGCTCGAGCGGATCCTGCGTCAGCGTGAAGGCGCGCGCCACCTCCACCATCTGCCGCCTTCCGATGGAAAGATCGCCAGCGATATCGAATGCGGAAATGCCATGGTCTGGAAATATCTCGTCCAGCTTGGCGACGATCAGGTCGGCCGCTTTGCGCCGCCAGCCAAGGCCGGTGAGCGACGGATGATTGATGCGGGTGTTCTCGGCGACGCTGAGGTTCGGGCACAGCGACAGCTCCTGGAACACACAGCGTATGCCGAGCTGCTGCGCGCGCGGCACCGAAAAGTTTTCCTCGGTGGCCCCGCGCACCACGATCTTGCCGCTGTCGGGGACCAGCGTGCCCGCCACCATATGCATGAGCGTCGACTTGCCGGCACCGTTGTGGCCGACGAGACCGACGCATTCGCTGGCGCCGACATGGAAGTCGACGCCGCTGAGCGCCCGGACGGCGCCGAAATATTTTTCGGCACCGTCCAGTCTGATGATGTCATTGGCGGCGCCGAAATATTTTTCGGCGCCGTCCAGTCTGATGATGTCCGCGTTTGCCTGAGGCATCCTCAACGATATCCGGTTGGCGATGCGGCTGGCAACAATCGCACCAGGCTCACTTGATGTTGGCTTTGATCGCCGCGATGGCATCTTCCTGGGTGTATTCGTGCGTAGCGACCCCGCCCTCCTTGATCTTCGGCAGCGCGGCCTCGAAATCGTCCTGGGTGAAGGCGAGATAGGGCACCAGCAGATCGTGCGGGATGTCGGTGCGGCCGTCGAGCACCTGCTGCGCCACCCAGAAGGCGAGCGAGGAGACACCGGGCGCGATCGACGCCGACCAGGTCTGGTAGCCGTCCTTGTCCTTCTGTTCCTTCCACCACTTCAGCTCGTCCTGGCGGTTGCCCATGATGATGGTCGGGCGCGGCTTGCCGGCGGCGGCGAAGGCTTGGGCAGCGCCATAGCCGTCACCGCCCTGGTCGACGATGCCGACGATGTCGGGCAGCGACGGCAGGATCGTCGCGACGGCCTTCTGCGCCGTGGTCTGGTCCCAGTCGCCGGTGACCGATCCGACGATCTTGAACTCGGGATGGGCGGCCACGCCTTCGAGGATGCCGGCATGGATGGCATCGTCGATCGACGTGCCGGCCAGGCCACGGATTTCCAGCAAATTGCCGCCCTTGGGCTGGAACTTGGCCATCTGCTCGACTTCCTGCCTGCCCATGTCCTTGAAGTCGACGACGACGCGGTAGGCGCAGGGTTCGGTGACGATGCCGTCGAAGGAGACGACGACGATGCCGGCGTCGCAGGCCTGCTTGATGGCGCCGTTGAGCGCATCGGGCGAGGCGGCATTGATGACGATGGCGTCATAGCCCTGCAGGATCAGGTTCTGCACCTGGGCGGCCTGGGTCGGCACTTCCTTGTCGGCCGTGGTGAAGATGTCGGCGGCTGCGACCACCTTGTCTGCGACCGCCTTCTTGGTCACGATGCCGTAGCTGTCGAGCATCGCCTGGCGCCAGGAATTGCCGGCATAATTGTTGGAGAAGGCGATCTTCTTGCCGCTTGTGTCGGCCAGCGCCGTGCCCGAGGCGAGCATTGCCGCCAGAGCGCTCAGGACGAGTAGTTTCTTCATCTCAAAAATCCTCCCAGATGTTGTTGACTGCTGCAATTCCTGCCGGATCTTGTCCGGCACACCTCCATGCCACGATGCCTCGGCACCGCTGCCGCCGGACCTTGGATCGGCGGCCATCCCGAATTGAGCGCCAACGCGCTCAAAACAGCCTCAGTCCCGGCACGCGAACCCTTAGCCGGTAAAGCGAAGTCGACGCGGCGATGTAGAGGCTCCTCAGATCCTCGTCGCCGAAAGTGAAGTTGGCGCAGTATTCCGGCGTGCTTATGACACCCAGAAGATCGCCCGACGCATCGAAGACATGGATGCCGCCCGGGCCGGTGCAATAGAGATTGCCGCGGCTGTCGATCTTCATGCCGTCTGGCGATCCGGGCTCGCTGCCCTCGGTCGCGGCCCACACGGCGCCGCCATTCAGGTCGCCATTCGCTTCGACGCCGAACACCCTGATATGGCCGCACTCGGTATCGTTGATGAACAGGCGCGACTCGTCCAGCGAAAAGCACAGCCCGTTCGGCTGCACGAAATCATCGGCAAGCAGCGTCAGTCCGGCGCCATCGCCATCGATCCGGTAGACGCCCTGGAAGGACAGTTCCTGCGGCCTCGGCACGCCGTAGAATTCCATCCGCCCGAAACTCGGATCGGTGAAGTAGATCGCCCCGCCCGTGGCGACGACGACATCGTTCGGGCTGTTGAGCTGCTTGTCCCCGTGTTGCGTTGCCAGCACGCTCACGCTGCCATTCGGCTCGGCGCGAGTGACGCGGCTCGTCGCATGCTCGCAGGTGACCAGCCGTCCCTGGCGATCCAGCGTATTGCCGTTGGCCTTGTGGCTCGGATCGCGGAACGGCTCGATCGCGCCCGAGGCAATGCGCCGGTACATGCGGCTTTCCGGAATGTCGGAAAACACCAGCCATTTCTCATAGGGGTGCCATACCGGCCCCTCGGTGAAGCTGAAGCCGGTCGCGAGCTGTTCCATGGCGGCGTTGCCGACGACATCGCCGAAGCCGGAATGGCGGGCTCTCGCCGACATCGGCATTATTGGCTCTTCGGCTTTCCGACGGCCGTGCCGCCGACGAACCAGTCGCTGGCCGCTACGTCCTCGAACACCACCCAAATCGCTTCCCTGGGCAGTTCCGCGACTTCGCTGATTGCTTCGGTGACGCGGCGCGAGATCTCGTCCTTGCGCTTTTGCGAGTGGCCCTCGAGTATCCGGATGTTGACGAACGGCATCAGCGCTTCCCCGATATTTTTCTTCTTATGGGGGCGAGCCTAGTCACGGCGCCAAAGGCGCGATACCGCTCAAAGCGCAACGGCGACTGTGCGTTTGCACAGTCGCCGCCATCAAGACTCGGGCACGCGTGGGGGGCGTCCCCGAAAGAGGTTGGGAACAGACAATGACAACAGCCTCGCATCGATCCAATCGTCCGCATAGCGCAACTGGAGATCGATCCTGATCAAATCGATGAGTTCAAGGCCTTGCTCGCCGACGAGATCGTAACGTCCGTAGAGCGCGAGCCTGGCGTTTTGTTCCTTTACGCCGTGTCGGTAAAGGGCACGCCTTCAGCGGTGCGCGTGTTCGAAAGTTACGCCGACCCGCTCGCCTACCAGGCCCATCTGACCACCCCGCACTTTCTCAAATGCAAGACGCAAACGGCAGACATGGTAAGATCCCTTCGGCTGATCGAAACCGAGCCGATTGCTCTTGCAGCAAGGAGCGGCCAGCACTCAAACTGAGAGGATCACTGATCCTGCGGCGGCGGCGCATGCGCCAGCCAGGCGTCGAGCCGGTCCTGCTCGCGGCGCAGTGCGTCGATGTTGATCAGGCCGCGCGCCATGGCAAGATAGATCGCCCGTGTGCGCGAGTTGAAGACGGAGGCCTCGCTGGCACCCTCCTCCGGCGGCACGATGCCAAGCTTGTCGTAGACATGCTTGATGCGGCTCTGTGCCCCACGGATCGACAGGCCGCGGCGCGCGGCGATGGCCCTGTCGGTGAGGCCGAGCGCGATGTCGATCAGGCTTTCATATTCGCCGTCCGTGATGCCTTCGAAGCGGTCCTGGACGCGGTGCTGGATGCCGCGGATCTCACGGTCGATGATGCAATGGCCTTCGCGGAACACGCCGCGCAGGGCCGAACGCATGCCTTCTTCCGTCGCCGATTTCAGCACATAGCCATAGACCGAGCCGGGCGGCACGATACGCGCCACGCCCCTGACATAGGCCTCGTCGGCGAAGTTCGACCAGAACAGGATGTGGGTGCCCGCGCGGCGGCTCCAGATCGCCCGCGCCACCTCGATCCCCGTCGCCTTGGGCAGCTGCAGGTCGAGCACGACATGCGGCGGCTCTCGCTCGGCCGCCAGGCTGATTGCGTCCGCGCCGTCGCCCGCTTCGATCACCTCGACGTCGCCCGGCCACAGCTGCTCGACGGTGCGGCGCGCGAAGGTGCGGTGCAGCCCATCATTCTCGGCAATCATCACCAGCATCACACCACCTCCGGCACGGCCGGTTCCCCGGGCATTGCGGCAGGCGCGGCCTGGGCCTTGTCCAAGGCGGGCTCGCGGTCGACCTCGATGACCACGCGCGTGCCGCCTTTGCGGCTCGCCGCTTCGAAGCGCAGCCGCGCCCCGACAAGGGCTGCCCGCGTATGCATATGGCCGATGCCGCCCTGCGCGGCCGGATCGACCGCGTCGCAGCCATGGCCGTCGTCGGTGACGACGACCTTGAACACGCTTTCGGTCGATGCCAGAAGCACCTCGATGCGGCCAGGTGCGGCATGGCGCACGGCATTGTTGATCGCTTCCTGCACGATCCGGTAGAGCGCCGTGCGCATCGTTTCCGACAGGCCGTCGGCGCTGCCGTCGCTGGTGTCGGCGATGCGCACCGCGATCGGCGGCTTGGCCCTGGCGACGCTGCGGTTGAGATGCGCTTCGACGGCGTCGCGCAGGCCGAACAGCTCGAGCACGCTCGGCCGCATGTCGTCGACGATGTGGCGCAATTCGGTCAAGCAGCTTGTGATCTCTTGCTCGAGATCGGCAAGCTGGGCGGCTCGCGCCACGCCCTGGCTGCGAAATGCCGAGACCTGGCGCGCGATGCGGGCAAGGTCGCCAAGCGTCTGGTCGTGCAGGTCCATGGCCATGCGGCGGCGCTCGCGCTCCATGCCTTCGGTGAGCTGCGAGGCGCCGACCCGCAAAAGCTCGGCACGGTTGCGCGCCTCGCTTTCGGCCAGCATGGCGCGCCGCGCCTCCTCGGTCTGGATCAGCGCGAAGATATAGGGCGCGATCAGATCGGCGCATTGCTGGGCGACTGCCACGTCCGCCAGCGTGTAGCAGCCGACCTCGTGTCGGCTGATGTTGAGGGCGCCGATGATGCTGCCTCGCGCCCTGAGCGGCACGATGATGCGGCTGCGCAGCTCGGCGGCGAAAATCGGTTCGTCGAACGCCCCTGCGAAGTGGAAGCGCGGGTCGACAACCGCGTTGTCCGACAACAGGTAGGGCGTCTCGCCCCACAGCACGCGCCGGATCGGGCTGCCTTCCACCGGATGCTGCGCCAGTTCGCTCCAGCTGGTGTGGAAGCCGGCTTCGTAGCAGGCGTGCAGGCGCCCGTCCTGCAACAGCACCGCCAGATCGATGTGATCGTGTGGAATGAGCGTGCCGATTTCGATGGCTGTTGCCCGAAACGCCGAGCCGGTATCGATATGGCCGGCCAGCGCCCGCGAAATGGCCACCAACCGGTCGATCAACTGGGGAGATACGTCCGACATGGTTCCTCCCTGCCATCACTGCAAATCGACCGAGTGCCGCGACGCAATCGCCAGCGCACGGCCGATACCCGGTTTGCCTGCAGTCCTCCCTGCCAGCGAAATAGTGGACGCTTGCCGATGCCGCTGTCAACGACGCCTACCGCTGCGGCAGGCGATCAACTTCAGGTGCGACGATTGAAAAGGCTTCGGCTCCTGGTTTAGGAACGGCGGCAGGAGACCAATGCATGGCAGCGACGCCAACTGTTGCTCAGGGCGCCCCGGGGATACCGGCGCGCTGGACGTCAAGCGCCAAGAGCGGCGTCGGCACCGCACTTTCAGCGGCCAGCCGCGTCTGGTTCACCATCAGCCACGGCATTTTGAACGAGATCTACTATCCTCGGCTCGACAGCGCCTGCACGCGCGACCTCGGGCTGATCGTCATCGGCCCCGGCGGCGCTTTCTCGGAAGAAAAGCGCGACGCCAGGCATGAGATCGCGTCGTTCGAGGACGGCGTGCCCAGCTACAGCCTGACCAACACCGCCACCGACGGAAGCTGGCGGATCGAAAAGCGGATCGTTACGGACCCGAAATGCCCTGCTCTGCTGCAGGAGATCGCCTTCACGCCACTGAATGGCTCGGCCGCCGACTACCGCGTCTATGCACTGCTCGCGCCGCACCTGGTCAATGCCGGCATGGGCAACACTGCCTGGGTGGGCGAGCACAAGGGCAAGCCCGTCCTGTTCGCATCCGGGCGCGGCGTCTCATTGGCGCTCGCTTCCTCGTTGTCCTGGGGCGCCTGCTCGGCCGGCTATGTCGGTTTCTCCGACGGCTGGCAGCAACTGCGGAAGGATGGCCACCTCGACCCGGCCTGCCAGAGGGCCGAAGACGGCAATGTCGCACTGACCGGCGAGATCGGCTTTTCCACCAAGGCAGCCAAGGCCCTGCTGGCGCTCGGCTTCGGCGCGACGCCCGAGGAAGCGGCGGACAATGCCGCCGCCAGCCTGAAGCGAGGCTACGAGCCGGTGGCGAAGTCCTATGTCCAGAACTGGCGCAAATGGCAGGACAGCCTGCTGCCGCTGGACCGCCATGCGGCGTCCGGCCTTAACTCTTACCGCGTCAGCACCGCGGTTTTGGCCGCGCACCGTTCGTTCGCCGTACCGGGCGCGGCGGTTGCCAGCCTGTCGATCCCCTGGGGCTTCAGCAAGGGCGACGACGATCTCGGCGGCTATCATCTGGTCTGGCCGCGCGACCTGATCGAGACGGCGGGCGGCTTCCTGGCCGCCGGCGACACCGCTGAGGCGCTGAGCATCCTCGCCTATCTCCGCTCCATCCAGCAACCCGACGGCCATTGGCCGCAAAATGCCTGGCTCGACGGGTCGGCCTATTGGCCGGGCATCCAGATGGATGAATGTGCCTTTCCGCTGCTGCTCGCCGACGCATTGCGCCGCGCCGGCCACCTCTCGAACATGGCGCTGGCCGCCTTCATGCCGATGATCGAACGCGCAGCATCCTATGTCGTGCGCAACGGCCCGGTCACCGGCGAGGACCGCTGGGAGGAAGATGCCGGCTACAGCCCGTTCACCCTCGCCGTCGAGATCTCAGCGCTGCTTGCGGCCGCCGACATGTTCGATAGCTGCAGCAAACATGAGCCGGCAAACTATCTGCGCGAGACCGCCGATTGCTGGAACGACCAGATCGAGCGCTGGACCTATGTCACCGGCACGGCGCTGTGCACTGATACAGGCGTCGAGGGCTACTATGTCCGCATCGCCCCACCCGACGTTTCAGGCGCCGCCTCGCCGAGGGACGGCTTTGTCCCGATCAAGAACCGGCCGCTCGGCGACACGAACCGTCCGGCCGAAGCGATCGTCAGCCCCGATGCGCTGGCGCTGGCGCGCTTCGGCCTGAGGGCGGCAGACGATCCGCGCATCCTCGACACGCTGAAGGTCATCGACGCCACGCTGTGCTGCGGCCTGCCGCAGGGGCCGGTCTGGTACCGCTATACGGGCGACGGTTATGGCGAGCACGAAGACGGCGCGCCTTTCGATGGGACCGGACGCGGCCGGGCCTGGCCATTGCTGGTCGGCGAACGCGCGCACTACGAACTCGCGGCCGGACGCAAGGACGAGGCGGCGCGCCTGCTCGAAACCTTCGAAGCCTCGGCCGGGGAGGGTGGCCTGCTGCCCGAACAGGTCTGGGACGGCCCCGACATGCCCGAACGCGAATTGCGACGCGGCGCGCCATCGGGCAGCGCCATGCCGCTGGTATGGGCGCATTCCGAGCACATCAAGCTGCTGCGCTCGCTCCGCGACGGCGCTGTCTTCGACATGCCGCCGCAAGGCGTCAAGCGCTACATCGAGGACAGGACGGTGTCGCCGCTCAGGATATGGCGCTTCAACAACAAGATCCGGACCATGCCCAGCGGCAAGGTGCTACGCGTCGAGCTATCTGCACGCGGCGTGGTGCACTGGACGACAGACAAATGGCTGACCGTGCAGGACAGCAAGACCGCCGAGAATGCGTTCGGCGTCCATCTGGTTGACCTGCCGGTTGACGACATTCCGCCGGGCAATGCGATCGTCTTCACTTTTTTCTGGCCCGACACCGGCCGTTGGGAGAATGTCGACTTTTCCGTCGGCATCGACCCGACGACCAGCCAGTAGAATTTCGATTCCTCAAACGACCAGGACGAGACCATGCAAATCGGAATGATGGGACTGGGCAGGATGGGCGCCAACATGGTGCGCCGCCTGATGCGCGACGGCCACCAATGCGTCGTCTACGACATCAACGCGGCCAGCGTCGCCGCCTTGGTCAAGGACGGCGCCATAGGTGCTGCCTCGATGGAGGAGTTCGTCGGCAAGCTGGCCAAGCCACGCGGCGCCTGGCTGATGCTGCCGGCGGCGATCACCGGCAAGATCGCCGATCAGGTGGCGGCACTTATGGAACCCGGCGACATCATCATCGACGGCGGCAATTCCTATTACCACGACGCCGTCGACCAGGCTGCCGAGCTTGCGGCCAAGGGCATCAGCTATGTCGATGTCGGCACTAGCGGCGGCGTCTGGGGCCTGGAGCGCGGTTACTGCCTGATGATCGGCGGCCCCGACGAGGCGGTGCGCCATCTCGATCCGATCTTCGCGACGCTGGCGCCGGGCGCCGATGCCGGCGCCAATCCGGCCAAGGATGCCGGGACGGCGCCCTTCGGCTATCTCCATTGCGGGCCAAGCGGCGCCGGCCATTTCGTCAAGATGGTCCACAACGGCATCGAATACGGCGTCATGGCCGCCTATGCCGAAGGCATGAACATCCTGAAGTCGGCCAATGCCGGCAAGCGGCAGCGCACGGCGGACGCCGAAACCAGCCCGCTGGAAAACCCGCAATATTACCAGTTCGATATCGATCTGGCCCAGGTTGCCGAAGTCTGGCGCCACGGCAGTGTCATCGGCTCCTGGTTGCTCGACCTGACGGCGGGCGCGCTGAAGGCCGATTCGGCACTGACCCAGTTCGGCGGCCGGGTTTCGGATTCCGGTGAGGGGCGCTGGACGCTGAAAGCGGCGATCGACACCGGCGTGCCGGCCCCGGTCCTGTCCTCGGCCCTGTTCGACCGCTTCTCCTCGCAAGGCGAATCCGAATTCTCCGACAAGCTCCTGTCCGCCATGCGCTATGCCTTCGGCGGCCATGTCGAGAAGCCGAAGACCGGCTCGTGACGGGCGAAGTGAGGAGACATCGATGAGCCAGGAACGGTCCGACACGCTGGTGCTCTTCGGGGCGACCGGCGACCTCGCCCACAAGAAGATATTTCCCGCTCTCTACCAGATGGTCGCCAAGGGGACGCTGACCGAGCCGGTGATCGGCGTCGCCTTCGACCCATGGGACATCGGCAAATTGCAGGCGCGCGCCCGCGACGGCATCGTCAATGCGCTGGGCAGCGTCGACGAGAAGGTCTTCGCGCAGCTCGCCTCGCAGCTGCGCTATGTCAGTGGCGATTATCGCGATGCGGCGACCTTCGAGAAGCTGAAGGCAGCACTTGGATCGGCGCAGCAGCCGCTGCACTACATGGCCGTGCCGCCGACCATGTTCGAAACCGTGGTCCAGGGGCTGGAACAATCGGGCACCGCGCATGGCGCGCGGCTGATGGTGGAAAAGCCGTTTGGCCATGATCTGCAATCGGCCCGCTGGCTGAACCGCGTGCTGCACCTGGTCTTCGACGAGCAGTCGATCTTCCGCATCGACCACTATCTCGGCAAGGAAGCGATCCAGAACCTGCTCTATTTCCGCTTCGCCAATTCCTTCCTCGAGCCGATCTGGAACCGCAACTTCGTCGAGAGCGTGCAGATCACCATGGCCGAGGATTTCGGCGTCGAG
Source organism: Mesorhizobium waimense (assembly GCF_003601975.1). Lineage (GTDB taxonomy): Bacteria > Pseudomonadota > Alphaproteobacteria > Rhizobiales > Rhizobiaceae > Mesorhizobium > Mesorhizobium waimense. Next base: position 99,841 of record NZ_QZWZ01000008.1, read on the forward strand.
GGGCGCGGCCGCTTCTATGACGATGTCGGCTGCATCCGCGACGTCATCGAAAACCATCTGCTCAACATCCTGATGCTGCTCGCCATGGAGCCGCCGGTCGGCCGCTCCGCCGACGACCTGATCGATGAGAAGGTGCAGGTGCTGCGCGCGATCCGGACGCTCACCAAGGACGATGTGGTACGCGGCCAGTTCACAGGCTATCTCGCCGAGCCCGGCGTGGCGCCGAACTCGCCGGTCGAGACTTTTGCCGCGGCGCGCTTCTTCGTCGACACCTGGCGCTGGCAGGACGTGCCCTTCTTTATCCGGGCCGGCAAGAACATGCCGGTGCATGCCACCGAGGTGATCGTGCGGCTGAAGCGGCCGCCGCTCGACGTCTTCGACCCGATCAAGCCCGGCGACGCCAATTATGTCCGCTTCCGCATCGACCCGCTGGTGGCGATCTCGATCGGCGCCCAGCGCAAACAGGCCGGCGACGACATGGTCGGCGAGCAGGTGGAACTCACCGCACTCGATGACAGCAAGGGCGACATGCCGCCTTACGAGCGGCTAATCGGCGATGCCATGAACGGCAATGGCCAGCTGTTCACCCGCCAGGACGCCAGCGAACTCGCCTGGCGCATCGTCGGTCCGGTGCTTGGCGACACCACGCCGCCGCATGTCTACGAGCCGAAGACCTGGGGGCCGGAAGGCGCCATGAATGGCTTCGGCCCGCCGAATGGCTGGATCAATCCGTCGAAATAATCTTTGGGGAGGCAAGGCGATGGCCAAGACGGCAAAGCCGGCTGCGGCAAACGGCGAACAGATCGTGCTGTCGATCGACATTGGCGGTTCGCACGTCAAGATCCTGAGCAGCGCCGGCGGCGAAGAACGCCGCGCCGATTCCGGACCCGGACTCACACCGCAGCAGATGATCGCGGCGGTGAAGACGCTGGCCGAGGGCCTGCCCTATGACGTCGTCTCGATGGGCTACCCCGGCCCAGTGACTCACAACCGGCCGATGATCGACCCCGCCAATCTCGGCAAGGGCTGGGCTGGCTATGATTTCGCCGCCGCCTTCGGCAAGCCGGTGAAGGTCGTCAACGACGCGCTGATGCAGGCGATCGGCAGCTACGAGGGCGGCCGCATGCTGTTTCTCGGCCTGGGAACGGGCCTGGGTGCCGCGATGATCGTCGATAATGTTGCGCAGCCGATGGAGCTGGCGCACCTTCCTTACAAGAAGGGCGGCAGTTTCGAGGACTATGTCGGCGAGCGCGGTCTTGAAAAACGCGGCAAGAAGAAATGGCGCAAATACGTCTTCGATATTGTCGACCGGCTTCGCGCCGCCATGCAGCCCGACTACGTGGTCATCGGCGGCGGCAATGTCGACAAGCTCGACGATTTGCCTGCTGATTCGCGGCGTGGCGACAATACGCGCGCTTTCGAAGGTGGATTTCGACTGTGGCGCGACAAGGCGCTGATCGTCTGATAGTATTACGATTCAGTATAGTTGTTCAAAATTACGTGTGATGTGGCACGAAGTCATTGCGTCGAGCAGATTTGCCGACTAGGAGTGCCACCACCCCCCCACCGACGGAGAGATAAATTGGCCGACGACAGCAATAACGCTCGCAAAGATATCGACCTGCTCGAGCTCACCGCCCACATCGTATCCGCCTACGTCGAGAAGAACCGCTTGCCCGCTTCCGGCCTCAGCGACCTCATCGCAAGCGTCAGCGCCTCGATCAGTGGCCTCGGCCAACCGGTCGTCCCCGAGGCAGCGCCCCTAGTACCCGCGGTCAATCCCAGACGGTCGGTGACGCCGGACTACATTATCTGCCTCGAGGACGGCAAGAAGTTCAAATCGCTGAAGCGCCATCTCGGCGTTCATTTCGGCCTCAGCCCGGAAGCCTATCGCACCAAATGGGGCCTGCCGTCCGACTATCCGATGGTTGCTCCCAACTATGCGGCTTCGCGCTCCGAGCTGGCGAAATCGATCGGCCTTGGTCGCAAGGCCGCCGCGCCGGCGCCAGCCAAGGTGAAGGGCAGGAAAGCCAAAGCCGCGGCTTGAGCACCGATGCTCGGCGCAGTCGGCGCCGAGCCAATTGTTTAGGCGACTGGAACAGAAGCCTGCCGGCGATCCGCCTTGGCAGGCTTCATGCTTTTATGGCTTGGATACACCAAGCAGGCTGTTTGGGGGAAGCCATGAACTATGCCAGGATGGTGATCGAGAAAGAGGCGCCGGAGGAATACGGCTACGACCGTATCCGCTACAATCTTTCCGAAAGCTCGATCGCCGACCAGAAGCTCTCCGATATTGGCCTGTCGCTGCCCGACCTGACACTGTTTTATGGCGAGCATCGCGGCGACAAGGAATTGCGGGCGCTGATCGCGGCGCAGGATGAGGGCATCTCGCCCGACGACGTGCTGGTCACCGCGGGTGCCGCCGGCGCGCTGTTCATCATCTCGACCTCGCTTCTGTCCGAGCGCGACCACCTCGTCGTCGTCAGGCCCAACTATGCCACCAGCATCGAGACGCCGAAGGCGATCGGCTGCGCCATCTCCTATGCCGATCTCGATTTCGATGAAGGGTTCGCCATCGACGTCGCGCGTGTCGCAGCGGCGGTACGGCCGAACACAAGGCTGATCAGCGTCACCTGCCCGCACAATCCGACCGGCACGATGATGGCGCGATCCGATCTCGACGCGCTGGTGGCGCTCGCCGAAAGCCGCAACTGCCATTTGCTGGTCGACGAGACCTATCGCGATCTCTCCTACGGAAAGCGCCTGCCATCGGCAGCCTCGCTGAGCCCCAGCGCAATCAGCGTCTCGTCGCTGTCGAAAGCCTTCGGCATTCCCGGCATCCGCATCGGCTGGCTGGTCACCCGAAACGCGGAGCTGCAGGAAAGATTCCTTGCCGCCAAGGAGCAGATCGGCATCTGTGGCAGCGTCATCGACGAAAGCATCGCGCGCGGCATGCTCGAGCGACGCGACGCCTTCTTGGCGGCACTGCTGCCCGACATGGCCAGGCGCCGCGACATCGTCCAGGCCTGGATCGACCGCGAGAAGCTGGTCGACTGGGTGCGGCCCGAAGGCGGCGTGGTCGGCTTTCCCAGGCTGAATGTCGATGCCGGTTTCGACCTCGACCGGTTCTACATCAATCTGCTCGAACGCCACGGCACCTATGTCGGCCCCGGCCATTGGTTCGACATGCCGAAGCGCTTCTTCCGCGTCGGCTTCGGCTGGCCGAAGGAGGCCGAATTGCGCGGCGGCCTCGACGCCATTTCCGCCGCGCTCAGGGCGTGATCCTCGTCCTATCCGTCGGACAGACCGGAAATCCCTTGATCCAGAACCGATTCTGGCGCACATCCCCACGCGAACTTTGTTAAAAGTTCCTTGGCCGGAACAGCGCCCACCGTGGAAGTGCCCCGCCGGCCGATGTCTTCGCAACGGGGCCCTAACTCCATGACTGCAGAACAGATATCGCCGGACCAGCGCTATGCCGCCTTCCGGCACAAAGCCTTCCTGAGCTACTGGACGGCCCGCTTCCTCGGCACATTCGCGACCATGATCGTCTCCGTCGCGGTCGGCTGGCAGATCTACGACTTGACCCGCGACCCCTTCGATCTTGGCATTGTCGGCATCGTCCAGTTTCTGCCGTCGTTGCTGCTGGTGCTGGTTACCGGCGTCGTCGCCGACCGCTTCGGCCGCCGTCTGATCATGGCACTGTCGACACTGATCGAGGCAGGCTGTGCACTCGCTCTCCTGGCCTTGACTTTGCGCGGTCTCGTCAGTCCGCTGCCGATCTTCGCCGTGCTCGCGCTGTTCGGCATCGCGCGTGCCTTCTTCGGACCGGCTTCGTCCTCGTTGTTCGCCAATCTTGTGCCGCCGGAGGATTTCGGCAATGCGATTGCCTGGAACTCGTCCGCTTGGCAGACGGCAACCATCGTCGGCCCAGTCGCCGGCGGCCTGCTCTATGGCCTTTCGGCGGAAGTTGCCTACGCCACCGCCGCCATCCTGATGGCGGTGGCCGCCCTGCTGATCTTCACCATTCCGAAGCCGGCCCAACAGACCGCCACCGACAAGCCGACGATGGAGACGCTGTTTGCCGGCTTCCGCTACATCTGGGGCGAGAAGATCGTGCTCGGCGCCATCTCGCTCGATCTGTTCGCGGTGCTCCTTTCGGGCGCCTCGGCGCTGCTGCCGGTTTATGCGCGCGACATTCTGGAGCTCGGCCCGTGGGGTCTCGGCCTGCTGCGCTCGGCGCCAGGCATCGGCGCCATCTGCGTCGCGGTCTGGCTCGCCGGACACCCGCTTCGCGATAACGCCGGCAAGATCATGCTCGGCTTCGTGGCAGCGTTCGGCGCCTTTACCGTGCTTTTCGGTCTGTCGACCATCACCTGGCTGTCGATCGCAGCACTTGCCTGCCTCGGCGCGACCGACATGTTCAGCGTCTACATTAGGGAGACGCTGATCCAGCTATGGACACCGGACGAGGTGCGCGGTCGCGTCAATGCCGTCAACCAGGTGTTCGTCGGCGCCTCCAACGAGGTCGGCGAGTTCCGCGCCGGCACCATGGCGGCGCTGATCGGCACCGTGCCGGCAGTGGTGGTCGGCGGCGTCGGCGCCATCGCGGTTGCCGGCCTGTGGGCCTATCTGTTTCCAGCGTTGCGGCAGGTGCAGCACCTCAACAGCCGTAACTGACAGTCACCCTGTCGCCGGCTTGCCAAAAATCAGCTCCAAAAATTCGCTCAGCCAGCGCTTGAGATGCATGTCCCAGATCAGCCGGCCGCCGAGATGGTCGCGGCCGGGCTGGGCGCCGGGCAACTCGAAACGATGCGCGCCGCGCACCACCCAGCGCTGCATCATCACCCGGGTCAATTCGCCATGGAACTGGATGCCCCAGGCATTGTCGCCATAGCGGAAAGCCTGGTTCGGGTATGTCTCGGAGGTCGCCAGCAGCGTCGCATCCCTTGGCAGGGAAAATCCTTCGCGGTGGAACTGGTAGACCATCTCCGGCCAGTGCATCAGCTTCTTGCCGGCTTCGGTCGCTTTCAGCGGATACCAGCCGATCTCGACCAATCCCTCGCCATGACCCTCGACCTTGCCGCCGAGTTGGTTGACCAGCATCTGCGCACCGAGGCAGATGCCGAGGAATGGCCGGTTCTCCTTCAGCGGAACGTTGAGCCAGTTGGTCTCGCGGCGGACGAACTCGTCCTCGTCATTGGCGCTCATCGGCCCGCCGAACATCACCGCGCCGGCATGGCCGTCCAGCGTACCGGGCAATTCATCGCCGAGCGGCGGCCGGCGGATGTCGAGATCGAACCCCTCTTCAAGCAGCATATGGCCGACGCGGCCGGGGCTCGAATTCTCCTGATGCAGCACGATCAGGATTCTTGGCTTCGAACTCTGCTTGGGCGGCATTAGCAGCCTATTCGTCGCTTGAGGTTCCACTGGCACCCGGCGCTTGTGCCGCCGCCTTGCGGCGCGCCTCGATACGGTCGCGGCGCTCGACGCCTATCAGTTCGGCGACGCGCCAGACGGTGTTGTCTTCCAGCTCGTGCAACTCGCCATCGGCATAGACGATCTCCCACATCAGGCCGATGAAAGCCTTGCGCGCCTCGGCGTCGAGATGACGCTTCAGCACGCTGGTGAAGGCATAGAGGTCGATCGCCTCATTGTCGGCGCGCTCGCCGGCGGCGGCCAACGCATCGAGCTCGTCGCCGCCGATCGAATAGCTTTGCGCCAGCACCTGTTTGAACCGCTCCCACTCGATGTCCTGGCGCACGCCGTCAGCGCTCATGACATGGTAGAGCAGCGCCGACGCCGCAACGCGCGGATCGTCCGCGTTTGCGCGAGCCCCGGTACCGCCCGGCAAATCCTTAAGAAACGACAATACGCGTTCGAACATCACATCATTCCCAATGGCCAAACCCGGGCCGAGCCTCAAAACAAACGGAACCGGCGCGGCGATTTTTCCGCTTCCTCGTCGGGGTCGACGCCGGGATCGTCGGGCAGCCTGGCCAACTCCTCCGCCGGCTCGACCGCTTCGGCATCGCCGGGCACGGCGGCAAAGGCAGCGGCGGTGACAGGCGTGACCTGGTCCTCGCCGCTTTCCGCTACCGCCTCGGCCGCTGTCGTCGTCTTGCCGGCGGAAACAGCCGGGTGATCGATCACATCGGCAGGCTTTTCCTTGACCGATACGACCGGCGCCGTAATGGCCGGCACGACGGAATCGGGCAAATCTTCATGGCTGTCGATGAGTTGTCCGAGCCGTTCCATCGGCGCGCGCCATTCGAAGGCGTCGAGCTTGCCGGAGACCGGCGACACCGGCGCCCAGCGCTCGGAGATGACGCCGTCGGCGACCCAGGCCGGATCGCGCGGCGCCCTGACGGCCTTGGACAACAATTGCCTGGCCTTGCCCTGGTCGCCGGACTCGGCCTCCTCGATATCGGCCAGCAGCAGATAGGCGCCTTCGCGGCGATCCATGCGGATCGCTGCCTCGGCCTCGCGCCGCGCGGTCGCAAAATCCTGCGCGTCGAGCGCGGCGCGCGCCACCGTCAGCGAGGATTCGGCATGGTTCTTCTTCATCTCCTGCAGCTTCTTTGCCCGGTTCAGCCGGTCGAGCACCGCATCGCCCGGCCTTGCATGGATGTAAAGCTCGGCGATCTCCGGGTGCGGCTCGGCTCTCCAGGCCGTTTCGAGGATCTTGGAGCCCTTGCGCACATCGTTCTGCTTGAACAGCAAGCTTGCCGCGGCGACCGCCGCCGGCGCGAAGTCCGGCCGCAGCTTGTTGGCCTCGAGCGCAGCGGTCCTCGCGGCATTGGGGTCGCTGTCGATCAGCGCTTGCGCCTTGGCGGTGAGCAGCACGGCGCGGCGCCGGTTGGCGGCGTCGCGCTCGATCTGCCGCGTCGATTTCTGCGCCTCGACCAGCTTCAGCGCGCCATCCCAGTCGCCACGCCCGGTCAATTCTTCCAGCGTCGATTCGGCCGCCCAGGCCAGTTGCGGCGCCACTGCCGCGGCGCGGCCGGCATAGTGCCTGGCGGCATTGCGGTCGCCGAGGCGCTCGGCCTCCAGATAGAGCCCGCGCAGGCCAAGCAGCCGCATTTCCGGATCGTCGAGCATGCTCTCGAATTTCTCGCGCGCGCCCTCATGGTCGCCTTCGAGCAGCGAGGCCTGCGCTTCCAGGAGATGGATCAGCGGCTCTTGGTCGGAGCGGATCAGCTTCGCCGCTTCCTTGGTCTTCTTGCGGGCCAGCGCGCCATCGCCGGCGCCGGCGGCGATCATGCCGGTCGACAGCGCCTGGTAGCCGCGGTCGCGGCGGCGCACGCGGAAATAGCGCGAGATGGTGTAGGGGCTGTTCCACAGCGACTTGATCAGCCACCAGAAGATCATCACCGCGGCGACCACGGCAACGACCGCCACCGCCGCCACCATCAGCGTGACCTGATACTGATAGCCGTTGAAGGTGATGAGCATCTCGCCTGGCCGGTCGGCCAGCCATGCGAAGCCGAGGCCGAGCGCGAAGACGACGGCGAGGAAAAACAGGATGCGGATCATCGGATTTTCCTCACGCCTTCATCGCACCGGCAATCAGCGAATCGATCTGCTTCTCGACCTCAAGGCGCGCCTTCAGTTTGCCGGCAAACGCGGCACCGGCCGTTTTCACTGCTTCGGGCAGGGTCTCGTATTCGGTGAGCGCCTTGGCGTAGTCGCCCTGGTTGACGGCCACCTCCATGCGCGCCACGGTCTCAGGCGCGCCGGCGCCTTCGACGGCGCCGATCGGCCTGACCTTGACCAGCGATTCGGCGCTCGTCATCAGGTTCTGCAGGAAGCTTGCGTTCTGGTCGATGGGCGTGGCGGCGGCAACCATGGCATTGGCCGCGGCATCGACCTCGCTGGCGATCTCGGTTCGGGTCGAAACGCCTTTCTCAGCATAAGCGCGCAGCGTCGCAATCTCCGGCGCGTCAGGCGATATCGCCGCGAAGGTCTCGAGTTCGGCGGCGAAGGGCGCACCACGGTCGAGCGCCGCCTTCAGCGCCGAGGCAGCGATGGCCAAAGCGATCTTCGGCTGCGAGGCCTGCGCCTCGACCTTGCCGGAAAGCTGCGACACCGACTGTTCCAGCGCGGTGAGCCGGCCTTCCTGCGCCTTGGACGCATCGTCCGCCGATTTCACCAGCGCATCGAGCCCCGCCAGCTTTTCGTTGAGCGGGCCGAGATCGACCGGCGCCGTGTTGCTCGCCTTGCCGAGTTCGGCCACCGCCGTCTCGATCTGCTTGACCTTGTCGCTCAGCGCCGCCAACCCGGCATTGTCGCCGGCGCCACCTTGCTCGACCGCCGATTTCAGCGCCGCGACATCCGTCTTGACCTGATCCAATGCCGACGACAGGCCATCGACCTTGGCCAAGGCATCGCCGTTGCCACCCGCTTCCTTCAGGCCGGCAATCTCGCTCTTCAGAGAGGCGATCTCGCCATTCACGCCGTCGAGCGACACGCCGCCTGCGCCCGGCCCGGGCGCGCCGAGCAGGCCGGCGAATTGCAGCCCGCCGGCGCCGGCCAGCGCAATGACGCCGCCGATGATGCCGGCGGCAATAGCATTGATGCCGCTGCGCTTGGGCGGTGGCGCCGTATAGTCGTTACGGGGCTGGCTCGCCTTCGGCGTCTCTTCCGCACTGCCTCTCTTGGCGGATGCGTCCTCGAAACTATAGTCGGAGGCTTTTGGCTGTTCCGGCGACGCCTTCATGGTTCCGGGATAGGCGGCTTCCGGCTCCTCGGAACCTTTTAGGGAAGCCTCCGTCTTCTGTTCCGCGCCGGACTGCGCAGCCCCGTCGGTGTGTTCCCAGGGCTCAAGATCGGTCTGGTCGGCATGGACCGGCTCTTCCGGAACATCCGGCTGCGATGCGGCGGCTTCCTCGGCTTTCGCCTCGTCGATCTCAGCCTTCGCCGCATCCTCGTCGACGACGCGCGAGACTGCGCCGGGCTCAAGCTCGATCGTTACCGGCTCGCGGCGGCTTTTCGAATGTCGCATCTTCGGCGTCTTGACCATGCTTGGGCTCCGCAAAATTGGCTTGGGATGGTTCAAAGGGTCGAGCTAAGGATGCTCTAGCACATCACCAAGCGGTGAAAAGGGGCGGTGTGATGACGCGGGTTCAGCGCCATGCCCGCAACAGCTCCAGCAGCGCCTCTTCATGCGGTTCCGGCGCGATCCGGATCCTTGCGCCGACGATGTTTTCGAGGGTTGCGGCGATACGTCCCGACAGCGCGAAAAACACGGTCTTTTCAAAAAGATCACGCAAAGCGGGCCGGCGGGTCACGGCTTGCGTCACCGCTGCCGCCTTGGCCGAATAGAGCAGGACCGCCTCGACTGGCTGGCGGGACAGGCGCCCAAGCAGGTCCGTGTCGGAATAATCCAGCGCAAGCGTGTCGTAGGTCTCGATGGCGCGGACCTCGACGCCGGCTGCCGTGAGCCGCTCCTCGAAGGCGGGAAAGCGCACGCGCCCGGTGAGATAGACGATCGTCCCTGCCGAATAGCCGGCAACGATTGCATCGGCCAATGCGGCGGTATCGCCCGGACCTTCGCTGACCGACAGGAAACCGGCCTTACGTGCCGCTTCCGCCGTCCTGTTGCCAACGGCATGACAGGGCAAGGCAGCAAGCATCGCGATGAGTTCTTCCGGCGCATGGCGCACCGCATTGGCGCTGGTGACCGCGACCGCCGCCACATCCCTTGCGATCTCGCCGGCCTCTACCGGCAGCGCCACCGTGTCCGTCAATGGCAGCAGGATCGGCTGAAAACCCATGTCTCGCAGCCGCCGCATCGTGCGCGCGGCGCCCGGTTCCGGCCTCGTCACCAGGACGCGGACCATGTCAGGCCCAGCCGTCGAAGAATGTTTCGCCGGCCTTGGCCCGCACCGTCCTGCCGGCGTCCGCGCCGATCCGAGCCGCATCTTGCGCCGGTCCGTCCAGCTTAACCTCATGCGAGGCCGTGCCGTCAGGCGAGATGATCAGTCCGGCGAAGGAGAGCGTTTCGCCTGATATCGTCGCATGGCCGGCGATCGGCGTGCGGCAGGAGCCGTCGAGCGCCGCGAGGAAGGCGCGCTCGCAGGCCAGCGCCTGCCCGGTTGGCACATCATGGATGGCCACCAGCATCTTTTCCGCGTCGCGGTCGCCGATGCGGCTTTCGATACAGATCGCGCCTTGTCCCGGCGCCGGTGGAAAGAGGTCAAGCGGCATCAAGTCGGTGACGACGTGTTCGAGCCCGAGCCGCTTCAGCCCGGCATAGGCCAGAATGGTGCCGTCAGCGATGCCTTCGTCCAGTTTGCGCAGCCGCGTCTGCACATTGCCGCGAAACATCACCACGTCGAGATCAGGCCGCATGCGCCGGATCAACGCCTGCCGCCGGAGCGAAGACGACCCAACCTTCGCGCCTTGCGGCAGATCGGCAATCCTCCTCGCCGCCCTGCCGACAAAGGCGTCACGCGCGTCCTCGCGCGGCAGGAAGGCGGACAGCTCAAGCCCGTCCGGCAACAGCGTCGGCATGTCCTTCGAGGAATGCACGGCGATGTCGATGCGGCACGCGAGCAGCGCCTCTTCGATCTCTTTGGTGAACAGGCCTTTGCCGCCGGCTTCCGACAGCGGCCGGTCCTGGATGCGGTCGCCGCTGGTCGAGATGACGACCACTTCGAATGCTGCCTCCGGCAGCCCGTGCGCCGCCATCAGCCGCGCCTGCGTTTCATGCGCCTGGGCCAGCGCCAGCGGGCTGCCGCGTGTTCCGATTTTCAAGGTTGTTTGCATGGCGCGCAGTCCGTGATAACCCCCGGCAGGTTTCAGGGTTTTCTCCTAACGGGGAAAGGTCTGGCATACAATCTCTAGGGACAGCGACGAATTGATCCGCGTTCTGGGCATTGAGACGAGTTGCGACGAGACCGCCGCCAGCGTGGTGGCGCTCGACGGCGCGTCCGCGCCCGAAATCCTGTCCAACGTCGTGCTCAGCCAGATCGAGGAACATGCCGCCTTTGGCGGCGTCGTGCCGGAGATCGCCGCGCGCGCTCATGTCGAGGCGCTGGACGGCATCGTCGAGGCAGCACTTGCCGATTCGGGCGTGGTGCTCGGCGACATCGACGCCATCGCCGCCACCGCCGGCCCCGGCCTCGTCGGCGGGCTGATCGTCGGGCTGATGACGGCCAAGGCAATTGCCGCCGCGGCAAACAAGCCGCTGATCGCCATCAACCATCTCGAGGGCCATGCGCTGACGGCAAGGCTGACCGACGGGCTCGACTTTCCCTATCTGCTGCTGCTGGTTTCCGGCGGCCATACGCAGATCGTCGCCGTTCGTGGCGTCGGCGACTACCAGCGCTGGGCGACGACGATCGACGATGCACTGGGCGAAGCCTTCGACAAGACGGCCAAGATGCTCGGCCTGCCTTATCCCGGCGGGCCCAATGTCGAGAAGGCGGCGGCGTCCGGCAATGCCGCGCGCTTTGCCTTCCCGCGCCCGATGAAAGGTTCGGCGCAGCCCGACTTTTCCTTCTCCGGCCTGAAGACCGCCGTGCGCCAGGCGGCAACGGCGATCGCCCCGCTGAGCGACCAGGATGTCGCCGACATCTGCGCCTCGTTCCAGGCGGCGGTGGCGGACGCACTGGGCGATCGTGTCGGGCGGGCGCTGAACCGATTCCGTCAGGAACTCCCGGGCAAGGCGGACCCGGCGCTGGTCGTAGCCGGCGGTGTTGCCGCCAACCGCACGATCAAGGCGACGCTGGAGAAACTATGCGTACAAGCCGGCTTTCAATTTGTCGCGCCGCCGCTGAAGCTCTGTACGGATAATGCGGCAATGATCGCCTGGGCCGGCATCGAAAGGCTGCGCGCCGGCATGGCTGAGGAGAACGCCGCCGATTTCGTGCCGCGCTCGCGCTGGCCGCTGGACAGCATCTCGGCGCCGATGGTCGGCTCGGGCCGGCGCGGGGCAAAGGCATGATCGAGGGGGGCATGATCGAGGGGGGCATGATCGAGGGGGGCATGATCGGCGGCGAGAATAGGGCGCCAAGCGGCTGGCGCGTTGCCGTGCTCGGCGGCGGCGCCTGGGGTACCGCGCTTGCGCTGGCCATGCTGCGCGCCGGCCATTTCGTCCGCCTCTATGCGCGCGACCCGGAGACCGTCGCCGCGATCGACCGGGGCGAAAATCCACGCTATCTGCCGGGTATTGCGATCGAGCCGGGCATCGTGGCGACCAGCGACATCAAGGCCGCGCTCGACGGCGCCGACTGCGTGCTGGCGGTGGCCCCGGCGCAGGCGCTGCGCGCCATGCTGGCCGCCGCAAAGGACCATGTGCCAAATGCCGTGCCGCTGGTTCTCTGCGCCAAGGGCATCGAGCGCGACACCGGTGCGCTGCTGTCGGCGATCGTCGAGAACATCCTTCCGACCAATCCGGTTGCTGCCTTGTCCGGCCCGAGTTTTGCCACTGACGTTGCGCGCGGCCTGCCGACGGCAGTGGTGGTCGCGGCCCGCGACGCAGATCTGGCCGCCGACCTTGCCGCCCGCTTTTCGGCAGAAAACCTGCGCTGCTATTCGAGCGACGACCTCATCGGCGTCGAGATCGGCGGCGCGCTGAAGAATGTCTTTGCCATTGCCGCCGGTGCCGTCACCGGTGCCAGCCTCGGCGCCAGCGCCCAGGCCGCCATGGTGACGCGCGGCTTCGTCGAATTGCGCCGCATCGGTGCGGCCTTCGGCGCCAGGCCGGAGACGCTGATGGGGCTTTCGGGCCTCGGCGACCTCTTGCTGACTTGCTCGTCGGCGCAGTCGCGTAATTTCGCCTATGGACTGGCGCTCGGCCAGGGCAAGCCGCTCTCCGGCCTGCCGCTCGCCGAAGGCGTACCCACGGCGGCAATCGCCGCCCGGATCGCCGCGGAGCGCCAGATCGATGCGCCGATCATCACCGCCATCGCCGCCATACTGGACGGCACGGTTACGGTCCGACAGGCTGTGTCGGCGCTGATGACGCGGCCGCTGAAGACCGAAACCGACATATAGTCTCGAACAAACCGGAGCTCAAAAGATGCTGTTTGCGTTGATTTGCAAGGACAAGCCGGGCAGCCTGCAGGTGCGCCTCGATACACGGCCCGAGCATATCGCCTTCCTGGAAGGGCTGAACGGCGACAAGAGGCTCGCCTTCGCCGGCCCGTTCCTCGATGCCGACGGCAAGCCGAACGGCAGCCTCGTCGTGGTCGAAGCCCCGGACCTGGCCGGCGCCGAGACGCTGTCGGCGGCCGATCCCTATGCCAAAGCGGGCCTGTTCGAGAGCGTCGAAATCCGCCAGTGGAACTGGACCTTCAACAAGCCGGCGGCTAGTTGATTACAGGCCGCACGGAGGAGCAAAGCATGAACTACTGGTTGTTCAAATCCGAACCCTCGGTCTTCTCCTTCGAGGCGCTGAAGGCCAAGGGCAAGGCCGGCACGCAGTGGGACGGCGTGCGCAATTACGCGGCGCGCAACAACATGAAGGCGATGCAGATCGGCGATCTCGGCTTCTTCTACCATTCCAATGAGGGGCTCAACATCGTCGGCATCGCCGAGGTCTGCGCGCTGGCGCATCCAGACAGCACGACCGATGACCCGCGCTGGGAATGCGTCGACATCCGCGCCGTCAAGGACGTGCCGAACCCACCGACGCTCGAGCAGGTCAAGGCCAATCCCAAGCTCGCCGAAATGGCACTGGTCCGGCTCGGACGGCTTTCCGTGCAGCCGGTGACGCCGGCCGAATGGAAGGAAGTCTGTCGCATGGGCGGGCTGACGCCGACTCCGTGACAGTCCTCACCCCGAAGAGTGCGAAGAGATTCATCCTCGACAACACGGCGCTGATGGCGCCGCCGCACGTGCCTGAAATTCTTCTTCACCTGGCCGACGAAGCCCATGACCTCTGGCTGCGAACGGAGGACGAGCTGGCGGCGATCGGCCTGCCGCCGCCCTTCTGGGCCTTCGCCTGGGCCGGTGGTCAGGGTCTTGCCCGCTATGTGCTCGACCATCCTGAGACCCTGCGGGGCAAACGCGTACTCGACTTCGCGTCCGGCTCCGGCCTTGTCGCCATCGCCGCCGCCAAGGCCGGCGCCATGAAGGTGACCGCCGCCGACGTCGACCCGTTCTGCGCGACGGCGATTGCCCTCAACTTGGAAGCCAACGCAGTCGAGGTTGAATTCCTCGGCACGGATTGCATCGGCAGCGATGCCGGATGGGATGTCGTGCTGGCCGGCGACGTCTTCTACGACAAGCCCTTCGGCGACAGGCTGACGCCATGGTTCACGGCACTGAAGGCGCGCGGCGCGGAAATCCTGATCGGCGATCCCGGCCGCTCCTATCTGCCCGGGACGGGACTGGAGCCGCTCGGCGTCTACGAAGTGCCGGTGACCCGCGCGCTGGAGGACGCCGAGGTCAAGCGCACGACCGTCTGGCGCCTTGCTTGACGCCGCCGCCGAACAGGCGTTCCATCCCGCATCGGTTCAAAGAATATGCATGTCGTTACCCCAAAGCCGCTGCACACTTTGGGCGACATACATCCGGAGGGGGAACATGGATTTTTCGGCAGTGAACTGGCTGGCGGTGATCGTCGCCGCCGTGGTGGCGTGGCTGTTCGGCGCCGCCTGGTACATGGGCTTGAGCAAGCCCTGGCTGAAGGCCACCAGGCTCGATCCGGCGACGATGAAACGCTCGCTGCTGCCCTTCATCATCTCCTTCATCGCCGAACTGATCATGGCGCTGGTCATGGCCCTGGTCGTCGGCGCGATGACCGGCGGCGAACCGACCCTGGTGGCCGGGCTGGTCTTCGGCTTCGTACTGTGGCTGGGCTTCGTCGCCACGACGCTGTCGGTCAACCACCGTTACGAAGGCTTCGGCTGGGATCTGACCCTGATCGACACCGGCCACTGGCTGGGCGTGCTGCTCCTCATCGGCGCGGTGATCGGCTGGTTCGGCGCGCCGGTGGTCGCCGGCTGAGCCTTGGTTGGGCGGGCCGTTGATCGGCAAGCAATTCCAGGAAAAGTGTGAAACGGGTTCCGTCCGGAATTGCGCCCAAACAAAGAGCTAAAGCTGGTCCCAGCTTTGGCGTGTCGGGTCCGGCTGGGGATTGTGGACTTCGTTCAGGATCCAGTCCTTGAAGGCCACGACCCTCGCGTCATTAGCGGATGCGACCGGATAGACCAGGAAATAGGCGAATTCGGGCGCGACCTTGATGCCCAGTGCGAACGGCCGCACCAGCCGGCCTTCGGACAGGTCGTTGGCCACCATGGCGAAATCGGCGAGTGCCACCGCATTGCCGTCGAGCGCCGCTTGCGTTGCATCGGTTGCGGAGCCGAAGACAAGGGTGCGGCTGTCGTCGAAATCGTCGACGCCCGCCGCCGCCATCCACATGCGCCAGTTCGGCCAGGTGACGCCCTGGCGGGACCATTCGATATGGGCGAGCGTGTGCTGGAACAGGTCGCGTGGCTCCTTCAGCGGCGGCCCGGACCGCAACAATGCCGGGCTGCAGACCGGAATGATGACGTTTTCAAACAGCCGCTCGGCGCATAGTCCCGGATATTTGCCGGCGCCGAAACGGATGCCGATGTCGACGTCGTCGCGGTCGAAGTCCCTGACATCGTAGGTGATGTCGAAGCGCAGTTCGATGCCCGGCTTCTGCCGGCGGAAATCGTCGATACGCCGCATCAGCCATTTTGTCGCGAACTGCGCGTCCAGCGTGATCTTCAGCAGCGCCGTTCCGCGCGTCGTCTTCTGCGCCCGCGAAACCGCCCGGCCCAGCAGGTCGAGCGCGTCGGTCGCGGCGTCGAACAGCACCGTGCCGGCCTCGGTCAGCCGGATGGTGCGGCTGGTTCGCGTGAACAGCACCAGGCCGAGCTGGTCCTCGATTTCCTTGATCTGATGGCTGACCGCGGCTGGCGTCAGCCCGAGCTCGTCGGCGGCTCGCGTGAAATTGAGATGCCTGGCCGCCGCCTCCAGCGTCCTCAAGGCACGAGTTCCCGGCAGCAGGCGGGCCATCAGGACGAGACCGATTCGGGCGGGGTCATGGTGCTTCGATCCTCAAAGAAAACTTGATGATGAGAAAAGAACTACTCGTTTCCCCCTTAGATTTCAATCCTGCATGATGTGACCATCGAAACACCATCAAACCGGATTTGATATCCGGAGAACGGATGACACCATGTCCCACATCGCTTTGAGATCACCAACCGCCCGCCCGACATGGCTCAGCGCTGCGCTTGATTGGCTCCGCCACACCAGGGTCGCGGTTCGCCTGCCGGACCAGACCATCGAGGATCTTTCGGATCGTCAATTGCGCGACATCGGCGCCGAACGGAAGGATGTCGCGCGCGCCATGGACCGGGAGCTAGGCCGGTTGGGCCTGCTCGACACTGGCTGGCAGAAACCGGGACGACGTATAGGGGAGTAAGTGCGTAGGGCAGTAAGGCAGTAGGGGAAGTTAGAGCGGCACCGACGCTTATCCCCTACTGCCCTACTGCCCTACTGCCCTACCGAACCACCCTCACCACCGTCCTATCCGACAGCAACGGCAAAAGCCGCGCCATGGTTTGCGCCGTCACCGCCACGCAGCCTTGCGTCGGCGTGAAGCCCGGCCGCGCCAGATGGAAGAAAATGGCGCTACCGCGCCCGCGCCGCCGTGGCGCAATGTTCCAGTCGAGCACCAGGCAGGCATCATAGAGCCGATCGGTACGCCGCATCCGCTCGTGGCTGGCGCCATAGGGGATTTTCACCGGGCGATTGTAGTTGCGGTCGTCCGGCACCTCGCACCAGCCGAGATCGGGGCCGATCAGCGCCATCGCCAGCCGGGTCCTGCGGCCGCCGGAAAACTGATCCCCACGAAAATAACCGGACAGGATCCGCATGGGGCCAAGCGGCGTAGCGCCATCGCCTTCGCGCTTGTTGGCTGAAATGCCACCGCGCCCCAGGGCGCAGGCAAACACCAGGCGGCCGGCCTGCAAAAACCCCTGACTGGGGTTGCCAGGCCTGGCGCGCACGCTGAGAACGCGCAGCCCTTTTGGCAAAAATGCGCCGGCTGCATTGCATGGACGTTTTTTCTTGTATGATCGTGTCACGGAACAAATCACTGTGATCGGCTGTTCTGTCGGTCAGCTTCCGCATAAACGGGGGGCGGTCAACTGAATTTTCTTTTCAAAACAACGGATTGATCCATGACCTCACGCACCATTCTGATCGTTGACGACGATGACGACCTGCGCGGCACACTCGTCGAGCAACTGGCCCTCTACGAGGAATTCGACGTCCAGCAGGAAGCAACGGCCGCAAAAGGCGTCGCTGCGGCCCGCGGCGGCCTCGTCGACCTGCTCATCATGGATGTCGGCCTGCCCGACATGGACGGCCGCGAGGCCGTGAAAATCCTGCGCAAGGGCGGCTACAAGGCGCCCATCATCATGCTGACCGGGCACGATACCGATTCCGACACGATTCTCGGTCTCGAAGCCGGCGCCAACGACTATGTGACCAAGCCGTTCCGCTTTGCGGTACTGCTTGCCCGCGTCCGCGCCCAGCTGCGCCAGCACGAGCAGAGCGAGGACGCCACCTTCTCGGTCGGCCCCTACACTTTCAAGCCGAGCCAGAAGCTCCTGATCGACCAGCGCGGCGCCAAGGTGCGGCTGACCGAAAAGGAGGCCTCGATCATCAAGTATCTCTACCGCGCCGACCAGAAGGTGGTGACGCGCGATGTACTTTTGGAAGAGGTCTGGGGCTACAATTCCGGCGTCACCACGCACACGCTGGAAACCCACGTCTACCGTCTGCGCCAGAAGATCGAGCGCGATCCTTCCAATGCCGAAATTCTTGTGACAGAAAGCGGCGGCTACAAGCTGGTTCCTTAAACTTTTCATGATCCAATGAGCGGTCGGGCGGGACCGCTTTCGGGTGCGATCCTGATGCTGGAGGGTGGTAGGATCGACTCCGAAACGCATCGGCCAAAGATCGGAATCGATTTTTGGAAAGCATGGTGCGTAGATTCAGGATGTTGGAGCGTCCTTTGCGTATCCAATGGGATGCGGCGCTCTAAGGGAGGGATTGGACTGACCGCTCGGGGACTTAGCTAGATGGCGCTGGATGACGACATCCGTATCCTGTCCGCCGTGAGGCTCTTCGAGGGCTTCACGCAGGAACAGCTGCGCCTGCTCGCCTTCGGCGCCGAAACCACGCTGCTGCAGGCGCACCACAAGCTCTACCGCGAGGACGACGTGGCTGATTCGGCCTATATCGTGGTCAGCGGCCGCATCGTGCTCTATCGCGAGCAGAATGGCGACCGCATCCCCATCAACACGGTTGGTCCGGGCACCATGTTGAGCGAGCTGGCGCTGATTGCCGACACCAACCGGCTGACCAGCGCTTCCGCCGAGATCGATTCGGAAGTGCTGCGGCTCAGCCGCAAGATGTTCCGCCGCATCCTCGAAGAATACCCCGAGATCGCGGTGCAACTGCACCAGCGCATCCTGGAGGATTTTCAGGCGTTGATCCGTCGCATCGAGGAGCTGGCGCCGCGCTTTGCGGGGTAGGTTCGACTATGCGCCGACCACGCCTACTCTAAATCAAATCGCGCAATCACAGGCACATGGTCCGAGGGTCTTTCCCAACCGCGCGCCGGCCGCAGGATTTCATAGCCGGCAAAATGCTCGACCAGGTTCGGCGACGACCAGACGTGGTCGAGCCGGCGGCCGCGGTCCGATGCCTCCCAGTCCTGGGCGCGATAGCTCCACCAGGTGTAGAGCTTCTGCTCCTGCGGGACGGTGAGCCGCATCAGATCGACCCAGTCGCCGGCGCGCCGCATCGCCTCGAAGCTTTCCGTCTCCACCGGCGTGTGGCTGACGACCTTGAGCAACTGCTTGTGCGACCAGACATCGTGCTCGAGCGGTGCGATGTTGAGGTCGCCGACCAAGATCGAGCCGGACATTTCATCATGTTCGGCGCGAATGGCGTTCATCTCGGCGACGAAATCGAGCTTGTGCCTGAACTTGCGGTTGATCTCCGGGTCGGGCTCGTCGCCGCCGGCAGGGACGTAGAAATTGTGCAGCAGGATCGCCTTGCCGCCGGCCCGCACGGTGACCGACAGATGCCGGCTGTCATCGATCTCGCAGAAGCGCCGCTTCTCGACCACTTCGATCGGACGCCGCGCCACCGTCGCGACGCCGTGGTAGCCCTTCTGGCCGTGGAAGGCGATGTGCCCGTAGCCAAGCTTGCGGAAAGCCTTTTCGGGAAACAATTCGTCGGGAACTTTCGTCTCCTGCAGACAGAGCACGTCAGGAGCCTGCTCGATAAGCAGGCGCTCGACGATCGGCATGCGCAAGCGAACGGAGTTGATGTTCCAGGTGGCGACGGAAAAGGGCATGCGATGGATCCGGGACAGCGCAAGACCCGCCACAGCCGGACAGGCTCTGACGGATGATGACGCCTTTTTGAAAGAGTCCGTCCCGGACCCTGCCAGCCGCAGCCGGCAAAGACAAGCCGGGCCGTGCTTGAAGCCCGGCTCAGGCTGCGGTCGGGGTTCGCCAAGATTCAGGTCAGACCGGCCTCACCTGAATAACGGCGTAACCTAGCGCGTCTTGGTGTTCAACTCGCGGTTCGCGGTATAGTCGATAGCGAAGGTGTCGGGGGCGAAGCTGACGCCTTCCTTGACGTTGAAGATCATCACCGTCGTGTCCTTGCCCTGCGCGTCGGTGATGGTCCACTGGCGCAGTTCGTAGGATTTCGGATCGAACATCATGGTGATCCTCGCATTGCCGAACACCGATTTGTCGGAGAGCTGGATGGTCGTCAGGTCGTCCTCTTCCTTGACGCTTTTGACGCGGTTGCCGGAGAGGTCGATCCTGTCGTCGAGCAACAGCTTCAGCGGCGTCTTCGACAGCGGATAGAGGTCTGACGTCTTCAGCTTCTTGTTGAGGATGACCACCGATTTGCCGTCGGAAATCACCCGGAAATTCGACGATCCGTCATAGTTGAAGCGGATCTTGCCTGGACGTTCCAGGAAGAACTTGCCGCCGGTCTGCTCGCCCTTCGGCCCGAACTGCACGAATTCGCCGGACATCGATTTGACGGACGAAAAATGGTCGGCGATCTTCTGTGCCGCCGGCGGAACCGCGGCTTGCGCCGATGCCAGCAGCTGGAAACCGGGCACGACGTTGATGGCTGCGGCACCCGCAAGGACCATGCCGAGGCCAAGCACCTGACGGCGGGTTGGGGCAAAATCGCTATTGGCGAAAAATGAGTTTTTCATGCCGGTCACTCTCGTCTGTTGCGTATGTTGTAGCAGTCCGTGGACCCCCAGTTAGGCTTAAGTTTGGCGGGTCGCACAGCGCTCAGTCGCTTCAACGCGCCGGAAGGTTCAAAGGTTGCTCGCAGGCGCTGCGCAGCGCCTGCCGGCGCATCAGAACTTGTCGTCCTCCGTCGGCACAAGGATCTCGCGCTTGCCGGCGTGGTTGGCCGGGCCGACAATGCCTTCCTTCTCCATCTTCTCGATGATCGAGGCGGCGCGGTTGTAGCCGATGCCGAGCCGGCGCTGGATGTAGCTGGTTGAGGCCTTGCCGTCGCGCAGCACCACGGCCACCGCCTGGTCGTAGGGATCGTCGGAATCCTCGAAATTGCCGCCACCGCCGCCGCCGGACCCGCCTTTGCCGGACGGCTCATCGTCGTCGTCCTCGCCATCGTCCTCGGTGATGGCGTCGAGATACTCAGGCACGCCCTGCAGCTTCAGATGGGCAACGATCTTCTCGACCTCGTCGTCCGAGACGAACGGCCCGTGCACGCGCTGGATGCGGCCGCCGCCGGCCATGTAGAGCATGTCGCCCATGCCGAGCAGCTGCTCTGCGCCCTGCTCGCCCAGAATGGTTCGGCTGTCGATCTTCGACGTCACCTGGAAGGAGATGCGGGTTGGGAAGTTGGCCTTGATCGTGCCGGTGATGACGTCGACCGAGGGACGTTGCGTGGCCATAATGACATGGATGCCGGCGGCGCGTGCCATCTGCGCCAGGCGCTGCACGGCACCCTCGATGTCCTTGCCGGCGACCATCATCAGGTCGGCCATCTCGTCGATGATGACGACGATGTAGGGCATCGGCTCGAGATCGAGGTTCTCCGTCTCGTAGATCGCCTCGCCGGTCTGGCGGTCGAAGCCGGTCTGCACCGTGCGGGAAATCTTCTCGCCCTTCTTCTCCGCCTGCTGGACGCGTGCGTTAAAACCGTCGATGTTGCGCACGCCGACCTTCGACATCTTGCGGTAGCGATCCTCCATCTCGCGCACGGTCCATTTCAGCGCCACCACCGCCTTCTTCGGATCGGTGACGACCGGCGTCAAAAGATGCGGGATGCCGTCATAGACCGAGAGTTCCAGCATCTTCGGGTCGATCATGATCAGCCGGCAGTCCTGCGGCGTCAGCCGGTAGAGCAGCGACAGGATCATGGTGTTGATGGCGACCGACTTGCCGGAGCCGGTGGTGCCGGCGACCAGCACGTGCGGCATCTTGGCGATGTCGACGATGACAGCCTCGCCATTGATGGTCTTGCCGAGCGCCAGCGCGAGCTTGGCCTTGGTGGTCTCGAAATCGCGGCTGGCCATGATTTCGCGCAGGTAGACCGTCTCGCGCTTGGCGTTCGGCAGTTCGATGCCGATGGCGTTGCGGCCGGGCACGACGGCGACGCGGCAGGCGATCGCGCTCATCGAGCGGGCGATGTCGTCGGACAGGCCGATGACGCGCGACGATTTGATGCCGGGCGCGGGCTCGAGCTCGTAGAGCGTGACCACCGGCCCGGGACGGACATGGATGATCTCGCCCTTGACGCCGAAATCCTCCAGCACGCCCTCGAGCAGGCGGGCATTCTGCTCCAGCGCGTCCTTCGACAGGCTGGCGTCGCGCACCACGTTCTTCGGTTCGGACAGGAAATGCAGCGACGGCATTTCGAACGTTTCCGAGCCGATCAGCGAGGTTTGCGCCTCGCGCTGGATGCGGGCGCCGGCCACTGGACGCGGCGCCGGCGCCTCGACGCGGGTCGCGGCATCGGAGCGGAAGTTCTGCACCTTGGCGGTCGGGGCGGCGCGGCGCTGGATGGGCTCCTCGTCGGCAAAATCCATGTCGGCGTCGTCATTGTCGAACACGTCGTCATCGTCCGGGTCGACGGAAACGCTGCGGTCGTTGACCATGGCGGCGAAGAATTCCGGCTCGACGCGGGCGCGGCCGCCCGGGCTCATCCGCGCCTCGGCATATTCAGCCGATTCGACGCGCTCGGCGGCGCGGCGCCAGGCAGTGGAGCGCTGCTCCATCTCCGGCTCGAACTCGTCGCGCTCCTGCTGGCGGCGCACGGCGCGGCGATGCATCCAGGCGCGCAGCGACAGCCACCAATGGGTGATGGCGCCGAGTGCCAATATGCCTTCGTCGCCCTCATCCTCGTCATTGTCGAAGAGCAGGTCGTCCTCGCGCGGATCGGCGGCGGGCGCTGGCTCGAGCACCGCGAAGCCGTTCTTGCGCGCGATCAGCGCCGAGCCATAGGCAAACAGCCACAGCGCCGGCGCGGCAAACAGCACGGCAAGCACGCTGGCGAAGAGACCGGTCGGATAACCGCCGATGACCAGGCCGGGGATCTTCAGCACCATGTCGCCGAACACGCCGCCGAGCCCGGTTGGCAGCGGCCAGGTCTTGGGCGGTGTCACGCAGCCGGCGATAGCCGCCGCAACCAACGCGAAGCCGAACCAGGCGAGCCCTCGCTTCGGCAACCTGTCGACGCCGCGCGCGGAAAACAGCAGATAGCCCCAGATCACCGTCGGCACCAGGGCGGCGACCGCGGCAAGACCGAAGAACTGCATGGCAAGGTCGGAGAAGACCGCGCCCGTATAGCCCATGGCGTTGGTGACGATGTTGGCGGTGGCGTGGGAAAAGCTCGGATCGGCGACGTTCCAGGTGGCGAGGCTGGCGATGCCGAAGGCAACGAACACGAACAGGGCGACGCCGACCAACCGGCCGATCTGGCGCCGCGCGAATGCCTGGATGCCGTGCCCCGTATCGGTCAGCGCGAGCGGTGCTGAAGCCCCTGAACGCATGCCTCGTTCCCCGTCTGTCATGGACTGGCCGGGCGCAACACGCACTCCGGCAGATTCGGATGCCAGACTATCGGTGGGAAGGTTAAGGCCGCATTAACTATAAGAAGTTGAGGCGGCCAAAGTGCATCACCGTGAGTTGCGGACGCCTGCCGGAGCCCGCCTTTCCGAGCCGGACACGTCGACGCAAAAAAGCCTCGCGAGCCGGAGCCAGCGAAGCCTTTCTTGAGGAGGGCGAAAGTGGGATTTGGCCCTCCGCTGATCCGGGGGTGGGATCGAGGCGCAAGCTAGCCGACAAACGATGCGCCTGTGGAATCACTCTGAATCACATTCGCTTGAAGCCTAGCAGGCCGGATCCATACCAACAAAAAAGTGGCGGACCCGCGAGCCCGCCATCGCTTGCTTGGAAAGATCAGGTCCGCGCGGGCCTGATCCTTGCCATCTCAGTTCGCGCCGCCGAGCGCCTGCAAATTGGCGCAGAATTCGGCATGCGGCTTGCTCATCGCCGCATCCTGGCATTCCTTCATCATCGCGTCCTGCTTGTCCTTGGCCATCGAGTCCCAGGCAGCCTTGAACTCGGCCTTGGGCTTCATGGTCTTCATGCCGCTGTCGACGAAGAACGGCGCCATGTTGTCCGGTGAGTCGAGAGCGCCGGCGAACGACACACCGCTGACCATGGAAAGAGCAAGCGCGCCAATGCAGATATTCCTGATATTCATGAGATGGTTTCCTTCCCTGTTGTTCGCGAGCGCCCAAGCGGACGATCGCCACCCCAGTTCGGAACCGACCCGGCCGATGTTTCAGGCCGGATGCCTGAAGATGCGCCCGATCAACTGATTGTGATCGAGCCGCCGGGATTGGCGGCAGGCCGGCATCTAGAGCAATTCCAGGAAAAGTGTGCAGCGGTTTTCCGTCCGGAATTGCGCAAAAACAAAAGGTTAGACAAAAAAGAGGCCCGGACAAGTCCGGGCCTCAATGCGTGAGCCCTTTTCGGGAGCGTCACGACGGGATGGGAGGATGCAGGGCGGCGCAAACCGCCCGGCACTGGCGAGGCTTACGAGTGATAGGCCGCTTCGCCATGCGAGGTGAGGTCGAGACCTTCGCGCTCTGCGTCGGCGGTCGGACGCAGACCAACGATCATATCGACGATCTTATAGAGGATGGCGCTGCCGATACCCGACCAGAGCACGGTCACAAGCACGCCTTTGCCCTGCGCCAGCAACTGGGTGGCCGTTCCGGCATAGCCGGCGGCGAAGTCGGCCGTCGAATAGTCGACGATGCCGGCACCGCCGAGGGCGGGGTTGACCAGGATGCCGGTGCCGAGCGCGCCGATGATGCCGCCGACGCAGTGGACGCCGAAGACATCGAGGCTGTCGTCATAGTCGAACGTGTTCTTCACCACCGAGACGAAGAAGTAGCAGACGCAGGTGGCGACGATGCCGAGCACGATGGCACCCATCGGCCCGGCAAAGCCGGCAGCCGGCGTAACGGCGACGAGGCCGGTCACCGCGCCCGACACAGCGCCGAGCATGGAGGCCTTGCCGCGCAGCAGCGATTCAAGCACGATCCAGGTCACTGCCGCCGCCGCCGTGGCGACGAAGGTGTTGATCATGGCCAGCACCGCATAGGCGTTCGCTTCGAGGTTCGAACCGGCGTTGAAGCCGAACCAGCCGACCCACAGCAATGAAGCGCCAACCATGGTGAGCGTCATCGAGTGCGGCGCCATGATGTCCTTCTTGTAGCCGATGCGCTTGCCGATCATGAGCGCGCCGACGAGGCCGGCGATGCCCGCATTGATGTGAACGACCGTGCCACCGGCGAAGTCGATGGCGCCGAAGCTGAAGATCAGCCCGGACGGATCGGAATAGGCGCTCGGACCACCCCAGAACCAGACCATATGCGCGATCGGGAAGTAGACGAAAGTGACCCAGAGGATGACGAAAAGGATCAAGGCGGAGAATTTGACGCGTTCGGCGAAGGCGCCGACGATCAGCGCGGGCGTGATGCAGGCGAAGGTCATCTGGAAGACGACGAACACCAGTTCAGGGATGGCGACGCCCTTGGTGAAGGTTTCCGACAGCGTCGATACGCTGACACCGGAGAGAAGCGCTTTGGAAAGGCCGCCGACGAAGGCGTTGCCGGCGGTGAAGGCGAGGCTGTAGCCGTAGAAAACCCAGATGATCATGACCACGCTGGTGATGGTGAAGACCTGCATCAGCACCGACAGCATGTTCTTGGTACGAACCAGGCCGCCATAGAAAAGGGCAAGGCCCGGAATGGTCATCAACAGCACCAGCACGGTGGAAATCATCATCCATGTGGTGTCGCCCTTGTCGACGGTGAAAGCGGGGGCTGCCGGCGCCGCCGCGGCGACGGCGGGAGCCGCTTCCTGCGCCAGCGCGGCGACCGTGCCCAACGCTCCGAGCGCGAACGAGCCCAGCAGCGCTGAGCGCGCCGCCGACTTCAAGGTGGAAGGTATGTTCATTGAACTCTCCATTGGAATACGTGCTCGCTGCTCAAAGCGCGTCAGTGTCTGTTTCGCCGGTGCGGATGCGCACGGCCTGGTCGATGCCGAAAACGAAGATCTTGCCGTCACCGATCTGGCCGGTCTTGGCCGCCGCCGTGATGGCTTCGACGGCCTTGTCGACCATGTCGAGACCGACCGCGACTTCGATCTTGATCTTCGGCAGGAAGCTGACCGCGTATTCCGCCCCGCGATAGATTTCCGTATGTCCCTTCTGACGCCCGTAGCCTTTGACTTCGGTGACGGTCAGGCCCTGGATGCCGACTGCGGTGAGCGCTTCGCGCACCTCGTCGAGCTTGAACGGCTTGATGATAGCCATCACGATTTTCATAAGGTTTCACCCTTTGCTGTTGCGGGTCCCCCGCGTTTGCACGACTTCGCCGATCCCAATGAGAGCCGGAGAGTGCCCGCTAGGATTCAAGCTCCGTGCCAATTGCCGAAGCAGCCTGTTAACCTGTTGTAAACAAAGAGATTGGAGGCCGTCGGACGGCAGGCCGTGCACAGTCACAGCATTGTCACTGATTAAAAAATAGGCAATTTTCTGAAAATGCCTATTCGACAGGCCGAAGCTGGATGCGACCGCTTCCTGTCCTGCTCAACGCTTGAGCCGGATCAGCCCTTCCTGGGCAACGGAGGCGATCAGCGTGCCGTCGCGGGCAAACAGCGAGCCGCGCGTGAAGCCACGCGAGCCTTGCGTCGACGGGCTGTCCTGCGTGTAGAGGATCCAGTCGTCGAGCGGATGGCTGCGGTGGAACCACATGGCGTGGTCGAGGCTGGCCGCCTGGATGTCGCGGTCGAAGATGGCGCGGCCATGCGCGAAGGTCGATGTATCGAGCAGCGTCATGTCGGAGAGATAGGCGAGCACCGCCGCCTGCGTTGCACGGTCGGCCGGCACCGGTCCGGTCGTGCGGATCCAGATGTTCTGCTCCGGTTCCAGCTTCTCGCGGCTTGTATAGTGCTTCAGCATCACCGGCTTCATCTCGATCGGCCGGTCGCGGTCCCAGTAGCGCTTGATGCCTTCCGGAACCGCCTCGCCGAACTTGCCGAGCAATTCGCGCTGCGACAGCAGGCTGTCGGGCGCCGGCACGTCCTGCGGCATCGGCACCTGATGCTCGAGACCGATCTCGTCCTGCTGGAACGAGGCTTCCAGCGAAAAGATCGCCTGGCCGTGCTGGATCGCCACGACCCGGCGCGTGGTGAAGGAGCCGCCGTCGCGGATGCGGTCGACCTCGTAGACGATCGGCACCGTGGTGTCGCCCGGCCGCATGAAATAGCCATGCAGCGAATGCACATGGCGCTCGGCCTCGACCGTGCGCTGGGCGGCGACCAGCGCCTGGGCGATGGTCTGGCCGCCGAAGACGCGCTGCCAGTCGAGCTTGGGGCTGCGACCACGGTACAGGTTGTGTTCCAGCTGCTCGAGGTCGAGAATGCCGAGAAGCTCGTCCATGGCCGCCGTCATGTTTCGCGCTCCATCCGCGGAAGTGTTATGGCGGTTTCCGACAGGAATCGCGGGCAGTCAAGGCCGAATGGCCGGACATGGCCGGCCAGAGCCAGGGCCACGAAAGGAATTTGTCATGGTTGACCGCAAGGCGGATGCAAAAAACCGGGCCTCGCTCGACGTGCTGGTCGCCGGCGCCGGCTATGTCGGCCTGGCCAGCGCCGTGGCGCTGAAGCAGGCGCGTCCGAGCCTCGCCGTCGCCGTGGTTGACGCCGCGCCCGCCGGCGTCTGGCAAAGGGACGGCCGCGCCTCGGCGATCGCTGCTGCCGCCTGCCGCATGCTGGAGCAGCTTCAGGTCTGGAACGAGATCGCACCGGAGGCGCAGGCGATCACCGACATGATCATCACCGATTCGCGCGCGTCCGATCCGGTGCGTCCGGTGTTTCTCACCTTCGACGGCGAGGTCGCGCCCGGCGAGCCTTTCGCGCATATGGTCGCCAACAAGGATCTGAACGGCGCCTTGCGCCGGCGCGCCGAAAAGCTCGGCATCGACATCATCGAGGGCCTAGCCGTCAGCGCCTTCGACACCGACGGCGCCGGCATCACCGTGCACCTGGCCGACGGCGCGACGCTGAAGGCGCGGCTGCTGGTCGCCGCCGACGGCGTCAGTTCGAAGCTGCGCGACATGGCCGGCATCAAGACTGTGAAATGGGAGTATGGCCAGTCCGGCATCGTCTGCACCGTGGCGCATGAGCGCCCGCACAATGGCCGCGCCGAGGAGCATTTCTTGCCCGCCGGCCCCTTCGCCACACTGCCGCTCAAGCCGGACAGCAACGGCACCAACCGCTCGTCGATCGTCTGGGTCGAACGTTCCGAGGATGCGCAAAAACTGGTCGACGGCGACGACCTCGCCTTTGAACACGAACTCGAGCAGCGTTTTGGCCTGAAGCTCGGCGCGATCCACGTCGCCGACAAGCCACGCGCCTGGCCGCTTGGCCTCACCCTTGCCCGCGCCTTCGTCGCGCCGCGCATCGCGCTTGCGGGCGACGCCGCCCACGGCATCCACCCGATCGCCGGCCAGGGCCTCAATCTCGGCTTCAAGGATGTGGCCGCGCTTGCCGAAGTGGTGGTCGAGGCCGACCGCCTCGGACAGGACATCGGCGCGCTCGACGTGCTTGAGCGCTACCAGCAGTGGCGGCGCTTCGACACCGTGCAGATGGGCATCACCACCGATGTGCTGAACCGGCTGTTTTCCAACGACATCGGCCCGCTGCGCACTGTCCGCGACATCGGCCTTGGCCTCGTCGAACGCATGCCCAAGCTGAAGGATTTCTTCATCCGCCAGGCATCGGGACTCTCGGGCGACACGCCAAGGCTGTTGAAGGGTGAAGCGATCTGATCCGTGTCAAGCACATGCCAGGGTGTGTTGAGATTCAGGTCAGGCCGAGTCGAGAATGGTGGTTTCCGAGAACCGGAGCGGAGCGTACTTAACGTACGTGAGCCCCGGAAGCGCAGGAAACCGCCATTCGCAGGCAGGCATCACCTGAATATCAGCACACACTAGTTCACCTCGAAGCCCAGCTTCTGCCTTAGCCGCAGAATGCGCTGGTCGGCTATCTCCAGGCTTTTCTCGCCGCCCTGAGCCGCGCGGTTCACCATCTGCAGCAGATCGTTTCGCTCGGCCACGTCGAGACGTTCGCGCAGGAACGGCGCCAGCTTGTCGATGACGATCGTGGTGTCATCGATCTGTGCCGCCGCCCATTTGGCATAGACCACTGCCTCGTCAGTCTTCTTCTTGTCGGCGATCTCCAAGATCACCGAGCGGATAACGGCTTCGCGCTGCGGCAGCACGGGGCCATTCTCGGAGACGATGGCGGTGATCAGCGTGGCGGCGGCCACCACCGGATCGTCGATTGCCGTCAGCGGCGACAGCGCCGCCTGCTTGCGCAGCTTCTTGCGCCGGATGCTGCCTTGCACGCGCCCGACGACGTCCGCGACCTCGCGCGCCGCGTCGTTCATGGCCTTCATCCGGTACCACCAGAATGCGGCCGCCCCCAACACACCAAGGATAGCAAGCAGGAAAGGCATGTCGAAATCCCCCAAACCCGCGGCGAGGATAAGAGAAGTGTCGCCTTGCTTCAACACTCTAGAGTTGCGACTGCGAAGAAATCCGAGGCGTTCCATTCAGGCATTTTAGATACCGCAATCGGACTACGCGGTTTCAGGTCCCGGCCGCAAGAGTGGGAGCAGGATGCCGGGGCTATGACCCCGGCACGTTGTAGATCGCGCGGACTTCGATCGTGCCGAGTTCGGCCAGAGGAATGTTGCCGGCGATCTCCAGCGCCTCGTCGAGATCGTCGGCCTCGATCATGACGAAGCCGAGCAGTTGCTCCTTGGTTTCGGCGAAGGGACCGTCGGTGACCAGCCGCTTGCCCTTGCGCCGCCGTACCGACTTCGAAGTCTTCACCGATTGCAGCGCCTGCGCGATGATCAGCTTGCCTTGCTGGTCCAATGACCTGTCATAGGCCAGCGAATCGGCGTCGAGCTTGGCCGACCCCTCGGCGGTGAGCGCGTAGAGGTCTTTTTCCTCGCCATAGACCAGGCAGACATATTTCATTTCCGGCTCCCTTGCTGTGACGAACCATAGGATGCGGTGACGACGCTGTCAGCGGCGCCTTTGACTGTCGCCGCATGATCGAGAAGCCATGCCGCGACAGCGATGATCGCGATCGCCGCCAGCAGCCGGCCGAGACCGGAAGGCGGCGGATGCAGCCAAAAATCTTCCGGTCGCCCGGCCTTGCGGCCTGGCCTCTTCCATAGGGCGAAAAACAGATTGTCCATCTTGAACCTCCATCCGGCCACGAACCCATGGCCGCCCGCAGGACGGGCGAGGCGAATGGAAGTCGACATTTTTGCACGCACATTTTTTTCAGAATAATTTTCGCCGCCGCCGACATTGTATGACCGCTCGCGGTGGCCTTCGCGCGCGCGCGCGCTATAGTCCGAAGGAACGCCGCCGCCCGGCCGGCGCAACCACGACAATCAAGGAGGACTCCATGGACCGCACCGCAAACGCCGTCTGGCAAGGCAATCTGAAAGAGGGCAAAGGCACGCTCGACAGCCAGAGTGGGACCTTGAAGGGCACGCCCTATTCGTTCAAGGCGCGCTTCGAAGACGAGAGCGGCAAATCCGGCACCAACCCCGAAGAGCTGATCGCCGCCGCCCATGCCGGCTGCTTCGCCATGCAGTTCTCGCATTTCCTGGCCGAGAACGGCACGCCCGCCGACCAGGTCGACGCCAAGGCGGTTGTGACGCTGGTTCCCGGCACCGGCATCACCGGCAGCGCTCTTACGGTGGTCGGCAAGGTGCCGGGCATCGATGAGGCGAAATTCCAGGAATTGGCCGAGAAGGCCAAGGCCGGCTGCCCGGTGTCGAAGGCGCTCGGCGCCATCAATGTATCGCTGGACGCCAAGCTTGGCTGAAACGAGGCAACCTTGTGTTGGGAAACGCCGGCCTCGGGGCCGGCGTTTTCGTTTGCAGGTTGATCGTTCAGGAGCGTCCTTCGTCGGTCAGGGCGTCGATGCGTGCGCGCAACTGCGCAAGCTCTTCTTCGAGTGCCTCGACCCGCGCTTCCAGGTCCGAGGCTGGCGAAGACCGCTGTACGGAGGTCACTGCCGCAGGCATCTGCACGGCTCCGCTCAACAGGTGCGCATAGCGCTCTTCGCGCTGGCCGGGTCCGCGCTCGAGCAGCACGACGAGCGGCGGCCTGCGGCCGATCAAGAGGTCGAGATCGGCGCGAAGCGCCTCGATCGACGAAAACCGCGCCATGCGTTCGGCCCGCGCCAGCAATTCATAGGCCGTCTGCGGCCCGCGCAGCAGCATCAGGCCAAGCACCGCGATCTGCGAAGAGGTGAGCGAAAAGCGCTGCGCCACGGTGTGCTCGTAGCGCTCGACGCGTGAGGCGAAGGCCCGTCTGACCAGGCCTTTCTGCTCGAGCTGGCCGAACGCCCTTGCGATCTCGGCGAGCTCCAACGCCATCACCGGCTCGCGCGCCGTCTTCTGGTTGGCGGCCGCATGCGCGGCATTAAGCGTCAGCGGATAAATATCCGGCGTCAGCTCCTTCTTCTCGATGAGGCAACCGAGCACACGGACTTCGGCGGGTGCGAGGATGGGAAGGTCAGTATCGGTCATGGGGTCAGCTATCCTTTTGATGCCGGAGGGACAGCACCCCTCTGTCCTGCCGGACATCTCCCCCGCAAGGGGGAGATCGGGAGCTTCAGCGCTGTCCATCCACTCTTGCAACGTTGGAGCTTAGCGAAGGCCGGAATAATGGCCAATCTCCCGCCTTGCGGGGGAGATGTCCGGCAGGACAGGGGGGTGTGAAGGATCGCTACGGACGACAATCTCGCCGCTAAACCCGCCGCTCCACCATCATCTTCTTGATCTCGGCGATCGCCTTTGCCGGGTTCAGCCCCTTGGGGCAGGTCTGGGCGCAGTTCATGATGGTGTGGCAGCGATAGAGGCGGAACGGGTCCTCGAGATTGTCGAGCCGTTCGCCCTTGGCCTCGTCGCGGGAATCGATCAGCCAGCGATAGGCCTGCAGCAGCGTCGCCGGACCGAGATAGCGCTCGCCGTTCCACCAGTAGCTCGGGCACGAGGTCGAGCAGCAGGCGCACAATATGCATTCGTAGAGCCCGTCGAGCTTCTCGCGATCCTCATGGCTCTGCAGCCATTCCTTGGCCGGTTCCGGCGACACCGTCTTCAGCCACGGCTCGATCGAGGCATGCTGGGCGTAGAAATTGGTGAGGTCCGGCACCAGGTCCTTGACCACCTGCATATGCGGCAGCGGGTAGACCTTGACCGCACCGGAAATGTCGTCGCAACCCTTGGTGCAGGCCAGCGTGTTCGAGCCGTCGATGTTCATGGCGCAGGAGCCGCAAATGCCCTCGCGGCAGGAGCGGCGCAGCGTCAGCGTCGGATCGATCTTGTTCTTGATCCAAAGCAGCGCGTCGAGCACCATCGGCCCGCAATCGTCCATGTCGACGAAGTAGGTGTCGATGCGCGGGTTCTCGTCATCATCCGGCGACCAGCGGTAGATCCGGTACTCGCGCAGATTGGTGGCGCCCTCCGGCTTCGGCCAGGTCTTGCCCTGCTGGATCTTCGAGTTCTTGGGGAGCGTGAGTTCGACCATTACCTGCGGTCCTTTCGGATGACGAGCTTCAGCCCGGACCAGATCTCGTTGACGGCAGCGACCTTGACGTCGACAAGGTCGCGCTTCAGCGCCTCGGCGCGGATGACGTCCTCGGTGATGTCCGTCCGCACCTTCGATGCCTTCTTCGGCCACGAAACCCACACCATGCCGTCACGCTTGATCGCCGCCTCGACATCACCAAGGCGGTCCTCGATCTCGGCGCGCTGCCGGGTGAAGGCGTGGACGGCGTCATATCTTTGATGACTGCCCGAAATCGCCGACCAATCGGCCAGCCGATTGACTTCGGCGAAGTCGACGGCATCGGCCAATTCATCGAGCTCCGATGGCAGCGCGATGAAAGCGGCGACCATCCCGTCCTTCAGGCCGAGCTTGGCCGGAAGGGGCGTGCCGGAATATCCTGCGGCCGCCGGCGCCATGGTCAGTACACCCTGGCCTTCGGCGCGATCTTGGCGAGGTCGATGCCGCCGTCCTTTTCCGCCAGCAGCGGTTCTGTGTGCACGGGACGGTAGCTGAGCGTCACCTTGCCGGTCTCGCTCAGCTGGGCCAGCGTGTGCTTGCGCCAGGTTGCATCGTCGCGCGCCGAGAAATCTTCCCGCGCATGCGCCCCGCGGCTCTCCTTGCGCGCCTCGGCGCCGTAGACCGTGGTGATCGCGTTGGCCATCAAATTCTCCAGCTCCAGCGTCTCAACCAGGTCGGAGTTCCAGATCATCGAGCGGTCGTACACCTTGATGTCCTTCAGCTCGCCCCAGATCTGCGAAATGCGCTTGCAGCCGTTCTCCAGCGACTCCTGCGTGCGGAACACCGCCGCGTCTTCCTGCATCGCCTTCTGCATCTTCTCGCGCAGCACGGCCGTCGGCGTAGAGCCGTTGGCGTGGCGCAGCCGGTCGAAGCGGTCCATGATCTTCCCGACCGAAGCTTCGTTGGGCGCGGGGATCGCCGACTTGCGATCGATGACCTGGCCGGCCCGGATCGCCGCCGCGCGGCCGAACACCACGAGGTCGATCAGCGAGTTGGAGCCCAGCCGGTTGGCGCCGTGCACCGAGGCGCAGCCTGCCTCGCCGACTGCCATCAGGCCGGGCGACACCTTGTCCGGGCTCTTCGCCGTCGGGTTGAGCACCTCGCCCCAATAATTGGTCGGCACGCCGCCCATATTGTAGTGCACCGTCGGCAGCACCGGGATCGGCTCCTTGGTCAGGTCGACGCCGGCGAAGATCTTTGCCGACTCCGAAATGCCGGGCAGCCGCTCATGCAGCACCGCCGGATCGAGGTGATCGAGATGCAGGAAGATGTGATCCTTCTTCTTGCCGACGCCGCGACCCTCGCGGATCTCCAGCGTCATGCAGCGCGAGACGACGTCGCGCGAGGCAAGGTCCTTGGCCGACGGTGCGTAACGCTCCATGAAGCGCTCGCCCTCGGAATTGACAAGATAGCCGCCCTCCCCGCGCGCGCCCTCGGTGATCAGGCAGCCGGCGCCATAGATGCCGGTCGGATGGAACTGCACGAACTCCATGTCCTGCAGCGGCAGGCCGGCGCGAGCGGCCATGCCGCCGCCATCGCCGGTGCAGGTGTGCGCCGAGGTGGCCGAAAAATAGGCGCGGCCGTAGCCGCCGGTCGCCAGCACCACCATCTTGGCCGAAAAGCGATGGATGGTGCCGTCGTCGAGGTTCCAGGCGACGACGCCGGTGCAGGTGCCGTCCGGCTCCATGATAAGGTCGAGCGCGAAATACTCGATGAAGAACTGGGCATTGTTCTTCAGCGACTGGCCGTAGAGCGTGTGCAGGATGGCGTGGCCGGTACGGTCGGCGGCGGCGCAGGTGCGCTGCACCGGCGGGCCCTCGCCGAAATTCATCATGTGGCCGCCGAACGGCCGCTGGTAGATCTTGCCCTCTTCGGTGCGCGAGAACGGCACGCCGTAATGTTCGAGTTCATAGACGGCAGCCGGCGCTTCGCGCACCAGATACTCCATGGCGTCGACATCACCCAGCCAGTCCGATCCCTTGACGGTGTCGTACATATGCCACTGCCAGGAATCAGGACCCATGTTGGACAGCGACGCGGCAATGCCGCCTTGCGCCGCCACCGTGTGCGAGCGGGTCGGGAACACCTTGGTGATGCAGGCGGTGCGCAGCCCCTGCTCGGCCATGCCGAGCGTGGCGCGCAGGCCGGCACCCCCGGCGCCGACGACCACCACGTCGAACTTGTGGTCGACATAGGTGTAGCCAGCCGTGTTGGCGGTTTTCGCGTCCTTGGCCAACGTCAGCCTCCGAATGCCAGTTTGAGCAGGGCGAAGAGCGAGGCCACGCCGACCGCTATGGAAAAGAAGGTGTTGAGCGCGATCAGCGCCAGCTTCATGCCCTCGCCATGCACGTAGTCCTCGATGATGACCTGCATGCCGAGCCGCATATGGTAGAGCCCGGAGATCAGCACCAGCGCCAGGATCAGCGCCACGAACGGATTGGCGAGCGCTGCCCGCACCTCGGCATAGCCGGCGCCGTTGAGCGCGATCAGGAAGCCGACGAAAAACAGCGTCAGCGGGATGTTGGCGATTGCGGTAAGGCGCTGGCGCCAAAAATGCTCGGTGCCCTCGCGGGCCGAGCCAAGACCACGGACCTTGGCCAGCGGCGTGCGCATGTCGGTATTCTTGCCGCTCATGGTCAGGCTCCCCGCGCCATGTAACCGGCGATCCAGATCAGCAGCGTCAGCGCGATCGAGCCGGCCAGCGTCGCCCAGGCGATCTTCGACGCTGTGTGCTTCTCGAGCCCGGCGCCGGTGTCCCAGACCAGGTGACGTACGCCACCCAGCATGTGGTGCATCAAGGCCCAAGTGTAGCCGAACAGCACCAGCCGCCCCAGCCACGAGCCGAGGGCCCAGTTGACGAGATCGAAGGTGGCCTCGGTGCTTGCCGCCGCCATCAGCCAGAGCGCCACCAGCAGCGTGCCGAAATAGAGCGCGCCGCCGGTGATGCGATGGATGATCGACATCGTCATGGTGATCGGCGGCCGGTATACGGTCAGGTGCGGCGAAAGCGGCCGTTCACGTCTGGCAGTTGCGCGGGTGGCTGGTGATTTGCTCATGGCTCCCCCAGTTCGGCGTCGCTCAAGCCCCAGGCGGAAATGCGGCATTGCCGCTTCCGGATGCGACTTCGGACAGCCGGTTTCTAATGCTCTTTTTGCACCGCGTCAAAGCCAGAAAATCGTTTTGGAAACGTCATTTAGTCTGACAAATCGGCGGTCTTTTGCTTCAATCGATTAGGGCACCGGCTCGAAGCCGGCGCAACGTTCGCTGCAGTGCGGTATACCGATTGCACTGCATTACCGTGTGCATGTCAGCGGCGTCTCTCCGCCCTTCATCACCAGCGCGTCGCGACCGTCGATCACGATTGCGTCATGTGCGATGCCGAAGCGGCTGTTTTGGTTGGCGGGCGAGGCCGGCAGATCTTCGCTCGTGCCGTCGGGATCGAGCACGCGCAGCGAGGTGCCAAGGTTCTCGATGGTCATCCTGCCGCCGTCGGCGCAGTTGTAGGTCGCGGTGCGCGGCTGCGGTGTAGACAGATCGGCGGCGGTGGGTGCGACGGCATTTCCAGCCTTCGGCGCGCTGTTTTGCGGCACGCAGGCCGCTACGTCCAAGAGCAGCAAAACCAACGGCGCTACCCGAAATGTCCGGCGTAACGCCATATGCTGTCCTCCCGCGCGGCAAGCTAGCCGCCATGTCTTGCCAAGATCAAGCCCGCCTCACGTCAATCCGCTTGCGAAGCCCGGTGCGATGGTGCGGGCAAGCATGGCCGAAAGATGGCTGCCGGCCGCAGGATATTAACCATGTTCATCAAGATCCTGCCGCCGAAGCCGCCTGGCTATTAACAAAGGTTAAGAAAAGGTTAATTTCTGATTCGAACAGGCTCCAGACCAAAAAGGTCGAAGATCACGGAGGACGCCATGCGTTCGAATTCGGGCAGACTGCGCCTCACGGCGCTCACGCTGGCGGCGCTGGCCGTCGGCATTGCGGCTCCGGCCTATGCCGGGCTGAGACACCATGATCGCGTCTATGCCGATTCCTTCGGCAATCTCGTCATCGACAGCGCCGCCGGCTACAAGCGCATCATCGTCGGCGAGGGCAAGTTGGCCAAGGAATTGTCCGACTACACCGGCGCCGGCCAGCCCGACGTGATCTATGAAAACGAATCGGACGATGTCTCGGGCCACGGCTGCTACCAGCCGCCGGTCTTTGTGAAGGGCCGCTCCTATATGTACGGCCTCTCCGACGGCGAGATGCCGAACCTCAGCCCCTGCCGCTGACCTTGGGCATCGCGCGGTCTTGCCGCGCTGCCGGCTCGGTCGAGACGCGCACGCAGTCGCGACCGCTACCCTTGGCCTGATACAGCGCCTCGTCGGCGCGCCGCAGCAGATCGGAAAAATCCTCGCCTGCATGAAGCTCGGCAACGCCGAAGCTGGCGGTGCAGCGATGTTCGACCGGCAGGCTGTCGATCGGCAGCGCGCCGAAAGCGCTGCGCGCGCCTTCGGCGAACAGGCGCGCGGCCGCGAGGTTGGTGCCCGGCAGGATGATGGCGAACTCCTCGCCGCCGATGCGGCCGGCAACGTGATGCTCGGCCGCGGCCTCGCGCAGGAAGCCGGCAAACGTCTCGATGACGCGGTCGCCGGCGGCGTGGCCGAAACTGTCGTTGATGCTCTTGAAGTGATCGAGGTCGGCAATGACCAGCGCCACCGGAACGCCCTGGCGCACCGCGTCCTTCAGCGCGATCTCGGCATGGCGCTCGAAGCCGCCGCGGTTGAGCAGCCGCGACAGCGTGTCGGTCTCCGACTTCGACGTCGCTTCGGCCAGCACGTCGCGCACCAGGATCGCCAGCGCCAGCAGCGCCAGCGCGAAGCCGAACACCGTGCCGAGCGATTGCGACACCAGCGCGTAGACGGTCTGCCCATAGGCCTGCGGATTGGCGCCCCAGCCACCCAGCGCATGCGCGATGAACGGCTTCGAGGCGAATTGCATGGCGCTGGCGGCCAGAACGGCCATCAGCAGGGCATCGAGCCGCCCGCGCCTTTGCCTGGACGACCCGACGATGCCGAGGGCCGCGAACTGCATGGCGGCGTAGGGTAGCTGGTAGGCCATCATGCGGGTGAGCGAATGACGCGGCAGATCCTGCACGAACCACACCGCGACCGAAGCGACAGCCAGGAAGGCCAGCATCGGCGCCCAGGGCGGCGTCACACCGTATTTATGGGCCAGCCCGCCATTGAAGGCGATCGTGGCGCCGAGGAACACGGCAAAGGCCGTGACAACCACCGGCCGCGCATTGTCGAAGGCCGGGATGCTGAATTCTATGGCGAAATAGGCCATGCCCAGCATGTAGCCGAACGCCAGCCAGCGCGCCGACACGCGGCCCACGTCGTGGATGGCGATCATCATGAAGGCCGCTGCCAGCAGGCCGGCAACGAACAGATTGATAATCAGAATGAATTCGGCGCTGCCCATGGTTCTTCATACCCCGCAGGACAGCAAACCATCGACGGGCGAAAAAGACGTTAACAGGATCGCTTTGGCAGGTGCCGCAACTCACCCGACGCTGGCATTCTCCGGAACGAAGACGGTTTCCGCCCGCTCATAGGACAGGCGCACGCTGTCGCGGCCGTTCTTCTTGGCCTTGTAGAGCGCCTCGTCGGCGCGCTGCATCAACGGCGCCAGTCCTTCATCGCCGGTACGCGCTGCGACGCCGA
Organism: Mesorhizobium waimense; assembly: GCF_003601975.1. GTDB lineage: Bacteria > Pseudomonadota > Alphaproteobacteria > Rhizobiales > Rhizobiaceae > Mesorhizobium > Mesorhizobium waimense. The sequence goes on from NZ_QZWZ01000008.1 coordinate 137,797, forward strand.
AGCTTGCCGTCACTCGGACACCCGGCGGCAGGGTGGTGACACCGCCGGTCGAATAGAGCGAGCGGATGGCCTCGGCGAACAGGCGCGCCGAAGCAAGGTCGCACAGCGGCAGGAGCACGGCGAACTCCTCGCCGCCGATGCGGCCGGCAGCACCCCGCGTGCCGGTGGCGAAGCTCAGCTTGGCGGCGAAATCGGCGATGACCCTGTCTCCCGCCGCATGCCCGTGCTGGTCGTTGAGCGCCTTGAAGTGATCGAGGTCGGCCAGCACCAGCGCAACCGGGAGCCTGGCCGAGGCGCATTGCCGCAAAAGCAGGGCCGCCCGCTCCTCGAAACCGCGACGGTTGAGCAGGCCAGACAGCGGATCGGTGTAGGTCTCGGCCTTCAGCGCCTTCATCACGTCGAGGGCGGCGGCGGTAAACAGCGACAGCGCGATCAACAGTGACAGCAGCGCCTGCGACAGCAGCGCCGTCGTCCAGTAGGACGAGGAATAAAACCCGTCATAGGTCGTGAAGGGACCATGCACGACGACGATGGCGAGGGTGCGGCCGATGAAATTGAGCCCGGAAAGCAGCGCCAGCACGAACAGGATCATCTCCGTCGGGCCATTTCTGCGCACGGCGCGCAGTTCCGCGGCAACCAGCAGGCTGATGCCGCCGAACCCGAAATTCATCGAGAGAATCCGCCATGTCAGGTCCGGCTGGACGAACAGGAACCAGCACAGCGCCGACAGGCCGCCGCCCGCCAGAATGCCGATCCCGACATAAGGCACGCGACGCCCGTAACGCGAAACGATCGCGCCGGCCAGGCAGCAGGCGGCAATGGTGAAGCATATATTGGACAGGAGCTTGGTCGGCGCCATGCCGATCGGCAGCGTGAAATACTGCAGCAGGAAACCCGCGGGACAGAAGGCATAGCTGAGAGCCAGCACGGCCAGATAGGGACGGTGGCGTTGATGGAACCACAGCATGAGGAACGCAGCGCCGAGCGCCAGCGCTATCGTCGGATTGAGCAGCGCTATGAATAGGCCGGTGTCCAAAAGACCGTGACTTCCCCTCGCTTACGCCGGGGAAGACTTTAGACCCTAAGCCCAAACAAGCAGTTAAACGACACCGGAAATATACAGGGATCGTCTTCTATCGGCGCGCCGCCGGCGCGATCCTTCAAAGCAAAACCCCGAGCCGCATCGCGGTCTCGGGGTCTGGCTTGGTTCGCAATGGATTGCTTTGATCAGTACCTATTTCCAGTCGCGGATGTCGACGAAATGGCCGGCGATCGCCGCCGCCGCCGCCATCGCCGGCGACACCAGATGGGTACGGCCCTTGAAGCCCTGGCGGCCCTCGAAATTGCGGTTCGAGGTCGAGGCGCAGCGCTCATGCGGCTTCAGCCGGTCGTCATTCATGGCCAGGCACATCGAACAGCCCGGCTCGCGCCAATCGAAGCCGGCGGCGCGGAAGATCTTGTCCAGACCCTCGGCCTCCGCCTGCTCCTTGACCAGGCCGGAGCCCGGCACGATCATCGCGTCGACATGCGCACTGACGGTCTTGCCTTCGACTACCTTGGCGACGGCGCGCAGATCCTCGATGCGGCCATTGGTGCAGGAACCTATGAAGACGCGGTCGAGCGCGATGTCGGTGATCTTCGTCCCCGGCGTCAAGCCCATATAGTCGAGCGCGCGCTGCTTGGAGGTGCGCTTGTTTTCATCCGCGATATCGTCCGGGTTCGGCACAATGCCCTGCACCGAGACGACGTCCTCGGGCGAGGAGCCCCAGGAGACGATCGGCGGCAGTTTCGCCGCGTCGAGCACGATCACCTTGTCGAAATGCGCGCCTTCGTCCGACTGCAGCGTCTGCCAGTAGGCGAGTGCCGCATCCCAGGCAGCAGCCTTAGGCGCCCGCGGCTTGTCCTTGACATAGGCGAAGGTGGTCTCGTCCGCTGCGATCAGGCCGGCGCGCGCGCCGCCCTCGATCGACATGTTGCAGATCGTCATGCGGCCTTCCATCGACAGAGCGCGGATCGCCTCGCCGGCATATTCGATGACATAGCCGGTGCCGCCGGCGGTGCCTATCTCGCCGATGATGGCGAGGATGATGTCCTTGGCGGTGACGCCTTCCGGCAGCACGCCGTCGACGCGCACTAGCATGTTCTTGGCCTTGCGCTGGATCAGCGTCTGCGTCGCCAGCACATGCTCGACTTCCGATGTGCCGATGCCATGCGCCAAGGCACCAAAGGCACCGTGCGTGGAAGTATGGCTGTCGCCGCAGACGATGGTCATGCCGGGCAGCGTAAAACCCTGCTCGGGGCCGATGATGTGGACGATGCCCTGGCGGATATCGTTCTCGGAATAATACTCGATGCCGAAATCCTTGGCGTTCGTCGCCAGCGCCTCGACCTGGATGCGGCTTTCCTCGTTCTTGATGCCGAACTTGCGTTCGGGCGAGGTCGACACATTGTGGTCGACCACGGCCAGCGTCTTTTCCGGATGCCGGACTTTGCGACCGGTCATGCGCAGGCCCTCGAAGGCCTGCGGGCTGGTCACTTCATGGACGAGGTGACGGTCGATGTAGAGCAGGCACGTGCCGTCGTCCTGGCGGTCGACGACGTGGTCGTCGAAGATCTTGTCGTAGAGGGTGCGCGGTGCGCTCATGTGCGTAAATCCGTCGATATGAAAAGGGGAAGAGGTAAGCGCCGGAAGCCATCCGGCCCGGCAAGCGATCTGGTCAGTTCGGCCTAGCTAAGTCGGCTGGTCGGCGCGCCGCAGACGCGCGCGGAAAATCGCGACGGCAGGCGCTTCCTGTCCTGCAGCACGAAACCCTTATAGGCCGGATTGCCAAAAAGCTCTTCCATGGCGCTGCTCATATCAATCTTTGCCGATTTCGGCAATCGGTGGGTTGGTTGGCCTCGCGGCACGGAGTGTGTTGAGATTCAGGTCAGGCCGTGCCGGAGTCGAAGACGGGCGCGAAGCGACCAAACTAGGTGGTTTCCGAGAACCGCAGCGCAGCGGACATTTGGGTCCACATATGAGCACCGGAAAGCGCAGGAAGCAGCCGTTTGCGGGCCGGCCAACACACCCTAGAGCACCTCGAACACGAAGGTTTTTACCAGCGCCTCCGGATCGCCAATCGCATAACAGCGAAACCACGGACTTTCCTCGACCGGCCGCCATTTCTTCGCCTGCGCAAGCTCGTCGAACACGGCCTGAAAACCGCCGCTCGCAAACACCTGGTCGCGAACGGTGAAGATGGCGTGGCCGCCCTTTCTGGTGATGCGCACCAGCTCATGCAGGCCGGAGGCCGGCGCGTGGCCGATGGTGAACACGCCGGTGGAGAAGAAGGCGCGGAAATGACCGTCCGGCCAGGGCAGCGGCCCGCCGAGCATTGCGTTCTTTAGGTCGCTGTAGGCCTGGCGGCTGCCGGCGATCTTCAGCATGTCGTCCGACAGGTCGAGCCCGGCAATGTCGTGATACCCCAGCGCCTTGAGCGACGGCCCCGACAGGCCGGTGCCGCAGCCGGCGTCGAGCAATGGACCTTCGCCCGCCGGCACATGGCGTGCCACCCAGGCGGCAATCAGGAACGGCAACAGATAGCCAAGCGAGGCGGTCTCGCTGTCATAGGTCGCGGCCCATGCGGCGTAGGCCTTGGCGAGCGCTTCCGGCGTGTCGGCCGAATAGACAGAGTCCAGCGCCGCATTGGCCTTGTCGACGATCATGGGGTTCTCAGGAGCTGGTCGCATCGTGCGATGGTAGCCCGGTCTTCGCCGTCCCGCTATTCCCCGTGCTGGTTTCGCAGCCGCTTCTCCAGCGCCCGCAAGGCCAGCGACAGCCCGACGGTCAGGATGAGATAGATATAGGCGACGATCGAATAGGTCTCGAAGAAGCGGAACGATCCGGCGGCATAGACCTTGCCCATCTGGGTGATGTCGGCGACGCCGAGCACCGACACCAGCGAGGAATCCTTGACCATGGCGACGAAGTCGTTGCCGAGCGGCGGCAGGATGGTGCGGATCGCCTGCGGGAAGACGATCAGCCGGAAGCGCTGCACGCGCGTCAGCCCGAGCGCCTTCGCCGCCTCGATCTGGCCCTTTTCGACCGACTGGATGCCGGCCCGGAACACCTCGGCGATGAAGGCCGAATAGCCGATGGTCAGCGCCATGATGGCGCGCCACAAAAGTGATACGTCGCGCACCAGAAGTTCGCCAAGCAGACCGGCATTCTGCAGCGGCGCGGTCAACGTGTTCCACGCCGCGACGAAGGCTGGCGCGCCGGCGAAGGCGATCCAGAACAAAAGCACCAGGATCGGTACGCCGCGGATGATCTCGACATAGAAGCGCGCGACCTGCTGGAGCAGCCGCGACTTGGACAGCCCCATCAGCGCAATGCCGAGCCCGATCGCCGAGGCCAGCGCGAAGGCGACCACGGTGACGAAGACGGTGATGCCGATGCCCTTGGCGACGGTGGCGAAAACCTGGGCGTAGAGGCCGCTCGTGGCGATGAAGATGGCGGCCGCAAGCGCGAGCGCCGCGGCTACGGCAAGCCACCAGGGGAACTCGCTCTTGGTGGCGGATCCGGACGCGGTAGGCATCAGGCGATACCGTCGGCAAAGCGACGAAGGCAGCACTCCGTCTCCGCCTGTGCGATGTTCAGCGCACAGGGCTCACGCATCACTCGCGCCAAGAGCGCCTACTGCCCCATCTTGTAATCAAGAAACCACTTCTTGTTCAGCGCATCGAGCGTGCCATCCGCCTTCAGCGCAGCGATCGCCGCGTTGACCGGCTTCACCAGATCCGACCCCTTCGGGAAGATGAATCCAAAGTCCTCGGTGCCGAGCGGGCCGCCGATCAGCTTCAGCTTGCCTTCGGAAGCGTCGACATAGCCCTTGCCGGCGGTGCCGTCGGTGAGCACGACGTCGACGTCGCCGGACTTCAGCGCCTGCACCGTGGCGCCAAACGTCTCGAACAGTTTTATCCTGGGGTTCTGCTCATTGCCGTCGAGCACGCTGTAGACGGCGGTGTAGAAGGGCGTCGTGCCGGCCTGTGCGCCGATAAGCCCGTCCTTGAAGGCGCCGAAGGTCTTGGCGTCGTTGAACCGGCTTTCGTCGCCGCGCACCAGCATGAACTGTTCCGAGCGCATATAGGGGTCGGAGAAGTCGACCTTCTCCTTGCGGTCGTCCTTGATGGTGATGCCGGTCATGCCGATGTTGTACTGGTTGTCGGAAACCGCCTGGATCATCGCGTCCCAAGAAGTGTTCTGGTACTCGACCTTGAAGTTCAGCCGCTTGGCGATCTCGTCCATCGCGTCATATTCCCAACCGATCTGTTTTCCCGTCTTGGAATCGATGAACTGCAGCGGCGGATAGGCGTTTTCCGTCACCACCACCACTTTCTTGCCGCCGAGATCGGGCAGCGCCTGCGCCCATGCGGCGACGGGCGCGAGCAAGCAGGCCAGCAGGCCGGCCAGCAGCAGTTTCGATTTGGTCATGACACACTCCCAGAACGTGAAACGCCCCGATCTGTCCGGGGCCTGCAGGAAACCGGCGCCGACTTTAGCTTTCCGCAAGCGCCTTGCAAGCCGATCCGCTGCACCGCTTGGCGCGATAGCGGATTCCTACGCTTTCAATGGGTGGATTCCGGAACGATCCTGTCGTGGTGGGGATCAGTCGCAGTCCGCCGCATTCTCGGTAGCGTTCCGCAACCGAGAGACCAAACGGGTGACCGTCGCGTGCAGGGCTTTCAACTCGCCAGGCTCCAGCGGCATGCTGCAGGCAAGCCCGGAGGAAACATCCTTGACGCGCCCGCGCAACGCCTGGCCCTTGGCAGTCGGCTCGACCAGCACGCGGCGCTCGTCCGCCGCGTCGCGCCGGCGCGTGACGAGACCACCTGCTTCCAGTCGTTTGAGCAGCGGGGTCAGCGTCGCGGAATCCAAGCCCAGCGCCGCGCCAAGCGCGCCGACCGTGCTCGGCGCATGCTCCCACAGCGCCAGCATCGCCAGATATTGCGGATAGGTGAGGCCGAGCGGATCGAGCAAAGGCCGGTAGAGCTTCGTCATCAGCCCGCTCGCCGAATAGAGCGCGAAGCAGAGCTGCTGGTCGAGCCGCGGAACGGGAAAAGTCCCGGCGGCTTCCGCCGGGACCTCGCTGGCACTCTCTATGGACTTTGTCGTCATGCTGCCTTTGCCGGAAGCGCCACTGCCGAAAGCGCCACCTCGACATTGCCCTTGATGGCGTTGGAGTAGGGGCAGATCTGGTGCGCCGCCGATACAAGCGCCTCCGTGGCCGCCTGATCAAGACCTTTCGTTTCCGCCGACAGCGAAACGCCAAGCGCGAAACCGCCCTGGCCATTGGGGTGAAGGCTGACTTTGGCCGTCACCGCAGCATCCTCGAGCGGCAGCTTCTGCTTGCCGGCGATGAAGCGCATGGCGCTTTCGAAGCAGGCGGCGTAGCCGGCAGCAAACAGCTGCTCCGGATTTGTGGCGCCACCCTTGCCGCCCAGTTCCTTCGGCATGGCAAGGTCGACGCTGAGCAGGCCATCATTGGTCCGGACATGGCCGGCGCGGCCGCCGACGGCGCGGGCTTCGGTGGAGTAGAGTGCTGACATGCGTGGATCTCCAATTATTTTGTGCACGATTAGTTAGTGTACAAGATAATATATTGTCAAGCTCCGCAGGCCCTTCTTTTGACCAGGAAGCCTTCACAGCTCAGTGAGCGAATCCGATAAACGAAAAAAGGCGGCCGAAGCCGCCTTTCCCAAGCATGCGTATCGAAGAACCTTATTCGGCGGTAGCCGCTTCCGCGGCCTTGGCGGCCTCGTCGGCGGCCTTGGCGGCTTCGTCGGCGGCCTTCTTCTCGGCGGCTTCCTGGGCGGCCTTCTCGGCGGCCAGCGCCTGGGCAGCAGCGACTTTCTCGGCCTCGATGCGCGCCTTCTCGGCGTTCAGCGCGTCGCGCTCCTCGTCGTTCAGCTTGCGGGCGCGCACGCCGGTGTTTTCCGAAATACGGGCCGACTTGCCGCGACGATCACGCAGGTAATAGAGCTTGGCGCGGCGCACCTTGCCGCGGCGCACGATCTCGACGCCTTCGACCATCGGCGAATAGACCGGGAACACGCGCTCGACGCCTTCGCCGTAGGAGATCTTGCGGACGGTGAAATTTTCCTGGAAGCCGGCGCCGGAGCGGGCGATGACGACGCCCTCATAGGCCTGGACACGGGTACGGGTGCCTTCGGTCACGCGGACCTGGACGCGCACGGTGTCGCCGGGCTGGAATTCGGGAAGCTTGCGCTTGGCTTCGATCTTGGCGGCCTGTTCGGCCTCGAGCTGACGGAGAATATCCATCTGTAAAAATCCACTTCTTGTTCTTCCGACAGTCAGAGCGTCCGACACTCGCCTTGCAGTTCCATTGACCGCTTGGCTATGCCCTTTGTTGGAAACATCGGGCAGGGGCGACTACACCGCCATTGTTGACGGGCCAGAAGATCGCGCTTGGCAGATTGTTCTTCCGGTTCGGGCGGGCACATACAGCTATTTCGAGGCTTTGTCACGCCTTGGCCCTGTCTTTTTTGCGCGCATGCCATCACGCAATTGTAGTGGGCGGGGTTGCGCCCTCCCGTCAACCTTCCTAATCCGGGGCAAGCATTAAGTCTTCTGCGGCGCCCTGATGTCTGTTTTCGACGTGATCCTGCTCTTTCTGGCGGGCTTTCTCTCCGGCGCCGCCAACGCGGTCGCCGGCGGCGGCACATTCATCACCTTCGGCGCCATGACGCTGGTCGGCTTGCCGCCGATCGTCGCCAACGCCACCTCGTCGGTGACGCAGTTTCCCGGCTATATCACCTCGACGCTCGCCTACGCCGCCGACATCAGGCATTTCTGGCGCCAGGCATTGCTGCTCTGCGTGATCTCTGCCTTCGGCGCGCTGGCCGGCGCGCTCATCCTTTTGGCGCTCGACAACCCGTCCTTCCGCGCCATGGTGCCGTGGCTGCTGCTGGCCGCGACCGCTCTCTTCGCCGCCGGTCCCTGGCTGAAGCCGTCGCCGAAGCCGGATCATGAAGCGTCGGTGGGTTCGCTTGTCGGCTCACTGGCGCAGTTCCTGACCTCCATCTATGGCGGCTTCTTCGGCGCCGGCATGGGTGTCATGATGCTGGCGACACTCGGCCTTACCCAGTCAGGTGACTATCACAAGCTGAACGCGCTGAAGAACATGCTGGCCATGGTCATTGCCGCGGTTGCGATCGTCGTCTTCGTCTCGGGCGGCGTCGTCGCCTGGCCGCAGGCGATCGTCATGATCCCGGGCGGTGCGCTGGGCGGCTATGCCGGGGTCTGGATTGCCAAGCGCGTGCCGCAGAATGTCGTGCGCGGCTTTGTCGTCGCCGTCGGCCTGTTCCTGGCCTTTTACTACTTCGCCAAGGGGTGAGCAGGAGCGGCCAAGAGATCAGGCCGCCGCTCCTGCGTCAGCTTTTCAGCCTCGGCGCGCCGCCAGTCGGCGATCTTCTTGTGGTTGCCGGAGGTCAGCACCTCGGGGATCTGTCGGCCCTCGAATTCCTGCGGCCGCGTGTAGTGTGGATGTTCGAGCAGGCCGTTCTCAAAACTTTCTTCCTCGCCCGACACCGCATTGCCCATGACGCCGGGCAAAAGCCGCACCACGGCATCGAGCAGCACGAGTGCCGCCGGCTCGCCGCCGGAAAGGATGAAGTCGCCGACCGAAACCTCCTCCAGCCCGCGCGCCTCGATAACTCGCTGATCTACGCCTTCGAAGCGGCCGCAGAGGATGACGGCACCTGGCCCGGCGGCCAGTTCGCGCACACGGGCCTGCGTCAGCGGTTTTCCACGCGGGCTCATCAGCAGGCGCGGCCGGGCATCGCCCGGCGGCGAAACATGGTCGATCGCCTTCGCCAGCACGTCGGCGCGCATCACCATGCCGGCGCCGCCGCCGGCCGGCGTGTCGTCGACGGTGCGGTGGCGGTCGGTGGCGAAATCGCGGATCTGGATCGCCTCCAGCGACCATGTCCTGGCCTCCAGCGCCCGCCCGGCCAGCGACAGGCCGAGCGCGCCCGGAAACATCTCGGGATAGAGCGTCAATACCGAGGCGGCAAAGCTCACCGGTTGCCCCCGGCATCCCTTGGTCCGCGCGGCCGGCCCTTCGGATCGAAGCCGTCGCGGCCGGGCGCCTCGCTGTCTTCGTCGTCGACCAGGCCGGCGGCTGCCGGGTCGACGCGCACAAAACCTTCGGCGATCGACACTTGCGGAACCGCGGCCTGCGTGAATGGGATCAGCACGCCCTTGCGCCCGCCAAGCGTCACGTCGAGTATGTCGCCGCCACCGAAATTGTGCACGGCCACGACCTTGCCGATCTCGGCGCCGGTGTCGTCCCTGACCGCCAGGCCGACAAGGTCGGCATGATAGAATTCGTCCTCCTCGCCATCGTCCGGCAGCATCGAGCGGTCGACGAAAAGCTCCGTGCCGGCGAGCGCCTCGGCGGCGTTGCGGTCGCTGATGCCCTTGAAGCGCACCACGACCACGGTGTTGGCCGGCCTGATATCGATGATCTGGAAGGCGCGGCCGTCCCGAGCATAGAGAGGCCCGTAGTCGGCCAGCGCCAGCGGCTCGCCGGTAAAGGTTTTCACGCGCAGTTCGCCCTTGATGCCGTGCGCGGCGCCGATCACGGCCATCTGGACGGGGTTCTGGGGCTTGCTCATGGCGAAAGGTCCTTTGCCTTGCTGTAGCCCTAGCCAGTTGTCATTTCAATGACGCGCTCTTCACCGCTTCCTAACCCGGCTGCCGGAAAATGCCCGGGAACTGGAAGAGCGTCATGCAGGAATTCCTCATCCCGGCAAAGCCCGACCTTCAGGCGGCGCGCGAAAGCTGGCTGAAGATGCTGGCGCGCGAGCGCCGCCTTTCGCCTGAGACGGTGGAAGCCTATGAGCGCGACACACGCCAGTTCCTGCATTTCCTGACCGGACATTGCGGCGGCTCGCCCGGCATTTCGGATATCGCCAATCTGCGTCCAGCCGATCTGCGCGGTTTTCTCGCCGCCCGACGCAACGCCGGGGCCGGCGCCCGCACCCTCGGCCGCGGCCTGGCCGGCATCCGCTCGCTGTTGCGCTTTCTCGAGCGGCGCGGCCTCGCCAATGCGGCGGGTGCCACAGCGCTACGCGCCCCACGCCAGCCGAAATCGCTACCCAAGCCGCTGACGGCAAGCGACGCAAAACATGTCGTGTCGGTGGAAGGCCAACTGGCGGAAGAGCCGTGGATCGCCGCCCGCAACGCCGCCGTGCTAACGCTGCTCTATGGTTCGGGTCTGCGCATTTCCGAGGCGCTCGGCCTCAGCGGCGCCGACCTGTCGTCGGACACCGACACCGTGCTGCGCATCACCGGCAAGGGCGGCAAGACGCGGCTGGTGCCGGTGCTGCCGGTGGCGATCAGGGCAGTTGCCGAATACCGCAAGCTCTGCCCCTATCATATCGATCCGAAGGGCCTGCTGTTTCGCGGCGCCCGCGGCGGCCCGCTCAACCCGGCCATCGTCCAGCGCGAGATGGCAAAATTGCGCTCGGCGCTCAATTTGCCCGACACGGCGACGCCGCATGCCTTGCGCCATTCCTTCGCCACGCATCTGCTGGGACGCGGCGGCGACCTCAGAACCATCCAGGAACTGCTTGGCCACGCTAGCCTGTCGACCACCCAGATCTATACCGGCGTCGACACGGCAAGGCTGCTCGAAATCTACGACTCCGCGCATCCGCGGGCGTGAACCTTCAAATTTGCGGCGCCGATTAACGGTTTTGCCGCTTTTTTCCGTTAAGACGCAGGCCATGAAACGCGTCATCGCCATCGCCGACCGCGCGGCCTCTGTGTCGCTCAAGCTGCTTGTTGCGTTCAACGTCCTGTTTTTCCTGTCTTTCCTGATCGTCGCGTTACTCGCCGCCGGTAGGGCAAATGCGCAGACGTCGGCCTGCAGCGGCCTCGACATGCTGTCGGCCTTGCAGAAGGACAACCCGGACACCTACCGCAAGATCGAGACGGAAGCGGCCGCGACCCTGAACGGCAAGGGACTGTTGTGGAAACTGGAAAAGGCCGGCGAGAAGCCATCCTGGCTGTTCGGCACCATGCACATGACCGACCCGCGCGTAACCACGCTGCCGCCCACCGCGCAGACCGCCTATGACGCCGCCGACACTATCATCATCGAGACCACGGAAGTGCTCGACAAGCAGAAGATGATGGCGGCGATGCTCAAAGAGCCGGACCTGATGATGTTCACCGACAACACCACGCTGTCGTCGCTGCTGTCGCCGGACGATAACGCAGTGGTGAACAAGGCGCTCGACGCACGCGGCATTCCGCCGGGCAGCGTGTCCAAGATGAAGCCGTGGTTGTTGTCGGCCATGGTGGCGCTCCCGGTCTGCGAGGTCGCTCGCCAGGCCGGCGGCACGCCGGTGCTCGACGTCAAGCTCGCGCAGGATGCCAAGGCTTCAGGCAAGTCCGTCGAAGGTCTGGAAACGGTCGCCGACCAATTGCGCGCCATGGCTTCGCTGCCGCTCGCCTTTCACATGAAGGGGCTGGTCGACACCCTCAGACTCGGCGACAAGATAAACGACGTCAACGAAACCATGATCGTGCTCTACCTGAACGGCGACACCGGCATGTTCTGGCCGCTGTTCCGCGCGATCCTCCCGGGCGATGGCGACGATGCGGCGGGCTACGCCGCGTTCGATCAAACCATGATCACCAGCCGCAACAAGGTGATGGCTGACCATGCCGGGCCGATCCTCGCTCGCGGCAACGCCTTCATGGCGGTCGGCGCCATGCACCTTCCGGGCGCGCAAGGCCTGGTCGAGGATTTTCGCAAGGCCGGCTACACCGTCACCGCCGTCCACTGATCTGCACGGTCGGGTTGCACTTCGAATCACGCGAGTCCCCGTCCTTGTCGGGATTCGTCCTGATTCGCCGTTCGATGGCGGACCGGTCCTGTTTTCAGCGAAAAAGGCTAAAGCGGTTAGCTTCCGCTCGCTCGCGGCCAAATTTGCGGGGGAAATACATGCCAACCAGCGATTCCGGGTTAAAATTGCCCTGCTTTCGGCATTTTCCAGGCGTAGTATGAAACCCGTTCAACGGTTGCGCGTTGATGGGTGTTGATTGATACTTTTCATCCACGGAGGACACTTTTATGGCGAACCCAAACGACCCTTTCACCTCTCCTGGCCCTGCGCCCAAATCGGGTGGCGGCGGTAGCGGCTGGCTGATTGCCCTGGTTGTCATCATCCTGGCCATCGTCGCCTACTATGTTTTCGGAAGAAGCGGCGAACCCCCCTCGGCGCCCGCCGAACCGCCGGCCGCCAGCACACCGGCGCCTGCTCCGGCACCAGCTGAACCGATGAAGCCCGCCGAACCGGCTCCCGCACCTGCGCCCGCTCCGGAACCTGCGCCTGCGCCAGAACCTGCCCCGGCGCCTGCGCCCGCACCGGCTCCTGCGCCAGCCCCGGCGCCCGCACCGGCCAACTGATCAGGCTGCTGAGTTCAACGACGAACGGCCCGCTGCAAAGCGGGCCGTTTTGTTTTTGGGGGATGACCCTCGACTGTGTGCCAGTGCAGACTGCAGCGCGGGATCGCCCCTCCTCTGCCTGCCGGCAATGAGGGGCGGGGCGGACGTTGAAAGTCTTCTTCTCACCGCAACGAGAGCGTGACGCGAAAGGTTGCGTCGCCTCAGATGTGGATCGGCTTGAAGAACGTGGCCAGCGCCGCCTCCTTCACCGCCTCCGACATGGTCGGGTGCGCATGGCAGGTGCGGGCGAGGTCTTCCGACGAGCCGCCGAACTCCATCAGCACCGCCGCCTCGTGGATCATCTCGCCGGCGCCGAAACCGACGATGTGAACGCCGAGCACGCGGTCGCTTGCCTTGTCGGCCAGGATCTTGACGAAGCCGTCCGTGTGCAGCATGGCGCGCGCCCGGCCATTGGCGGTGAACGGGAATTTGCCGGCCTTGTAGTCGATGCCGGCCTTCTTCAATTCCTCCTCGGTCTTGCCGACCGAAGCGATTTCCGGGCTGGTGTAGACGACGCTCGGGATCACGTCATAGTTCACGTGGCCGGCCTGGCCGGCAATAATCTCGGCCACCGCAACGCCCTCATCCTCGGCCTTGTGCGCAAGCATCGGCCCGGCGATGACGTCGCCGATCGCGTAGATGCCCTGCACATTGGTTCTGAGATGACCATCGGTCTTGACCCGGCCGCGCTCGTCGACCTCGACGCCGGCTTCCTTCAGCCCAAGGCTGTCCGAATAGGCGCGGCGCCCGGTCGAGATCAGCACCGCATCGGCCTCGATCGTCTCGGCGGCACCGCCCTTGAGCGGCTCGAATGTGACGGTGGCACCCTTCTTGGCCTTGGCGACGCCGGTGACCTTGGCGCCGAGCTTGAATTCGAAACCTTGCTTCGAAAGCATGCGCTGGAACTGCTTGGAGACCTCGCCGTCCATGCCGCCGAGGATCGTGTCGAGGAATTCGACCACGGTGACCTTGGCACCGAGCCTGGCCCAGACCGAGCCGAGTTCCAGCCCGATGACGCCGCCGCCGACCACCACCAGATGCCCCGGAACCTTGGCCAGCGACAGCGAGCCGGTCGACGACACGATGACCTTCTCGTCGATGTCGACCTTGACGCCGGGAATGCCGGCGACGTCGGAACCGGTGGCGATGACGATGTTCTTGGTCTCGATCTCCTCGACCTTGCCGTCCTCGCCCGTCACCGAAACCTTGCCCGCCGCGACCACCTTGCCGGTGCCGCGAAAGCTATCGATCTTGTTCTTCTTGAACAGGAAGGCGACGCCGCTGACGTTGGCCGCCACCGTCGCATCCTTATGCGCCATCATCTTCTTCAGATTGAGCTTCGGCGTCACCTCGACGCCCAACGTATCGAAGGAATGGCCGGCTTCGGCGAACATCTCGGAGGCATGGAGCAGCGCCTTGGACGGGATGCAGCCGATGTTGAGGCAGGTGCCGCCGAAGGTCGCGTTCTTCTCGACCACGGCCGTCTTCAGCCCGAGCTGCGCCGCCTTGATGGCGCAGACATAGCCGCCCGGTCCCGATCCGATGATAACGACGTCATAAGCCATGATGGTGTCCTTCTTGGTCCGGCCCTCAGCGGCCGCCGCTTACATTCAGGATCGCGCCCGTCGAATAGGACGCCGCGTCCGACAACAGATAGAGGATTGCGCGCGCGACTTCATCCGATGTGCCGGCTCTTTTCATCGGCAGCGAGTCCTGGATCCGCGCCACGCGGTCGGGCTGGCCGCCCGAGCCATGGATTTCGGTGTCGATGATGCCCGGGCGCACCGCATTGACCCGGATGCCCTCGGTCGCGACCTCGCGCGCCAGCCCCACGGTGAAAGTATCGATCGCGCCCTTGGACGCGGCGTAGTCGACATACTCACCCGGTGAGCCATGCGCTGAGGCGGCCGACGAGACGTTGACGATGGCGCCGCCATTGCCGCCGTGCAGCGTCGACATGCGCCTGACAGCCTCGCGCGCGCAGAGGAAGGGACCGACGACATTGATGCGCATCATGCGCTCCAGCCGCGCGCCGCTCATCTCGTCGAGGCGCGCCTTGGCGTCGACGATGCCGGCATTGTTGACGAAGGCATCGAGCCGTCCCCAGGTCCGGTCCACCGCCTCGAACATCGCCACGACATCGGCCTCGACGCCGACATCGCCCTTGACCGCGATCGCCTCGCCGCCCTTCGCCTCTATCTCGGCGACCAGCGCCCTGGCGGCGCCTTCATTGGAGGCGTAGTTGACCGCGACGCGGTAGCCGGCTTCGGCGCCGAGCCGGCAGACCGCCGCACCAATGCCGCGGCTGCCGCCGGTGACCAGAAGAACCTTTTGCGCCGCGCTCATTCCTGGCAGCCCTTCAGCAGAAACGCATCCCACGGCACCTTGGAAAAGCCATCGGCGCCATAGGCCGCAGACATCTGCAAGGACGGTCCGAGGTCGGGAAAGATCAGGGTTTTCGGCGCATCGACGCCTTCGGCCGGCAGCAGGGCGATGTTGCCCTGGTCATCGGCGCTGTAGACGACACCTTCCCAGACGGTGCAGGCTGCGAGTTCGTCGCCGGTGACGTCGCCGGTCGGGCATTTGTACATCAGCGAGCCATGCGGCCGCGCCACGCCATCCGTCCACATGACGATGCCGTCCAGCACGACGCCCTTGTCGAGCACCATCTTGAAACTGTTGGTGACGGTGGCCGCACCCATTGTCGGCCGAAAATCGATGCCGGCCTCGCTTTCGGCATCGCCATAGACGGCAAGCGCCAGCGGACAGGCGGCGTGGACGGGGGCAGGTATCATCACCGCTCCAACCGCTATCGATACGGTCGACAGGCTTTTGGACAAGAAAGAACGGATCGTCACTGCTATCCACCTTGAACAGCTTGATCGAGGATGAATACCGTAGAAAGAAAATAGTCTATCTCGAACGCAACGTTTTCATTCCTGTCGACCGGAAGCACATTCACCTCGTATTTGAGGGTCAAGATGCGAGAACTCTCCGCCATCTCAATATAAACGTCGCGCTCACGACCGCCGCCGATTGCCCACTTGAATTCGCTCTTGTTCAGGAACTGTAGTGCCTTGGGCAAGGTATGTATGGCTATCGGCTTTGTGCCTGCAAAAGCCACGGGATGCCGACCCACATCGACGTCCAGATGGCCGTACCAAGTTGCCATCGTTCCACCCGATTGCATTCTTCCGAAGACGGGCTCGATGCTGATCGACCTCAGACGAAAATCGGGGCTGAAGAAGAATTCGCAATTGGCGCCATAGATGCACCACGCGGACTCCGTGTCCTCGTGGCGATAATGGTTGTCCGCCCGCAGATCCTCCGCGTCGATAAGGCCTCGAACCGTCTCTCGGCTGCTTTTGCCGAGTTCGAGAGGACCCGCACGGCCTGCCGTCAGAAGCTCGAACAGGTCGATGGGCTGGGCGGGCTCGGCCATCCCGGGTCACTCACAGGTCGAGCACCAGCCGTTCCGGATCTTCCAGGCTTTCCTTGACGCGCACCAGGAAGGTCACCGCTTCCTTGCCGTCGACGATGCGGTGATCGTAAGAGAGCGCCAGATACATCATCGGCCGGACCACGATCTGGCCGCCGACCACCATCGGCCGGTCCTGGATCTTGTGCATGCCCAAAATGCCTGACTGCGGCGCGTTGAGGATCGGCGTCGACATCAGCGACCCGTAAACACCACCGTTGGAAATCGTAAACGTGCCGCCCTGCATATCCGCCACCGAGAGCTTGCCGTCGCGCGCCGCGAGACCCAGCCTGCCGATCTCCTTTTCGATCTCGGCGATGGACATCTGGTCGGCGTTGCGCACCACCGGCACGACAAGGCCTTTTTCCGTGCCGACGGCGACGCCGACATGGGCGAAGTTCTTGTAGATGATGTCGGTGCCGTCGATCTCGGCATTGACCGCCGGGATTTCCTTCAGCGCATGCGTCACCGCCTTGGTGAAGAAGCCCATGAAGCCGAGCTTCACGCCGTGCTTCTTCTCGAACACGTCCTTGTATTTGGTCCGCAGCGCCATCACCGCGCTCATGTCGACCTCGTTGAAGGTGGTGAGCATGGCGGCGGTCGACTGCGCTTCCTTGAGCCGGCGCGCGATGGTCTGGCGCAGCTTGGTCATGCGCACGCGCTCCTCGCGCGAGGCATCGTCGCCCGACGACGGCGCGCGGGCGGCAACCGGTGCCGCCTTCGGCGTCTCGGCCGGCTGCGACGGCTCGCCCTTGGCGATCGCATCGAGCACGTCGCCCTTCAGCACCTGGCCGCGCTTGCCAGAACCAGAAATTTGATCGACCGCGAGATTGGCCTCGGCGATCAGCTTTGCTGCGGCCGGCGCCGGCGGCATCGAGCGCTGTTCGATCGCGCCGGCATCGCCGGCGATCTTGGCGCTCTCGGCAGCGGCCTGCTTGACGGTGGACGCCGCCTCGGGGCTCGACGCCTGTGACACGGCTTGCGGCTTGGTGGCGGGAGCGGCAGCGCCGGCGCCAGCCGAAATCGTTCCCAGAAGCGCGCCGACCTCGACGGTCTCGCCTTCCTTGACGGTGATCTCGGACAGCGTTCCGGCGCTTGCTGCCGGCACTTCCACCGTCACCTTGTCGGTCTCGAGCTCGACCAGCGGCTCGTCGGCGGCGATCGTGTCGCCGACCTTCTTGAACCATTTGCCGATGGTCGCCTCGGTGACGGATTCGCCGAGTGTGGGGACGCGGATTTCGGTAGCCATTGTGCCTGTCCGTTCTGTCTCTTGAAGGGTTCTATTCGCCGAGCGCGTCGTCGAGCAAGGCGGCGAGCTGGCTGAGATGCTTCGACATCAGTCCGGTCGCCGGCGAAGCGGAAGCCGGCCGGCCGGTGTAGCGCACCCGCTGATGCTTGGCGTCGATATGCGCCAGCACCCATTCGAGATACGGATCGATGAACGACCAGGCGCCCATGTTCTTGGGCTCTTCCTGGCACCACACCATCTCGGCGTTGCGGAAGCGCGACAGTTCGGTGATCAGCGCCTTGGCCGGGAACGGATAGAGCTGTTCGACGCGCAGCAGGTATATGTCGTTGATGCCGCGCTTCTCGCGCTCCTCGTAGAGGTCGTAATAGATCTTGCCCGAGCACAGCACGACACGGCGGATCTTGGAATCCTTGACCAGTTTGATCGCCTGGCCGGAAAGCAGCTGGGCATCGTCCCACAGCAGCCGGTGGAACGAGCTTTCGCCTGATATTTCCGGCAGCGTCGACACCGCCCGCTTGTGGCGCAGCAGCGACTTCGGCGTCATCAGGATCAGCGGCTTGCGGAAGTCGCGCTTCAGCTGCCGGCGCAATATATGGAAATAGTTAGCCGGCGTGGTGACGTTGGCCACCTGCATATTGTCCTCGGCGCAAAGCTGCAGGAAGCGCTCGAGCCGGGCCGAGGAGTGTTCGGGGCCCTGACCTTCATAGCCATGCGGCAGCAGGCAGACGAGGCCCGACATGCGCAGCCACTTGCGTTCGCCCGACGAGATGAACTGGTCGAACACCACCTGGGCGCCGTTGGCGAAGTCGCCGAACTGCGCTTCCCACAAGGTCAGCGCCTTGGGCTCGGCCAGGCTATAGCCGTACTCGAAGCCGAGCACCGCTTCTTCCGATAGCATCGAGTTGATGACTTCGTAGCCGGCCTGCGCGGCGGAAAGGTTGTTCAGCGGGATGTAGCGGGTTTCGTCGCGCTGGTCGTAGAGCACGGAATGGCGCTGCGAGAAGGTGCCGCGCTCGGAATCCTGGCCGGACAGCCGGATCGGGTTACCGTCGAGCAGGATGGCGCCGAAAGCCAGCGCCTCTGCCGTCGACCAGTCGATGCCTTCGCCGGACTCGATCGCCTGGCGGCGGTTCTCGAGGAAGCGCAGGATCGTCTTGTGCGCCTCGAAATCCTTCGGCACTTCGGTCAGCTTCTTGCCGATTTCCTTCAGCGTCTTGACCGGCACGGCGGTCTTGCCGCGCCGCTGTTCGTCCTGGTTGTCGGCCGTGCGCAGGCCCGACCATGCGCCGTCCAGCCAGTCGGCCTTGTTCGGCTTGTAGCTCTGGCCGACCTCCCACTCCGATTCCAGGTGCGCCCGCCAATCGGCTCTCATCTGGTCGAACTCGGACTGGGTGATGTGGCCTTCGGCGATCAGCCGGTCGGCATAGATCTGCACCGTCGTCTTGTGGCTGCGGATGCTGCGATACATGATCGGCTGGGTGAAGGCCGGCTCGTCGCCCTCATTGTGGCCGAAGCGGCGGTAGCAGAACATGTCCACCACGACCGGCTTGTGGAACTTCATGCGGAATTCGGTCGCCACCTTGGCGCCGTGGACCACCGCTTCCGGATCGTCGCCATTGACGTGGAAAATCGGCGCCTCGATCATCTTGGCCACATCCGACGGATAGGGCGACGAGCGCGAGAAGCGCGGATTGGTGGTGAAGCCGATCTGGTTGTTGATGATGAAATGCAGCGTGCCGGCGACGCGATGGCCGCGCAAACCCGACAGGCCGAGGATTTCGGCGATCACGCCCTGACCGGCGAAGGCGGCATCGCCATGCAAGAGCAACGGCATCACCTTGGCGCGTTCCGACAGCGGCACGATCTCGCCGCGCTCGCGGCCGGCGAACTGGTCCTGCTTGGCGCGCGCCTTGCCCATCACCACCGGGTCGACGATTTCCAGATGCGAGGGGTTCGCGGTCAGCGACAGATGCACCTTGTTGCCGTCGAACTCGCGGTCCGAGGAGGCGCCGAGATGGTACTTGACGTCGCCCGACCCCTCGACCTCGTCGGGAGCCGCCGAGCCGCCCTTGAATTCGTGGAAGATGGCGCGATGCGGCTTAGCCATCACCTGGGAGAGCACGTTGAGGCGGCCGCGATGCGCCATGCCCAGCACGACTTCCTTCAGGCCAAGCTGGCCACCGCGCTTGAGGATCTGCTCCAGCGCCGGGATCAGCGACTCGCCGCCATCGAGGCCGAAACGTTTGGTGCCCTTGTACTTGACGTCGATGAACTGCTCGAAGCCTTCCGCCTCGATCAGCTTCTGCAGGATCGCCTTCTTGCCGGGAGCGGTGAAGGTGATCTCCTTGTCGGCGCCCTCGATGCGCGCCTGAATCCAGGCCTTCTCCTCGGGATCGGAGATGTGCATGAACTCGACGCCGAGCGTCGAACAATAGGTGCGGGTCAGGATTTCCAGCATCTGCCGGATGGTGCCGAATTCGAGCCCGAGCACATTGTCGAGGAAGATCGGCCGGTCGTAGTCGGCGGCGGTGAAGCCGTAATTCTCCGGCGACAACTCGTTGTAATCCTCGAGCGGCTTGGCGATGCCGAGCGGGTCGAGATTGGCGTGCAGATGGCCGCGCATGCGGAAGGCGCGGATCATCATGATGGCGCGCACCGAATCGCGCGTCGCCTGGTGCACATCGGCATCGGACAGCGCCACGCCGTTGACGACCGCCTTCTCCTTGACCTTCTTTTCGATCGCCTTTTCGACAAGGCCCCAATTGCCGTCGAGCGCCGACACCAGTTCGCCATTGGCCTGCAGTGGCCAGGACGGCCTCGCCCAGGAAGCGCCCTTGGCGTTCTTGCGAACGTCGGCGGCGTCGTCCTTCAGCGCCGCGAAGAAATCCTGCCATTCGGGATTGACCGAAGCCGGGTCGTCCTCATAGGCGGCATAAAGCGCGTCGATATAATCGGCGTTGCCGCCATAGAGGAAAGAGGTGAGCGAAAACTGGTCGTTGGCCTGATCTTGTCTTGCCATTTTCTCAGCGGAGCGCCTGCTCCGTCTCCTTTTCAAAGCGAATAGTGAGTAGCGATTAGCCTGGGTCGCCGTCGTTACTCTGTTCTTCCCTATTCGCTATTCATTACTCGCTACTCACTACTCACTTAACCCTTGATCGCCTCGACCAAGGTCGTACCCAGCCTTGCCGGCGACGGCGAAACCTTTATCCCGGCCGATTCCATCGCCGCGATCTTGTCCTCGGCGCCGCCCTTGCCGCCGGAGATGACCGCTCCCGCGTGACCCATCGTGCGGCCGGCCGGTGCCGTGCGCCCGGCGATGAAGCCGGCCATCGGCTTGCTGCGGCCACGCTTGGCTTCGTCCTTGAGGAATTGCGCGGCGTCTTCCTCGGCCGAGCCGCCGATCTCGCCGATCATGATGATCGACTTGGTCGCGTCGTCGGCGAGGAACATCTCCAGCACGTCGATGAACTCGGTGCCTTTGACC
The DNA here is from genome assembly GCF_003601975.1 of Mesorhizobium waimense. Classification (GTDB taxonomy): domain Bacteria; phylum Pseudomonadota; class Alphaproteobacteria; order Rhizobiales; family Rhizobiaceae; genus Mesorhizobium; species Mesorhizobium waimense. The sequence continues at coordinate 158,529 of NZ_QZWZ01000008.1, forward strand.
GGATCCCCACCGATGCCGACGGCCGTGGTCTGGCCGAGGCCGACATTGGTGGTCTGGAACACTGCCTCATAGGTAAGCGTTCCCGAGCGGGAAACAACGCCGACCGAGCCCTTGCGGAAGATGTTGCCGGGCATGATGCCGATCTTGCATTCGTCGGGGGTGAGCACGCCCGGGCAGTTCGGGCCGATCAGCCGCGAGGTCGAGCGGTCGAGCCGCGCCTTTACCTTGACCATGTCCATCACCGGTATGCCTTCGGTGATGCAGACGATCAGCGGGATCTCCGCCTCGATCGCTTCGATGATCGCTTCGGCCGCACCCGCCGGCGGCACATAGACGACCGAGGCGTTGGCGCCGGTCTTTTCCTTGCCTTCGGCGACGGTGGCGAAGATCGGCAGGCTCTCGCCCGTCGCGCCGGCCCAGGTCTCGCCGCCCTTCTTGGGATGGATGCCACCGACCATTTTGGTGCCGTGATAGGCCAAAGCCTGTTCGGTATGGAACGTCCCGGTCTTGCCGGTCAGGCCCTGCACGAGCACCTTGGTGTTCTTGTCGACGAGAATGGACATTGGAGCCCTTTTTAAAAACCGTTGATCGAGGAAGGCTGCGCGGTCATGGTCAGAGCCGCTTCAGGTCGGCGACGGTGAGGTCGCTCTTGGCATTGCCGGTGTTTAAAGTCGTCGCCGGCTCGAACATCAGCACCACAGGCTGTTCGGTGAGCGAGCGCGGCCGGTGTTCGACGCCGCGCGGCACGACGATGAAGTCGCCTTCGCCGAGTTCGACCGGCCCGTCGCGGAAATCGATGGCGATGCGACCGCGCAGCACCAGGAAGGCTTCATCTTCTTTCTCATGCGCGTGCCAGTCGAAGACGTCGCCGAACTTGGCGACCTTGGCCTGGCTGTCATTGACGTCGCCGGCGATATGCGGATCGAACACCTTGGTGATCGTCCGGTCCGCCGCCTCTACGAGGTTTATCTTGCGCGGAGGCACAGGCTCAGCCCTTCACCGCCTTGACGATCTTCTTGGCCGCGTCATCAAGGTCATCGGCCGAGACCACATTCAGGCCGCTGTCATTGATGATCTTCTTGCCGAGCTCGGCGTTGGTGCCTTCGAGCCGCACCACCAGCGGCACTTTCAGCCCGACTTCCTTGACCGCGGCGATCACGCCCTCGGCGATGACGTCGCACTTCATGATGCCGCCGAAGATGTTGATCAAAATGCCTTCGACGGCCGGATCCCGGGTGATGATCTTGAACGCCGCCGTCACCTTCTCCTTGGAAGCGCCGCCGCCGACATCGAGGAAGTTGGCCGGCTCGGCGCCATAGAGCTTGATGATGTCCATCGTCGCCATGGCCAGCCCTGCGCCGTTGACCATGCAGCCGATATTGCCGTCGAGCGCGACATAGGCGAGGTCGTATTTCGACGCCTCGATCTCCTTCTCGTCCTCTTCGGTGGTGTCGCGCAATTCCATCACATCGGGGTGGCGAAACAGCGCGTTGTTGTCGAACGACACCTTTGCGTCGAGCACGCGCAGCCGGCCGTTCTTCATGACAATCAGCGGGTTGACCTCAAGCAGGCTCATGTCCTTCTCGACGAAGGCCTTATAGAGCAGCGGGAACAGCGTGCCGGCGTCCTCGGCGGCCTGGCCATCGAGCCCCAGTGCTTGCACCAGTATGTCGACGTCGACCGTCGTCACGCCGGCCAATGGGTCGATGGCGCGGGTGATGATCTTTTCCGGCGTGTCGTGGGCGACGCCCTCGATGTCCATGCCGCCCTCGGTCGAGACGACGAAGGCGATGCGGCCGACCGAACGGTCGACCAGGATCGACAGATAGAGCTCGCGCTCGATGTCGGCGCCGTCCTCGATATAGAGGCGGTTGACCTGTTTGCCGGCCGGGCCGGTCTGCTTGGTGACCAGCGTGTTGCCGAGCATCTCGTTGGTGTTGGCGACGACATCGGCCACCGACTTTGCCAGCCTGACACCGCCCTTGGCGTCGGGCGAAAGCTCCTTGAACTTGCCCTTGCCGCGACCGCCGGCATGGATCTGGCTCTTCACCACATAGAGCGGGCCCGGCAGCGCCTTGGCGGCGGCTTCCGCCTCGCTCGCCTTGAACACCGCCACGCCCTCGGCAACCGGCGCCCCAAAACTCTTCAGCAGCGCCTTGCCCTGATATTCATGGATATTCATGCGTGTTGTCTCCAGATCAGCTGCTGGGGGATCACTTCGAGGCGAGGTGCGGGGCGATCTTCACGCAGGCCTCGGTGAGGCCCTGCACAGCTGCCACCGAGCTGTCGAACATCTTCTGCTCGGCCTTGGAGAGGTCGATCTCGATGATGCGCTCGACGCCGCCGGCGCCGATCACCACGGGAACGCCGACATAGGTGTTCTTGACGCCATACTGGCCCGAGAGATGCGCGGCACACGGCAGCACGCGCTTCTTGTCCTTGAGATAGGCTTCAGCCATCGAGATCGCCGAAGCGGCGGGCGCGTAATAGGCCGAGCCGGTCTTGAGCAGGCCGACGATCTCGGCGCCGCCGTCGCGGGTGCGCTGCACGATCTGATCGAGCTTGTCCTTCGAGGTCCAGCCCATCTTGACGAGGTCGGGCAGCGGAATGCCGGCGACCGTCGAATAGCGGATCATCGGCACCATCGAGTCACCATGGCCGCCGAGCACGAAGGCGGTGACGTCCTCGACCGAGACCTTGAACTCCTCGGCGAGGAAATAGCGGAAACGTGAACTGTCCAGCACGCCGGCCATGCCGACGACATGGGTCTTGGGCAGGCCCGAAAACTTCTGCAGCGCCCAGACCATCGCGTCGAGCGGGTTGGTGATGCAGATGACGAAGGCCTTCGGCGCGTATTTCTTCAAACCGGCGCCGACCTGTTCCATGACCTTGAGGTTGATGCCGAGAAGGTCGTCGCGGCTCATGCCCGGCTTGCGCGGCACGCCGGCGGTGACGATGCAGACATCGGCGCCCTCGATCCCGGCATAGTCGTTGACGCCGGTCAGCCTGGAGTCGAAGCCGTCGACCGGCGACGACTGCGCAATATCCAGCCCCTTGCCCTGCGGAATGCCCTCGGCGATATCGAACAGCACCACATCGCCGAGATCCTTGAGGCCGATCATATGGGCGAGCGTGCCGCCGATCATGCCAGAGCCGATGAGCGCTATCTTGTTGCGTGCCATGTCAGGATGTTTTCCCTTGTCGGTGACGGCGCCAAACGGCGTCGAGGAGGAGGCCGGAATGCTGCGGGGAACCGCGGATTTTCGCCGCACCCAATAGCCCCGGTGGAGATGAAATTCAAACGATTATTTTGGGCGTAGGAATTTCAATCGGTTAGATGGTTTGGGACTTACGTAAAGGTCAAAGTTTGTGAGCCGACTTCGAGGAATTTACACAATGACGGTCGAAATCAAGGCTGGAAGCGGGCGATGACGCCCTTGTGATGCACGTCGCCGAGGACGTGTTCGACGAGCCGGTGCAGCCGGACCGGCTTGCCAGCTATCTGAGGAAATCCGGCCATTTCATGATCGTGGCGCTTGCCGACGGCGTGGTCGTCGGCCAATGCGCCGCCGTCATCCATCGCCACCCCGACAAGGTGAGCGAGCTCTACATCGACGAGGTCGGCGTGGCGCCAGCCTTCCAGCGCCAGGGCATCGCCCGAAAAATGCTCGACGCCATGTTCGCGATCGGGCGCGAGCAGGGTTGCGAGGAGGCTTGGGTTGGAACCGAACCGGACAATGCTGCGGCGCGAGCGCTTTATGAGACGCGTGCGGAGCCGCATGGACCGGCGGAAGAGTTCGTCATGTATGTGTATAAGCTTTAGGATTGGCCGAAGCCTCCCCACCTTCGTCATCCTAGGGCGAGCGGGAGCGAAGCGACGTCGCGAAGACCCTAGGATCCAATGCCGTGACGGGGAGGAAAACGCAGCGATGCAGAACAAGCCCCGCTCTTTGGCAATCCATCACGCTTCGTCCCGTAGACGTCACAAGGTTCTGCGCCGCCACGGCGCTCGTAAGTCACGGCATGGTCCTAGGGTCTGCGCTCCGCTTTGCGTTGCTCCGCCCTTGGATGACGAAGGTATGGCGGCTAAGCCTGCGCCTGCTGCGCTTCCGTCGGCGCCACCTGCGCCTTCTGCCGCTCCGCCCAGTCCTCCAGCCAGTCGCGGCTCTGCATCTCGATCAGCCGCGATGCGGTGCGCTCGAACTCGAACACCTCGTTGCCGCGCTTGGCCGTATAGAGCCCGGGCGGCAAGGTTTCGGCGCTGACCACCAGCCGCACATGATGGTCGTAGAGCGTGTCTATCAGCAGGATGAAGCGCTTGGCCTCGTTGCGCTTGCCTTCGCCGAGCACCGGCACATGGTCGATGAAGAGGGTCGAGAAGCGGCCGGCGATCGCCAGATAGTCGCGCGCGCCGAGCGGCTTTTCGCAGAGATCGGCGAAGGAGAAGCGCGCCGCGTCGCCTGCCGCGCGGGGTACCGCCACCTGCCGGCCCTTCACCGTCAGCGCCGTCTCTGACGTCGGCCGGCCATGCGTCATCGCTTCCCAGGCCTGGTCTAGCACTTGGTCGGCTGCCGCATCCGCCGGCGTGACATAGACCGGCATGCGGCTGAGCTTTTCCAGCCGGTAGTCCTTGTCTGCGTCGAGCGCAAGCACCTCGGCGTGCCGTCCCAATATGCCGACGAAGGGCAGGAAGAGCTGCCTGTTCAACCCGTCGCGATAGAGATCGTCGGGTGCGACATTGGAGGTGGCGACCAGCACCACGCCATTGGCAAACAGCGCCGAAAACAGCCGGGACAGGATCATCGCATCGGCAATGTCGGTGACCGAGAACTCGTCGAAGCACAGCACCCAGGCCTGCTCGGCCAGCGCACGCGCCACCGGCGGGATCGGATCGTCCTCCTTGACGTCGCCGTTCTTGCGCGCCGCCCGGTGCTTCTGGATGCGGTCCTGCACATCAGCCATGAAGTCGTTGAAATGCACGCGGCGCTTGCGCCGGACCGGCAGCAACTCGAAGAACATGTCCATCAGCATGGTCTTGCCACGGCCGACGCCGCCATGGATGTAGAGGCCCTTGACCGCCGCGGGCAGCTGCTTGCGCGCAAACAGCCAGCCCAGCGCGCTCGACTTCTGCGCCAGCCGCTTTACCGAGATCTCGTCAGTCAGCCGGTCGAGTGCGGCGGCGATGCGCTCCTGCGCCGGATCGCACTCGATGGCGCCGGTCTCGACCAGATGGTCGTAGCGCTGCCTGACGGTCGCATGGGTCTGGAGGCCGTCACGCAGATGCATCGGTCAAGTCGTTCTCGAGCAATTCCAGGAAAAGTGTGTAACGGTTTCCGTCCGGAATTGCGTAAAGACAATAGGGGCGGATCAGCCTACCTTGTAAGCGAGATCGGCAGGCCAGTGGAAGTCTGACCGTCGAATTTCTCGCCGCCCGAGGAATAGAGGCGCGCCAGCGTGCCGCCATTCTCGTCGTAAAGCGTCAGCTGCTTGCCGGCCACGTTCCAGGATTTGATGCCGTCGATCGGCGCCGGGCAATGCAGCGGGCCGGCACGGTAGCCGGCGCCGAATTTGGTCTGCGGCGTCGCCACCTTGCAGCTCTGGCCTGACACGCTGGCGTTCCAGACGCCGGCGACGCTGGCCGCAGTCAGATCCGGTGCGCCGGCAGGCGCCGTGCCGTCCGGCGGCAGCGAAGCGACCTGGCTGTTCGCCGGCGCGGTCGGGAATTGCGACGGGTCGGTGGTGCCGGGCGCGGCGGGCGGCGGCAGCTGGTTCCCCGTCACCGTTCCGGAAGGCGCCGGCGTCAGCGGCGCCGGCTGCTGGTCATCCATCGATGAGAATCGCGAGGTCGAACAGCCGCTTGCAATAAGCGCAGCAAGCGATACGGCCACCAGAGCGGTCTTCGAAAAAGTCATTCCAACCTCCGTCGGATCCGGCTTGGGGGCGCCGTCCGCGCAATCTCTCCCTCACCAAGATGGAGAAGGTGGCAGAATTTCAACCCGATATGGTTAAAATAGGGTTTTCGGCGCAATTGTTGCAATTTTATCGCAACAGGCGTGTGACCGCTCAGGCGCCTGTTGCCGTCTGGCCCGCGAATGCGCGGCATTTTGGGCGTGAAAGCTAGACCTATTTGTTTTTTGCGCAAATTCCGGACGGAAAACCGCTACGCACTTTTCCTGGAATTGCTCTACGCGGGGAGCGGCGCGCTCGGCACGAAGACGTAGCCGTCCGGGCCGACGATATGGCATTCGCGCAAGCCGTGCGGCTTGTCGATCGCGCCGGCGAGCACGATGTGGCCGAGGTCGCGCGCTTTGGCTTCCACCGCGTCCGGATCGGCACCGTAAAGCCGGAGCTCGATGCCCGCGCCGCGCGTCTCCGCGCCTGCGATGACGCCGGTCATCGGATTTCCGAGGTAGGAGTGGTCGGCGTGCAGCATGAACACCGACACCAAGAGTTCGATCGCGGCGAAATCCTCATCGGCATAGATGATCCGGGCGCCGAGCACGTCGCGGCAAAAAGCTTCCATGGCCGGCATGTCGGTGACAAGAAGATTGACGCCGATGCCGCGCGGCAGCGAGCGGCCGAAATCCTCGGCCTTCATCCACGGTGCTTTGGTCCGCTTCTTCGCCATGGTGGTCCCCTGCCTTGCCGGTTCCCACGATTCTAGCCGATGCAGATTGCATGCCCTTGGCATTCGCCGGCCAAATGCTTGCGCCAGACAACCAAGGCCCTATCTCAGAGGAAAGGGACGCAGCGGGAGCGGAAGAAAAAATGGCTGCGAGAAAAAGAGCCGCCAACCGCTACTATGGCGGCCCGCCCAGCGATCATTTCGACGGCACCTTGTTCTTCAATCCCGACGGCCAGCCGCCGGGCCGCTTTGCCGACCTGCTGAAATGGCAATTGAGCGGTGAGCGCTCGAAATGGCCGGCGGCCAGTCCGAGCCCGTTTCATCAGGCAAAGCCGGCAGAGCGGATCGACGGATCAGGGCTGCGGCTGACCATGGTCGGCCATTCCTCGCTGCTGATCCAGACGGCCGGTCTCAACATCCTGACCGATCCGGTCTGGTCGCCGCGCGTCTCGCCGCTCTCCTTTGCCGGGCCGAAACGGGTCAATGCGCCGGGCATCGCCTTTTCACAGCTGCCGCCGATCAACCTCGTGCTGGTCAGCCACAATCACTACGACCATCTCGACCTCGCCACGCTGCGGCGGCTGAGGGCGAAACACGATCCGCAGGTGCTGACGCCGCTCGGCAACGACGCCATCATCGACGATGTGGTGCCCGGCATGCGGCTCACGGCACATGACTGGGGCGACCGGGTCGAGATCGACGACGGTGTCGCCGTCCATGTCGAGCCGGTGCATCACTGGTCGGCGCGCGGCGCGCGTGATCGGCGCATGGCGCTGTGGGCCGGTTTCGTCGTCGAAACCCCGGCCGCAAAGATCTACTTCGCCGGCGACACCGGCTTCCATGGCGGCACCAACTACCGGCTCATGGCCGAAAAGCATGGCGGCTTCCGCCTCGCCATCCTGCCGATCGGCGCCTACGAGCCGCGCTGGTTCATGGCGCCGCAGCACCAGAACCCGGAGGAGGCGGTGCAAGGCATGAAACTGTGCAACGCCGCCCATGCCGCCGGCTGCCACTGGGGCACGTTCCAGCTTACCAACGAGCCGATCGACGAACCGGCTCTGAAACTGGCCGAAGCGCTGAACGCGGAGGGGGTGCCGCAAGAGCGGTTCCGCGCCTTGCGGCCGGGCGAGGTCTGGGACGTGCCGGAGATCGGCTGAGGAACCCAACCTTTGAAAACGCGTTGGTTCACAACCCAAGTCGGCTGGGAGCCCTTTCCATGATCAAGTGGATCATCATTCTTCTGATTGTCGCCGCCGCCGCCAGCCTGCTCGGCATGCCCGCATTGGCCGGTGCCGCCGCTACGGGCGCGCGCATCCTCATCGGCATCGTCCTCATCATCTTCCTGCTGCTCGTGCTCGGCGTCTTCGCGGTAACGTAGGCGCGGCGTCTTCGCCGTCGCCAGCCCGGCGTCTTCGCCGTGGCCCAGCTCGGCATCTTCGCCGTAGCTGAGCCCGGCGTCTTGAAGCGTGGCACACTGGTAATTCCTGCCCGTTTCCGCCATATAGCGGCAAACGGACATGGAACCATCGGAGCAATGGCAGGCACCGCCCCCTTCGCCAAGATGAACGGCATCGGCAACGAGATCATCGTTGCCGACATGCGTGGCCGTGCCGATCGGGTGACGCCGGCTGCCGCCATCGCGCTGAATGCCGATGCCGCGACCAAGTTCGACCAGATCATGGCGATCCACGACGCCAGGACGCCGGGCACCGCATTCTTCATCGACATCTTGAATTCCGACGGCTCCGGCGCGCAAGCCTGCGGCAACGGCATGCGCTGCGTCGTCCAGGCGCTCGCCGCCGAGACCGGCCAGAAGATATTCACCTTCGAGACGGTCGCCGGGATCCTCAACGCCAGGCAGCACGCCGACGGCACGATTTCGGTCGACATGGGCACGCCACGCTTCGGCTGGCAGGATATCCCGCTGGCCGAGGAATTCCGCGACACCCGCATGATCGAATTGCAGATCGGCCCGATCGATGCGCCGGTGCTGCATTCGCCCTCGGCCGTTTCGATGGGCAATCCGCACGCCATCTTCTGGGTCGACGGTGACGTCTGGTCCTATGAACTCGACCGTTTCGGCCCGCTGCTCGAAAACCACCCGATCTTCCCCGAGCGCGCCAACATCACCATCGCGCAGGTGACCTCGCCCGAAACCATGGTCATCCGCACCTGGGAGCGCGGCGCCGGCCTGACCAAGGCCTGTGGTTCGGCCGCTTGCGCCGCTGTCGTCGCCGCTGCCCGCACCAGGCGCACCGGCCGCAGCGTGTCGCTGATGACGCCCGGCGGCGGCTCGCTGCATGTCGAATGGCGCGATGACGACCATGTCATCCTCACCGGTGCCGCCGAATGGGAATTTTCCGGCAGCTTCGATCCCTCGACCGGCCAGTGGGCCCGCGACACCGAAAGCGCGGCCTGATGGCAATTGATGTCGTCACCTTCGGCTGCCGGCTGAACACCTATGAATCCGAGGTGATGCGGCGAGAGGCGGAAAGCGCCGGCCTCGGCGTGCTGGAAGGTGGCGCCATCATCTTCAACACCTGCGCCGTTACCGGCGAGGCGGTGCGCCAGGCCAAGCAGTCGATCAGAAAAGCCCGTCGCGAAAACCCGGCCGCCCGTATCATCGTCACCGGCTGCGCCGCGCAGACCGAGCCCGAAAATTTCGTTGCCATGGACGAGGTCGATCTCGTCCTCGGTAATGAGGAGAAACTGAAGGCGCATTCCTATCGTGCGCTGCCGGATTTCGGCGTCAACGACACCGAGAAGGTGCGCGTCAACGACATTTTTTCGGTGCGCGAGACGGCCGGCCACATGGTCGACGCCATCGAGGGCCGGGCGCGCGCCTTCGTCCAGGTGCAGAATGGCTGCGACCACCGCTGCACCTTCTGCATCATCCCCTATGGCCGCGGCAATTCGCGCTCGGTGCCGATGGGCGCCGTGGTCGAGCAGGTCAAGCGTCTTGCTGGCAATGGTTATGCCGAGATCGTGCTGACCGGCGTCGACATGACCAGTTTCGGCGCTGACCTGCCTGGCGGCCCGAAGCTCGGCAAGCTGGTCAAGACGATCCTCAAGCAGGTGCCCGACGTGAAGCGTCTGCGGCTCTCCTCGATCGATTCCATCGAAGCCGACGACGATTTGCTCGATGCGATTGCCACCGAGCCGCGGCTGATGCCGCATCTGCATCTGTCGCTTCAGTCGGGCGACGACATGATCCTGAAGCGGATGAAGCGGCGCCATCTGCGCGATCAGTCGATCCGCTTCTGTGAGGATGTACGCAAGCTGCGCCCCGGCATCGTCTTCGGCGCCGACATCATCGCCGGCTTCCCGACCGAGACCGAGGCGATGTTCGAGAACTCCGAAAAAATCGTAGAGGAATGCGGCCTGACGCATCTTCACGTCTTCCCCTTCAGCCCACGCGAAGGCACGCCCGCCGCGCGCATGCCGCAAGTCCGCCGCGAGGTGGTCAAGCAGCGCGCCGCCCGGCTGCGCGCCGCCGGCGAGGCCGCCTATCGCTGTCATCTCGCCACGCTCGCCGGCACGCGTCAGTCGATCCTGATCGAGCGCGACGGCCTTGGCCGCACCGAAGGGTTCACGCTTGCCGTGATCGCCGCAGGCGCGCCGGGCGAGATCGTCGAGGCCGACATCACCGGCCATGACGGCGCCCGCCTGATCGCCGCGCCCGCTACCGCCCGCGCCGCCTGAGAAACGCAAAGCATGGCTGGTTTTTTCAAGAAGATATTTTCGTTCGGCAAGAAGGAAGTGGTCGAGGAGCGGATCGACGAGACCGCACCGCTGCCGCCGATCAAGTGGGAAGCGCTGGACGCGCTGAAGCCGGCGGCCGAGCAGGCGTTGCCGGAGTTTTTGAAGCGCGACGAGCCGCAGCCCGAGGCAGAGGTCGCGCCGCAGGCTGAACCGACGCCGCCTCCCGCTGTTGAGCCAGAAGCGCCGCCGGCTCCGCAACCGGCCCCCGAGGAGCCAAAGCCAGAGCCTGCCCCAACCATACCGCCGGCACCGGAGCCGATTGTTCCGTCCGAGCCGGAACCTCTGCCGGAACCCGAGCCCATAGAAGAGCCGAAACCCGCTCCTGAGGTCCCTGCCGAGCCGCCGGCGCCCGAGGAAATTCCGACACCTCCGGTCGTTCCTGAGCCTGCCCCCGAACCGCAGCCGCAGGAGGTGCCGCCACCTGCGCCGGCCGAGCCGGAGATCACGCCGCCGCCGGAGACAAAACCGGAGCCCGCGCCGGTCGAAGTGCCGACGCCGCCTGTGGAGATTCCGGCCGAAACGCCGGCGCCTGAAATTCCTCCGGCCGAAGTCTTGCCGCCCATTCGCCAGCCGGCACCCGTCGAGCCACAGCCGGTGCATGCCGAGATTGCGCCGGAGATCGAAGCCGCGCCAACGCCCCACCCTCCCCTCGATATGGAGGGTGAGGGGGCGGAAGCGGCGGGGTGGGGTGACAGCGCCGGCGCCGATCACCCCCACCCCCGAGCTGCGCTCGGGACCTCCCCCATCGAGGGGGAGGTAAAGCGCGCCCCGCCCGAAGCTCCCCCTGTGCCGGCGGCAACTCAGCCAATCGATGCCAAGATCGCGCTTATCCCACAACCAGCCCCCGAGCCCAAACCCGCTCCCGGCAAGGTAACCGTCACCAGAAAGGTCGAGCAGAAAGCCGAACCGCAGAAGGCGCCGGAGCCGGCGCCGAGGCGCTCATGGTTCCAGCGCATGAGGGACGGGCTTGCCCGTTCGTCCCGGGAATTGTCCGGCAACATCGCCGGCGTCTTCACCAAGCGCAAGCTGGACGAGGACACGCTGCAGGATCTGGAGGACGTGCTGATCCGCGCCGATCTTGGCCTGGAGACGGCCTTGCGCGTCACCGACGCGCTTGCGTCCAGCCGCTACGGCAAGGATGTCTCCGACACCGAAGTGCGCGCGGTGATGGCGGCCGAAGTGGAGAAGGTGCTGACCCATGTCGCCATGCCGCTGGAACTCGACCTCTCCCATAAGCCGCATGTTATCCTGGTCGTCGGCGTCAACGGCACCGGCAAGACCACGACCATCGGCAAGCTGGCGGCAAAACTCACAGATGGCGGCCTGTCGGTGATGCTCGCCGCCGGCGACACGTTTCGCGCCGCGGCGATCGAGCAGCTCAAGATCTGGGGCGAGCGGACGAAGTCGCCGGTCATCGCCTCGAAAATCGGCGCCGATGCCGCCGGCCTCGCCTACGACGCCTTCGAGAAGGCCAAGGAAGCCGGCTCCGACGTGCTGATCATCGACACCGCCGGCCGGCTGCAGAACAAGGCCGAGCTGATGGCGGAGCTGGAAAAGATCGTCCGCGTGCTCGGCAAGCTCGATCCGGAGGCGCCGCACACCGTGCTGCAGACGGTCGACGCCACCACCGGCCAGAATGCTCTCAACCAGGTCGAGATCTTCCGCAATGTCGCCGGCGTCAACGGCCTGGTCATGACCAAGCTGGACGGCACGGCGCGTGGCGGTATTCTGGTGGCGATCGCGGCGAAGCACAAACTGCCGGTCTATTTCATTGGCGTCGGCGAACAGGTCGACGACCTCGAACCTTTCTCGGCAAGCGAATTCGCGAGGGCGATCGCTGGAGTGGCCTAACAAGCGTGATCTCGAAAGGCGCAAGCTTTTTGGATTGGATCACGCGCAAGAAGGAAGCCTATGAACCCGCCCATCCTCGAGCGCGACCCGTCGGATCCGCAGAAACAAAAGAAAGAAGCCGTCAACCCGGTGCTCAAGCTGGCGCTCGAGCTCGGCCCGCTGCTGGTGTTCTTCTTCGCCAATGCGCGCAGCGGATGGCTGGTGCAGAAATTTCCCGTGCTGGCCGAATTCGGCGGCCCGATCTTCGTCGCCACCGGCCTGTTCATGGCCGCGACCGCGATCGCGCTGATCGCCTCCTGGCTGCTCACCCGCACCCTGCCGATCATGCCGATGGTGTCGGGTGTCGTCGTCTTCATTTTCGGCGCGCTGACGCTCTATCTGCAGGACGACGTTTTCATCAAGATGAAGCCCACCATCGTCAACACGCTGTTCGGCGGCGTGCTGCTCGGCGGCCTGTTCTTCGGCCGGTCGCTGCTCGGCTACGTCTTCGATTCCGCCTTCAGCCTCGATGCCGAAGGCTGGAAAAAGCTCACCTTCCGCTGGGGGCTGTTCTTCCTGTTCCTGGCCCTCGTCAACGAAGTGGTGTGGCGGAATTTTTCGACCGACGCCTGGGTTACCTTCAAGGTCTGGGGCATCATGCCGATCACGCTTCTGTTCACCTTCAGCCAGATGCCGCTGATCCTGCGTCATTCGCTTGAGGACAAGACCGAAGAGAAGGCCGGCAAGTAGGGAGACCGGAATGGACTTCGTCACCACGCGCGACGAGCTGAGGACGATCTACAAGACGCCCCGGCCGACCGACGGTTCGATCCGCAAGGAACTCAGAGCGCTCGACGGTCACTGCCGCTCTTTCATCGGCAGGAGCCCTTTCGTGCTGATCGGTTCCTCCGACGGCGACGGCAATGCCGATGTGACGCCGAAGGGCGACAGACCGGGCTTCACCGCCGTGCTCGACGACAGGACCATCGCCATCCCCGACCGGCCCGGCAACAACCGGCTGGACACGCTGGAAAACATCATCCGCAATCCGTCTATCGGGCTGCTCTTTCTCATCCCCGGCATGAACGAGACGCTACGACTTAATGGCGATGCCCGCATCACCGTCGATGCCGGCTTGCGCGAACGCCTCGCGATCGACGGCAAGGCGCCGCAAAGCGTCGTCGTGGTGGCGGTCAAGGCCGCCTACATGCATTGCGCCAAGGCTTTCATGCGCTCCGATTTGTGGAAGCCCGAAACCTGGTACGACCGCGCCACGCTGCCGACGCTCGGCCAGATCATGCGCGACCAGCTGGCGCTGGCCGACACCGCGGGTGATATCGACCGCGAGCTGGACGAGGATTACCGCAAGACCCTGTGGTAGCATTTTGGGAACGACTCACCGTTCACCCGGCTCGCATCTCTTTGATCGAAGTCCTTGCCATCTCCGGCAGCCTGCGCGCCGCCTCCACCAATTCGGCCTTGCTCGCGGCACTGGCCGCGAACGCGCCTTCGGATTGCCGCGTCAGCCCCTATGACGGGCTTGGCCGGTTGCCGATCTTCAACCCCGACGATGAGGGCGAGCGCACGCCGTCGGAAGCATCGAGGCTGATCGACGCCGTCACCCGCGCCGACGGCGTCATCGTCTCCTGTCCTGAATATGCCCATGGCGTGCCGGGCGGGCTGAAGAACGCGCTCGACTGGCTGGTGTCGCGCGATGCCGCGGTCGACAAGCCGGCCATGCTGGTGCACGCCTCGCCGCGCTCGCTGTTTGCCCGCGCGGCCCTCTCCGAGATCATGCGCACGATGTCGTTCGCGCTCTTTGAGGATACCGCGCTCGAAATCGTCCTGATCGGCAAGAAGCCGCCGGAGATGGAGCAGGTCCTGGCCGAGCCGGCAAGCCGGCTGGCCATGCGCGAGGCGGTTTCGGCCTTCGCCGGCTTCATCCGCGCCCGCTGAACGACATGAGGCTCAAAACGTCTTGGCGCCGTTGACCATCAGCCGGACCATGTAGAGCGAAGTGGTGCCGGCGATGTAGAGGCAGTTGCGCTTGTTGCCGCCGAACACGCAATTGGCGGTCACTTCGGGCACCTTGACCTTGCCGATCAGCGTCCCGTCCGGATCGTAGCAATGGATACCGTCGGCCGCACTCGTCCAGATGCGTCCGTCCTCGTCGAGCCGGAAGCCGTCGAACATGCCGGAGGTGCAGTCGGCGAACACCTTGTCGCCGGAGACCTTCTTGCCGCCCTTGCCGACATTGAACACGCGCATATGCGCGGGGTTCTTCGCGCCATGCGTACGGCCGGTGTCGACGACATAGAGCTTGCTCTCGTCGAGCGAGAAGGCCAGCCCGTTGGGCCTGACCATGTCGGTGATCACGGCTTCGATCTCGCCGCTGTCGGGATCGACCCGGTAGACATTGCAAGCGCCGATCTCGCTCTCGGCCTTGTCACCCTCATAGTCGGTGTCGATGCCGTAGGTCGGATCGGTGAACCAGATCGAGCCGTCGGACTTCACCACCGCATCATTGGGCGAGTTCAGCCGCTTGCCGCGCCATTTGTCGGCGATGGTCGTGATGGAGCCGTCATGTTCGGTGCGGCTGACGCGGCGGCCCGAATGCTCGCAGGTTACCAGCCGGCCCTGCCGGTCGACCGTGTTGCCGTTGGAATTGCCGGAGGGCTGGCGGAAAACGCTGACATTGCCGTCGGTCTCGTCGTAACGCAGCATGCGGTTGTTGGGGATATCGGACCACACGATATAGCGGCCGGCGGCGAACCAGGCCGGCCCTTCCGCCCACTGGCAGCCGGTGAACAGCTTCTCCACTTGCGCGTTGGAGTTGAACAGCCGCGCGAAACGCGGATCGAGAATTTCATAGTAGTCTGCGGCGGCCATGCTTTCCTCCCGGCACTTGAGATCGGGCGCGATCAAGCCAGCCGCCGGCCGATCTGGCAAGATCGATGATCGCTGCTTCACCGCATCTTGAGGCCTCGAAGCAGGCGTGGCGCACCACCGCCTCGCCAAAATTGCGGGTAATAGCCGGTTAACCGGCTATGCGCTGCGCGCAATGGTGCATTGCAACATCTTCTTTTTGCAACGCACCATTACTATGTCATGCTTCGTATCGATCAAGGGAGGAACAACTCGCCGCCAGAACGCGGCACAAAAGGAACCTTGCTATGATCATCGACAGCCTCATGACTCGCGCTCGCCAGAGCATTGCCAAGCGCAAGCACTACAACCGCCTCGTCGCCGAAATCGACAGCTTCACCGCCCGCGATCTGGCCGACATGCGCGCCGACCGCTCGGAAATGCTCTACCAGATCCACAAGCAGATCTACGGCTGAACTTAGCATCACCTTCGTCATCCTAGGGCGTAGCGACGCAAAGTGGAGCGCAGACCCTAGGATCCATGCCGTGACCTTCGAGCACCTGCAACGGTGCTGAATCTCTGTCCGGTGTCACTCAGCGGGCGATTATTTTGGCCCGCTGCATTGCTTAGCTGATGTAACGGCATGGATCGAAGCCTAGCGGACGCCTCAGCCCGGTACCGCCAGCGCCTTTTCTATCTGTGGCAACAAGAGATCCCTCGCCGACTCCGCCGTCAGCGGACCGACATGCTTGTAGGCGATCTTGCCGTCCTTGCCGACGACGAAGGTCTCCGGCACGCCATAGACGCCCCAATCGATCGCCGCGCGTCCGGCTTCGTCGACACCGATCGCCTGGAACGGATTGCCGAGCTCGCCAAGAAAGCGGCGGGCATTTTCCGGTTCGTCCTTGTAGTTCAGCGCCGCCGTAACGAAGCGCTTGTCCTGTGACAGCGCCAACAGCACCGGATGCTCCTCGCGGCACGGCGCGCACCACGACGCAAAGACATTGACCAGCGTCACCTTGCCGGCGAACTGTTTTGAGTCGAGCCCAGCCAGGTTGGTGCCTTCGAGCGCCGGCAGATTGGTCTGCGGCGCCGGCAGGCCGATCAGCGCCGACGGCACTTCCGAAACATCGCGGCCGGACAGAAGCTGCAACAGGAACAGCCCCGCCAGGCCGAGGAAAATCACCAGCGGCAACAGCACGATCAGGCGGCGACGGGCCGGCGCCGGCATCCCGGTCTCGCTGCTCATGACTTGGCGCCTTTTTCCCGGGCACTTTTGTCGCCGGCGCCGTTGTCGGAGCGGCGGCGCACGCCGGCGGCCTCCAGCTCGGCAAGGTCGCGCTTGCGCCCGCGCTGGTCGATCAGGATCCAGCCGATCAGCCCGGCCAGAACGATCGCCGTGATGGCATAGGCGGCAGTCACATAGAGCGCATGCGCGCTCATGTAAGCTGCTCCGCGCGGGCGTCCAACCCAATCATGTCGCCGTGTTCGATCATGCCTTCCCTTAGCCTTGCCGCCCGGGCTTCGCAATCGGCCGCCGCGCCGCAGCCGCCTGCAGCCAAATGCCTCAATCGGTCCCATGGCGCAGCGCCAGCGCCGCCGCCACCGGCCCGAGCACCGCAAGAAACAGGGTCAGCGCGGCGAGAATGAGGAAGGGCTGCAGGAACGGATCAGGCTCCGTCACCGCGCCATAGCTGGCCGAGACGCCGAAGATCAGCACCGGAATGGTCAGCGGCAGCACCAGCACCGAGATCAGCAACCCGCCGCGCGGCAAGGCCACCGCCACGGCGGCACCCGCTGCACCGATGAAGGTAATTGCCGGCGTGCCGACCAGAAGGGTCAGCGTCGTGGCGCCGATACCGATCGGCTCCATGTTCATGAACAGGCCGAGCAGGGGTGCGGCAACCACCAGCGGCAGCACGCTGCCAGCCCAGTGCGCCAGGCATTTCACCAGCACCGTCAGCGCCAGCATGTGCCGGTCGTGGCCCAGCACCAGAAGATCGAGCGAGTCGTCCTCGCGATCGGCCTGGAACAGGCGATCGAGGCCGAGCAGGCAGGCGAGCAGGGCTGCGATCCACAGGATCGCCGGGCCGATGCGGGCCAGAAGATTGAGGTCCGGCCCGACGCCGAAGGGGATCGTCGCGATAACGGCGAGGAAGAAGATGACGCCGGTCAACGCGCCGCCGCCAGCGCGGATGGAGAGGCGGATGTCGCGGAGGAAGAGGGCTAGCATGGGCAAGCCATCCCTGAGGACAGACCACCCTCTGTCCAAGGATGGCGTTTCTTCACACCCCCCTCTGTCCTGCCGGACATCTCCCCCGCAAAGGGGGAGATTGGCAGTTCCGTTGATGGTGCCTTTCCTTCGACGTTGATGTTTGGCGAAAGCCGTGGCGACATCCGATCTCCCCCCTTGCGGGGGAGATGTCCGGCAGGACAGAGGGGGGTGGGACGGAGTGCCAGCATCACCCAGCCATCCCCATCACCAGCGCCTTCGCCCCATCCAGCCCCAATGGCAAATGCGTTGCTGCTAAGATGATCCCCCCTTTCCGACAGTGATCCGTCATCACCCCGCCAAACCGCGCCTCCGAAGCCTTGTCCAGCCCCGCCGTCGGCTCGTCGAGCAACCACAGCGGCCGCCGGCTCACCAGAAGCTTCGCGATAGAAGCCCGCCGCCTTTGCCCGGTCGAGAGATAGCCGAACGGCAAATGGCCGATGCCGCCGAGCCCTACGGTCTCCAGCGCCTCCTCCACGGAAAGCAGCGGCGCGCCGCAGAAATCACGCCAGAAGCGCAAATTCTCCGCCACGCTGAGCACCGTCTTCATCGCGTTCTGATGGCCAAGATAGTGACAGGCCGAAGCAATCGACGGGAAATCCTCGCCACCGCCCTCGATTCGTACCCGGCCTCCCGCCACCGGCAGCAGCCCGGCGATGACCCGGAGCAGCGTCGACTTGCCGGCACCGTTCGGTCCGGTGACGACCAGCGCCTCGCCCTTTTCGACGACAAAGCCGATGCCGGAAAAGACGGTCGCGCCGCCGCGTTCGCCGCCCAGATTTTCGGCGATCAGCCGCATTCGTTCCCCTTCGCCGAAAATCCAAGCGCGGCTTCGGCGCGCCGCAGCAAAAATGGCGATTCCGTGTCTAGAACTATTCCAGGAAATTCTCTATATCCGGGTCATCCGTGCCAGCGGTCGGCACGGGAACAGAATTAGCGCCGAACCAGCGCACGCGCCGCCTTGAACGGCTCGGGTTGGCTGGGAACGGACAGCGGAAATGGCCGTACCCGCACCTTTGCGCGTGATTGCATGCCATCGGAGTCCGTTCCCTTTCAGGCTGAACAGACAAGGACGGATCGCACGTGTCAAAATCCCTCGACAGTTTCAATTGCCGCCGCACCCTGACCGCAGGCGGCGCGGACTATGTCTATTTCGACCTCATCGAGGCCGAAAAGAACGGCCTTACCGGCATCGCCCTGCTGCCCTATTCGATGAAGGTGCTGCTGGAGAACTTGCTTCGCAACGAGGACGGCCGCTCCGTCACCAAGGAAAGCATCCAGGCTGTCGCCGGCTGGTTGACCGACAAGGGCACCGCCGGCGTAGAGATCGCCTATCGCCCGGCCCGCGTGCTGATGCAGGATTTCACCGGCGTTCCGGCGGTGGTCGACCTTGCCGCGATGCGCGACGCCATGGCCTCGCTTGGTGGCGATCCGCAGAAGATCAACCCGCTGGTGCCGGTCGACCTCGTCATCGACCATTCGGTCATTGTCGACGAGTTCGGCACGCCGATGGCCTTTGCCCGCAATGTCGAGCTCGAATATGAGCGCAACGAGGAACGCTACAAGTTCTTGAAATGGGGCCAGCAGGCGTTCCGCAATTTCCGCGTCGTGCCGCCCGGCACCGGCATCTGCCACCAGGTCAATCTCGAATATCTTGGCCAGGTCGTCTGGACCAACGCCGAGAACGGCGAAACCACCGCCTATCCCGACACCTGCGTCGGCACCGATTCGCACACCACCATGATCAACGGTCTCGGCGTGCTCGGCTGGGGCGTCGGCGGCATCGAGGCAGAAGCGGCGATGCTCGGCCAGCCCGTCTCCATGCTTTTGCCTGAGGTCATCGGCTTCCGTCTCACCGGCAGACTGAAGGAAGGCGTCACCGCCACCGACCTCGTGCTCACCGTCACCCAGATGCTGCGCAAGAAGGGCGTCGTCGGCAAGTTCGTCGAGTTCTTCGGCCCCGGCCTGTCCAATATGACGCTGGCCGACCGCGCCACCATCGGCAACATGGCGCCGGAATATGGCGCCACCTGCGGCTTCTTCCCGGTCGACAGCGAAACCATCCGTTATCTCACCATGTCCGGCCGCGAGGAAAACCGCATCGCGCTGGTCGAGGCCTATTCCAAGGCGCAAGGCCTGTGGCGCGATAGCGGCTCGGCCGATCCGGTCTTCACCGACCTGCTCGAGCTCGACCTCGGCGAGGTCGTACCGTCAATGGCCGGCCCCAAGCGTCCGGAAGGCCGCGTCGCGCTCGAAGGCATTCCGGCCGGCTTCGCCAAGGCGATGGAGACCGAATACAAGAAGGCCGCCGAAATCTCCAAGCGCTATGCCGTCGAAGGCACTTCGCACGATCTCGGCCATGGCGACGTCGTCATCGCCGCCATCACCTCCTGCACCAACACCTCGAACCCGAGCGTGCTGATCGGCGCCGGTCTTCTGGCGCGCAACGCCAACCGGCTCGGCCTCAAGCAGAAGCCTTGGGTCAAGACCTCGCTGGCCCCCGGCAGCCAGGTGGTCGCCGAATATCTGGAAAAGTCCGGCCTGCAGAAGGAGCTCGACCAGATCGGCTTCAACCTTGTCGGCTTCGGCTGCACCACCTGCATCGGCAATTCCGGCCCGTTGCCGGCGCCGATCTCCAAGACCATCAACGACAAAGGCTTGATCGCTGCCGCGGTCCTGTCCGGCAACCGCAATTTCGAAGGCCGCGTCTCGCCCGATGTGCAGGCGAACTACCTGGCATCGCCGCCGCTGGTCGTTGCCCATGCGCTGGCCGGCACGGTGACCAAGGATCTGACCACCGAGCCGCTCGGCGAGGACAAGAACGGCGAGCCGGTCTATCTCAAGGACATCTGGCCGAGCTCGGCCGAGATCCAGGAGTTCATCGAAAAGAACGTCACGCGCGAGCTGTTCGCCCGCAAATATGCCGACGTCTTCAAGGGCGACGAGTACTGGCAGAAGGTCAAGGCGCCGGAAGGCCAGACCTATGCCTGGGACGACAATTCGACCTATGTGCAGAACCCGCCCTATTTCGCCGGCATGACGTCGGGCTTCGGCAAGATCGGCGACATCAAGGGCGCGCGCGTGCTTGGCCTGTTCGGCGACAAGATCACCACTGACCACATTTCGCCGGCAGGCTCCATCAAGGCGGCCTCGCCGGCGGGAAAATACCTGACCGACCATGGCGTCGGCGTTGCCGACTTCAACCAGTACGGCACGCGCCGCGGCAACCATGAGGTGATGATGCGCGGCACCTTCGCCAACATCCGCATCCGCAACCACATGCTGGGCGAGAACGGCCGCGAGGGCGGCTACACGATCCACTACCCGTCGAAGGAAGAGGCGTCGATCTACGACGCCGCGATGGAGTACAAGAAGGACGGCGTGCCGCTGGTCATCTTCGCCGGCGTCGAATACGGCAACGGTTCGTCGCGCGACTGGGCGGCCAAGGGAACGAACCTCCTTGGTGTCCGCGCGGTCATCGCCCAGTCCTTCGAGCGCATCCACCGCTCGAACCTTGTCGGCATGGGCGTCATCCCCTTCGTCTTCGAGGATGGCACGTCATGGGCCTCGCTCAACTTGAAGGGCGATGAGCTGGTCGAGATTGACGGCCTGGACGCCATCAAGCCGCGCCAGACGATGGTTGCCAAGGTCACCTATGGCGACGGCACGGTGAAGAACGTGCCGATCATCTGCCGCATCGATACGTTGGACGAACTCGACTATTTCAAGAACGGCGGCATCTTGCAGTACGTGCTGCGCGATCTCGCGGCATAGGAAGGGAATAAGGCAGTAGGCGGTAGGGAATAGAGCCCCCTACTGCCTACTGCCTACTGCCTACTGCCTACTGCCTACTGCCGTTACTGCCTACTGCACTCGGCGCGCCAAAGCGCGCCGTCGCGGCCAGAAGCACGCCGAGCATCAGGCCGTTCAGGATGTGCCAAAGGAAATGCGTGCCGAGCGGGAAGCTGCCGCAGACCAGCGGATCGGCCATCCGGCAGATAACCGAGACGACGAAGATCGCCAAGGCCGCCAGATTGTAGCGGCCGGCGCCGCTGCCGCTTAACGCTGTCCATGCGCCGAGGAAGGCTAGCGCCAGGAAGGGCGCCAGATAGCCGGTCGTGCCGTTAGACGCCTGCCGCAGCCAGTCCGGCACCGCCCATGTCAGCAGCCCGGCGACGGCGTAGAAGGCGACGAAGATGGCGATCGCCTTGCCCCATCTGATGCCGAGGAAGCGACGCAGCGTGAACAGCGTGTAAGCGAGCGTGAAACCGACGATCGGCAGCACGTCGGCCCAGATCGTGGCTCGGATGGCGAAGGTATGGAACAGCATCGAACCGATGCCGATCGCCACCACCCACCAGGCCAGCACTTCGGCGAAAGTGCCGGTGCCGTGCCGGCGCACCTCACGCACACCCCACAGACCGGCGGCGAGAAACGCAAGATTTGTCAAAGCATTGACCGGTTCGGCCCAAAGTTCCGGGCCTGTCCGTTCACAATAAAGATCGACCGGCGTCAGGAGAGTTTGCCACATGCTGATGCCGCCGCCTCCTATCGAACCGGGCCGCAAAGTGCAGACGCCTCTCCTATTGCGGGCTTGCCTTCGGTTGCAACCTTAAAAATTTCACCGCAACGTGACTTCCCGTTGACTGTCGCTTCTGCCACATATTTTAGCAATCACAACAAGGCCGGCGTCACCGGCGGGAAATTGGAACGGCCATGGCATTTCAAGGACCATTGCGGCTTGCGGCCCTGGCGCTGGCCCTGTCGGCGTTTGCCGGCAACGGGCTTGCGGAAGAGTCGGACAAGCCGCTCGGCGTGGTCGAGCTTTTCACCAGCCAGGGCTGCAACTCCTGTCCGCCGGCCGACGCGTTCTTCGCCGAACTCGCCGCCAAGGAAAACATCATCGCGCTCGCCTATCATGTCGACTACTGGGACTATCTCGGTTGGCAGGACACGCTGAGCCGCAAGGAGAACACCGAGCGGCAATATGACTATATGCGCGCCTTCGGCAGCCGTTCGGTCTACACGCCGCAAGCCGTCATCAACGGCCGCAGCCATGTCAATGGCGCCAGCCGCAAGGAAGTCGACGGCACGCTTGCCCGCCTGCAGAAGACCGGCGAAGGCATGCGGGTCGCCATCAAGGTCAGCCGCACCAGCGACCGCGTCATGATCGACACCGGCGACGCCGGCAGTGGCCCCACCGATGCCCATGTCGTCATCGTCTATTTCAATGCGCCTCAGACGATCGATATCGCCAAGGGCGAAAACGGCGGTCGCAGCATGACCTACTGGAACGCCGTCTCCGGCATCCAGACCGCCGGCATGTGGCACGGCAAGGCGCAACGCTACGAATTGCCGATGACCGAGATCTCCAAGAAAGGCGGCTGCGCGGTGCTGCTGCAGTCGGTCGGCAAGGACGGTACGCCCGGACCGATCCTGGGCGCGGCCTTCATCCGCAAGCCGTAACCGGCTGCAGAACCGGTCCTGGCTTCGTCATCCTGGGGCGAAGCAGGAGCGAAGCTCGGTCGCGGAGACCCCAGGATCCATGCCGTGACACCTGGCACGAAAGCGGTCCAGGATCGAGCGCTCGTCCTCTCAGGCTGATCCGCTTGAACAGGTGCAATCCCCGGGCAGTCCATCGGACGACTATTCTGACAGGCGGCGCCCTTCGGCAGCGTCCACGGCATGGATCCCAGGGTCTGCGCTTCGCTTCGCCCTGGGATGACAAAGGTATGGCAGTGCCATGATCCAACCAGCCAATAAAAAACCGGCGTCAGCTTGCTTCTGACGCCGGTCATTTAGGTTTTGGGATCGTCGCACCCGATTCTTCCGAGGGAAAAACCGAGGTTGGTTCGATCCGACGCAGACCCGTGGGCGGGGGGCTTGGGGTTTACGAGCCGGTGCCGGACCGAACCGTCTCAGGCAACGCCGGTAAACTCGTCGGACATTGGGGCATGAGCGCGGATAAAATAAGGCAGGAATGTGGCGAAGCATCACCAATTCCAACAGGCGTTTGACAAATGTGACTGGACGTGACGGAAACGGCTTGGCTCCGGCTTGCTTAGCCGGGGCCTTGCAATTCGGCAGCGAACACGCCAACTTCTGCAAGCAAAGATTCATTCGAAGGATCGAGGCATGACCGATCGGGGCGGCAGTGGGACGGAGGATGGGGACGCATCCGCAATATTGATCCCGCTGCATGAGGCAAGACGCGAACGCCTCGACCAGCCGGTGCGCTTCGACCGGCGCGAACTGGACCAGATCCTGAAGCTTTACGGGCGCATGGTCGCCGCCAATGAATGGCGCGACTACGCCATCGACCATCTCTCCGACCGCGCCGTCTTCTCCGTCTTCCGCCGCGCCAGCGAGGTGCCGCTGTTCCAGATCGTCAAGGATCCGAAGCTGGCGCGACGGCAGGGCGCGTTCGCCGTCATCGCCGCCGGCGGCCGCATCCTCAAGCGCAGCCAGGAACTCGGCCGCGTGCTCGGCGTCTTCGACAGCAAGCTGAGGGTGGTCGAAGCTTAACTATTTGATTTTTGCCGGAATTTCCGCTCCGGCAGCGAGGCCGGATCGGGCGGGAGCTGCGCTCCGCCATTCATCGACAGCTGCATGAACACCGTATCCAGCCAGCGTCCGTGCTTGTAGCCGGAGCCTTCCAGGCGGCCCGAATGGCGAAAGCTGAGCTTCTCATGCAGCCGTACCGAGGCGCTGTCGGCATGACCGTCGCCGATGACCGCGATGATCTGGCGAAACCCGGCAACGCGCGCCGCCTCGATCAGCGCTTCCATCAAGAGCCGCCCGACGCCCTGGCCCTTGGCCTCCGGAGCGACATAGACGGAATCCTCGACGACGAAGCGATAGGCCGGGCGCGGCCGGAACGGGCCGGCATAGGCATAGCCGAGCACGGCGCCGTTCCTTTCCGCCACCAGATAGGGAAAGCCGGCCGCCATCAGCGTGTCGAATCGGCTGCCCATTTCGGCGCGACCGGGTGGCTCCAGCTCGTAGCTCGCGGTGCCATGGGTCACCGCATCGGCGTAGATTTCCGTGATTCTGTCGAGGTCGGCCGAATTGGCGGCCCGTATCGTGATGCTGCTCATAATTTATGCAAATCGTTCATGTGCCTTCCTTTAAGCAAAGGCCGACACAAAAGAAAAGGGCGGCCGTTGGGCCGCCCTACCGAACTCGCTGGTCCAGTCAGACCATGATCCCGAAAAGTGGAAACCGGTTTTCGGAAAAGATCATGGTCCAAACGAATGCATTAGCGACGGTCACCCATGAACTGCAGCAGGAACATGAACAGGTTGATGAAATCGAGATAGAGCGTCAGCGCGCCCATAATAGCCTTGCGGCCGGCGACATCGGCGGCGTCGCCCTCGAAATACATCTCCTTGATCTTCTGCGTGTCATAGGCGGTGAGGCCCGAAAAGATCAGCACGCCGATCGCCGAAACGGCGAAAGACAGAGCCGACGACTGCAGGAAGATGTTGATTACCATCGCGATGATCAGGCCGAACAGGCCCATGATCAGGAACGAGCCTATCGCGGTCAGGTCGCGCTTGGTCGTGTAGCCATAGAGCGACAGCGCGCCGAAGGCCGCGGCCGTGGCGAAGAAGGTCTGCGATATGCTGGCCGTCGTGTAGACCAGGAAGATCGACGACAGCGACAGGCCGACGAGGCCGGCATAGACCCAGAACGTCGTCTGCGCGGCCGACACGCTCATCGACTGGACGCGGAACGACAGGAACAACACCGCGGCCAGCGGGGCCAGCATGACGACCCAGCGCAGCGGCGACCCGAAGATCGCGTAGCCGAAGGAGGTCAACATCTCGCCGCTCGGCAGCGTTGCAACCGCCGAGGCCGGATCGGTGGTGGTGGCCAGCATGATCGTGCCGACAGCGGCGAGGCCTGTGATGAGCAGTCCAAGCCCCATCAGATTGTAGACCTTGATCATATACGCGCGCAGGCCCTGATCGATATCGACGGCGGCGCCGGCTACGGCGCGCGTCTGGTAGTTGCGAATGGGATCAGCCATTGGAATCCTCTTTTGCTTCTGCCCCGTCGGTCCGGTGTCGGGCTCAACCGAGCCCAGGCGCCGCTGGCGGGGCTCCAGCATGCCTGCGGCGGAATATGATGGTTCTTGGCGACAAGAACAAGACCGTAACCGAGCGTAATGCTTCGTGAAGCAGCCGAATCGCGCATTATCAGCCGTCCCAACCGCAACATTAACGAGATTTAATCGAAAGTGGGCCGTTTCGGGCTCTGCTGATCAGAGATTTCGCAGCACCGGCGCCGCCTTGTGCCCCAGCACCCGCCAGGTTCCGGCAAGGCCGATGCCGACCGTGATGACCAACGCAAAGCCTATGGTTGCCATCGCGACTTCCGGCATGAAATGCGACGGCAGGGTCATGATGCGCGCAACGACGAACCACGCCGCGACGCCGCCTGCCGCCAGCGCGAAGACCGCGGTGGCAAGGCCGATCAGCATATATTCCAGCGAGAATGCCGTGATCAGCGTTCTCCTCGTAGCACCCAGCGTCTTCAGCACCACAGCGTCGTGGATGCGTGCCCGGTTGCCGGCGGCGAGCGCGCCGGCCAGCACCAGCACGGAAGCGATCAACGCCACGCCGGCCGCGGCCCGGATCGCCGTGCCGAGCTGGCCGACCAGCCGGTTGACGATGTCTAGCGCGTCCTTGACCCTCACCGTCGTTACCGCCGGGAACGCGCGGGTGACCGCATTGAGCAGGCGGGCGTCGTCCGCCGCCGATGCATTCTTCTCGGTCAGCGTCGCCAGCCAGCCATGCGGCGCACCTGCAAACGTGTTGGGCGAAAACACCATGACGAAATTGATGCCCATGGTTTCCCACTCTACCTGACGGAAATTGGCGATCTTTGCCGTCACGTTGCGCCCCAGCACATTGACTGTGATGGTGTCGCCGAGCTTCAGCCCGATCTCCTTGCCTTCCTCGGCCGAGAACGACACCAGCGGCTCGCCGGCATAGTCTTGCGGCCACCATGAACCTTCCGTCAGCGTCGCATTCGCAGGCTGGCGGTCGTCATAGGTCAGCCCGCGATCGCCGCGCAGCACCCAGGCGCCTTCCGCCGGCACCTTCACTTTTTCGACATCGACGCCGTTCAGCGCCATCACCCGTCCGCGCAGCATCGGCACCTTGACCAGCGTCCCTTGAGGCGCCTGACTGCCGACCAGCGCCGAGAAGGCATCGACGTCGCTGCTCTGGATGTCGACGAAGAAGAAGTTCGGCGCCCTTTCCGGCAGGCTGCCGGAGATCTGCCGCCTAAGATTGCCGTCGATCAGGGCCAGCGTCACCAGCAGCGTCAGCCCGAGGCCGAGCGACAGCACCACCGAGGGGGTGAGCGCCCCCGGCCTATGGATATTGCCGATGGCAAGCCTGAGCGCTACCGAGCCGACCCTCGGGCTCTTTTTGGCGGCCCACTGCACCAGCCCACCGACCAGGCGCAGCACCAGGAAGGCAAAAATCGTGGCGCCGACGAAGATCGTGGCGATGCGGCGGTCACCGGAAAACAGGATGGCCAAGGCCGCCAAAGCGAGCGCGATGCCGATCGCTGCTGCGACATAGGGCAGGCGCGGAAAGCCGCGGCTCTCGAATCCCATCTCGCGAAACAATGCCGTCGCCGGCACGTCGCGGGCGCGGCCGAGCGGCAACAGCGCGAAAGCCAACGTCACCAGCAGGCCGAACAGCGCCGCCATGGCAAGCGCGCCGGGATAGAAGCCGCCCTCCGCCGGCACCGGGATCACCGACCGAAGGGCTGCACTTGCCGCGAACGGCATCAGCGCGCCGAGAATGAGGCCAAGCGCGATGCCGAGACCGGCGATCAGCAGGATCTGCACCAGGTAGACGGCAAAGACGAAACCACCCGAGGCGCCCAGGCTCTTGAAAGTGGCGATGACGCCGCGCTTGCCGTCGAGATAGG
The DNA here is from genome assembly GCF_003601975.1 of Mesorhizobium waimense. Lineage (GTDB taxonomy): Bacteria > Pseudomonadota > Alphaproteobacteria > Rhizobiales > Rhizobiaceae > Mesorhizobium > Mesorhizobium waimense. The sequence goes on from NZ_QZWZ01000008.1 coordinate 185,835, forward strand.
CGCGCACCGCGTTCGCCACGCCGACGCCGCCGACCACCAGCGCCGTCAGCCCGACCAGCGTCAGGAACTGCGAGAAGCGCTCGATGTTGGAGGAGAGTGCGGGTGCGGCGTTGGAGCGGGTGCGGATCGACCAGCCGGACTGCGGAAAGTCTGCTGCGGCCTGGTCCTGGATCGCCTTGATATCAGCCTCGCTGGCGCCGGCGGGCAGGCGGATCTTGTAGGCGTGCTCGACCAGGCTGCCCGGCTGGATCAGGCCGGATGCCGTGAGCCCTTCGGTCGACACCAGCAGCCGCGGCGCGAAACCGAATCCGTCTGACACCGCATCCGGCTCGCTGGTGAGCCTGGCGCGCAGTTCGAATGTGGCGCTGCCGAGCTTCAGCCGGTCGCCGACCTTGAGGTTCAACCGGTCGAACAGCAGGTCGGGTGCCGCGGCGCCGAAAACGCCGGATTTCTCGCCGAACAGGTCCTGCCTCGATAGCTGCGGCTCAGTCTCCAACGCGCCATAGAGCGGATAGGCGTCGTCAACCGCCTTGGCCTCGACCAGCGACTGGTCGGAGCCGTCCTCGAGCCGCGCCATCGAGCGCATGCTGGCGCTGCGCGAAACGGCGCCGAGCCGATCGACGAAACCAAGTTCGGCCGGCGTCGCGTCGCGCTGGTTGAGCTGGAAGCGCAGATCGCCGCCAAGCAGCGTCTGGCCCTGATCGGCAACGCCGGCGGTGATTGCCTGCGCCACCGAATTGACACCGCCGATTGCCGCGACGCCGAGCGCGATGCAGGCAAGGAAGATCAGGAAGCCGGACAGCCCGCCGCGCATTTCGCGCAGCGAGAAGCGGACGGCGAGCTTCAGCGTCTGCGACAGCGGCATCAGGCCGTCACCTTCAGCGGCCTCAGTGTGTCCTCGATCCGTCCCGAGCGCATCGAGACTTGGCGCGAGCAGCGTGCCGCCAGCGCCGGATCATGCGTGACCAGCACCAGCGTCATGCCGCGCTCGGCCGCCTTGGCGAACAAAAGGTCGGCGACCTGCCGGCCCGTCGCCTGGTCGAGATTGCCGGTCGGCTCGTCGGCGACAAGGATGCGCGGCGAAGGCGCCAGCGCCCGCGCTATCGCCACGCGCTGCTGCTCGCCGCCGGACAATTCACCAGGATAGTGGGTGACGCGGTCGCTGAGGCCCACAGCGGCGAGTTCCCGCGCCGCCACCCCGAACGGATCGGCATGGCCGGCGAGTTCGAGCGGCACCGCGACATTTTCGAGCGCCGTCATGTTGGGGATGAGATGGAAGGACTGAAAGACGATGCCAATGTTTCGTCCACGAAACGATGCGATCTGGTCCTCGCTTTTGCCGTTGAGCAGCTCGCCGGCGATTCGGACCGTACCCGAATCGACCCTTTCCAACCCTGCCAGAACCATCAGCAGCGTCGACTTTCCGGATCCTGAAGGGCCGACGATGCCGGTCGCCTCGCCGGCGGCGACATCGAGGCTAACGCCCTTCAGCACATGGACCGAGGACGCGCCTTCACCGAGCGTCAGCGATACGTCTTTCAGCACGATGACGGCTTCTGTCACAATGAAAGCGTCCTATATGGGATGGTATAGGGGACGAAGTTTGCCTTCGCCAAAAAACTGTTTCGCTCATATGGGGCTTGCCGCATGGCTTTCAAACACACTCTTGCCGCAGCCCTCGTTCTTTTGGCTGCGATCAGCGGTGCGATTTCGTCGGCGCGTGCCGAGACCTTCACCATCGTCGGTTTCGGCGACAGCCTGATGGCGGGCTTCGGCCTTGGCCCCGGCGAAGGTTTTACCGACAGGCTGCAGGCTGCACTTCGCGCCAAGGGCCATGACGTGGCCGTCGCCAATGCCGGCGTTTCCGGCGATACGACAAGCGGCGGCCTGGCGCGGCTCGACTGGTCGGTGCCCGACGGCACGCAGCTGGTCATCCTCGAGCTCGGCGCCAACGACATGCTGCGCGGTGTCTCGCCCGGCATTACCGAAAAGAACCTGGATGAGATGCTGGCCAAGCTCAAACAGCGCAAGATCGCCGTGCTTCTGGCCGGCATGCGCGCCGCCCCCAATCTCGGCGCCGACTACCAGAATGCCTTCGACGCGATCTATCCGAAGCTGGCGGCGAAATACGGCGTGCCTCTCTATCCGTTCTTTCTCGACGGCGTCGCCGGCCAGGCCGGACTGCGGCTGGAGGACGGCCTGCATCCCAACGCCAAGGGTGTCGAAAAGATGGTCGAGCGCATCCTGCCGACGGCCGAAAAGGCCATTGCGTGGGCGGGCGGTGCGTCGTGAGGCTGGAAAGTCACGGTTGCCGCTGGGGAAACCTCGGAGCCAACAAACCGCTTGCCCCGTTTGAATATCGATGATTCGCTAGGGGCGTGAGTTCGATTCGAGGACAGGAGGCTTTCCATGCCACGTCTTTTCACCGCCCTCGAAATTCCGCGTGATGCCGCCCTTTCGCTGTCCCTGCTCAGGGGCGGCCTGCCAGGGGCCCGTTGGATCGACGTCGAAAACTACCATCTGACGCTGCGCTTCATCGGCGATGTCGAGGGCCATGTCGCCGACGAGATCGCCAACGCGCTCGACCGGGTCCACCGCCCCTCCTTCCCGATAGCCTTGTCCGGCGTCGGTGCCTTCGGCCAGAAAAAGCCGCATGCAGCGTGGGCCGGCGTTTCCGCCTCGCCGGATCTTACCGCCCTGCAAGCCGAAATCGACCGCATCTGCCAGCGGCTCGGCCTGCCGGCGGACCCACGCAAGTTCATGCCGCACGTGACGCTGGCGCGCTTACGCAATTCGAGCCCGCTCGACGTCGCCCAGTATCTTTCAGCGCGCGGCAATTTTTCGACGCTGCCCTTCCGCGTTGGCCGCTTCGTGCTGATGTCGTCGCGCGATTCGGTCGGCGGCGGCCCCTATATCGTCGAGGAAGCCTGGCCGCTGTCGGGCGCCGACACGCGCACTTCCAGCCGCGTCGCCAGCGCCTCCGACGCCTCGCGGATCATGCGGTAGACGGACGCAAACGCTTCCGGCCCGTCATAGTAAGGATCCGGCACATCGCGACCGCTTCCGCTCGCAAACTCCAGGTAAAGGTGAATGCGGTCGTTCGCGGCGGCAGGCGCCAGCGCCCTGAGATCGCGGACATTCTGCCGGTCCATGCCGAGGATCAGGTCGAACCGGGCAAAATCCTCCAGCCTAACCTTGCGCGCCATCTGTCCGGAAATGTCGATGCCGTGGCGGGCGGCGATCGCGATCGAACGCGGGTCGGGGGCGGAGCCCACTTCCCAGCCGCTGGTCGCGGCTGAATCGAGCACCATATCCAGGTCCCCTGCTCGCTCGCTCCAAACGGCGCGAAAAACGCCCTCGGCCAGTGGCGAGCGGCAGATGTTGCCAAGGCAGACGAACAGAATGGATTTTATGGGCTTTGCGCTCATCGATCCGGCGCTATGCTGAGGGTCATTTTTCGAGATAGCACAGGACGAGAAGATGACGAGAGAAAAACTAGGCAAGGACGCCATCGTGGCGGCCCTGGCCGAACTGGGCGGCTGGTCGCTGGCCGCAGATGGTGCCTCCATCAGGCGCGCTTTCACCTTCAAGAACTTCTCCGAGGCCTTCGCCTTCATGACCCGCGTCGCTTTGGCGGCGGAGAAGATGGATCATCATCCGGACTGGTCGAACGTCTACAAGACCGTCGACGTCACGCTGAACACGCACGATGCCGGCGGCGTCACTGCGCTCGATATCGAGCTGGCGAAGAAGATGAACCGCTATTTCGGCACCTGAACGCCATTGTGTTGTGGTACCCGCGGCAGGGCCGGAATGCCAAATCGGCGCCGGCATCTTGCAGCAGGGTTCGGCTTTCACCACATTTTTACTCGCAGCCGCGCGTTGAATGATACGCAGCCGCCTGCAAGGAGAGATTGATGGCGCAAGATTCCGGTTTTGATTTCTTCGGCTTTGGCGACAAGCTGGCCGGCGAGGGCGAAGTGCGCGAGAAATTCTGGCGCACCGCCAAGAAGGCCGCCCGGCACATCCCGTTCATGGAGGACGTGGTGGCAGCGTATTACTGCGCCATGGACAAGAACACGCCAATGCGCGCCAAGGGCATCCTGGTGGCGGCGCTCGGCTACTTCGTGCTGCCGGTGGACTTCATCCCCGATTTCGTCTTGGGCCTCGGCTTCACCGACGATATCGCCGTGCTGACGGCCGCAATCACCGCCGTCAGCGCACACATCACCCCGGCGCACCGGCAGGCCGCGAAGCAGGTGATTGCCGACAAGAGCTGAGCCGGCACAGCACACGCAGGGGTGGTTTGAAAAGACAAACTCTTGCCGCTTTCGTGGCCTCCAAGTCGAGACAGGGACGTCGCGCTGCTGCTTTTCGAGCAGCAGTGCGGTGATGGCGGCGGTTTCCTGGGGTGTGGATCCTTTTCTTGAGGAAAATTCACCGTTTGGTAACCCAGATTAAATCAAAATGAAGCGACGGGCAGGACGCCAGACCGGCCTGCCGCCGCACCAGTTGGAATACGGGAAAAACGATGCGCGGATTGATTGTTACAGTTTCCAGCCTGGTCCTGGTGGCCCTGGCCGCGCCGGCGCTGGCGCAGTCGGCGACCAAGATCGGCCAGCACAATGCCTGGGGCACCTACAGCTACCAGGCATCCGGCGGCAAGGTCTGCTACGTGCTCACCGTGCCGACCGACAAGCAGCCGCCGACGCTCGACCATGGCGACATGTTCTTCTTCGTCAGCCAGCGCCCGGGACAGCAAGTGTCCTACGAGCCGCAATTTATCGCCGGCTACAATTTCCAGGAAGGCTCCAAGGCCACCGTCACGATCGACACGAAGTCGTTCTCGATGTTCACCCGCGGCAAGTCGGCCTGGGTCGAGAACGCCGCCGAGGAGCCTGTGCTGATCGCCGCCATGAAGACCGGCACCGACATGAAGGTGTCGGCCAAGTCCGGCCGCGGCAACACCACGACCTATGTCTTCTCGCTGAAGGGCATTTCGGCCGCGCTGGCCTCGATCGCCAAGTGCAAATAGGCGCGGCTCCCCTTCTCCCCCTGTGGGGTCCGAAGAGCGGGGCGAGACCCGTGGCTCGCCCCGGGGTGGTGGCCGAGCGAAGCTCGGTCGGATGAGGGGTGTTCCAGCTTGGCGGAACGCTCCGCCAGGACGCTGACTGACTGACAGCGGCGATACCCAGCCGGCAAACGCCTCATTTCTTCCAACACCCCTCATCCGTCTCGGCGCTGCGCGCCGATCCACCTTCCCCCACAGGGGGGAAGGAAAGCCAACCCCCGCATGACTCCGCCCTGAACCTGTGCTATGCGCCGCGCTTCATTTCGGGCACGATGCTGAAATCGGCCGCAAACCGCTTATATTGGCGCAACCATGACCCTTTCGTTCGATCTTACCGCCGAAGGCGCGCGTGACGCGTTGCGCGCCGGCGCCGTGCCCGAAAAACCGTCGCTGATCGGCCTGACGCGGGCCGAGCTCGGCGAGGCCCTCGTTGCGTCTGGCATCGTGCCGGAGCGGCAGGCGAAGATGCGCGCCCAGCAGCTCTGGCACTGGATGTATGTGCGCGGCGTCTCCGACTTTTCCGGCATGTTCAACATCTCCAAGGATCTGCGCGCCGAGCTGGACAAGCACTTCACAGTGGCCCGGCCCCAAATCGTCGAGGAGCAGATTTCCGCCGACGGCACCCGCAAATGGCTGTTCCGCTTCCCGCCGCGCGGCGCCGGCCGGCCGGTCGAGATCGAAACCGTCTATATCCCCGAAGAGGGCCGCGGCACGCTCTGCATCTCCTCGCAGGTCGGCTGCACGCTGACCTGCTCCTTCTGCCACACCGGCACGCAGAAGCTGGTGCGCAATCTGACTGCCGAGGAAATCCTCGCCCAGTTGCTCACCGCACGCGACCGACTCGGCGATTTCCCTGACCGCGACACGCCCGACGGCGCCATCGTGCCGGCCGAGGGCAGAAAAGTGTCCAACATCGTCATGATGGGCATGGGCGAGCCGCTCTACAATTTCGAGGCGGTGAAGAAGGCGCTGCTGATCGCCTCCGACGGCGACGGGCTTTCCCTGTCGAAAAGACGCATCACGCTCTCGACATCCGGCGTCGTGCCCGAAATCTTCCGCACCGGCGAGGAGATCGGCGTCATGCTGGCGATCTCGCTGCATGCCACCAATGACGATCTGCGCGACTTGCTTGTGCCGATCAACAAGAAGTACCCGCTGAAGGAACTGATCGCCGCCTGCCGCGCCTATCCGGGCCTCTCCAACGCCAAGCGCATCACCTTCGAATATGTGATGCTGAAGGACGTCAACGATTCCATCGACGACGCCAAGGGGCTGATCAAGCTGCTCAAGGGCATCCCGGCCAAGATCAATCTGATCCCGTTCAACCCGTGGCCGGGCACCAACTATCAGTGCTCCGACTGGGAGACGATCGAGAAATTCGCCGACTACATCAACAATGCCGGCTATGCCTCGCCGATCCGCACCCCGCGCGGCCGGGATATCCTGGCCGCCTGCGGCCAGCTCAAGTCGGACTCGGAACGCATGCGCAAGGTAGACCGGCTGGCGCTGGAAGCCATGATGATCGCGGGGCACGGCGAGGCTTGAATCGTCTCTTTGCGTACCTCATCCGCTTCGCCGTCATCCTGTTCGGCTATGCCGTCGCCGCGCTGGCCGCGAGCGCCTTCCTCAACATCCTGTTCCTGGCCACTCTCGGCTATGCGCCAGACCATGCCCACCCGACGGCGACGGCCTCGCTCTATTTTTCTATTCCGTTCGTGGCGCTGTTCGTCGCCTATTTCGGCTTCATGCCGGCAGCGATCGTCATCCTGATCTCCGAGATCCTGGGGCGGCGCGACTGGCTGTTCTACGCGCTTGCCGGCGGCGTGGTTGCCGCGGTTTTCCTCGGCTTCGTCCATCAGAATGCCGATGCCAATTTCGACGTCACCGAGCCACGTGCCATCGCTGCCGTTATCGGCTGCGGCATGGTGGGCGGCATCTTCTACTGGTTCGCTGCCGGCCGCTGGGCCGGAAGCTGGTGGAAGAGCGATGCGCCTACTTCGCCTGGGCCGTCAGGATCTTGAGCGCGAAGGCCGAGAACACCCCGGCAAACAGATAGTCGACCACCCGCGTGACGCGCGGGCTGGCCTTCATCGCCGTCGAGAATTTTTCCGCCGCAAACACCATCGGCGCTGTCACCGGGATCGACAGCACGATGAACACCACACCAAGGAAGAACAGTTTGCCCGGTGCGTTCGGATCGTGCGCCGAGACGAACTGCGGCAAAAACGTCATGAAGAACAGGATGATCTTCGGGTTGAGCAGATTGACGCCGAGCCCCGCCGCCCAGCTGCGGAACAGCGAGATTTGTGGGCCGCTCTTCTTCTCCGGCGAAAACGCCGAGCCCTTGGCGAGCGCCTGCCAGGCCAGGAACACCAGATAGCCGGCGCCAAAAATCTTGAGCACGAAGAAAGCCATTGGCGAGGCGACGATCAGCGCCGAGATGCCAACCACCACCAGCGTGGTGTGGACCAGCGTGCCGCACAGCGCACCCGCCATTGAGGCAAAGCCGGTGGCGCGACCCTGGCTCAGTGTCCGCGAAACGAACAGCGTCATGTCGGGTCCCGGGGTGATCGCCAGGATGACGGTGGCGATGGCAAACTGGATCAGCGTCGTGGTGTCGGGAATGAAGGACATGGCCGGTCTCAAGGCAGCAAAAGACGGCGCAGCCATAACGCATGCGCCCTGTCCTTGCCAGCTTCTGGCCGATGCAGCATCTGGTCCAGGCACCGTTCATCTCTTGCGCAGGCCGGAAACGCCGTGATACCTCGCCCGCCGAGAACTCCTGTCGCGGAACCGCCAAATGTCAAAAGCAAAAAACGTCAAGAAAGTCGTGCTCGCCTATTCCGGCGGCCTCGATACCTCCATCATCCTGAAATGGCTGCAGACCGAGCTCGGCGCCGAAGTCGTCACCTTCACCGCCGACCTCGGCCAGGGTGGCGAGCTGGAGCCGGCGCGCCGCAAGGCCGAGATGATGGGCATCAAGGACATTCGCGTCGTCGATGTGCGTGAGGAATTCGTCGCCGACTTCGTCTTCCCGATGTTCCGCGCCAATGCCGTCTATGAAGGCACCTATCTGCTCGGCACCTCGATCGCCCGGCCGCTGATCTCCAAGCATCTGGTCGAGATCGCCAAAGAGACCGGCGCCGATGCGATTGCGCACGGCGCCACCGGCAAGGGCAACGACCAGGTCCGTTTCGAGCTGTCGGCCTATGCGCTGAACCCCGACATCAAGGTCATCGCGCCGTGGCGCGACTGGTCGTTCAAGTCGCGCACCGACCTGATCAACTTCGCCGAGCAGCACCAGATCCCGGTGCCGAAGGACAAGAAGGGCGACGCACCGTTCTCGGTCGACGCCAACCTCCTGCACTCTTCTTCCGAGGGCAAGGTGCTGGAAGACCCGTGGAGCGAGCCGCCGGAATTCGTCCACCAGCGCACCGTCTCGCCGATGGATGCGCCGGATAAGGTCACCGAAATCGAGATCGAATTCCTCAAGGGCGATCCGATTGCGCTGAACGGCAAGAAGCTGTCGCCGGCGACCATGCTGGCCGCCCTCAATGATCTCGGCCGCGACAACGGCATCGGCCGGCTCGACCTGGTCGAGAACCGTTTCGTCGGCATGAAATCGCGCGGCGTCTACGAGACCCCCGGTGGCACTATCCTGATCGCGGCGCATCGCGCCATCGAGTCGATCACGCTCGACCGCGGTGCCGCCCACCTCAAGGACGAGTTCATGCCGCGCTATGCCGAGCTGATCTACAACGGCTTCTGGTTCGCGCCCGAGCGGCTGATGCTGCAGGCGATGATCGACAAGAGCCAGGAAGACGTCGAAGGCACGGTGCGGCTGAAGCTTTACAAGGGCAATGTCATGGTCACCGGCCGCAAGTCGAAGAAGACGCTCTATTCCGACGCGCTGGTCACCTTCGAGGACGACCGCGGCGCCTACGACCAGAAGGACGCCGCCGGCTTCATCCGCCTCAACGCGCTGAGGCTGCGCACACTTGCCGCGCGCAACCGCAAGGGCTGATATTCAAACCCGCCAAGCGCAAAAAACCCGGCGTTTCGCCGGGTTTTTCATGGCCTTCTGTCGAATAGAGATGTCTATCAATCGCCATCGATCGCCGTGGCGATACGGGCGATAGCCTGTTGGTAGACGCTCGCGGAATTCCAGCCGGCAATGGCGCCCATATTCGCGCTCGCGCTCGCACCCGCCTGCCAGCCATGAGCCTTGAGGAAGTTGGCGGTGGAAGCCAGCGCAGTGGCCTTGTCGCGCAGATTTCCGTTGCCGACGCCATACTGCAAGACATTTCCGGGCAGGAACTGCGTATGGCCAATCTCGCCATGCGCAGCGCCGACCGACGAGGCGCTCAACGCGCCGCGATCGACCAGCTTCAGGGCTGCAATGGCATGCGGATAAAAGAACCCCGGGCGGCGGCAATCATAGGCAAGCGTTAAAATGGCAGAGACCGTATTCTGCTTGCCCAAGGAGGAACCGAAGCCGGTCTCCATGCCCCAGATGGCGAGCAACACACCCGGCGACACGCCGTAGGTCGCTTCGATCTTGTTAAACAGCGCCGCGTTCGACTTCTTCAGCGAACGGCCCTTGGAAATGATCGCGGCCCCACCGCGACGCTTCATGAACTCTTCGACAGAGCCACTGAAAGCCTTATGGATGGCGCGGTCGACGCTGATCGTCTTTGTTGCGTAGGTGGCACCGGCCAGAGCGGCCAGACCCTTCGAGCCGACACCGTTGGCCTGGGCCTCCCCGACAAATTCCTGCTTCCAGGCCTCGAAGCCAGCGCCGTTCTTGCCGCAGCTGGCCGCCTGCGCGCCCGTCGCCAGCGCAAGCACCGCCACCAGCGCGGCCGCAAAGATTCTTCCCTTGGCAAAAAATGCCATGCTTTTCTCCTGATTGCCTGAGTCACGACCCGGTTGCGAATTTGCCAGTGAAACGCGCAATTGTCACCGTCCCCCGCGCCGCACTGGCCAATGCCGCGCAATTTGCCTACGATCAAGTACTTATTGTGACGGGGGTCTTGCATTCATGGATGACGTTGACGTCGTGATCATCGGCGCCGGCTCCGCTGGGCTCGCCGCGGCCAAGACCATTCGCGCCGCCGGCCTTTCCTTCAAGCTGCTGGAAGCGATGGGCCGCGTCGGCGGTCGCGCCTGGACCAGCGACCAGCATTTCGGCGTCCCGTTCGACATCGGCTGCGCCTGGCTGCATGCCGCCGACCGCAATCCCTATTTTCCCGAGGCCGAGGCAGCCGGCTGGACGCTTCACCATCACGACATGAATGTCGATCATCTCTATTACCGCCAGCGCAAGGCAAGCGAGGTCGAAGAGGCCGAGATGAAGGCGGCCGATGCGCGGCTGTTCGAACTGCTGGCCGCGCACCAGGTGGAAGAGGGCGACGACGACCGCCTTTCGGCGCTGCTCGCCAAGGGACATGCGCCGCGCGCCGCCGCCACCTTCGCCGGGCCGATGGATTTTGGTGCCGACGAGGACGAAATATCGATCCGCGATTTCCAGGCCGCCGCCGATCTCGATCCCAATTATTTCAGCAAGGAAGGGTTTGGCGCCCTGGTGACGCATTTCGGGGCAGACGTGCCGGTGGAACTGTCGACGCCGGTGCGAAAAATCCTTTGGGACGTGCCGGGCGTCGCCTGCGTCACCGATCGCGGCACCATCCGCGCCAGGGCGGTCATCGTTACAGCCTCGCCTGCGGTGCTCGCCTTCGAGGAGATCGAATTCTCGCCGGCGCTTCCCGATACGCATTTTGGCGCCTTCTTCGATCTGCCGATGGGCATGCTGACCAAGCTGCCGGTCGAGATCCGTGGCACCAGGCTCGGGCTGCAGCCCTTCGATGATCTCTTGATCGAGCGGCTGGCCAGGCACGACATCTATTTCCTGTGCTTTCCCTTCGATCTCGACCTGATGGTCGGTTTCGTCGGCGGCGACTTCGCCTGGGAGATGTCGGCTGCCGGTGAGGCAGCCGGCATCGACTTCGTCGTCGACCGGCTGTGCAACATCTTCGGTGCGGACACGCGCAAGCATGTCGCACGCGCCATGATGACCAATTGGGGCGGCGAGCGCTTCGTGCGCGGCGCCTATGCGGCGGCCCGCCCGGGCCGTTCGGAAGCGCGCGCGACGCTGATGCAGCCGGTGGCGGAAAAGATCTTCTTCGCCGGCGAGCACCTCGCCGGTCCGCTCATCCAGACCTGCGGCGGCGCGCGCCTGTCGGGAGAGAGCGTGGCACGGCAGGTCGCCGCCTTGCTTGCGATTGGATAGCGGCGGCTGGGGCGGCGGCTCGCGTTTGGGCGGCCGGCGATCCCGCCCTATATGCTGGCTCTGATGATTTGAGAGCACAATGAAGCTGTTCGACTGCCCGCATTGCGGCCACCGCCTCTATTTCGAGAACGCCCAGTGCCTGAGCTGCGCCAGCCTCGTCCTCTATGATCCCGAGCAGGCAAGCTTTACCTTGTCTGGTATCGACGGCGTCTTCCAATGCACAAATGCCGATGAATGCGCCTGCAACTGGCGGGCGGAGCCGGGCCAGGCCTTCTGCCGCGCCTGCGCGCTGAACCAGCTGATCCCGGACCTCTCGGTCGACGGCAACCGCCGGCGCTGGATCCGCGTCGAGGCGGCCAAGAAGCGCGCCATCTATTCGCTGCTCGCCTTCGGCCTGCCGACCGCACCAAAGCACAACCCCGGCGACGAGGCCGGCCTTGCCTTCGACTTCCTTGCCGATCCGATCGGCGGCGGCCCCGGCGGCGAGCGCATCCTGACCGGCCACGACAACGGCCTGATCACGCTGAACGTCGCCGAGGCGGATTTGGCCGAACGCGAGAGGCGGCGCGTCGAAATGGGCGAGAATTACCGCACGCTGCTCGGCCATTTCCGCCACGAGCTCGGCCACTATTACTGGGACCGTCTGATCCGTGACGACCCGCAAAGGCTTGCAGCCTTCCGGGCATTGTTCGGCGACGACCGCCCGGACTATGAACAGGCGCTGCAGACCTACTATGCCACGGGTGCTGCGCCCGACTGGCAGCAGGGCCACATCTCGGCCTATGCGACGTCGCACCCCTGGGAAGACTGGGCCGAGACCTTCGCGCACTATCTGCACATCACCGACACGCTGGAGATGGTGCATGCGCTGAATTTTCCGCTTGGCCGGCTGGAGACGGTTGACGCCGAGGCCCTGCCGCGCGGCGATACCGGCGGCGAACTGCAGGCAGCGCCGTCCGAGCCCGCCACCGTGCCCGAGCCCTTCGACAAGATCCTCGCCCGATGGCTGGTCCTGTCGGAGGCGTCCAACTCGATCAACCGTTGCATGGGTCTGCCTGATCTCTACCCCTTCGTCATTTCCGACGTGACGGCGCGGAAACTGGACTTCGTCCACGCGCTTTTGACCGGGTTGCCGAAAGAAAAGGGAACAATTCGTGAGCCGGCAGGGGCATTTTAGCCGGAACGCATAAGGCCTTGTTTCGTTTCCGTTCGCGAGGGAGTTCGAAGAACGGAGAGAAATCATGAAAGCCATACTGTTTCCGGCCATCGCCGGGGCGCTCGTCGCCATGTCGGGCGCGGCCCTGGCCGAAACCGCCGTTTCGGCTGTCACCGATCTCAATGTGCGGGCCGGTCCCGGCCCGCAATATCCCGTGATCGGCGTGCTGGCCGCCGGCCAGTCGGCAACACTCCAAGGCTGCATTGCAAACAGCAAATGGTGCACGATCGCCGAGGCCAATGGCCAGGGCTGGGTCTATTCGGATTATGTAACGGCCGATTTCGGCGGCAATCAGGTGGTGCTGACGCGCCGGCCGGTTGACGCCGATATCGCGGTTGTGACGCCGCCGAGTGACGATATCTATACGGATACCTATACCAGCGCCATTGTCGCGGCCGAACCGATCGACCCGATCGCAAGGCCGCCGGCCGAAGTCGGCACCTACGTCACGACGCACCGGCTCGAACCTGTGTATCTCGACGGCGAGGTGGTGACGGGCGCGACCTTGCCCGACACGGTCGAGCTGCGCGAAATCCCTGACTACGACTACCGCTACGTCTATGTGAACAACCAGCCGGCGCTGGTCGACCCCGGCACGCGGCGCATCGTCTACGTCATGCGTGACTAGAACAATTCCAGGTCAGGAATTGCGTAAAACGGTTCAGCGATTGTAACGATTGCTGAACCGCCCCAAGGGTCAGTGAAACGCCGCCAACAGGCGGTCCGCTCCTTTTTCAGGCCCATGCGCGGCCCGATGAGGATGATTGCGCGCAGAGCCTCGATCCCATAGATCAAGCGTCACGAATGCGTTCGGGCAGGGGAACCGCGTGATCATCGACAATGCCGCTTTCGAGCGTTTCCGGCGCTCGCCGAACGACAAGACGACCTTGCTCCGCCTCCTGCTCGGAAGCACCATCGTTGTGCTGTTCTGGGTCGTGTCGACCTTGGCGGTGCTGCTCGGCGGCACCTATGTCTTTGTCGTCTCCCAGGCCCGGCTGGGCATCAGCCCGCCGGCCAGTGGGCCAGTGCAGGCTTTCCTGGCATCGCCCTCCGGAATTCTCACCGCGCTGCTCTCCTTCGCCGGCATCTGGATCGGTCTGTGGGTTGCCATGCGCTGGGTCCACGGCGAGCCGCTGTCGGCGCTCGTCGGAGCCAGCCGCCGTATTTCGCGCCAAGGATTCCTCAAGGGCCTGGCGGCAGTTCTGATCACCTCGCTGCTCTCCGAGGTCATGCTCTATTGGCTGCAGCCCGAGATCGCGCGCGGCGCGATCAGCCTGTCGTCCTGGCTGCTGTTCCTCGCCCCGATCATCGTGCTGGCCTTTCTGCAGACATCCTCCGAGGAGGCGCTGTTTCGCGGCTATCTGCTGAGAGGCCTGGCAAACCGGTTTCGCAGCCCGCTCGTCTGGACGCTGCTGCCGGTATTGCTGTTCACATCGTTGCATTGGAGCGCGGCCTCGTCGCTCGCCATCAATGCCTGCGTGCTGGTCTCGATCGCCACCTTCGCGCTGGTGCTGACGCTTCTGGTCTATGCGACCGGCAATCTGGGTGCTGCCTTTGGCGCCCATCTCGGCAACAACCTGACCGGATTCCTGCTGATTTCGCACCAGGCAGGCTACAATTCCTTTGCGCTGTTCAACGCCAAGCCGTTGGAAGGCCCCGGCTGGACAAATTCGGACGCGGTCCTGATCGCCGCGATCGGCATCGTCAGCAGCCTGTTGACGGTGTTGCTTCTGTTGCATCCGCGCTCGCCGCTGAAGGTCGGGCCGGAGTAATGCGCATCACGCTGGTGGTCAGGGGCGCCATCCCCTGCAAGGGCTATGGCGGCACCCAGCGCCAGGTCGAGTGGCTGGCGAGCGAACTCGCCCGCCTCGGCCACCGGGTGGTGCTGATCGCCGACCCCGGCTCCAGCCATCCGCTGTGCGAAGTACGGCATGCGTCGTCGGCGCAGCAATGCCGGGCCGCCATCCCCACCGACACCGACATTGTCCATTTCAACAGCTGGTTTATCGAGGTTCCCTTTCCGACCCTCAACACCGAGCACGGCTATACTCCAAGCGAGCCCAGACGGCAGAAGAACTGGAGTTTCGTCAGCGCCAGCCATGCCCGCAACCACGGTCGCGAGACCTTCGTCCATAACGGCTTTCCGACCGAGGCCTATCGGCTGACCGAAATCAAGACCGATCGTCTGATGTTCCTTGCCGGCATCGCGCGCGCCGGCAAGAACCTGAACCGAGCCGTCGACCTGGCGAAGAAGTTTGATTTCCCCCTCGATATTGCTGGCGGCTCGCGCTGGCGGCTGCTCACGCGCAGCCAGGTGCGGCGTGAGCGCGTCTTCTTCAAGAGCCTTTCCAGCCGCTACCGCTTCCATGGCATCGTCGATGGCGACGAAAAGCTGCGCCTGCTGGGCGAGGCGAAGGCCTTTCTCAATCCGATCGCCTGGGAGGAGCCGTTCGGCATGGCTTCGATCGAGGCGATGCTGTGCGGAACGCCGGTGCTGACGACACCGCGCGGCGCGCTGCCTGAGATCGTCGACGCCGACACCGGGCGCTTCTTCGACACCGACGCGGAGTTTGGCGCAGCCCTTGCCGCCGTCGCCGACCTGCCCCCGCAACGCTGCCGCGACTCAGCCGCCGCCCGCTTTCCGATCGCCCGGACCGCCAAGGGTTACCTCGACCTTTATGCGCGCATCCTCGACGGAGAGGTGCTGCCGTGAGCTTAGCGTTTCGACGCTCGTCTCGGCCCAGACCTTGACTCCGCGCCCGATTTCCTGTCTACACGCCGCGAATTCCGCGACGAGTATCCCTCCGAGCAAGCCGACCAGGACGCCGAAACCTCTTTGAGGCAAGTGCTGTAAATCGATCCTGGAGGCCAACACCCGGCAGCGCAGTGCGCCCCCGGGTGGCTTTTGGCTTTGGCTTTTGCTTGGACACTTGGCGCGAACGCATTACCTCTCGGGTCGAGTGAACCGAGATCGAAGGACGCAAGATGTTTGAATCGCTTCAGGAGCGCCTTGGCTCCATCCTGAACGGCCTGACCGGCCGCGGTGCCCTGTCGGAGGCGGATGTCTCGGCCGCACTTCGCGAGGTGCGCCGCGCGCTGCTCGAGGCCGACGTGGCGCTGGAAGTGGTGCGCTCCTTCACCGACAAGGTGCGCGAGAAGGCGGTCGGCGCCGCCGTGGTGAAGTCGATCAAGCCCGGCCAGATGGTCGTCAAGATCGTCCATGACGAGCTGGTTGAGATGCTTGGCGCCGAGGGCGTCGCCGTCGACCTCAACGCGCCCGCGCCCGTCGTCGTCATGATGGTTGGCCTACAGGGTTCCGGCAAGACGACGACTTCGGCCAAGATCGCCAAGCGGCTGACCGAGCGGCAGAACAAGAAGGTTCTGATGGCCTCGCTCGACACGCGGCGCCCCGCCGCGCAGGAGCAGCTGCGCCAGCTCGGCGAGCAGGTGAAGGTGGCGACGCTGCCCGTCATCGCCGGCCAGAACCCGGTCGACATTGCGCGGCGCGCCGTGCAGGCGGCAAAGCTCGGCGGCCATGACGTCGTCATCCTCGACACCGCCGGCCGCACCCATATCGACGAGCCGCTGATGGTCGAGATGGCCGACATCAAGAAGGTGTCGAGCCCGCACGAGATCCTGCTGGTCGCCGACTCGCTGACCGGCCAGGACGCCGTCAATCTGGCCAAGAGTTTCGACGAGCGCGTCGGCATCACCGGCCTGGTGCTGACACGCATGGACGGCGACGGCCGCGGCGGCGCGGCCCTTTCCATGCGCGCCGTCACCGGCAAGCCGATCAAGCTGATCGGCACCGGCGAAAAGATGGATGGGCTGGAGGAATTCCACCCCAAGCGCATCGCCGACCGCATCCTCGGCATGGGCGACATTGTCAGCCTGGTCGAAAAGGCCGCCGAGAACATCGACGCCGAGCAGGCGGCGGCGATGGCCAAGAAGATGCAGTCGGGCAAGTTCGACCTGAACGACCTCGCCGGCCAGCTTCAGCAGATGTCGAAGATGGGTGGCATGGGCGGCATCATGGGCATGATGCCGGGCATGGGCAAGATGAAGGACCAGATGGCCGCGGCCGGCCTCGACGACAAGATGTTCGGCCGTCAGCTCGCCATCATCTCGTCGATGACCAAGGCCGAGCGCGCCAACCCCGATATCCTGAAACATTCTCGCAAGAAGCGCATCGCCGCCGGTTCCGGCACCGACGCGGCCGAGATCAACAAGCTGCTGAAAATGCATCGCGGCATGGCCGACATGATGAAGGCGATGGGGGGCAAGGGCAAAGGCGGTGGCCTGATGCGCGGCATGATGGGTGGCCTCGCCTCGAAAATGGGCCTCGGCGGCATGATGCCCGGAGGCCCCGGGGGCATGATGGGCGGCGGCATGCCGGACCTCTCCAAGATGGATCCCAAGCAGCTCGAAGCCTTGCAGAAGCAGGCGCAGGCGGCCGGCCTCGGCGGCATGAAGGGCTTGCCCGGTGGCCTCCCCGGCGGCAGTGGCCTGCCCGGACTGCCCGGCGGCATGAAGCTGCCCGGCCTTCCCGGCCTGGGCGGCGGCGGGCTGCCCGGCCTTGGGAAGAAGAAGTGAGGGCGTCATGAACGAAGACAAGGACATGGCCGACGCACGCACGATTCTCGCCGGCTATCGCGCTTCGATCGACAATATCGACGCTGCCCTCATCCATATGCTGGCCGAGCGCTTCCGCTGCACCAAGGCGGTCGGCGTGCTGAAGGCAGAGCACGGCCTGCCGCCGGCCGATCCGGCGCGCGAGCAGCAGCAGATCGCCCGCCTTCGCCAACTGGCCAAGGATGCGCATCTCGATCCCGATTTCGCGGAAAAATTCCTCAACTTCGTCGTCCGCGAAGTGATCCGTCACCACGAACAGATCGCCGCTGCCAACGGCGTGACGAAAACCGGCTGAAGACCAGCCTCAACAGATCAACGAAATCAGAGCTTTTAGGAGAAAAGAAATGGCACTGAAGATCAGACTGGCCCGTGCGGGCTCGAAGAAGCGTCCCTACTACCACGTCGTCGTCGCCGACGCCCGTTCGCCGCGCGACGGCCGTTTCATCGAGTCGCTCGGCTCGTGGAACCCGCTGCTGCCCAAGGACGGCGAGCGCGTCAAGGTCGACGCCGACCGCGTCAAGCATTGGCTGTCGCACGGCGCCCAGCCGACCGACCGCGTGCTGCGCTTCCTCGACGAGGCCGGGCTCGCCAAGCGCGACGCCCGTTCCAACCCGAAGAAGGCCGAGCCCGGCAAGAAGGCGCAGGAGCGCGCCGCCCTGCTGAAGAAGGCGCAGGACGATGCCGCCGCCGCTGTTGCTGCCGCGGCCGCCGCACCGGCCGAGGCGGAAGCCGCCACCGCCGAGTAATCCGGCTCAATTTGCTTATGAGAACGGCGGGCCATGGCCCGCCGTTCTCTTTTCGGGCCATGCCCGTGCGGAAGGCCGCCCGCTCAATAGCCGTCCGGGCATCGGGCGATATAGACGCGCCCGTAGCGGTCCCGGTAGCGGCAGCGGTCCGGTTCGTTGGCCCGGCCGATCAACGCACCGGCGACGGCGCCGACCGCACCACCGACGACAGCGCCTTCCACCGGATCATTTGCCACGGCAGCACCGATGGCGGCGCCACCCAAGCCGCCGACCGCGGCACCCTTTTCCGTTTGCGAACAGGCCCCTAGCGGAACCAGCAGCGCCAGCAAAAGCAAGGTTTTTTTCATCGTCGTTCCTCTCCAAGGGAAGACCATCTTCACCCACCCTTGGGTCGATAACGCACGGAAGCGTGATTTGATCCGCCTGGGAATCGATGAGCCGATCGCCTTACTTTTCGACGGCTCGCTTCAGATTGAGGAGACCGGCCTCAAAATCCCTGCCGATCAGGCTGTCGAAATTCATGAACAGGCCCATCAGCTTGGCTATGAACGGCCGGCCGCCGCGCATCGCCCAGGTGACGGTCGTGTTCTCGCCCGACGGCGTCAGGGTGAAGTCGACGGTGTTGTTGGCCCTGAACGGCTTTTCGAAATCGAGCTTCAGCGCCACCAGCGACGACGGAACCGAATTGGTGATCTCCATGCGGCCGACCCCGGCCTTGCTGTTGCCTTGCCAGGCATAGGCGGCGCCCTTGCCGATTTCCGCACCGGAGAGCGTGCGTTTCATCTCCGGGTCGAGCTTTTCGTAGGGCGACCAGGCGGGCCAGCGCCTGAAATCATTGATCAGCGGAAAGATCGCGTCGGCGGGCGCCTTGATGCCGGCCGAGCGGCTGACGACGAAGTCGTTGGGCCGTGTCGCCGCATAGAGGAGCACGCGGCGATGACGGCGACGAGAAAGATGAGGATGGTGGCAAGCATTGTCCTATCCCTTCAATGGCTTAGTTGGCGAACAGCGCGCGCACCCTGGGGTCGCGCAGGAACAGGCCGCCCCACAGGATGACGCCGAGATAGACGCCGAACAGAATATGCGAAAACAGCGGGCTGCCTATGCGCATATGGGTGGCGACGGCGCCGCCCATATAGGCAGTGAGCAGGATGGCGCCGAGCACCGAGGTGCGTGGCAACGCATAGAGCGCGGTCGAAACCAGCCCGATGATGCCGAGCAGGCGCGCGGCATTGGCATCGGCCGGCCAGCCAAGCTGCGTCATGGTCTGGGTGACGATATCCAGCGGCGGCAGTTTGATGACGCCGTCGAAGATCATGAACAGCACGATGATCGTGCTGAGCGCACGGCCGGTCCACAAGGCGCCGGATGAGACGGGCGCGGTTTGCGATACGGACATTGATGTTCCCTCCTGATGTTTCGAACCCCTTTTCGCGAGGGTCGAGCCAAGGACGCGGCAGAGGGCGGCAATCCGACACGTGCCGGAGTCTTTAAGGCATCCGGGCGCGATAGCATCCGGTAAGCCCTTGCCAAACCTAGAGCAATTCCAGGAAAAGTGCGCAGCGGTTTTCCGTCCGGAATTGCGTAAAAACAAAGAGTTAGAGAGGTTACAGCGATTCTATCAATCGCTGAACCTCTCTCTAGGAAAAATAGAACCTTTCGGCCGCAATCATCTTCGGCGGTGTCTCGCCGAGCGCCTCGAACACCGAGATCTCGCAGACGCGGCAGAGGCCGTCCAGTGCAAGGTCGTTGGGCTGGGTGCCGAACGGATCCTCGAGTTCCTCCGAAAGCGCGTCGAGGCCGAAGAAAGTGTAGGCGATCAGCGCCGTGAACAGCGGTGTCGCCCAGCCGGCGGCGGAGGCCAGCCCGAAGGGCAAAAGCAGGCAGAAGATGTAGGCGGTCCGCTGCAGCAGCAGCGTATAGGCAAAGGGCAGCGGCGTCCCGGCGATGCGCTCGCAGCCGGCCTGCGCGGCGGCGATCTCCGACAGCCGTTCATCGAGGATGCGATAACCGATCGTGTCGATCGCGCCGGCCTTGCGGAGTGCTGCGATACGTCCGCCCATCCGCCGCACCATGGCGTCCGGCGCGTTGGCAGCCTGGACGGCGCTTTCAATCTCGTCGCCGATGAAGGTGCGGGCTTCTGCCGTGGCATCGACCCGTCTCAGCAGGCCACGCAGGAAGTGGCAGAAGGCCGCCGCTTCCATCAATAGGCCGCGCAGCTCGGTGCGGTCCTCGATCAGCCCGGTCGAGGCACGCGCCAGGTTGCGGATGTCGAAGACCAGCTGCCCCCACAGCTTGCGCGCCTCCCACCAGCGGTCGTAGGCGGCGTTGTTGCGAAAACCGAGATAGATCGACAACGCGACGCCAAGCAGAGCGAATGGCGCCGTGCCGGCATTGCCGAAGTCGAGCTTCAATGCCCTGACGACGACCACCACCAGCGCGCCATAGGCGGCAAAGCCAAAGATCTGCGGCAGAATGCGCGGCACCACCGAGCCGCGCATGATGAAGAACAGGTGCAGGAACCCCGGACGCGGGCGAACGATCATAAAAAACCCTTTCACGGACCGGCGCCGGCCCTGAGCCCGTCTATTGTGAGACGGCACTGGTGCGCAAGCTCAGCCGTCAACGACATCGCCATGTCGCCTTGCGAGGCCCATGTCGTCTTGCGAGGGAAGGGCGGTGCGCGTTATCGAAGTCCGCGAAAGTATCTGATGAAGGGGTGCAGGCGCTCGACGACCGCCTGTTGCACAAGATCCGGAAAGCAATCAATGGCTGGCGAGACCGACCTGAAAAAACTGCTGGCGACGATGACGCCGGAACTGCTTGCCGGCTTCCATGTCTTCGTCACCTTGCCGCCCGGTATGCCGGTTCCCGGTACGCTCGAACCTGTAATGATGTTTCGCGAGCGCGAGGGCACGACGCTGATCGTGCTGGAAGACGAAGCAAAGGCAGCCGGCCTGGACGCCGTTTTCCCGTGCCGCATGATCACGCTGAACATCCATTCGTCGCTGGAGGCGGTTGGCTTCCTCGCCGCCATCACCGCGCAGCTGGCCAGTGCTGGCATGGGCGTCAATCCGGTCTCGGCCTTTTATCACGATCACCTGTTCGTGCCGGCAGAGCTGGCGGAGGAAGCGATGGAGCTGTTGCGCCAGCTGGCGGAGGAAAGCCGGCTGTGACGCCGGAACCTGCTGCTACTTGAGACGCCAGTGCTGCCCCTCACCCCTGCCGGGACCGCGGCCCTTCGCCACCGCTCCGGGTATTCGTCGTTCGGAAAACCAAGCAGTTGGCTTCCCGTCCGCTTCGCGGAGCACTTCTCACCCCCCGTGAACGGGGAGAAGAGAGCCTCCGGCCAAAGGCCGAGCCCGCGACCGCGGGCCGCCGGTCGTCCGGCGCCCCCCGCGGAGGGCCCGCCGCGGCAGCGGCGATACGGCCCGTGAGCGAAAACTAAGCCGCCTTCTTCTTCGGCTGAATCAGGCTGCGCTCGACCAGCAGTTCGGCGATCTGCACCGCGTTCAAAGCCGCGCCCTTGCGCAGATTGTCGGAGACGATCCACATCGACAGGCCGTTGTCGATGGTCGAATCCTCGCGGATGCGCGAGATGAAGGTGGCGTCCTCGCCGGCCGATTCGAGCGGCGTGATATAGCCGCCGTCTTCGCGCTTGTCCAAGACCTGGCAGCCCGGCGCCTCGCGCAGGATGTCGCGCGCCTCGTCTGCGGTGATCGGCTTTTCGAACTCGATGTTGACCGCCTCCGAATGGCCGATGAACACCGGCACGCGCACGCAGGTCGCCGTCAGCTTGATCTTGGGGTCGAGCATCTTCTTGGTCTCGGCCACCATCTTCCACTCTTCCTTGGTGAAACCGTCGTCGAGGAAGACGTCGATATGCGGGATGACGTTGAAAGCGATGCGCTTGGTGAACTTCTTGACGTCGACCTGGTCGGCGACAAACACGGCACGCGTTTGCGTGAACAGCTCGTCCATGCCTTCCTTGCCGGCGCCCGACACCGACTGGTAGGTGGCGACGACGACGCGCTTGATGGTGGCAAAGTCATGCAGTGGCTTCAGCGCCACCACCAGCTGCGCCGTCGAGCAGTTCGGATTGGCGATGATGTTCTTGCGCGTAAACAGCGAGATCGCATCCGGGTTCACTTCCGGCACGATCAGCGGCACGTCCTGGTCGTAGCGGAACGCCGACGAATTATCGATGACGACGCAACCCTGCTTGCCGATCTTCGGCGACCATTCCTTGGAGACGTTGCCGCCGGCCGACATGATGCAGATATCGGTATCGGAAAAGTCATACTGGTCGAGCGACTTGACCTTCAGCGTGCGGTCGCCGAACGACACTTCCGTGCCCTGGCTGCGCCGCGAGGCCAGTGCCACCACTTCGCTCACCGGAAAGCCGCGCTCTTCCAGTATGTTCAGCATTTCCCGGCCCACATTGCCCGTGGCGCCGACGATCGCAACCTTGAAACTCATAAAGATCTCCTGTCCCTCTCCGCTCGGTTTTTGGAGAAAACCCGCCGGCCGATGCGGGTTTCAACCCCCGGGCCGGACCCGGGAGAGGGTGGTTAGGCCAAGGGAATCAGACCGTTTTAGTGGTCGTTTTGGCCATGGTTTTGCTGGAACGTGGGGACGCGCCGACGCGCCCGGCCAGATGATTGTGGCCAGGGAAGTCGAATGCAAGAAGAGCCATCAAAAGGCCGCGCATCGAAATGATCCCGTTCGATGCCGGCTTTTACGCGGTTTGCAAAAAGAGTCAATCGCGACGCGCAATCGCTGTTCCCCTGTACAATGGCGGCGGCGCGAAGTACGAACGGCGCCAATGTCCGGCTCATTGAGCGCCTCAGCGGCCGCCGGCGAAAAAGCCCCTCGCCGGGCTACAGAAGACTCCGGATTCCGAAAGAGATAGATGTCCAGTTTCCAAGGTATTGTTCCTGCGCTTGCACAGGCGCTGGAAAAACGCGGCTATGCCGAGCTGACGCCGGTGCAGAAGGCGGTCCTCGCCCCCGAGCTCGGCGAGGCCGACGCGCTGGTTTCGGCGCAGACCGGTTCCGGCAAGACCGTCGCCTTCGGCCTCGCCCTGGCGCCGACCCTTCTCGAAGGCGCGGAGCGCTTTGCCCAGGCCGCGGCACCGCTGGCGTTGGCCGTGGCGCCGACGCGCGAACTCGCTTTGCAGGTGACGCGCGAATTGCAATGGCTCTACGAGCTGACCGGCGCGACGGTCGCGTCCTGCGTCGGCGGCATGGACATGCGCACGGAACGGCGCGCGCTGGAGCGCGGCGCCCACATCGTTGTCGGGACGCCGGGTCGGCTGCGCGACCACATCACTCGGCATGCGCTCGACATGTCGGCGCTGAAGGCCGTCGTTCTCGACGAGGCCGACGAGATGCTCGATCTCGGTTTTCGCGAGGATCTCGAATTCATCCTCGACGCGGCCCCGGCCGAGCGCCGCACGCTGATGTTTTCGGCAACGGTGCCGCGATCCATCGCCACGCTGGCGCAAGGCTACCAGCGCGATGCGGTGCGCATCTCGGCCGCCGGCGAGGAAAAGCAGCATCTCGACATCGAATACCGGGCGCTGAACGTCGCCCAGGCCGATCGGGAAAACGCCATCATCAACGTGCTGCGCTATTATGAGGCGAAGAACGCACTGGTGTTCTGCAACACCCGCGCCGCCGTCAACCATCTGACCGCGCGCTTCAACAACCGCAATTTCTCGGTCGTGGCGCTGTCCGGCGAGCTCAGCCAGAACGAGCGCAGCCATGCCTTGCAGGCGATGCGCGACGGCCGCGCCAAGGTGTGCATCGCCACCGACGTGGCGGCGCGCGGCATCGACCTGCCCAATCTCGAACTAGTGATCCACGCCGATCTGCCAACCAATCCGGAGACGCTGCTGCACCGGAGCGGACGAACCGGACGTGCCGGGCGCAAGGGCGTCAGCGCGCTGATCGTGCCCAACAGCGCCCGCAAGCGCACCGAGCGGCTTTTGCAGAATGCCGGACTCAAGGCGACATGGGCGAGCCCGCCCTCGGCCGACGATGTGATCCAGCGCGACGACGAGCGCATTCTTGCCGATCCGGCTTTCGACGAGCCCGTGAAGGATGACGAGCGCGCTTTCATCGACGCGCTTCTCGCCCGGCATGGCGCCGAACAGGTGGCGGCCGCCTTCGTGCGCCAGTGTCGTGCCAGCCGCTCGGCGCCCGAGGATCTCATGGACGTCGCACCGTTCACGCCGTCGGGTGAAAAGTTTGCCCGCCGCGACGAGGCGCCTAGCCGCCGTGACGATTTCGGCGCCAGCGTCTGGTTCTCGCTGTCGGTCGGCCGCCGGCAGAATGCCGAGCCGCGCTGGCTGATCCCGATGCTGTGCCGCACCGGCAACATCTCCAAGCGCGAGATCGGCGCCATCAAGATGCAGCCGGAAGAAACCTTCGTTCAGATCGCCGCCGACTGGGCCGACCGGTTCCTGACCGCGATCGGCCCCGACAGGAAACTGCAGAACAACATCGTGGTGAAGCGGCTGGACGGCACGCCCGATCTTTCTCGCGCCGGTTACCAGCCGCCGCAACCCGACAAGAAGCCGCATCGCGGCAAGCGGGCATTCGACCAGAACGCGCCCCAAGCTGCTCACAAGCCGAAATTCGAGAAACGCGCCGCGCTGTCGGAGCGCCCTCCATTCGAGGCAACGCCCTGGGCCGGGAAAGCAGGCAAGCCGAAATTCGACAAGGCCGGACCGGCAAAGCACAAGAAATCGAAAAAAAGGCCAAGCTAATCGCCCGGCTTGCTATAGCAGCCGCCCGTTTCACGCATGCCCCTTGCGGTCCGCCGCAACTTTGAACAGTCTGGGCATGCGCGGCAATGGGGGACAGGGCAATGCGCGGCGAAGTTCTTCATTATGACGAAGACCAGGGTTTTGGTTTCATCGCCGGGGCGGACGGCAACCGCTACAGTTTCGCGCGCGAGGACATGCGCCGCGACGCCTCGGTGGCCAAGGGCGCGCTTGTCGAATTCCAGCCGGGCGGTGGCCAGGCGCGCAATGTCTATTCGATCCGTGCCCAGACGTCGGCGGCTCCAGCCGGTACCGCTGCTGCCACCACATCACCTCAGGCCAGCAGCAAGCCGGCGGCCGCGCCTCAAACGCAGCATTTCGGCCGTCTTGCCGAGACCGAGACCGGCGGCTCCACCGGATTGTGGAGCTATTTCTGGCGGGCGGTGACGGAAAACTATTTCAACTTCGCCGGCCGCGCCCGCCGCAAGGAATTCTGGGCCTTCTGCCTGTTCTGGATGGTCTGCTTGATCGTGATCTTCGGTATCGGCGCCGGCGCCGACGCGGCCATGGGCAATCTGGACGCCGGCACCGACCTGCCGGCGATGGCGATGGGGCTTTCCATCACTTTCGTCCTGGCAACGTTCGTGCCGTGGATCGGGCTGATCGTGCGCCGCCTGCACGATATCGGCCTGACCGGCTGGCTTGCCGTGCTGTTTTTCATCCCGACCGTCGGCGGCCTGGCCACGCTGGTCTTCGCGCTGATCCCGACCCAAGGACAAGAAAACCGGTGGGGCCCGGTGCCGGCTGGCGTCCGGATTTAACCGGAGCGTGCATATTGCCATCTACGGCAACTTTAGATAGTGCTGAGACGACGCAATGCAGGGGGCAAGGCGACGCGCGGCACGGTGTACCACTACGACGAAGATCAGGACTACGGCTACGTCGACGGAGTGGACGGCAAGCGCTATATCTTCGGGCGCGGGGATCTGAGGCAGGACGTGTCGCTTGCCAGGGGCACACTCGTCGAGTTCCGGGCGGATGATGGGACGGCGCACGATATCGTCGCCGCATCCACGCCAAGACGCGATCGGTCGAAACGTCCTGTTCACTCTGCTGAACGTCGGCCGGCCCAATCCATAGGCTTATGGGCCTATTTCGGGCGCGCGATGATCGCGGACTACGGCAATTTCAACGGACACGCCCGCCGCAAGGAGTTCTGGGCGTTCTATAACTGCTCGATCGTCGTGCTCGTCGCGCTGTCCGGTTTCGGCATTCTTCTTAACCTCGCGATAAGCGGTTTTGGAAATGCTCCGAGGACCTCGATCGGGTACGTTCCTGCTCTGCTTTTCGTACTGGCAATGATTCTGCCGTTGATCGCGCTTATCGTGCGTCGTCTGCACAACATTGGCTTGCCTTGGTTTGCTTTACGCCAGCCTTGGGTGGCGTAGCGTTTCTCGTCGTCGGGACTGATTCCGTCTCAATTTGGCGAAAATCGCTGGGGGCCGGTGCCGGTCGTCGTCAGGATTTAGCGGCCGCCGCCAGCGCCTCGCCCGACAACCTGAGGAAAATCTTCTGGCCGTGACGCTCGACGCCGAGCTGCGCATAGAAGCGCAGCGCGCCCTCGTTCCAGTCCTCGGTGGTGAGGTCGATGCGGCCGATGCCCTCGCTCAGGCAATGACTGGCGAGAAAGCCGATCAACGCCCGGCCGACGCCTGCATTGCGGGCATGGTCGCGCACGAACAGATCCTTCAGGAAAAGCAGTCGCTCAAGGTCAATGCCCGGATGCGCGATGGCGACCGATGCCAGGCCGGCAACCTCGCCATCGACGAAAGCCAGCGCGAAATGCTGATAGGCCGGGCTTTCCTCGCCGAGCCATTTTCGCGCAGCAGCCATGGCGCGCTCGCTGTCGAGCGGCGGCTGCCGGTAATGCACCGCCATCTCGCAGAGCATGACGCCAAGAGCCACCGCATCGCCGGTCGTCGCCCAGCGGACGTCGACCGCCATGGGATCAGCTCAGGAACTTGGTGATGATCGCGTCGCCCATCTCGACGGTGCCGACCTCGCTCATGCCCTCGGACATGATGTCCTTGGTGCGCAAGCCCTGGTCGAGCACGGCGGCGATGGCACCTTCGAGCTTGTCGGCCTCGGCCACCATGCCGAAGGAATAGCGCAGGCACATGGCGAAGGAAGCGATCATGGCGATCGGGTTGGCGATGCCCTGGCCGGCGATGTCGGGCGCCGAGCCATGCACCGGCTCGTAGAGCGCCTTGCGCTTCTTGGTCTTCACGTCCGGCGCGCCGAGCGAGGCCGACGGCAGCATGCCGATCGAGCCGGTCAGCATGGCGGCGATGTCGGACAGCATGTCGCCGAACAGATTGTCGGTGACGATGACGTCGAACTGTTTTGGCCAGCGCACCAGCTGCATGCCGCCGGCATCGGCCAGCATGTGGTCGAGCTTGACGTCGGCGTATTTGGCCTTGTGCGTCTGGGTAACGACCTCGTTCCACAACACGCCCGACTTCATCACATTGCGCTTTTCCATCGAGGTGACGTGGTTCTTGCGGGTCCGCGCCAGCTCGAAAGCGACGCCGGAGATGCGCTCGATCTCGAACGTGTCGTAGACCTGCGTGTCAATGCCACGCTTCTGGCCGTTGCCGAGATCGATGATCTGCTTCGGCTCGCCGAAATAGACGCCGCCGGTGAGCTCGCGCACGATGAGGATATCGAGACCCTCGACCACCTCCTGCTTGAGCGAGGAGGATGCGGCCAGCGCCGGATAGCAGATGGCCGGACGCAGATTGGCGAACAGCTCCATGTCCTTGCGCAGGCGCAGCAGCCCGGCCTCGGGGCGCACCTCGTAAGGCACCTTGTCCCATTTCGGCCCGCCGACGGCGCCGAACAGCACCGCGTCGGCCGCCATCGCCTTTTCCATGTCGGCATCGGAGATCGCCGCGCCATGCGCATCATAGGCGCAGCCGCCGACCAGCCCTTCGTCGGTGGCAAAGCCGCTGCCCAGCTTTGCATTCATGGCCGCGATCAACTTCTTCACCTCGGCCATCGCCTCGGGGCCGATGCCGTCACCGGCGAGCAGGAGAAGATTTTTCGAAGCCATGGAGAACCGTCCCAATCCTGTTTGGAGAAACCGCGGCCTTGCTAAACGCCAAGCGGTCGGCGCGCAAGCCTGCACGTGGGACGCGCCTTCAACGATGCGAGAGGATATTGACCAGCCTGCCGAACGGATCGCGCACATAAAAGCGCCGCACGCCCCAGGGCTCGTCGGCCGGACCGTATTCGATGGCGAAGCCGGCGGTCTTCATGGCATCAAGCGCGGCACCGACATCGTCGACCTCGATCGACAGGTCCGGCACAGGCGTGCCCGAACCGCCCTGGGCCATGAAGCTGATCTGCACGGTCATCGTCTCTTGCGAGCCGTAGGTGGCGATCCAGCCTAGATCCATGAGCACTTCGAGGCCGAGCACATCCTGATAGAAGCGCTTTGCCGCCGCGATGTCCTGCGTTTCTATGTTTGCAACGATACGCCGGACTTTCATCGGTTCAGCCCGTGCGCCGCAGCGCCGTAACTTCGATCTCGATCTTCATTTCCGGCTTGTTGAGCTGACAGACGATCATCGTCGCTGCCGGCCTGATCTCGCCGAAGGCCTCGCCGAGGATCGGGAAGACGGTATCCACGAAGGCCTGGTCGGTGATGTAGTAATGCGCCCGCACCACGTCGGCCATCTCGAAGCCGCCGTCCTGCAAGGCCTTGGCAATCGTCGCCAGGCAATTGCGCGTCTGCGCCTCGACCGTCTCGGGCATCGTCATGGTCGCATAGTCGTAGCCGGTGGTTCCGGACACAAAGCACCAGTCGCCCTGCACCACCGCGCGCGAATAGCCGGCGGTTTTTTCGAAGGGCGAGCCGGTGGAGATCAGTTTGCGCATGGGGCCTCGCAGTGGTTGCGGCATCTTGCAAGGATAGGGCAGGGCTGACCATGGGCCAGAGGCAGCCGATTGTTGTTAGGACCTGGGAGCGCCGACTTGGGAGATTGGCCGAGCCCCCGCGTCTTCGTCATCCTATGGCGAAGCAAGGAGCGAAGCGACGCGGCGCAGACCAAAGGATCCATGCCATGACATTCGTGCTACTCGCCGTTGCAGAATTCTGCTCCGTCGCGCCCGTCGGCGACGGTCACGGCATGGATCCTCGGGTCAAGCCCGAGGATGACGATGGCGCGGTGGTCGCCGCTGCGTCAGAAAATCCTAGTTCCCCAGCGCCTTGTCCAGCGCTTCCTTCACATCGGCCGGCCACGTCGTCACCGGCGGCCAGGCGTCCGGCTCAGGCTTGTCGCCCTGGCGGGCGAAATAGAGCGTTTGCTTGGCCGGATCGACCGCCATGAAGCCGTCATTGCCGCCGCAATCATGCGGCACGCAGCCGCTGGCGTAGAAGGCGCCGGAAGCCGTCTTTTCCGTGCCGCCGCCGACCAGCAGGCTGGTCGCCATGTCGGGCATGGTGTCGCCGAGCAGTTTCTGCGCCGCCTTGTAGACGGCCTCATTGTGGAAGGCGTCGATGATGTTCTGGTATTTGGAAGGGTCGACGTCTTTCCAGTCGGTGCCGGGTTCCGGCATGTAGCTCAGATTGCCCGAGGTGGTCAGCCCGTCCGTGGGCGACCATTGCAGCGCCGGCCTCGATTCTCCCGGCAAGAGATAGGGCACGAAATAGATGGCATTGTCAGAGACCGCCGCCGGCGGCGCACCGCATTCGTCCTGCTCGACCGTGGTGGTCTGGACGGTGCCACCTTCCGGCTTCCACACGATCACCTTGGCCGGGCCGCATTGGTTGCCGCCGTCGCCGACATCGACCAGCGCCACGTTGACGCCGCCGACCTTGACGACCTTGTCGAAGTAGACATCGTAGTTGCTCGCCAGCGGCTTGCCGTCATAGGCCAGCACCTTTTCGCCGTCCTGTTCCGGCTGCGTGATGGTCAGTTGGCCGCCCTCGAACGGGATCGGCGCCTGCTTGTCGTCGTCGGCGGGCGCCGCATCGGTGGTGCTCGACGATCCCTGATCGGCCGCGCCCTGGTCGGTTGCCGGCTGGTCGCCCGCTGCCGGAGTCTGTCGCGCGGCGGGCGTCTGCGTCTGGGCATGAATGGCTGTCGTGGGCAGACACACCAACACCAGCGCCGAGGCGCCGGCCAGAAGCGAGCGTGTCATGAGCGTCCTCCGTTCACCGCCATGCCGGCCATTGGCGCCGCTTCGCCAGCCGCTCAGATCCGGCCGTTCAGGCCCAGGGGCGCTGCTCGGCGTTCTTCTTCTCGAACGAGTCGATGGCGCCGGCCTTCTCCATGGTCAGACCAATATCGTCGAGGCCATTGAGCAGGCAGTGGCGCTTGAAGTCGTCGAGGTCGAAGGTGACCACGCCGCCATCCGGGCCGCGGATCTCCTTGGCCTCGAGATCGACCGACACCGTTGCGTTGGAACCGCGCGAGGCATCGTCCATCAGCTTCTCCAGATCTTCCGGGCTGACGGTGATCGGCAAGATGCCGTTCTTGAAGCAATTGTTGTAGAAAATGTCGGCGAACGAGGTCGAGATGACGCAGCGAATGCCGAAATCGAGCAGCGCCCACGGCGCGTGCTCACGGCTCGAGCCACAGCCGAAATTGTCGCCGGCGACCAGGATCTGCGCCTTGCGGTAGGCCGGCTTGTTGAGCACGAAGTCCGGGTTTTCCGAGCCGTCGTCCTTGTAGCGCATTTCGGCGAACAGCCCGCTGCCGAGCCCGGTGCGCTTGATCGTCTTCAGATAATCCTTGGGGATGATCATGTCGGTGTCGACATTGACGATCGGCATCGGAGCGGCAACGCCGGTGAGCTTGGTGAATTTTTCCATGGGTCTGGCCGTCTTCTTTTCGCTGCGGGGGATTTGCTGGCGCCCGGTTTACACAAAGCCGCGGGCAAATAAAAGGCAGCTGTTTGCGCGCGCCCTTGGCCGCCGATCACAAGATCGGCAGGCAAAGGCTTCAAAACCGGCCGCCCGTGGTGCACCTTGGCGGCATGACAACAGCTTCAAAAGTCCTCTACGCCAGCGAGCAGACGCTCGACGTCGCCGAATTCCGCCGCGTGCTGGTGGAATCCGGCCTCGGCGAAACGCGCCCCGTCGACGACGAGGCCCGGTTGAAGAAAATGCTTTCCGGCGCGAACCTGGTGCTGACGGCGCGTCTCGACGTAGAAGGCAAGCCGCTGCTCGGCGTCGCCCGCGGCCTCACCGACTTTGCCTGGGTCTGCTACATTTCCGAACTCGCCGTCTCCCAATCGGCGCAAGGGCTCGGCATCGGCAAGGGCCTGATGGACGAGGCGCGCCGGCAGCTCGGACCATCCGTCGCCATCAGCCTGATCTCCATGCCCGACGCCGTCGGCTTCTATGAACGCATCGGCATGAAGCGCATGCCGGACGCCTTCTGGTTCGGCCGCAAGGGCTGAGGCTTTATGCGGACGCAATCGCCTCGCCGGCGGCACGCGACTCAACCATCTGCCATGGCGGCTACGCGAAAGCTGCGGCCGATCATTCGGATGGCTGGGCGCGGGTGCTGGGCTGGCTACAGGGGTATGTTGACGCGGGAAGATTGGCGGCGGCTTAGGATATCAAAGCGAGCGTAGCGATCCTTCGCGCCCCCCTCTGTCCTGCCAGCATCAAAGAGGACGGACGCGCTCAAATCACATTCAATTCCCTGAACGCCCTTCCCTCCGCCACCCGGCCATACCCAAAGGCCGAGCAGTCCACCGTCCTGTACCCGCCATGCACGATCAGTTCGGCCAGTGCCTTGCCGACCGCCGGCGCCTGCTGCAGGCCGTGGCCCGAGAATCCATTGGCAAAAAGAAAGTTCCCGACCTCCGGGTGCGGGCCGATCACTGCGTTCTGGTCGAGCGTGTTGTAATCATAGTGCCCTGCCCAGGCGCGTGTCGGCTTGATCGCCTCGAAGGCCGGGATGCGGGTCGCCAGCACCGGCCAGATCACCTCTTCGAACAGCGGCCAGTCCGGATCGAAATCCTTGGGATCGGCCGGGCCTTCACCTTCCTCCGGCTCGGCGCCGCCGGTGAGATAGACCGCGCCTTCCGGCCGGACATAGATGCCGCTCGGATCGACCAGCAGCGGCATGTCGGCATATTTCTCGCGTGCCTCGAACACGAAGACGTTGCGCTTGCGTGGCTCGACCGGCAGCACCAGCCCGGCCATATCTGCCACTTTGCCGGCATTCGGACCTGCGGCATTGACGACGATCCCGGCCTCCAACTTCTCGCCATCGTCCAGGGTCACGCTCACAACACGGTCGCCCTGCCGCTCGATGCCGGTGACATTCGCGGTGATGAAATCGATCCTTTTGTCGCGCAACGCCTTGCGGAACAGCATCAGCATGGCATGCGCGTCGAACCAGCCCTCGCCGGTGCGGCCATAGGCGCCGGCGGTGATGCCTTCGGCCGACAGCCAGGGGAAGCGACGCGTAAGCTGATCGGCATCCTCGAGCACGATATCGGCGCCCTCGGCCATCTGCGCCTCATGGTTGGCCTTCAGGATCGGCAGCCCGTTCTCGCCGGCCAGGATCAGATAGCCGCCCTCGCGAAAGCCGATATCGGCATCGGCGCCAAAAGTCTCCTTCAGCCGCCGGAACAGCTCCAGCGTGAACTGCGACAGCCGGATGTTTTCGGGGATCGAGAATTGCTGCCGTATCGAGGCCAGGGATAGCGTCGTCGCCGCATGGGCGAATTGCGGGTCGCGCTCGATCAGCGCGATCGAGCCGGAAAAGCCTTCCTCGCGTAGATAGTAGGCGACCGAGGAGCCGACGATGGCTCCGCCGATGATGACGATGTCGTAGCGCACTCTTTCGCCTCTCCCGTTCTGAGCATGATCCCGAAAAGTGGGCGCCGGTTTTCGGAAAAGATCGTGTTCCAATCAAACAACCGGCAAAGTGATCTCGAAGCGCGTGCCGCTTTCGGAGTCAATCAGCCTCATCGTGCCATCATGCACTTTCAGGAGGGCCAGCACGATGCCCAGCCCCATCCCTGTGCCGCCGGACTCGCGGCGCGTGGTGAAGAACGGCTCGAAGATGCGCGCTCGGTTGCTCGGCGAAATGCCGGCGCCGTCATCGCTGACAAGCACCGTCGCCTTGCCGTCCGCGCTGGTCGCCGAGAGCGAAACCTGGCTCGCCCCGTGGCGCGCCGAATTGTCGATCAGATTGGCAAGCACGATGGCCGCGTTTTCACCGGAGATGCTGAGGCCGATGTCGCCGCCCGCCTCGACGCGGACCGCCAGCCTGTTTTCGACCGGCAGCAGCGCCAGCGCCGCACCGATCGAGGTGGTATCGCCGCTGGGGGCAAGGTTTTCGGCGCGCGCCAGATCGAGCAGGCGGCGTACCAGCAGATTGAGCCGTCCTGCATCGGTGACGATATTGTTCGAAAACCGCCGCCGCTCGGCCTCGTCCATGGCAGCACCGGAATCGCGTAAAAGCTCCGCCGCGCCCTGGATCGCCGTCAGTGGCGATTTGAGCTCATGCGAGACATGAGTGGCAAAGGTCTGGATGCTGTCGGAACGCGCCTGCAGCTTCTCGGCCATGTCGAGGAAGGCCGTAGAAAGCTCGGCCATCTCGCGCGTGCCGTGATGGTCGAGTGGCTTGATCGCCGTGCGGTCGCCGGCGGCGATGCGCTTCGTCCGTTCGATCAGCCCGTAGATCGGCCGGCTGACGGTGCGCAGGAAGACCAGCCCGATCAGCAGCGTGCCGCCGACAATGGCGATCGCCGCCAGGGTCACCTTGCCGCGCTCGCCATAGAGATGCTTGACGATGTTGTTCGGCGTCCGCGACAGATAGACCACGCCGGCGACCTTGCCGTCGACAGCGACCGGCATGGCGACGAAGACGCGCACCTTGGTGCCGCGGCTGACCGAATAGAGCGGCGGCGCCGGCTCCTCGGGGATCCGCAGCCTGAGCGCGCTGGCGTAGCGGCCGGCGAGCGCCTCACGCACCTCTTGAACCGCGCCCAGCGACTGGCCGACCTCTTCGCGCCCGGCAATGACGACGCCTTGGGGATCGAGCAGCCGGAAGCCGGCCAGCGTGGTTTTCTGCGTTTCCGAGAGGATACCTGACAGGCGCGCGCCGATTGCCGCGAAGGCTGGTTCGACGACGGCGATCGTAGCCGCCGGGCGGGTCGGCAGGACAGTGTCCGAGGCGAGGTCGAGACGCGGTTCGATCGGCCGGTAGGGCGAACTTGAATTGGCGGTCCGGCTCTCGGCGTCGCTTCCCTGTGCAGGCATCGGCACACCGAGTTTCCCTGGTGGAATGCCGGCCTCGCGCACATCCTGCGCATAAACAGCGGCAAGCACGGCGCCTTGCGCGATCAGTTCGGCCTCGGTCTGGCGGATCAGCTGGTTCTCGTAAAGCCGAAAGAAGAACAGGCCGACCAGCGGCAGCGCCATCACCACGACCAGGATGGCGATGACGACCGTGGCAAGGCGCGGACGCCATTTGTCGGAGGTCACGCTCCGCACCGGCCGAGCCGGAAGCCGACGCCGTGCACGGTCTCGATCGCATCGCTGCAACCGGCCGCCGCCAGCTTGGCGCGAAGGTTGCGGATATGGCTGTCGACGGTGCGATCGGCGACATGGATGTTGGCAGCGTAGGCGTTGGCCATCACCGCATCGCGGGCGAGCACATGCGAGGGCCGCGCGAGGAAGCCTTTTAGGATCGCGAACTCTATTCCCGTCAGCGCCAACTCCTTTCCCTCAAAGCTGGCGCTGTGGCTGGCCGGCACCAGCACCAGCCTGCCATGCGAGAATTGCCGCTCGTCGCTCTCGGCCGGCGCCTGGCGGGCGCGCCGCAAAATGACGTTGACCCGCGCCACCAGCTCGCGCGGGCTGAACGGCTTGGTGACATAGTCGTCGCCGCCCATCTCCAGCCCCAGGATGCGGTCGATCTCTTCATCCCGCGCCGACAGGAACAGCACTGGCACGTCGGATCGCTGCCTGAGCCTGCGGCAGACC
The DNA here is from genome assembly GCF_003601975.1 of Mesorhizobium waimense. Classification (GTDB taxonomy): domain Bacteria; phylum Pseudomonadota; class Alphaproteobacteria; order Rhizobiales; family Rhizobiaceae; genus Mesorhizobium; species Mesorhizobium waimense. The sequence continues at coordinate 220,576 of NZ_QZWZ01000008.1, forward strand.
TCTAGCCCGTCCATCTCCGGCATGCCGATGTCGAGCACGACGAGATCCGGCGCGCGGCGTTCGATGGCCTGCAAGGCGGCCGCACCGTCGGATACAGAAACCGTCTTCATCCCCGCCTTTTCCAGCGCGAAGCAGATGATCTCGCGGATATGCGGATCGTCGTCGGCGACGAGGATGTTATGCGGCATCGATCAGCGGCTCGGCACGTAAGGTTCGGAACGCTGAGGAACCACGAGCGGGCCTCTTTTGTCGAGAGTGCGTAAAAGCCGCCAGTCGCGAAAACTCCAGGCCCGCCAGTTTTTCTGGACGGCGCGATAGTGGTCGCCGGTCGCGAGGTCGACCACGTCGGTGGCCAATGTTCCCCTCTTATGCTCGAAGAACCGATCGAGGGCCGGTAGGGCAACTGGGCCAAGCGAGCGGACATATTCGAGATCGAGCGGAACGCCTTGCCCGGTCATTTCAAGGGAATGGTCGACATTGTAGTTGGCGATCAGCGCTGCGAAATTGATGAAACAGCAGGCATAAAGCGTCGCCGATAACGTCAGAAGATTGGCGGACAGCAGCCATTCGCTGGATTTTCGCAGCGCAATGCGGGCGATGATGAGCGCAAGGCCCGCCGCCACCAGCCCCATCCAGACGAAAGCGGCGATGCGCAGATAGGTCAGCGCGTAGATGCCGACATAGAGGTCGAGCCGCAGAATCGAGGAGATGACCAGCACGATGTTCTGCGCCACCCAGGCATAGACCAGCCGGCGGATCAGCGGATCGTTGGAGGTTTCGCTGCCCGGCCGCAGCGCCGCCAGCACGAAGCCGGCGGCGAGTAGCGCGGTGACGATCAATGGATAGGCACCGCGATGCGCGTAGGCGGCGTAGGTCAACCCGTCGGGAAGCACGACGCCGCCCCAGAGATAGGTGGCGTCGAGCGCGGTCTGCAGCGCAAACAGGATGTTGAACACGATGAGTGCGCGCAGGATCGCGCCTTTGCCGAAGACGATGTCTTCGATCGTGGTGACGGCTTTTGGCGGCGGCGGCGCAACGGCAGGCACGGTCAACGCCAAACGCGGTATCCGGCGAAGAAAGCGCGGCAGGCGCGGGCGCAAAAAGGCCCAGACGCCGGCAAGCACCAGCAGCCAGAAGATCAGCCGTGCCAGCTGGACGAGATCGAGCAGCGCGAACAGGTCGATCAGCGTGAACCAGTATTCGATGACCGGATTGGCGGCACCGAACAGGGCAAGGAACACCGCGCCAAGCGCCAGCGGCATCACCCAGACGGCGATTGCCGCGAGCCGGATGCGCCGCCGGCCAAGCCGCCGTGCCGCCTTGCGCCAGCGGAAGAAGTCGCGAATGAGCCGGTACGGTGCGGAGAGCAGGAAGACTGAGAGCTGGCCGGCGATGCGGGCAAGGCTGGTACGCAGCCGTCCAGCGAGCGAAAGCGCGAACACCGCCAGGGCCACAAGAGTGATCGAGACCGACAAGGGGCTGACGTTCTCGACCAGCGGCAGCAGCGCGACGAACAGGGCGGCCGGCTTGAGCCAGAGCCTGGCGTCGCTGAAGGCCGAAGGATGCACGGCCACGACCGCACCGGCGATCAGGATGGCGAACAGCAAGAAATTGATGCCGGCGGGCTGGCCATAGAAGAAAAAATCCGCCAGCCCGACCAGCAGCACGGCGATGCCGAAGCGGCTGCAATAGCTCGGGACGAGGAAAGCCGTCATGAGCGAATGGTCCTCGCTTCTGTCGCCCGGCCGGGATGTCTCGGCCGCGATCTCGGGATGAAGGGCAGCAGGCTCGCAGTCGGGCGGACCTTTGGCGGATCGACGAGCCACCAGCCTTCGCTGCGCAGCCGATACGGCAGGGACCAACGGAGATTTGTTCGCTCTTGCATGCCGCCTGTCTCGCAAGCCGGCAGGGAAGGGGCACGGCGGTTTGGAGGAGGTTTTCCGCAGTTCCGTGCAGTTTTCGTGCAGGGCTTGCCTCGTTCCGCCACAGGCGGCATAGATCGGGCATGAGTGAAACCTACCGCCCGCGCCGCTTTACATTCCCGGCTCGAACGACAAGGCGCTGGCCAAGATCGCTTCGCTCGCTTGCGACGCCGTCATCATCGACCTCGAAGACGCCGTCGCGCCGGCCGACAAGCTTGCGGCGCGCGAGAAGCTGGCGGGCATCTTTGCCAACCGCCCGAACCGGCGCTGCGAAATGATCGTGCGCGTCAATGCGCTGTCCAGCGAATGGGGCGCCGACGATGTGCTGGCGACCGCGAAAGTCGAGGCCGACGGCATCCTCTTGCCCAAGGTGGTGACGCCGCGCGACGTGCTCGAGGCCGGCGATGTGCTCGACGACAATTTTGCCCCGGATACGGTCAAGATCTGGGCGATGATCGAGACGCCGAAAGCCTTGCTCAACATCGGCGCCATTGCCGAACTGGGCCGCGACCCAGCCTCGCGGCTTGCTTGTTTCGTTGCCGGAACGAATGATCTGATCAAAGAGACCGGCATCCTGGCCACGCCGGACCGGCGCTATCTCATGCCCTGGCTGATGCAGATGGTGCTGGCGGCGCGCGCTGGCGGTCTCGATATTCTCGACGGCGTCTCCAACGATTTTCGCGATTCTGATGCCTTGGCCCGTGAATGCACGGAAGCAGCCGCCATGGGATTCGACGGCAAGTCGCTCATCCACCCGGCCCAGATCGAAGGGGCGAACCGCGCCTTTGCACCGTCCGCAGAGGCAGTGGCCGCGGCGCGCGCGGTGAAGGACGCCTTCGCGCTTGCCGAAAATGCCGGCAAAGGGGTGATCGCGCTGAACGGCAAAATGGTCGAGCGGCTGCATCTGGCGCAGGCCGAAAAACTGCTGGCGAAGGCGGCCGCCATCGGCGCATGATGCCCACGTAGAGCGCGGGCTATAGGTACTCACGACAGGACTTGAAAATGAAACTCTACCGCTTTCTGTCCGCTCCGGACGATGCCAGCTTCTGCCACAAGGTGACGGCGGCGCTGAACAAGGGCTGGCACCTGTTCGGGTCGCCGACCTACGCCTACGACAAGAAGACCAAGACCATGCGTTGCGGCCAGGCGGTGGTGAAGGATATCGAGGGTCAGGAATACGGCCCCGACACCAAGCTCAGCGACTGGTAGGGTTTGCCAAGCTGCGACGCAGGGTGTGTTGAAATTCAGGTCAGGCTGCGCCGAGGATGGTGGTTTCCGAGAACCGGAGCGGAGCGTACTTGAAGTACGTGAGCACACCGGAAGCGCAGGGAACCGCCGTTCGCAGGCCGGCATCACCTGAATATCGACACAGCCTACTCGGCCGCCTCTTCGATACGCTCCATATCATCGTCCGACAGGCCGAAATGGTGGCCGATCTCGTGGATCAGCACGTGGGTGACGATGTCGCCTAGCGTCTCCTCGTTCTCGGCCCAGTAGTCGAGGATGGCGCGGCGGTAGAGCGTGATGCGGTTCGGCCCCTCGCCGGTCTGCGGGTTCCAGCGCTCGGCGATGCCGCGTCCCTCGAACAGGCCGAGCAGGTCGAACGGCGTTTCCAAGGACAGATCGTCCATGATCTCGTCGGTCGGAAAGTCGGCGATCTGGATGACGATCTCGCCGGTCAGCTTGCGGAAATCCTCCGGCAGATGGGCGTAGGCCTCCAGCGCCAGGAACTCCATCTCCTCCATCGACGGCGAAAGCTGGTCGTGCCAGGTGCGGGTCTTGTAGATGCGGGCCATGCTTTGTCCTTTGATCCCGGCATATAGGCTTTCGTGCCGGTCCAGGCAAATAAGCGGCAATTCGTATTTCAGATCCTTTGCGGCTGTCGGGGAATCGCGTACGGGTCAGTTCCGGCCATGTATCAGGAGCTCCCATGCCGGACCTTTCCACCCTTGGACTTTTTGCGATTGCTTGCCTCGCTTTGACTGCGACACCGGGGCCGGACATGCTTTTGATCGCATCCCGCAGCGCAAGTCAGGGGCGCGCGGCGGGCCTGGCAACCTATATCGGCATCGCCGCCGGGACATATTGCCATGCGCTGGCCGCCGCCTTCGGCCTGTCGCAGCTGTTCCTTGCTGCTCCCATCGCTTACGACATCGTGCGTTATGCCGGCGCGGCCTACCTCGCCTATCTCGCCTGGAAAGCGTTCCGTGCCGACGGCACGGCGCTGACACCGGTCGCCGGCCTGCCGCGCTACTCGCAAACCCGCATCTTCCGGCAGGGATTGCTGACCAACCTGCTCAATCCGAAGATGGCGCTGTTCGTGCTGGCGCTTTTCCCGCAGTTCGTGCAGCCGCAGGCGGGTTCGGTGGCTGCGCAGATCCTGGTGCTGGCGACCGTCCTCAATCTGATCGGGCTGATGGTCAATGGCCTGGTCATCCTGACCGCGAGCCGGATCGGTACGGCACTGTCGAGGCGCACGCGGTTTCAGCGGGCGCCCCAGCTGTTGCTGGGAACCGTATTTGCAGGGCTTGCGGCACGGTTGGCCTTCGGTGGCCAACGCTAAGCGCGTTACCGCAGAGGAATAAATTCCCCATGACTCCGCTTGACTCTTTCAGCACCCTCTGGAATCTATAAGAACATAACAGGAACACTGCTGCTGAAAGTTAACCGTCATGGCGATGACCGCCGTGGCGCGGGAGACCGTTTTTGCCCTGCGCCGCCAGATCGCGAAGATCGAGGGAACGCTGCCCGAGCGCCTGGCGGCGCCGGCCGGCGCGCAGTCTGGCGCCCGTCCTGACGTCGATGCCGGCCCCGGTATCGCGCCCGAACTCACGCCCGAGATCATAATTCTCCGACGCGGCCTCGCCGTGGCATCGCCCGATGCGTTCCTACGCACCGGCATCGAGCGTCTCGATACAGCGCTCAGCGGCGGCCTGCCGAAGGCGGCGCTGAGTGAAATCCATGGCGCCGAGACCCGCGACGCCGGGGCCGTCGCTGGCTTTGCGCTGTCGCTCACCAGCCTGATCCTCAAGCAAGAGCCGCACCTGCCCGTGCTGTGGATCGGCACATCGGAGATTTTTCGCGAAGCCGGCTTTCCCTATGCCAGGGGGCTGCATGGCCTGTTCGGCATCGAACCGGAGCAACTTCTGTTTTCCGAGGCGCCAAAACTCGTCGATGCGCTGTGGATCGCCGAGGAGGCCGCCCGCATGACGGCGCTGGCCGCCGTCATCCTAGAGATACGCGGCAACCCGCAACGGCTGGACCTCACCGCGACGCGACGGCTGCACGCGCGGGCGCAAAACGCCGGCCGGCCGGTCCTGCTTTTGCGCCAGGCCGGCGAGGCAGAACCCACCGCCGCACCCGTGCGCCTCATCGTGTCGGCCGCTCCCGCGGCCAGCCGCGACACCATCGCCGGGCCGCTCGCCGGGTCGATCGGCCGCCCCGCCTTCACCGTCAGCATCGGCAAGAGCCGCACCGCTCTGCCCGGACAATTCACACTGGAGTGGAACCCCGATGAACACACTTTTGAGGAAAGACGGCAAGAACGGGCAACGAATCCTGTCGCTGTGGTTCCCGCATCTGGCCGCCGAACGCATCCTGCGCCAGCGTCTGGGGCGGTCCTGGCGTTCCCGGCCGTCGGATCACCTGCCGCTGGTGATCAGCCATCGCGACCGCAACGCCCAGCGCATATCAGCCCTCGACGAGCGGGCTGAGGCGCTGCGCCTGAAGCGCGGCATGGGCATCGCCGACGCGCGCGCCATGCATCCCTCGATCGACATCGTCGAAGCCGATCCGGAGGCCGACCGCCGCCTGCTCGAAGGCCTCGCCGACTGGTGCGACCGCTACACCCCGCTGGTGGCGATCGACGGAACCGACGGCCTGTTCCTCGATGTCACCGGCTGCACCCATCTGTTCGGCGGCGAACGCGCGATGCTGGACGAGATCCTGTCGCGCTTTTTCCATCAGGGTTTTGACGTCCGCGCCGGGCTGGCCGCGACGCCCGGTGCTGCCTGGGCGGCGGCACGCTTTTGCGGCGACCGCATCGTCGCCGGCGGCGAGGAGGAGGCGCTTCTCGCGCCCCTGCCGCTGGCGGCACTGCGCATCGCGCCCGAAATCCGCACCAGCCTGGAAAGCGTCGGCCTGCGCACGGCGGGCGCGGTGATGGCAGCCCCGCGCGCGCCGCTTGCCCGCCGCTTCGGCGCCTCTTTGCTGTTGCGCCTCGACCAGGCGCTCGGCCGCCTCGACGAGGCGGTGTCGCCGCGCCTGCCGGTGGCGCCGCTGTCGGTCGAACGCCATCTTTCCGAACCAATCATGCTGACCGCCGACATAGAGCGGCTGGTGAGCCTTTTGGCAAAGACGCTGAAGAGCGATCTCGAACGCCGTGGCGAAGGCGCCAGGATGCTGGCGCTGCTGCTCTTCCGCGTCGACGGCGCCGTCAGCCGCATCGCAGTCGGCACCTCGCGTCCCCTACGAGAGCCCGTACTGATCCAAAAACTGTTCCACGAAAGGCTTGCCGCGCTGGAGCAGGATATCGATGCCGGTTACGGCTTCGACCTGGTGCGCCTCTCGGTGCTGTCCGCCGCCACCTTCGACATGCAGCAGGCGGACCTTGCCGGCGAGGCGGAGGACAACGACGCCGACATCGCGTTGTTCGCCGACCGCATCCGCGCCCGCCTCGGCGAAGCCGCGGTGCTAAGGCCGGTCGCCGTCGAGAGCCATCTGCCGGAGCGCGCCGTCGCCACCGTCCCCTTTTCGGAGGCGCCGCAAAGGCGCGCGCCACCGAGGCAGCGCAACAATCCGCCGGCGACCGTCTTCCCGCCGGAACGGCCGATCCGGCTGTTCCGCTCGCCCGAGCCGATCGAGGTGCCGGCAACCGAAATGCCGGAGGGACCGCCGATGAACTTCCGCTGGCGGCGTGCGCTCTACCGCGTGGCGCGCGCCGAAGGTCCCGAACGCATCGCCCCTGAATGGTGGCGCCATCAACCCGGCGAGGAAGAGGCGCCGACCCGCGACTATTTCCGCATCGAGGACAGCGACGGCCGCCGCTACTGGCTCTACCGCCAGGGCCTCTACGGTGCTTCCGAAGTGCCGCCGCGCTGGTTCATGCATGGGGTCTTCGCATGAACGCGCTGGCCGCCATTCCCTATGCCGAGTTCGGCATCCAGTCGAATTTCTCCTTCCTGCGCGGCGCCTCGAAGCCGGAGGAACTGGTAGTGGCGGCAAAATTCCTCGGCTTCTCCGCGATCGGGTTGGCCGACCGCAACACGGTGGCGGGCGTCGTGCGCGCCTGGCAGCAGGCCAAGGTCGAAGGCCTTGTCTATCATCCCGGCTGCCGCCTGGTCTTTGGCGACGGCACACCCGACATCCTTGCCTATCCGCAGGAGCGCAAGGGCTGGGGGCATCTCTGCCGTATGCTGACGCAGGCCAATCTGCGCGACGAAAACGAAAAGGGCGCGACGCTGCTCAGGTTTTCTGACCTCCTCGAATGGGGCGATCTGTTGTCGCTGGCGTTCCTGCCTGACCTGCAGGCGGGCGCCCAGGACAGCCTTGCCGTGATTAGCCGGCTCAAGGATAGGTTCGGCAGCAACCTGCGGCTGGCCGTTTCACCGGATTATTGCGGCAACGACCGTTTTCGGATCGAGCAGGCCGCGGCGATGGCTGAAATGACCGGCGTGCCGCTGATGGCGACCAACGACGTTCTCTACCACAGCGCCGGGCGGCGCTCACTGCAGGACGTGCTGACGGCGATCCGACTAAATACCCCCGTTGCCGAGGTGGGGCTGGAGCTGACGGCCAATGCCGAGCGCCATCTGAAGCCGCCGCTCGAAATGGCCCGTCTTTTTCGCAGGCATCCGCAAGCGCTGGCCGAAACGCTGCGCTTTGCCGGGGAACTGAGCTTTTCGCTGAGTGACCTGCAATATAACTATCCCGACGAGCCGACGGAATCGGGTCTTGGGCCGCAGGCCGAGCTCGAACGATTGGCCAGGGAGGGGGCCGCCACGCGCTACCCGGCGGGCGTCCCTGCTTCCGTGACGCATCGCATCGAGGAAGAGCTCGCTCTGATCGAGCGGCTGAACTATGCGCGCTACTTTTTGACCGTCTACGACATCGTCAAGTTTGCCCGCAGCCAGGACATCCTTTGCCAGGGACGCGGCTCCGCCGCCAATTCCATCGTCTGCTTCTGCATCGGCATCACCGAAGTGGGGCCGGACCGCATCGACACGCTGTTCGAACGCTTCATCTCCGAGGAGCGGAACGAACCGCCCGACATCGACGTCGACTTCGAGCATGAGAAGCGCGAAATCGTCATCCAGTACATCTACGCAAAATACAGCGCCAAGCGCACCGCTTTGGCCGCCGCCGTCATCAGCTATCGCGGCCGCTCGGCACTGCGCGAGGTCGCCAAGGCCATGGGCCTGTCCGAGGATGTCCGCAGCGCATTGTCCAGCTCGATCTGGGGCTGGTCGACCTCGGAACTCGGCGAGAAGGAGGCGAGCGCCGGCGGCATCGACCGCAGCGATCCGCTGGCCAGACAGGTGATCGAGCACGCCAACGAGATCATGGGCTTTCCCCGCCATCTCTCTCAGCATGTCGGCGGCTTCGTCATCACCAGGGACCGGCTCGACGAGATCGTTCCCATCGTCAAGACGGCGATGGAGGAGCGCAAGATGGTCGAATGGGACAAGGACGATCTCGATGCGGTGAAGATCCTGAAGGTCGACGTGCTGGCGCTCGGCATGCTGACCTGCCTGAAGCGTGCCTTCACCTTGCTCACGGATCATTATCCGGACGCACGGGATCCGTATGGCCAACCCTATGTGTTGGCCACTCTCCCGCCCGAGCACAAGGATGTCTACGACATGATCTGCCGCGCCGACACGCTCGGCGTCTTCCAGATCGAATCGCGCGCCCAGATGTCGATGCTGCCGCGCCTTCGGCCGCGCGAATTCTACGATCTCGTCATCGAGGTGGCGATCGTGCGGCCCGGCCCGATCCAGGGCGACATGGTTCATCCCTACCTGCGCCGGCGGCAGGGCAAGGAAAAGCCTGAATATCCGAAGCCAGAACTGGAGAAGATCCTCGGCAAGACGCTGGGCGTGCCGCTGTTCCAGGAGCAGGCGATGAAGATCGCCATCGAGGCGGGAGGCTTCCGGCCGGGCGAGGCCGACGAGCTGCGCCGCGCCATGGCCACCTTCAAGCGCACCGGCACGATCGGCAATTACCGCCAGCGCATGATCGACGGCATGGTCGGCAGGGGCTACCAGAAGGATTTCGCCGAGCGCTGCTTCAAGCAGATCGAGGGTTTTGGCGAGTATGGCTTTCCCGAAAGCCATGCCGCCTCCTTCGCCCTGCTGGTCTACGCCTCCTGCTGGTTCAAGACCTTCTATCCCGACGTGTTCTGCGCCGCGATCCTTAACGCGCAGCCGATGGGATTTTATCAACCGGCTCAACTTGTCCGCGACGCAAGCGACCATGGCGTCGAGGTGCGCGACGTCGATATCAACTGGTCCGGCTGGGACTGCGCCCTCGAAGGGGCAGCCTTCGATCCCGCCCGCATGCTTGCGCGCCATGCCGAAATGCGCGGCGTCATCCGCACCAGCCATGCCGTGCGGCTTGGCTTCCGCCAGATCAAGGGCCTGTCCGAAGATCGCATGAAGCAGTTCGTCGACCGGCGCGGTTCCGGCTACGAGACCGTCAGGGATGTCTGGCTGCGCTCCGGCCTCGATGTCGACGAGATCGAGAAACTGGCGCAGGCTGACGCCTTCCGCTCGATTGGCCTCGACCGCCGCGCGGCACTGTGGGCGGTGCGTGCGCTGGACGGCAAGAGCGCGGCCGAAAAACTGCCGCTGTTCGACCAGAAGGACATCCGCCTGCGCGAGCTGGAGCCCGAGACGAAGCTGCCGACAATGCCGCTCGGCGAGCATGTCATCCATGACTACCGCTCGCTCGGCCTGTCGCTGAAGGCGCATCCGGTGGCCTTCCTGCGCGAGCGCCTGGACCGCGCCGGCGTCACACCGAATGCGCGCCTCCCGTCCGTCAAGGATGGCAGGCGCGTATCCGTCGCCGGCCTCGTGCTGGTGCGCCAGCGCCCCGGCAAGGGCAACGCCATTTTCCTGACGCTGGAAGACGAACATTCCGTTGCCAACATCATCTTCTGGGAAAGGACCTTCACCCGCTTCCGGCCCATCGTCATGGGCGCGCGCTTCATCCGCGTCACCGGCAAGCTGCAATCGGAATCCGGCGTCATCCACATCGTCGCCGAGAAGGTCGAGGATCTGACGCCCTGGCTGTCGGCATTGCTGGAGGAGGCGAGCGCTGCCGGTCAGCTGGTCGTCGCGGGGAAGGAGGGCCGCATTGGGGAAGGGGCAGGCCGCGCCGGCCCGGCCGTTGTCCGAAAGACCCCGGTTGGACAGGACATCGCGACACTGTCCGGCAAGGCCGAAAGCGTCATGCCCAAGGGGCGGAATTTTCAGTAGATCCGGCGTTGGCGAAAGGCGTATCGCTCAGGAAGGCCCGCTCAGCCGAGGTGGCGCGGGGGGCAGCACATCATCGGCGGAAATCGTCCGCGCCTCCGAGGGCAGCATGATCGGGATGCCGTCGCGCACTGGATAGGCAAGCTTTGCCACCCTGGAGATCAATTCGCCGCGCTCCGGATCCCAGGCCAGCGGGCCCTTGGTCAACGGGCAGGCCAGCAATTCCAGCAGTTTAGGGTCGACATTGGCCTTCCGCACATCACGCCCGTCCGCTGCCATCTCTTTCTCCACCCGCTCCGACACAGCCGGCTCAGCCTATTGGAGGCTCGAGCCAAAATCCTCATTCTCGCGCGCCAGCGCCATTTCGGTGATGGCGATCAGCGTCTCGGCGCGCGTCTTCAAATCCGCCGCTTCGAGCAAGGCCTGTTTCTCGGCCGGTCCGTACGGCGCCATCATCGACAGGGCGTTGACCAGCATGGCGTTTTCGGCGCGGCTGACGCTTTCCCAGTCGGCTTCCAGATCATTGGCCTGCAGATAGGCGCGAAACGCCTTGAGCAGCGACGGTCTGTCGACCTCGGACCCGACCTGGTCCTCGTCAAGGTCGGTGAGAAAGGGGGCGATCCGGCACTGGCGAAACGGCGTCTTGACGACGGCTTCATGCGCGATGCGGAAGCGGCACACGCCCTGCAGCGAGATCAGGTAGCGGCCATCGCCGCTCTCGGCCAGCGAGATGATACGCCCGGCACAGCCGACATTGCACAGCTCCGGCTCGCCGTCGTCGCGCAGGGCGCCATCGAGGCTGGGCTGGATGATGCCGATGAGCCGCGATCCGGCGATCGCCTCGTCCACCATCTGCAGATAGCGTGGTTCGAAGATGTTGAGCGGCATGCGGCCGCCCGGCAGAAGCAGCGCGCCGGCAAGCGGAAACACCGGGATCGTCGACGGCAAATCCTTACCACGCCTGTAATGGGCGTTTCCCGCCTGCACCTAGTCCTCCGATCGCTGCGCCGAAAAGCCTGTCAAACCCGCGGTCTCTTCCATTGCGGCCGCCTGCACGGCACCGTGTTGGCAAGGCGGCCTGACCTTCCCGGCCCTAATCTGGCGCGCTGGACGCCGGCCGCAAGCCCACAAGGCAAAAAACAGCCGGCAAAGCGCCTCAGGAAAACAGCAGCGACGATAATTTGCGTCGCGCCGCGAGCGTCGCCTCGTCGGTCATGCCCCAGGCTTCGAAGAATTTCAGCAACTGCGCCTTGGCGCCGTCGTCGTTCCAGGTCCGGTCGGCCTTGACGATCGCCAGGAGATTGTCGGCGGCCAGCGTGCGCTCGCCCCGGGCGTTCTGGATCATGGCGAGGTCGAACCGCGCCTGATGGTCGTCCGGATTGGCGGCCAGGCGCCGCTCAAACTCGGCCGGATTGCCGAGCGAGGCCGCCTGCGCGGCCAGCGCCATTTTGGTGCGCAGCGCGGCAAGCGCCGGCGCATCCTTCTTGGCTTCCGGCGCCCGGGCCAGGATGGCTTCCGCGCCTTCCGCATCGCCGGCCTCGAACAGCAGCTCGCCCAGCCCGGCGATCGCCTCGATCGTCTCCGGCGCCTGCTCCAGCACCGCATCGTAGATGTCGGCCGCGGTCTGGATGTCGCCCGCCCCGCGCGCCTCTGCGGCCGCCGCAAGCGCCTCGGCCACTTGCGGGGGGCCGCCAGTCCTGCCGCCGATCTTCTTGATGAACTCGCCGATCTGGCTCTCGGGAACGGCGCCCATGAAACCGTCAACCGGCTGACCGTCCTTGAAGGCGATCACCGCCGGTATCGACTGGACGCCGAGCTGGCCGGCGATCGAGGGGTGCTCGTCGATGTTCATCTTGACCAGCTTGACCGCGCCGGCGGCGGCCTTGACCGCCTTTTCCAGCAGCGGCGTCAGCTGCTTGCAAGGGCCGCACCAGGGCGCCCAGAAATCGACCAGAACCGGCTGCCGGCGCGATTCCTGGACGACATCGGCGGCAAAGCCAGCCGTCGTCGTATCCTTGATGAGGTCTGCCGGCGCCTGGCCAAGCGCGGCTTTTGCGCGCTCTGCGTCAGTGCCGCCATATTGCACTGTCGTGGCATACTGGCCGGCATTGCTGCCGAATTGGCCGCCGAACGGATTGTTGTCGCTCATATCGTCGCCCTTCCGGTCGCGCCGCCCACCAGCGGAGGGGCGCGACGTCCTTCCTAGAGATCAGTTTTCGCCATCCATGTGGCGATCACGCCGAGACTTTCAAGATAACAGCATCGTGCCCGGTTGCCTCGACGAATTTGACGAGATCGGCCGGGGCGATCGAGGTCGTCGCCTCATTGGTCAACGGATGGGCGTTGACGACATCGTGCCCCATCAACTCCTGGTCGAGAACCACCTTGACCCGCCGTTCGGTATCGTTGATCAGGCCGAAAACCGTGACCGCGCCCGGCGTGACGCCGAGAAGCTCCATCAGCATCTCCGGCTTGCCGAAGGAGACCCGGCTGGCGGCGCCGATCAGATTGTGGATCTGCTTGAGGTCGACCACGGCCTCCTCGCCGACGCTGACCAGAAAGAAATTGTCCTTCTTGTCCTTGAGGAACAGGTTCTTGGTGTGGCCGCCGGGGATCTCGCCGCGCAGCGCCTGCGAATCGGCGACCGTGTAGAGCGGCGGGTGGCATCGCGTCGACACGGCGATGCCGAGGTCGGCGAGAAAGGCGAAAAGCTCGGCTTCGGTCTTCGGCATCGGTCTTCTTCATCTCCAACAGGGCCATGCCGTTTACGGCCAATGGTACCCTCCCGGCAAGGCCGTGCTGAAACGGACCGGCGAATCCTCGGTACCTCAAAACGGAGTCGGTCGCACTTGAGAGCTAGCCCAAAAAGCTCGTCATTTCCCTGTTGCAATCGCCGCGCTCTTCAGCCATATAGGCGCGGCTTGCGGCCCAAAAGCCGCGCGAGCGGGTGTAGCTCAGGGGTAGAGCACAACCTTGCCAAGGTTGGGGTCGAGCGTTCGAATCGCTTCACCCGCTCCAGTTTTCTTCAGAAAATCAAGCATTTAAAGCGGCTGCCGAAAGGCGGCCGTTTTGCTGTGGTGTTCATGTCGCCACCATGTCGCCACCACGTTGGTTTTCGGCAGATTCTCTGCCCGGCCAACATTACCAAAATTTAATGTTCGTGCGCGACCTGGCCCAACCTATTGATTCAGCTCGCGAATCTTACAGAGACGTTGTTCTAGGTTCTTTTGGGAATATACTCCTACCGCCGCTCTTGCCAGCAATCGCTAATTGGCAATTCTATCCTGCGGTGACATGGAGAAACACCAATGGTGACACTGCAACTGAACCGCCGCATGCTGCGTACCGAACACGTGGCTAGAATCACTGGCCTATCCGCATCCACGCTAACGAAACTGCGCCTTACCGGTGGCGGGCCACGTTACATCAAACTCGGCCGCGCCGTCGTCTATGATCCGGATGATATAGAAGCCTGGCTCGCCTCCAATCGTCGCTCCTCCACGTCCGCCGTCAAGTCTGAACAGAAGAGGGGCGCGTGAAGAAGAAGAAGAACCAGCCGGTCGCGAAGTTCGCGCCGGTGAACCGCAATCTGCTTCACTTCCCGCTTGCGCGTGCTGCTGGAGCGCCGCTGGCGACCCGCCATCGCATTCGGCTGGACGTACCGCCCTATCTGATCATTGTTCTTCATCGCCAGAATAAGGTCGGCCAAGGCAACCGAGGTATGGCAAAGGTATGGCTGAGGGTACCGATGTCGCTAATAACAACTCGCCCCGACATGGCTCGCGCGCCAACCCGATTTGACGTTGACGTCCTGCTCCGGCTCACAGCCAATTCCGTCATGGGCAAGCAAAGGCTTATCCATGAACAGGCCTTCGCGGCAGGCAGAAAGGCAATTTTAGCGACAGGCAAGAAGCGACAACGAAACAAGCTATTTTACAAGCATAACGACCGCTATTCCCAGCAGCCGGAGGAGACATTCAAGCTTGCACTGAACCAGGGTGGACGCAGCTACGTCAGTGCCTTGGATGCTGGCTCCGGGAAACCGAATCCATATGCTGAAAAGGCAGCGGGAAAAGCTGCTTACAAGGCCGCCAGCAAGAACCTTCGCCAGACCATTGCTGGCGATCAAACACTTAGATTCGAAAGCATGCGGCAGCTTTTGGCCGCGCTGGAACGAGCCACCAACAAACCCGGAAATTACCGCTCGGTCGAGCGTAGCCTGTTATATCTAAGCTCCGTGGAGCTGGTCTTCGCCAAGTGGTACGTCAGCGGCAACAACAACCGATATGAGCAACGGACAATCCGGTTCTTGGATAACGTGGCCCACCCCGTCAACGGGACCGTCACGATCTCGGTCAACCCAGAATTCCTGTCCACTACTGGCTCCTATTTCGCTCAGATTCCGCTACCGCTGCCGCTCACGTCGTCTGAAACCGCTCAAAATTTTGAGTTGTGGTTGCACGCCTTTGGGCAGTTCCATCTGGACTACAAGGTCAGGAGAAAGTTCGCGGATTTCTGCCAACTGCTCGGAATGCAACTCACTTCCTCAGCGGAACTGAGCCGGGCCCTGGACCGCGCGTTGGATCAGGTTAATCGGCATAGGGCTCAGAATGGGCGACGAGAAACCGTCAAAATCGAGAATGTCCCAGACACCGACACCATAGCGTTCAAACTGGTTTCGCGCGCCATGCGACAGGACGACGACGACCGCTACGCACCATGATGACCCATCGGCGCCAAGAAACTTCTTCGCGGTCTCGTATACCGGCTCCTTCAGTAGGCATATACCGGCACCGCCAAGTCGGCCCCGACATGTATACCGGGTTTGCCAAGCGTATATACCGGCTAGGCATCTTGTCTTATGCAACGGCCTGAAATAGCACACGACTTTGGCTTCGCACTACTCCCGACGAGAGAGATTGATTTAGAATTGATGCTACAAGAAAATTACAAGACAGACCGCCTTCGGCGCTCATCCTTTTGATTTTTTCCTTCAAGTGAGACTGTTCATACTTATCAGGGAGTGACCTTGTTCGCATACCAGAAACGGCCGCCCTCTGGATGAAATGTCTTCCTGTCAGTACTAAAGTACTCTTGCAATGATGGGGGAGAGCGCTGCGGCGTCGTGGGTGTAAAGACCTTGAAGCCCCCGAGCGGTTTCATAGACAATGCATCTTTCTTGAAGGGTTTCTGCAATGCCGCGCGGAATACCTCAAGAAGGGCCCCGGTCCAGATATGAGGCGTGGGAGGGGTACCATTCCCATCTGCCTACACACCGAAGCTGGCATTGGATGATGCTCTTTTCGTCGCGAATTCCCTGCGACTTCAGAAAGCACCGGTATTGCACTGGTGGGCTTGCCGGGCTGTGGCGTTGTCGTGGCCGACAAAAGCCCCTGACAGTGGCGCTTCATGCCTGACGGGTGCGCCTATACCGGCAACGAGTGCCGACCACGCGACAGTCTTATGTCCAGATGCATCAGACTGAAGGGCCAATGCAGTGGCTGCGGAGCCGTTTGAATATGGGCGCGACGACGGGAGTTGAACCCGTATCTCCCTGCCCCTATCCTAGTGGTGTGACCCTGAAGGACAGTCGTAAGGCAGGCGCTCTATCCGTTGAGTTACGCCGCGATTTCTTTAGGCAGCGCTGGAAGGTGCCTCTTCGGCTTTTTCCAGTCGCTTGCCTTTAAACTTCTTCGCCTTTGCGATTTCTGGCTCGATGTTCCTGAGCTTGTCGGCGAGACCCGTGAGCACATATGCGCTTGATGTCTGTGCCTTCTCGCCTCGATATCGCGCCACGCGCTGGACAAGGCCCGCCCCTTCCAACTCATCGAAATAGCGGAACAGAGAGCGCGGGCTTTTCGCCATGCGCCGAGCAATCGTTTTGATGGACGGGTGCGGAGCCTCGTGCGCTTCCCACCAGTGCATGACCAGGTGGAGCAGGACGTTAAAGGAGGTCGGGCTGATCTTTAGATGAGCCTGAGCCTCAAAAAGCAGGTTCGGCAAGATGGTGAAGCCGTGAGACATAACGGCCTTCCCATACTTGGTCTCGGCGCGTCGCTTGTCTTTAGTTGAGAGCGGTAGCGCGATGATTTCAGCGGTTGCAGGTGTTTTCGTGTTCATGCCGCGAATATGCGGCTTCTCGGCCTGCCCCACAAGAGAACTACCCTCCACCCCCCGGCGTCAATATTGGCAGTACCCCCTGCATATTGCTGTATCCTGTCCGCTACAGATTACTGGTAGACGGGCTTCCTTTATCGTGCGCAGTTTTCGACACCCGGGCCACTGCCAAAATTGTCACGGACCCCGATGCCAGTTCCGACAGGCTGCAAATCTACATGTCCGCCAAGAAACGTCCATAGACGCGCTGCGGAGGCGCTGTTTGTTAGAGCTTGCCGAAGGCCGGACCTCGGCCTCAAAGTAAAAGCATGGAGAAATCAATCACCGCCACACTGCGGACAGCCATTGTCGACGCGCTCTACCCCATCAGCGCGAATATGCTCGCCGACGTGTGCGAAGCTGTGGGCCTTGCCCCAGGAACGCGGGATGAAGCATTTTCGAGCAAACAACGGTACGTCAGCAAGCGGCTCTTGAAGCTACCGCCGGAAAACGTCTTGGACATTGCGCGTAACGTTCATTCGGAATATCCAACAGAAGACCTCGAGCGGGCCTTGCGGAGGGCGGTGCAGAGCTATCCCGCCGATAGCACCATATCCAACTCGCTAGCCTCCTTTGACGAATCCGGCGTGCATACCATCTGGCAGCGAGCGCTGGGCCGCCGAGAGAGCGATCCAGAAGGTGCGTTAACGTTGGCTCGCACGCTTTTGGAGGAAGTATGCAAGCACATCATTGAGGCGTCGGGCAAGACCTACGGAGAGAAAGACGAGCTGCCAAGGCTATACAGGACTGCCGCCGAATGCCTAAACCTGGCGCCGGACCAGCATACGGAAGATATTTTCAAAAGGATTCTTGGTGGTTGCCAGACCGTGGTGGAAGGGCTGGGCTCCATCCGCAACAGGCTTAGTGACGCACATGGAAAAGGGCGAAAACCGGCTCGGCCGTCGGCACGGCATGCCGCGCTAGCCGTTAATTTGGCGGGGGCAATGACCACTTTTTTGGTTCAGACTTGGAACGAGCGGAACGCGTAGTGCCTGCCGGAGCTACGCTGAGTCATGGCATGACAAGGGCAGGCCGCTTGGCTTGCCACCAATCTTTGATTGCGCAATGTTCGCTGGGGCATCCTTGCAGGGTGAAGCATAAATGCGTGCAATTTCAGTGGCGCTTTTAGGGATCGGCATAATTGTGTTGATTGGCGCGAGCGCCAACGAACAAACGTGTTCGAGAGCCGCAAAAGTGGCCGAAAAGCTTATGGTAGCGAGGCAGTCGGGTGTGTCGCTAGAGGACGCAATGGATGCCCTAGTCTCATCCTACCCGGCTAGTGCTCAGAAGCATGTGCGCAAGCTGGTGATGGACGCGTATTCCATCCCACGCTTCAGCAGCACCGAGTTTCAGCAGCGCGCGGTTGCTGAGTTTCGCGACGACTCCCATCTTGCCTGCCTCAAAGTCCTCCAATAGCGAATCGCACATTGGCAGTCCCTTGACTGCCGGCACGAGTTAGATACCTTTCCAATGCGCCTTGAGAGAACCGGCCCCTGGCGCCTTTGGATAAGCCGCATGATAACCGACGACTTTACGTCGAAGAGAAGCAAGAAGCAGTACGACTGCCCGACATAACTCCCGAACAAACAAACCGGCCTGCCGCCCGCGACGGGCGTTGCGGCCCCTAAGGAGTATTGGAGAAGGTCATGCCTAAACTTGTTGAGTATCAGGATGGCGAGGTGGACGTGAAATCGCGCAATCCGCTGAGGGGAACGCTTGCGTTAGTGGATGATGAAGACAACGACGTCGACCTTGAACTCGATAAGGATAGCGCCGAGGAACTGGTATCAGTTCTCATGCAATTTCTGATGCAGGGCGAAGGCGGCGATATGCCGAAGATTTCAATCGGGCGTCGGTGAAATCGCTTTGCACCGTGGACGTCATGACCATGGTCGTCCCGGTCTGGAGGGGCCGGTCCAGATTTGCGGCATGGGAGGGGTACGCAAATGAGGAAAACTTGCCCCGAAATCGCACCAGATTTTTTCTGACTTCTTCACATGAGGTTCGTGGGAGATTTGACCGCTGAGTGCAACATACGCCTTCCAGCACTTCCCACGCAGAAACTGCTTGTCGGGCACTGTCGGGCTTTCTCGCCAACGATAGGGGCTAGTCTCTGGATCGCTATCGTCAGCGCTCTTGCAACGGTGCAGGCTTGAGCCTATGTTTTGATTCTGCGTGGAGCCCGTTAGGCACATTTCTCACCAGCCGATTGGGCGATCTCTTTTTGAGGTCTCCGGCATCTAATGTTTCCCTAGGTAAGCTGTCGAATAAGACACGGTGGGGCGAACCAGGAACCAACTTGACCAACTCGGTCGAGAGGTTCCCGGCGCGCGAGCACGGACCTTCTCTCGGCCACGGATAAAGCGAGAAAAGGTATGTACGCACTTCTGGCTTTGACAACCTTAGCCGTCATTTCTGCCTCCTTCATCGTCTATCGGATGCTGTTACCCGAGCAGAAGCACACCGCCAAAATCGAGAGCATATGCCGGGTTTCTGAAGCAGTCTTTGCGGGGGCTTTGATCGCCTTGGTAATAGTTTCGGCCGGCCTTAGCTGACGCGTCCGACCGCATCGCAGACGTTCCGCGCGCTGATTTTCAAATCATGCTACGACGGGCCGCACTAATGATCAGAAACATCGACGGCATCCACCTCGATCCGAGGGTGGAGGATTCTCTGGCGGACATTGCGGTCGAGATGGCACTGCCGAAAGCCGATCTCATAAAAACAATCATCGCAGATTGGCTCATTGCCAATGCCTATCTCCCGGTACCAATGTTGCTTGACGACGGCAGCGAGACTACCGGTAGCGTAAATAGCGATCTCTATACCGCCATGGGCCGTGCCGGCGTGCGACCCTATTCTGCGGGATCGGTTTCGGTGTTGGACGCGACTGAATCCACGATGGTCAATCTTGCGCCAACCAACGGAGCAACCATGAGCTGTCGTCCGTCAGCGGCTTCCCAAGCGCCTCGTTCGGTAAAGCGGAAAATGCTGGCGACCGGCGCGTTGGATAAGCAGTCGCTCACGATGTATATGACGTAGCGATCACGATGGTCGTTGTGATGGGATTTGGCGTATTCATTCGGCGTAAATTCGCACACGCCGCCATTCCCACTAAGGCCCTTTACCTCGATTAGAAGAGTTTCATCACCTCGCGTCGCCTCCAAATCCCATCCGCGTCCCTCGAGTTCAAAACTTTCGACGTCGTAGCCGCCGCCAACGTTCGACGTGAAATAGTCCGTCGCGTGCTTAACCGCCGCCTTTTCCACCTTCCTTCGAAGCTCAGGGTCGGTATTGCGGGGCGGACCGCCTCTTCCTCGTCGCGGCGCTTTGGGCAGGCTCAGATTTCGGTCAATGCCTTGAATATAGCGCCAAACCCGCTCTCGAAACTCA
Organism: Mesorhizobium waimense; assembly: GCF_003601975.1. Lineage (GTDB taxonomy): Bacteria > Pseudomonadota > Alphaproteobacteria > Rhizobiales > Rhizobiaceae > Mesorhizobium > Mesorhizobium waimense. The sequence goes on from NZ_QZWZ01000008.1 coordinate 240,521, forward strand.
TCATTGGCCCCATACCATACCGGAGACTGCCCGAGTCCCCCGGCCATCGAATGGTGAGTGGGCGCCCTGAAGGACCTGTTGGTCGCGGGAAGCAGCGTGGCATTCTCAGCACGTGCCTCGACTGTGTATGGGATCTCATCTTGCCCCGCCCCATCGCCTTGCGCAGGCATTCGAACGATCGGCGTCCGATAGACCGTCGCGTCCTTGTACCAGCCGACAACTAAGACCGTCATACTCACCGGGTGAGTAGCCAACCAAACCACCAGGACGTGCTCTACCGTTTCAGCTTTCGGTGAGCCTCCCAATCTCGGAAGCCAAATCTTATCTGTCCTGGGCTGGTACCCAAACACACGTCCTTCTTCAGGAAGGAAATTGAAGCTCTCAAACCCATGAGCGTGTTCACGCAAATACCCGTGACGCCCAAGCGTTGGGTCCTCTGGCGACATACCCTGATATTTATTCATCCAGCCGACGTTGAAGAACACCATTCGGGGCAGTGAGGCTGCAACCGACCTGCCATCATCAGCCGCTACCTCATCAAGAATTTTCTCGATACGTCGGCTCACATCCGAGCCGGTATTCGCCGCAGGCAAATAGCCGGGTATGTACCGATGATCACGATTCTCCAGAACCGATGAAATGTTTCTCATTCGCCACTCGATCGAAGGCGCACTTCGCCCGGATAGTGGCCCGCTCGTAAGATGCCGGCGAACAGCCGATTTCTCGTACTTTTCTCCGGCAACTTCCTTAGACAACATCGCCAGATAACTAACGACACATGCTTTCAGCTCATCGTCCGTCCAACGCGTTGGCATGGCACCCCCACTAGCGACAGTAACGTTTGCGCAACCGGTTCACTATTAGGTTCTGTTGACAAAGTCTGGATGGATCGTCAGCGGATTCCGAAAATCACGCGCTTGGCAACGTCAGCGACGGTGCGCTGAAGGTCAACTGTGTAGAAGGTTGATTTGGTGATCGCGCCATTCGCCACCCCGACGAAGTTGTCGCGGCTGAACGCGCACCCCGTAGTCTTGATTAGATTTGAAGCATCAACCACTGCCTCAAGCGGCTTCTCGTCAAGGCGGACCAGAGCAGGGTAGATAGGAGCGCACTTCTCTCCACCGTTTTCGACCAATTGCCATTCGGCATTGAGGAAATACGTCGCACGGGCACGAGTTTCGGACTGCATTCCGCCCTGCTCACCACCCCACCGTGAATGTAATCCGTCTTTCCAGTCCCCGACCGAAATCAGCTGCCCGATGTGTGATTGGACCACATAAACTATCGAGTAGACTCGGCTGCCACTAAGGGGAGACGTCAAGCCGAAGTCATATTTTCGCATCAAGCCGAGATTTTTGTCTTCAAAAGAAATGGAAATCGTTTGCAGATATGGAGATCGTGCGGCAGGCGTTAGGGTCACATCTTTGCGGTTGTTCATCGCACGCTGCCGATCCGAACGCTTCCAATCGGGATAGCGCGACGCTACCACCCTTTCCAACTCTGGCGCAGACATCCCCAGGCTGAAGACCGAACTGGGCAGCAAGCGCTCGAACGCGTCGGGCGTTGCACCGATGTCGGGGCGTTTCGCCTCCCCGGAAGCGTAGGGAATACAGGACAATAAATTTATGGCGACCAGAATTGTGAATGCGCTCTTTAACACATGATTCCCTGTAAACGGAGGAGATGTGGATCAAGATTAACCTTACGTTGGCCGTCAACTAAAAACTGTCCAAACCTGCGCCTCGTCCGCTGATATATGGCAGCCATATCTTCAGTGATGCGATCGTCAGAAATGCCAGATAGGATGTGCGGGTCTTGTCATAGCGGGTGGCAACCCTGCGGAACTGCTTGAGTTTATTGAACATTCTCTCGATGCGGTTGCGGTCTTTATAAGCCTTGAAGTCGCAGGAAGGCGGGTCTTTACGGTTCGCTTTAGGCGGAATAACTGGTCGAATGCCGTGGATTAGCAGCTCTTCACGGATGGAGTCGCCATCATAACCTTTGTCGGCCAGAAATGATCTGGGCTTAGCAACCGGCATGGTCAGCAGACCGGGAACAGCATTGTAATCTGAGGTCTCGCCACCCGTCAGGATGAAGCCAAGAGGGCGTCCTTGACCGTCTGCGCGGGCGTGGATTTTTGTCGTAAAACCGCCGCGTGATCGACCAAAAGCCTCCTTATGAGTCCCCCTTTAGCGCCCGCTGCCTGAGAGTGGCCGCGAACTGTGGTGCTGTCGATCATGTGCTGCCCGGCGCGGTTCAATCCCAATTCAACGAAGGTTTCCAACAAGGCATCCCATATCCCTTGCTCAGCCCATCGACGAAAACGGACATAGACAGAATTCCATTTGCCGTAACGCTCATGCATGTCGCGCCACGGGCAACCGATCCGCAGGACATGCAGCATTCCATTCAAAAAGCGCCGATTATCAAGTGATGGCCGCGACTTGCGGCCACGTTCTGTCGGTAAAAACCGTTCGACGATTAGCCACTCCTCGTCGTTCAAATCGCCCCGCGCCAAAATCGCCTCCTAAAAGGCAGCCTTGAATCATCTTTCTCCTGATTTTGGAATCCACTTTGTCAACAGGCCCTAGCACTACTTTGGCAGATTTTCAGGATTGAGGGATTTGCGGCAATGCGGGCAGCGGCTTGGCGGCGGCTGCGCGAGTGCGATGAGGATGGCCTGACGGACGGCGGGCAGGCTCGGTTGCGGGGGTGGAC
>NZ_QZWZ01000090.1 GCF_003601975.1 Mesorhizobium waimense
GTGACGGCCTCGACGAGCCGCGCGCCGATGCCCCGGTCCCAAAGGTCGGGGCGGATCGTCAACGGTCCGAAGAAGCCGACGCTGCCCCAGCGGGTTGCGAAGTTGGAGCCCACCAGTTCACCGCCCACCTCCGCGGCGAAGGCGGCGACGTGGGGCGCCTGCCAGCGGCCGCGTACGTAGTCGCGGTCGGACCAGAACGTCTCTGGTTCGGGTGCTCCCAAGAAGGTGCCAAAGGCCAGCCGGAAAATTCTTTCGGCTTTCGGCAGATCGGTCTCGGCCAGCGCGCGGATGGCTACGCTCGGTGCAGCCGTTCCCATATCGCCCTCCCTGGTCGCTAAAGTATGCAGCGCCCCATATGCTGCCCAAGGACACTGCTGTCGGGCTGTATTCTACTCTTCTCCAGAGGAATAGTCACATGCATGGGAGATGTCGGCCACGTCGTTCCTCTGGCGTTTGGTACCATCCGTCAGGCTTCTGCCACTAGCGCCTATGCGGTAGGCCTACGAGTGCTTCATCGAAGACGCCAACGTATCCAGCATTTTAAGGGCTCCACTGGGGCTGGTTGGCGGGAGTAGCCGCTGCTGCCGGGCTGCGATGGTAACCGCGGCAAAGGCTACAGCTTTGTGGCCTTCGACATCCTGCACCTTGACGGTTGGGATTTGCGTTCGCTGCCGGCGCTCGAGCGCAAGGCGATGCTTTGGGATCTCGTGAAGCCTCGCGATGGCATCATCCAATATAGCCAACACGTCGAACGTGGTGGCGCCGAGTTCTATGCAGCCATCGACAAGATGGGACTGGAGGGCATGGTCTCGAAGCGGCGCGACAGCAAGTACCGCAGCGGCAATTCAACCGCATGGCTGAAGACGAAGGCGTTCACGATCGACGAATACGAACTGCTCGGCGTCGAGCGCGAGGCCGGCAAACCCGCCTTTGCCCTGATGGCTGAGCGAGGTACAGGCCGCTATGTCGGCTCTGCATTCATCACCTTGAACCGGGGGATGCGGGAACGGCTCTGGGAGCGCGTCCGGGAACATGTAGGGCCACCGCCGAAGGGCATGAGGCGGCCGGCGACACAATGTGGGTCAAGCCGGGGCTAATCGGCCGTGTGAAGCATCTCCGGGGCGAGGAGGGTCTTCGTCATGCATCGCTGCAGGATTTCCGGGAAGAACCGGAATAGCTCCGGCGCGCATATCCTGTCGGCCCCAGGCACTCTGAAAGATGGTCACCCGCCCCCCTCGGGCGGGTATCCCATATTCATTTAGGTTCGTGACTTTTTACGTTCGCATGCTCGTTGGCGGCTTCCGTGTCGGTGGCCGGTGTCTGAGTATCGACACCTGCAAACGGGCTGCCCTGACCTGGCGCAAGGTCACCGCTGTGGCCGGCCGTGTTCTCATGGAAGGGTTGGCCGTCGCTGCTGAGACCGTGCTGAAGAGCATTGAACAGATGGTCGTCCGCCTTTGCAAGGCCAGCGAAAGCAATGAGCGATGCCCCCGTAGCAGCAATCATAAGCGCGTGCGTTTTCATATCTGGACTCCTTTTGAGTTAAGGCCAGAACGAGCCGCAGCAGGTCTGGCGGTTCAACGAAGGACATTCGAAAATATCCCTCTTGCCTTGCCCGCCTTCGTCTAGGAAAGGAACGACCCTCCGTTCGAAATTATTCCATGAGCGATCGCTAATTTAGCGATCAAATTCGTGTGACTCGCGAAATTCGCTATACGGCGTACAATCCGTAAGTCGTCCGTATCGAATGAGGGTGCATTGCGGACGCTTGGAAGCTGGCAGTGCTTCCGCCCATAGAGGCAGGAGGCTGAAGTGTCAGGCGCCAAGGTGTCGGCATTCGATTGCGAAATCCTACGAAGTGCCTTCCACAAATCGGTCATCGAAGACGGAATCCCTGAAGCTCGGTGGCGGGAATACGCGGCGCAACTGGTCCGCGATTTCACCGGGGCAAAGGCGGTTGATGCCGACCTGCTGGAGTGGATTGTGCGGAAGTAGCAGCCAGCTGGCTAGCCTTGTCGGCCGGCAATGATGCGGGCCTCGCGCATAAGCGAGGACCAAGCTCGCGGGCCTGCTCTTCGGTAATGCCGGACTCTCTGACCAAAAGGCGAACAAGGCCGTTCGTCGCCGGTGGCCTTCCCTGCTCGTCAAGCATTTTGGGATTCTCCATGGGGCGAAACGCGACCAACTGGGGACGGTTCCGTTGCTGCGGCCCGGCGACCGCGGCCCGGCGCGACCGGGGCCGGTTTGGCTGGGCTCGATCGCCGGGCCTAGCCGAAAAACGGGTAGGTTCGCCGGCCGGCGAGGTTATAGGCCGATGTCGCCTCATTGGTAATTTGGCTAAAAGGGGCACGTTCCCTTCCCCTCAAATCGGATGAGCCAAGTCGAACCGAAATTGACGGCTAGGACTCGACGCGCAGCACATTCCCGGTCGCATCGGTGACGAAGGTGCCCTTGGTTTGGTCAAGCATCACCAAGGCATTGCCAAACGGATCACGAACGACGGCGCAATGTGTTTGAGAAAATGTTGAGCCGTTCTGATGCAGTGCGGGAGCTGCTTCAACGGGGTCTCACGGCGACGGGTGATACAGACCAGGGCGTACGTTCGGTGGATCTCGGGCTTCTCGATCCGGCCGGCGACTAGAGCTCCAGCAGCTAGTCAACCATGTCTCGCAACGGCTTCTTACGCGTCGGCGCCTGGGATCTCCACCAAACTTGTCTAGCTTAGTCAAGACATTACTAATGTAACAAGCCCATCGTTAAAATTGTCTGGAACTGTCTCGCAGCCCGTACATTGTCGCAGCAGCGGTCGATTTCTCAGGAATGTAGCCGCTCCCATTGAAGCCCGTCGCGTGACCCTCCCGCGGCGGGCTTTTTGTAGCGAACAGGCGTGTCGGCTGGCCAGGTGCTTCCGTTCCCCCGGCAGCGGGCTTTTTGCTGGGAGAAGGCGGCAATCGTCTTAGCGCAACAGCAGGCAGGCGCCCATGCCGGCCATCAGGAGGCAGGCGCCCATGCCGATCATATCGCGCTGCCTGTAGCGCCAGACCGGGCCTGCGAACATTGAGGCCGTGATCGTGTCGGTTGGAGAGTACCCCGATGATCGCACCGGCCGGGCGGATCGACAGGTCCGCCGCACAGAACTAACAGAGCCGCTTGTTGAGATAATGGCGTGATCGCGGAAGAGGGCGCCGCCACCTGAGCCTAAGCCTTCCTGAGCCTCACGCCAGCGCCTCCCGCCACTGCACGCCTGCCGTCTCTAAGGCGCGCCAACGTGGATTTCGATGGGTCCGGTCGCATGTCGCTGTAGATCAAAACAGCGGCCTCTTGATCATGGCCAGCTTGCGCGTTCCCGTCCGTCCGCTGTCCTCGGCGATCGTCCCGACTGGCAGATAGGCGTTGGCTTCCAGCCACTTGCGCAACACGAACTGAGTGAGGTCCGCCGCCAATCCCATATCGGCTGCGATCGAATCCTGAGAAACAGCAGGCTCCAAGCTCACGCCAGCGACGTTTCTGAATCGGCCTCGACGGCCTTATCAGGAATCAGGGACCAAACCGGCACGACGGGCCGCTTTCAAGAATGCCTTTCTTGCTTGTTGCGGAGCCCGCCAACCGTCCAAGGAGTCCCGACAAGTGCGGCAGGCTGCCCGGTAGCTACGTCCTCTCGCCCATTCCGGCCATTGGTCGTGAAGGCACTCGAGTGCTTCCCAGGAACTGGCAACGATGCGCTCTCTTGTGGATTTTTGGCACAGTCTCACGGGTTCGGGAAATCGAACATCCCTCATTGTTTTCGCCGCTCCTTCATCTCCACTACATCGATGAGTTGTGGCGACCCAAAGCGGCTCCGAAGGCGCCGACTGCCTTGGACCTGACGATGTCTGTGGCCGGCACAAGCAAATCCATCCGGCGGGCGAAGGCAACAAAAGTGCTCCGAGCCGTTTCGGCATCCACCTCGCCGGCGAGTGCTGCCCTGCAAGCATTGAGCGCTATGCCATGAGCAGCATTGCGCTTCGACGGCGGCCATTCATCCAGCAGAGCGACGGCCTCGTTTACGCTTTCAATGTCGATCGGAAATCCAAGACCCACAAGCACCCTGACAGGATGCTGAAAGAAATTGTGCTCCATGTTTTCCTCCGTTCACAGCGATCGATCGCAAGGCTGCCTCCGCTCGCGCGTCCCGCGAGGGATGGCGAGTAGCGCGTACGTTTCGACGCACCGGCCCCCTTAGCTCGTCGACCTCCCGTTTTCCGCCGGGCCTTTGCCGTCGTTTAGGCGTCGGGCCGCCAGAAACATCAGCGTATATGCTGCCTTACCCCGATCCCAACCGGCATTTTCAGCCCTATCGAGGAGTTCCGACACAAACGGCTCTAGCGCGGTTTTCAGGTCGGCTTCGTAGTTCAGATCGGTAGGCTCGCGCGAGGGCGGCGGGATCACGTCAAAGGTCATCACGTTCATCGCATTCCCCAAAAGTTCAAACATCTCTGCGCCCCCCCGGGAGCGCAGACTGCGTGCTTCAGAAATCCATGCCGGCACCGGCGGGCATTGCCGGAACTGCAGGCTCCTTCTTCGGCTTCTCCGCCACCATCGCTTCGGTGGTCACCAGCAGGCCGGCAACCGATGCCGCGTCCTGCAGCGCGGTCCGAACCACCTTTACCGGATCGATGACGCCCTCGTTGTAGAGGTCGCCGAAGGCATTCGTCTGTGCGTTCCAGCCCCAGCCGAAATCCGGTTTGTCGCGCAGTTTGCCGACGATGACCGAGCCTTCGGCGCCGGCGTTCTCGGCAATCTGGCGCACAGGCGCTTCGATCGCGCGGCGCACGATCTCAATACCGTGTTTCTGGTCGGTGTTGTCAGCCTGGACATTGTCCAGTGCCTTCGCGGCACGCAGTAGAGCCACGCCGCCGCCAGGCAGGATACCTTCCTCGACCGCGGCACGCGTCGCATGCATGGCATCGTCGACGCGGTCCTTGCGCTCCTTGACTTCGACCTCAGTCAAGCCGCCGACGCGGATGACGGCGACGCCGCCGGCAAGCTTGGCCAGCCGCTCTTGCAGCTTCTCGCGATCGTAGTCCGATGTGGTCTCTTCGATCTGTGCCCTGATCTGGCTGACGCGGGCCTGGATCTCGCTCTTCGTGGCGGCCTGATCTTCAGCGGTTCGCGGCGCGAACACCCGGTTCTGTCGCGGGTGATGTCCGGCGCGGCCCAAAAAGCAAGGAAAGGAGATGGACAATGAGCGTACGTGACCTGATTCCATGGAGCCGCGGCAACAGCCAGGCTCCGAGCATCTATCGCGGTGAGGATATGGATCCGTTCCTATCGCTGCACCGCAATGTCAACCGGCTATTCGACGAGGTGTTCCGCGGTTTTGACACGCCTTCGGCGCTCGGCCGCATGGCCCTTCACAACGGCACTTGGCCAAGCGTGGAGTTCTCGGAAACGGATAAGGAAATCCGGGTGACGGCCGAAATCCCGGGCCTCGATGAGAACGACATCGAGGTCATGCTGGATGACGGTGTTCTGACGCTTCGCGGCGAGAAGAAAGCAGAGACCGAGGACAAGGATCGCCAGTTCAGCGAACGCTATTATGGGCGTTTTGAGCGGCGCTTCAATCTTGGCCGTGAAGTTGAAGACGACAAGGTCGCGGCCACGTTCAAGAACGGTGTTCTCAACGTGACACTGCCGAAGACCAAAAAGGCGCAGGCAACTGTCAAGCGTATTGCAATCAACGGCAACAAATGACGGTCGCGAAGGAAGGCCGGGGCTCGATGAGCCCCGGTCCTCGCAGAGGGCGAGGAACGTCAAATGACGTTCGACCGCAAACGAAAGAGCCGCATGATAGGAGCTGAATCAACCGTGCCATTACTGGGAGGTAACAAATGACCAGCCCGGCTTTCCTTGCCCCCGTCGAGGTTAAGACCAATGACGTGATACACGACATTAAATCCGTGCGGGAGGCGCTCGTATTCTTGAATCAATGGCCAAAGGCCCGTCGGGGACCGGTATACAGTTGCGCGGTGAGAAGCTGCAACGCCGCGATTGGCGGGCAGATGACAACCGAACAGGCGCGACAGGCATTTGTCAGCTTTGCCAGGATAGCTGGCGTGCTGGCCAAATCCGATTTTTCGCCCTTGGCCGACCTGCGAGAGCCAGCACACAAGCCACCACATCGCGGGGGTCCTGTTAATCACTAACAGGACGCCAAGGGCTTTTGGACAGTCGCTCATTTGGTTCTATCCGCCGGTCTTCTGTGGACGCGTCCCTTAGGATCTCCCACCAGTCCATGGGCTGCCCAAAACTCGCGGCTTGCTTCGACTATTAAGCAATTCCCCTGCAAGAACCGCTACGTAATCGCCAGCGCTCTGGGGGGCTTGGCCCGGATCGGGTTGCGACGACGTTCTTTCACGCCGATATCCACGCCTCGGGGCTCTTCGATTGCTGCCCACATTATCGACGCCGCTATGAAGATTCCGAACCGTATCCCCCACAGCTTCGGGCAAATCATTACGGTTGGCGCCACTCATTCGACGACTACTGTCATGGCCGGCGAAAATCGCGTGCGATCGCACCGTCGGTCAGCGGTTTGTCGCCTTGCAGCATAAGCAGTTGGTTCTGGTCGGGTCGGTAGTACAGTCGAACCAGGCAGGACGCACGATCGAGAGCGCACGTCCGAACGGGGCGTTCGCCGCGCCGCTTCCAGTTGTTGCGGGCTTTTGCTTGGTCGCCCCGATCGCTGACAGAGTGCTATACGTGCTTCCGCGCCTCGCAAACCGCCATAATCGATCGACCCAGCCGCAGTCGGACTGCCAATCCATAAATAGAAATTCACAAGATACCGACGAATTGCATCAAAATTCATTGTTTGTAATCGTTTTTCATGAGATAAGCCTTCGTAACTGGGTTTTCACAGGTCGATACCGGAATTCATGGAACCAGGACAAAGAAAGCCCTTTTCAGGTGCGGTGAGCGTTTTTCACGAGCGCTGGCTACCAGAAGCAGCTGTCCCTGTCGGCTACGCAGCCCTTATCGGCGCCTTCGAACTGGCCGTGCCCGTGCCAATCAATCTCGCAGCCATCGGCCCCAGACACAAAGTCTACCAGGAAGATGGCTGGAAGCTCTATACGCCGCGCCACCAACCAGAACCCAGCCTTACCGGCCATCTGACGTTCGCCCTGCGCTACGAAGGATTGGACCTTGCCGTTCTCAAGGCTTTATTTCAGGCGGCTGGTCCGGAGCCAGTTGCCGACATCGTACGTGCCGCGCCGACCGGCTCCTATTCACGGCGTCTCTGGTTTCTGTACGAATGGCTGCTGGACGCGCAGCTTGATCTCCCCGATGCCGCCCAGGGTAGCTATGTCCTCGCCGTGGACTCCGATCTACAATGGGCGGTGGATGGAACGACATCCCAGCGGCATCGAGTGAAGAACAATCTGCCCGGAACACCCGCCTGGTGTCCGATGATCTTCCACACTCCCACTCTAGACGCTTTCGTCGACCGCAATCTCGGGGACGAGGCAAGGCGCCTGATCGCCGAGGTGCCGGCTGACCTGCTCGCCCGCACAGCCGCTTTTCTGCTTCTCAAGGATTCGCGCTCAAGTTTCCAGATTGAGGGGGAGGATCCACCACAGGATCGCATTCAGCGCTGGGGGCAGGTCATAGGAGAAGCTGGTCGGCGCACTGTTGACGGCGCCGAACTGGAGAGATTGCAGCACATCGTCATCGGCGATGCGCGTTTCGTCCATCTCGGCCTGCGCACCGAAGGCGGCTTTGTCGGCGAGCACGACCGTTTGAGCGGTGCGCCCATTCCAGACCACATCAGCGCAAGACATGAAGATCTTCAAGGTCTGATCAACGGCCTGGCGGCCTTCGACCGAGGCGCGGCACGTCAACTCGATCCGGTGCTCGCCGCCGCCGCACTCGCCTTTGGCTTCGTCTATATCCACCCATTCGAGGATGGGAACGGACGACTGCATCGCTATCTCATCCATCATGTGCTGGCCGAACGCGGTTTCAATCCGCCTGGGCTGGTCTTTCCCGTCTCCGCCGTCATTCTCGACCGTATCGACGAATACCGACGCGTGCTGGAAACCTATTCGCGGCGCCTGCTGCCACATATCCGTTGGCGACCGACCGATGGCGGCAATGTCGAGGTGCTGAACGACACGGCTGATTTCTACCGTTATTTCGATGCTACTCCCCACGCACAATTCCTGTTCGAATGCGTCGCGCGCACGATCGATGTCGATCTGCCAGCAGAAACCGCATTCCTGAAAACCTACGATGCCTTCAAGGCAGAGATCTCCAGGATGATCGACATGCCCGACAGGCTGATTGACCTCCTTTTCCGTTTCCTGCGCCAAAACGATGGCAAGCTGTCGAAACGAGCGCGTGAAAAGGAGTTCGCTGCCCTGACGGACATTGAGGCCATACAGATCGAGGCCATTTACGCCGCCCTGCAATCGGCGTGACCGCAGGTGACTCGGTCCATCTCGAAGTGATCGCGATTCTATCGCCATCACCATTTTATAGGCTGACACATCCTACAAAGGCGTCGGGCTATAACCGCCAGAGCCTCGATGCGGTGGTGCGCGAAGGGCTGTGGGAGCGCTTCGAGAGCATCTTCCGTAATTTCGGTTGGGACGTCGTCATCCTCAAGCATGGCTCACTAGCGGAGAGGCAGCTTCAAGGCTCTGAGGCTGAAAGGCAGACCTTGGACCGCGCAAGCATGATGAGGGCTACTTCAGGCACTCGGGAAGACGTTTTGGATCGGTCGTCTTAGCCAGTTGCTCGTCGGAAGCGCATGGCGGGAAACCGGCCGGCAGCAATGTTTCCAAGTAGCGCTCGCGCTCGGCGGCGCTGACCCCAGGCGCGTTGACCATGTGGGACAGGTATCTTGAGCCGGCCTGAGATTGCCCGTGGCGCGAAGCGCCATCGCGATGGCGAACCTGTCTTCTCCGAGCAATGGCACGCTCAGGTTATTGCGTTGGTCGAGCTGCTCATCGCCGACGGAAAGATTGAAGCAGATGATTGGTCTCAGACCCTGGGCGCCGAGCTTGATCGACGGGTGACCGATACTGCTATGGACACCGACGCGATCTACTACAGCGCCTTTCTCAGCGCTTTGGAGCAGATACTGGACAGGAGCCAGTTCGCCCTCCAGGCCGAGGTGGACAGACGCGAACAGGATTGGCGAAACGCCTACCTGACTACGCCGCATGGCAAGCCTGTGGCCCTGGCAGACACGGACGGAAAGGTTGGCAGCTGACCCTGCCTGCTCTAGTTGTCATGCGCTTCCGACGGGTTGATCTGATAAATCTCTATGGGGAGCCCGTCCGGATCGGCAAAGAAGGTGAATGGCGCGCCGGGTCGACGCGGACAAGTTCTATCGAAATGCCCTGGCTCCGCAGGTACTCGACCGCGCCTTCAACCGACTCGACCGCAAACGCAAGATGCCTCAGGCCGCACGCCTCCGGTCAAGGCGCACGTCGCCACATTCAAGATCGCACTTCCACGATTGCCGGTCGGCACGCCAATTCTCATCGACCACGCCGAAACCAAGCTGCTCGACGTAAAATCGCTTTGACACATGGTAGTCGCTGCAGATGATCGCGACTTGATGGATGCGAGAGAACATGCACTTGCAACACTAACTGAGGATACACGGCGACACCACCGACAACGGCATCCGCCTGCCGGAGGCACAGCGACCGCCACGCGGCGGGCAAGCAGTACAGTAGGGGCCAAGGTCAGCCGCGAGGGTGCGGCTCCAACGCATCCGTGTCGCGAACAAGAGAGTGGTTTGGGTGGTGAATCTATGACCAGATTTCTTCCCGTCACGATCAAATTTGTGGACGGCGGCACGATGGTGGTTTCATCGATCGCCGATGCTAAAAAGGCCCTTGGCGGACGCTGGAAAAACAAGGAAGCGATAGCCTATGGCGCAGCCGTCCGGTTGGTGGACGACGCATTGAGCGGGATTTGCCGCCCGGCGGTAGCGTTCGCTGCCTTCAAGAAGGCGGCCAAGGAACAAGGGCTGCTGAAACCGGATAGCCCAAGCGCTGCGCTTGCGATGCTCGACGAATTGTGGTCCCGGGGCGGAGGCTGAGCGGGTCATCGGGAAATGGCTTTGAACCTCGATATCGGCGATGAGGTGACGTTGAGTGCCACCATCCTGAAATTGCTTCAGAGTGGTCGAGCGAGCGTCAAAATTCCAAGCTATGATTTCCCCTTCGCTATTGATCCTCCCGCAAACGCCAAACCGGGAGATCGCGTTGCCGTCACTGGCCACGTCACTGGAGTGGACCTTGACAAGGGGCGGGTGACAATAAAGGTCGGCGGCCTGGTCACCGTCGACATCGTATCGATCTTGGCCTGGAAGCCATCACCTCACGGGGCGCGTTGAAACAAGCAAGCATTGCCCTTCCTGCAAGGAACCTCGTGTCATCTAGGCTCGCGGCTCATGCTGAGATAGGTGGGATCGAATTCGGCTATTTGCACAAGCCGCTCCCAGTCCAGTATCGTGACTGTATGGTTCGCCCAGCCAATGACGCCGATGTTGCGGAGCGCAGCGATAACTCGGTTCATATGGACGACCGACAGTCCAAGCACGTCGGCCAATTCCAATTGAGACAAAGGAAGCCGGAAACTCATGCCGATCGTTCGTTTGACGCCCTGAAGTCGAACAAAGAGCTCGC
>NZ_QZWZ01000091.1 GCF_003601975.1 Mesorhizobium waimense
GACCTTCCAGTGTTTGACTATACCTCCATGGTTGAATTCTTCGTCGATGGCCTGACACGCAAACCGTTCAAAGGACTCCTTTGACGAGGGATGCCCGTGGGGGTCGTAAGAGAAAACTGCGATCCTCATGGTACACGGCTGATGCGCCCAATAGCCGGATCAAAATCGACGGATTTAGATCTGTTACGATTGCTCACCCGCTGCTCGCGATACAGGCGCACGCGCAGCCCTTGCGGTCTCATAATGTTTGGCTCGGCAGAGGCAGTCATGTGGGTTTCACCGGCTTGACTGCCGTCGCCCTGCCATGGCCGACAATTGCAAGCGAGGTGCACAGTCCCTCTTCCGGGAAAGAAGACCGTACGAACAAAGCACAATCACACGTAGTCGTTCTGGCGATTAGCGATGTAACTGTCCGCTCGATTGTGAATAGCGCTAGGAGCAGTTGCATATTCCAGGACGTCAGCGACGATATAGAAGGACTGAGTACTTACTCTAGCCGGCTTGGCATCCTTCCAACGAGTATCAGGGAAAGACCATGCATGTAGACGCAATCGTTCAACACCTTCTCGATCGCCAGGATGAAATAGTTGAAAGACTATGCACCTTCTTGCGTCTGCCAAGCGTAAGCACAGACCCCGCTTTCATAGAAGGGATGCGGGATGCGCAAGCATTTCTAGTGGACTGGCTGGAGCGCATTGGCTTGAGTGATGTCCAACTTCTTGATGGCGGCGGTCACCCAGCCGTTTACGGGGCTTGGAACGGGGCGCCCGGGAAACCCACTTTGCTCATCTATGGACACTATGATGTTCAACCTCCCGACCCGGCAGAAGCTTGGGTAACTCCGCCTTTCGAGCCAACCGTCCGCAACGGACGGCTCTACGCGCGCGGTGCATCTGATGTTAAAGGCTCGACTGCCATCGCACTCGAAACAATCTCTGCCTTTCTGCAAATCCGAGGCGCCTGCCCCGTGAACGTGAAAGTCTTTTTAGAGGGGGAGGAAGAAACCAATAGCCCTAGTTTGCGCCCGATTGTGCAACGATACGGCGACTTGCTGCATGCTGACGGAATGATATCTGCTGATGGCGCGCGAGCGCATCCGGAAATCCCGACAATAAATGTCGGCTCGCGCGGGATTATTGAGTTTGAGATTTCAATCCGAACCGCCGACAAGGACCTTCATTCTGGTCGTTACGGCGGCGCGGTGCAGAACGCCGCACATGAGATGGCGAAGATCATTTCTTCATTACATGACGAGAATGGCGCGATTGCGATCCCGAGCTTGTTGGCGGCCCTCCCTACCGTCTCTGTGAGTGCCCGAGCTGACGCGGCCAGATTTCCCTTCGACGAGGACGCTTTCGTCAAGGACGTTGGGGCGCGCGCCCACGGGGAAGACGGGTTTTCGATACGTGAGCGGCTAACACTTCGACCGGCCTTGGATGTAAACGGAATGTGGGGAGGTTACACAGGGTTCGGGGGTAAAACAGTGATTCCAAGTACTGCCCACGCTAAGCTATCGTTGAGGATCGTGCCCGGACAGGACCCCGAGCAAGTTTCTGACGCCCTGAAGGTTCATCTTCGCACCGTTTGTCCCCCGGACGTTCAGCTCTCGATCAACGACCCGGAAACTGGGAGCCGAGCCTTCAATCTACCTACCGAGCATCCACTTGTGCTTGCGGCAAAAAAAGTGTTGTCTGAGGCGACCGGTCAAGAGCCAGTGCTTGTCCGGCTGGGCGCGTCGATCCCCATTACCGTGATATTCCAGGAGCTGCTGGGGATCCAAACGCTGATGTTCGGATTTGCCCTTCCGGATGAGGATATTCATTCACCCAACGAATTCTTCCGGTTGGCCTCGTTGGCGGAAGGCCTTTCTGCGTGGCCAAGGTTGCTAGAGGAAGTCGGCAAACACAGCGCCGAAGAGTTTCGATCGTTGTCCGCAGCGGCTGAAAAGGCGTAAATTTAAGTCTGAGCGAGTGTTTAGTGCTTCGGATGACGGGTCTTTGCCAGACAGCCCTGTTCTCGGAAATATTTAGCAGTATGAAGACTTGTTGTCCGATAGCTCGTTTCGAATTCTTCCAGCGGGGTTCGAGGCAACCATAAGACTCTATGTCCGCCTCTGTCGGTGAGGTCGCTCGACCTGCAGTACGTGTCCGAGGGTTGCTCGGGCGGGCCGAGCCGATCCTCATCACAGGAGGACGGGCCCCGGCACATTACAGAGAAGCATTTGTCGGAATCGATGTCGCTAAGCTGATCAACGCGATTGCGGATGGGGTGGGATGGAGAGGTTCGCTTCTTTGGCGAAGTTGGCGCATCGTGAGTATGCGCCGCGTTGTTGCGTTGTTAAGCGGATCGCCGATCTAGTTGTGCCTAAATGGTGCCGTCTTCTGTCATCTCAAAACGCGATGGTACAGTTCGCATCTTTATGTTGGCGAGTCCAACGCCAAATGCGCATATTTGACAGAACTAGTCGACTCGTCAATGGAGGGTGAAGTGTGCAGCTCAAAGATTTCCCTCTCGCGCCCGGCAATGGCGCATTCTTCTGTGACTACCAAGCTGCTAGCCCGTTTAGCCCGACTGAGAACCGCATGATCTATGGCGCAATTATACCGCCTGGATTCACGGTCATCCGCATTTGGCTGAAGGACCGGGGGATCGCGATCCCCGAAATCACCTACATCGCGAAGCGGGGCGCGGAAACCTTCTGCGACTTGTCCCGACGCCTGTTCATTCAATAGCGGGATCGGCATGCACGGCTATTCGGCTTTTTCCATCCTTCGCAATGGGCTCACCGGTCAAAGGCACTGGCGGCGCGCCTGGCGGTCCCCCGATCCGAAGTCGGCCTACGATGTTGTTATCGTGGGCGGCGGCGGGCACGGTCTGGCGACCGCTTTCTATCTCGCCGAGAACCACGGCGTCCGCAATGTCGCCGTGCTGGAGAAGGGCTATATCGGCGGCGGCAATGTCGGTCGGAACACCACAATCGTTCGTTCGAACTATCGGCTTGACGGCAATACCCAGTTCTACGAATTTTCGATGAAGCTGTGGGAAGGCCTGTCGCGGGCGCTCAATTTCAACGTGATGTTCTCGCAGCGCGGCTTTTTGCTGATAGCCAATTCACCCGGCGAACTCGACACCTTCGGCTATCGCGCCAACGTCATGAAACTGAACGGGATCGACGCTGAATTGCTTGATCGCGAGGAGGTGCGCCGGATGGTGCCTTATCTGAATTTTTCGGAGAAGGCGCTGTACCCGGTTCACGGCGCGTTACTTCAGGGCCGGGCGGGCACCGCGCGCCATGACGCGGTGGCCTGGGGCTACGCGCGCGCCGCCGACGCCTACGGCGTCGACATCATCCAAGGCTGCGAGGTGACGGGCTTCGTCCGTCAGGGCGAGCGCATCGTGGGTGTCGAGACGACGAGGGGCCGAATCGGGGCGGGGAAAGTGGGGCTTGCCGTGGCGGGGCACACCTCGGTGCTCGCCCAGAAGGCCGGCCTTGAACTGCCGATCGAAAGTCATATCCTCCAAGCTTTCGTGACCGAACCGATCAAGCCGCTGGTTCACCACGTGGTCGCCTATGGCGCCGATCACTTCTATGTCAGCCAGTCGGACAAGGGCGGGCTGGTGTTCGGCGGGGGCCTGGACGGCTATAATTCCTATGCGCAACGCGGCAATCTTGGCGTCGTTCGCGAGGTCGCCGAGGCTTCGATCGCGATGATGCCCTGCATCTCACGGCTGCGCATCCTGCGACACTGGGGCGGCGTGATGGACATGACGCCCGACGGGAGCCCGATTATCTGCCCGACGCCCATCGACGGGCTCTACCTCAACGGCGGCTGGTGCTACGGCGGCTTCAAGGCCACACCTGCTTCGGGCTGGTGCTTTGCGCATATGCTCGCCAAGGGCGAAGTCCATCCGCTCACCGCCGCTTATCGGCTTGATCGCTTCCGCACCGGTCGCACGATCGACGAGGCAGGCGCCGGCCCATTCACCTGGCTGCAATAATTCGAGAGGCGGAAAGATCATGCTGCGCATCGAATGTCCCTGCTGCGGGCCGCGCGACCACGACGAGTTCCGCTATGGCGGAGACGCCTCGGTGACCCGGCCAGCGTATGACGATCCGGATTTCGAAGCCTGGTACCGTTACGTCTTCGTGCGCGAGAACCCGGCCGGCCTGCACCGCGAATATTGGCAGCACGTAGTGGGCTGCCGGCAATGGCTGGTCGTCGAGCGCGACACGCGGAGCCATACCATTGCCTCGATTCGCTTCGCTCGGGAGACGCGCGCATGAGGCGGCTCGCTATAGGTGGGCGAATCGACCGCTCGCAGCCAATGGAATTCACCTTCGACGGCAGGGCGATGACCGGGTTTCGCGGCGACACGCTCGCCTCGGCGCTGCTGGCGAACGGTGTCCGCCTCGTCGGCCGCAGCTTCAAGTATCACCGGCCGCGCGGCATCCTTTCAGCTGGGCCAGAGGAGCCGAATGCGCTCGTGACGTTGGGGACGGGCGGCCGACGCGAGCCGAACCTAACGGCGACGACGGTGGAACTCGCTGATGGGCTCGTTGCTGAAAGCCAGAACCGCTGGCCATCGCTCAAGTTTGACGCCCAGGGCATAAATGGCCTGTTTGCGCCCTTTCTGTCGGCAGGGTTCTACTACAAGACCTTCATGGGTCCGACCCGGCGGGCCTGGATGTTTTATGAACACTTCATCCGCAAGGCGGCGGGGTTCGGCCGTGCGGGAGAGGAGCCCGATCCGGATCGCTACGACGTCCGCCATCTCTTCGCCGACGTGGCGATAGTCGGCAGCGGACCGGCGGGGCTCTCCGCCGCTCTCGCGGCGGGCGAGGCCGGCGCCAGAGTGGTCCTGATTGAACAAGATTTTGCACTCGGCGGCACGCTTCTGTCGGATCCACAGGACAGTGAGTCAGCGGCCTGGCTTTCCGGAATGCTGGCACGGCTCGCCGGAATGCCGAATGTCTCCTTGATGACGCGCACCACGGCGTTTGGCGCTTATGACGGCAATGTACTCGGGCTCGTGGAGAGGCACGGCTCTGGAACCGCCGATCCGAAGGAAGGCCAGGCGCGCCAGATGCTCCTGCTTCTGCGAGCGAAATCGATCGTTTATGCGTCTGGGGCGCTTGAGCGACCGCTTACTTTCGCCAATAACGACCGGCCCGGCATCATGCTGGCCTCCGCGGCGCGGATCTATCTGAACCGCTTTGCCGTACTGACGGGTACGCGCGTGGTGGTTGCGACTGATAACGACAGCGCCTACAGAGCGGCCTTCGATCTTGCGACAGCGGGGGCGGAAGTGACGATAGCTGACAGCCGCGCCGAACCGATACATGACCTTCGGGAACAGGCGCGCCGCCGGGGCGTCGCCGTCCGTACGAATTCGCTGATTGCCAATGCTTTGGGGCGTCGTGCCGTACGCGCTGTTTCGCTTTCCGAACCGGGCGGTGCGGCCACGGTCAGATGCGACCTGGTCGCGGTCTCCGGCGGCTGGTCGCCGACCGTGCATCTGACCTCCCATTTCGGGGTGAAGCCGGTTTATCGCGAAGACATTCAGACTTTTGTTCCCGGAAAGCTCGGAGCGGGGCGGTTCGTGGCCGGTGCTGTCATGGGAGGCTTGACCACAGCCGGTGCGATCGAGCAGGGGCATCGTGCAGGAGTTGATGCATCTGCGTTCTGCGGCGCAGCGAAAGCGGTTCAACAACCCGTCAGGCTCGAACTTACTGAGATCGATGCGGGACCTGATGATAGCCCCCTCGGCACCTCACTTCGCCCAGCACCTCTCGCCCAGCTTGTGAGGGGAGGCTACGGGAGCCCTGCTATATTGCCGGAGCTTCATCGCCCCCGTCGTTCGGGGGAGACGTCGCACGCGAAGCGAACCCGCGGGGGGGACGAAGAAGGGGCTAAACTTGCCGCGGGCAAGGCCTTCGTCGACATACAGATGGATGTGACGACGCAAGACATAGCTCTGGCTCACCGCGAGGGTTACGAGTCAGTCGAGCACCTGAAGCGCTACACGACGCTCGGCATGGGCACCGACCAGGGCAAGACCAGTAATTTCTATGCCCTTTCGGCCATGGCCGGCCTGCGCGGCATGGCGGTTCCCGAAGTCGGCACCACAACGTTCCGGCCGCCCTATACACCGGTCGCCATCGGGGCGCTGGCCGGGCGCAGCATTGGCCATCATTACAAGCCGATCCGGCGCACGCCAATGCATGACTGGCATGTCGCCAACGGCGCGCAGATGCTGGAGGGCGGGCTCTGGATGCGGCCCTGGTTCTATCGTACTTCCGGTCGCGACGTAAACGAGGCCTACGTCGCTGAGATGCGGATGGTGCGCGAGACCGCCGGGCTAATGGATATCTCCACGCTCGGCAAGATCGACGTACAGGGACCAGACGCGGCCGAATTCCTTGACCGGGTCTATGCTAACGGCTTTGCCAGGCTGCCGGTCGGCCGCGCACGCTACGGCATTATGTTGCGCGACGATGGCATCGTCTTTGACGATGGCACCACGACCCGGCTCGGTGAGCGGCACTTCTTCATGACGACATCGACTGCGAAGGCCGCGGACGTAATGTCCCGGCTCGAATTCCTGCTCGATACCGCTTGGCCCGACCTCCGCGTTTCTGTGACTTCGGTCACCTACGAATGGGCAGCGATGTCGGTCGCCGGTCCGAACAGCCGCGATATCCTGGCCGCCGCGTTTCCCGATTTAGACGTTTCGAATGAGGCGTTGCCACATATGGGGCTACTCGAAGAGCAATATCGCGACATGCACCTGCGCATTATCCGCCTTAGCTTTTCAGGCGAGCGGGCTTACGAGATCTATGTCGGCGCGAGCTTGGGCAACGAGGTGTGGTGCCGGCTAATGGAGGCCGGGGCGCCTTTCGGCCTGAAGCCTTACGGCGTTGAGGCCTTGGGCGCCCTGCGCGTCGAGAAGGGCCATATCGCGGGGCCGGAGATCGACGGCAGGACAACGCTCGACGACCTAGGGCTCAGCCGCATGGTGGGCAAGCGCAGCGGCTATGTGGGGGAGGTGCTTGAGCGCCGCGAGGCCTTTAGCGACCCGGCGCGCCCGCGGTTAGTCGGGCTGCGCTGCTTCGAACCCGGGAAACAGCTGCACGCCGGCGCAATCCTGTTCAGGCCTAACGAGTCGCTGCAGGGCCACGGTCTCGGCCGCATCACCTCAGTAACATACAGCCCCGCGCTCGACGCTTGGGTGGCGCTCGGATTGCTTGCCCGGGAGGCAGCGGTGGAGGGTGCCGAGATCGTCGCTGCTTCTCCGATCATCGGCCAGGCTGTGCGGGCCCGGGTAGTCTCACCCATATTCCTCGACCCGAAAGGAGAGCGGCTCCGTGGCTGATAGCTCAACCATGGCGGGATTCGAAATGGCGGCGGATGACTGTGTGATCGTCCAGTTTGAGGGCTGGGACGGGGCGATGGCGCAATTTGAGGCGCAACTGCGCCGGATGCTGGACGGGCCGCTGCCGAACGAAGTTGGTGAGACCGTTCGTCATGACAGCTGGGTCGTGATCCGCGTTGCGCCACGCAGGTTCTGGCTGCTTGGCGATGACCCGCTGCCCATTAGGGATATCGATCCGGAACTTGGCTGCACGCTGCCGCTCGGCGAAGGCAGGGTGCGGCTGCGGCTTTTCGGCGGGGTTATCAAACATGTGCTGGAGCGGTGCGTCGCGGTTGACTGGAAGACACTGGGTGAGGGACGGGCAGTCCAGACCGGCCTCCATCGCGTGCCAATCCTGCTGCTGCGCAGGAGTGCGTTCGAATGCGACCTACTCGTCCCGCGTAGCTTCAGTAAGAGTATGACGGAGTGGATTGCCGACGCTTCCACTGCCGGTCCGTGACTACCGCCCCGAAGCAGTCGAAGTCGCTGCAATCTCGCTAAAATTAACTGCCCGGTACTGCCGTCATTGTACGTCGGAGAATGGCGTTGACGCCGTGAGATCGGGCAACGGGTTGCCCGTACCCCGTACCTGCCGCGATCACGCGGCCGCGACAGCGTCGTCAGCTGCTTTCGAGCGAGCCGAAGCTCATCGCGTATCAACGGCTAAACGGCACCCATCCGGTGAAGCTTTCAATTACCCACATCGTCGGCGGGGCTATTGCCCCGGATGAATCTGCCGTGATTCTGTTCGTGACGCCGAATCACGGTAAGCGATGTTCTCAGGCCACTGCGCTGAGTTCGGGAGCGCGGCCCGGCGGCAGCGACAGTGCTGCCGCCAGAAGCGCCGTGATCTCAGCATCGGTATAGATGTAGGGCTTTGCCCGCCGCGCCGGCGACACAGCGTCTTGAGGTGGCACTTCCGTCAGGGGGTCGAAATGAGCGAGGTGCTGAGCGAAGCAGCGCACATCGGTCAGGCGGATGGACCAACTCGGTTGTCGGCCGATCAACGTCACCCACTTCATTGCCAGCGCCGTGGTGATGGTCTCGGCGCCGCGAACCTCCATGAAGGTGACGAAATCCGACAACCGTCGGGCGGGCCCGTGGTACTTGTATCCCAACCCCTGGCGCATGCCTACATAGCGCTCGAGCGCTGTTCGAAGCCGGCTCATTCGGCACCTCCCGGCCACGGCAGGCTCAGTTCGCGCAGCTTCTCGATGTCGAGCTTGGCATAGATCCTTGTGCTGTCGATGCTCCGGTGGCGAAGCAATTGGCCGATCTCGGCAAAGCTGGCCCCCGACCGCAGCAGGTCGGTCGCAAGGCTATGGCGGAAGAGGTGGGCACCGTGGTGCGCATAGCCGTGAATACCTGCCCGCTCGAGTGCCTGCTTCGCAATCATCGTGATGGCGCAGCCGGAGGCAAAGCCGACATGCGGAGCAAGCGTTCGCACAAACAGGCGGCGGCACGGTGAAGCTGGTCGCCCATGCCGGATGTAAGCGACGATAGCTGTGCCGACGTCGTGGCGTAGCGGCATCGTCGCTTGTCGCCGCCCCTTGGCATGGACAAGGATCTTGCCTGACCGCCAGTCGATGTCATCAAGACTGAGGGCCGCAACCTCGCTGGCGCGCAAGCCGAGCTTGGCCAGGATCATCAGAACTGCATAGTCCCGATGCCCCATTGCCGTGGTCCGATCGCAGGCATCAAGAACCTGCTGGACCTTCTGTGGCGGCAGGAAGGTCGGCAGGCCCGCGAGCCGCCAGCGGCGGATGGACGGCACGCAATCGGCCAAGGCCACCGAAATGAAGCCCTTCAGATGCAAGTAACGCAGGAAGGCGCGCACCACCCCGCACATCGCCTTGCCGCTGTCGGCGGAGCCATCGAGAGCATGTCGCTCGACATAACCGATGACGATCTCCGGGGTAAGCGCTGCAAACCCCTCTGCGCCAGCCGAGCAGACCTCCTGCAGAAATCGGTGTGAGAGCAGCTTATGGCTTTCCACCGTCGAGGTGGCGAGCCCTCTCTCATTTGTGAGATAAGCCGCGAACACATCAACAATCTGCTCGTGCTCCGTGCGCTCAATCGGAGGCACGGCTGGTATCAAACCTTCTTGCCGTAATGAAGAAAGCAAGCGCCGGAGCGCCGATCGGTCCCCCGAGTCGAGGCTCCAGTGTTTGGAACGGTGCTCAAGAAACCGGTCAACGTGAACTTCGCTTAAATCGTGGGGATCGTGCCCGTTGCCAACATGCCAGTCCATCAGCTCGCGAAACAGGCTCAGCGATCGCCAGGTGCATTGCCGACCAAAGCCTTCGTTCGACAATCTGGCCGCGTAAATGCGGGCGAACTCGCCATACGACCCGTGGATCAGCTTTCGATAAAGTGTGCTGCGTTGCAGATAGTCACTTGCGTTCATGTGTCCTCTCCTTCGCATCAATTGCGACGGAGAGAGCCTAGGCTATGCCGATCCTGCTACCGCTACGTTACGGAAAGCATTGGTAAAAACTTGCTCACTCGGCATAGTTCGACGGTCGGCATAATGCAGAGCGTTTTTAGCTTGGCGTCGCGCAGAAAGGCGGCTGGCGAGAGCGCGCTGTGGTGGATCGCGACGGTGAGCTAAAAACGTGTTGGACTAAGCCGCCGGCACAGGTGGCCGCTATGGGCGTTCAATTGAGGCCGTGCCCATGAACAGGCATGGCGTGGGCGCGGATGCGGTCGTGGACGCGGCGATTGCAGGGGTCGGTGCGCCGAAAGCGGCACGGATATCGGTTGCGGCAAGGTGAGGACCGGCGCCGCGTCCTGCCGGGAGAGGCTGCCCGGGGGTGATGGCGGCGCACCTTCGCGGGACCGGCTCGGTTTTGCGGCCGAACGGCGCGGGCGATACGGTGACGACGAAAGCTGAGCGCTTCTTTCATGATGTATCCCAGTATGGCGGGGGTCCGGTGACGCCGTCGAACGTTTCGATGACGATCATCCGCCCCTGATGACAGGCCGGGCATTGCCGGAGGGAATGCCCGGTAAGGTCCTCGTAGCGGTCGCGGTAGTCCTTCGCCGAGCAGCTGTTCGACGCCTCTGGAGCCGGCATGCCGAGCAGGTCGCGGCAGTGGGCGAGCTTTTGCGCGCGATGGCGATTGCCGAGGAAGCCGTAATAG
>NZ_QZWZ01000092.1 GCF_003601975.1 Mesorhizobium waimense
GTAGCCGCGCGCCACCCCCGCCCCGCCGATATAAAGCTCACCCACCGCCCCGAACGGAACCGGCTGGCCATGAGCGTCCAGCAGATACACCCGCGTGTTCGCGATCGGACGGCCGATCGGGACAACCGGCGTGTTAAATCCAGCGGTATACACCCAGGCTGTTGCGTCAATCGTTGCCTCGGTAGGTCCATAGACATTGACAAGTGCCCGCGGTGCGAATTGCAGCCATTTAGCGGCTTGCTCATTCCTCAGGAGCTCTCCGCCACAGAATACGTATCGTAAACTATCGACTTCATTTTGCTCAACGTCAGTGACCATGAGCAATGCGGAAAGAAGCGACGGAACCAATTGCAGGACCGTCACTTGATACTTATTTACTAGATCGAAAATCGTTCGAGTATCAAATTGCCGCTCGAGAGGAAGAAGAGCTACATGGGCCCCAATCGACAAGGCTGTCCATAGCTCCCAAACGGCGGCATCAAAGGAGGGGGATGTTCGCTGCAAGAAAATGTCATGGGCAGCAAACTGGAATCGATCCGCCTGCCATGTTGTGTGATTGATCAAGCTCCGGTGCTCGACCATGACGCCCTTTGGGGTTCCGGTTGAGCCCGAGGTGTAGATGATGTAGGCGAGATGGCTGGAGGTCAGGCCGAGGGCGCGCGGGTCGGGGTCGCAGGCGGGCAGTTCGGCCCAGGCCGAGGTGGCCATATCCAGATCGACCACGCTCAGATCGGCGAGCGCCTCGGCGCCGAGGGCGGCGCGGCCGGCGGCATCGCAAAGCAGCAGCCGCGGCGCGGCATCGTCGAGCACCTGCCGCAGCCGCTGAGAAGGATAGGCCGGGTCCAGCGGCAGATAGGCACCGCCGGCCTTGAGGATCGCCAGCAGCCCCACCACCATCGCCGGGCTGCGCTCCAGGCAGATCGCCACCGGCTGGTCCGGCCTCACCCCGAGGCCGATCAGATGATGCGCCAGCCGGTTGGCCCGCGCGTTGAGCTCGCCATAGCTCACCCGCTCGTCGTCATGGACCAGCGCCACCGCGTCGGACGCCTTGCGCACCTGCGCCTCGAACAGCTCATGGATGCACCGCTCCGAGGGGTAAGGCGCCGCCGTCCGGTTCAACTCCTCCACCAGATACGTGCGTTCGGCGGCCGGGAGGATGTCGACGCGACCGACCGGCTGGCCCGCATCGGCCATCACACCATGCAACAAAGTTTGCAAATGCTGCGTCATGCGGCCGATTTGCTCCGGCGCTAATCGACTGGCATCGAAGTGCCAGCGAAAGCTCCCATCCAGAGCGCAAACCTCAAAGGTCAGCAAATTGCCGCATAGGGCTCGGCCCGCTCTGCGGCTCGTCATCAGATCATCAGCGACGGAGTAGCTTTCTGTCGTGACTGTGATGCCAATCGGCCATGGTCGACGCAACCGTAGCGCCTCCGCAACTCGCAATGTCGGGCAGCGCGCGATAAGATCCCGGGCAAAGCCAGCGTGCGCCTTCAGCTGAGCGAGTTCGGCCGCCACCGTCTTGCGCATTTCTTCAAAATCATGTGCAAGGTCAATGGTAACTTCCATCGGCACGACAGGGGCGATCAACACCTTCACCGCCTTAGACCCAGCTTGCGGTCCTTCCGAAGCAGGCGTCCATCCCAGTTGAAGGTCGGTTTCTCCCGTGATGCGGGCGAGATAGACCAGCCAAGCGGTTACCAAGTATTCCGTGCGATCGAGTGGGGACAGCTCAGCCAAAGCACTTGGAATGAACGCCGAACTAGTCCGCCATCTGGGCGGCGCCGCAGCCACGAGCGAAGACGGGAAAGGAAGCTGCAATGTTCTAAGCTGCTCTAGCCGTTGTCGCCAAAAATTCTCTGAAGGCGCCAGCAATTCATGGATGGCAGTTATGTTGCGCGCCTGTTCATCGCCCAAGATCGGAAGGCGACTACCTTCATCCAGATCGAAGTGCCTAGCAAGGGCTCGCGCGTCCAGCGCCTGCCCATCGGGGCCGCCAAATCCAACATTGATATCCTCTGTACCCGTCGCCACCCGCCAATGGCTGGCGTGGACTTCGAGCAGGGAACCTGCCGGAATGCCCGAGCGTTGAGGCCGCACCTCCAGGCGCCTGATTGGGACAGCCTCATCGCCTAAAAGAGCCTTGGGCAGACACATTGGATTGGGATGATAGGACCCAAAGTCTAGGGCCCGCGTCATCGCTGATAACTCTTGCGCGGATTGATCCCATCGCAGACAGCCTGCCGCATCTGGGCGTCGACGTTTCGGAAAATAGCTTCTGTCCCCCAGCGCCTGCGGGTGGGCCGTAAGCTTCCCGCTCTCGAGGCCAGTTAAGAGCTCGCGGAAACTCTCGATCGCGGCTTCATAACATTTGAGGTTCAGGCTCATTGCCGTGTCGGTGGGCGCCACCAGCACTTGGCGCTGAACCACGACGTCACCCGTATTAACACCATCATCGATCCGATGCCACGTGATGGCATATTCGGTCTCTTGCGCCAGCAGCGCCCAAGACGTTGCGTGCGTTCCCGCATATCGTGGCAATGGACCGTCGTGGTAGTTAAATGCACCTCGACGCGCTCGCCTAAACACGTCCGGTGGCAATATGAACGGATTGGCAACGGAGAAAATCCAATCCACTGGCTCCGCCTTCAAAAAAGAGCAGAGCTCTTCGACGCTTTCCATGCACGGGATATTGGCGCCAGTCGCCCACTCTGCGAATATGGCGTCGCCATACAGGGCCGCACCAATGACATGGCCCGTCGCCATTGCCAGCTGAGCGCAGCGGATTGCGAGCGTACCACTGCCCACAATGATGCCGGAGGAGATTGAGCGCCCTGCAGGATTCCTATCCTGATCGCCTCGTTCGCAGCCACGTCCGCGCACCGGAGAAGACCGATATGCCATCTTTATCCCTCCCGCAGTCCACCCACCAAGCTGGGCAATTCCCGCCCAAGCCGCCGCGCCACGTAGCGGCCCAAACCGGTCACACTGGTTCGGATCTGTTCGGGAGTAACCGCGCTGAACGCTAATCGAATCCTGTAGTCTTGAGAGTCATCCAACGCGAAGAAGCTCATGGGCATAACGATGACATTGTCATCTCTTGCACACTCGTTCATGCTCTCCGCGCTAAATCTGAAAGGAAGATCGAGGGTCAGAAAGAAGCCGCCGGAGGGGCGATTCCATCGAATCTGATCCGAGAACGGCGAAAACACACAATCCAGCTGACTCAACATAAGGTCGCGATTGGCACGATACCAATCCAGCGCCGGCCGTATCCAGCCACGCAAGCTTACCCCCTGTTCGATCAACAGCCCTGCCACGATCGCTTGTGTAATTTGGCTCGTATTGAGGGTAACGAAACTCTTGCGCTGAACCAGATCTTCCCAAAGTACTCGGCAAGCTCCCGCGTCTCCAAATATCGTCTCGGGCAGTATCGCAGCTCCCACGCGGAGAGATGGGGTTAGCGTCTTGGAGAATGTAGACAGGTAGATGACACTTCCTACCTCATCCAAAGCGGCCATCGGAGGGATCGCATCACCTTCATACCGAAATAGCCGATATGGGTTATCCTCCAGAATGATGACCCGATGTCTGGCGCACACTTGAAGTACATTGCGTCGTGCGGCCGAATCGAGAACGCGCCCGGTCGGATTATCAAAATCGGGGATAAGATATACCGCCCGAGCCCTCCGACCATTTCGGCGCAATTGCAGGACTGCGCGCTCGATTGCCTCTGCAACGCAAGGCCCTGAGTTGGGTAAGGCTGCAACGGCGACCCTTCCGGCCTTAGCTGCACCGGTTGCGCCAACGTAGGTGGGGTTGCAGACCAGGATCACGTCCGAAGGTTCGGGACACAGCGCCGGCAGGCAGACAGCAAGCGCCTCCTGGCAGCCTGACGTGATTAGTACGCGATCAGTCCTCGCGGCAACCCCCTCATCGGATCGAACCTGTTGTGCAACGAGCTCGCTGATGAGGCCGGCAGTTCGTCCATACTGCAACAACTGAGAGTGTACTTGCCCACCTCCGTGATCGCCGGCTGAATACCGCTCATACACCACTAGCGCATTCAACAGCGCCTGGGGGTCAAGCCTATCGAAGAACCGATCACTTGGTCTGCCCGAGGCCAGGGAAATCGCCGACGGAAACGAACCCGAGACCTCGTTTAAGAAGTTCATTACTGAGGTTGGCGGCATATTATCCATCGTGGACCCCACGCAGAACTACCGGCAAGGTGAGGATCACACCAGTGTGGGTTCGACAGCAGCATTCCGTTGAAACCAGCGGCACGGGCTAGACCGGTTTCAGAAATAGCCGTCTGATTGGCGAGTGTGATCGTCGAACATTGCTCTTACTCCGATTGTGGAGGGCTCTGCATTTTTCGTGCCAAGCGAGAAAAACGCGTCTAAACAAGACGGTCGCTATAAAACTGCCATGACGAGTGTCTGACATCGAACATCGGGCGATCCAAATTTGGCCCGGTATACTGGACTCGCCTGCTCGTCTTCCGTAGTTCGCGGTTGCAGGACTCCTTCCGCGGCCGGTGACTGAGCGACAGTGTCTCCTGCCTTTCCGTCATCAATAGGTAACGCACCTTCAACACCATGGCGGTGTCTGATGCTTGGAGCTATCGACCGGAATAAACCGCCAGGCGGCGCTTCGCACATGGCCTCGGCATCCGCCCAGATTTTTGCGCACACGGGCAGCAAAGGGGCGATCGCATCATCTGACGGTTGCTGGTGATCGGTGCCACAGCCGTCATGCCGCTAGCCCGATGCACATTTCGCTTGCGGCCTCCTTCGGCGGACTTCGGGCCCGCCATCAGCGGACCTCGCATGACTAGTGGCATCGATGCTGTGGATTGCAGGTCGGACTCATGACTGAATCTGATCGACCGTGCCGCAATACAGTCGTGCATTCCACGGCCGCATACACATTGGGGGACTGGGACCGTCCATGTTCCCTCAGTATTTCCCGGACTGCTCCAACTGCTCAAAAAGTTCTTGGACGTTGTTGTCGAGAAACCCTTCCTCGCCGTTCCGATGTACAAGTTCGATGCTCAAGCCGGTGTTAGGGCATCGCGAAGAGAACGCCTGTGTTAGGCCCGGTCCGCTTATTACGGCTGTGTCAAACGACAGCCCTCGCTTCTTGAGGACCTCGATCATCGCCGACACATCGTCCACAGCCAGCGCGACATGGGCCAGACCTACCCCAAAATGCTCGACAAGTTGAGACACCTGCGACTCTAGTTCTGTGCCTTGACAAAGTACAAAGCACATCCCGTCGCGAACCATCTCCGCGCACACCATACCAGTCTTTTTACCCTTTATGTGGAGTCGGCGCCTGAGGTTAAAACCAAGGACACCTTGAAACAAATGAATAGCGTCTTCCAGTCTATGAACGGCCAAGGCGATGTGGTCGATCCCACGAAATCGCAGGTTAGTGTGGTCATCCACCTGTGTGGTGTCTTGCGACGCGCTGTCAAATGACACGTTTACGGGATGACTCATTTCCAGTTCCTTCTCTTTGGATAACGCATTTGGACTCTCGACTGGGCATGTATGCTGTATACTGTAGGTTGGGCGAGAGTAATGATATATGTGTCATCTCTTTCGCCCACCAGCGGGTACCAGCCCGGTTCCAAGCAGGCTCAACTATGATATGGCGGTCACCATCGTCACGAATCTTGCACTCGGGGTAGCCGAGCGCCCTCCGCGGCTCATGTGGCACCGTTGGATCCTAGAACCGGTCCAAGCGATCATATTCCCTATGGGGTCGGTGAGCTTTGATCTAGATCAAGGCGACGCGTATCGAGCCTCATTAAAATCCCAGCCGCGGGCTCGCGACGGCAACTTACAATAGCAGAGATTCCCGCTCGAAGAGCTTAGGTGGAGATTATCACGCTTGACCAACCGAGCATCATCGCCGGCATCCGTTTGGTAGAACACGCGGACGCGGACACCTTGTTTTCATCCGAACTTGCCGCCCTCGGACGCGCTGTTTGTCGTACTTCACTTAAATGTGAGATTGCGCCGACTTCTCCAGAAAATTGCGCTTAATGATGAGAATCAATGCGCTTGAGTCTCAATTCAGCTGCAGTGGCTGAGGGGTTCTCGAGATGCCGACGCCGATTGCAGCGAACCGCGTATAATGGGCGCCAAGAGTTTGGCGCTTGAGTTCGGACACTAGCGTCGGACCTTCCCGGTGGACGATTGAGATACCAGCGAGCAGTGCTATGCGGAGTGCGATCGGCAAGATGGGTCTTGCAATCGTAGGTCTAGGAAGTCCCTGTACCGCTACAAGCTCATCAAAACCTTGAACGACGGCACCAAGGATGGTGGACAAGGATGGTGGAGTGGTCTATCGATGCATCATGGCGGAAGGGCTTTGGGCACCGTCTGATGAGCCGCTCGCCGTGGAGGGCATCTTCCCAAAGATCCTCGAACGGCGATGACGGGCTTGCCAGGGCAGATATTCGCTCCCTCTTGTCATGCTGCCGTTGTCTGCAAACGGGACAGGCTATCCGCCAACCCTCGATCCAGCTTCGCTGTACCGCAGTTGCCGCGCCTTGCCACCTGTTTTGCTCGGCACAGGCGGTGCAGCGTTGAATGGCGCGTGGCGCGACGAGCCGCGCCGCCGATTTTGGGAATCCAGACGTGGTCATTGCCAGGATTGCCGTAGATTGGGTTCGAAACAGCCTCGCAATGTGGCCGTCGGCGGTTGGCCCCAGCTTTGTATCCGATTGCCGCAATGACGTTGCCTCCGGAATGGCATGGCGAAACATTGTCAGCGGTGAGACGCCGTAGAAATCGGCATGGCGCGTGATCCATGACGACAGGAGCTCATCCGGGACAGGTTTGAGAATGACAGGAAGCGGCTTCGTGTCGCCGAGGTCTCGGATCATGCGTAAGCTGTTTCGGCGCTAACTGGCGGGCACCAACTTTCCACCGCTTCATCCGTGATGTGCTCTATGCCGCTCTCGATCGAATCGGCCGCCAGGCTCGTGATCGCGTGGAAAATATTTGCAGTGATGCCGCCGCTGATCTGCAGAATTCGGCGCAGAGATTTCGGCGTGAGCACCGTCGGTCGGCGAAGCGGCAAATTCCGCAAAATGGACGAGACCAGCGCTTCGAACTGTTCGTTCGTAGCTGAAAAGTTTGCAACAGAGCCCGATCGGTGGTCTGCTGCAAATCATGGCTTTGGTCGCTGCCTCGATAGTCCTCCCGTCCCGATGGGTTCTCCCGCCGAATAAATCGTGACAACGCCGCCAAGACCATCTCGACCTTGCCAAGTGTTTCCCCGAGAGGTTCATGCGCGTCGGCAGAGGTTCGAACATGTGCGGAAACAGCAGGTGCACTGCGGGCAGTAACGAACTATTTACCATAAGCGGCCATCCTGACTGAAGGCCCGCCAATATGCATACGTGGCCTCGCACCCCTTACCCAATCACGGTGCGCCCCGCCCATGCCCGCGACCGACGTTGTTCATGTCACCCCTCCGCAGTAAGCGTCGGTCGCCGCCGGCATGTTCAAAAGGATCAACGATCGTCCAATCGTTGTCTTCGAATCCGATACCTCTGTTGTCGAAAATGCGTACGAGCTGGCGTTAGAGGTTCCGCGCTGCTGCACAGTGATGCCTAGACGCTCCCACACGGTCGATAATCGGATTTGCGCCACAGGCTTTCATTTGCTGCGCGCTTCAGCCTGCGGACAGCAGACAGCGAAGCCTCCACCGCCGCGAACAGTCCGCGACGGCGGGTCGATTGCCGGACCGGGCCGCCATTTTTGGGAAGCGAACCACGCTATTGGCGGCGTAAACCATGCCGCTCATCTCTTGCCCGCACCATTGCCCCCGTCCTCTTTCAGCCGGCCGTTCATCCCGATCGCCGGTTCGATGTGATGATGTCCCCTGTCGAGAATAGTCTTTGTTGTCGAGCATGAGGGTCTGAGCCGTCTTGTTGGTCCTTCGTTTGCCATTGCCCCCAATGCGCGGCGCGCGGTCACAGCATCGAGGCCTTGGCGAAATTCTGAGGACGCGGCCCGTACTGCCGTTTGATCGTGTCGTCGGTTTCGACCTCACCCTGACGAGGTTCGGTACTCGCCTGCCCTTCCTGCCGGCGACGCGGCTGGCGTAGGGCCACTCTACCGTGCGATCACCGCGGAAAATACGACAGGGAGACCACAATAATCATGCTGGGACTGAATACTTTTCTGCCTAACGCCGAAAAAAGGAAACGGCGGCCCTTGCGGTTCTTCACTGCACGGCTGCCACCTTGACGTAAGCGTCATTGCGCAAGAACCCGGGGATCACAAAAAGCGGAAACTTCGCCGACTGTTGATCATGCCATAAGGAGCGCTGCTGCGACGTCGTCTCGGCCTATGTCTCGAACAATCCAGTTCCGATGGGCGAACTCCCAGCCCTGATCGGCCAGGTGCATGCGGCACTGAAGGGAGTGGCCGCCGGCTCCGCACCGGACAAGCCGGAAGTTCTCAATCCAGCAGTGCCCGTCAGGAAATCGGTCACGCCGGACTACATTATCAAAGAAGTTCAAGTCGCTGAAGCGGCATCTGTCGACCCACTACGGTCTGACGCCGGACGAATACCGTGTCAAATGGGGCTTGCCTTCTGACTATCCGATGGTCGCGCCAAACTACGCCGTGGCGCGCTCGGCATTGGCCAAGAGCATGGGCCTCGGCCGTAAACCCAAGGAGCCGGAAGCGTCCGCGCCTGCGAAGCGGACCCGCAAGAACGCCACAGCTTGATTGATCGCCCGCGGTCGTCCTGGCGAACAGCCGCTGCCCAAACTCAACTCCGACGAAAAAAGGCGGGGAGCCCCCGCCTTCTTGCAACGTCTTTTCCATCCCGATGGGCTGACAGCAGTCGGCTGCTCTTGTTGAGCGGCTGTCAGTCCCGTCCGCCACCTACTGCGTCCTTCCGGCTTGCGCCGGGACACGGGAGAGTCAGCCTGCTTTGCTGAGATTGCCGGCCGACGATTTGCCGGTGCGCCGGTCTGCTCAATCTCATGATTGATCTTCTGACCATCGGCGAGGGTCGAAAGACCGGCACGCTCGACAGCGGAAATGTGGACAAACACATCCGGACCACCACCATCGGGTTGAATGAAGCCGAAGCCCTTGGTGCTGTTGAACCACTTCACGGTTCCAGTCGCCATCTATCTTATTTCTTCATAACAACTGCAGAATGGCCTGGCAACAAGCCAAGCCGGTCCTTATTGAGACTGGGAAATAAACGCAGCAAACGGTAGAAATCGCAGGGCCTGATCGTTCGACCGAAAATCAACACCGCGGGGTAGCAGACGGCCGGGCCACAAGCCCATTTTCGAGGTTCGATCGCTGCGACGCGCCGGCCTTACCACATTGTCGCAAACCGCCGGGCAATGCACGTACCGGACCGCGCCATCCCTATGATACCATGCTCTATGGCCATTGGCTCGACATCGCGTCCTCGGCACCTGCCGGAAAAGGGGTTTCCAGCCTACGCGTACTTGCCCGGCAGGCAGCCGCATCCCGTCCGCGATCCCGCTGGACATAGCTATCGTGTCGAGCCGATGCCGGTCGCCGCAGATGCGTCGCTTGGCTCAGATCCATTCCTCTGGGGCCTCGACCTCTTCAATCACGGTTATTACTGGGAAGCACAGCGGTGCGGATTGTCGAGCGCTGGCTTCTTGGTCGCCTGCGCCATCGTGTCTTTTACAGCCTGGCTGAGGTCAACGCGGCGATCGGCGAGTTGCTTGCCGATCTGAACGATCGCCGGGTGCTGCGTCGTGTCAATCGTACGCGACGGCAATTGTTCGAAGAGATCGACCGGCCCGTGCTCAAGCCGCTGTTGATGGCTTTTCAAAAGCGCGTCTAAACGACGACAAGCGTTTGGTGCTTGTGGACGGAACAAAAAGGCGGCCTTTGCAGGCCGCCGAGTGTGGAGGATGTGTGCTTTAGAGCGAGGACGGGGC
>NZ_QZWZ01000093.1 GCF_003601975.1 Mesorhizobium waimense
CCTCAACACCCTTTGGGCGTTCTGGGCCGTCATGCGATATGGCGGCCTAGTAAACGCGGCACGCGAGCTGCATGTCTCCCCGCAGGCCGTTGGCCAGTCCATAAAGCATCTCGAAAATATTCTCCAGGTGCAGCTTTTTGAACGAACACAAAGGTCGCTCCATCCCAACAAGGAGGCAGAACTTCTGTTCCACTACGTTGATGCTGGGCTCGATGAACTGAGTTATGGCCTCCGCCAGGTCGACATCAGCAAGCGCCGGCTCGGGTCCCAGCACGAGAGCGAGCTCCCAGGACCTGAGTCTGCAGCCAGGTGGCGAAGGCATATGCGAACATGACCAAGGTGTTAACCCCAACAGTTAATACGGCGATGCCCCGAGGCTCACTGTGATAGGTTGGACTTATACCGGATGATCGTTTTTTCCCCCTTTATGGGCGCGAGAAACTCGGACTAAATCTAATGGCATTCATTAGCCCGGATTTTCCCAGCCATGTCCACTTTCTCCGTCTCCAACCGCAAGATAGATCCGTCACGGGTACGAGCTTTTAAGCCTGACGGCAGCGTTGACGACAATGACCGCGTGGAGATTGGGCCCACGGATCTCGCGTTTGCCGAATGGGCTGCATTGGGATTGACTGCGCCCAACTTAGAGCGGATGCGGAAAGCCCGGCTCGACCGGATCGTCCAGCAGCTCCGTCAACGGGACTACGCAGGCGTACTCTGCTTCGACCCGCTTAACATCCGTTACGCGACAGATACGTCAAACATGCAAATCTGGACTATGCATAACCCATCCCGAGCGACGTTCGTGTCGGCGGACGGATATGTGATCCTTTGGGACTTTCACCGTTGCAGTCACCTTTCGAGTCACCTCCCGCTTATCAACGAAACCCGCGACGGCGGCGCAGGTTTCTTCTACTTCGTAGCTGGGGATCAAGAGGAGGCTGCTGCCAAGGCATTTGCAGTACAGGTCGACGAGTTGATGCGTCGCTTCGGAGGCAAGAACCGGCGTCTTGCAGTCGACAGGATCGAGGTACCAGGCCTCCGCGCACTGGACAAGCTCGACATTGAAGTCTGCAACGGAATGCAGCTGATGGAGCATGCCCGCGCCATCAAGGGTATCGACGAGATTAACGCAATGCGATGCTCGCTTGCCACCTGCGAAATATCGGTAGCGAAAATGCGTGAACAGTTGCGCCCGGGCATAGCTGAAGCAGAACTGTGGTCGGTGTTGCATGCCGAAAACATCGCCCGCGGCGGTGAATGGATTGAGACCCGCATCCTAACGTCTGGCCCCCGCACAAACCCTTGGATGCAGGAGGCCGGTCCTCGGCGGGTCGAGTCTAGCGATTTACTCGCTTTCGATACCGACATGGTCGGGCCTTACGGTATGTGCGCCGACATTTCCCGCACCTGGTTTTGCGGAGATAGCCACCCGACCGACGAGCAGCGACGGCTGCATGGCATTGCCTATGAGCACATCATGACGAACATGGCTTTGCTTAAACCTGGCGTATCGTTCACGGAAATCACGGAGCGAAGCCACAGGCTTCCGGCGGAATTTGTGCCGCAACGCTATGGCGTTATGATCCACGGTATCGGTCTTTGTGATGAGTATCCGGCGATAGCCTATCCGGAGGATTTTGTCCCCGGGGCGTTTGATTATGTCTTGGAGCCGGGCATGACATTATGCGTCGAGGCGTACGTTGGTGCCGTGGGCGGCCGCGACGGTGTTAAGCTCGAGGATCAAGTCCTGATCACAGAGGATGGAGTCGAAAACCTCACTAAGTGTCCGTTCGATGCCGCTTTAATGGCTTAGTACGGCAATCGTATCTTGGCAGGTACGAACTTTGCTCAGAGGAGAATCTCAGATGAACCTCATCCAGCACTCCGAGAACCTCTTCGAGTTCAGAGATACCTGCAACGTGTTCGTGCTAAAGAGTGGAGACGAATGTATCCTTATCGACACAGGATCAGGATCTGTACTTGATCACCTTCACTGCATTGGAGTGGAACGTGTTGCATGGGTACTTCACACACACCATCATCGCGACCAGTGCTGGGGAACTCATTTAGTGAGGAAAGGGGGAGCCAGCGTTGCTGTTCCCGAATTCGAGCGCCATTTGTTCGAAGACGTTGAAGCTCATTGGCAAACCCGGGGGATCTTCGATAACTATACCAACGCCAACACGTTTTTTTCCCTCGCACAAAACGTTCCGGTCGACGCAGTGCTCGAGGACTACACGACCTTCGCTTGGAAGGATTACAAGTTTTATGTGTTGCCTGCCAAAGGGCACACTTACGGCATGATTACTCTGATCGCAGAGGTGGATGGGCTGAAGGTCGCCTTTACAGGTGACCTGATGACCTGCGGTGGCAAGCTCTACCAACTACATGCCATGGAGTACGCCTACGCTGATATGGTCGGCGTCGAATTCACGATGCAGTCCATACTTGCCCTAAAAAAAGAGCGCGTCGTGATTTCCTATCCGTCACACGGGGAAGTTATTAGGCACGTTGACGAGGACATTGCTAATCTTGAGTCAAGGCTAGCTGAACTTGCCAACATAGGCAGGCTTCTCACCTCGGGGTGGAACACCGGATACCCAGACTGGAAAACGATACATGAAAGTAGCTTGCAACGAATTTCTGAGCATCTGCTCTGGGCAGGGCCTTACACATGCTCGAACTTCTACATTGTGCTCAGCGGAAACGGACACGCGCTACTGATTGACTACGGTGCAGCCTCTCAAGGCCAGATTCATTTCGGTCTTGATCACGAAGGTATACAAGCCCTCCGCTTTGTCGAACATCATATCGATCAAATGCGAGATGAGTTCGGGGTGCAGCATATCGAAGTTGTCGTGGCCACGCACATTCATGACGACCACATATGCGGAATACCCTATCTTCAGCGTAAATTTGGAACTCAATGCTGGGCGCTAGACTGCGTGGCTGAGGTTATCAGCAACCCGGCCGCGTGGGCAAGTACGCCATGCTGCTTCAACAAGCCAATTGGCGTGGCCAAGGTGCTACGTGACGGAGAAAGATTCCACTGGCGAGGTCACGACTTTGTAATCTATTACGCCCCCGGCCAAACCGAATTTCACTCGATGATCCTAGGAACGATCGATGGCAAGCGAATGTTGTTTAGCGGGGACAACGTCGCCCTCTGCAATCCCCAGGCCGGGCAAATCGACGCTGACATTCCGGTCCAGCTTACGGTGATGCGCAATAGCTTCCAGTTGGAAATGCACCGGCATTGCGCCAAGGTAATGGAGACAATAAGTCCTGATTTTCTGTGTCCAGGGCACGGAAACTTAATCCCCATGGATCATTCACGGATTGCCCAGTACTCAGAGTACATTAAACGGAAGGAGATGGCATTCCACGAAGTTGTGGGTAAACCCGCAGATCATTTCATAGATTTGTTCTGGGCTCGGATGCTCCCCTATGTTGCTGCGGTGTGTCCCGGCGGCGAGATCACCTATACTATCAAGATCCGTAACAATTTAGAACGTGTTGCTGTATATGGCGCCAGACTTCTTCCTGCGTCTGGGTGGGTCTGCCGGGACGACACACAGAGCGTTGCGCTTGGCCCGTCAGAGCGGGGCGAAGTTGTCTTCACCGCGTTCGCGCCGGGAGATGTGGATCCGCAGCGGAAGCTTATGACCGCCGAGATTCTGATTGATGGCCTGTCGCAGGGGCCTATCTGCGAGGCTCTCATCTCAACTACAGGCAACGCTCAGCAGCCCCGCCAACCCTCGTCTAAAAACGGTCGATATAAGTGCTTGCACGACTATGACCCGCAACAGGTGCATCTGCGGGGCTACGACACTGGCCTGACAACTGCTTCGGCAGCGGATCACTCCGTCCGAGGTTCAAATCACTAGTGCGATGAAAGCTTTTCATTTGTCGGGCTTACTACGGCTTGATCTGTAGTTGTGCCGACATCGACATTACCCTTAACGAGTCACTCACATGTCAAACGACCCACTACTGCAGCCCCTCCAGCTTAAGCACCTGACGCTTCGAAATCGCATCATGTCTACATCTCATGAGCCAGCCTTTACAGATGAGGGGCTTCCCAAAGAACGATACCGCCTTTACCACGCCGAGAAGGCGAAGGGGGGCATGGCGTTAACGATGATTGGTGGGTCGGCCGTTGTCGACATCGACAGCCCGCAAGCATTTGGAAATATCCAACTTCACAAAGACGAGGTGGTGAAATGGTTGCGCGAGTTGGCTGACGACGTCCATTCGCACGGTGCTGCGGTAATGATCCAGATGACGCATATGGGCAGCCGAACGGCCTGGAATAAAGCCGACTGGTTGCCGATGATCGATGCTTCTCACATTCAGGAACCAGTACACCGGGCGTTCCCCAAAGCCATGGAGGACTGGGATTACGAGCGAGTGATCAATGCATTCGCCGATAGCGCCGAACGGGTAAAGGCATCGGGACTTGATGGATTTGAGCTTGAGTGCGCCTCGCACCTAATTGCGCATTCCTGGTCTCCAGCGACAAATAAGCGTGAGGATGAATACGGCGGATCGCTAGAAAACAGAATGCGGCTGGTTATGGGTATCCTGACCGCGATTCGCCAACGAATCGGGCAGGAGTACATCGTTGGCGTTCGGATGGTATGCGACGAGGCCATGCACCGAGGGCTTTCGGCAAACGAGGGCACCGAAATCGCCAGACGTCTCGCCGCCACTGGGATGATCGATTTTGTAAACGTGATCAGAGGTCATTCATCGAAAGACGAAGGTCTGAGTCATGTTATTCCAAGCATGGGCAAGCCATCGGCACCGCATCTGGATTTTGCGGGCGAAGTTCGTCGGGCGGTTGGAATACCGACATTCCATGCAGCTAGAATTCAAGATGTCGCCACCGCTCGCCACGCAATTGCGAGCGGCAAGCTCGACATGGTTGCGCTGACACGTGCCCACATCGCTGATCCTCACATTACTCAAAAAATAATCGAAGGCCGAGAAAGCCAGATTCGGCCCTGCGTCGGGATGGGCTACTGCATCGATTCGATTTACACAGGGCAGGCCTCGTGCGTGCACAACGCAGCAACAGGCCGTGAAGCTTCGCTTTCTCACGAGATTGTTCGTACCGCCGGACCTCACCGCAATATTGTTATCGTTGGTGCAGGTCCCGCAGGTCTAGAGGCCGCGCGAGTGGCTGCTGCACGCGGTCACCGCGTAAAAGTATTTGAAGCCGCCCCCAAGGCCGGGGGGCAGATATTGATAGCGTCTGCACTGAAAAGGCGGCGTGAAATCCTCGGTATCGTCGATTGGCGCTTGGCTGAGTGCGCCCGCTTGGGTGTACAGATCGAGTATAATCGTTACGTGGATGCGAGCGACGTCCTTGCAGAAAACCCTGATCTGGTGGTTGTCGCGACGGGAGGATTGCCTAATCTGGATTCCCTTCATGAAGGCCAGGAGTTGGCCACAACCAGCTGGGATATCTTGGGCGGAAATGTTCCCGTGGAAAAATCGGTTCTCCTTTATGATGATGCCGGTACTCATGCCGCTATGACCGCTGCAGAATTCATTGTCGAGGCAGGCGCCGATCTTGAGGTCGTTGCCCCTACCAGAACTCTGTCTCAGGATATCGGCGCAACAACTTATCCCTCCTATTTCAAGTCCCTTAAGAAAGGGAACGTGACGGTAACGATGAATCTGCGGATCGATCGGCTCGAACGGCGCGGTAATAAGCTCGCTGCAGTATTCCTTGACGATTATACTAAGGAGTATTCGGAAAAAATCGTTGATCAGGTTGTTGTCGAGAACGGCATAAAGCCGATCGAAGACGTCTACTTCGCGCTCAAGCCGTTGTCCAAAAACGGAGGCGAGGTGGATTACAAGGCGCTTATCGCGATCCAGCCGCAACAGAAAATCAATAATCCCAATTCGGACTTCCAGCTGTTTCGGATTGGCGACGCGGTAGCAAGCCGCAACATCCATTCAGCGATCTACGATGGCCATCGCTTTATGGCGGCGGTTTAAGTCGCCGCATACGAGGCTCCTTGCCTGTAAGAAGTCATCTTAAGCCCGTGACGTGTCGACGGCGCGTTGGGGCTATGTTGCCGAAGGCAGTCTGGCGGCCTCCAGCTTATTAGGAAGGGCCCGATGGACACAATAATAAGTAGAACCACTTCTCGCCTCAGAACAGACGTCATCCCTCCGCGAGTGACTCCGATCCACTTTTCTCAGGCACATACGCGTTGCTACCACGTGTCAGTGTTGCTGGTTCCGGAGTTCTCTCAACTCTGCCTTTCGTCAATCATAGAGCCGTTGAGATTGGCAAACATGCTGTCGCGAAGGGAGCTCTTCAAATGGCGGATAATTGGTCTATCTGTCGGACCGGTCAAGTGCGCGAATGGCATATCACTCGGCGTAACGACCGACATAGAATCAGAGCGCGCCGCAGTCAACGGCGGCTCGGTGCCTGATGCGGCAATTGTCTGCGCGGGTGAAGCGGTCGAGCAATTTTGCACGTCCTCAGCAATCTCGCTGCTACGGCTTTATAAGCGACGTGGAGTCACACTTTTCGGAGTAAATACGGGAACTTGGCTTCTCGCGAAATCCGGCCTGCTTGACGGCATCCGATGCACGATTCACTGGCGCAAAGCCGCTGCCCTATCGGAGAGATTCAAAGATTTAAAGGTCGAGACGGCGCTCTGCGTGCGGCATGAGCCCTTTATCACTTGTTCTGGAGGTTTCGCAGCCTTCGACATGATGGTCGATACCATTGAGAAGGTATTTGGCAATGAGCTGGCACGGACGGTCTGCCGGTACATGGCGACGGATACGGCTCGTCACGGGACCGAACCTGCCGCCATGCCGGCCAGTCTTCGTCGGGCAGGGGCCAGCGCCAAGCTCATCGGCGCAATCCGGCTAATGGAGAGCAACTTGGAGCACCCGCTTTCGCTAAACAGGATAGCGAAGATGGTCAGCTCGTCACGCCGTCAGCTCGAGCGACTATTCCATAACTACCTTTTGACAACTCCCTGTCGACACTATTTGAACCTTCGGCTCTCTCGTGCGCGACAGTTGCTTGAATCCACGGAACTTCGAATAATTGAGATCGCGTTCGCTTGCGGCTTTGAGTCCCCATCTCACTTCTCCAAGACCTTTCGCGAGCACTATGGAGAGGCACCAAATGTGATGCGCATGGTAGCCCGTGTACCTGAGGTGTCGTAGCTATCTGCCCATCGGTACGGGTTTTTTCAACTTGGTGAAGAGCGAGGCCGCGGCGGCTTTCTGCTCCGCCTCGACTGCCTCGACGCCCGACGCTTTCGCCAGGGCGCGAACGCGCCCCAGACTGTTGTGCAGATGCTTGCGCATGGCCTGGCGGGCTGCGCGGCCGTCCTGCTTTTCGATGGCA
The DNA here is from genome assembly GCF_003601975.1 of Mesorhizobium waimense. Taxonomy (GTDB): domain Bacteria; phylum Pseudomonadota; class Alphaproteobacteria; order Rhizobiales; family Rhizobiaceae; genus Mesorhizobium; species Mesorhizobium waimense. The sequence continues at coordinate 7,397 of NZ_QZWZ01000093.1, forward strand.
TCGACGATGGCTTGTTCGTTGTGAATGCTCGCGTAGTAACTGTCCTTGAGCTCCGGCTCGACGACGTAGCCGAGCTGGAAGCGTGGCACGATCATCGGTCGCAGATAGCTCAGGAAGCCGTGGATGAACTCGTTGCGCGCGGCTTTGGCGATCGCCAGATGGAAATCGTAATCGTAATGGATCTGGACGGCCGCGGGATCCGCCTGCTGGGCATCGCCCTGCTCCATCAGGGCCCGGATTTCAGTTGCCTCCTTGTCGGTCCGCCGTTCCGCGCAGAGCCCGGCGGACTCCACTTCGACGCTCAACCTGAGCTCCAGCAAGGAAATGGTTTCGGACAAGGTTCTCAGCGCTTCGTCCGGGATCGAAAAGTTGCGCGGCGCCGGCGTCTCGCTGATGAACATGCCGCGCCCTTGCTGCGGCACCACCATGCCCCATGCCCCAGTTTCCTCTCCCTGCCGGGAAACTGTCCGCGATTTTCTGTGTCATAGTCTAGGGGTGCACTCCATCACCGTCCGGGCATTGTTGAGACGCGCTCGCTACAGGTGAAACGCTGTACAGATGTTATCGGCATCGGCCAGGAGCGCTCTGCCTGTCGCGCATCCGTACATGTTCATTTGCTCTTCGATCGCCATGCGAGGTTCTGGACAAGATGAAAACGGTCGGCGACTTGGAGCGCCTGCGGAGCCCCTTGGCGGGCAGCCCGAGCATGCAGCCCGAGCATAGAGCCCACAGCGGGTCCCGGCTTATGATTTCAGGATGCGTCGCAACCATTCGGTGCAACTCTCCACATTGCGATCCTCAAGGAGGTCGACAACAGAGCGCCGCTCGACATCGACGATGATCGTACTACCTGCAGGCAATCCCTTTCGCCAGAAACCGGCAACCTAAGAGGACCCCATGACCGACATCCAACGCGCTTCGACTTCGACACTCGCATCCACCACGGCGTCATCCACAACGGCACGCTCTACCTCACCCGGTCAGGTCGCGAGACCCGGGCCGGACGGCAAAGAGTTATTGATGAGGATCAAAAGCTGGAATTTCTCCAGCGCATGGAGGCAGGCGAAACCGTCAGGACGTTGGCAGATGAGGTTGGCATCAGTCGCCAACGACTTTACGAGTGGCGTGATCAGCTCAGGCTCCACAGCAGTCTGAAGTCGCGTCGGCGCGGCCGGCCGGCCAGATCGACAGCCGGAGTTGACGGGGCCGCGCAGCCGCAGAGCGCGGTTGACGTGCTGGCACCTCAGGAAAAGGCACTGACCAAGGCCAGGCGCCGGATCAGGGAATTGGAGCAGAAAGTCGGGCAACAGCAGCTCGATTTCGATTTTTTCCGAGAAGCCTTGCGGCACTTCGAGGAAGATCATCGTCGGAGCAGCGCTCCCGGCGAAACGGGATCTTCAAAGTCATCGAAAAGATGACGACCGGCCTGTCGCAAGGCGAATGTGCTGGCTCGCTGGCGTCAGCGCGCGAGTTATTTCCGTCACTGGCTGGTTTCGGCCCCTCGTCGGGCCGAGACAGGTTTGCGCGATCTCATTCAGAAGCTGGCTCTCGGCAACGCCCACTACGGATATCGCCGGATCGCAACCCTGCTGCGGCGGGAGGGGTGGCAAGTGAGTTCAGATTTGACCGCAGAGGCAACGTCCAGAACACTGCGCATCCCGACCGCTCCGCGCCCGGCCTCGGCTCCACTTCAGCTTCGACACCGTTGTCAGATTGCGTCTTAACAACTGCACGTCATGCAAATGGTAGCATGGCCAACTCACGGTCTGCGGATTGCTGTATGTGCAGGACGGTTCGAACTGCTAGGAGCCGACAAAGTCTGAGATTTATCCATTTCCCTCGGATAGTACGCTGGGTTTCCTCGAGAAAGGTATGATGCGTAGAATCGCGACACGAGCATTGGATGATCGAGAGGCAACTTGGAAAAGCCTCCGGCTGCACCTCGGCAATTCGCCGCCGAGCAAAGACAAACCGACACCCCGAAGCACTCGAACTCCGAAGTGGCGTAATCCCAAGTGACTTCGACGCCAGAAAAGATCTCCTGATTAGCGATAAAATCATGGGCCCCGAACCGATTAGGCACGATCGCTAGATTGGGATCACAAGAATGATTGGCAATGACAGCCGGCCTCTCAAAGAGAGCGTGAATATCCCAATCCAGTTGGATCGAATTTGTCGTCCGAATCGCTTCTAGTGGTTTCCGCCTAACATAAGAGTCCGGCTTGGGATTCCCTTTCGCGAGTGCGCATGCGAGTTTGGCGCATGCGCACAGGAATATCCCTCACCGTTTCGCCGATTGATCGCCAGCGCCTGAGCG
>NZ_QZWZ01000094.1 GCF_003601975.1 Mesorhizobium waimense
CTATTACGGCTTCCTCGGCAATCGCCATCGCGCGCAAAAGCTCGCCCACTGCCGCGACCTGCTCGGCATGCCGGCTCCAGAGGCGTCGAACAGCTGCTCGGCGAAGGACTACCGCGACCGCTACGAGAACCTTACCGGGCACTCCCTCCGGCAATGCCCCGCCTGTCCCCAAGGGCAGATGATCGTCATCGAAACATTCCGGCGTCACCGGACCGCCGCCATACTGGGATACATCATGAAAGAAGCGCTCAGCTTTCGTCACCGTCGTATCGCCCGGGCCGTTCGGTCGCAAAGCCGAGCCGGTCCCGCGGAGATGCGCGCCGTCACCCCCGGGCAGCCTCTCCCTGCGAGGCGCGGCGCCGGTCCTCACCTTGCCGCAACCGATGTCCGTGCCGCTTTCGGCGCAGGCGACCCCTGCAATCGCCGCGTCCACGACCGCATCCGCGCCCACGCCATGCCGGTTCATGGACACGGCCTCAATTGAACGCGCATAGCGGCCACCCGTGCCGGCGGCTTAGTCCAACACGTTTTTAGCTCACCGTCGCGATCCACCACAGCGCGCTCTCGCCAGCCGCCTTTCTGCGCGACGCCAAGCTAAAAACGCTCTGCAATATGTGGCGGTCGTGGATATGTGGCGGCGCGGTCCCGAAGCGGCTAATTCCGCGGTGATCGCGAGCTTTGCCGCCACATAATATCTCATCACTTTCTCCTTTGGGCTCAGGATTTCCCTGGCACGCCCGTGATGGAGAGAGTGTGATGTTGGAGCTTTATTTCAAATATCCAAGTGTGCTCAGACGCCTTCGCAGCGGGGCACTTGGTGGAGAGATGGACCGCATTGCGGCGCATTTCTCCCAGGTCGGTTACAAGCACACCTCGGCCAAGGTCTATATCAGTCGGCTTGCCAGATTCAGCGATTTCGCGGCCCGCAGCGCCAGAAGGGCGACGATCGAACAGGATATAGTCGATCGCTTCGTGCACAGCCTCCGGACAGCAACACCACGAATAGCGGCGCGAACGGCGATCGAGCACGCACGTCGGGTCGCGCCAGAACGGTTTTCAACTCCGCGTCGCCACACGGCTCCGGCTCATGATGGCCCGCTGCTTGCCGCCTACCTGGATCATCTGCGCCACGTGCGTGGCCTGGAGCCGAAGACCTGCGAGGGGCTTCTAACGAGCGCACGCCGGATCCTCACATGGCTCAACGACCACCTGCCTGACCAGGGTCTTGCCGCGTTGACGGGCGAGCATGTGCTCGGCCTCGTGCAACACCTCCTGTCGCTGTCGGCTAACGATTACACCCGGTCCTCGACAACCTCATATGCCCGTACATTTCTGCGCTTCCTGCGATGGGCCGGCCTCAACGACCGGGATCTTGCCCGGTTCGTTCCTCGAACCCCTTGCTGGCGGCTGGCGCACCTGCCACCGCGACTTCCATGGGAAGACATTCAGCGCACCATCGACGCGATCGACGTGACGATGCCTTCAGGCGTGCGGGACCGCGCGCTTCTGCTCGTTCTCGCCACAACCGGTCTGCGCAACAAAGAGATACGGATGCTCGAACTCCAGGATATCCGCTGGCGCACCGCCGAAGTACTTGTGCGGCGGACCAAGGGGAAGCGCGATCGGGTCGTGCCGCTCCTGCATGAAGCAGGCGCGGCGCTCGCCGATTATGTGCTGCATGCCAGGCCGAAGATCGAAAGTCAGCGGGTTTTTCTGTCCTACGTTCCGCCAGTAAGGCCGTTCAAGTACCCCGCCTCTATTTCGAGGATCGTCCGTTCCCGATTGGAACGAAGCGGGATTGAGCTCTCCGGCGCCGCCGGCGCCCATCTGTTGCGCCATAGCCTGGCGACGCAGCTCGTCAGGCAACGGCGCCCGATCAACGAGGTCGGCGACCTGCTGGGCCATCGCAGCATCGACACAACCGCCATCTACGTGAAGGTGGCACTGCCGCAGCTATCTGACGTTGCACTGCCATTTCCGGGAGGCGCGCTATGAGCGCCTTCTTCAAGATGCTGGCCGAGAAGGTCGAGAGCTACATCGAGCTTCGTCGCTCGCTCGGCTACTCGTTCAAGAAGCAAGCCGCCACATTGCGTGCTTTGGCGCGGTTTGTGGAGACGGAGCATCTGGACGGCCCGCTCACCCAAAGCATGGCGCTTAACTTCGTCCTATCGATTGAGGGCGCAGCCAACGGCCGGGCCATTCGTCATGGAGTGCTCCGCCGCTTTTGCGAGTATCTCGCCGTCTACGACGCGAGAACTGAAGCGCTCGATCCTCGCGCGTTTCCCAGATCCCGCGCCATTCCGCCACCGCGTATCTTGAGCGATGAGGAACTTGCATCGCTCATGTTGGCGTGCAGGCGTATTTCGCCGCAGTATCCCGAGCGGAGCGTGATGTTGACAATGCTGGTCGGATTGCTGGCGAGCACGGGCTTACGTTCCGGCGAAGGGCTCCGCCTCGATCGCGCCGACGTCGACCTCGTCAGCGGAGTTCTTCACATCAGGAGGACCAAGTTTCGCAAGGATCGCCTGGTCCCGGTTCATGCCACAACACTGGCGGCACTGCGCCAGTACGCACGGCTTCGTGATATGGCATTTCCGACGCCAAAGGATTCCGCGTTTTTTCTCAGCTCGCGCGGCAACCGGCTGTCGAAGACAGGGCTCGCTCTGGCTTTCGGCGCAGCCTGCAAGCTGGCCGGTCTCACCTGTGACAAGGCCTTAAGACCGCATGATCTGCGGCATCGTTTCGCCGTCACACGGCTCGCCGCATGGCATCGAGAGAACGCCGACGTGCAGGCGCTGCTGCCCTTGTTGGCGACCTATCTTGGCCACGCCCACTACACCGATACTGCCTACTATGTGACGGGCACGGCGGATTTGCTTGGCATGGCGGCCGACCGCGCGTTGGCCCATGGAGGCGCCTCATGAGCGTACATCTCTCGCTCGCGCCGCTGCTGGAGTCGTTCTTCCGCAACCGGCTGACCAAGCAAAGGAACGCAAGTCCCTCAACCATCGCCAGCTACCGCGACGCCTTGCGTATGTTGGTGCTCTTTGCCGCCGAACGCACCGGGCGCAAGCCGTACGCATTGGCCGTCGAGGATTTCGATCGAGACCTTATTCTCGCTTTTCTGGATGAGCTTGAAGAGAAGCGGAAGAACACGATCCAGACACGCAATGCGCGCCTGACAGCGATCCGGTCGTTCTTCCATCATGTGGCGGCGAACGACCCCGCATCATTGGGCATCGCCCAACGCATCCTCGCTATCCCGGTTAAGAGATCGCACATTGAGGTGATGCATCACCTCTCGCGACGAGAAGTCGATGCTCTTATCGATGCGCCGGATCAGCAAACGCCGCGCGGCCGGCGCGACCGGGCGCTGTTGCTTTTCCTGGCGCGCACCGGCGCTCGCGTTTCGGAGGCACTCGGCGCCAATGCCTGCGATCTTCAACTGGATCGCCCGCGACCACAGGTGCTCCTGCGCGGCAAGCGCCGCAAGGAACGGGTCGTACCGATCCCGGACGACCTCGTCAAAGCATTGAGGGCGTTGATGACCGAGCGTGGAGTCAATCGCCAGGAAGCGCGTCCGCTCTTCGTCGGTACTCATGAGACGCGTCTCACGCGTTTCGGTGCAACGCACATCGTGCGGCGGGCCGTCGCCACAGCCACGTTGACGCGGCCGGAACTGGCACGCAAATCCATCTCGCCTCATGTCCTTCGGCACTCGCTCGCGATGACGCTACTGCAGTCCGGGGTGGACCTTCTGACCATCCAAGCTTGGCTGGGCCATTCGCAAGTTGCCACGACGCATCGCTACGCTGCTGCGGACGTCGAGATGATGCGGCGAGGATTGGATAAGGCGGGCGTCTCCGGCAAGCACGCCGCCCGCTTCAAACCCAAGGATGCGGTGTTGCAATTGCTGGAGCGCATCTGAATATTATGTGGCGGCAAAGCTCGCGATCACCGCGGAATTAGCCGCTTCGGGACCGCGCCGCCACATATCCACGACCGACACATAAGAACGGATCGGCGCCCATCGTCTCGCGCACCAGGGCGGCCAAGCCCTCCGCGCCCTTGCGGAAGTCCACCGGCTTCGTCGCGACCATGACCTTGACCGCACCCGTCGGCCCGATCACGACGTCGCCTTCAGCGCGCGGATCACCGCCGCGACCGTCTTGGCGTCGGCGCCACGGCCGACCCGCATGGCGACGCCGTCGATCTCCAGCTCGATAACGCCAGCGTCGCGGGCGGCTTTCCGTTTGCGTTGTGGCTGCTGTTTCCCCGTCGGTTCCGGCTTCGGAGCCGCCACCACTGCCGGCACGAACAACGGTTCCGGTGCCAGCGTTTCCGCCAACGGTACGCGAGCAGCCCGACGCCAGGCGAACAACTGCTGCGGGGACAATGCATTACCGCCGGGCCACGGCACTCACGGTCTCGCCGGCATCGTAACTTTCCGCCACGATCCGCGCTTTCTCTTCCGGCAGCCATTCGCGCCGCCGACCAGAACCAGTGAACACCTCGAAACGGCGCGCCGGTTCAAGATCACTGGATTTAAGCGTAAGCTCTGAAATCGTCATGTGTCGAAGCCCTCAAAGGCTCCGAGCATCGTTCCTCACGACCACCCGCGAAAGGTGCCACCAGAACAGCGCTTACGTTCGACCGCGGGTAGATCGCTCACGTCGATGCGCGCGAAGGTCGCCATCGCCTGATCGGCATCAGGCTCGCCGCCGGCCATCTGCTTGCGCGAGGCATAGAGCTGTGATGGGGCTACGCCGAACGCTTGCGCGACCTCGGTCACCGACGACCCCCCCCCCCGCGCTCGCCAGGTCGACCAAAGCGCGCTTCTCTGTGCAGTTCCACAGCCTTCGTTGCCGCGCGCGCCCAATCACTATTGCACGGTCTTCGGCCGCCGCGGCGCGGGCGCTTTCCAGCCATGATGTCTGCTTCGTCGGCATCGGCGCGCCATCTGCCGCCTGCAACATCGCGCGTCTCACGCACGCGCCTGGCATCGCGCTCATCTACGAGAGCGGCACGATCGGCACGGCGCCGGAGGTGCTTCCCTTGTCGATCGGCGACGGGGGCTCTGCGAAACGGCCAGGACGACGGTGTCGGTGCCCGAAATGTTTCGCTACTGGTTGCAGGGAGGGCGCATTGCCGTGGGCTTCCTCAGCGCTGCGCAGCTCGATCGCCACGGCAATATCAACACGACCGTCATCGGCGACTATCATCATCCGAGACGCGGCTTCCGGGCGGTGCACCAAGGCACCTTGCAATAGGCCGATGAATATGGAGCTTTCGCGCCATGACATTGGAACATGCAAGGGGCGATTTGGTCGCCGAGTTAAGCGGTGCGACTGGTGACGGTGGAGGAAGTCATCGAGGATACTTCGTCACCGCACGCTTGGCAGCCAGCACCGCTTCTTCTGAATGCCAACGAGACCCTCGACAAGCACGTCGCCGTTTGCGGTTCGCCTTCTGGGCGTGAATGAAGGTGACGTCGGGTCTGAGTGCCGGACTGCCGCGAGCGTTTCGCCGCGGAATACGGCGAATGGCAGCTCAGCCGCGCCCGCCTCTTAGGCGTTAGCCATACCGGCATGGCTATGCTCTTCGGCGCGCAGATAGCAATTTTCGATCGCGTCGCGGCAGCGTCGCAAAAGCCCGACATCAGGATTGCCGAGATAAGAGAAGATGAGCTTCTTCGCCATCCCCATTCCTACCATCTGGTCGTAGGAGAGGCCGGCGTCATGCGGATTAGGGTCAGTTCCTGCCGCCCCTGCCGGATCGCCTCGTGTGCGGTCGCGTAGGGGATGAGATGCGTGAACCCCTCGAACGCCACGCTGTCGCCATCAAAAAGGTTCTCCGCTAAGGCTTCAGCCAGGGAGCAGAACTTCACCACGATTGTGGGCCCCACGTTTAACTTAGTCACTCCGCTGGATACGGCTGCGAAGCGCCGGTTAAAGGTACGGTTTCATCTTGCGCAGAGCTGTGAGAACCACAGCCCCCATGTCATCGATGTCCTGCTCCGACATGGCCGTAGACAGGAAGCCGGTGCCTGTTTCGACCATCAGGAGGCCGCCGTCGAAAAGATGCCCGACGAAAGCCGAAAGAAGTGCAGCTTTCTCCGACGACAGGTAAGCCTGCCGGTAGTTCTCAGGCGCACCCGCGGACAGGTGGATGCGAAACATCGACCCTCGGCCGGTAACGCAAACAGGCACGTCCGCAATCTTGATTGCCTCGCCAATTGAGCTTCGCGCGCGGTCGCCAAGTGCATTGAGCCTGTCAACAGCCTCCCGATCGTACAACTGCATCGCCGTATGGCCGGCGATCATCGTGATTGGGTTTGCCGAGAACGTGCCAGAAAGCGGAAAAAGCGCCGGCCCGTTTAGGGGGTTCAACACCTCCATCACGTCGGCGCTGCCGGCAATGGCCCCGACCGGAAAGCCACCCCCTATCATCTTGCCCAAGGCAGTGATGTCCGGTTGGACGTCATACCATTGTTGGGCCCCTCCAAATTTTGACCGGAACGTGATCACTTCGTCGAAGATCAGGAGCGCCCCATTCTGTTGGGTCCAGCGTCTCAGCGCTTGGACGAAATCTTCGGCCGCAGGAATCACGCCTATACGATGAGGAAGCACATCGATAAGTACGCACGCCAACTGGTCGCGGTGTTCGTCGAGTATTTTGAGCGCCCGTTGCCCGTCATTGAACGGGATCACAACGACATCGTCGAGCACGCGCTGAGGCGTTCCGCGCGATACAGCAACGCTGGACGGGTGCTCGGGCTGTCCCCAATTGTCCGGCTTGGCCGTCTGGCTTGCCTCGGCGTAGTCGTAAAGGCCGTGATAGGCCCCTTCGACCTTTGCGATCTTCGGCCGCCGGGTGAATGCCCGGGCAGCCTTGAGGCTCGCCATGACCGCCTCTGTTCCCGAATTGACGAAGCGGATTCGCTCAAAGGCAGGATTGCGGCTGCGAATATACTCGGCATAATCGATCTCGACTTCGGTGCCGAGCGTAAACGCGGTCCCTTTCTGCAGCTGTTCGCTGACAGCAGCAACGATCGCCGGATGTGCATGCCCGTGAATCAGTGAGGCGATATTATTCGCAAAGTCGATGCGACGGACGCCCTCCACATCATAGACGTAGCACCCTTGCCCCCTCTCGGCGTAGATCGGATGCGGCTTGCGCAAAATCGTGTTTCGGCTGCATCCGCCCGGCAAAATGGACTTGGCGCGCTCAAACAGGGCTGCGCTTTTCGAAATATCCGTATGTAAATTCGCGTCCACAAGGCATCTCCCGATAGCAGCTAGCGTTCCAAATGGCTGAACTTGCCTTGCACGCCATCCCAGGCGGCTGCGTCAGGAAGTGGTTCCTTGGAATCAGTTATGTTGGGCCACAATCGCGAAAGCTCTTCGTTGAGCTCCAGAAAGTGCTTCATATCCGACGGCAGGTCCGTATCTCGGTAGATCGCCTTTGCCGGACAAACTGGTGTACAGGCATCGCAATCAATGCATTCGTCGGGGTGAATAACGAGAAAGTTCGGCCCCTCGTAGAAGCAATCGACCGGGCACACATCGACGCAATCGGTAAATTTGCACTTGATACAGTTCTCGGTGACGACATAGGTCATGTCTGGTCCCCATCCGTTGAAAATACCGGATATCTGCGCAGCTACTCCGCCGCCTGCAGGAATGCGGGGGTGATCCCATACATGGAATAGAGGCCAGCCTCGTCGAAGATGACGCGATCATCATAGCCGCTGAACCAGATAGCGTCAGGGTTTCGGCCGACGATGGTCACCTTGCATCGGTCGCCTGCGTCAGCGGCTGAACGCAACAGCTTGAAGATCACGACGCCTTTTTCACCCCCAGGGACGCCCGGTACCGGTTCGTTGGTGACCGCCGCGACTTCGGTCTTGCCCTTGTAGTGTGTGATCGAAAGCCGCGCATGGGCCTCGACGCCCGACAGGCCCTTTTGCGACTCGTTCAGGATCTGCCATGCACGCTCGATCGGGACATTGAACGCCTTGTGCCCGACTATGTCGCGACCACAGAAGAAATAATGGTTGTTGATGCCGTTTCGTAGCATCTCGCGCTGCATGATCCGCAGCGCTTCGGCATCGTCGTTGATATCGCGAATGATCGGAGACTGATTGTGGACCGTAATCCACTCACGCCGAGCGAGTTCCTTGACCGCAACCCGCGTTTCGGGGATCCATTGCAGCCCACCGCCATGATTGTCGAGATAGCCGCCATCCGCTGTCTTGCGGAGAAATTCGTCGGGATGGTTGAAGTGCACCATCATCCGCAGGCTGACCTCGGGATAGGCCTCATGAAAGGCATCGAGCATCGCAAAGAAAGTCTGGTCGAACCGCTGCGGATGAAACGCCAGCTCCTTGGTCCCGATGCGGATATTCTCGACACCGGCTTCCGCGAGCCCAGCCAGCCAGGCAGCGATGTTCTTGTTCCCCAGAACCATGGGATCGCCGCCTGACATCAGGATCTCGCGAAGCTTCTCGCGGCCGGTTTGCGGATGGCGACCGCCATTCGCGGCCACCGCCCTGTTGTGCTCGCCAATGTATTCGACAATCTCCCCGAGCTGCGCCAAGCCTTTAGGAGCAACTGTCCCGTCCTCGCGGGCGATCTCTTTGCGGCCGATCAGTTCCTCGCGGTAGCAGAAGCGGCAGTGGGCGGAGCAGGTGGACGCCACATAGAGCAGGCCGAGCTCGTACTTATGGATCAGCCCCTCTCGGGGGCTGTAGGTCATCTGCTTGCCCGGATCTTCGGCACCGTCGAGATCGTAGGTTTCTTTCGGGCTGGCTTTCACCAGCGTCTGCATCGGTCGGCTGTACTGCGCCTGCTCATAATAATGCCGCGTGATCTTGATCGGCATCCGGGCTTCCAAATCCTTCACAGTGCCTTTCAACTCGAGGATCCGATCCAGTTCTTCTTGCGAATAGAACCCGCGCATATCCTGGGACACGTCACCGCTGGCGAACTTGGCTATGCCGGTGATGATCTGCCGGTCGTATTTGCCGTTGACGACTTTGTCCAGAAACGCCTGTTCACGCTGCGAGGGCATGTATTTTTCGGCAGTACTCACGGCGCATACCTCCAAGGCTGCAAGTTCAGACCGGTACATACACCGGCGGAGCCAGTCCAAGTCAAAGGATTGATTTCTTGAACTAATTCTCGACTCCCCCACTCCGACTTACAACCGCTTATAAGTCACCATTCAGTGACCGGCACTCATGAGAGACCGCTGGCAGGATCGCGATAGTGCAATCAGTCTTCTTACTAGCGGAGCGTTCGGAATTTTGTACAGATTGTAGCGGCACTCACCGCGGAGCCAGCCTCGCGGCGAGAAGCCCGGCCTATCCGCTAGTGGATTGATCGGAACAGAAGAGTCCTTTTTGGGATTCCCCGGATCGCTTCGGCATGCGACATTGCGAGATGCGCACTGGTATCAGCATCGACATCACGGCTTCGGACAGAATTCGGCTTGAAG
>NZ_QZWZ01000095.1 GCF_003601975.1 Mesorhizobium waimense
GGGCCGGGCGGGTTTGTCTCGACCTCAAAGAACCGCTTTCTCGGGTTGCTTTTGGCGAGCCAGACGTCCGTGTCTGGTACTCGGCGGGATCGTTTCAAAGGGCTCGATCGCTGCGTCGAGGGGAAAAGACGAGGAAAGAAATCCCTTGCAAGGGGCGCCTCGTGCAGAAAAAGGAGAGAGAAAATGAAACTGAACGTTGTGGCCGTCGTTCTTCCGCTTTCTATTGCCTTAGGTGTGATGTCCGCCAGAGCGGACGATCAAGAGCTTGTTCTTGGCCAGGCTGTGGCGCTAACCGGTACACTCGCGTCATTCGATGTGCCGGTTTATGAAGGGGAGCGCATTGCGATCGATGAGATCAATGCAGCCGGCGGTATCGGCGGCAAAGTCAAAATTCGGGAAATAGTCAAGGATACGCGATCGGAAGCAGCGCCGACGGCTGTAATGGCTCAGGAACTGGTTGATGAAAAAGTAAATATTCTGATCGCGCCCTGCGATGCAGATCCGTCGTTCGCAGCGGCGCCAATTGCGACGGCGGCACAGATTCCGATGTTTTCAAGCTGCGGGTCGTCACCGGGTTTGAGCCTGATTGGTGGGGATTTCGTCTTCATCAACTACCCGGCCGACAACGTCCAGGCAGCGGTGGCCGCCCAATATGCATATCAACAAGGCTACCGGGCGGCATACGTGCTCTATTCGCCAGATACGCAGTATACCACCATGCCGCTTTATTTCGCCGAGGCCTTCAAGTCGCTCGGCGGTTCGGTCGTGGCCGAGAGCACATATCAGTTGGGGCAGCAGGATTTTTCGGCCGAGGTCACCAAGATCAAGTCGCTGAACCCAGCGCCTGATGTAATCTACACATCTGCATATGAGCCGGACTTTCCATCCTTCTTGCGGCAGCTGAGAGGGACGGGGATTAATACCCCCGTCATAGGATCCGACGGCATTGACACGCCGACGACGTTTTCGCTGGGAGCTGTAGGCGAGGGGCTTGTTTTCACCACGGCGGGGCACCCGGTTCCTGGCTCCGAGATGGAAAAGTTCATGGCCAAGTATCAGACAAGGTATGGACACCCATCGCAGACAATCTACAACGCCGTGGGATATGATCTGATCAAGGTGATCGAGGCTGCGGTGATAGCAAATGGCCTGAAGACCGACGGCGTTGGTCTGCGAGACGCTATTGCCAATTTGGAGAATGTGCAGGGAGCAACGGCGAAAATCACGTATAAGGGGGCACATGGTGTTCCGATCCGTCCCGGATTCCTTATCCGTGTCAAGGACGGAAAGCGTGAGTTTCTGGGCTCGGTACTCCCAGATCCTTCTCTAATCCCGAAGCCGCGTCTCCAATAGCCACAAACGGCTGAAGCCAGCGAAGCGGCCCTTTCGTTGTCACGACTATGGCATTGGTCCGGACCCCGAATGACAGCTCGCCTTTCTCGAACACGTCGTGTCTTGGAGTCCCGTGTGCAGAGAAGTCGCCGCCTGTCATTCACCTTTGGATCCCAGACCAGAAGCCAATGCCCTTGGATCCATTGCTCGATAACACCAAGAATAGGCGCTCAGCATCCCGCCCCTTGGGGCGGCAGGTTCTAGCGCATTAGTTCAAAGCCCGAAGAGCCAGCGACAGATCGAAGTTCAATCCAATCGCTTGACTATTCGGAGTCGGCTAGGAGGAGAAAATCATGGCCCGCGATCCCAAGTATGACATCTTGTTTGAGCCGATAAAAATCGGTCCCAAGGTCCTGAAGAACCGATTTTATCAGGTACCCCACTGCAACGGCGCCGGGTCTGACAGGCCGGGCAGCCAGGCCGAGCACCGCGCCGTCAAGGCAGAGGGAGGCTGGGCCGCCGTGTGCACCGAAGCCTGTGCGGTGAACCCCGAGGGTGATTTCGAGCCACACACTCTTGCATCCCTTTACGATGATGATGATGTGATCAACCTTCGCCATATGACCGACGAAGTACATCGGCATGACGCGCTCGCAGGCGTGGAGTTATGGCACAGTGGCGGGATCTCGCCGTGCTACGAGTCGCGCGCCGTGCCTAAGGGCGTGGGCCAACTTATGACGGTCTATACCCCGCATTGCGCGGGGCACGAAATGGACCTGAACGATATTCAATCCTGTCATCGAGATTTCGAGAATGGCGCCAAGCGTGCCGTGGACGCAGGCTTCGACATCGTTTATTCATACGGCTCGCACTCGGTCCTACCGTTCCAGTTCCTCTCCAAGTGGTACAACAAACGCACCGACAAGTATGGCGGCTCGTTTGAAAATCGCGCTCGCTTCTGGCGAGAGCAGTCGGAGCGTATCAAGAAAGCTGTCGGCGACCATTGCGCGCTCGCCATTCGGATTTCCGTTGACCAGCTTATGGGCCCGGACGGTCTGGAGGTTCTGGACGACGGTCTGCGGTTCATCGAACTGCTCGATCGCGACGGCCATGTTGACCTGTGGGACGTGAACATCAACGACCAGTTCGAATGGGGCGAAGACGCAGGGCCTTCACGGTTCTTCAAGGCCAACCATCAGGCTCCTTTCGTCAAGCATGTGAAATCCGTCACCAAGGCTCCAGTGCTGAATGTCGGGCGCTTCACCAGTCCGGACGATATGGTGAATGTCATCAACAGCGGCCAGGCTGATATCATCGGCGCAGCGCGGCCGTCGATCGCTGACCCGTTCCTGCCCAAGAAGATCGATGAGGGCCGTCTCGAAGACATCCGTGAATGCATCGGCTGCAACATGTGCATCTCGCGTTGGGAACGGGGCGTCCGAATGGTTTGCACGCAAAACGCCACCGCAATGGAGGAATATCGCCGGGATTGGCATCCGGAGAAGTTCAAGAAAGCCGACCAACCGGAAAGCATACTTGTGGTAGGCGCAGGCCCAGCGGGCCTCGAATGTGCTCGCGTTCTAGGCGAGCAGGGCCACGAGGTGCATCTCGTCGATGCGGAGAAAGAAATCGGCGGACATATGCGATATGTAAGCCAGTTCCCGGGGCTCGGCGAATGGTGGAGGCTGATCACCTACCGCCAGGCGCAGATAGCCAAGCTCAAGAATATTGAATTGCATCTCGGGCAGCGGCTGACCGCTGAAGGCGTGTTGACCTATGGTGCCGACAAGGTTGTTCTGGCCACTGGCGCGCGCTGGCTGGACAACGGGTTCAGCCAAGTTACCATGGGAGCCATTCCAGGTATCGACTGTTCTACGCCCTATTTCGCGACACCCGAACAGGTCATGGCGGGCAAAGCAATCGGACAGCGTGTACTGGTATTGGACGCGGACGGCTACTACACGGCCTATTCGATTGCCGACAAACTGGCGGACGAGGGCAAGCAGGTTACCGCGGTCAGCGTGTTCGGCCAGATCGGCTCTTGGACCAACTACACGCTCGAAACACCATTCATGCAGCGGACCATGCGAAAGAAGGGCATCAAGCAGATTGGCGGGACATGGATACAGGACGTCGAGGTAAGCAACTGCGTCCAGGTCAGGCTGTTCGATCTTTATCGCGACGACCCTAGCCGGACGACGGTTCCGGTAGCCGGGGAATATCCCCGAAAGATGAGCAATGAGGCGACCCTCATGGAATTCGACACTGTGGTCCTTGTAACGGGGCGCGTTTCCAACGATGGCCTCTACAAGGAACTTGCAGCGCAGAAGGATCGCTGGAAGGAAGAGGACATCAAGGGCATCTACCAAGCAGGCGATTGCTACGCGCCGCGCTTTCTTGCCGATACGATTTTCGCCGGCCATCGGATCGCACGCGAAATCACATCCGCCGATCCCCAGACGCCGCTTCCCTATAAGCGCGAACGGATGGTCTGGGGACGGGAGCGGACTTAAAAAAATCGGCGCGAAATTGGCGCGTGCGCCTCGATTGAACCAGCAATAAACCAGGAGACCCTGATGACTGAGAAGTACAGCTGTGACGTGCTCGTCGTCGGCGCCGGAATCGCCGGTGCTGGGGCGGCCTATTATCTCTCCGGCCAGAAACTGAACGTGATCCAGGTCGAAACCGATCACCCGGCTTCCGGTCCGACTGGGTCGTCTTCCGCAGTGTGCCACTACTTCTATCTAGACCGCCCGTTATCTTTGCTCGCCAAACGCGGCATCGAGATCCTGAAGGATCTGCCGGGCGCCTTCGATCAGTCCGGTGTTCTCTGGGCATGCGGCCAGAAGAACGAGGCTGTCAATCGAGCCACAGTGGAACGGATACGCGACGTCGAAGGTAGCCGAATTGAAGGACTGACCGGAGCGCAGGCTTCTGAGCTCCTACCGCACATCAACATGGATGGGATAACTTTTGCCGCATGGGAAGACGAATCCGGGCATTGCGATCCCTACGGCGCGACCAACGAGTTGGTGCGCCGCGCCCGTGAAAGCGGCGTGAAGTTCCTAGGCGGACGCTCCGTCACCGAAATTCATGTAGCCAATGGCCAAACGACGGGCGTGACCCTCAGTGATGGATCGACCATCACGACGGAGCGCGTAATTCTTGCCACCGGCGTATGGTCCAAAGCACTCCTGTCCAAGCTCGGCGTAAACCTGCCGGTCTACATTGAGCGTCACTTCATGGCGGTGATGAGCGCCCCAGGGATTGCTCGCAAGCTGCTCCCGCATTGTTGGGTCGACGACACTTACAACTGCTACGCCCGTCCTGAAGGCGAAAATACGATCCTGATTGGAGCGTGGGGCGGCGGCGGCACTTCCGTCGAGAACGAAGCTCTGGCATCAGACCATCATAAGATGAACTATCGCGTCGATGTAGCTGGCCAGTTCGACCGCACTATCACGCAGGAGGAGTCCATCTGGATCATCAATCATCTCATGCCTCGCTCCCCGGAGATCGCCGAATTGGGTATCCGGCCCGGCTATGCGTGCCAGTATGACATGAGCGCGGACCACGTTCCGGTGGTTGATGAGATACCCGGCGCGAAGGGTCTCTTCGTGATCGCTGGTTCGAGCGGACACGGCTTCAAGATCGGCCCTGCCATGGGTGAATCCGTCGCGAAGTGGGCACTTGGCGAACGTCAGGAACTGATGGAGGCCTTCTCAATGGCGCGGTTTGCCTAGAACTGAAACCCGTGGTCACACCCCCGTTCCCAAATCCACGTTCAGGGTTTGCGCCAACGCGGGATGTGGCGCTTGCTCCAAGACTCATCCAACGAGAGCGCACACATGAAGATCCTTGTGCCCGTGAAGCGGGTTGTGGATGCGAACGTCAAGGTTCGTGTGAAGGCTGACGGTTCGGCGGTGGAGCTCGCCAACGTCAAGATGGCGATGAACCCGTTCGACGAGATCGCGGTGGAAGAGGCGATCCGGCTGAAGGAAGCTGGCAAGGCCGAAGAGATCATCGTCGTTTCGATCGGCCCGCAGCAGGCGCAGGAAACCTTGCGCACCGCACTCGCCATGGGCGCCGACCGCGCCATCCTGGTCAAGACCGACGAACAGACCGAGCCGCTCGGCGTCGCCAAGGTGCTGAAGGGCGTCGTCGACGCAGAGCGGCCCGGCCTCGTCATCCTCGGCAAACAGGCGATCGACGACGATTCCAACCAGACCGGTCAGATGCTGGCCGCTTTGCTCGGCTGGGCACAGGGCACTTTCGCCTCCAAGGTGGTGCTCGACGGCGACAAGGCCAAGGTAACGCGCGAAGTCGATGGCGGCCTGCAGACGGTGGAACTGAAGATGCCGGCGATCGTCACCGCCGACCTTCGCCTCAACCAGCCACGCTACGCCTCGCTGCCCAACATCATGAAGGCCAAGAAGAAGCCGCTCGACGAAAAGAGCCCGGCCGATTACGGCGCCGACGTCAAGCCGCGCCTCAAGGTGATCAAGACCGAGGAGCCGAGCGGCCGCAAGGCGGGTGTCAAGGTCAAGAGCGTCGCCGAACTGGTCGACAAGCTCAAGAACGAAGCCGGCGTTTTGTAAGCGATCGGGAAAGGAACAGAAAAATGACCATTCTCCTCATCGCCGAACACGACAACGCAACCCTTTCCGACCAGACCGCCAAGGCGCTGTCGGCGGCCCTGCAGATCGGTTCGGACGTGCATGTGCTGGTTGCCGGCAAAGGAGCCAAGCCGGCCGCCGACGCCGCCGCCAAGCTCAAGGGCGTCAGCAAGGTGCTGCTCGCCGACGCCGACGAACTGGCCGAGCGCCTTGCCGAACCGACGGCAGCACTCGTCGTCTCGCTCGCCGGTGCCTACGACACCATCGTCGCGCCGGCGACCTCGTCGGGCAAGAATGTCGCGCCGCGCGTCGCCGCCCTGCTCGATGTCGCGCAGGTGTCCGAGATCATCGAAGTGGTGTCGCCCGACACATTCAAGCGGCCGATCTATGCCGGCAACGCCATCCAGACCGTGCAGTCGAGCGACGCCAAGAAGGTGATCACCGTGCGCACCGCTTCATTTCCAGTCGCCTCCCAAGGCAATGCGGCTGCCGTCGAGGTTATCTCGGCGGCAGCCGACCCCGGTGTATCGTCCTTCATCGAGAACAAGCTGTCCGAGACCGATCGTCCGGAGCTGACCTCGGCCAGGATCATCATCTCGGGCGGCCGCGCGCTCGGCTCCTCGGAGAAGTTCCAGGAGGTCATCCTGCCGGTGGCCGACAAGCTGGGCGCCGCCGTCGGCGCAAGCCGTGCCGCGGTCGATGCCGGTTATGCGCCGAACGACTGGCAGGTCGGCCAGACTGGCAAGGTCGTGGCTCCCGACCTCTACATCGCTGTCGGCATTTCCGGCGCCATCCAGCACCTTGCCGGCATGAAGGATTCGAAGGTCATCGTCGCCATCAACAAGGACGAGGAAGCGCCGATTTTCCAGGTTGCCGATTACGGTCTGGTTGGCGATCTGTTCCAAATTCTTCCAGAGCTCCAGAACCAACTTTGATGGGGGCTTGCATAGCGGGCGCATTGCCGTGGGCATCTTTGCGCCGCGCAGTTCGACCGTTACGGCTGGCCGCCTCGAAGAGAACGCTGCCGCCAAGCGGGTTGAGCTTGCAACGCTGCGAGATCTGCAAGCAAGGGGGCGGGGAGAAAGCGGCCAGCCGGGAACAGGGATGATTATGGCTGAAGCCCTGAATGCAGACCCATCCGTGTCGGGCGCCCATTTCAATGGCGGCCCACCGGACGAAGAAGCCTCGTATGAGTGCACGCTTAAGCTCGGCATCCTTGTTCTGCCAGGCTTCTCGCAGCTTAGTCTCTCTTCGTTTGTAGAACCTTTTTATCAAGCCAATTGCAGCGTCGGCGAAAGGCTGTTTGATTGGCGAGTTATCGGGATGAGTAGCCCCGTTGTGAGCTCAAGCGGCATCGCAATCGCACCCGACATCGACATCAATTCCTACAAAAATGGCGATGACGATTCACTCATGGTGATAATAGGTGGAGAGCGCATCGAAGAGCAAAAATCACCTCTGATCTCCGCTCTTTTGCGAATGAAAAGTCGTCGCAAACTGCCAATTTGTGCGCTCGGAACCGCAGCTTGGTTGTTGGCTGACGCAGGGATCTTGCATAGCGCCATGCGCTGTACGATTCACTGGTCAAAACTAGCAGCATTTGCCGAAAAATTCCCAGAGTTGGTCACCGAAGATTGCCTCTTTGTCCAGGATGGCTCCGTTACGACTTGCGCCGGGGAGTTCGCAGCGTTCGACCTCGCAGCGGAAATGATTCACCTTAGGCGCGGAGAGAATTTTGCGCGCCAAATTTGTGCTCAGTTGAGCGCGGACAGATTTCGTACTGGCAGCCATTGTCAATCGGTGCCGCTCGGACTTCGCGCCACCGGAGCCGTCGAAAAGCTCATTCGCGTCATCAAGCTGATGGAGAAGCATGTAGAGGATCCGTTGCCCCTCAAGAAAATCGCACAGATAGTGTCCTTATCGCGTCGGCAAATTGAACGTCTCTTCATAAAACATATGAAGACCACGCCAATGAGTTATTACGCTCAGGTGCGGTTAAAAAAGGCACGACAACTTCTTGAGACGACAGATATGTCGGTCATTGAAGTGGCCGTGGCCTGCGGATATGTTTCCTCTTCTCATTTTTCGAAAGCCTTCAAAGATCATTTCGGGATGCTGCCAAGTCATATTCGTCCATGGGTAAGTGCCGTTGTGAATTGTTCAAACGCAGCGTAGCCTCGGAGCTTGAGCCGGGCGACACTCGATTGGTGCCCTGGTCGGCGTCGAAGCCCCTTTACATCCTTCCGTCCTGCCGAGTCTCGTGCATGCTGCCGCGCCGTGCGGCCGACATTAGCCATCGCGTAAATGCATTTACCTGCGGGTTAACGTCGCCGGCCGCGCTCACCACAAAATAGCTGTTATGCGTCTTCAGGGCCATGTCACTGAGCGGGATCAGAATTCCACCCTCGAGCTCCGTCTCAATTAGATATTTCGGTAGAAGGGCGGCGCCGAGAGAGGCCGCCGCAGCCGAGATGATCATGGAAAACTGATCGAAATGTCGGCCGCTCAGCAGCCGCCTGTCGCTGATCCCAATCATGGCAAACCAGTCAATCCAAGCGCTTTCGCGAGTGATGAGATGCAGAAGAGGAGCCTCCGCGAGACGACCCGGCTCGGTTGCCATGTGCATGTCGCGAAATCTGGGGGATGCAACCGGCAGCATTTCCTCATCGAACAGCTTGGTCATACGTGCGTCTGGCCAGTCGGCCTTTCCGAAATGGATCGCGATATCGAAGCGCTCTCGGGTGAGATCGAAAGGTAGGGTGCGCGTCTCCAGCCTAATTTCGATGTTGGGATGATCGTTCAGAAACGTTGCCAGTCTCGGGATCAGCCAACGACTGGCAAATGTTGGCAGGATGCCGATGCGCAACGTCGAAATTCGCTCGCCGACGGCAATCGCCCGCACCACCGATTGCCTGAGATTCTCGAGATCGATCGCCAGATCCGCGGCAAACCGTCTGCCACTCTCGGTCAATACCACGCGTCGTCCAACCCGCCTGAACAATGTCGCGCCCATCATGTCTTCAAGTTCTTTGACTTGTCGGCTGACCGCGCTTTGCGTCAGATGAAGTTCTTCTGCCGCCTGGGTAAAGCTTTCGTGCCGCGCGGCGCACTCGAAGCTGCGCAACAGGGCGTAGGACGGCAGACTATGGTGACCCACCGAGTGCACAGGCTTAACACCTTCTATGAACGGAACTCATGTTTCGTATCTATTATGTTCGCCCGGTTCATTTCAACAGGCATCTCCTGCGGGCGTTCCGTTGTGACGAGATGTTGCCTTTGGCCATTGAAATAGCTTCCGATGGTCCCTACGCCGCAGCGCACTCATCCGGCGCCTGTACTTCTATCGTTGGAATCGCGTCGACAGGATGACCGACGACTGCGTTTTCTCGACGCCATCGACGTCGCCAATCACGTCGATTGTCCGATCAAGCTCGCTGATCGATGGCGCGGCAACGTCGGCAAT
>NZ_QZWZ01000096.1 GCF_003601975.1 Mesorhizobium waimense
GGTAGCGCTTGGTCTTCTTGGCGATCTTGGCCATCCGGCCACGGCTCTGTTCGGTCCACATCCACAGCTTGAATCACAAACCAGCCTCCGCCGAAATCCCAATTTTCCGATTTTCCAAACGGCCTCTAAGCTCGACTTTGTACGTTCTTGGTCAGGTCCAGGTCCAGAAAAGGCTGTTGGTTGCGATGTGGCTGAGCGCCTGATCGAGGGGCAGGACACAGCCGCCCATATCGTCGATGTCTTCCCATTTTCGGCGGTGTGACCAGTAGGCGATGCTGACCTCATCGCCTCTGCCGGTCGGCTTGAGACGGGCGATCGGCGCCTCGGTTGCCAGCAGGTACAGGTGGTAGGCACCTTTGTCCTGGTAGCAGCCAACGCCGCCACCATTGGCCTCGTCGAACGCTTCGATGCGCAGGGCCACGTCGTCCTTTTCCATTGTGCAGTCATAGCTGCCGCGGGCCCGAGCAGGCCTGATTCACTTCGCCGCACGGTCATTGCCTTGCAACATGTGCTGGCCGGGATTCGAAGCATGGGATGCTGCACCATCCCAGCGCCGCTGTCGGCGATGCCGTTCCCCAGATCCTGCGCCAGTGGCTTCAAGCGTTGCGCACCTGCTTCACAGCGCCCAGTTGGGAACATGTCCTTGTTCTGGTCATGGGAGCTTTGCTGGCGCCGGGCAAGCGGACCGTCAGTTCCTGCCTACGCATGACCGGCCGGGCCGAGGCCGCCAACTTTGCAAGCTACCACCAGATCCTCAACCGAGCCTGCTGGAGCCCCCGCAGCATTGCCAGGCGATTGCTGGGCCTTGTGGTCGAACGGCTCGTGCCAGATGGCCTCATCGTCATTGGCATGGACGACACCATCGAACGACGATGGGGACGCCGGATCGGCGCACGGGGCATCTACCGGGATCCAGTGCGCTCCAGCCATGGCCATTTCGTCAAAGCCAGTGGGCCTGCGCTGGTTGAGCTTCATGGTGCTGACCCCGGTGCCATGGACAAGCCTGGTAAAGGCCTTGCCGGTCTTGACCCTGCTTGCTCCGTCCGAGCGATCCGACCATCAACGCGGGCGGCGCCACAAGCTGCTGACCGACTGGGCGCGGCAGGGCGCACTGCAACTCTGTCGCTGGCTGCCGGGGCGCCGCATCATCTTCGTGGGCGACAGCAGCTTTGCCGTCCATGAACTGGCCCATGCCATCACTGCCAGGGCAACGCTCATCAGCCGGCTGCGACTGGATGCCAGCCTGTTTGCGCCGCCGTCAAAGCGGACCACGCGCACCGTCGGTCGGCCAGCGCAAAAAGGTCCAGCGCTACCAAAGCTCAAGACACTCCTGTCCAACCCCGCCACGACCTGGGCCAGGATCATCGTGTCCGCCTGGTATGGCCATGTCGAAGGCAAGACGCTCGAGATCACGTCTGATACCGCCTTGTGGTACAGGCCCGGTACCCCGGTAATGCCGATCCGCTGGGTGCTGGTCCGGGATCCCGATGGCAAACGCGCCCCTCAAGCCTTCTTCAGCACGGACATCACCCTCGAGCCCGCCGAAATCATCGCCCTGTTCGTCCGCCGCTGGCAGATCGAGGTCACGTTCGCTGAGACCCGTGCCCACCTTGGCGTTGAGACCCAGCGGCAATGGTCCGACAAGGCCATTGCACGAACCACCCCGGCATTGCTCGGGCTCTACAGCTTCATATCGCTATGGGCCTGCGATCTGCTCACCGGCACTACCACCCCATACGCCGCAGCGTGGTACCGAAAAACCAGCCTGACGTTCAGCGACGCCATCGGCGCCGTCCGCCTCGCAATCTGGATCGGCGATATTAATCAACACTCCCCGCCAAACCGGGAGCGACAAAATATCCCGCAAGAGCGCATCCTGCGAATGGCGCAAGCCCTGTGCTTCGCCACCTAATACCAACGGTCAATTTGATTGACCGACGTGAGCCCATTCGCGCATTCCGATTGATGTGATGGTGTTTGGTCGTTCGATGAGCTCGCGCCAGGCCCCGCACGCGGCGTCGATGATGGCGTCGTAGCCTTCGAAGACGCGATTTGAGAGCCAGTTCTGGCGCAGATACTGCCAGACGTTCTCGACGGGGTTCAGCTCCGGCGCGCGGGGCGGCAGGAAGATTAGCGTGATGTTCTTGGGCACTTTCAGTTTGGCGGTGGTGTGCCAGCCGGCGCGGTCGAGCAGCAGAACGGCATGAGCGCGCCTGGCAACATGGCGGCTGATCTCGTCGAGATGAAGTTGCATGGCCTCCGTGTCGGCGAAGGGCAGCGCCAGCCCGGCTGCTATGCCACGCGCCGGGCAGATGGCGCCGAACAGATAGGCGCTCTTGTAGCGCTGGTCGGCCGGCTGACGGGGCCGCGTGCCGCGCCTGGCCCATTGCCGCACGATGCCATTCTTCTGGCCGATGCGGGCTTCGTCCTGGAACCAGATCTCGACCGGCTTACCTTTGGGCAGGTCGGCCAGATGGGCGCTCAGCGTGCGCGGGAAGTTTTTTTATACGCCTCGACGATCTCGCCGTCCTGGCCCGGATGAAGTGGCCGGGCGCTGATATGGGAGAAGCCGAGCTGCTTCAAAAGCGTTCCGACGTAGCGCTCGTGATAGTCGACGCCGAAGCGTTCCTTGATGAGCCTCTGGAGATCAATGCGCCGCCAGCGCACGACGCCGTCGACGGCCCGGTCCGGCCCGGTCTCGACGATCCGTGCCAGTTCCGCCTTCTGCGACACCGACAGGCGCGGCTCCGGCCCGCCGTTCCAGGCGTCCTCGAGGCCGTCCGGACCAGCGTCGTTGAAACGGTGAACCCAATCCCGCAGGGTCTGCCGGTCCATGCCGCCGACCCGGGCCGCATCCTCACGGCTCATCCCGTCGAGAACCGCTGCCAACGACAGCAGCCGACGGCTCTGCTTGCTATCCTTCGAACTCTTGGCCCGCCGCCGCAACTCGGCTGCCGAATAGTCCGTCCGCATCTTGATCGCTGATCCCATGGCGCGAATCCTCCTCGCCCCAATGGAATCACGGTTCCGCTCACTCCGGTATCCCAAGAGAGTCAGCCGTCAGATCCTTTAGTATAACGTACAAAGTCGAGCTAAGGGAGCGCCGGAACTCAAGGCAAGCGAAGAGCCAGCGCTTCGTGCGCTACTCCTTGAGGTTCTTGAAGAGACCCATTGGACGAAGAACCGAAAATTCTACTCACGTCCAATTCAAAAGAGCGCAACACGCCGGATTGTCTGGGCTGGCCTATTCTCTTTCGTTCTTTTCTTGCTGCCATACGTCTGGATATACGCACATATTTTTATGGAGTCTCGCGAAACAGCTTCCGTCGAACATAAATTACCGGCGGAACTCCTAGTTGGTCTCCCCTTCTATACCGCTCTTACAGCAGGTTTGTTTGGTGCATACTTCAGCCGGCTTCTTTATATCCAGACGACAGCAGGCAGCATGTCCGTGGGCGAACTAAAAACTGCGAAAGAATTTACTTCGATATTCCTGAGGGGCGTCGTTGGAATGTGCGGTGCACTGGTGGTATTTTTCTTTCTCCGTTCAGGTATGGTCTCTGGCAAACTGTTTCCCGAATTTGCCGAGCTGAGCGTAAGGGAGGGAGCGGTCCCTCTGTTCGGTGCAGAAGGCCTCGAGAAAGGTTCCATCCGTCAGGTTTTGCCGAGCCAGGCTCTAGCTCTGCTCGCCATCTGGTGCTTCCTGGCCGGCTTCTCAGAGCGGTTGGTGCCAAGCATTTTGTCTTCTACGGAGCAGACGCTCGGGGACGCCGCGCGGGGAACAAAGAAGTAACTTGGCGGAGAGGTGCCGGAACGGTCGACTATCCATGTTTGTGACCAATCCTGCTGTTGCCATGCAGCCAGCGGTTGCCGTGAGCGTCATGTCTAGGGGAATGACCGAGAGATGGAAAGCCATCCAAGTGCTTGGGCAATCCGAACGACTTCTCGAGCCTTCGTCAGACGTCTGTTTCTGGCGCGCAAAGTCGACGCTAACGTCGCGACGATCTGTGTAGGTCCGGAAATGGCGCAAAGCAAACCAAGGCGGCCAAAGGAATGTCGTTGCTACCGCCGTGGCCCCTTGGGGTCGTACCAGACGATCCGTGCGGGATCGTTCATCGCCGGATCCAGCACTCTATCCAGTCGATCTCAGGAAGCGAACGTTTGACGCCTTAATATCTTGGGCGTCCATTGCTGGTCCGCCACCAGACGGCGTGCGGAAGATGTTGGCGTATTCAGCCCCGCCCTACTAACGGCGACAGGCATCAGTGCGCGTCGTCCGGTGGTTGCGGCGATCGATCGATGGATGGATGGGGACCAGGAGGTCCCGCGCAAGCAACACATACGGCCAAACGGATACAGGAAAATCTTGTCCGCGGAGAACAGCCAATTGAGCCATGATCCGAGAAAGCCCGTCTGGAAACAAAGCTACGCAGCGAACCGTCGGATAAATCTCTCCACCAATCCAAAGTTTGGGCAAGTGCTTTCACAGATACCACCGAATATGACCGGGTAAGTGATGTTATCTCCTAAGACCTTACCGCGAAATGTATATGGTTTCCATGTTGGTTGATCGTAGCGTCATCGAAGGAGTGCGGGCTGCCCCCGTTGAAGTTGAAACGGTTTGTTTTTTGGCCAATCTTACGGGAGTCGAAGATGATCTCGTCGATTCCAAAAGCATCGACCACGGATTGTACCGCAACCTTTGGCAAGAGCTTCCCGGCGACATCCTCATTACCAATGTCCACGGCTTGGCCCAGTTGATGGAAGCTGCCGCCACCAGGGCGAACAATCGAGCTTATTTCGATGAACGTGTCGACAACGCTTGCCAGGTGAAGAACCAGCCGCCGAAGGGATGGAGTTGCCGAACCATCGGTTCCGGTACCAAGGAGCATGCTTCGAAACTTGTCTTTCGGCGGTTGGAAACGAATCTTGTCCTTGGCAATATGGTCACGTAGAAGCTTGGTTACCTCGTCGTCGCCTGCCGGGACCGATAGAGCGGCCATGGCGGAACCATCGCCGTTGAATGCATGTCCCCGGCCCGCGTGGAAGATCACGTAGGGTCCGGGCGGCTTGTAGAACGATCCGCCCTTCCTCGGGAATCCATGATAGTGTACGGATTTGGTGTCGGGATTGCCGCCGATAAACGTTGGATGCGCCCTTACCTCCGCTCCCCAGTCCGGATTTGATGCGTGAGGATTGAAGAAGTGCATTGCGCCCAAAATGACGCTGGAACCACCGGAGGCGCGCCTTTTTAAGTGCGCGTCGACGATCGCAGACACCTCCAGTGACGGATCCAATTCGCGCCAGGTTTTGTTCGGCGTCGCCAGGATTGGCGAAAACTGAAACTTCTCGTCGATAACCGCCTGGATGGTGTTTTCGAATTCGGTTGAGTTGTCGACCATTCGATTGAACACAGTATCGACGACTGCGCCCACCCCATCGACAAGCACCTGTTCTCCAAACTTTTCAAAAACCCCCACCTCCTTGCTGCACAGGCGACCGAGCGCATCGACGTCGTCGGGCTCCACCTTGATCACCTCGCCCTTGAAGTTGGCGGGGACATCGTTGAAGCTCGCGTCTGAACCATCGGGCAGTTCGACCGAAAAGTCGCGTAGAAGCGTCGCTGCCCGATCCAAACCTGCCTGCAGTGCCTCACCGCAACGCTCTAGGAACGTGGACACGACCGCGTCGACGCCGGCATTCATCGTCAGCACGCCGCGATTGGCCAGCAGGTCCTGCAGCGCGCCTACGCTGAGGCCAAGCTCATCCAGCATGTCGCCGAGCTTCTTGGTCTGCGCTGAAGGCTCCCGCAGCGCTATCGCAGCCTTTGCGCCGAAGATATGCGCTAGGTACAGGTCGATTGATGTTACGAAGCGCTGCAGGTCTTTGGTCAAGACTTCGGCATCCTGCCTGCTCTTAAGTCCCACCGCGAGACATTGCTGATCGGGGAAACTCAGTCCCGCGTCACGCAGCCCCAGTTCCCGTCCACGATCGCTTTCCGCGACCAGCTTCCAGTCATCTTTGGTAAACCGATATGGCGCGAAAGCGCCCTTGCTGTCGTCC
Source organism: Mesorhizobium waimense (assembly GCF_003601975.1). Classification (GTDB taxonomy): domain Bacteria; phylum Pseudomonadota; class Alphaproteobacteria; order Rhizobiales; family Rhizobiaceae; genus Mesorhizobium; species Mesorhizobium waimense. The sequence continues at coordinate 6,064 of NZ_QZWZ01000096.1, forward strand.
TTCGCTGTTATGACTCCGTTTCTCCAGTCGTCCCTGCTCTCCACGTGGGCAACAGCCAACAAGTAGCCCGCATTGGTTTGGAGGTCCTTGGCAACGGCGACGGCAACGGCCGCCAGTTCCGTTTCGTTTATCGAACGGACGAGCGCCGTTTCACGCAGGTTATCCGGGCGCGTCCACCCTGCTGTACCTTTGTCGTCAACATTGATCCATTGCTTGCCGTCCGCAGAATTTGCTTCACCGAGCACCGTCAACTCTGTTTCGGCCAGAATGAAATGCTCGGTAAGCTCTCCTCCCGCCTTCGATCTGAGAAAGAAGCCGAACTTCGCGATTGCTGTCGTCATTGCCGTGCTCTCACCATTAGCTCACTATCAGATCAAAAGTCTTCTTATCCAATATGCCTGTGGCGGGCAGCTGCTTACTTTGCTGAAACACTTTAAGCGCCTCGCGCAAGTTAGGTCCAAAGCTATCACCTTTTTCTATCTTTGCCACTAGTTCGGGAGAAATCTTTTCTTTAATCATGGTCGCAATGAAGCGTTCCTTGAACTCCATGACGTTCTGAGCTTCTGGAAACAAGAACATCTCAAACGTGTTGTTATTCCACGCGTTGCAACGCGCCTGCGATCCCTTTGAAAGTATCGCCAGGCGCTGATCCGGACCATTGATGGTTCTGCGAGCATCACTGTCTGGTATTTTGACGGTGTAGGCCCAGGCAAGCTTGAACTGCTCGATGGCGAGCCTCGTCTTGCTCTCCAGACCGCCGAAGTTTCCGTCATCCTTCACGCAAAGCGCCTGCTGAATGAGCTTGCCATCCGAAAGGTCGATGTCCCTTTCATAGTTGGTTATTGCGCCGCTGATCCTCGTGGGATCTCGTGGTGGCACGACGATGGGCGAATTAGGATTTTTCGGTACGAATCTCGCTTGACCCCGCTCACTCTCCCTCAGGGCAGCATTCGGAGAAACTTGCATGCCGCCCACGGTCAGAAGCTGCGGCGCAGCCAAGGTGCTCGAGGTATCGGCGACGAAGTTTGTATTGTCGACGGCCTTGTCGATGAGCGACACGATCGTGGGTACGCGGCAAAGGTCGAGGTAGCCGGCGATCGCGTTCATGGCCAAGACCTCATGGGTGTAGTCGCCGGCGCGCCTCATCGTCTGTTCTCTGTAGGCAGACTGAGCCCGGTTTACCAATTGAAGAACGCGTGATGGCCCAAGATCCACCAGACGAACGATTTGGTAGTTGTCGATGGTCGATTTCGCGAGGCCAAGGGAAGCAGCGACATAGCCTATCGCTTCCAGAGATGTGCCTGCGAACGACATTATGGCAATGGCCGCCGTCCCGATGTCCGAGATCTGGTTGCGCGTGGCGCGCAAATTCCGCTCAGCAACAAACAGGCTGTTCAAAAAGGGTTTGCAAAGGTCCTCGTCGACATAGTCATAGCCCCCAAGGACTACCAGCTTCCAGTCAGGCGATTCCGGACCCGGCTTTGCCGGGAGGCCCGAATACTCGACCATCGAAGCGACCACGCCCACCCTGTTGTTTGCCGCAGCCTTCACTCGATCGGCCCGAAGAACCATTGAAGATTCAGGATCCGTCGTGCATGCGCTCACGAAGATGATCGTCAGCAATGTTAAGATCGAACGAATTCTTTGCGTAGCGTTGAGAAACCGTATCATTCCGTCCCTCTGTTGTCGCACATCAATTCGCAGGCAACTGCCCCGACACAACGGACAAAGACGAGGAGATGATAGCCACCACCGCGCCGATTCGAGCCGCAATGCAACGTCCGGCGCCCGCTGTGCACACAAAACTACAACCCAGATCGATGATCGAGAGTGACCGGCACCCGCGAGACTATAATGCGAGGCCGCCTACTTGGTGTTCCGTTGTCTGCCGGCCTAGCCTCATTAGGGACGCCTTGTTCGACGCCAGCGTTGCCAAGAATATCCGATCGCGTAATTCTCCCGTCTAGGTTATTGTCGACCCGGCGGCACATGGGGCGGGGCGAGGACGAAGCGGAAAAAGCTCACGGACAAGGCCCTACGTGAGACGCGGCTCACTCCTCCCGGAACGACCTTTGGATCTGATCAGCTAGGGGTTTCACGAGATAGGAAAGCATGGTGCGGCTACCGGTCGAGAAGAACACCTCGACCGGCATCCCAGGCGCCAGGGTCAATCCTTTGATCCTGGCGAGTTCCTCGCGCGGCAGAACGACGTGCACGGTGTAGAAGCCGGCGCCGCTTCGCTCATCGACGCTCAAGTCGAATGGCTCGGATCGTTTAGGATTCCCAAATGACCGCCCAGCCTAGCAACAGCTGCAGAGGAAAAATCTCATGCGAAGCATAAATCAGGAGTCTCTATCCGGACACCGGCAAAGCTGGTCTATCGCCTCTCGTGCCGCGATTGCATCTATCATCATCGCAGCGGCCGGGAACGCCTGCGCGCAGGATTTCAACCTGGCGCCGCCCAACGCCGCAGATCAGCGGCCGGCGTTCCCAGGTCAAAACGCGCGCTCCGGTAATCAACGACAGCACCCAGTTGATAGTTGATAAGCACTGTGGTCGCGGAAGGGCCTTGAGAACCCTTGGGGCATGGCGGAGTTGCCGGATGGCGGATGGCTTGTAACGGAACGCCCTGGACGCATGCGCCTTGTGCGGTCCGACGGGACAGTGTCTGAGCCGATCCAGGGGATACCTGAGGTCGTGGCACGGTTGCCAAGGCGGGCTCCTCGATGTGGCCGTTTGCGATGATTTCAACGAGACGACGCGAGGAAGGTGTGCGGGTAGCGCGCCGCGGTTGGGCCGTAGCTTCACCGTGCACCTAGAGCGGTTTTCCCTTAATCGGAGTCGTTTGTTTGCAGTGAACGGCTTGTTCTGATTCCCTGATCGAAGTGATTTGCGGAAGGAGCAGCGGCATGGCACGAGCTTACAGCCTGGATTTGCGGACGCGTGTTATCGAGGCGATAGAGGCAGGCCTGTCGACCCGAGAAGCGGCACGGGGGTTTGCGATCGGGATATCGACGTCTGGTGCATGGTATCGGGCCTGGCGTTCGAGCGGCAATCTGGAACCTGGGCGGCAGGGTAAGCCGAAGGTATCGAAGCTGGACGCGCACGAGACTTTCATTCTCGCCTTGGTCGAGACCGATG
>NZ_QZWZ01000097.1 GCF_003601975.1 Mesorhizobium waimense
TGTTAGAACTGATGCATATTTAAGACGAACGCACCAATCACGACAGGAAGCGCGGTAGTCATGTCGGTGACTATAATCACGGTCCTATCCCCCAATAGTATCCCCAGCGCTCCTACCATGTATAGGCATTGCGCAGCAAAGGGACGCCATGCTTGAAGACATGGACGCCAGAGCAGAGACACTGTCCTCGGCAAACGAGGGCGCACTCTATGATTATTCGAGGCAACTCCTGGTACGCGCTGTACAGTATTTCGAGGCCGATGGTAGTTTTCAGTTAACGTTCGGCGGCTTGTAGCTCTCCCACCGCGATAGACGGGTCTCGATGTCGAAGCGGGACGCCTCGAAGTTGGTGCCGGTGTTGACCTTGTTTTTGCCGTCGATCAGCCGATACAGCTCGTCGTTCTCGACATCGTCGACAGGGTGGGTCGATCGCACCACCCGCAGCCATAGCGATCGTGCTCGATCGCAAACGTCCTTGACCTGGCTCATTTCTTCCTCCCGTCAGTCTCCGTGCTGCTCGAGGTTTTCAATTGCACACGCGGTCCCGGCCGGGCCCGCCCGGGCTCGGTCGGTGCGCTCAACTTGCGCCTGATCTGTCATCCCGTCAATGTCATCGCATCCAGTCAGGTCACCGATGAGGCAGAGAAAGCGCGATTGATCTATCGCTCGCATATTCAAGAGAACTGTACACTAAGTATGCGCGCTCTCAGAGGCCTGAAGGCTTCGATCACAAACCCCTTTCCGAAGCAGTGGCAAACTATGTTAGGGCAAGGCTGGACATAGATGTGCCGATGAAGGCGGACTGACAGGAGCTGTTTGGTATGGCTCTCCACTGGTTCAACCCTCCGGTGTACGTCAGAACCGACCGCCCAGGCATCCGCTTCGGGGTCAGCCACGTCGAGGGTGCCTCCGAGCAACTCCTGAAGTGGACCAAGCGTGGCCCTAAGTGGAAACAGGCAGTGGAAACCTGCATGGCCGCAATGGAAGGCAATGTGCCCACTCAGAAGGTCCGCAAGGCATTCGAGGCAGCGGCCAAGGAAGAGAGCATGTTCCTCCCACCTGCTTAGGCGCCTGACCGTCCAGTCGTCACTCCATGTCCGGCACATCGCCGCCAACAAAGAGCGTAGTCGGCTCGCCATACTCCCCAAGCGACGGGTTCGCATCACGTGACCATGCAATGACGCCAGCATGTTTCCCCGCCAAGCCCTTAGCGGTCCTTATTGCCCGGTCCTCCGTCTGCTGCTCGGCTGGCCCATAGACTGGCTGGAGGTCGCCGGTCTCATCGCGATCAAATGCGGTGACGACAATCAGCTTAGGAGCCTTCTGCTGGGGAAAAATATGCTCTGACATGGTGTTGCCTTTCGCTGACCGTTAGTCGGTCCCGCTGCGCTTCCGTCTATGCTGTTGCTCGGCTGGCATTGCTTGTCTCACAGGTATGTCTCACCATCGCCGCGATGCTCAAAACAGAACCAATGCGGTGCCTGCTTTGGCTTCGCGAAACCCCAGCCAGCATCCTTGCCGCAACCAGGGCGCTCGCACCAATGGTGCTGGATGTCGGGTGCTGTGGCGTGTTCCGGCCTTGGGACGCTGATTTCGTCACTCACGATGAGGTCCAATGCGGTCACTCCAAACGCTGTATGCTCACAGTGAACAAAATAGGAACAAAACTGTCAAGGGTGAATTGACTGAGGGAGGAATGAGTTCCTATTTTGGATCATGCCCGACACTGGTGGACGACGGAAGCGCGGAGGCGCATGGACGCTCAGCAACGCCCATGAGGTCGGGCAGTTGGTGCTTGTCCGTTGCGGGCTCTGCAACGTCAAACGCTGGTATCAGCCGAGTGACCTAAGGGAAATCTTCGGGGATGTTGAGGCCGAGTTGGTAGACAGCAAAATGAGCTGCGAACGGTGCGGCAAGAACGACTTCATGCACGCCGAGACACACAACCCATCGGCGCGAGAGCGGCAGGGCATTCGGGTTCGGTGGCTTGCTTCGAAGACGTTTGTCGGCGGCGCGATCAGCTTCGGGACTTAGCCTATGACGTGCCGCTCTCCCCACATGCCTAGATTGTGAGGAGGCTGTATCTCGGACGTAGGCGATCTTCCGTACAAGGCAATTGCGATGCAAAGGCCAGTCGCGAAGGCTCCTGGCCGACAGCCAGTTCCAGTGCGTAGATGGCCTTCTCAAGAGGCAGCGTCGAGCGCGCCTTGCGACCTTTCGTTTTGACCACGATCTCGTATCGAACCCTGACGAGGGCATTATCAAGCGCGCTTGACCGGATGAACTTTTCAGCTTGGGCGGGTAGCTGCAGGTCATAGAATTGGCAGCGGTCCAGCATCTTACCCCAGTCGTGTCCCAGCCTTTGGATTTTCTTGAGTTTCTGGCCCTTCAAATGCAGGAAAGTTCGGAGGAAATGCTCGAGAGCCTGGTAGTAGAGAAAGTGCCGCGGGTGATCCGTCACGTGCGGGAGAACGACCACGTTCTCAAGCGCATCAGCAGTCGCACGGTAGTTTTGAGCCATTAGGTACATGCCGTACGGCGTCACGCCCGCGCCATGGACAACCTTTGGCTTTTTCGCTGCCTTGTCCCCCATGACCTATATCTTTGCCCGGCGCCAGCCGGCCGCTTGTGCCTCAGCCTCGCTGCAACGCCCTTGCTTGGTGTGACGATGGTCCGGTCATAATATTTTTGGCCCGGTACGTGGTAGATATGCTCACCAGAGTTCACGCTGATGTTGCCTTTGATGTTGCAGCCGCTGCCGAGAAGGCCGAAGAAGCCAGTTGACTGCTCGCTGACCGTCTCGACCTTGTCGGCGTTCGCTGCTCGCCAATCCCAAGGCTGATCGAAGCGGCCTTGCCAGATGCCGCGATGCGCAGCCTTGGCTGACGCCTGCTCAGCGGCAAAAGCTCCGTTCGAATAGCGAGGCCAATCTAGGGCGAGCCCCTGTTCGACAAGCCACTTCTGCGGGCTTTGGCGATCAGCCCGAATGCAATCGCCGACAAGCCGGCCGTACTGATCGCGATCGACGAACTTGCAATAGAGCGGTCGCGATGCAGCCAGGAACTCTTCCAACGCCTGTGTAGCTTGTCGACCGCATGGATATTCGAAGCCCTTGGCGTCATCGCAATATTGCTTGCTCTCAGGCGCATCGATGCCATTGAAGCGGATACGCTGGCCGGCGATTTCAATAGTGTCGCCATCGATGACCGAAGCTCGCCCGCCCATAGGCGGAGGTAGAGGTTCGAACCAAGTCGACGGCAACATTGTACCGTTCGTGATGACATACTGGGTAGCAAAGGCAGCAGCGGCCACGGTCATGAGGACCAGCCGCATAGGCGCGTTGGAGCGCCGTACGGTGCGCCGTCCATCGCGCTTGCGCTTGCGCCACCGGTCAGCCTGGTCGGCGCCTATGTGAAGCTGGCCTTTGCCCACGCCCTCGTCTCCCCGGAGAGAGAATGCGTCTGTTGAGGGAGAGAGTCCAGTTAGCTACGGCTAAAGGAGGCGGTTAAGCAGCCAGTGCCAGTCCAAGGCCAATGCCCATGGGGGCTTGAAGGGACGGCAAAAGCCGCCCCTACGTTCTCAATCATCCCAACCGTAATCGTCTTCGTCATCGTTAAGCGGCGCGTAGTCGGGAACGACCCGGATAATCGGCCGCGGACGTTCGTAGCGCCAGTAGTATTCATCTGGCGGCTGCGGCTCATAGGTCCGATAGGCACGCTGGTAATAGCGCCGGTCCTTCCAGTGCTTTTTGTGCATTTTGTGCGGACGCACGCAGTAGCCGTCCCGGGTTAGGTAAGCGCAGGTCACTTTCGCCTCCTGGACCAGACCGCGGTGGGCTGGAGCGCCAATTGTCATCGGCGCCGCTTGGGCGCCGGTCAGCGACAAAATCGTGCCGGCCAAGGCAAAAACAGGCAGTTTCATTCACGTCTCCGTCGTTTCAGGTTATGGCCGAACAACACTTCGATTTCGGACGATTTGGGGCGCGCGAAATCACTTTGTTTATCCGCCGCACATCTAACGCTGATTCACCGGCCGTGCCGTGCCATCATGGGAGCGTGTGCAGGAACACGTAGGGCCACCGCCGAAGGGCATGAAGCGGCCGGCCACGATATGGGTCAAGCCGGGGCTGATCGGGCGTGTGAAGCACCTGCGGGGCGAGGAAGACTTGCGCACGCTTCGTTGCAGGATTTCCGGGAGGAAGGAACCTAATGCCACTCGCCAGCTTATGCCGAGATGAGCACACGCGCCGTCAACTTCCTGCACAAGTGGATTTCCAATAGCGTCCCCGAGACCGTCGGCGTCGACATCATCTCCGTCGCTGAATTGACCCAAAAGCTGTTTGCCGATGCCAAGGCGATCGGCATCAGCGGCAGCGAGATCGAGGAAGAGACTGGGAGCGTCTATGAGGTGATCCTCGACGCTATCCTTCACTATGAGGCCGGTGTGGCGGACTGACTGTGGCGGGCCGGCGGCGACAAGCGTTGCCGGCCCGTTTTGCAGCGGCCCAGCGGCCATGGGCGGGGGCTTGGGGTTTGACCGCCGGGCCTGACCGGCAAACAGGGGTAGAGGTTTGTCGGCTGGCGAATTATAGGCCTTTTTGGCGTTCCCTAAACATACCCAATATTAGCTACAGCTTAAGGACTTATGGGAGGCGCACCGGCCCCCTGCCGTTCCATCGGATGAACGCTGCATCCTTGCCGGTGACTTCCCGCACCGTCTTCAACAGCACCTCATGCAGCGCCTGGAGCGATCGGTAGTGATCGCATGTCGGCGATATCAGCGGGCCGACGATGGCCTTATGCAGCCCTTCCGCCGCCTGTAGAAACCGCTCCAGATCCTGACCTGATAGCTGCTTTGGATGATTGCGCCTGACCATAGCGACCTCCTGTTCAGAGAAATCGCCCCACATAGGATTATGATCCTACATTGCAGATCTGGGATCAAGGGCTTTGCGCCAATGTGGGGATAAACGGTAAGCGCCAATAGATGCATACCTGCTAATATGAAGTGTCTCGCTCACGCGCGACCAACAATAGGAGGATGCGATGAAAATGAATCGTCGGTCGGCATTGAAAGTCGGTCTAGCGACAGCCGCCGCGACGCCTCTTTGGCGACGCCCGCGGGATCTGCGGAGATCGTCCCGACATATGGCCCAAATGACGGTAAGGAAATTGCCCCCGGCGTTCGCATAGTGGAAGTAGGCACTTGGGACTCGGATATGACAGGCATGAAAAGTGTTTTAGTGCTCGATGCAGTATTCCAACCTGGGGCTGCCGACGTAGAATCCGTGATGGACAATGACATGGTCTGTTTCATCACTGCCGGTGAGTTCACGATTAAGAAGACGAACCCCGATAAGGAATTTAACGTCAAGAAGGGCGAGTACTATACCTGCGGCAAAGGCAAAACGGACCACGCCACAAACATAAGTAAGGAAGTCGGTATCCACCGGATCACCGTTCTGATACCTGCCTAAGCGTTTTTCCCCTGGGGCCGCCAACTGAAGGTGGCCCTTGCCTTCTTGGCGCATTCCTTCGCTTCGGTGCCCTGTACTTCAGCCGCACCCTTTCGATGGCGACCGCCACCAGCGGTCCCAAGGCGATAGTAACGCTGTCTTCGTCGATGCGGGTGACCTCGCCAGTCAACTCGATCTGCCGGCCGCGCTTGACCTTGGACGTGTCGTAGATCGAATGCGGGAAGTCATAGGACGGGATTGATACGCTTACAGTGTCCTCGTCGACCCATCTGCGCATGGTCGCGGTCACTGCCACAAGCCACAAGATGCCGATTTTCCCTTCGCCATGCAGACGATTCTGGAGCGAGCGGGGCCTTAGTCAAGCGCTTGCTAATATTCGAATGGAGGCGCAAAGTTTCTGACACATGAGGCTCATTTTGATTGCACTCGCCGTCGCTCACAACTGGTATTCCGGCTACCATGATCCGGTCACCGGCTATGAATGCTGCGACGACAAGTAGGATTGTAGGGTCATCAGCCCGCGCTATGTCGAGCCGCTGCTGGGCGGCGATTTCAATATCCGCAGGGGGTCCAAGACCCAGTATTTCATCCCCAAGAATCGCGTCATAGAGAGTGAAGACAGCCAGTATCACATCTGCACGTCCCCCCAGTCTTTGTATATCCGCTGCTTCTTTGCGCCGCACACGGAGGCCAGCCGACAGCGCGGAGATTACGCCGAAGCCGCAGAGACGCTAGCGCATCAGCAGGTAAACACCCATGCCAGCCATTAGCAGGCAGGCGGCCATGCCGATCATGTCGCGCGGCCAGAAGCGCCAGACGGCGCCAGCGAGCGTCGAGGCGGTGATCGCGGCGATGTAGAGGGGGAACGGTTACCACCATCCCCAAGACGCGCCGAAGGGATGTATTCCGGCCAGGAGAGCGCCAAAGGCGGCGATGGTCGCCAGAAAGGTCTGGTAGCGGTCGAGCGCTATCCGTTTCTCGAGGACGACCGCTTTCCCTTTCCAGTAGAGCCTATCGTCGTCGACTTCGAAATGATCTAGTTCGTCCATGCCGATCGTTTTTCGCAAGTCACTTCCCCCCGAAAAGTTCCCAGCATCGCGAAAAGCTTCGCCCCCGCAAGGGCGCGCTTGACGATTTCAGCGAACGGCTATTGGCAACCGACCAGCCATGAGGAATATAATCCTTCCGTTGCGGCGACCCCTTCAACGGAGATCGCCAATGGCCAGGACCAAACTTTCCAAGCAGCTTTCACAGGCAGATATCGATCGCTTCTGACGGCAGCGGAGGCGCTCCATAAGAGCATCGTCAAGCCGCTTCTATCGCCTACCAGCGACCATTACCGGGCGCTGCAAAGCACGCATGCAGCCTTGTTGAAGACGGTGAAGGATATCACCGGCAAGGATGCGCCATTCATCCAGTGGAACACCACAGGACCGGTACGGCCCCCTACGGCCGGGTAGCGCCGCGCAGTTAAGTCACACGCCTGACGCTGCTGCCCCTACATACTGATCGAGACATAATACGACAACAGGTAAAGGATCGCAGTGGTCGCTGTCACGAGTATGACCCATAAGCCTAAGCTGCTCATGCCTCCTCACTTCCCGGCGGCTCGCTGTTGGGCAGGGTGTTGGGATGTAAGGGACGCCGGCCCAAGGCGCGGAAAAGGTCCGCCACAAGCACAAGCTAATATAACCGAGATGCAGACGCCTATGGTGTGATCGCGGAAGGCGCTAGACGAAATCCGTTGAGCGCAATTACATTAGACGGCTGATCATGGAAAAGCCCGTCACAACCTACATCGTGAGCGTGTTCGAGAAACCGCACTGGCGCACCGTGCTGACCACGAAGGACAAGGCCAAGGCCGAAGCGCTGGCCAAGGAGATCGGTGACAAGGTGCGGATCGAGGAGATCACGCCGAAGGGTAACCGTCCGGAGAAGGCCGCAGGTTAGGCGGCCTGATCGGGTGGGGACTTCGATGGCTGCGAGTACGAATTTGGTTCAAATCAAAAGGCTACAACGCCCTTGATACAAGTCTTAACGTCGCCGCCGGTCCAAATCTGGTCATCGACCTGCTCCACATGAACACGTCCTTCCCTTCCAAGGACAGTACCCTGGCTGGCAATGTAAGACGAGGGCGCGATGCCGCTTCCGATCAACCATTGGGCGATGCCCGCGTTCAGGCTGCCGGTTACAGGATCTTCAAAACCGGCAGCGGTAAAGGCGCGCACCTCGAAATTTGCATCCGGCCCCTCTTTCATAGGGTCCCAGGGAGCAACAACACCGACCCGCAGTCCGGACAGCACGGCAAAATCCGGGCGTAGCGCCAAGACATCAGTCCTGGAGCGTAGTAGGACAGCAAGCCAGCCAGGGCCATTGTCCACCCAGTTGGCGTCGACGATGACATCAGAGGCCAACCGCAGACCGTTGATAGCTCGCGTTAGCGTGTCGAGTTCCACCGGGCCCGAGCGGCGTAGCTGGGGGGCTTCGAAAGAAAGCCGTTCATTGTCGCGCCGAATGCGGACAAGTCCTGCTTCGCACTCTTGGATAATGTCACCGCTCTTTGGTCGCCCACCGGAGGACAGCCACACATGGCAACTTCCCAAGGTAGGGTGACCCGCGAAGGGCAATTCAGCAGCAGGCGTGAAGATGCGAACGCGGTAGTCGGCATCCGCCGACTTCGGCTGTAAAAGGAAGGTCGTTTCGCTAAGGTTCGTCCACCTTGCGAAGACGGCCATCTCAGACGCGGTCAAGGAATCCGCTCCTATGACAACCGCCAACGGGTTACCTAGCAAAGCTCTGGAAGAGAAAACATCAACCTGCTGGAATGAAAATTTTGTGGTTCCGTGTCTCACTATGGCATCCTGACGTTTCGAATTTATGCGGCCTTTCCGCATTTGGGGTAAAATTTAGCTGACTGCCAATTCCACGGAAGTAACTCTTCAAGCCGTTTGACAGGTATGTCGGCAATACGGGCGAGAACATCGCCAAGCCAGGCCTGCGGATCGATGTCGTTGAGTTTGGCGCTCATGATGAGCGTCGCCATGAAGGCGGCACGGTCAGCGCCGCGATCTGATCCGGCAAAGAGCCATGACTTCCTGCCGAGAGCAATCTCGGGGTCATTCTGCCCATGTTGGGCAGGAGGTCGAAGTCCATTATCGCTGGCATCCGTATTTCGGACGCCGGCTTCGCTGCGAGAACAGTGAAGAACGCGCCAACGGTCGGATCGTTCAT
>NZ_QZWZ01000098.1 GCF_003601975.1 Mesorhizobium waimense
GCTTCTCGGGTCGACAGGCCTGCCTCTATCGCCTCGATAACACGCGTCCGCAAATCCAGGCTGTAAGCTCGTGCCATGCCGCTGCTCCTTCCGCAAATCACTTCGATCAGGGAATCAGAACAAGCCGCTCACTGCAAACAAACGACTCCGATTAAGGGAAAACCGCTCTAACATGCTTGCTGAATGGCAGAAGTCGCCTGTCACACATGAGCGCCGCTGGCGCTAGACTTATGGTCTGTTGGTAGGCGCTTGGTGGACCGCAAGCAGGTGCGTCAACTACCAGATGCCGTAGTATCGACGCCTGCCCGAAAACTCTAGAAGGGAGTTCGTTCCACCGCATTGACCGAGAGATACCGGAATGCAGAGCAGTTGCCGCGTAGGTTCGCTCCCCATTGTATGACGGAACTTTTGAGGAGCATGTCGACATTACAAAAAGATTTGTCGGAAGTCACTGACGCACTGACCTGATATTCTGGGTGAAACTGAAGAACAGCCCTGACCAAACAACTTTTAATCACTCTCGTTGAACGCGACGCCTCATGCAGGGGACCCTATGATGAACACCGACGTTTTCGCGGCTCATGAATCTAACGTTCGTCGCTACGGGCGGTCGTTCCCCGCAGTCTTTACGACGGCCCTTGGGGCGACAATCTGGGACGAGGCCGGTAACCCATATATCGATTTCCTTGTAGGGTCCGGCGCACTCAACTACGGGCACAACAATCCGAATATTATTGCACCAGCAATCGAATATCTCGTTGGCGAGAACATTCTTCTATCGCTGGACATGAATACAGCAGCTAAGCGTGAATTTATTGAAGTGTTTGTGGATTCCATCCTGAAGCCCAGGGGGCTTTCGTACAAGATACAGTTTCCAGGGCCGACCGGCACAAACGCAAATGAAGCGGCGCTGGCGCTGGCGCGGAAATATACCGGCCGCTCGAGCGTCATGGCATTCACGAATGCGTTCCACGGTATGTCGCTCGGCTCTCTGGCGGTATCGGGTTCGGCGTCGACCAGGGAGCTGGGCGGCGTTGCTCGCCACGATGTGATCCGTGTCCCCTATGACGGCTATCCGAACCAAGCTTTCGATTCGGCCAGTTACATCGACCGCGTTTTGGGCGACCCAGGGAGCGGCATAGAAAAGCCAGCCGCAATCATTCTGGAAACCATTCAGGCAGAAGGTGGCATGAACACCGCATCCGCAGCCTGGCTCATAGAAATTCGGCGCATTAGCCGTAAGCATGGCGTTGTTTTGATCGTCGACGACATTCAAGCAGGTGCGGGCCGAACGGGCGAATTCTTCTCCTTTGAGTTCGCGAAAATCGATCCCGACATCGTGTGCCTTTCCAAGTCACTGAGCGGTTCAGGTAGTCCATTCTCCATTGTTCTTATTCGCCCCGACATGGACATATGGAATCCTGGAGAACATAGCGGGACCTTCAGGGGCAACAATTTCGCCTTCGTAACGGCAGGGGCTATGTGCAAAATGTGGTCAGATAGGCAGTTTACCGAAGGCGTCGAGCGGACAGCCGTCAAGCTGCAAACGCACCTTGACAGCCTTATTGCGAAATTTCCCAAGTGCATTGAACAGAAGCGCGGCCGCGGTCTGATGGCCGGCCTCAAGTGCCGTTCACAGTCGGTTGTGGGCCGTGTGCACGATGTCGCGTTCGAAAACGGATTGCTGATCGAATCTTCGGGCCCAAATCGCGACGTCATCAAAGTCCTCCCGCCGATAACCATCACCGATGACGAACTCGATCGTGGCATCGCGATCCTTGATCACGCACTACAGGAGCAAGCCAATGGAGACTAACCAGGTATCTCAAGCGCCAGCTATCTCACCTCTTACGGTCAGAGAACGAACCGGCTCGATCAGCACTGCGGAGATCATCTCAGTCCTGAAAGGTGAGATCACCGGTCTGCACATCAAGCAAGCATTCAGCAAGCAAGTAGCCGAGGAGATCACCGCCAACTTTATTCGCAATCCTGGCCGCAAGGAGCGCAAAGATGGCGTTCCAGGAGAATATGTCGGCGCATCTCACTACAGGAAGGATGCAGCCAACTATTTTGCAGAGGCAAGAAATGCGCGACCGCATGTCGACGCGCTTCTTGGCAATTTGGTTGATCCGGTCCGCGGTTTGTTCAACGCGTTGAAGCGCGACCTGCACGACCAGGGCGTTGAATTGCGACTGGCACGATCGGAGGACGGGCAGGCTAATATTTGTCGCGCTCTTAGCTGGTCTGGCGGGGGCACGTATGCCCTGGAGCCTCACGATGATGTCGCTCAAGTCCTATATGCCGGGAATGACTACGAGCTCCCTGCGGTGGCGAAAAACATCGTAGCAGCGCTCAACTTCTATCCCATCATGGCCGAGGAGGGTGGAAATCTGCGGCTTTGGAGCCATAAGCCGACCGGCACCGACCGAAAGTCGCAGGGCCTGGAGAGTACAGGTTATCCCTATTCAGCAGCCTATCTTGAAACCGTTCCTTATCGGGACTTCCAGCTTAAGGCCGGGGACATCGGCCTGATCGACGGCGGCTTCGTCCACGGGGTCACCCGACAATCAGGCAACGGAAGGCATCGCCTGGTGCTGAACAGCTTTTTGGGGTTTGCGCGGCCAGATCTTGTGCTCTGGTGGACCTGAAGTTGGATGTCGCAGCGAACTGACCGGCTTCCGCCGAAAGTAAAGGGTACAAGTGCCAATCTGTGCATGGTCACGTTGTCTATGGCGGCTACGATGTCAGGTATCCGCTATGGTCTGTGGCATGCTGCAAAACAACGAATCCGGCGGGCAGCACCGCTTGTCCCGACGAGATCGGCTTCCAGCAAACACCACTCGTGTTAACGGTCGCGCATCTCGAAGTGGCAACTCCCACCATTAAGAAAACCCACAATTGGGCGCGTAAGTATCACAGCGAGTTGCCGGGAGAGCGCCACGACCTAATTGCTAAACAACTAACCAGAGAAACCTGATGCACGAGAAGATGCCTTCCTCGGCAAATGCCGACACCCAAGCGCACGACGCGCAGTTTTGCGAGAACGCATGGCGCAATGCCCTCAACCGGTTGGTACGCTGCCTATTCGCTGAGCGTCTTCTTGAACCAGATGGATTGTTGTGGGCGCGCGACGGCCATCAAGCTTGGCTCCCCCTTTGGCAGCTGAGTCGGGTCCTGCATTTCACCGACCTGCGTCGCGCACCTGCCGGAACATTGCAAAATCGCGGTTCCATCGAAGTGCTAGACGGAACCGGCTCTCGGCACGGGCTCGATGATCCCTCAGGTCTTATAACGCAGGTCGCGCCCGCTTTGGCGCTTTCGCCGGCATCGGACGGCTTGGAAAATCTTTTGCGCGACGTCGAAAACAGCGTGCGCAACGACGTCCAGGCGCGTCGTCACCGGGAGCACTGGAGTGCCGTGCTGCGAGGGAAAGTAGCTAAAGCGGGCGCGCAAGGATTCCTCGCCTATCTTGCTAAGAGCCTGCCGCCGCACCTGGCGGCCATGACTCTCGATCAGTGGGGCGCGTTGGAAGGTCACCCTTTTTATCCGACATGGAAGGCCAAGCCCGGCATGTCGCCTTCAGACGTGAGTGCGTTGTCGCCTGAATTCGGTGCTCGTGTGCGCGTGCGCGTTACAGGGCTGCGTAAGGAATGGATTTACGTGGAGAAAATGCCGCATGTCGGCAGCTATTCGGAATGGTTCTCAAAAAACTTCCCCGACCTCTGGCGCAACTGGGTGGAAGGTCTGAATCAACGTGGAATGTCGCCTGAGGACTGGCTTCCTCTTCCCGTCCATTGCTGGCACCTTGAGAATTTCGTGCGCCGTGAATTCGCGTCCGAGATTGCTTCCGGTGTTTTCGACCCGGATGGCCCGGAGGTCCTGACGCTGCCGTCCATGTCCTTTCGCACTATGCTTCCGGACACACAGGAACCGAGGCCCTTTATCAAGTTACCGGTGGCGATCTGGATGACCAGCGGACAGCGTGCTCTGCAAGCCAAGTCGATTCACATGGGGCCGCGTATCAGCACCTTGATTTCCGATATCCTGTCAAAAGAGAAGGATCTCGACAAGAGACTAGAGATCTTGCCCGAAGAACTGGGTGCAACCTTGCATCACCAAGAGGCGGGCGACGGGGATCGAGGCCGCTTTCTTTCGGTCGTCTATCGCAACGCCGACGCTCTGGCACGCAGTGACGGACTTTTTCCCGTCACTGCCGCCGCCCTTTTGACAGCAAGTCCGATCGATGGTCGTCCCCTCATTTACGAATTGATCACCAAGAACGGCGATGAAAGTGCCCCGACCGTTGCTGCGTTCTTCCGCACCTATGCAGGCACCGTCGTCCAGCCGATACTAGGCATGTATCTGCTTTACGGAATTGCTCTTGAGGCGCATCAGCAAAACAGCATCGTACTGTTCGACCAAACTGGCCGCCCACGAAAACTGCTGATCCGTGATTTCGGCGACACCCGCATTTTTGCGCCCCTGTTCGAGGAACGGGGACACCGCCTAGAGCGCTTCGGTCGCAAAGAGATCTTACCCACCACGTTCAATGATGATATCAGTCCCGCGCGCTCATATGTCATCGATGCCTGCTTCATCTGCCACCTTCATGAGATCGCACTGTGTCTCACTGAACAATATACATTGAAAGACACGAGTCTTTGGAGCATCCTGCGGGAAGAAACCGAGGCAGCTTTTGATGTGCTCAGGCCGCGCATGCGGTCGGACGCGTTCTGGCTGGAGGAACGCAAAGCTTTTCTGGAGAATCCCTGGCCAACTCGCTCGGTGCTCCGGATGCATCTGGAGCGCTATCGCGAGTATCCGGTTGAGCATGAGCTTCCCAATCCGCTGGCAGAAGCGGAATGAGAAACCCAGCCCATTGATCTTGTTGGGCCAAACGTCGAGGGTTGAACGAGAGGTCATGGGCCGTGGGTAACCGTTCAAAGAGGCTACCATCTTGCGATACCATTCCGTCGTTGACAGTTGCACGTATAAAGATCCGTAGATCGCGAACGTTCGGCTCTGCCCGACCTCCCATTTGGCTTTGGGTCTGATCAGATCGCGCAGAGGCGGGTCGTTGTAGGCGTCGTGTGGCTGTCCAGCTAACGCATTGCTTCCGCAGCATGACGAAGGTGTTCCATAGCCGTTCCAGGTCGAGCCCGAGGAAATGTCGTCGACCAACACCTCCGCCAGATCGCAATGTTCTCCGCTATCGGATTTTCGAGACCCCAAATCTCATTCAGACAATGATGATCGAGACGCTGCAGAAGCGGTTCAAAACAGCCTCGACGTCGAAGAAATCGACTACGAAACCAGTAACTGGATCAACGGGCCCTTCCAGACGCAGCTCTACGCGGTATGAGGGACCATGTATCCGGTGACAGCGATGGATTTCGGGCACCTGTGGAAGGCGGTGCGCTGCCTCGAACGTGAAAGCCTGCAAGCGCCAGCGTCCGTAGGCCACAGCGGCATCCGTGTTCGCCTCGCATTCAGGCCCGATTATCGGCTGAAGCAGAAGATGCTCGAAGGTGGACGTGGAAACATCGGGCTCCGCGCCAATTTGAGGATATATACAAGTCTAAGTTGGTCCCCCGCGGTGACAACGAGGCGTGCCTTTGGCCCCGACGCAGAGCCAGTCGATGCCAGCCGGCGGGGGAATGGTAGCGTTGGTGAGGCAACGGAGGAATCGTTCAGGAGCATTCGGTGACGAGGCAATACGCGCTCGCAGCTTCATTGTCGCGCCGCACCGCCGCCTGCCGCGGCGCCTGGTCCCAGATGCCGATGTGGCGCTCCAGCATCGGCAAGAACCGCTCGCTGTCGGCCGGGTTTCCGGCTTCGATGACGAGGTCAAGGATCAGCCCGCTTCGGCCGGTGGTCAAATTGAGCTTGTGGCCATAATCGACGTCGCGGCTGCCCTTGACGATGATGTCGGCATGCGGCTCGAACAAGCTGACCAGCTTGTCGCCGGCCTGCACCGCCTCGCCGGCCAGGACCCGCCGCTCTGTCTGGGCGATGATCTGTTCAATCAGCGGCCGGTAGTGGCGGATCTGGACCTGCCACAGTTGGCCGGCCGGGCCCGCCGCCAGGGGCAATTGCGCCGCCGCCTGCTCGACATAGCCCAGGGTTTTGCAGGTGATCTTGAGCAGCTCGCGGTAGTGCTTGACCCGTTTGGGGCGGCCGCGGGCATACTGGATCGTCCGGGCCCGCTTCTTCGCCGCGCGGCAATGATCGTGCCATAGGATGGCGCTGCCCAGTGCATCCGCCTGCTGCAACAAGCGCACCATCACCCGCACGGCATCCCACAATAGGCTGCTGTCGCTCGGCTCGTGGATCAGCGCCGCGGTGACGGTGCTGTCGAGCCGCATGACGCTGCCGGTTTCGACCCCGTCCTGGCGGGCGCTCGCCAGCAGCATGCGATTGATGTCTTCCCAGGTTTCGGCCCGTATGGCGCTGATCGTCTTGTGCAGCACCGACTTCTTCGGGCTCCACCCCCACGGCAGCCGGGCAAAGGCCCGGAACGAGGCGGAGTCTTCCAGATGGAAGGCCCGCTCCTGATAGATCCTATGAGGAGGTGGATAGCGATCCGCGCTGTGACAAAGTGAGGTCGCTTTCAATCAACACCTTACTCTGGAGAGGCCGAACATGCTCGCTGCGAATGAACGACCTGAAGCGCCGACCGCTATCCGCATTGATCTTGGCGCAATCTTCGTCTCATTGGAACTCAGCCGTTCGAAATGGCTGATCACCTCGCTGTCGCCGGGCGGCGGCGAGAAGATGTCGAAACATGCGGTGGCGGCCGACGACATCGCCGGCCTGCTGGCGCTGTTTGCCGAGCTCAAGAGGAAGGCGCAGGCACGGACCGGGCGCTGCTTCCCCATCATCGTGATCCAGGAGGCCGGGCTCGACGGCTTCTGGATCCATCGCGTGCTGCAGGCCGAGGGGATCGAAAGCCACGTCGTCGATCCGGCCTCGATTGCGACCTCGCGCCGGCGGCGGCGGGCCAAGACCGACAAGATCGACGGTGAGACGCTGGTGCGCGCGCTGCTCGCCTATAAAAGGGGCGAGCCGCGCGTCTGTGCGATGCTGCGGGTGCCGACGCCCGAGGAAGAGGACCGTCGCCGCATCTCGCGTGAGCGCAAGGCGTTGACGAACGAGCGCGTACGCCACGTCAATCGCATCAAGGGCCTGCTGTTCAGCCAGGGCGTATCCGGCTACCAGCCGCTGCGCCGCGACCGGCGCACGCGGCTCGAGGAGCTGAGGACCGGCGACGGCCGACCATTGCCGGCGCATCTGAAGATGCAGATCAGCCGCGAACTCGATCGGCTGGAGCTGCTGATCGGACAGATCAAAGCGGTCGAGGCCGAGCGCGATGCCATGCTCGCTGTCGCGCCGGTCGGCTCTGCGCATTTCGCTGATTGTGAGCAGCCGGCACCGGCGATGCTGCTCGCCTTGAAAGGCATCGGGCCGGAGTTTGCCGTTGTCTTGTGGTCGGAGGGGCTGTCGCGTCATTTTGACAACCGACGACAAGTTGCTGCCTATGCTGGCCTTGCGCCGACACCCTGGCAGAGCGGCTCTGTCGATCACGACCAGGGGGTTTCGAAAGCCGGCAATCCAAGGCTGCGAACGACGCTGATCCAGGTGGCCTGGCTGTGGCTGCGCCATCAGCCGCACTCAGCGCTCAGCCTGTGGTTCAAGCAGCGGGTGAAGCAGAACGATGGTCGTCTGAAGAAGAAGACGATCGTGGCACTCGCCCGCAAGCTGCTTGTCGCGCTATGGAAATACGTCAATGCCGGCGTCGTCGTCGAGGGGGCCGTGATGAGGACCGCCTGATCCCCGATCGCAACCGAATTCCTCAATCTTCCAGGACCCGATCAGTCCTGGCGGATCCAGGTGGGACGAACCGCAGTTGAGTATGGCTTCAAACGCCGCTTGATAGAATGGTCTCGTCCTCATGAGCCCTTGTCCGCCGCAAGCGGGATGTTGGTTCCGCTGTCTCGAACAGCGACCGTATATAAGTTGGATCTGGCTTGGCAACGAGCCGCGTCTTGCAATCGGGCTCAGTGTCCGTTCCAAAAAGAGGTGAGTGATTTCAGCGGGTTGTGATTCTGTCGGATTGCTGAGATTCGACGGAGATCATGATGCCCTGGACCGAAACCACTCGCCCGCAATATGTGCGGCGTTGCGCC
>NZ_QZWZ01000099.1 GCF_003601975.1 Mesorhizobium waimense
GACGCTGATATCGACGATCTGCTGCCCTTCAACTTCGCCAAAGCCGCCGCAGCCTGACCCGACGCGTCCGTCTGAAAGCGATCAGTTGTTGCAAGGGCCGTCAACGTGCGGGGAAATGAGCGCTTACGGTCATTCATTCCATTTGGGTAGATGAAATGTGGCGCAAAGCTGCCGCCCGTCGATGGACGGGCGCAATGCAGTCTTGCCCAGCCGACATTGTAGATGCCAACTCTACGCCGCCATCGCGTTACGACGGTCTGCGGCCACCGCCAGCCAGCAGACGACCGCTGCCATTGCGGTCGCGACAAGACCGATCGCCGGGATTGCGCCGTATCCAAAGCCCGAATTGAGCACTCCCGCGCCAACGAAGGCTCCGGCGGCAATGCCAACTTTGTAGGCCGATGAAGTCAGCGTCGATGCCAGGTCCGGCGCGGCCGCGGCCCCGCGCAGCACACGGTTTTGCAATGGTGTCACCAGCGTGGCGAGGGCCACGCCGAGCAGAAGAATTGTAGCGCTGTAGGCGATTCCGTTGTGCGCGAGAAGCAGCGAGACTGCGAAAAGCACCGAGGCAACCGGCAGGCCAACGATCAGCGTACGAGTGGGAGCGAGGTCGGCAAGCCGGCCGCCCGCGAAGATGCCGACGGTCAGACCCGCGCCGAAGGCCAGCATTGTCAAGCTGACCGCCTGTTCGTTCAAACCGCCAAGCTCGATGAGAACCGGGGCGATGTAGGTAAGGGTGCTCCAAAGGGCGGTCCAGGCAAGAATAATAATGGCGAAGGAGGTCACGACCTTGCTGTTGCCTAGCGCGCTGAGCTGTGCGCGAACCGAGATCACGCCCCGATCCCCCGACGGGTCGCCAGGGATGAGTAGGGCGATCGCAATCGTCGCGACCGCAGCGGTGCCGCCCAATATCCAGAATGTTGCTCGCCAGCCGAGCGCGGTTCCTATGTAGGTGCCTGCCGGCACGCCGATGACATTGGCGACCGTAATGCCCAGGAACACTAGGGACATTGCCCGGCCACGCTCCTCGTCCGGAACGAGCCCAATCGCAACAATCATGGCAAGTCCGAAGAAGCAGCCATGAGCGGTCGCCGTCAGGATCCGCGCTGCGAGCAGCACCTCGTAGCTCGAAGCAAGGGCGGCGATCACGTGACCGGCGATGAACAGCCCCATCAGCGCAAGGAGCGTCGGCCGTCTGGGGAAGCGCGCAGTTAGCACTGTAAGAATCGGCCCGCCGATGGCGACGCTTAGCGCATAGCCAGTGACAAGGAAGCCGGCCGTTGGGATATCAACCCGCATTTCGGCGGCAATCGCGGGCAGCAACCCCGCAATGACCACTTCGGTCGTCCCGATGCAGAATGTCGCGAGGAAGAGGGAGTAGACGCCGAGCTTCATTGCTGCACTGGCCCCCGATGCGCACCGGGACCCAACCACGCCGTTCCTGACCTGGCAAGCGGAACAGCGGACAGGAGTCAGACCGACCTTCGCGGGCGACATTGAGACACATCTGGACGCCACCCAAGTCCGATGCACGCCGGTGGCAAAGGTGTCCTCAACGGCCGACAAGCGGCGCAAAGCTGCCCGGCAACATTTGGGGCCGGGAGCGGACAGGCCGTTTCCGGTTGCGTATCTGTAATAGGGGACATTCAGCTCGGCGCGAGCATCGCGTAACCGACATCCTTGCCTATATCGGCAGGTCCTCGATTGCTCCATCCAAGAGAGGCGGCTCCTCCTCCGCTTCCTGCTTTGGCTCGACCATGATCAGACCGACAATGATCAACCCCAGTGCTGCCCAAGTCCACAGGGGGATGTATTCACCCAACAGGACGATACTCCAGCCGATGCCAGCAACGGTCGTTGCGTACGCGCTCTGGCTCGCAAAAACTGCTCCGGTGGTCCTTATGAGATAGATGAACAGGATCATCGCAAGGGCCGAAGCGAGGGCAATCAGAATGACAATGACACCGAGTTTTCCAGCAAGAAATTGGACAGGAATGAAGTCGCTAAAGCCCACTGCCAAGGGAATAAGCATGAAGCACGATGCAGTTAGCGCGAGTCCGTAGATCGCTACACTGTCGATGTTGGCGGGCTGCTTCTGGGATATGTAGAGGTCCTCAGCGGCGTATGTCGCAGGTATGAGCAGGGCGAGCGCCATCCACAGCCATTGCCCCTCTTCCCCGCCTGTTTCCGCGTTGACCATGATTGCGCCAACACCAATCAATCCAATAGCAAGACCAAGAAAGCGCTTCAGCCGAGGCGACTCGACACGCATGACCGCAGCGAAAAGAAAAACAGCGAAGCCTTCGAGAACGATCACAATCGCCACGACGAACGCTGGGAGTTTTCCTACCAGCCAGTAAACCAGTAATTGATTGATCACGGAACTTAGGAAGGCCAACCCCGCGATATATGTCCACTCTGTTTTTGTCAGCGTATTTAGGGGCGGCAGCGTTTTTCGGCTCGCACAAATCCCAATGCAAAGCGCCGCCCCGATCGCATCCACAAGCAATGCTAAGCCGATAGGATGCGCGGCTATATTCGCAGCCATTTTAGACAGCGGCACAATCAGTCCCCAGAGGGCACCGCAGGCAATGAGGAGCAGCCCACCACGAAAGGTTCGAATATTTTGGCGCAGCTGGCGTTCGCGCTCATACACTTTCTGCGCCATCGTCGAAAATACCGTGGCAAGTTTGCCCAAGCCATCGCGTCGGCCGGTGACGTCCTGAAGACCGAGTTTCGACGGGTTGAATTTGCCTGCCTCAAGCGCCGAGGCAGCTCGCGTCAGCTTGGCCACTTGTCGGAGATATTCTTTTTCGATGTCTCTTAGCCGCTTCTTTTCGATGCATGTCGAAACACGCGCCTCCAACAGGGCTGGCTCGAAATCCTTTGGCAGAAAGTCTTCCGCACCCAGCTCTATGGCGTTTACCACACTGCTCATTTCTTCATCGAGGGCCGAGATGACGATCACCGGCAGGTCGCGAGTGGCGCGCGAAGATTTGAGCGTTTTGAGTACTTCGAACCCGTCCATTTCAGGCATGACTATATCGAGGAGTACGAGGTCAAATGTGTTCTGGGCAACCTGTTCGAGCGCCAGCTTGCCGCTTGCGACAGCTGTTGTTTCATGGCCAAGCATTTGGATGGCTTTGCTGAGTTTCAGGCGCACCGTCGCCGAGTCATCGACTATGAGCACGCGCGCACCCTCAGGTGCGCGAACCTCAGGTGGTTGAGTCTCCGATACTATGCTCATTCGGTTGTCCCCCTCTTTTCAGATCGGCAAGGCGCGAGCTGAGATCCTTTTTCGCCGTGTCACAGGCGCCGGCGATGAGTTCCACCTCCATCACGGTCTCGCTGGGCAGACCGTCGCGGCAGGATTTTTCCATCGCCGCGCAAAGCAACGAAAGTTCGTTGGCGCCGAAGTCCCGCGCACTCGATTTTAGCGTATGGGCTGCCCGGCCAAGGCCTGAACGGTCGCCGGACTCCGCGGCGCGGCGCATCTGCTCGACGAGCAACGGGGATTCATCCAGAAAACTCTCAATGAGTTCGGCTAGAGAGTCTTGATCCCCACCTATGAGATCAAGGAGCTTGTCCAGGGCTTCCTGTGCAACAGCCATCACCAGACCTTTGTCGTCAGTTATGCTTGGGGGCGCGTTTCAGAGAGGCGACCAACTCCTCCACGCGCAGCGGCTTGCTTAGGTAGTCATCCATCCCAGCTTCTAGGTACCGCTCGCGGTCCCCGGCCATCGCATTTGCGGTAAGTGCCACGATGAAAGGCTGTAGCGAATCCTCGGAGCCTGATGCGCGGATCAACCTTGTGGTTTCGAGCCCGTCCATGTCCGGCATCTCGATGTCCATCAGGATGACATCGTGTTGTCCCTCGGCGAATGACGAAATCGCCGTCTCTCCATCCACCGCCAAGTCTGCCTTGTAGCCAAGCCGTTCAAGCACCTTGGAGCCAATCTTCCGATTGGTGATGTTGTCATCAACCAGCAGAATCCGAAGCGGCAATTTTGCCGCCATTTCGCTATCGAGGGATGGCCCCTTGGGCTGATCAGGCTTGGCCGAACGCGTGGGAGCCTCGGTAAAGACCGACATGAAAGCATTGAGGAGTGGCGAGGGCTTGATCGGCTTAGGAAGCATGGCCGCAAATTTGACGCTTTCGATATCCGCCTTGTTTCTCTCATCAAGAGGCACGAGGGAACTCAGCAATATCAATGGAAGCTCACCGCTTTGACCAAGCCCACGTAATCGTTTGGCCAGTTCTATGCCGTCCATCTCTGGCATGTTCATGTCGAGCACCACGGCGTCGTACTGCTGGCCACTTGCAATCCTGTTCAACGCGTCCAATGGCGAATGGGTTGTATGGGGCACCATGGCCCACGATTGGGCCTGCAGAGACAGGATGCGCCGGTTGGTTGCGTTGTCGTCAACGATCAGCAACCGCTTGCCTGCGAGTTCGACTTTGGCCACAGACATTTGCGCCTGCCTGGGAGCGGGCGCGGCGGCAGCGCGGATCGTGAAGAAGAATGTCGTACCCGACCCTTCAACACTTTCCACCCATACCTCTCCGCCCATCAGTTCTGCGAGGCGCTTACTAATCGCCAAGCCGAGCCCGGTTCCGCCATAGCGCCGCGTCGTCGAGGCATCGACCTGGCTGAAGGACTTGAACAATCGATCCAATCGGTCCTCGGGAATACCGATACCGGTATCGCGTACTGCAAACCGCAGGGTGGACAGGCTCTCTTCGCTTCCGCTGTGGGATGTGCCCGAGTCCTCCGCGGGCGGAATTTTCATTACCGACAGGACAATTTCACCACGCTCGGTAAATTTCACAGCATTGTTGAGGAAATTAAGCAAAATTTGTCGCAGTCTGGTGCTGTCTGCCACAATCCCGTCAGGAGTACCGGGCTCCACCAGATACGCTAGGTCGAGCCCCTTCTCCGCGGCCTTGGAGGCTACCAGGTCAATCGCGCTCTCAAGGCATTCCCGCAGTTCGAAGGGCCTTGGATCGAGCTCCAGCTTGCCGGCCTCAACTTTGGAAAAATCGAGTATGTCATTGATGATCGTTAGAAGTGCCTCACCGCTCTGACTGATCGTCTCGCTAATTTCGCGTTGTTCAGCGTCAAGGTTTGTACCAAGCAGCAAGTTGCTCATTCCGATCACGCCGTTCATCGGC
Source organism: Mesorhizobium waimense (assembly GCF_003601975.1). Classification (GTDB taxonomy): domain Bacteria; phylum Pseudomonadota; class Alphaproteobacteria; order Rhizobiales; family Rhizobiaceae; genus Mesorhizobium; species Mesorhizobium waimense. The sequence continues at coordinate 5,174 of NZ_QZWZ01000099.1, forward strand.
GTGCGGATTTCGTGGCTCATCGTCGCCAGAAACGAACTCTTCGCCTCGTTTGCCGCCTCGGCCGCTTCCTTTGCCTGCTGCAGCGCCAAGGACAGCTGTTTGAGCTCAGTGAATAGCTGCGCGTTATGCAGGGCAGCACCGGCATTGGCGGCAATGGTAGAAAGCAAGCGGAGCGAGTCATCGGTAAATATGCCCTCCCGCGTAGTGCTCTGAACACTGATAACTCCAAGCGTTCCTTGCGCCGTTTTGATCGGAACGCCGAGATAGGACAAGGCATCCTTGCCGACGGGGGTGGCCCCGATCTGTGCACCGCGTTCCGCCACATCCTGATTGATGAGCAGCGGCTCACCAGTCTCTATGATCTTGCTTGTCAGCCCTTCGCCGAGGGTGAGCGTGGTGAAGGCCTCGCCAAACTGATAGGGGAAATGGATTAGCTTGGTTTCCGGGTCGAGCAGAGCGACGTAGACGATATCGGCATCGAAGATCTCCTGCATCTGACTGCCGATCAACTGGATCGTGCTGTCGAGCTCTGATTCCGCAATGAGCGCCTGGCTGACCGTGCTGATGGCACCAAGCTCCGCGGCCCTGGCTTCAGTCACCTTGAGCAGACGCTGAGTTTCGTCGAACAGGCGGGCATTGGCGATGGCAACGCCCATGCTGGAGGCGATGGTCTGCAGCAGGCGCACGTGGTTTTCGTCGAAGGCATGCTTCTGATAGCTTTGCACACTGAGAACACCCAGTGTTCTTTCACCAGACTTGATCGGCACGCCTATGTAGGACGCAGTCCTATCCTCTTCGTGGGGAAAGTACGCGCCAAGCTCTTTTCCTTCCTCAAGAGTGCCAAAAACCAACGGCTTACCTGTTGCGACGATCTTTGATGCCACTCCTATGCCCATTGGAAATGGTTCAATGACCCTATGCTTCCTAAAGTACGCATAAGGCACATGAAGCAGTCCCGAGTCGCTATCGTGTAACAGAATTTCGCTGACCTCGGTGCCGAAGGCTTCCCGCACTTTGTCGCCTACCAAGCGAATAACAGTGTCCAGGTTCAGCGACTTCGTCATCGCCTCGCCCACGCTGTTGAGAATGGCCAATTCCTTTGCGCGGTCCTCTGTCACCTTCAGGAGTCGCTGGGTCTCATCGAAGAGGTGGGCGTTGGCGATGGCAACGCCCATGCCGGATGAGAGTGCCTGCAACAGACGCACATGATCCTCATTGAAGACGTTCTTCTCGTAGCTCTGCACGCTGACAACGCCCAGAATTCTGTCTCCGGCAATGATCGGCACAGCAAGGTAGGATTCGGTCCTGTCCTCCTCCGTAGGCATGAGCGCGCCCAACTCAATGGCTTGCTCATTCGAACCCAATACCAATGGTTTGCCAGACAATATGACCTTTGAGGTCAGCCCTTCGCCCATCGCAAATGGCTCAGGGTCCTGATAGTCCTTGTAAAAAGCATAGGGCACGGTGATCAGATCAGACTTCTCATCGCGCAAGAGGATTTCAGTGACGTCCGTGCCGAATATTTCGCGCACCTTGTCACCGACAATGCGGGTCACTGTCTTGACGTTCAGCGTCTTCGCCATAGCCTCGCCGACGCTGTTGAGAATGGCGAGTTCCTTTGCGCGATCCTCTGTAAGTTTCAGCAGTCGCTGCGTCTCGTCGAATAGGTGGGCGTTGGCGATGGCAATGCCCATGCCGGATGAGAGTCCCTGCAACAAACGCACATGATCTTCGCTAAATGCGTTCTTCTGGTAACTCTGCACGCTGACAACGCCCAGAATTCTGTCTCCGGCGATGATCGGTACACCGATGTAGGATTCGCATCGTTCCGCTTCGCTGAGTACAACGGCACCCAATTCAAGGGACTGCTCAAAGGTCCCGAGAATCAGCGGCTTTCCCGAGAGGATGACCTTGGAAGTCAGTCCCGTGCCCATAGAAAAGGGTTCGATCTCCAGATACTCCCGATAGAATGAATACGGGACCGTGATCAGATCAGACGTCTCATCGCGCAACAAGATTTCGGTAACATCCGCTCCGAATATCTCGCGCACCTTGTCACCGACGATGCGGGTCACTGTCTTGACATTCAGCGTCTTCGCCATCGCCTCGCCGACGCTGTTGAGAATGGCGAGTTCCTTTGCGCGTTGCTCGGCGATCTGGAGCAGGCGCTTGTTTTCAGCAGAAAGTTGGCTGAGTTCAGTTGCCGCCGATGCTTTGGCGATTTCCAGCTCAGTAATGTACCGGTTGGCGGATTCGAGTCGATTAGCAAGGTCGATTTCGACTGAGCTCTGCATGTCGGTTTTCTCCCCAAGGAACATTCCGCCGAGAGTTTGAGCGGCATCCTTCCCCAACTGCCTACGCATATTAGCAGGTAATGTTACATAGCAACCGCTTGATTGACAGTACCTGGCGCGCACTGGTCTTTGAGCCGGCTCAGAACATCCTGCTGCGATGGCTGCCTCTGACGGAATCGCGACCTCTGCGTCGTCACCAGAAAAGTCCGCTTTTGGTAGGCGGCCAAGTCGGCCGGAATGACCAACATGAGGCGCATACCAGACATTCACACCTGACCATCCGCGAGCCGGTCACATTAACCCTTCAACATCATCGATCGGAGAATGGCCTGCATATGCTCTGCGAGGTCGAGTTCGCCACGCGCCTCGATCTCTAAGTGTCCGTTCCAAAAAGAGGTGAGTGATTTCAGCGGGTTGTGATTCTGTCGGATTGCTGAGATTCGACGGAGATCATGATGCCCTGGACCGAAACCACTCGCCCGCAATATGTGCGGCGTTGCGCC
>NZ_QZWZ01000009.1 GCF_003601975.1 Mesorhizobium waimense
AGCTTTCGCCGGCCTCGATCGCCACAACAACACGCTCACGAAGATCATTCGAAAGAGGTCGCGTCATCCGATGCTGGCCTCCGATCCAGCCAGCATCTTGAATCACAAATCAGCCAAAACGGGAATCCCCTCCGATTCTGTCAATGCCTGAACCGCTCTAGGCCCGGTCAACCCAGGGCACTCAGTCGTAATTGAGCCGATTCTAATGTGCCTGTAGCCTAATCAGCGCGGGGCTTGGGGCTTCTTCCTATCCCGCAATGGCCGGTGTGGTGCAAATAGACAGCAGCGAGCATACCCAGACTGCATCGGCCATTTTAATAAGTTTCAATTCCCGTTGAGACACGCTCGGCGCACATGGACAACGACTGGACCGTCTTCCTCTTCGCGGTGATTGCCTTGGCGGCAATGGTTGTAGCTTGCGCTGCACTACTCGACGGCAAACAGGGTATCAAAGATACTTTCGCCGGCATGGGCTGGATGTGGTTTTACGTGATCGGTTGGGCCGCAGTCTTGATCTGTGTAAGGTATCTGGCGGATTGAATTCGAGACAATTTTAAACATCTTCGGACCTAATGCGTAGTGTATTGGGCCTTCGGTCGCCCTTGCGTGCTCGCGAGCAATATAACATCCTGCCCCCGTGTGTTATGGGGAACACCTTTGTTTACAGACTACTACGAGCTTCTAGAGATCAGTCCGCGAGCCAATTTGGAAACGATCGAGCGGATATTCCGCTACTTTGCGATGCGTTACCCATCCCGACAATCAGGACACCGGGGATGAAGTACGCTTCAGCGAACTCGTGGAGGCACACAATACGCTCAAGGATCCGGTCAAGCGGGCGCAATACGACATCGAGTACAAAGAGCATTTGAACATTCGCCTTGATCTGGCTCAGGAAGCCAGCAACTCCAAGGGCATCGAACGAGATAGCGACATCCAAGCGAAACTGCTCTCGCTGCTTTATGTTTCAACGAGGGAGGCAATTCTTTGTTCCCATGCCGTTCGCATATATTAGCAATCTGTTGACCAAGCCCGCGCTCGCTCCAGAATTGTCTGCATGGCGACGGGAAAAATTGGCGTTGGAGATCTGGTGGCGGTAACCGCGACCGTGCGCTGGCGGATCAATCCAGGTCACGTCAGCGTTGCCATCCCCAGCTACAACTTTCCCTATTCGATCCGCGATTCGTCGAAAATGACAATGCGCGGCCAGCAGGTCGAGCTTACCGGTGAGGTCACGCGCATCGATAACGAGACTGTGACAATCGCCCTAGGTCCGCTTGTGACCGTTGCACTCGACAAGGTCAGGCTGGTGGACAAATACCGGCCGCCAAAGCGCAAGAAGCCACTCCGTGACTTGGTCGACTAGCCTCGGCCTGTAGCCAGCGATTGCAATGAAATTAGCAAAGTTGCAGATTAGAACTCGCCGGGGCTACCCATCTCCGGCATGGCCCGGTTGTCCTCTCCCCGAAGGTTAAGGCAATCGGGCCGCCCATGATGGCAAAACTGAATCATTGCGAACGCTCGACCGCGAACTACGGGGCCTCAACCATAGTGGAGCTTCGGCTTGGGCTCAGTCCCATTAAACTGGACGCCTACCCGATCATTTTTGCGCCAACAAACTGTGGCTCGATAGGCAATTCCATCCACCGGAACATAGAGCAGGAAGCGCTCTGGGACTTTCGCGTCAGGCGCCACACGCAATTCAGCCCCGTTCACATGCTGATTTCGGACAGTGCAGCTAACCTCGGAGTTTTGGATTCCGGTAATGATGCTCGCGCCCTTAAGCACGCGTGATCGGCGCTGGCGACGTACATCGTCTTTGGGCGCGAATTGTTCCATGGGGATAAACTCCAAGGGCTCCGCATCGATCCGTACGCTCGGCAGAGCATGGTTAGCGGCATGCTAACCGAAATCCTCACTCTTCTGACGGTCCTGCTTCCGAAGAGACGCCAGGTCCGCAAACATCGCCTCTCTATCGCCCTGGAACTTTGTGAGCAGCGCTAAAGCTTGGTCGCGGTTGAGTCGCCCAAGCCTCATGATGTGTTCCAACTCGTGCTTCGGCACGGCGGCACCAGGCTCGTCTGATGACCCGCCCGGCCTTCGCCATCTCCCAAACTTTTCCCCGAGCGACATCCGCTACCCCCTTGAACTCGCCCCAGCAGATCCAGAAGTCGGCCGCCACCTAGAGATTTCCTGTTTGGCACTTGCGGCGAGACGATCGGCCTCATCCCGCGTCAATCCAATAAGGGATCGGCCGGCTAATTCGGCTGGCAGATCGAAAATCTGATCAAAAACCGCCCACGTCCCAGACGGCTCCTGTACCGCAGTAAACCTCATAGGTCGCTCCCTAATGTTGAAGGCGCCAAGAAACTGGCGAGCAAGAACTTTGTTCCCAAGATCCAAGGAGAAATTTCGACATCGACACGATACGCGACGATCATTCCTGCCGAGATCGACGAAAATGGCGTTACGATCGCTCTGGGACCGCTGTCGCACTCGACAAGGTCAGACTGGTCGAGAAATACCGCGCCCCAAGGCGTAGGACGCCCACGATACGGTGGATTAGCTCATCGGTAGGGGGCGGCGCTCACGTTCGGGTACGAATCCGTACAGTTTTTTGAATTGAACGCTGGCGCAGCGCATCATAATCTTGTTGCCCGGCCTTCCCGTGTGCCCGGTGCATAGCCCGGTCTGCGAAATCCTGTGTCCACCGACAAGCAGGCCGGGCCACCCCGGTGGTCCCATTGCTTCTAGGGTGCAGCGATGGATAGAACGGTATCGGACCGCAAGCGCCTATCGGCCTTTGACCTCGACGCGCTGCGGGAGGCCTTCAAAAAGTCGACCCGGGAGAATGACATTGGCCCTGCCGACTGGGCTGAACATGCCAGATTGTTCGTTGAACAAGCGATCCAAGGCGAGCCCAGCGAAGAACCTGGCGGGCAAAGCACCCAGCAATAGAAATGGCCGGTGCATTTTGGGAACTGGCTTTGGGCAAAGCCTACACCGGCTAATTACGGATTTGTGCGAACCGCGTTAGGACCTCACGCCCATACTAGCGGCCGCTCGAAGACAGCTCATTGGCTAGATGCAGGCGCTTTGCAGCCGGTCCCTACTTCCTTTTCGGCCAGCCTCTAAACCTATTGGCCTTGTAGCGGCCAATGCTTCGAATGGTAACATAACATGTTGCATTGGGAGGCCTGATGACATGTCGACCGAAAACACAAACCATTCGGAAAACACGCCCGAGAGGCTCGTCTGAGAGTCTCAAGCACGTCGCGATTTTCTCAAGAAGGCGGGACGTTTCGCAGCGGTGACGCCACCGGCGATGACGGTTCTGCTCGGCACAAGCTTGAACTCCAGAGCGATTGCCAAATCGGCCGGTTCAAAACCGGGCCATGGCTGGGGGATAAGAACCACGTTCGCACCGGCCCGCCCGGCCGTGGTCCGAAGAAGAAATAATCACACCTTCGTCGACGTGTCGCCGGTCTGTTTCGAGTACAGCGACACTGTCCTAAGGAAAGCCCGTGAAGCGATTTGCTTAGCGAGCACGTCCAAGTCATGGCATTTCCATTCTCGCAATGGCGAAAATCTGTGGCGAGCGCAGCGGGCGCGGCTGGGGCAACGGGAGGCCGGCGGGGCAGCCGCGCCGCCGCACCCGCGCCCCTAGGCTAGCGGAGGCGCGGGCCAATTGGATCGCCACGGCGGGCAAGCGCATCGAGGATCGCGTGACCCTGCATGTCCCGACGGCCACCCGGTGCGTGCCGGCCAATGTTCACAATCCTGCTGGGATGCCAAGCATGACGCTTCCGACATCCATTTAAGGCATCGGCAACCTCATCTGGGTTCGAACGTTGACGTCGAACAAGGGGGGCGTCGCCATGGATGACAAAAGATTCGATCGGCCGGTAAAGGTTCGGCTCGCTGAGGTGCGAAGGTGCTCTCGGTAAGTTCCGCCCATCAGGCGTCGGGGCTACTAGCCGGCACTGATTGGCCAGCTGAGCGAACCGCGCTGCATCGAGTCGCATTTGAAACAGCCGAAAAGGTACTGGAGGGGAGCCGCTCCACGGTCGACGGCCGCGCCAGTTTCGAAGAGGCCGCTCGCGAAGCTGGGGTACTGGTTGACCCCGAGCTCGAAGTCCGGCAACGGATGTATTTCGAGAGCGGTGTAAAAATCCGGCCATACGGCAAATCTTCCGTGCGCGATGTAAAGTCGGTTGACGGCGCCTGCGAAGTGCTCGTTGACTGGCCGCACGCCAAGCGGGGTCCTGACTATCAATCCGCGCGTGAAGTGGTGCAAGCAGCACTGGACGGCAAAGCAACGCCAGATCAGGCAAGAGAGGCTTTCGCGGTATTAGCAGCGGACGCAGGCATCCTGGTCGGAAGCAGCCCCGCCTAAGGGAATGCCATGTCTTCTGAAGCGACTCGGAGGCAACATGCGACTGGCAGACAGTCGTCGCTAATCGACGACGAAGCGGCTAGCCGCGCGTTGTCAATGACCGAAGACAGCAAATTAGCCCTAAGGTTGGAGCAAGGGGACCGAGGTCGTGATGCCGTTTGGCCCTCGCAGATCCCCGCGCTCGGTTGGAAGGATATATTCTGGCGGTTGTGGGAAGAGTTCAACAAGGACCGGGTTCTCCTGGTCGCAGCCGGGGCTACATTCTATCTCCTGCTGGCGCTGTTTCCGGCACTGGCCGCGTTCATTTCAATTTATGGTTTTGTCGCGGATCCAGTCTCGGTCGCGGATCATGTCGCATATCTCGGAGGATTGCTTCCAACGGGTGGGCTCGATCTCATTCGCGACCAACTCCAAGCTCTGGCAAAACAAAAGCCGGTCTCCCTCGGGACAGGTTTTTTCATTGGTTTGGCCATCGCGCTCTGGAGTGCCAACAGCGGGATGAAGGCGCTTTTCGATGCAATGAACATCGCTTACGAGGAAAGCGAGAAACGCAGTTTCATTACCCTAAATCTGATGTCGATTCTGTTCACCGTTGGAGCCTTGCTGATTGGCATCGTGCTCCTCCTCACGGTGGGCGGTGTCCCAGCGCTGTTGCGCTTTTTCTACCTTGATTCGTGGACGGAAGTGCTTATCGCGGTATCCCGATGGCCTGTCCTGGTCGTGGCAATTTTGACCGGGATTTCCTTACTCTACCGCTTCGGACCCAGCCGTGAACACGCGAAATGGCGATGGCTAAGTTGGGGGTCCGTGTCGGCGACGGTGGTGTGGATCGCTGCACCGTGGATCTTCTCGTTCTATCTCCAGCATTTTGCCAACTATAACGCGACGTACGGATCGCTTGGCGCTGTTGTCGGCTTGATGATGTGGACATGGATTTCTGTCATTATTCTCATCGCAGGCGCCGCCATCAATGCTGAGATGGAACATCAGACGGCCATAGACTCGACCACAGGTCCGGCGCGACCCATGGGCGAGCGCGGTGCGGTCGTAGCCGACACGTTGGGCAAGACTGCGGATTGATATTCTACGTTGTGCATTGTCATTGCCCACGATCCCACGACACGCAAACAGAAGGGTGGCAAAGCGCAGGGCGGCCCATAATTTGTCGCCCTCGCGCACCAGGCACGCCTGCGACGCATTGGGTCGCGGCTAAAGCTGCGACTCGACAGGAAGGTGGCGGACCAAGGCCGCTAGAGCCCGGCGAAATATTCCAGCTTCTGGTTCATGCGTATAGTCCTGAACCTTGCCCTCGTCGCATCCATGCCAGTGCAAAACATTATTTTTTAGTTCCAGCCGATAGCTGGTTTCGGGTGATATCTCTGTTTGAAAAAACTGCCGCAACTCGCCGACCAATTGCTCATCCTCAAAGAGCACTCCCATTTCCGAGTTCAAAGACACTGACCTTGGATCAAAATTGAACGAGCCTACGAAACCGGTCGAATCGTCAACGGTGAAAGCCTTTGTATGCAGACTGGCACCCTTCGAGCCGAACACCGAGATCACCGGCTGGCGACGGAATGGTTGGAGCTCGAAAAGTCTGACGCCATTCCTCAGCAATCGCTTGCGATAGTTTGCATAAGCGCCGTGCACCGCGGCGACGTCTGTAGCGGCCAAGGAATTGGTCAAAACCGAAACTTCAACCCCGTTGCTGACGAGGTCTAACAGGATCGCGGACCCCCTTTTGCCTGGGATGAAATAGGGCGATGCAATTTCCACACGGGTTCGCGCCGATTGAATGATGGGACGCAACTCTTTCATAAGCCAGCTGCGACGTCTCCAACCGCGCACCTTCTCTGGAGGATCGGAAATCACCCGAGCTCGCTCTACCCAGTGCACGTCGTTGCTGGCCGCTATGAACTCGGCGATAGACCCTCTGTCACCGATCCCGTTCAAAAGCTTTGACTCGGTCTCGAGATCGCTTCCTGCAAACAAATCGGAATGGTCGTTATCAGCGACGGAACCAAGTGATTCAATTGGTTTTGCGTCCTCGCAAGCCCAGAATGCCTCAAATATTTCGGCGGTTTGCTGCACGGCAGGACCGAGGAGCAGCACATCGAGGTCGCGGAAATTGGTTTCCGCTGCGTCGAAATAGGCATCGCCAACGTTCCGCCCGCCGACGATGGCGATGTTGTCGTCAGCGATCCAAGCCTTGTTGTGCATCCTCCGGGTCAACGCAAAAAGTCGCAACAGAACTTCCACTCCGCGAAAAATGCTGCGTTGCCTGATGCCGCTCGGATTGAAGAGCTTCAATTCGATGTTTGGATGATTGCTCAGCGCTCGATATGCTGAATCGCTTTTGCGCGGATTGACGTCGTCAAGGAGCATACGGACCCGCACGCCGCGCTCAGCGGCCCGAATAACTTCCTGCAGAAGCAAGCGGCCCGTGTGATCATCGTGCCAAAGGTAGTACATGAGGTCGAGGGTTCGAACCGAACTTCTTGCCGCCAGGACGCGCACGGCGAAGGCGTCATAATTGTCTGCAACGAGCAGCAAGCCGCTCTTCCCTGCTTTGATGTGGTCGTCCGCAATTCGCGAAACGGATACGTCCATAAATTGACTACCTTTGGCGGTGATCGAAGCCGGCCTGGCTCAAATTCATAGCAAGAACCTTTCAGGGGTAATCCGGTTGCATATGCAGCTGTATAAATCCCCTGTAGGTTCAAGCGTGCCTTGATCGGCAGATGATCCGATGCGATCCGAGATAGTGGTGTACAGTGCACTTCTAGGCTGGAGATCAGACGGGGCGGTCTGGCGAGAATTCGATCCAGCGCAAGCAAGGGAGAGCCACGGTCGATGGTGGCTCATCGATAGTGAAGATTATAGCGGAGCGCCGATCGGCGAAGGGATTACAGCCCTGGGACGAGCATGGGGCATCCTCAGTCATGAGCGGGGTGGCCGACCGCGATCCAGCTGTCGCATTACCGGAGTCACCATTACGCCGTGCATAACAATTGAACTCAGAACGGCGAAGCAGACAGTCACCCAAAGGATTGTCGCACCCTCAAATTCAGCCTGCCCGAGTGCAAATGCGAGGTAGTAAAACGAGCCAAGGCCGCGTATTCCAAAAAAGGCAATCACGGCCTTTTCTTTTGATGACGCCGGAAATCCAATTAGCCCAATCCACCCTGAGAGCGGTCGCACCACGAACAGCACTAGGGCGGTAGTGACGATCACTTGCCAGCTCAAGGCGCCAAAAATGGACCCCTCTGCGATGGCTGCCCCAAAGCAGACCAGCAGGACCATCATCAGCAATCGCTCAATCTGCTCCGCGAAATCGTGCAAACTCTCATGATACTCGTGCTGCCGCTCGACGGACCGTAGTGCCAACGCCGCGACAAACACTGCAAGGAAGCCATAGCCGTGAAGAAATTCAGTCGAGCCGTACGCAAGGCAGGTGATACCGAGCGCAACAAAGCCGTCTCTCGTCTCTGACAACCCCGACCTTTTCGGCAGGCGAAACGTTAGGTAGCCCATGACTTTTCCGCCCAGCCATCCAATGCCAACGCCTGCGGCGATCTTCCAGAGAACATCGACGACGAGCCAGTGTGTGAAGAAGGGCTCGCCGGACGCACGGGACAGCGCAATTGCGATGGCGAGATAGACGAACGGAAAGGCCGCTCCATCATTGAGGCCGGCCTCGGAGGTAAGGGCAAAACGCACCTCGTCCTCCTTGCCGGATTGGGGTGGACCAACCTGTATGTCACTTGCCAGGACAGGGTCAGTTGGTGCGAGAACAGCGCCAAGCAGAAGTGCGGCGCCAATGCCAAGCCCGAGAATTGACCAGCCGAGAAACGCAATTCCTGCGATCGTCAGAGGCATGGCGATGCTGAGAAGGCGCCATGAGGACTCCCAACCCCGCCAACTCACTGCCCGGTCCAGCTTCAGGCCAGCCCCCATAAGGGCGACGATGACAACGAATTCTGTGAGACGCTCGGTTAGTATCCGGTTCTCAAGTGGATTCACCCCTACGAGCGGAGAGAATGGTGACCAAACCAAAAGAACCCCGATCCCGATGCAAATCATTGGCAACGAAAGCGGAAGCTTCCTAAGGAGCATGGGTAGCCAGGCTGTAAGGAGCACGATTGCTCCAAAAACTGCCAAGAGGAGGGCATAGGAAGGCATGTGGGTTTAGGCCGTTGAACGCATGCTCGAAAGACCCTCAAGACCTTTTGACCGTCGGAAACTTGCAGACATCCGTTAGTTTTCAAAGGTCGACCTTGGCGTTGTCACCCACATCAGGCTTGGCTCCGGTGACAGCAGCGAACACCATCTTTGCGGTCGCGACTATCAGCCCCGGGCTGTCCCACAATTCGCCTTCGTCTGGGGTGACTGTTATTAGACGGATTTCCGGATCGTTGGCGTCCTTCCACCAAGCCTTGTCAGTCTTCTCCCAGAGTTCTGCAATTTTTTCTCTGTCATTTGTGACCGTAGCCGGACCAGAGATCGTGACATATTTGTAGTGGCTGCTGTCGCTCCAGGCCAATGTCACTTTGGGATATTTCGCAATTTGCTCGTTCTTAGCGCTGTCATCATTGACGAGGAAATAGATCGCACCTTCGTCACGGTCTACGCGCGCAGAGAGCGGCCGAGCGCGATTGTATTCGCCGTCCCACGTCACAAACATGCAGATGTCGATATTTGTGGCGAGCTCCCAGATACGGTCTGTGGCCTCGGCTGATGTAAGATCTGTCCTTTGCTCTTTACGCTTGGCCATAAGGTTCCTCCAGCGAGTGAATTGCGCTTGTACAACTCGCGTGGGGTTCCGACGTTCCAACTGGGCTCGGCTAAACAAGTCGGCGCGCGCGACGCGCTCCATTCAATTGTCGAAGAATATGAAACGGCGATCGAAGAGCTGAAGTCGCCAATGAGGAGCCGCCAGCGTCAACAAGGACTCCAGACGACCAATGAGGAGACTTCAGACGACCAATGAGGAGCTCGAATGAGATCAAGGCCTGGCGCGGCGTGTTTTCCCAACGTCGAGATTTGGCCGCTTTGGGCCGAATGCGCCTGTGGCGCCGTCGGTGAGGCCAGCGAAGATCGTCGCTCGATTGTCATTTTGACCGGCGCCGCCTGACGCGGCAGGTCAGGCGCCACCAACCGGGCCCCAAGCGCTTCCCTGATTTCGGTGCCGAGTTGCTCGGCCGCGCCCGTATTTCCCGGGTCCAACGGGAAGCTGCGGGCCGGAAACTCCAGCGCCAGCAAGTCCGCATCGAGGCGGACGATCTCGACGGGTTCGTCGCCAAAGATCATTGCTAGCCGCCGCGCCGCCTCCGCCGCCCGCAATCTGGTAAGGGCCAACGCAACAAAAAGAGAATCTATCGCGCTGCCACGCCGAGCATGCCTGCCTGCTCGGCGCGTCCCGGAGCCTATGCTCCCGGAGGACCGCATGCTTTGAATTCAATCCGAGCCAAATACCCCTGCTAGAGCTGACGCTGTCTTCACCGTCGAGTGGCCACCACAGGCGCAATCGGTGGCAACTGTCCGGCATGGCATTTCCTCATCGAATCCCTCGCGCAGGCCTATGCGGAAGTAGTTCAAGTCCCCGACAGCGAAGAAAGCGAGGGCCTTCGAGCATTTTGAGACAGTAGTCGAGGGTCACGATCCGCCTAATTGCACGTCGTTGCCGCCGATTACCGCACGCATTGCTGAAAGGTCTTTTGAAACCGGGAATGTTGAGCTACGTACGACGGGTGCCATCAACGAGACGGAGAAATTTGACAAACGGCCCAAAACCATTCAGCCAAAAGACAGAGATTTACACGATAACGCTCAATTCAAACCAGAAGAATTAAGCGTAAGCCACTGATTTGCAACAAGTTGGTGGGCCCGGAGGGACTCGAACCCCCAACCAAGCGGTTATGAGCCGCCGGCTCTAACCATTGAGCTACAGGCCCCACGCGGCTGGATTAGTGTTTTTCCCCGGCCGGCACAAGGCTTTCCGGACGGGCTGGCCGCGATCGCCCAAATCGCCCATATTTGCGCCCTAGTTGCCAGATGCGACTGGATCGCAGACCGAGGAGATTTTTGATGACCAGACATCTTTTGCCGCTGACACTCATGCCCTTGGCGCTCGCCGCCGCGCTTGCTTTTCCGGCGATGGCCGGCGCTACCGATTCGCAGCCCCCGCCCCGCATCATCGTTTCGGGCGAAGGCCAGGCGACCGCGGCTCCCGATCTGGCGCTGCTGACGCTGAGCGTTATGCGCGAGGCCAAGACGGCGCGCGCAGCACTCGATGCCAACAACGATGCCATGGCCGCCGTGATCGCGGCGATGAAATCGGCCGGTATCAAGGATCGCGACCTGCAGACGGCAGGCATCCAGATCAACCCGCGCTACAACTACACCAACAAGCCGGACGGCAGCCAGGAGGCCGAGCTCGTCGCCTATCAGGTGACCAACACGCTTTCGGTGCGTATCCGCGACATCGACAAGACAGGCGATATCCTCGACAAGGCGGTGTCGCTCGGCGTCAACCAGGGCGGCGGCATCGCCTTCTCCAACGAGGATCCGTCCGCTGCGGTGACCGAGGCCCGCAAGAAGGCGGTCGCCAACGCCATGGCCAAGGCCAAGACCCTGGCCGAAGCCGCGGGCGTCGGCATCGGGCGTGTGCTCGAGATCACCGATCAGAACATCGCCCCGCCACCGATGCCGATCAATGCCAAGGCCTTCGATGCCGCGGGCGCGGCAGTTCCGGTGCAAGCCGGCGAGAATTCCTACGCGGTGCAGGTCACCGTCACCTTCGAGCTGAAGTAAGCACCGTCAACCGCCATCGACGGGACGAAAACTGATCGGTTCGGATCGGCACAAGACCATGAAAAACCCCGGAGGACTGGTCCTCCGGGGTTTTTTGAGCCGCACGCTTCCGTCCTGGCGAAAAAGGGGCTCTGCTACTCATAGCCGATCTTCAAGGCTGATCTTCGCTAGAAGATCATGCCCAGATACTCGGCCGGAACCTAGCGATAGATGACCGGGCAACCGCGCTCGTTGGCGAACACGACCACCACGCGGTCGCCATACTGGCGGCCCGCAACTTTCACGGTGCGCCGGCTGACGTCGACGATGCGGGCGCGGCGCAGGCCCATGCGCTCGGCCTTGTCGAGGGCGCGGTCCGGCGAACAGCCACGGCGGCGCCAGTCGCGTTCACGGCGGTAGCCATCATCATCGCCGCTGTAGACACCGATGCGCGGTTCATTGTTGTTGCCGAAGCCGAGATAGATGCTATCGGCATGAGCAGTGGTGACCGGGATGGTGGCCAGCGTGCCGAGACCGACCAAGGCCGAAAGGGCTGCCGTCTTGATGTTGAACATGTCTTCTCTCCTTGTTGCGGGCTCTCGCCCGTCCTCGTGAACCGATGGGGGAACAATGCGCTTGCCAGTCTGAACTCTTTGCGAACCGTCCATTCATCTTCGGTTCATGTGGCAAATCATCGGTTGTGCGATCGGAACTCAAACGCCCGATCGCCTCCCCGGTTCCGGACGAAGCCGGGTCGGCGCGTGGTATTTGCTACCGCTTTGCGGCGAAAATCGAGTCAGGGTTCGTCATCGAGCATATAGTCGAAATAATCGTCCGGATCGGCCAGGTCTGTCTCCGTGGCCTTGACCCGGCCGCGGATCGAGATGCCGGCTTCGTGCACGGTCTCGGCACTTCCCGAAACCAGCCTGTGCCACCAGTAGAGGTCATGCCCCTCCGCCACCAGCCGATAGGCGCAGGTTCTTGGCAGCCAGGTGATCGTGCGCACATTCTGCGGCGTCAGCCCGACACAATCGGGAACGCGCGCCAGCCGGTTGGCATAGTCGGCACAGCGGCAGCTTTCGGCGTCGAACAGCCTGCAGCCGACGCTTGTCCAGTAGATTTCGCCGGTGTCCTCGTCCTCGAGCTTCGACAGGCAGCATTTGCCGCAGCCGTCGCAGAGCGATTCCCACTCGGCGGGCGTCATCGCCTCGAGCGTCTTGGTTTTCCAGAACGGCGCGTCCATTGCCGGCATGTGGCCCCAGCTGGCGCCAAGGTCAAGCGCCGTCATCGCAGCAGAGGCGGCTTGTGCCATCCGATCGCCGCAAATGCGGCCGGCACCATACGAAAAACACGAAGTTGCCTTCAAAAGGCCGGTCAATCGTCCTTCGTTGCCAGTAATGCCCGCAAGCCGGAACCAAATCCGGATGATGAAAGTTTGGGCAGGGATGGGACCCCACAAGGAGAATTTGAGATGAAACGCCAACCACGGATTCTGGCAGGCACAGCAATTGGCCTGCTGATGGCATCCGCGCCGTTGGGCGCGTACCCGCTGCAGGGCAGTGCCGCTTTCGGCCCTCTGCAGCACACCGCCGCGCCGCTGATCCTGGCGCAAGCAGCCTGTGCCGAGGGCGAATCGGCAGAGGCCTGCGCGCAGAAACAGCAGGGGGAGCCGGAGCAGCCCAAGAGAAAGAAGCGCGACCAGCAGCAGCAAACAGAATCCGCGCCAGCGGAGCAGGCCGCGCCGGCACAGGGCGAGCAGGAGCAGCAGCCGCGCAGGAAGAAGCGTGATCAACAGCAGCAAACCGAACAGGCTCCGGCCGAACAGGCCGCGCCTGCCGCTGAGCAGCAGTTGCCGCGCAGGAAGAAGCGAGACCAGCAACAGCAGATCGAGGCCGCACCTGCCGAACAGCCCGCCGAGCAGGCCGCTCCAGCAAACGAAGAGCAGCCGATCAAGCCGCGCAAGAAGAAGCGCGACCAGCAGCAGCAGATCGAGGCCGCACCTGCCGAACAGCCCGCCGAGCAGGCCGCTCCGGCAAACGAAGAGCAACCGATAAAGCCGCGCAAGAAGAAGCGCGACCAGCAGCAGCAGATCGAGGCCGCACCTGCCGAACAGCCAGCCGAGCAGGCGGCCCCGGCAAACGACAACAACCCACAGCCCCTGCGCAAGAAGCGCAAGCAGGATCAGCAGATCGAAGCCGCGCCCGCCGAACAGGCGCCGGCCAAGAAGGAAGCGCCCGCCGGCGAGCCGGTCCCGCAGGCCGAACCGCTTCAGCCTGAGCAGCAGGCGGCGCCCGCCGAGGGCGAACAGCCTCAGGACAAGAAGAAGCGCGGCAAGAAGCCTGTCGGCGAACAGCCGGTGACGGGAGAGCAGCCGGCCACCGGAGAACAGCCTTCGACGGCCGAACAACCCGCCAATGGCCAGCAGCCCGTGACCGGCGAACAGCCGGCCCAGGGTGAGAATGCGGCCCAGGGCGAAGCTCCGGCCGACAAGAACGCAGCCCCTATCCTCGACAGCCAGAAGGATGTCCTGCGCAAGCGCAAGGGCAAGAACGGCCAGCAGGGAGGCGAGAATGCGAGCGGCGAACAGGCCAACCAGCCCGCCCAGCAGAATGGCGAACAGGTGCAAGCCCCGAAGCCGGCTCCGGTCGACCAGGGACCGCCGCCCACCGACGACAAGTCGGCTCAGCAGGCAATCCAGCCTGAAAAGATCGCCCCGGTGACGGAGGAAAAGGGCAAGCGCGTCGAGCGTGCGCCTGATGAGAACGTGCGCGACCGCCGGCGTCCGAAAGGCGTCGACGTCGTCAGGGAACTCGGTGACCGCGTCATCCTGCAGTTCAACAACCAGACGATCGTGGAAAGCAATGATTCACCGCGCATGCACCGCGGCGCCAGGAACGTCTATTATGAAGATCTGTCGGGCAATCGCACCCGGGAAATCGTCGAGCGTGACAACGGCGTCCAGATCGTCACCATCCGCAACCGCTACGGCGACGTCATCCAGCGTTCGCGCATTGCGCCGGATGGTCGCGAATATGTGCTGAGCTATGTCGACGAGCGTCACTATGAGGATGATGGCGACTGGCGCGATCCCGGCGACGACCTGCCGCCGATGCAGCTCACCATTCCGCGCGATGAGTACATCCTGGACTCCGAGGATGTCGAGGATCCCGACGACTACTACACCTTCCTCGAACAGCCGCCGGTAGAGCGGGTGCAGCGCCTCTACTCGATCGACGAGGTCAAACGTTCGGCCCGGGTGCGCGACATTGCCCGCCGCGTCGATCTCGACACGCTGAACTTCGAGTTCGGTTCGGCCTCCATCTCCGATACCGAGGTGCAGAAGCTCGACGGCGTCGCCAGTGCCATGGAGAAGTTGTTGAAGAAGAACCCCGCGGAGACCTTCCTGATCGAAGGCCATACCGACGCCGTCGGCACGCCGGAGGCGAACCTTGCTCTGTCCGACCGACGCGCTGAAGCGGTCGCCGAGGCGCTCACCAATGCCTTCGGCATCCCGCCGGAGAACCTGACGACGCAGGGCTATGGCGAAGAGTATCTCAAGGTCGACACGTCGGGCCCCAACCGTGAGAACCGCCGCGTTGGCATTCGCCGCATCACCTCGCTGGTGGCGCCGGTGGCCAGCGCGAATTAGTGCATGATTCCAGAAGCCTGAGCGGGTTTCCGGAATCGCGAAAGCAAGAGCAGACCCATCCCGTTTTGCTGGGATGGGCCTGCTCGCGAAGGAGCACACTCAAGAAGAATTGTAGCCGGCGATTCGGTGGAGATCATTGAATAGCCGCATTGACAACCCCAGATTTCGAAAGGGCGTTCCCTGCCCTGTCCCGACTCCAGCGGGACACATGAGCCCCGCCGGTCCCCTCCGGCGGGGTTTTTGTTTCCCTCGACAACCGCCCTTGCAAACCGTGGCGGCCTGCCCGAAATACGACAGTGCCAAATAGACCGGAACCAAATATGAAACGTCTCGAACTCGCCATCGAATCGATCATTTCTCGCCACGCGCTGGCTGCTGGTCGTGTTCTATATCGGGCTAGGCCTGGCACTTGCCATCTATGCCCTGTCCTTCGGCAAGAAACTCTACGAGTTCGTCACCGTGGCGTTCACGCTTGGTGACACCGACACCATCCTCAAGATGCTCGGCCTGATCGACGCAGCACTTGTCGCTTCGCTGTTGGTGATGGTGATCATCTCGGGCTACGAGAACTTCGTCAGCCGTTTCGACGAGAATGACGGCGAGGTGCACTGGCTGGGCACGATCGATTCGGTTCGCTGAAGGTCAAGGTCGCCTCGACCATCGTCGCCATCTCGTCCATCCACTTGCTGCAGGTCTTCCTGAACTCGGTCTCCTATACGACCGATCAGTTGATGTGGCTGACGATCATCCACCTCGCCTTCGTGCTGTCGGCCTTCATGCTGGCCTACATCGACCGGCTGATGGGTCTGGGCAAGGCTGCGAAGGGCGGGGCGGATTGACGCCTATAGGCAAAGCGACAGCAGCGCCGTCCCGCTAGTAAATCCTTTTGATGCTCGTTGCAGAATTCGCGAACACGTCGTCGGGGACAAAAAAGTCGCCGGCGAGCGGTCCGGTCGCTCCTGGCGAATAGACGGAAAAATCGCTGACGCCTTCGGTGCGCAGCACCTCCTCGTCGATGTAGAAATTGCCGGTCGCCTCGCGCGACGGCCGCATGAAGATCGCATGCGCGGCATCGGCCATGATGTCGGGCGAACGGCTCATGGCCACCACAGTGGCACCGCCGAGCAGATTGCGCACCGCCGCCGTGTCGATGGTCGAGATCGGCCACAGCGAGTTGACGGCGATGCCGTCCCTAGCGAACTCCGCGCTCATGCCCAGCGTGCACATCGACATGCCGAACTTGGCCATCGTGTAGGCGACGTGGTTCTTGAACCATTTGGCCTTCATGTCGAGCGGCGGCGCCAGATTCAGGATGTGAGGATTTTTAGCCAACTTCAGGTGCGGAATGCACATTTTGGAGACCAGGAAGGTGCCGCGCGTGTTGATCTGGTGCATCAGATCGTAGCGCTTCATGTCGGTCTCAAGCGTGCCGGTGAGCTGGATGGCGCTGGCATTGTTGACGCAGATGTCGATGCCGCCGAACTTTTCGACCGTTTTGGCGACAGCTTCGGCGACTTGCGCTTCCTCCCGAATGTCGCACAAGACGGGCAGCCCCTTGCCGCCCGCCTGCTCGATCTCCTCGACCGCCGTATAGATCGTGCCCGGCAGCTTGGGGTGCGGCTCGGCGGTCTTGGCGGCGATCGTCACATTGGCACCGTCACGCGCCGCGCGCAGCGCGATCGCCAGCCCAATGCCGCGCGACCCGCCGGAGATGAACAGCGTCTTTCCCTTGAGCGACATTTTTCCACCTCCCTTTTAGCACGACAGGTGCGAACCTTTGCGCGGCAGGCAACCGCAGCGCAAGAGCCGAAAGCATGCAAAGCTGGTTACGCTGCGTAGGGTCGGAAACTGGTGAAGCCGGACCAGGGTCTGTTGCGATTCAGGTCAGGCCGAGTCGAAACAACGGGTTCCGAGTACCGGAGCGGAGCGTACTTTTGGGTACGCGAGCACCGGAAGCGCGAAGCTGCTGTTTGCAGACCGGCGTCACCTGAATATCGATAGACCCTAAACGAGCACCAAGCCCTGCCGCATGGCGATAGCGATCGCATCGGTACGGTTGGCAGCGCCGAGCTTGATCAGGATCGCGGCGACGTGGAACTTCGCCGTGTGCACGGAAATATTCAGCCGCCTGGCAATCACCTTGTTGGGCGCGCCTTCGGCGAGCAGCGCCAACACTTCCGCCTCGCGCGGCGACAGCGCCGGCCGGCCGACTTTGTCATCTGCCGGTTCCTCGTCGAACAGATCGCCGTCATGGAAAGCGAAATCGTCGTGCCGGTCGGGCAAGGCACGGCCTCCCCCCGAAATCCGGTAGCCCGCCGCCACCAGCCGCACGGCAGCGGCAATCAGCAGGTCGTCGGCCATCACCGGCAGCACGGCAAGCAGGTTGTCGGTCAGCGGCCTTTGGGTGGTCCCGCGGGACAGCAGCACCCGAGGTGTCGCGAGGTCGATACCTTCCAGACCGCCCTCATCGACGATGGCCATATCCGCCGCCTGGCTGGAGTTGCTGCCGGCCATGACCGGCTGCAGGTCACCGGCAGCGGCAAGGGTCGCGCACAGCCGTTCGGCGCGCGCGGCATCGCCAAGCGCGATCAGCACCGTCAACCGGTGGCCCGCCAGTTCGCTCCTCGCGATGATATGGCTTGCGCTGTCCGCCATCCGTCCTCTCAGCTCAGCGGCTTCTCGCCGATGGTCACGGCGACATCGCGCTGCTCGCCGCCGCGCACGACGCCGAGCGTCACCGAGGCGCCGGCGCTGTCCGGCCCGAGCTTGCGGATCAGATCGCGCGGCCCATGCACGGCCTCGCCGTTCCACGCCACGATGATGTCACCAACATAGAGGCCGGCGGCCTTGGCCGGACCGCTGTCGTCGAGGCTCATCACCATCGCGCCATGCGTGTCGCTGTTGTGAACCGGATGTAGGCCCGCGCCGAGATAGCCGCGCGCGACATGGCCTTTTTCGCGCAGCGTCACAACTGCCCGTTCGATCGTCTCGTAGGGCATGACCAGCGCCCGCCGTCGCGGCCCGAACAGAAGCATGCCGATCAGCCCGCCCTTGGCGTCGAGCACCGGGCCGCCCTCGAAGCGGCCGCCGGCATTGACGGCGAGATTGATGCGCCGGTCGATCGCGCCGCCGCGCATCGAGCGCCAGGCCGGGCCGACCTCGCCGACCGTTCCGAACACGGCAAGCGCCCCGCCGTCGCTGTTGCCGACGGTGATGGCCAGATTGCCCGGCCGCACGCCATCGGCCTTGGTCAGCGGCGCGGTGTTGACCGCTTCGGCCGGTTTCAGCAGGGCGACGCCGGTCGAAGGGTCGCGGCCGACCAGTTCGGCCTTCACCGTCTCGCCCGAAGCCAGCGTCAGCTCGATCTCCTCACCCGCCTCCACGGCCTCCTCGGCGGTAACGAAATAGCCGTCACGCCAGTGGAAGGCGCTCACCGTGCGATGGTGATGCGTGGCAAGGCTCGCCATGGCCGGCGCCGCAGTGGCCGCGACATCGGCGACGGCGTCGGAAAACGCGCTCAGATTGAAGTCGCTCATGATTGGTCTCCTGGGTTTCTCATGTCCCAGATATCGCTGCCTTGTGCGAAGGTTGGTACTCGCCTGACGGCTAGTTGCCGGTGTGACTGGCCATCTGGTCAGGTCGCGGCCGAACAGGCCGCTCCGCACATATAGTCATCCTTATGCCTTATGACACGGAGCCCCAGAAAATGGCCCTACCCGCCCAGAAACTGCAACCCGACGACACGCTACTCGATGCCTACTCGGCGACCGTTGCCGACGCTGTCGACCGCATCGGTCCGGCCGTCTGCCGCATCGAGCGCATCGCTGGCGCCGGCGGCCATGGCTCCGGCTTCGTCATCGCGCAGGACGGGCTGGTCGTCACCAATTTCCATGTCGTCGGCGACGCGAAAACAGTGCGCGTGTCGATGCCGGACGGCGCCTCGCGCGAAGGCCGCGTGCTCGGCCGCGACCCTGACACCGACATCGCGCTGGTGCGCTCCGACGGCAGCTTTGCCGATGTCGCGCCACTTGGCGATTCCAAGCGTCTGCGACGCGGCCAGATCGCCATTGCCATCGGCAATCCGCTCGGCTTCGAATGGACCGTCACGTCAGGCGTCGTCTCGGCGCTCGGCCGCTCGATGCGCGCCTCCACCGGCCGGCTGATCGACGACGTCATCCAGACCGACGCGGCATTGAACCCCGGCAATTCCGGCGGACCGCTGGTGTCGTCGGCCGGCGAGGTGATCGGCGTCAACACCGCCATGATCCACGGCGCACAGGGCATCGCCTTCGCGGTTGCCTCCAATACCGCCAATTTCGTCATCTCCGAACTCATCCGCTTCGGCCGCGTGCGCCGCGCCTTCATCGGCGTCTCCGCCGACACCACCAATCTGCCGCGCCGGGCAGCCCTTCTGTCGCAAGTGTCGAGCAATACGGCCGTACGCCTGCGCAGCGTCGAGAAGAACGGCCCGGCGGCGAAGGCCGGCCTGAAGGAAGGTGACATCATCGCCGCCATCGACGGCCGTCCGATCACCGGCGTCGACGATCTCGTGCGCATGCTCGACGCCGAGCGCATCGGCCGCGAGACGCTATGCACCTTGGTGCGGCGGACCGGCATCAGCCAGGTGACGGTGACACCGGTGGCAAGGGCAAGTTGAGGCCCTTCGTTTCTCCGCCTAGGCTGCCGGCCCTTCGACAAATTGTGCCTGAAACTCCGGGCTGAGCGGGATCGGCTTGATCACGTCGATCAGCACGCCGTTGGGGTCCTTGGTGATGAAATGGCGCTGGCCGAAGGGCTCGTCGCGCAGGCTGCACAGGATCGGCAGGCCGGCGGCAAGGATCCGCTCATAGACCGCGTCCGGGTCCCTGACCTCGAAATTGATCAGCAGGCCCGACGTCCGCCCCCGCCCCTCCTCGGGGATCGTCTCGTGGTCGCCCTGGACGATTCCGAGATTGACGCGGCGATCTTCGGCCGACTGCAGATGCACATACCAGTCACTTTCGAACAATGGTTTGAAGCTGAAGTGCTTCATATAGAAGGCTTTCGTGCCAGCCACGTCGCCCGTCATCAGCACCGGATAATAGCTCGTCGTCTTCATCTTTCCTTCTCCCGTCAGATAACATACAGTCTGCATGTAAATTTCAATAACATACAGGCTGCATGTATGCAACGTGAAACCGCGCGCCGCTCCAATCGTGATCGCACCGAAACGACGCGCGCCGATCTGATCGCCGCGGCGCGAAAACTGTTCATTGAAAAGCCCTATGCCGAGACCGGTACGCCCGAGATCGTTGCGGCCGCCGGTGTCACCCGCGGCGCGCTCTACCACCATTTTGCCGACAAGCAGGCGCTGTTCGCCGCCGTGGTCGAGCAGGAGGCGGAGGCCGTCGCGGCAGAGGTAGATCGCGCTTCACCGCCCTCGCTGTTTGCCCGCGACGCGCTGATCGCCGGGTCGGACGCCTATCTCGCCGCCATGCGCACGCCTGGCCGCACGCGGCTGCTGCTGCTCGACGGGCCGGCCGTGCTCGGCCGCGCCGGCATGGACGAGATCGACAACCGGCATGGCAACCGCTCGCTGCGCGAAGGCCTTGTCGCGGCAATGCGTGCGCAGACGATGACGAAATTACCCGCGGACGCGCTGACCGCGCTGCTTGCCGCCGCCTTCGACCGTGCGGCTCTTGCCATCGAGGCCGGGGGCTCGATCGAAGACCATCGTGGCGTGCTTGTAGCGCTTATCGATGGATTGTCTCCCGCTCGTCGTCCGGCACCTGGCCCGGCTCGAACTCGTTGAAGCAGCCGAGCTGGCGTTTGAACTGGTCGATCAGCCAAGCCGCCGCCGGTTTCGGACTGCGGTCGGCCCGGTGCATAGCATAGAGTGGCGAACGCACCTCGCTGAACGGCTCCAGATCGATTTCCACCAGCCGTCCGCTCGCCAGATCGTCGGCAATCAGCCAGCGCGGCAGCCCGCCCCAGCCCAGCCCCTCGC
This sequence comes from Mesorhizobium waimense, assembly GCF_003601975.1. GTDB lineage: Bacteria > Pseudomonadota > Alphaproteobacteria > Rhizobiales > Rhizobiaceae > Mesorhizobium > Mesorhizobium waimense. The sequence goes on from NZ_QZWZ01000009.1 coordinate 20,824, forward strand.
GCATCAGCATATGCTTGGTGCGCAAGTCCGTCAGCCGCCAGGTGCGGTAGGCAAAGACGCCAAAGTCGCGCCCCTTGGTGCGCTCGGACTGGTCGGTGACGACGAGCTGGATGTGTTCGCGCGCATCCTCGATCGCCACCGGCTTCGGCAGCAGCGCCAGCGGGTGGCTGGGCGCGGCAGCCAGCACTATCGACATGAAGCCGATGCGCACAAGGTGGACGTCGACCTCGCCCAGCAGGCCGCCAACACCGAGATCGGCCTGCCCGCTGACGACATGATCGGGGATCAGGCCGAGCGTGCCGATATGCAGGCGCAGCATCACGGTCGGAAACTGCGCCTCGAACGCCTTCAGCACCCGCACCAGCACCGGTGAGGGCAGCGCCGCATCGACCGACAGCGCGACTTCCGCCTCCAGCCCCTGATGGTGGCCGTCGACGCGCGAGCGGATGCGCTCTAGCACACCGGTCATGCGCCGCGCATCCTCCAGCATCGCCCGGCCGATCTCGGTCAGTTGCGGCTCGCGCGTACCCTCGCGCTCGAACAGTTTCAGACCGAGCTGCGCCTCGAGATTGGCGATGCCATAGCTGATGACGGACTGCGCCCGGTTGAGCTTGCGGCCGGCGGCCGAGAAACTGCCGGTTTCGGCGACCGTCACAAAAATCTGAAGTTGGTCGAGTGTCGGATTGGGCTGCATCGCGCCATATCCAATTTATAGATGGATCATATAGAAAATATACCAGTTTTTCGAATGGGTCGATAGTCCCATATCTGGCGGGACAAGTTCACTTCAACTGGAGACACCGCCATGTCCATTCTTCTTGTTACGTCTAGCCCGCGCGGCGCCGCCTCGCACTCGACCCGCATCGCCACCGAATTCGCCGAGAAGCTCGTCGCCGCCGATCCGTCGAACACGCTGGTGGTGCGCGACCTCGTCGCCAACCCGCTGCCGCACATCGATGCCGACTACTCGACCGGCATCTATACGCCGGTTGAATCCCGCACCCCGCGCCAGGCCGAAGTCGTCGGCGTTTCCGACGCCGTGCTAGACGAGCTGTTTGCCGCCGACACGGTGATCCTGGCCACCGGCTTCATCAACTTCAACATCTCCTCGACGCTGAAGTCCTGGGTCGATCACGTCGCCCGCTCCGGCAAGAGCTTTGCCTATGGCGAGAACGGCCCCAAGGGTCTCGTTACCGGCAAGAAGGTCTATATCGTGCTGGCTTCGGGCGGCATCTATTCCGAGGGTGCGGCCGTACAGTTCGACCACGCCATCCCCTATCTGCGCAGCGTGCTCGGCTTCATCGGTATGACCGATGTCGACGTCATCCGCATCGAAGGCGTCGCCATGGGCGCCGATGCGGCGACCGCGGCTCTCGCCAAGGCAACCGCCAAGGTCGACGCGGTGGTGGCCGCGACCGCAGGCGAGCGCGTCGCCGCGTAACCCACGCGCCATCCTTGGTCGAAAACAAAAGGCAGACGCCAGCACGGCGCCTGCCTTTTGGCCACAGATCTCGGCTTCCTGCTGCACAAGCATCCCGATCGTCTGCATGAGACCGACCTGGCCTTCGGCAAGGCGTGGCTGCTCTATCCCGAGGCGACGGAAGAGCGTTGCGAGGCTGCACTTCTCCTCGATGTCGACCCGATCGGGCTCGTCCGGGGCAAGGGTCAGGCAGAAGGCCTGCTGGACCAGTATGTAAACGACCGGCCCTATGCGGCATCGTCCTTCCTCTAGGTTGCCCTCAACAAAACACTGCGGACCGCGATGACCGGCATATCGAAGGAGCGCCAGGAACTGGCCTCCAGCGACCTGCCGCTGGAGGCCGTGGTAACGCCGCTGCCGATGCGTGGCGGTGAGGTTCTGGTTCGCAGCCTCGAGGCGCTGAAGCGGTTTGTCGCAAAGGAACCGCTGCGGCGGATACACGAATGTGTCTTCGGCGTGCTGGCACTGGAGAGCGAGCCGATCGACCCAAGGCTGTAGCGACGGTCTACCCGAACATCCTCTCGCCCTGTTCGTCGACCAGTTGGATGCCCTTCTTGATCGAGATGTCGACGGCGTCGTCGAGCCCGGCGAAGCGGTCGGCACGGATGAATTTGTGCTCCTTCATGACGCCGTCGACTTCCTTCGAAACCACGCCGCAGGTCTGGTACTGGCCTTCAGCCTTGTAGGGCGTGGCGCTGATCAGGAAGCCCTTGTGCTCGATCTGCTTTGCCGGCGCAGCGCTCTTTGGCTCGTCCGCCTCACCGCCGCCACCGCCGAAAAGTCGTTTTAGAAAAGACATGGTTCAAATCTCCACTTTCACCCCGGCGCCATGGCATCGCCGGCGCCGACCGTCACGATTCACGACGGTGCTGTCCCAGCATGATCGAATGTCCCGCCGCGTTCCAGCCCCTTGATGAAGACGGCGACCAGCAGCTCGACCTGCTCCCAGGTTTCATCGGCCTGCCTGCCGGCGGAATTGGCTGCATAGCCGCTGGTGACGATGCCATGCACGCTTGACCACAAGGTCCGGGCGGCGATCCGCAGCCGGGTTTCGTCGAGGCCGAAGCTGCCGTCGGCAAGCACCCTTGCGATGATCTGCAGCAAGGCGCTGAGCCGCGCCTCATAGGCATCCGGCTCAGCATGCGGCAGCTGACGCCGATTGAAGGCGAGCAAGGCCGGCCAGCTCGCTGGATGCGCTGCCACGAACCCAGCATAGGCGCGCGCCAGCGCCAGCAGGCGTTGGCGCGTATCGGTCACGCCGGCTTTCTGCAGCTCTGCCATTGCCGAGGCGCCGGCTTCGCCCAGCCGACCGAGCAACCGCATGTTCACCGCGCGGTGCAGATCGTCGATGTCGCGGAACAGATTGTAGATGGAGCCGACCGCGATCCCGGCCTGCGTGGCGATGGTCCTGGCCTTGAGGTTCTCCGCCCCGCCCGCCTCGATCAGATCCTCAGCGATGGCTATGACACGCTCGCTCATCTCTTCCTTGTCCAGTGCCAAACCCGTTCTCCGTAAAACCCGTCAACCCGCGCGCCAAGGCTGCTCTTGTTTACCATGATCCGGCATCCATGAACAGCGTTCAAAATTCTCCTTGAACACTGTTCATTTTCTGTTATGGTGCATTTGTGAACACCGTTCATAACCGGAGGAACGAAAAAATGCTTAGTCTTATCAGGACATTGCTGGACGGCGCGAGCGCCAAGGCCGAGGACAGGCTGAAAGACCAGTTCGCTGTCGATCTTCTCGCCCAGCGCATCCGCGATGCCGAAGCCGGCCTCGCTTCGGCCAAGCAGACACTCGCCTCGCTGATCGTGCGTCAGCGGGCCGAACAGGCCAGCCTCGACCAGCTCGACCGCCGCATCGCCGATCTGGAGGAGCGCACCCGCAGCGCCCTTGCCGCTGGCAACGAGCCCCTCGCCCGCGATGGCGCCGGCGCCATCGCCGAATTGGAGAACGAACGCGAGGTCCGCCGCGCCACCGTGCGCAGCCTGGTGGAAAAGACCTTGCGCATGCGCATGTCGCTGGAACAGGCGCACCGGCGCATCGTCGACCTCAACCAGGGCATGATCTCGGCCCGCGCCATCGACGCGGAACAGAAGGCGCAGCGCCGGCTGAACCGGTCCATCGGTCGGACGGCAAGCCTCAACGAGGCCGAGGCGCTGCTGGCGCGCATCAGGGAGCGCAGCGATCCGTTCGAGGAAGCGAGCATTCTCGATGAGATCGACGCCGGTCTCAGCCAGGAAGCCATTCGCAGCAGGCTGGAGGATGCCGGTCACGGCCCCTCGACCAAGGTGCGCGCACAAGATGTGCTCGACCGTCTGAAATCCACCCACTGATCCACGAAAACCGATTCCTCAACAACACCCGATTCCTCACCAACCAAACGGAGAAAGATTATGAACGCCAATCAGACCTACATCATGTTCAACAGCATATCGGTCGGCGCCGCCTACTTCATGCTCGGCCTGTCGTTGTGGCTGGCCCCAGTCGACCTGTCGACCAAAGGCTACTGGGGCATGGGCATCCTGCTCCTCACCGGCAGCCTGGTGAACCTGGTCAAATACCGCACCGACGAGCGCCTTTCGGCCGAAATGACCGCCAAGATCGAAAAGGCGCGCAATGAAAAGCTGATCAGCGAATATGTCGGCAAGGAATAGCGACCGGTATTGCCCAGTAACGAAAAAAGCCCGGATCGTCCGGGCTTTTTTGTCTGGAGTGCGAAGCGGCTTCAGCGGCGCGACAGCGCTTCCAGTGCTTCGGCGGTGTTTTCCAGGATGCTCATCGCCTGGGCCTGCTTCTCTTCAGGCGCATCGACAATGTCGCTGAGCGCGGCGCGCAGTCGGTGGCGTACGGCGCGGAACGCATCGCGCTTTTCGTGGCGGCCACGCCGGCCGCCCTCCTCGCCGTCGTCGTTCCAGCCGAACCAGTCGCGCGCCTTGGCCATCTTGCGGCCGAAACGCTCGAGATGGTCGAGCACATGGTCGATCATCTCGCGGTTCTCCTCGAGATGCGCCTGCCCGGCCTCGGTGATCGAAAACACCTTCTTGTTGCCTTCCGCCGATGAGGTGGCATAGCCGGCCTCTTCCAGGAAGGTCAGCGTCGGATAGACCACACCCGGGCTCGGGCTATAGACGCCGCTGGTGCGCTCTTCCAGCGCCTTGATGATGTCGTAGCCGTGGCGCGGCGCCTCGGCCAGTAGCGACAGCGTGATCAGCTTGAGATCGCCGTCGGCCAGCATGCGCCCGGCGCGGAACATGTCCCCCGGTCCGCCGCGGCCGCCGCCACGACCACCGTGGCCGAATGGGCCGAAGCCGCCGCCACGACCACCACCGAATTTGCCGGCCATATGCATGAATGCGCGCAAGGGATGCTCGCCAAATTGATGATGTCTGGGCATAATTTACTCCTTGAGTTATGTCTTACGATATATCTTAATTAAGTGCACGCCTCCACCGAGTCAAGATATATCTTACGATGTATCTGAAAACGGCACCAGCCGGATTGATTTCACCGGGAGCGGCGGCTAGAAGGCGGTCGAGGGTCGACGACCGCTCCGTAAGCGTCTGACGTCAAGCAACGCATCCATCCCCGGTCTTTCCGGGCAGTTGCGCCGAAAACCGGCGAACGGATGCCAATGCGACGGACCGGACACTTCAAGGAAAATCCAGAAATGACCATGAAAATCCCGCGCAGGAAGCTGCCTGCGCGCTACGCCGCTGTCGTCAGCCCGCTGGTGCTGTCGCTGCTGATGACCTTCATCGTCTCGCTGATTTCGACGCTGAAGAGCCTTGGCTTCCATCCCGACCTGCCGGCCATCTGGCTGACGGCGTGGGGTCTGTCCTGGCTGGTGGCGTTTCCGACACTGCTGCTGGTGCTGCCGGTGGTGCGCCGCATCGTCGGCTGGCTGTGCGAGCCCGCGGCCAGATAACCGACAGCGGCAAGGCCGGGAGACAATCCGGGCCGTTCCTCCTACGCAAGTATGCCGACCTTGTCGGCAAGGCGCAGGCTACCAGCGGCCCTTGCGCCGGTTCCAGGCATAGAGGAGGTCGGCGAAACGGTCATAGGCGAACCGCGTCAGCGGCAGGAGAACCGGATTGCCGAACAGAGCCGCCAGCCAGCCCTCGCCCGGCGTCGCCTGCCAGACGGCAATCGCGACATCGGCGCCGACCAGCAATCTACCGTCGGCGTCGGTAGCATGCAGCCGACGGCGGATATCTTCCAGCGACGCCCCATACCCGGCAAGCGCCGCCGGCTCGAGATTGATGTCGCGGAATTCGATCCGGCCTGACTTGACCGCTTCGATCAGCCGCCGTTTCTGCCTGGCAATGCCGGCATCGCAGACAGGGCAGCGTGTGTTGTACCAGACGGTGAGCATGGCCCCGGCATTCGGTTGGTAACGCAAGCGAAGGACCACGGACGAACAGGCGCCGTCAAGACGGCGCCCGTTTGGCTGCGCGCGAAAGAAAATGTTCCGGACTTGTCGGTCCGAACCCTTCCGCCATGGCGCCTATCCGAGCGAGGAGATGATCTCGCGATAGGCGAATTCCGGGAAGGCCTTCAGTGTCCGCGTCTTGACGTTGCCGCCGGTCGCCAGCATCAGCGCGAAACGGGCGAGCACCGCGTCATCGGGGGCTTCGACCACCGCCACCATGTCGCACTCACCCATGGTAAGATAAAACGACTTGAACGATCCGCCCATGTCTCCCAACAGCTTCTTGGCGGCGTCGAGCCGCTTCGGCGAGTCGCGCACATTCTTTGCGCCCTGCTCCGTCCAGTTGATAAGCACGATGTAAGTCGTCATGGCACACCTCCCTCCGGGCCACGGAGCACGGCGGCAGGTCGTGACCTCCGCCGGGGCGGGCATCCGGGTTATCGCCCAGAACATGCATCCGACCTGGGAAGTATCCTCCCGACGGAGATGGGCGACAAGAGCCGTCACGCCGGCAACAAAAAGGGCGCCATCGGCGCCCTTCGAGAAATATGTCGTTGCTGCCGGTGTCAGCTGTCCAGGAAGCTGCGCAGCTTCCGGCTCCGGCTCGGGTGCTTGAGCTTGCGCAGCGCCTTGGCTTCGATCTGGCGGATACGCTCGCGGGTGACCGAGAACTGCTGGCCGACTTCCTCCAGCGTGTGGTCGGTGTTCATGCCGATGCCGAAGCGCATGCGCAGAACACGCTCCTCGCGCGGCGTCAGCGAGGCCAGCACGCGCGTGGTCGTCTCGCGCAGATTGGCCTGGATCGCCGCGTCGATCGGCAGGATCGCCATCTTGTCCTCGATGAAATCGCCGAGATGCGAATCCTCCTCGTCGCCGACCGGCGTTTCGAGCGAGATCGGCTCCTTGGCGATCTTCAGCACCTTGCGCACTTTTTCCAGCGGCATGGCAAGCTTTTCGGCCAGTTCCTCAGGCGTCGGCTCGCGGCCGATCTCGTGCAGCATCTGGCGCGAGGTGCGCACGATCTTGTTGATCGTCTCGATCATGTGCACCGGGATGCGGATGGTGCGCGCCTGGTCGGCGATCGAACGGGTGATTGCCTGCCGGATCCACCATGTCGCGTAGGTCGAGAACTTGTAGCCGCGGCGGTACTCGAATTTGTCGACCGCCTTCATCAGGCCGATATTGCCTTCCTGGATCAGGTCGAGGAACTGCAGGCCGCGATTGGTGTACTTCTTGGCGATGGAGATGACGAGGCGCAAATTGGCCTCGACCATTTCCTTCTTGGCGATCGCCGCTTCGCGTTCGCCCTTCTGCACCTGGTTGACGATCTTGCGGAATTCCAGGATCGAGATCGCCGTTTCGGTGGCCAGATGCTGGATTTCGGCGCGCAGGTCGCGGATGGCGTCCTTCTCGTTCTTGGTGAATTCCTTCCAGCCGCGCGACGTCAAATTGGCGATCGAGCGCGTCCAGTTCGGGTCGAGCTCCGAGCCCTGGTACTCCTTGAGGAATTCCTCGCGGCGCACGCCATAGCTTTCGGCGAGCCGCAAAAGCTTGCCTTCGTTCTGCACCAGCCGCTTGTTGATGTCGTAGAGCTGCTCGACCAGCGCCTCGATGCGCGCCGTGTTGAGCGACAGCGACTTCACCGCCTTGATCAGCTGGTCCTTCAGCTCCTTCAGCCGGCGGTCCTGGCTGGGCGACAGCGTGCCGGCCGCGGCCAGCCGGTTCTCGACCTGCTGGTCCTGCAGCTTCCTCAGCTTCTTGTAGGTGTCGGCGATGACGTCGAGCGTCTCCATCACCTGCGGACGCAGTTCCGCTTCCATCGCCGCCAGCGACAGGCTCACCTCGTCCTCGTCTTCCTCATCGTCGTCCGTCAGGCCGCGGGTGTCGCCGCCGACATTGGTGATGTCGTCCTCGTCCTCACGGCTGGCGCGGCGCGGCTTGTCCTCGACCTTGGGGGCTTCCTCGATGCGCTCGACAACCGGCGCCTGCTTGGCCTCCGGCCCGGCATAGGTGGCTTCCAGATCGATGATCTCGCGCAGCAGGATCTTCGATTCGTTGAGCTCGTCGCGCCAGATGATGATGGCCTGGAAGGTCAGCGGGCTTTCGCACAGGCCCGCGATCATCGTCTCGCGGCCGGCCTCGATGCGCTTGGCAATAGCGATTTCGCCCTCGCGCGACAAAAGCTCGACCGAGCCCATCTCGCGCAGATACATGCGAACCGGATCGTCGGTGCGATCGGTGGGCTCCTTCTTGGTGGTGGTGGCGGCAACCGCCGTGCCGGTCTGCTCGGCCAGTTCGTTGGCGTCTTCCTCGGCGTCTGCCGCGGTGTCGCCAGTCTCGGCTTCCTCGCCCTGCTCATCATCCTCGACGACATTGATGCCCATGTCGGACAACATCGCCATCGTGTCCTCGATCTGCTCGGAGGTCACTTCCTCCGAGGGCAGCACCGAATTCAACTCGTCCATGGTGACATAGCCGCGCTTCTTGGCGGCCTTGATCATCTTCTTGACAGCATCGTCGGAAAGGTCGAGCAGAGGGCCATCGGTGGCGCCTTCACGTTCGGTCTCGACCTCTTCCTTTTCCTTTGTCGCCATTCTTTATCGTCTCCAAGCGGCTCTGCATCGAGCCGCGTAAGCTGCCGGGCCGGTCAAATCGGATGCGCTCGCTTCAAACGCACGTCACCGGGCCAGTAACCGCATCTCTCGTTAAGTCCAGATTAACCCTGGTATCTGTGGCAGGCGTGCCGCCTGTCCAGTGACCAGTACCTCACATCGCTCGTTTCCCGTCGACGCCGGGCACGGGTTAACGTTTCGAATCGTCCTGATTCCGCCATTCTGCCAGAAGGTCAAGCGCCTCTCGCATGATTCGCATGAAAAAAGCGAATCAATTACCCGACTTAGGGGCGTCGAAACGACGCGCGACGCATTTCCACTTCATTCTTGGCGCAGGTTTCCACCTATGCGCGACCAGCCCTGCCCGAGGACACGCCGAACCCTTCGATCAGCGCTTCCGTTGCTTGCACATCGTTGAATTGCGCCTGAATCTCGATCAGATGCCGGAAGTTTTCGTCCGAAGGATCCTGATCGAGCGCTGCCTGCGCCTGTTTCAGCTCTCTATGTAAGGTGCGCGCGCTGCGCTGCAAGTGCAGCGCTTGGTTGAAGGCGTCGCGGGCATCCTCAAGGGCGGCGGTTTCCAGCGCCGGCCATTGCCGCGCGCGCTTGATCAGCGCAACCGCGCGTTCCCAGATATCGCCGCAGCCAGCCCGTTCGACGGTGGCGATCACCGCCTTGCGGTCGTTGGCCATGTCATGCGCCATCGCGTCGAGGATGGCGGCGTGCAGCCGCTTCAGGTCGGTGTTGGCGAGATCGAGGAATTCGACATGGGCAAAATTCTCATCGATCAGCGCCGGATGGTTGATCAGCGCCACGATGATCGTCGCCTCGCGCACCGACATGCCCTCGGCACCGCGCTTGACCAGCGCCGAACGTCCCAGGCTTTCGGTGATCGCGGTGCGTCCGCCGGCATTGCCGCCGCGCGCGAACTGCCCGCCGGGTGCGGGCGTCTTGCCCTGCCCCGGTTTCCAGTCCTGACGACCTTGCCGGGCACTGCGCTGCGAGCCGAAGAAACTCAGCACCCGCTCGCGCATTTCCTGTTGGTAGTGATAGCGCAGGCTCTCGTCGCGGATGCGGCTGGTCAGTTCGCGCAGCGTCTTTTCCAGTTCCGCCCGCCGTTCCGGCGTGTCGAAGACGCCGCCCGACGTCTCGCGCATCCACAACAGGTCGGCAAGCGGCCGCGCGTCAGCCAGCACGGCACGGAACGCATCCGGCCCCTCGGCCTTGACCAGATCGTCGGGATCCTTGCCTTCGGGCAACAGCGCAAAACGCGCCGAGCGCCCCGGCTGGACCGCCGGCAGCGCCAGGTCGGCGGCGCGCCATGCCGCCTTCAGCCCGGCCTGGTCACCGTCAAAGCACAGCACCGGCTCGCCGGCCATGCGCCACAGAAGCTCGAGCTGGTTTTCGGTGAGCGCCGTGCCGAGCGGCGCCACGGCATTCTCGAAGCCGGCCTGCGCCAGCGCGATCACGTCCATATAGCCTTCGACGGCAATGACCGTGCCGCCCTTGGCCAGCGCCTTGCGGGCCCGGGCGAAATTGTAGAGCACATTGCCCTTGTGGAAGAGCTCCGTGTCGGGCGAATTCATGTATTTGGCCAGCGCATCCGGCGCCAGCGCCCGCCCGCCAAACGCGATGATCTTGCCGCGCGAGTCCGGGATCGGGAACATGATGCGGTCACGGAACCAGTCGTAGGAGACCGGGATGTCATCGCCATGGCGCACCAGCCCGCAGGCCTCGATATCGGCTTTTGGAACGCCCCTGGCGGCAAGATGCTCCTTCAACGCGTTGCGGCTGTCCGGCGCATAGCCGAGGCGGAACGACTGCTGTGTCGCCGATGTCAGCCCGCGCTCGCGCAGATAGGCGCGGGCTTTTGCGCCTTCCGGTCCCTGCAGCCGCTCCTGGAAGAAGGTGGTCGCCATCTCCATGACGTCGGTCAGGCTGGCGCGTTCCTTTTCGCGCCGTTCTTCCTGTTCGTCGCGCACCGGCATCGGCACGCCGGCCATGTCGGCGATCTTCTCGACCGCTTCGGGAAAGCTTATCCCGTCGAGTTCGGTCAGGAACTTGAAGTGATCGCCCGAAACCGAACAGCCGAAACAATGGTAGCGGCCCTTCTTGTCCTCGCAGTGGAAGGACGGGCTCTTCTCACCATGGAACGGGCAGCAGGCCCAGTAGTCGCCGCGCGACGCGTTGGTCTTCTTCCTGTCCCACGCGACGCGCTGGCCGATCACCGAGGAAATCGGCACGCGGTCGCGGATCTCGTCGAGAAAGGCGGGCGGAAAGCGCATCAGGCAACGGCTCGTTTGTTCTCCATATAATCACGCAGGCGGAACACGACGACTCCTAATGCCGACCGTACCCGGTTTTCACAGGGCAAAAAAGAAGGCGGCCTTGGCGGCCGCCTTCCTGCGATACTATTCGAGATAGATCAGTGCGCGGCGATGGCGCCGAAAATGATGCCGGAGAGGATACTGACCAGCACATAGTCGTTGCCGACGCGGATCCACTCCTGGCCGGGGCCTGGACGACGCAGGCCATAGCGGCCGTAGTCGCGGATCGGCTGGTGGCGCTTCCAGCTGGAATACCTCTGGCCGTTGCGCCAATGGTTCCGCTTCACCACGACCTTCTTCCTCACCACGACCTTCTTCTTCACGACATGCCTGTCGGGCTTCTGCCAGTCGACCTGGCTGTAGTTCGACTGCGGCGCGACAGGCGCGTTGAGCGGCGCGGCCTGGCCCGAGAAGGACGTGGCCGCCAGCATCGAGGCGGCGACAGCGGAAAGAACGAGACGTTTCATGACGGGTACTCCTTGGTTGTCGATGCCCAAGCAATAGGGCGCCAAGGATGAACTGAAACTGAACGTCGAGATTACGTTTCTGTAATGATTTCCAATATTTACATGATCTAATTCAACGCCACTCTTAGACTTGAATGGAAGCGGATGCGGGAGCCGGGCGGCACCGCTGTCCTGACGGCGTCCGGCCATGCAACCAATTTGCCGTCCATCCATTTCCGACACGCCCTGTCGCGCGCCAGCAGCCGGCTCAGTCAGGCGAAATTTATTATCCGGCTAAAAGCAATGAGAGTATGCTCGACCCTTACAATGCCCATGATTCGCGCCCTTCTTGACCTCATCGATGGCATGGCCCCCGCGCCGCGCGCGTCTCTTGGATTGCGAGCCCAGGCATGAGCGGTTCGATCGTCCTTTTGCACCTTGCCGGCGCGGTGGCGCTGATGCTGTTTGCCACCCGCCTGGTCAAGACGGGTGTCGAGCGCGCTTATGGCGACGTGCTGCGCCATCGGCTGCGCGCCACCATGCGCAATCCACTGATGGCGGTGCTTGCCGGCTGCGGCCTGTCGATCGCACTGCAGAGCTCCACCGCGGTCACCTTGCTTGTCGGCTCCTTCGCCGGCGCCGGCATCGTCTCCGGCATGTCCGGCCAATTGGCAGTGCGCGGCGCCGAAATCGGCTCGGCGCTGGTGGTCAAACTGCTCACCTTCGACCTGTCGCTGCTGGTACCTGTCTGCCTTGTCGCCGGCACCGTCATGTTCATGGCTACCGAGCGGCGGGACTGGCGCCAGTTCGGCCGCATCCTGATCGGCATCGGCCTCCTGATCCTGTCGCTGGAAATGATCGGCCAGGCATCGGAACCGCTGCGCCAAAGCACGCTGATGCCGGTCATCGTCAACTACTTCTCCGGCGACCTGGTGACCGCCTATCTGCTGGCGGCGCTGATCACCTGGCTATTCCATTCCTCGATCGCCGCCGTGCTTTTGATGGTCACGCTCGCCGGCCGCGGCTTCATCCCACCGGAGCTTGGCATCGTGCTGGTGCTCGGCGTCAATCTCGGCTCCTCGATCATTGCGCCGTTACTCACCCGCAACGCCGAGCCCGGCGTTCGTGTCGTGCCGATCGGCAATCTCCTGATGCGCGGCATGGGCTCGCTGGTCATGCTGATCCTGTTACTGACCTTCAAGCCAACGGTCGCCTTCCTCGGCACCAGCGTGCCCGACCAGATCGTCAACGCCCATATCCTGTTCAATGTTCTGATCCTGCTCGCCGGCCTGCCGCTCGCCGGGCTCGTCTACCGCGCGTCGGAGAAGATCGTGGCGCTTGGCGCCAAGTCGGAACCGGCCGCGCTCGACGTCATCGAATTGTCCGCTCTGAACGAGAGCGCTCTCGACACACCGAGCCAGGCGCTGGCCAATGCCACGCGCGAGGTGGTGCGGGTCTGCGAGACGGTCGAGATCATGCTGAAGCGCATCATCGAGCTCTATGAGAGCGCCGACGCCGACAAGATCAAGGCGCTGGCGGCACTCGACGATCGCGTCGACAAGAAGCATGCGGCGATAAAACTCTATCTGGCCAAGGTGACCAAGAACCCGCTCTCCGAAGACGAAGCGCTGCGCTGCCAGGAACTGATCGGCGCCTGCGTCAAACTGGAGCAGGTCGGCGACATCATCGTGCGCAACATGCTGGTGCATGTCAGGAAGAAGCTCGAGCGCGGCCTGGAGTTCACGCCCGAAGGCTGGCGCGAGCTTTGCGCCTTCCACGCCTCGGTGCTTGCCAATGCCAGGCTTGCCTTCAACGTGCTGGTGTCGCGCGATGCCGAGACAGCGCGCCAGCTTGTGCTGGAAAAGGACCGCCTGCGCGACCGCGAGAAGGAAACCAGCGCCAGCCATTTCCTGCGGCTGCGCGACGGCACCGCCAAGAGCGTCGAGACCAGTTCCATCCACCTCGACACCATCCGCGACCTCAAGCAGATCAACTCGCTGCTCGCCTCCATGGCCTACCCGGTGCTGGAGGAACGCGGCCTGCTCGGCGGCTCGCGGCTCAAGGCCGGTTAGCAAGCCGAAAAATTGCTGCCCCGATATCAACTTGGGAACAAGCTTCCGCAATCGGCGCCAAAGCGGGAAAATTAGTCTTTGCTCCTCCAGCCATCCGTCGGCTAAGCATCGGACCAGGTCCATCGGGAGGATAGGTTTGGATACCCATTCGCGCAGCTTCGCCAAGGCGCTTTCGTGGCGCGCCACCGGCACCATCGACACCATGATCATCTCGCTCGTCATCACCGGCAGCATCAAGCTTGCCGCGGCCATCGGTGCCACCGAGGTCGTCACCAAGTCGCTGCTCTATTACCTTCACGAGCGGGCATGGCTGAAGATTCCCTACGGAAGGAAGACGCCAGCTTAGCCGTCCTGCCGGCGCGTCCGGTCAAGAAAAGCTAAAGCGGCGTCGACAATTTCTGCATTGCCGGCAGCGTCCATCCGTGGTTTGAGGCCAACTCATCTTGGGGCCGCTTGCTGCGTCATGCTTCCTTTATTCGCACTGTTCATTGCCGCCTTCGCCTTCGGCACCACGGAATTTGTTATCGCCGGCGTGCTGCCGCAGGTGGCGGATGGCCTCGGCGTCTCCATTCCCACCTCGGGCTACCTCATCTCCGGCTACGCCTGCGGCATAGCGATTGGCGGCCCGCTGCTGACGCTCGCCACCAAAGGCTTTTCGCGAAAAGCCCTGCTGCTCGGCCTTTCGATAGCGTTCACCATCGGCCAGGCCGCCTGCGCGCTGGCGCCCGACTTTGCCTCGATGCTGCTTTTGCGCATTGCAGTGGCCGTGGCGCATGGCGCCTATTTCGGTGTCGCGATGGTGGTCGCGGTCGGCCTTGTCGCCGAGGACAAGCGCGGCATGGCGGTGGCGGTCATCCTGTCCGGCCTCACCGTCTCCAACGTCATCGGTGTGCCGGCCGGCACCGCGATCGGCACTCTATGGGGCTGGCGCACCACCTTCTGGGTGATGTGCGCGCTGGGCGTGGTGGCGACCTTGGCCATGCTGGCGCTTTTGCCGCGCACAGCAGGTGCATCGAACCAGCAGGCAGACTTTGCCCGCGAGGTGCGCGTGTTGGCCCGTCAGCAGGTCTGGACCTCGCTCATCCTTATGCTGATGCTGATGATCGGCCAGTTCACCCTGTTTACCTACATCACCCCGACGCTGCTTGAAGTTACCGGCCTCGACAAGAGCCTGGTGCCCTGGGTGCTTCTGCTCAATGGCGTCGGCGCCACGATCGGCGTCTTCGTCGGCGGCAAGCTCTCCGACTGGAAGCTGATGCCGTCGCTCATCACCTTGCTCTGCCTGCAAGCGGTCACGCTTGCGGTGATCTATGTCGTCAGCCCCTATCCCCTGCCGATGATCGTTGCGATCGTCATCTGGGGCGGCCTCAACTTCTCCATCGGCACACCGATCCAGACCCGCATCCTGGCCTGGACGGCGGATGCATCGAACCTCGCCTCCTCGCTCATCCCCTCCGGCTTCAATGTCGGCATTGCGCTCGCCGCGTCGCTCGGCGCCGCTATGCTCAACGCCGGTTACGGCTATCGCGCCTTGCCGGTAGTTGGCGCCATGGCCATGCTGGTGGCAGTAGCGGTGGCGCTAGCCTCCTATGTCTGGGAAGGACGCAGCCGCGCCACGCCGCCGCTGCCGGCCGCCGCCGAATAGGGCCTGCCTACAAATCGATCCGGAACCGCAGGCTTTCGGCGCCGCCATAGGCGGCATCCTCGACGAAGCGGCCGACGAGCTTGCCGCCATTGGCCAGGATCACCTTGTGCGACGCCGGATTGTGCGACTTCGCAGTGATCTCGACGAACTCAAGACCCACCGCCCTCGCCTCGTCCAGCATCAGCCGCACCGCTTCGGTCGCATAACCGCGCCGCCGCTTCCACGGCACCACGGCAAAGCCGATATGGCCAAGCACATGCGGCGGCAGCGCCGCTGTGCCGGTCTGCCAGCGAAAGCCGATCGAGCCGGCGACTTGGCCGTCCCAGATCCAGCGCCGGAAACCCGGCAGCCGCGGCACTGTCCTGCCGTCGGGCAAAGTGATCGGCGGCCCCTTGCCCTCGGGGTCATCGAGGTCGGCAAGGAAGGCCACAGGATCCTGCTCGATGGCCGCAAGCTGCTCGCGCGTGGCTTCCTCAAGCCGCACATTGTCCGGCGACCAGCCGCGTTCGAGCGCCGCCTTGTAGGACGATAGATGCTCGAGCGCGGGTTTGACGATTTCGATCATGACGACAGACTACAAACCGGGCGTCGTGTGCGGAGAACCTCCTATTGCAGCAGGCCTTTGACGATGCCGCTCGCCTTGCCGAAGTCCATCTGGCCGGCGTATTTCTGCTTGAGCGCGGCGATCACCTTGCCCATGTCCTTCTGGCTCGCCGCGCCGGTCGCCGCGATCGCTTCGCGCGCCGCCGCCGTCACCGCGGCATCGTCCAGCTGCCTCGGCAGGAAGCTGCGGATGATCTCCATCTCGCCACGCTCCTGAGCGGCAAGCTCGGGCCGCTTGCCATCTTCGAAGGCCTTGGCCGACTCTTCGCGCTGCTTCACCATCTTGGCCAGGATCTGCAGGATCTCCTCGTCGCTCGCCGGCTCCTTGCCGGTACCGCGATTGGCGATGTCGCGGTCGTGGATGGCGGCCTGGATCAGCCGCAGCGTCGGCAGCCGGTGCTTGTCCTGCGCCTTCATCGCGCTCTTCAGGGATTCGGCGATTTTTGCGCGCATGGTGCTTTCTCCTTCGAACGCGGCGGACCATAGCCCCGCCAAATGCGCAAGGCAAATCCCCGCTGGGCGGAAATCACTGATTTTGTTGGGCGAAATAATTCACTGCCGTTCGCCGAGCGGCAACATTGACCGTTTTGGCACCTTCCCCTATGTACTCGGTCCTGCATGAGACAATGAGTTGACGCTCGGAAGCCGGAGAGATCACCGCTTCGCGTCGTTTGCTGCGCCAAAAGGTCCGCCAGGCCGTTTGAGGCGCGCAGCCTGATAGGAGTGCCGCCATGGCGACGATGACCGCCCCCTGGGCCACCGAGAAGCCGACCGCCCTTTTGGTGCTGGCCGACGGCACTGTCATCGAGGGCCGCGGCCTCGGCGCCACCGGATCGGCTGTCGCCGAAGTCTGCTTCAACACGGCGCTGACCGGTTATCAAGAAATCCTCACCGACCCGTCCTATGCCGGCCAGATCGTCACCTTCACCTTCCCGCATATCGGCAATATCGGCACCAATGACGAGGACATCGAGGACCTCAACCCGGTCGCCCGCGCCGGCGCCGTCGGTGCCGTGTTCAAGGCCGATGTCACCAACCCGTCCAACTACCGCGCCGCCGGCCATCTCGACCAGTGGCTGAAGAAGCGCGGCATCGTCGCCCTGTCGGGCATCGACACGCGGGCACTCACCGCGCTGATCCGCGAGAAGGGCATGCCCAACGCCGTTATCGCGCACGCGCCCGACGGCGTCTTCGACCTCGACGATTTGAAGCGCCGCGCCGCTGCCTGGTCGGGCCTGATCGGGCTCGACCTTGCCAAGGAGGTCACGTCAGGCCAATCCTCGGTCTGGCGCGAGACGTCATGGGTCTGGAACGAAGGCTTTGGCGAACAGATCGAGCCGTCGCTGCATGTCGTCGCCATCGACTATGGCGTCAAGCGCAACATCCTGCGGCTGCTTGCGGGCCTCGGCGCCAAGGTCACCGTGGTGCCGGCCAAAACCGGCGCCGAGGAAATCCTCGCCATGCAGCCGGACGGCATCTTCCTCTCCAACGGCCCCGGCGACCCGGAAGCCACCGGCGACTACGCCGTGCCGGTGATCCAGAACCTGCTCAAGACCGACATCCCGGTGTTCGGCATCTGCCTTGGCCACCAGATGCTGGCGCTGGCGCTTGGCGGCAAGACCGCCAAGATGCATCAGGGCCATCACGGGGCCAACCATCCGGTCAAGGACCACACCACCGGCAAGGTCGAGATCGTCTCGATGAACCACGGCTTTGCCGTCGATGCCGACTCGCTGCCCGAGGGCGTCGAGGAGACCCACGTCTCGCTGTTCGACGGCTCCAACTGCGGCATCGCGCTGACCGGCCGTCCCGTGTTCTCGGTCCAGCACCACCCCGAGGCCTCGCCCGGCCCGCAGGACTCGCACTATCTGTTCCGCCGCTTCGTCAATCTGATCCGCGAAAAGCGCGGCGAGGAGCTGCTGGCCGAAAGCGCTTAAAGCCGGACGCGCCGCCTTCACTTCTCTGCGCTTCGCGAATCTCAAACCGTGTCGGTCACTGTGTCCTGCGCATGCATGCGCTCGACTTCCTTCGGCGTCGGCCTGGCCACTTTGGTGACGAACACGATGAGCGCCAGCGTGAGGAAAATCGCGCCGAGCAGATAAGGCGCGCCACCGAAGGTCACCGGTGCGTTCGACCCCGTGAACCAGGAAAAGATCCCCGTATAAAGCAGCGGCGTGATGATCGACGTGATCGAGAAGATCGAAGTCATCGCGCCCTGGAGCTCGCC
This sequence comes from Mesorhizobium waimense, assembly GCF_003601975.1. Taxonomy (GTDB): domain Bacteria; phylum Pseudomonadota; class Alphaproteobacteria; order Rhizobiales; family Rhizobiaceae; genus Mesorhizobium; species Mesorhizobium waimense. The sequence goes on from NZ_QZWZ01000009.1 coordinate 38,668, forward strand.
TTGCGCCGAAGGCGGCACCTTGGCGGCGGCGAGGCTCCTGAGCGGCGGATCGGCCAACGCTTCGAGGCAGCCGGCGACGATCACCGCATAGATCATCCAGCCCTGCCATGCGAAGGCGTAGCCGAAGGCGCTGAGCGCGGTGAACGCAAGGCCGATGACCGCCGTCCTCCACTCGCCAAGCCTCGGGATCACGCGCGGCAGGACAGTCGCCATGATGAGCGCCCCGCACAGGCCGAAGGCGCCGAGCGAGAAGCCGATCTGCTGCTCGCTCCAGCCATAGCGGTAATTGGAGACGAACGACCACACCGCCGGGTACATCATGTGGCCGAGCGTCATCAGGAAGAAGACGAGCCCGATCCAGCCGATGCCCTGGTAGTTGCGCATCTGGATGAGCGTGCCGACCGGGTTCGCGCGTTTCCAGTCGAAGCGGCGGCGGTGCTTGTCATCGAGCGTCTCCGGCAAGAAAAACAGCGCAATCAGGAAGTTCACGAAAGCCAGCCCGGCAGCGAAGTAGAACGGCACGCGCGGCCCGAACGTGCCGAGCAATCCGCCCAGAACCGGCCCGATGACAAAGCCGACGCCGAAGGCGATGCCGAGCAGGCCGAAATTCTTCGCCCGGTTCTCATCGTTCGAGATGTCGGCGATGAAGGCGGAGGTCGTCGAATAGCTCGCGCCGGAAATACCGGCCAGCACGCGCCCGATGAACAGCATCGGGTACGACCAGGCGACGGCGCAGATCAGATTGTCGATGGAGAAGGTGAGAACTGAGGCGAGCAGGATCGGCCGCCGCCCGAACCGGTCGCTCAAGCCTCCCATGACGGGCGCGAAAACGAACTGCATCGCCGCATAGGCGAAGAGCAGCCAGCCACCCTCGATCGCGGCCTCGCTGACGCCGACGCCGGTGAGTTCCTGCAGATAGGCGGGGAGTACCGGCATGATCATGCCGAAGCCGATGATGTCGAGCAGCAGCGTGGTGAAAACGAGCGCAAGGCCCCGCTTGGCGGTTTTGGGATCGATCATGATGGCATCTCCTCGGACCGCCCCGGGGCAAAGGCGGACGCACTTTATAGGCGAGCGCCCGGCCGGGAACAATAAGGGAACAAGCCGGATGCTTCCATCCTGACATCCCCTGACGGCAATGCCGCGGTCAGATCAGCGAGAAACCCGGGCGCTTCAGATCGGATTGTTGAAGGTGTCGCAATCCGAAAGCTTGCCGCTCTTGTAGCCGCGCGCCAGCCAGGTCTGCCGCTGCTGCGAGGTGCCATGGTTGAAGCTTTCCGGCACGACATAGCCCTGCATCTTCTTCTGCAGCGTGTCGTCGCCGATCTGCTTGGCGGCGTTCAACGCCGATTCCATGTCGCCCTGTTCGAGAATGCCCTTTTGCGCGGTGAAATGCGCCCAGACGCCGGCGAAGCAGTCGGCCTGGAGTTCGACCTGCATCGACATGTGGTTGGCCTCGGCCTCACCCATGCTCTGCCGCATCTGGTTGAACTTGGGCAGGATGCCGGTGAGGTTCTGCACATGATGGCCAACCTCATGCGCGATCACATAGGCTCTGGCAAACTCTCCAGACGCGCCGAACTGCTGGTCAAGCTGCTGGAAGAAGGTCATGTCGAGATAGACCTTGTGGTCGCTGGGGCAATAGAACGGCCCGGCTGCGGACGAAGCAAAGCCGCAGGCCGAGCGGATCTGGCCGCTGAACAGGACCAGCTTGGGATCCTCGTATTTCAGGCCCTCGGCCTGGAAAATGCCGGTCCAGGTGTCTTCGGTCTCGGCCAGCACGGTCGAAACGAACTGCTTCATCTCGTCGGAAGCCGGCGCACCCGTGCCGCCGCCCTGGTCGCCGCTGTTGTCGGTGATCTGGCCGCCGCCACCCGGCGCGCCGCTGTCGCCTTCGCCCAGTATCTGCGACGGATCGAAGCCGAAATACCATCCGGCAAGGACGACCAGGATGACAATGAAGATGCTCGAACCGCCGCCGGCGCGTCCGCCGATCGGGATCCGGAACTGGCCGGGGCTGCCGCCGCCGCCCAATCCACCGCCGCCGCCGCTGCGCTGGTCCTCGACATTGTCACTCTGACGACGGCCTCTCCAGAGCATTGGCAACTCCCCGCAATGCGAATTTCCAAGGGTCAAGACGGCATCCCGACGCCAGCCTAACCCAACAAACAATTATCCCAATGGTTGCAGCAAGTCACAGCATTTTTCGCGCCGGATGGCGTGCCGGCCTGGCGGCTTCACCGCTCTGGCCGAGACGGCACAAGGCCTGTAGCATGAGTGTCAACAAGGGGTTGCGAGGGCGCTTGCGGACGATTGGCCGGTTCCTGCTGTTGCTGGCGGCATTGATGGGTCTCGGCATCGGGACGGGCCGCGCCGTCGCACTCGATTCCAGCGTCGCCGTCACTGACCCCGAGACGCTGAAGGCGCTCGAGCGCGGCGGCTTGTCGATCAGCCGCCTGCTCGGACCGGCGCTTGGGCTGACGCGCGACGTCGACAATCGCGGCCTGTTTTCGGTGCGCGCGCTGACCCCGGTCCGCAACGCCGTCAAACAGCAAATCGCCGACGAGCCCGGCAACAGCCCCGATCCCTATGTCGCGGCATTGGCAAAGTCGAAGGACAGCAGCCAGAAATTCAACCCGAAATACATCGACGACGACGGCTCGACGCTGGACCTGACCGGAGTCGTCAACCGTATGGATCGCGGCTATCTCGGTCACACCGAATGCGGCGAGATCCGGCTGATCTACCGCTTCCACTATTCGGTCGAGGAAAAGCCCGGACAGCGCATCTCGTCCCGCCTGCCTCTGACCATGAGCCTGGTCTTCAACGCCAAGCCCACGGCTGCCGCGGATCGCGCTTCGAAGGACCGGCCGCGCTCGACCAGGGTCTCCTGCGCGGATGTGGCAAAGCGCTGGCTGGCTGCCGGACAAAAGGACCTTCCGCCCGACCAACTGGCGGCCTGGCTGCGCTCCGACGAAGGTCCGCTGGCCGGTGCCATGCTGAATTCCTCGCAGATGATGCGGCTCGAGCTCAACATGCAGGTGCTGCGCCTGTCGGCCTCGACCCGCCGCGATTTCGGCGGCCATGCCGAATACCTCCTGAAAATATTCAAATGGGATCCGGCGACCGCCACTTTCCAGGAATCGAAGATGGAGAACCAGATCGACCGCAAGCAGGTTTTGGCCGACAGGCAGGCTTTCTCGAAATGGCTGCTCACCGACCGCAACATCTACGATCTCGATCGCGGCCGGCTGATCATCGACGAAAAATTCCTGGCGACCAGCGCCGTTTCGGTGGCGCCGGGCGGCATGAGCCGTTCCCAGAACAACATCGCCTACGGATTGCTTGATGACGATGCTGTCGAAAAGGCGTTGAAGGACTATCTCGCCAGGGGCAATCAGCTTCACGCTGTGAAATCGGTGGCCGGCTTCAATTTGCGTCTCAATGAGATGACCTGCACCGGCTGCCACCAGACGCACGGCATTGCCGGCTTCCACTATACAGGCGCCGATCCGGCCAGTGAACCGCGCCGCAATGCCGTCTTCGTGCCGGGCTCGGCCGTCTTCTTCGCCGACCTGCCGCGTCGCCTCGCTATCGTCGAGGAATTCGCCGCCGGCAGGCGTCCCGATTTCAGCCGGGGCTTCGCCGCCCGTCCGGACGCGAAATACGCCGAAGCGCTGAAAGGCACCGACCTCTACAATGGCTGGGGCTCGATCTGCTATCGCGGCACGGATGCAAGTTTTTCCGACTGGAGCTGCGGCGAAGGCCTGCTTTGCGCCGGCGTCCATGAAGGCGCCATCCATCCAGGCTTCGGCACCTGCGTCAGCGAGGCGGGAACCGCGGTCGGAGACCCGGTCGAATTCGGCGAGATAAAAATGTCGAAATGGGGCAGCGACCAGTATTGCCGTCTGTCGCCGACCACCGCGAAAGCCTGCGCCATCGACCCGGCCAGGGACAAGAAGCCGCTGGTGAAAATCGCCGGCTATGGCGCGGCGCGCCAGCGCTACGACAATCCCGGACAGAAGACCGGCGGTTTTCCAGGCGGCATGCTGCGCAAGGCAAGCTGTGACAAGCTACCCGACGAAGCAACCTGCGGCCGGCTTGCCAAGACCGGCTTCAACGACTGCATCGGTTCCGGCAAGGATCACAAATTCTGCACCAGGGAATTCACCAAGACCGCCGGCCTGCGCGCCTGCGACAAGGCCCATCCCTGCCGCGAGGACTATATTTGCACCGCCGGCTATGACGATCTGGCGGAGGCAAAACCCGGCAAGGGCACCTGCATCCCGCCCTATTTCATCTTCCAGTTCCGCGTCGACGGCCATCCGCGCAGCTGGGTGCAGGACACGCAGGACTGAAACGTGATTTGGCGCGAGCGGAGAGCCCTAGCTCTTCTGCTTGGTGCCGGCGCTCTTGCCGTCGGAACTTTTCGAACGCTCCTCGAAGCGCGCCGCGCCCTTCTTCAGCGGCCGGCCGGTTTCGGCTTCGGTCTTGCGCTCATCCTTCGCCGCGGCTTGCTTCAATCCTCGGGCAGCCTGCTTGCCTTTTGCGGTCGGTGCCTGTTCCACGCCCATGATGTCCTCCTCGCTGCGCGCCAATCGCGCGGCATGACATCAAACGCACCGGGGATGTGTCCGTTCCGGCAGGTCGAACAAGATCAGCGCGCCGCCGTCATTGCCTTGCGAAACGCCTCGAGCGTCTCGGCGCTGACATGGTGCTCGATGCCCTCGGCATCGATGCGCGCCGTCTCGGCGCTGACGCCGAGCGAGCGCAAAAACGCTTCCACGGTCTGGTGGCGGATGCGGCTCTCTTCGGCAACCTTGCGGCCGGCCTCGGTCAGGAACACGCCGCGATAGGGTTTTCTGGAAACCAATCCCTCGGTGCACAGCCTGGTGAGCATTTTGGCCACGGTCGGTTGGGCGACGCCCAGCCTGGCCGCTATGTCGACCTGCCGTGCCTCGTTACCATCCTCGATCAGGTCGGCGATCAGCTCGACATAGTCTTCGACGAGCGCGCTGCGGCGTGCTTCACGCGTCTGCCGAAACCCTTGCGAATGAACGTCGGCATCGGGAAGCGGCTTTTCGCGTCGAACCGGTCTGTTCCTCAGCGCCAATACGCGCTCCTCCTTGGCAGCTTGAAGTCTGAATCGGCTTCGCACTCATAGCACGGACCCGGATGGTCTGGCCGTTTATTTGCATTCCAGGGCAGGCGCAACCGGCGTTTGCGGTTACCCGTCTGGGGCACCGATCGGCACATCACAAAAGCATGATCAATGAAACATAGCATATTGCATAATGTTGAGCCTCGGCATAGGTAGGAAGCACAGCCATCCATTCAAGCGGACCCTCCATGTCAGACGCCGAAGCCACCGTAGAACTCCGATCCGCGTGGCGATTTGCCAGGCCGGACGAAGACGACCAGCCCAGCCTGCGCGAGGTCAACGCCTCGATCGCCGTGCCGCAGTCCGGCTTCTGGCTGCGCCGGCTGTTCGCCTTCATGGGGCCGGGATACATGGTTTCGGTCGGCTATATGGATCCCGGCAATTGGGCGACCGATCTCGCCGGTGGCGCCCAGTTCGGCTACACGCTGCTGTTCATCATCATGCTATCAAACTTGATGGCGATCCTGCTGCAAGCGCTTGCCGCCAGGCTCGGCATCGCCACCGGCCGCGACCTTGCCCAGGCCTGCCGCGCCTACTATCCGCGCCCTGTCAATTTCATGCTTTGGATCGCCTGTGAACTGGCCATTATCGCCTGCGACCTCGCCGAAGTCATCGGCACGGCGATCGCCCTGCAGCTCCTGTTCGGCATTCCGCTGATCGGCGGCGCCATCATCACCGCGCTTGACGCCTTCCTGCTGCTTCTCTTGATGAACAAGGGCTTCCGCTTCCTCGAAGCCTTCATCATTGCGCTGTTGATCATCATCTTCGGCTGCTTCGCCATACAGATTTTTGCCGCCGCCCCGCCGGTCGGCTCGATCCTGCATTCGATGTTCGTGCCGTCGTCCGCAATCGTCACCAACCCGGAGATGCTCTACATCGCCATCGGCATCATCGGCGCCACGGTGATGCCGCATAACCTCTATCTGCACTCCTCGATCGTGCAGACCCGCGCCTATGAGCGTACCGAAGCCGGCAAGCGCGACGCCATCAAATGGGCGACCACGGACTCGACCATCGCCTTGATCCTGGCGCTGTTCGTCAACGCCTCCATCCTGATCGTCGCCGCGGTGGCCTTCCACAACACCGGCCACCAGGACGTTGCTGAGATCGGCCAGGCCTTCGAGCTTCTGTCGCCGCTGCTCGGCCTCGGCATCGCCTCGATCCTCTTCGCCGTGGCGCTGCTTGCCTCGGGCCTGAACTCGACGGTCACCGCGACGCTCGCCGGCCAGATCGTCATGGAAGGGTTCCTGCGCCTGCGCATCCCGCAATGGGCGCGCCGCCTCTTGACGCGCGGCATCGCCATCATCCCGGTGGTGATCGTCACTGCACTCTACGGCGAAAAGGGAACCGGCCAGCTTCTGGTTCTCAGCCAGGTGATCCTGTCGATGCAGTTGCCTTTCGCGGTTGTGCCGCTGGTGCAGTTCGTGTCCGACAAGAAGAAGATGGGTAATCTCGCCATTCCTCGCAGCGTTGCGGCCCTTGCCTGGGTGGTCGCCGCCGTCATCCTGGTGCTCAACTTCAAGCTGCTCTACGACACCGTCGTCGGCTTCGGCTGAGTTTCATCCTGCCATCGCGACAAAGCCGCGGCCTGCGCTATCTTCTGCAGCGCCATGAACAGGATCGAGGACGCCAGGAGATTCTACGCACGGCTGATGGCGGCCCATGCCGCATCGGCCGATCCGCGTCTCGAAGAGGTGATTGCCGCAGTGCCGCGCGAGGCCTTTCTCGGTCCCGGGCCATGGACCATCATTGCCGGCAACGGCAGGGTCGAAACGCCGAGCGCCGATCCGATTCACATCTACCAGAACGTGCTGGTGGTGCTCGACGCCGACAAGGGCATCAACAACGGCGAACCGTTCCTGCACGCCATGTGGATCGGCAGGATCGCGCCGAAGCCTGGCGAGGCCGTCACCCATGTCGGTGCCGGTACCGGCTACTACACCGCCTTGCTGTCCAAGCTGGTTTCACCAGGCGACGTCACCGCATTCGAGCTGAATGCCGGCCTCGCCGCCCGGGCGAGGAAAAACCTCGAACCCTATGGAAATGTTTCGGTTGTCCATGGCAACGCCGTCGAAAGCGAACTGCCGCCTTCCGACATCATCTATGTCAATGCCGGTGTCGTGGCGCCGCCTCCCGCCTGGCTGAAGGCGCTCAAGCCCGGCGGCCGCCTGATCTTTCCTTGGCGTCCCGCCGATCGCGTTGGCCTGGCAATGGTGGTGACCCGCACCGCGCAGGGTTTGGCCTGCGATCCGTTCATGGGCTCATGGTTCATCCCTTGCGTCGGCGCCTCGCTCGCCGGTCCGGCGGCGAAAATCCCCGACCGCCAACAAGCCGCGAGCAGCCGCTCGGTCTGGCTGACGGCCGACAAGAAGCCGGACCGCACCGCCACTGCCATCGTCGGTGATATCTGGTTCTCGTCGCGGAAAATTCGCACTGGCACTGGCAGCAAGCGTTAGAAAATTTGTGCCGTGTCGGAAAGGAGCCTTGTCGCTCGTCCTTAGACTGAAATCCCGCCCTGACGGCGCGGATCATCGAAAGGGAGAAGTCCAATGAGAAAGATCATCGCCGCCACGTTCGTCAGCCTGGACGGCGTCATGCAGGCGCCCGGTGGACCGGACGAAGACCCGGTCGGCGGCTTCAAGTTCGGCGGCTGGACCTTTCATTACTTTGACGAGGTGGCGGGCGCGGCCATGGATGAAATATTCTCCAAACCGTTCGCCCTGCTGCTCGGCCGCAGAACCTACGACATCTTCGCCGCGTACTGGCCGTATCAGAAAGATCCGATCGCCGATGCCTTCAACCCTGCGACCAAGTATGTGGCGACGCATCGGCCGGATAGCCTGACCTGGCAGAACACGAAATCGCTTGGACCTGATATCGTCGCGACGTTGCGCCGCCTCAAGCAGGAAGATGGACCTGACCTGCTTATCCAGGGATCGGGCAATCTGATCCAGACCCTACTCGCCAACGGGCTGATCGACGAGATTCGGCTGATGATCTTCCCGTTGGTGCTGGGCAAGGGCAAACGGCTGTTCGGCGATGATGCGATGCCGGCCGCCTTCAAGCTCATCAAATCACAGGCCTCGACCACCGGCGTCATCATGGCCACCTATGAGCGCGGCGGCGAGATCAAGACCGGGTCGTTTGCCACCGAGAAGCCTTCGGAAGCCGAGCTCGAACGGCGCAAGAAGTGGAAGTAGCATTGGAGGGTTGGGTTCCTCGCCCCTTCGAATGCGAGGGCGAGGAACCCAAGTTCCGCTTGGTCACGCCGCCTGCTGCCGCCGCGCCAGCCCGTCGCGGATATGAGCCGCGAATTCTCGCGCGGCCGGTTCGATGCCATGCTTGGGCAGATGCAAATTGATCGCGAAATTGGACAAGGCCGGCAGGTCGGCATCGGCAGACAAAATCTCGAGGTCCGCCGGCACTGTCGAAGCCAGCCAGGTGGTGACGGCGAGGTCCGAGCGCACCGTCGCTGTCGTCGCGTCGATGTTGCCATTCTCGAACACGGTACGCCATTCCAGCCCATGCTCGTCGAGCGCCGAAATCACCGCCGGGCGGAAGGCGCAGGTGTCAGCGACCATCGACACCGGCAAGGGACGCTTTTGGCGGGCGACACCGCCTCTGGCACCGACCCAGACCAGCCGATCGATGAGAAGGCATTCGCCGACGGACGGACCGACCCGCTCCTCGATGATGGCGAGATCGATCGCCCCGGCTGCGAGCGCCGCAGCGAGTTCAGGTGACGAAGCGCAAAGCAGCGAAATCTCGATCTGCGGATAAGTCCCGGCATAGGCCTTCAGTACCGGCGCCAAAAGCGTGCCGACAAGGTCGTAGGGCACGCCGAGCCGCACCTGCCCGGCAACCGCATTTCCCACCATCTCCGTCCATATCTCGTCATTGAGCGACAGCAGGCGCTTGCCCTTGCCGAGCAGCCGCTCGCCGGCGCGGGTGAGTTTTAGACCGCGCCGGTCGCGTTCGAACAGGCTGGAGCCCAAAAGATCCTCCAGCCGCTTGACCTGCTGGCTGACGGCGCCTTGCGTCAGATGCAGCGCATTCGCCGCCGCCGTCATGCTGGCCTTGTCGGCGACGGTGACGAAGGTGCGGATCAGGGCGGTGTCGAGATTGCGGATCATTGTTGCATTATGAACGCTAATGATATCCATGGCAAACATTGCATTTACTGATGTCAGGCAATCCCTAGAAATGCTGGTTCCACACAGGAAACGGCATGCCCGAGACCATCCTTCCCCTTATTCTGTTCGCGCTGGTCTCCACCTCGACGCCGGGCATTGCCACGACCTTGTCGACAGCCTCAGGCGCGCAGTTCGGCTTTCGCCGTTCCATTCCGCTGATGGCCGGCAGCGCAGCCGGCCTGGCTTCGGTCGCGGCTGCCGGTGCCGCCGGGCTTGCCGGCCTTCTCGCCGCCGTGCCGTCGCTGCAGCTGGCGATGAAGATCGCGGGATCGGCCTATCTTGTCTGGCTTGCCTTCAAGATCGGCCGCAGCGGCCCGCCCAATCTCGACGTGTCGATGGCAAAACCCAACAGCTTCTTCGGCGGTGCCAGCGTGCAATGGATGAACCCGAAAGGCTGGGCCATGGGGCTGGGCGCCGCCGCATCCTTTGCGGCGCTCGCCGAGGGCCCGCTGCAACTCGCGCTGCTGCTCGGCGCCGTCTTCGGCCTGGCTGCCGCGTTGTCGCTTTCGTTGTGGTGCGTGGCCGGCACGCTGCTTGCGCGGCTGCTTAAGACGGAGCGGCAGTGGCGGGCGCTCAACATAGTGCTTGGCTTGGTGCTCGCCGCCTCGATCGTGCCGATGTGGCGGCCGGCCTGAGACCGGCAGCCACAATACCTCAAGCTGCGTAGCGCGCCGCCGGCTTGCCGGCGATCAGGCTGACGTAGAAACTGTCCCTGGCGCCGATGAACGCATCGAGCTTGGCCGGATCGGCGAGCCCCGGCGCGGTGACCGTCTCGCCCTGGGCAAAGCCGGCAAGCGCCGCATCGACCAGATCGTCAACGGTCATCACCCAGTCCTGGTTGAGAGAGTTGAGATCGGCGCCGGCCAATTCCCAGAAGTCGGTGCGGATCGGTCCGGGCAGCACGACCTGCACCTTCACCCCGGTGTCGGCGACCTCACGCTGCAGCGCCTCGGTGAAGTTGACGACATAGGCCTTGGTGCCGCTGTAGATGCCGCCGATCGCCGTGCCATAGGCGGCCACCGAGGCAATGTTGACGATGGCGCCGCGATTGCGCGCGAGCAGCCCCGGCAGCGCCGCGCGTGTGAGCCTGGTCAGCGCCACGACATTGACCTTGATCATGCGCTCGGTCGCATCGGCATCGGCGTCTGCTACGACCTGCTGGCCGCCGAGGCCGGCATTGTTGACGAGCAGCGTCACGCTCTCATCGGTGGCGATGGCCTGCTCGACCCGGCGAACATCGCCATCATCGGAAAGATCGGCGCCGATCACCTTGGCCTTGCGGCCATAGGCATAGCTCAGCCTGTCCGCCAGTTCCTGCAGCCGGTCGGCGCGCCGCGCTACCAGCACCAGATCGTAGCCCTGTGCGGCCAGCCGATCCGCATAGACCGCGCCGATGCCCGATGAAGCACCGGTGATGACGGCCGTGCCCTTGTTGTCCTTCGTGCTCATTGTCCTGTTCCTTTTGCGACAAAGCAAGACGAGCCCTAAGGCGCTCGTCCGCGTCAGATTTGATTAGTGGCATATGCCACCTTTGCGGAAGTAGGTATATGCCACTATCTTGTCAACGGCGGCGACAAAAACTATTTCTGCGGCAGGTCGGCGGATCCATCCGCCGGCATGGAGTTGTCATGACCAAAGCCGCACTTCCGGGACTTAGCCTTTGCAACAACGCCACGCTGCGGCGCGCCGGGCGCAAGCTCGGCCGGTTCTACGACGATGTGTTGGCCCCTTCGGGCCTGAAGGGCACGCAATATGGCCTGCTCTATCAGATCCATATCGGCAGCGAGCCGGCGATGGGCGCCATAGCCGAGGCGCTGATCATGGACCTGTCGGCGCTCGGCCATACGTTGAAGCCGCTGATCCGTGACGGTTATGTCGAGACCTTCGCCGACAAGGACGACCGCCGCGTCAAGCGCGTGCGGTTGATGCCGCAAGGCCGAGCCAAGCTCGACGAAGCGATGAAGCTGTGGAGTGTCGCCCAGCAGCGCTTCGAAGCGATGGTCGGCAAGGACGAGGCGGCGAAGCTGCGCGCGGCGCTTGATGCAGTCGCCGCGCTGGATTTCGATATGCCGCCGGCCAGATAGGCGGCCGGCGACTTCGTATAAGACTACTCCGCCGGAACCGCGACCGGCCGCGCCAGCATCCGCCCGGCCAACACGACGCCGAGCCCGATCAACGGGAACGCCGCGGCGATCAGGCCGAGATCGGCCGGCGCGCCGTAGCGCAGCACGGCACCGCCGACCACCGCGCCCAGCGCCACACCGAGATAGAGCGCCGAAGCGTTGAGCGACAGCACGATCGGAGCAGCGTCGGGCGCCAGCTTGATGATGCGGCTGGCCTGCGCCGGCGGGAAGGCCCAGCCGACGATGCCCCACGGCACCATCATCGCCATCAGCGCCGGCCCTGCAATATGGTGCGGCAGGAAGGTCGGGATGACCGACAACATGACCAGCATGGCCGCGCTCAGCGCCAGCGACCAGCCGACGGTGCGCGTCGCGCCGAAGCGGTCTGCGGCCTGCCCGCCGGCAATGTTGCCGATGACGGCCCCGACACCGAAGGCGAGCAGCATGCCGGGCAGCGCCAGCGGGCTCAGGCCGCCACCTTCGATGGCCAGCGGCGCGACATAGGAAAAGACGGTGAAGGCGCCGATCAGTGCCAACATCGTCGTCAGCAGGATCGGCATCACGCCGGGACGCAGCGCTGCCGCCAGCCGGCGCTTCAGCGGCAGCCTGGTGCCGACGATGCCGCGCGGCAGCCGGTACCACAGGATCGCGCCGGCGAGAGCACCGAGCCCGGCAATGGCAAAGAAGGTGCCGCGCCAGCCGGCGACGGTCGCGACAAGCGCACCGAGCGGCGCGCCAAGGGCAACGGCCACCGTGGTGCCGCCGACGACGACGGCAATGGCGCGGGCCCGGTGATGGTCATCGACCAGGGCCACCGCCGTGCCTTGCGCGGTGGCCGCGAACAGGCCCGACGACAGCGCCATGATGATACGGGCAATGAGCAGCAATTCGAAGGATGAGCTCAGCGCCGCCACCAGATTGCCGAGCACGAAGAACACCAGCGTCCACAGGATGACGCGGCGCCGGTCCCATTCGCCGGTCAGCGTCGCCAGGATCGGCGTGCCGACGGCATAGGCAAGCGCGAAGGCGGTGATCAGCGTGCCGGCGAGTGGAATGGAGATTCCGGCATCGGTTGCGATGTCGGGCAGAAGGCTGGAGATGACGAAGCCTTCGGTCGAGATCGTGAACGATCCGAGCGCAAGCCAGAAGAGGCGCTTGTCCATGGCGGGTGTCCTTAGTTCAAAAGTTATTGAACAATTGGACATAACAGGGCATGATGTCAATGAAGCCACGGAAAAATAGCTGAAGCCTGCTGACAGCCCTGTGTCAGGACAGGGCATGAAACGAAAAGACTGCGTGCACGCACCGAAGGAGGAGATACGTTGAAATCGGTATCGTTTGCGCCTAATTCTCGGGCATGACACTGCCCCACCCCAACGCTGACCAGATCAGCCTGCCGATCGTGCTCGCCGTGCTCGGCGATCCGACCAGGCTCGCCATTGTGCGCTATCTCGCCAGCAAGGAAGGCGTGCCGCTGAGCTGCAGCCAGTTCCTCGATCTCGCGTCGAAGACAAATCTCAGCTATCACCTGGCCAAGCTGCGCGAGGCCGGCGTGACCCGCGCCGAAGTGGTCGGCACCAACCGGATGATCACGCTGCGCCGCGCCGATCTCGACGCCCGCTTCCCCGGCCTGCTCGACAGCGTCATCGCGGCCGCCGGCGAAGACAAGGCGCTGCCGATGGTCGGTGGCGCCGACGAGATCGAAATCCCCGCCTAACCTCCAGAACTTGGGTTCCTCGCCCCCGGAATGCGGGGGAGAGGAACGCCACCTCATCACCGGAGCTCCCTCATGCGCATCGCCGTCCTCGCCGATATCCACGGCAACGTCCTGGCATTGGATGCCGTGCTCGACGATCTCAAGCGCCGCGGCGGTGCTGATCTCACCGTCAATCTCGGCGACTGCGTCTCAGGCCCGCTGTGGCCGCGCGAGACCATGGAACGGCTCGAGGCGCTTGGCCTGCCGACGGTGCGCGGCAACCACGACCGCCGCGTCGCCGTCGACCCGGCCGACGACAACATGTGGCCGTCCGACCGCTATGCGCAGGAGCGGCTGACACCAACGCAGCGCGAGGCGCTGCTTGCCTTGCCTTTCACGCTGGAGATCGTGCCCGGCGTGATCGCCTTCCACGCAAGGCCCGACCATGACGAGAAATACCTCGCCGACGCGATTAGCGACGGTCAGCTGGTGCGCGCGCCGCTCGCCGCCATAAGGCGAAGGCTGAAGCCGCTCGACCCAGCGTGCCGCATCGTGCTCTGCGGCCACAGCCACCGCAGCGAGCTAATCCGCATTCCCGGCGGCCCGGTCATCTTCAATCCGGGCAGCGTCGGCTGCCCCGCCTATGACGATTCGACGCCGCCGGCGCATGTCTCCGAGCAGGGCTCGCCGCATGCGCGCTTCGGCATTGTCGAGCTGGATATACCCGGCCGTCCCGACCGCTTCGAGGCCTTTGCCGTCGACTACGACCATGAGGCGGCCGCACGGCAGGCCGAACGGGCGGAACGACCGGAATGGGCGCACGCGCTCAGGACAGGGTTCATGTCAGACTGAACGCAGAATGCGTTCATGTCAGACTGAACCTACTGGTTCATGCCTCAGGCTGAACGCGGTACGCGTTCATGCCTCAGGCTGAACGCGGTACGCGTTCATGCCCCCGCTGAATAAGCAGCTGCGTCTTTTCGGGATGACATGGCATCGCGTCGTCCCTTATAAAACGCTCCGGCAAGCGGCGGCGACTTCTGAGTCGGGCCGCGCTTTAACGCACGCCCACGGCCAGGTGATGAGGCGCACGATTACGCTCCCGAAGACGCTGCACCTCATGATTGCCGCTCCGTTTCTGCTGGCGGCACTGCCGGTCAGCGCCGAAGAGCCGGCACCTGTCGTCTCCTATGTCAGCGGCCTCGCGCCCGACGATCTCCTCAACATACGCGCTTCGCCGTCGGCGATCGGCAAGACCGAGGCGCGCCTGCCGGTCGGCTCACCCCTCAAGAACTTCGGCTGCGCCGACGTCAACGGCAATCCGTGGTGCAAGGTCGAAGAGGTCGACAACCCGCAGATCCGCGGGTGGGCTCCGGCGCGCTACCTCAACCCCGCCAGCGCGGTGGTGCTGACGGAAGCGAATATGGCATTTTCCGCCCAACCGAACTCTGCGGCCACGACGCCGCCGCCCGACCTGACAGCACGCCTGGGCGCGGACCAGACGACCGAGCCCCACGGCGCGCCGAAATCCGCCGAGGCAATCGGCAGGACCGCCATGCAGGATGCCTATGGCCTGGCCTTCGCGACCGTTGAAACCGCCTCGACTGGAGACGGCACCGCTTCCGGCATTCCCTGTGCGCGCAATGTCGGCCAGCCAATGACCCGCTGCGAGATAAGCGTCGCGCATACGGGTGGCGACAGCGCGGTGACCGTGACATGGCCGGATGGCGGCACCCGCATCATCAGCTTTCACGGCGGCCTGCCGACCGGCTCGGACTCGTCAGACGAGTTCCGCTTCACCCGCGAGGGCAGCCTCAACATGATCCGTGTTGGCGTTTCCGAGCGCTTCGAGATCACCGACGCTTTGGCGACCGGCGGCTAGGGGGCGGGCGTCGAGGGACAGCGAGGTGCTTGTTGGGGGCAGTCCCTACAACCCGCATTTTCGGGGTTACATCCAGCAAAACTCTTCCCTATAAGGCCCTCCTAGCCTGATACCAGAATCGCAAGCACAACCGGCCGGGTCTTCCCGCCCGGTTTTTCGTGCAAGCCGCTCGCCGAACGGAACGCCTCGACCATGCCAAGACGCACCGACATCAAGTCGATCCTGATCATCGGGGCCGGCCCCATCGTCATCGGCCAGGCATGCGAGTTCGACTATTCCGGCACCCAGGCCTGCAAGGCGCTGAAGGAAGAGGGTTTCAGGGTCATCCTGGTCAATTCCAACCCGGCCACCATCATGACCGACCCCGAGCTGGCCGACGCCACCTATATCGAGCCGATCACGCCGGAAGTGGTGGCCAAGATCATCGCCAAGGAGCGGCCCGACGCGCTGCTGCCGACCATGGGCGGCCAGACCGCGCTCAACACCGCTCTGTCGCTGCGCCGCATGGGCGTGCTCGAGCGTTACAATGTCGAGATGATCGGCGCCGACGCGCATGCCATCGACAAGGCCGAGGATCGGGCGCTGTTTCGCGAGGCGATGAGCAAGATCGGGCTCGAAACGCCTAAGTCGATGCTGGCCAACGCCACCGACGTCAAGAACGCCGACCGCAAGACGCATGAGGCCGAGCGCGCGGCGCTCAAGGCCGAGAAGCCCGAGAACCTCGATGCCGCGCTCGACGCGCTGGAGACCCGCTGGAACCTCGGCGAAGGCGACCGCAAGCAGCGCTACATCAGCCACGCCATGGCGATCGCCGCCCAGGCGCTCGACCATGTCGGCCTGCCGGCCATCATCCGCCCGTCCTTCACCATGGGCGGCACCGGCGGCGGCATCGCCTACAACCGCGCCGAATTCTACGAGATCGTCCAGTCCGGCCTCGATGCCTCGCCGACCACCGAAGTGCTGATCGAGGAGAGCGTGCTCGGCTGGAAGGAGTATGAGATGGAGGTCGTCCGCGACAAGGCGGACAACTGCATCATCGTCTGCTCGATCGAGAACATCGACCCGATGGGCGTGCATACGGGCGATTCGATCACCGTCGCCCCTGCCCTCACCTTGACCGACAAAGAATACCAAATGATGCGCAACGCCTCGATCGCGGTGCTGCGCGAAATCGGCGTCGAGACCGGCGGCTCCAACGTGCAGTTCGCCGTCAACCCGGCCGACGGCCGGCTGGTGGTCATCGAGATGAACCCGCGCGTCTCGCGCAGCTCTGCCTTGGCCTCCAAGGCGACCGGTTTCCCCATCGCCAAGATCGCCGCAAAACTCGCCGTCGGCTACACGCTGGACGAATTGGAAAACGACATTACCGGTGGCGCGACGCCGGCCTCGTTCGAGCCGAGCATCGATTATGTCGTGACGAAAATCCCGCGCTTCGCCTTCGAGAAATTCCCCGGCGCCGAGCCGGTGCTGACCACGGCGATGAAGTCGGTCGGCGAAGTGATGGCCATCGGCCGCACCTTCCAGGAATCGCTGCAGAAGGCGCTGCGCGGACTGGAGACCGGGCTGACAGGTTTGGACGAGATCGAGATCCCCGGCCTTGGCCATGGCACCGCACCCGCCAGCCATGTCGACGACCGCAACGCCATCCGCGCAGCACTCGGCACACCGACGCCGGACCGGCTGCGCATGGTGGCGCAGGCGATCCGCATGGGCACCTCGCTGGAAGACGTGCACGCCATGTGCAAGATCGACCCGTGGTTCCTCGAGCAGATCGCCGGCATTCTCGCCATGGAAGAGCGCATCCGCGAGCACGGCATCCCGCAGGACGCCGTCAATTTGCGCATGCTGAAGGCGATGGGTTTCTCCGATGCCCGCCTCGCGTCACTGACGAAGACCGACGCCGAAGTGATTCAGAAGATTCGCGAAAAGCTCGACGTTCATCCAGTCTACAAGCGCATCGACACCTGCGCCGCCGAGTTCGCTTCGCCCACCGCCTACATGTACTCGACCTATGAAGTGCCCTTCGCCGGCGCTTTAGCCAACGAGGCAAAAGTCTCGTCGCGCAAGAAGGTCGTCATCCTCGGCGGCGGCCCCAACCGCATCGGCCAGGGCATCGAGTTCGACTATTGCTGCTGCCATGCCGCCTTTGCGCTGCGTGACGCCGGCTATGAAGCGATCATGATCAACTGCAACCCGGAGACCGTGTCGACCGACTACGACACGTCGGACCGCCTCTATTTCGATCCGCTGACGGCGGAAGACGTGCTGGAGATCCTGCGCGCCGAACAGGCCTCGGGCGAGCTGGTCGGCGTCATCGTCCAGTTCGGCGGCCAGACGCCGCTGAAGCTTGCCGATGCGCTGGAGAAGGCCGGCATTCCGATCCTCGGCACCTCGCCCGACATGATCGATCTGGCCGAAGATCGCGACCGCTTCCAGAAGCTGCTGCACAAGCTCAACCTCACCCAGCCGAAGAACGGCATCGCCTATTCGGTCGAGCAGGCCCGCCTCGTCGCCGGCGAGCTCGGCTTCCCGCTTGTGGTGCGCCCGTCCTACGTGCTCGGCGGCCGCGCCATGCAGATCATCCATGACGAAGGCATGCTGCAGACCTATCTGCTCGACACCGTGCCCGGCCTGGTGCCGGAGGACATCAAGCAGAAATACCCCAACGACAAGACCGGCCAGATCAACACGCTCTTGGGCAAGAACCCGTTGCTGTTCGACACCTATCTGTCGGGCGCCATCGAGGTCGACGTCGACTGCCTCTGCGACGGCACATCGACCTTCGTCTCCGGCATCCTGGAACACATCGAGGAGGCCGGCATCCATTCCGGTGACTCGGCCTGCTCGCTGCCAGTGCATTCGCTGCCTTCGGACCTGGTGGATGAGCTGGAGCGTCAGACGGCGGCCCTTGCCGGCGCGCTCAATGTCGGCGGCCTGATGAACGTGCAGTATGCGATCAAGGACGGCACGGTCTATGTGCTGGAGGTCAACCCGCGCGCGTCGCGCACCGTGCCTTTCGTCGCCAAGACCATCGGGCGTCCGATCGCCAAGATTGCCGCCCGCATCATGGCCGGTGAAAAGCTGGAAGACGCCTTCGCCCATTACGGCGCCATGCCCGACCCGCGCAATCCCGGCCACATCGCGGTCAAGGAAGCGGTGTTCCCCTTCGCCCGCTTCCCCGGCGTCGACATATTGCTCGGACCGGAAATGCGCTCGACCGGCGAGGTCATGGGCCTCGACCGCGACTTCGCTTTGGCCTTCGCCAAGAGCCAGCTCGGCGCCGGCGTCGACCTGCCGCGCTCCGGCACGCTGTTCGTCTCGGTGCGCGACGAGGACAAGAAAGGCATCCTGCCGGCGGTAAAGCGCCTCGCCGGCCAGGGTTTCAAGGTGATGGCCACCTCCGGCACTGCACGCTTCCTCGCCGAAAACGGCGTCGTCGCGGAGAAAATAAACAAGGTGCTCGAGGGCCGCCCGCACATCGAGGACGCCATCCGCAACCGCCAGGTGCAGATCGTCTTCAATACCACGGACGGGCAGAAGGCGGTGTCGGACTCGAAGTCACTGCGCCGGGCGACACTGATGCAAAGGGTGCCGTATTACACGACGCTCTCGGGCGCGGCTGCGGTGGCCGAGGCGATTGCGGCGCTGAGGGCGGGGAGCCTCGAGGTCAGGCCGCTGCAGGAGTATTTTGCTTAGCGCGCGTACCCGCAAAGCGAGCCGGCAGCGAAGCGCGAATAGAAAACCGATCAGAGCGAAGCGGCGGCTGTCTCGGCTTCGGCATAGGCGTCGTAGTTCCAGACCCAGGCGCGTTCCTGCCGCTGAGCGTCAAGTTTGCGGTCGCGGGTATGCATGTCGCCGCTGGATGCGTCATAGCGAGCACCACTCGCGCGCGACATGCGCTGGACGCCGGCAGTCCGCTGGCGCCGCAGCTGCTCGTAGATCAGCAGTGCCCGTGGGGCTGACTTGCGGTCTGCGTGGCTCAGCACCGTCGCCAAAGCTACGGCGTCTTCGATAGCCTGATTGGCGTTCGAAGCTCGAAAAGCCAAGCAATTGGCTTTTCGTCCGCTGTGCGGACCGCTTCTCACCCTCACGCCACCGCGACACACTCGATCTCGATATCGAACTCCATCGGCCAAGACGCCACCGGCACGAAGCTGCGCGCCGGCGGGTTCGTCGAAAAATACTTTGCGTAGACCCGGTTGATGGCGTTGTAGAAGCCGGAATTGACGGCATAGATGCGCACCATCACCACATTGTCCAGCGAGGTGCCCGCCGCTTCCAGGCAATGTTTCAGCGCCTTCAGCGACGCCTCGGTCTGCGTTTCGATGTCACCGCGCACCATCTCGCCGGTCGCCATGTCCACCGGGGGCGCGGCCGAGATGAACACGAAGCCGTTGGCCTTCACCGCCGTCGAACACGGCAGGCCGAGTGCCCGCACCTTGGCCGACATGACAGGCACCTCGATGACTTCCTTCTTCATGGCAATCCTCCCTTTGTTTGCAGCGAGCTTATCCGCCCGCCTTGGGAAGGCCAGCGCCGACGCCCCGTTTGGTCAGAGAAAACCGATGAACCGTCCGGCGAAAAGCACGGAAGTCCACAGCACCATCGAGAGCACGGCCAAGACGGCGGTGGTCCCGCCGGCCGGTACGTCACTGCCTGTTGCGCGGCCCAAGCGCATGAAGGCGAAAAAATTGAAGCCGGCGAGCAGGATGAGTGCCATCTTGGCGAGGAAAATCGGCATCGCCGCATAGGTGCTCGCCTTGACCGAAAAGAGCAGCGAACCGGTGACCAAAGCGCCGGCGAACGCGCCCAACGCGGTGCGACGCAGCAGCGCGACGAACGCCGCGTAGGGCAACGAGCGGAAGGCGCCGCAGATCCTGAGGTCCATGAGCATGATGCTGGTCAGCAGCGCGCCGATCGCCATGATGTGGAGCGCGTTGACGATCGGGTAGGCGATGAAGGAGGCCTTTAGTCCCCGCACGAAGGCGAGTTCCTCGATGCCGGCGAGGAACTCGGCCATTTACGCCGGTGGCACGCGGTCGGGATAGACATCGTACGTCTTGCCGGCGACGATGACGCGGACCGCCTTCATGCGCTTTTCGGTCTCGTCGAGCGAGCGGTTGCCGATCGCGGTCACCTCGTCGCCAACCTTGGCGACCTCCTCCGTGAAGCCGGCGGCGATCGTGCGCGACGGCGGCGCCATCTCCACCCGCCACGCCTCGCCCTCCGCATCGACATCCAGGGTGGCGTGCGGATTGCCGATATAGATGGCCGTGATCTTGCCCCTGAGTTCGAAGAACCCGTCCTTCGTCCACGACCAGCCGTGATGGGCATAGACCGCGGTGCCGGCGGCAAGGATCACCGCCGCTGTCAGCGCGACACTGCGTATCTGGTTGAAAGGTGACTGCATCGCTCGTCTCCTCTGTTCATCCAGCAGGCATTCGAGAGTAGGACACGGCGCGGCAACGTCAACTCACATCGGAACGAAAGCCTCTGGCATTGCGAGAATTTGCAACGGAATCCGATCAGGATCGGTGCGCTACCGTTCGTCGGGCGCCGGCTCGATCGCCGGCATGAACGATCCTGCCTTGCTAATGACATCCATGCGCGCCACTCTCACGTCTTCTGGCCGCTCTTCCGCGACATCGGGTTAAGGTCGGTCTCACATCTGAACGAGGCAAACCATGAGCAGCATGAGAGACCGTCAGGAAGGCTTCGAAAAGAAGTTTGCGATGGACGAGGAAACGAAGTTCAAGGCCATGGCGCGCCGCAACAAGCTGCTCGGCCTGTGGGCCGCCGAAAAGCTCGGCAAATCCGGTGAGGATGCCGACGCCTATGCCAAAGAGGTGGTGCGCGCGGACTTCGAAGAGGCAGGCGACAACGACGTGTTCCGCAAGGTACGCGCAGATTTCGACGCGGCAGGCGTCGCCCAGTCGGATCCTCAGATTCGCCAAGCCATGGACGAACTGCTGGTGACCGCGGTCGAGCAGATCAGAACGATCTGAGCACCGCTCAGCGCTGACCTGGATAGGGCGTCCCATCCTTGTGCACGAACCGTCCGTCGGCGTTGGAACTCATCATGTCGATGTCGGAGCAGGTGGTGAGGTCTTGCGGGTTGCGCGAGCCGACCTCCAGGTAGAGCGCCGTCGCGGCGGACCTGTTGATCAGGTGATGGCCATTGCCGCTGTTCTTGGCGAAAGTCGCGCAATCGCCGGCGCGCAGCACTGTCTCGCCGCCGTCCTCGACCAGCGTCACTTCGCCTTCGAGCACATAGACGAACTCGTCCTCATGGCTGTGCCAGTGGCGCTGGCTGGACCAGCCGCCGGGCGGCAAGGTCATCAAATTGACGCCGAAATCGCTGAGGCCACCCGCATCGCCCAGACGCCGCCTGACGCGGGTAGCACAAGGCTCATCGAAAGGTGGCGGATAGGGCGAACCCTTGCGGGCGGGAACGGCTGACAGGTCGATCTTGGGCATGAAGTTCTCCCTCGGATTGATGCCCGCAGTCTAGTTCATGGCGGGCGCAGGCAAAGAGCCACCTTGCGACGGTTCGCCAAGGGGCTGGCGGAGATTGGCCGAAATGCCCTCAAGCTCCTTGCTACGCCCCAGGATGACGAAGTGATGGGCGGCTCAGCCAATCTCGCAGGTAAATCAATGACAACACCCCTCGCCATACTGCAGCTGTTCATTCCAGTTCGGTCGGCCCGCCGGGGTAAAATCCATCAGGTTCCACAGGATCTCGCAGGTGCCGATGGCACGCGGATCCTGGCCGGGTTCGGGCGGCGCGAAGCCGAGCTCCGACGACCAGAAATGCCTGACACCATCGCCGTCGCGGTGGAACACCGACAGCACGGGCAGCTGCGCGCCGTCTTCGGCCTCGGCCTGATAGTCGCGCTTGAAGCTGTTGCCGGCCGAGGAGATGAGCCGCATGTTCTTCCACCCACGGTCGCGGCCGAGCGTCAGCAGATTGTCGAGCGCGGTCTTGGCCACCACCACGAAGTTGAAGCCGGCGGCCTCGAGATGCCCGACGGCGCCGTCGAACTGGTCGAGCAGCGCCGTGCAGGACGGGCATGGCTGGTCCACCCGGGCGAGCTTTGCCGTGCCGCCACTCGTCGCCACCTCGCGCGTCTCCTGCGGATGACGCGGGAACATCATGCTGTAGAGGATCAGCGTGTCCTTGCCGGGCGCAAACAGCTCCGACAGCTTTATTTGCGCCGGCTTGCCGACCGCTCCAAGTCCGTCGAACACATAGTCCTGCGGCACCAGCCCGCCGTTGGGCAGCGCGCGCCGGGCGACCGCCACGTCCTCCATGGCGCGGCGCAACTCGATTTCCTTCTGCAGCAGTTTTTCGCGGGCGGCGCGGTATTCGCTGGATTCGTTGGGAAAGCTGATCATCGTCATCTCCATCTCCTGGCGACGCGTGCCGTTGCCGGCGACGCGCCTTGCCCTTCAAGGACGCACGGCGTGGGACAGTTCCGACATTTTGCGCCCGGAGCGGCAATGAAATGCGATGCCTTGCCAGGGTAGCGAAAGCTACGGCGCCGGCACCGGGCAATTCAGCTCGCCTTCGGGGCAATTGAGATAGGTCTGGAAATCCTTCAGCCGGTCGTTGGTAAGCGACGTCTGGCAATTGGCGACGACCATCGAATAGATGGTTCCCGCGGTGGCGGGCGGCCCGCCCTGGAATTTGCATTCGGCATCGCGGAAGGCGACCCAGGCGCGCTGCGCATCGATGAGCAGCTTCTTGCCCGCCGCGTCGTCCTTCAGCCGGCCCTCGATCTGCTTGTAGGCGTCGTTGAGCTTCTTGTCGGCCGCGTGGAAATCTTTCCCGGCGCATTCGTTCATGGTCGCCTGGTCCTGTGCGTTGGCGCAGTCGTCGGCACGTGCTGCGCCGCCAGAAAGCGGAACGGCGAGGGTCAAGGTGGCGATAGTGGAAAGCAGAAGCCGCATCGTGTTTCCTCCGGTTTCGGTCGAGCCCCGCTCGCGGCGCAAGCGCCGCACGACCAAACTTAACCACCCACAGGTTGTGGGCAAGATGCGGATTGCCACCTTGGTGGACGGTTTCTTTCTGAACTGAACTCTTTCTTAGCGCCCTCCGGCGGAACCCGTCCGGCTTTCCGGCCTTCTAGATCTCTTGGGGATTGGGGAGAAACAATGCACGACGCCGACAAGGACGAGATCGACCTGCGCTGCCCGCAGATCGTCGCCGACAATGCCGCCAAGGGGCTCGAACTGCGCAAGCAGTTCGGCCGCGGCGGCACCGAGGTCGGCGTGGCCCGCGCTACCGAACTGAAGAACCGGGAAAAGCTCGCGCCGTCGACCATAAGGCGCATGGTCAGTTACTTCGCCCGCCACGAGGTCGACCAGCGCGGCAAGAACTACGGCAATTCGAAAAACCCGTCGGCCGGTTACATCGCCTGGCTGCTGTGGGGCGGCGACGAGGGCCGCGCCTGGGCGCTCGAGCTCAAGAAGAACATCGGCAACGCGCCGGACATCTGAAGGTGAAGTACACGCAAGCAAGCGGGCCCCGAACCCGCCCCGGGACCCGCCGTGGAGTGGCTGACACATGCCGGCGCAGCCGCCTCCGATGCCTTGCAAGCCCTCGATCCCCCGATCGGCGCCCCGCGTGGCATGACGCAGGGGTAGCATCTGGGCGCGGCCGCCTATGTGAAGCAGTTCACAAAGCCGGAGGATTCCACGCCAGGGCCGAAAATTCGTGACCGCGGGCCGAAATCTCGTGCCCCGATTGAAACACAACCGGGGCACAAACACGCTGATCAGTCGCCGATCGGATTGAGCTCCTTGTCGGGATTGGCCGGATCGGCCGCCTTGGCGACGAACTTCAACAGGTCGGTCATGAAGAACGTGCCGGGCGTCGCCGCGGGCAGGTCTGGCTTCCAGCCTGGCTTCGACAGGAAGGACTCCTCGTCACCCTGGACGAGGCCGACAAAGACCTCGCCGACGATGCGCGCGCCCACCGGTCCGAGCCGCTCGCCGCCGCCCTTCACCTGCGCTTCCTTCAGGATGTAGTACCAGAGCGGCGTGTTGGTGTGGAAACCAAGCGACTTCGCCACCAAACCGTCGGGTCCGGACGCGATCTCGTCCGGAGTGATCGGCGTGAAGGTGATCTTCTTGCGCATCTCCTTGGCCACCGCCTGGCCCGAAGGCAGGCCGAGGCGCACGCCGCGCTTCAGGTTGCGGAAGGCGAGGCTCGCCTCCGGTCCGGTGGCGCCGGGCAGCTTGTGCAGGGCATCGGTCAGCAACGGGTCGAGCTGGTGCGAGAAATTGAACTCGAACTGCGAGGTGTTGGCCGGCGGCGGTAGTTCGAAGAAGCGCCGCCAGTCGATCACCCAGTTGCTCGGCAAGGTGCCTTGACCGGGCACGCTGCTGGACAGAGCGCCGGAAAGGTTGCTGAAGCGGAAAAGGGTCGCGAGCCTGGCTTCCGCAATATGCGGATTGGGTGTCCTGAAAATGCGGTTGTGGCTGTATTTCTCGCGCACCATCGAATGCCCCATGCGATAGGCTGCGGCCGAGAACTCCCACGGCATGAACGGCTTGGTCTTGAAGCGGTAGAACTTGCGGCCCTCCTGCAGGATCTTCGCCACGAAGCCCTTCTCGGTCAGCCGCTCGACCCAGTCGTGCAGCACCAGCCATTGATAGTGCCAGCGCACGGTGCGCGCCGCATCCTCGAACAGCGTGTCATCGGGCACCCCCTTGGCCTTCAGGTGATCGATCACCGCATTGTGGAATTTCAGGAACGCCAGGTGGATCTGCGCCACCAGCAGGTTCTCGTCATTGCGATGATCGCCGATCAGCGCGACGCCTTGCATGTTGCGCGGCAGATCGTTGGGCAATTCCGGTACTTGCGGCGTCTGGGCCACCCGGTCGCTGTTTTCTTGCGAAGCCTGCGCGGTGCCGATCAGCAGCTTCGGCGAATCCACCGCGCCACTGCCGCCAGGGGCCGGTTCGCGCGCGAACAGGAAGCGATGCGGACCGGGGCCGGCACCGTAGACACAATCGAGGTCGAGGCTCGGCGAGCGGAAGTTCTTCACCATCCCCGGATCGGCCAGCGCAAGGCTGAGCGGCGTCATGTCGAGCGTTATGTCGTGATCGACGAACTGGCCGAGATAGGTGAACCCGGACGGGATCTTCTTGTTGTCGTGTGGATCGGGGTTGGGCTGGTCGACCGGCGCCGGATCCTTCATGGCTTTTGCCAGCGTATCAAGGTCGGCATCGCTGGCGGTAAAGGGGGGCAAATCCTTGAACATGAAGTCGAAGAAGCCTGCGCCCAGCTTTCCGCCGGGCACGATGGCCGCCGCGGCACCGGCCTTGGCCTTCTTGGCCCCGGGCGCGGCCGCCGTCTTGGCGGCCATCGCGACCTGTTCGATCGCCTTTTCGGCGAACACTTGCCGGCTGACAAAGCCGTGCCCAATTCTCTTTCGAAGGTTTGGTCCTGCCATAGTCTCGTCCCTCCATTTTGAAATTCGACTATCCAAAATATTTGGTCAGATGCACTGCGTGACGAAAATCTATTAGCAGTTACTTTTTGCCGGACGCTGTGAAGCGGTTCACAAAGCCACCGTGCTTCCCACCGCGAAGCGTCGCGATGACAAGATGGCGCAAAAATCTTGGTAAACGGGGACTTAACCTTCCCAGGCGACCGGTATCATGCCCAACCGCTCGTAGAGCCTGACAGCGGCGGCATTCTCCACTGTGTTGGTCTTCAGGTCGACATGACAGGCGCCCCGGTCGCGGAAGGCGAGGAAGGCGTGCCGCATCAGCGCCTCGCCAATGCCCAGGCCGCGCGCCTCGGGATGGACGGCGAGGTCTTTGACGAAAGCCGTTGCCCAGCAAAGTGCAGCAGCCGCCAGCCGCCCCTTGGCGTCGATGACGAGGAAACACAAAGCCGGGTCGAACTCGGCATCCTCGGAAATTCGTGCCCACCACTCGTCGAACGGCCCGTCGGCGCCATCGTCGAAGACGTCCGTCAGCAGAGCGTGCAGCGGCAGTGCATCGGCCGCCGCGAAACCGCGCATGACAAAGCCTTCGGGCCAGCGCGGCGGCAGCAGCGTGTCGTCGAGGATCTTGCGTAGCCGGATGTCGTCTGGTGCCGGCGGACGCGGTTCAGGCATCGCGCTCAGGCATCGGGCGGCAGGCGCCGCCGCGTGCGGTCGGTGCCGAGGCCGGTTGCTTCGAGCAGGCCCTTGCGCTTGGCGTCGTAGTAATAGCCGCTCTGGTAGAGCTGGTCGGCGCGCTTGGCATTGCCGCCCGACACCAGCCAGGCTCCGCGCAGATACTTCACCGCGTATTTCAGATTGGTCTCGGCATCGAACAGGCCGGCTGCCGGCCCAAGATAGCCCATGCCGCGCGCCGTGGCGTGCTTGATCTGCATCAGCCCCCAATGGCCGCGATTGAAGGCCTTCGGGTTGAAGGTGCTCTCGCGGTTGACGACATGGCGCACCAGGTCGACCGGCACCTGGTAAAGCGCGGAGTATTTCTCGATCAGCCGCTCGATCTCGCCGCGGGGGCCTGTCGCGTGCTCGGCCAGTGGGCCGGCCGGGGCAAGCAGGGCCGGGTTCTCAGGCACGACATAGGCGACCTGCTGGACGCCCGGCATAGCCCCTGTCTTGACCGTCTGTCCGGTGACCGGCATGGCCATCGCTGCCGTTGCATAAACAGGCGCCGTCTCGACCGAACCGGGGCTGGTCGGAGAGGTACCGGCCATCACCGCGGGCTGGGCGGCCAGCGGCGTCGGCCCGGCAAAAGCTGCCGCCTGGGCGGGCGCCGGCAACGGCTCAACGGCCGCCGCGGTACTGCCGTCAGCCGCCGCCACTGCGCTGCCATCGGCGGTAAGTGCTGCCGTCTGCACCGGGACCAGGCCGGACGATTCCGGCAGCACCGCCACCGTATCGGGCAGCACCAGCGTCGGGCTGTCATCGCTGGCAACTGCGGGCGCTGCTTCCGCAAGCGCGGGCGCCGCCTTCATCTGCGACGTCGAGGTGCAGCCGCTCAGGCCGGCCGCGACGATGAGCACGCCGATCGCAGAAAAGATGAATTTTGCTGGCAAGCCGCGCACGGGTCCGGTTCATCGGGTTGTTAAGAAGTCCTTTACACCAGCGCTTTTCCCCCGGCAATCCGGGCCAGGAGAAGGTTTTCGGGTGGTCGGAGCGACCGGGAACTGCCATATTGTTCCTGATTTGTGCTGAATACCCTCCCTTCACGGAAAGGAGCATGTCATGGAAACCACCTCTCAAGCCGCCGCCGGCCATGCGGTCTTCGAGACCGTGCTCGGCTTCATGGGCATCGCCTGGAGCGAGGCGGGCCTGACGCGGCTCTGTCTGCCTGAGCGCAACCGCGACACGGTGGAACGTCGGCTGCTGCGCCATTCCGGCGTTGCTGCATCGGGTGAACAGCCACGCTGGGTCGCCGAACTGATCGCCTCGATCAAGGCCTATGCCGCTGGCGAGGACGTCGATTTCTCCGGCGTGCCGGTCGATCTTGCCGGCGTCGACGATTTCCGCCTCGCCATCTATGACGCGGCGCGAAAACTCAGCTATGGCGAAACCACCACCTATGGCGAACTGGCCAAGCGCGCCGGCCATGCCGGCTTGCCCCGCGAAACCGGTGCGGCGCTTGGCGCCAACCCGGTGCCGCTGGTCATCCCGTGCCACCGCATCCTTGCCGCCGGCGGCAAGATCGGCGGTTTTTCGGCGCCTGGCGGCTCGGCCACCAAGGAAAAGATGCTGGCCATGGAAGGCGTGCGCGTCGGCCCGCCGCCGGCCACGCAGGCTTCGTTCGGGTTCTGAGACGGCCCGACTGTCGGTCCGGAACGAGATGGCAGGCCTGACAACCGCCGCCGGTTCTCTAGTTCTGCAGCAGGCGACGGCGGAAGTGCCGGAACTCCGGTCGCTTGCAGATATAGACGGGGCAGGATTTCGTGTCGGCGCTCGGCACGTAGGCGCGCGCCCTGATCTCGCCCATATCGCAGAAGCGCTCGCTCTGCACATAGCGGTTGTAGAGCGGCAGGCCCGGCACGCGCGCCGACTGGTAGCGCAGGATGACCGCGCCCTGGCGCGCGATCGTCGCCTGCACCTTGCCGCAGCTCATGCGTGTCGGATCATAGCGCGAAGCCGCCTGCGCCGCGGCGGCCACCAGCGTCAGGCAGGCGGCAAGCAGAATGGTTTTCATGGCCCTCTCCCATACCCGATCGGTGCCCGCCGCATCGGCCCGAAAATCGCAATCGATTTCTCGGGAAGCACGATGCGCAGCCTCCAAAGGCACGCGATCCTGCCGCCACGTTTCCCATGCGATTGGGGCGGCCGTTGGACAATACCGCAATCACGCTCTTCTCACACAGTCTTGTTTTCGGTGCGGAAACAGCCTATATGCCTCCCATTGATATTTCGGCCGATCGATCGGGCCTCGCGATCTTCGCGTTTGCTGACGTCTATCCCCAAAATCTCGATACCACCGGCTGGACCTCGGTCCGGTCAAACTAAAGCAAATGTGAAGGACTATCGAAATGGCAACTGGTACGGTCAAGTGGTTCAACGCCACCAAGGGCTTCGGCTTCATTCAGCCTGACGCGGGCGGCGCGGACGTTTTCGTCCACATCTCCGCTGTCGAGCGCGCTGGACTGTCGACCCTGGTCGAAGGCCAGAAGATCAACTTCGAGATCGAGCAGGACCGCCGCACTGGCAAGTCCGCTGCTGGATCTCTGAGCAAGGCAGCCTGATTTGGCGATAGCGCGCGCCGAACGAAGGTTCGGGGCGCGCGGCAAGTCACGGATGTACTGACGGTCGCGCGAGAAGCGTGCCGGAGCGGAAGGACCCCGACAAGCCGAAGCAGCGGATTGCTGCCGGCCCGGCCCCAACGCTCCCGATCAGGCTACCGGAATGGGAAGGCGGGATTTTATCCCGCCTTTTTATTTGCCTGAATTTCAGATGCCGACAATTGGCGAAACCGGCGACCCGGGGTTCTTCTCCCCGTCACTATAGGGGGAGAAGAACGCGCTGGCCGAACATTTCGCCAGTGGTCGACGTTGCTTGCAAAATCGGCAACGCACACCAACAAATCAGGGCAGCCATGCCATCGCCACATGCCCCGGATCCGCCTCGACCCGCTTCAGCCAGGCAGCGACAGCCGGATAGGCATCGAACTGAAAGCCGCCCATCTCGGCCGTATGCGTATAGGCATAGAGCGCGATGTCGGCGACGCTGAACGCGCTGCCGGCGAAGAAGGCGTTTTCCTCCAGATGCCGGTTCATCACGCCGAGCGCCTTGTTGCCGCGCTCCAAGGTCAGCGCCAGCCGCTCCGGCGTCGCATCCCCAGCTCTTTCAGGGAAGGTCAGCAGCGCCTTGCGCACCGCGATGTAGGGCTCGTGGCTGTACTGCTCGAAGAACAGCCACTGATAGGCCAGCGCTCGCTGGTAGCGGTCGGCCGGCAGGAAGCGCGTGCCTTCGGCAAGATAAAGCAGGATGGCGTTGGATTCGGCGAGCCGCCTGCCGTCGTCGAGTTCGAGCAGCGGCACCATGGCGTTCGGGTTCTTGGCGACATAATCGGCCCTGCGGGTGTCGCCGGTGTGCGAGCTCATCTCGACATTGGTGAAGGCCATGCCGAGCTTGGCCATCAACAGGCGCGGCTTGTAGCAATTGCCGCTGTCGATCATTCCGTAGAGTATCATCGCCGCTCCTCACGCGTTCAGCCTGCAGCAAGGCTCTATCGCGGCGCAGACGAGGTCATCCAGTGATTTGTTTTGGCGTTCCCATCAGCGCCGCTGATGCAACGGCACGACCTTGTTGTCCATGCCGAGCAGCGCCTCGATGGAAAGCGGCTCCTCGTTGAAGATCGTGCCGGCCAGCGCCGGCCGAGCGAGGTGGAATCCCTGCAGCAGGTCCACACCACCGTCGAGCGCCACGCGCAGATGCACCGATTGCTCGATGCCTTCGACCAGCACCTTGGCGCCGCGATCGTGCAGCATCGAGACAAGCGGCCGGAAGAAGCGTTCGGCAGCGGCATGGCGGCAGAATTGCGCAAACCACGTGCCGTCGATCTTGACGATGTCGGGCGAAAGCAGCGCAATCCGTTCCTCGGTCGAATGTCCGGTGCCGAAATCGTCAATGGCGATGCGGATGCCGTGGCGGCGCATTTCATGGACCAGGCTGACAAGCACCTTGTCGTCCGCCGCCTGCTCGGTGATCTCGCAGACCAGCATGCCTGGATGGAGGTCGAAGTCGCCGAGATGCCTGGTCATCAGCCGGATTTCGGCCAGTGCGCGACCGGGATGGTCGTTGATCAGCGGATTGTAGTTGAAGAACAGGTCGAGCCCTTCGACGCCGATGTTGCGGAAGTTCCTCAGATGCAGCATCCGGCACATCGTCTCGACGAACAGGCGATCCGCCGCCGCAATGCCGTCGAAGAACACCGGCGGGGCAACCGGCCTGCCGGCGCGGTGCGGCTCGATCAGCCCTTCAACAGCAACCGCGGTCAGCGTTCCGCTGCGCGGCGTGAAGATCGGCTGATAGGCGCTTCGCAGCCGGAAGGCGCCGTAGACGCCATACTCGATGCCGACCTCGTCGGCAAAGATCGCATCAGCGGCATTACGCCGCCTGTCCGGCCGCCCGCTCACGGCGCCACCTTGCGCCCAAACACCCGCGCCGCTGGCCGACCCGAGGGCGTCACGGCCGGGCTGGCGGGTGCCTTGGCCGTGCTGTCTGTCGCCTGCGCCTGTACGTCCTTGCCGAAAGCGCGAAAACTGGTCGGGGCGAGCTCCGGCCGCGCCAGCACGAAACCCTGCACCATCGAAGCGCCGGATTTTTCCGCCAGCTCGAGCTGCCAGCCTTCCTCGATACCTTCGAACACCGTGCGGATGCCTTGCTGTTCGAAGCTCGTCACCATGGCGGTCAACAGCGCAAAGCCGGCGCCCGACTCCATCAGCTGCGTGATCCAGTGCGCGTCGAACTTGACGATGTCGGGCCTGAGTTCCTTGATGCGGTTGATGTCGGAATCGTCGGCGCCGTAGTCGTCGACCGCGATACGAAAGCCGCTGGCTCTCAGCGCCTCGACGAAACTGTAGAGGGTTTCCTGCGATGCCGACTTCTGCTCGGTGACCTCGCAGACGATGCGACGCGGGTCGATGCCGGCTTCATGCAGCACCAGCCTCATATCGCGCAGCGCCATGTCGGCAATGGCGCGGTCGCTGAACACCGACGGGTCGAAATTGATGAAGATCGATGCCTCTTCCGGCAGGCAGGCGCCGGCATTGAGCAGATGCAGCGTCCTGGTCAGCGCCTCGATGTGCAGGCGGTCGGCCGCCGGACAGGTGCTGAAGAAGCTCATCGGCGGCTGCGTCTCGCCATCACAAAACGGCCGGATAAGCCCCTCGAATGCGACGACCGACAACTTGCCTTCCTTGAAGGCGAAGATCGGCTGGAAGGCGCTCTGCAGCGTATAGATGCCCCAGACACCGCTGGAGGTGCCGTCATCATGACGGATGATGTGGGCAAGCCCGATGTTACGTGACACGGTTCCTCGCTCCGCAAGACTGGCGGAATTGGGTTGCGATCCTGCCGCTCAAGGTTCTACCGCCCGTTGATGAATTTATTGTTGCCGCGGATTTGAGGTCTGGCTCATCCGACAATGCTTGCGCTTGCCGGCATGATGCGACAAGAGAAGCGCCGCGGCCGCTCCTGGCCGCGCCGACCGTCCCTGGAGATATCTGGTCATGGCCTTTCTTGCCGACGCCCTTTCCCGCGTAAAGCCTTCCGCGACCATCGCGGTGACGCAGAAAGCGCGCGAGCTGAAAAATGCCGGTCGCGATGTGATCGGGCTGGGCGCCGGCGAGCCGGATTTCGATACGCCCGACAACATCAAGAACGCGGCGATCGAGGCGATCCGCCGCGGCGAGACCAAGTATCCGCCGGTTTCCGGCATCGCGCCGCTGCGTGAGGCGATCGCCAAGAAATTCAAGCGCGAGAACAATCTCGACTACCGGCCGGAGCAGACCATCGTCGGCACCGGTGGCAAGCAGATCCTGTTCAATGCCTTCATGGCGACGCTGAACCCCGGCGACGAGGTCATCATCCCCCGCCCCTACTGGGTCAGCTACCCCGAGATGGTGGCGATCTGCGGCGGCACGTCCGTCTTTACCGACACCTCGATCGACAACGGCTTCAAGCTGACGGCCGACGTGTTGGAAAAGGCGATCACCTCGAAGACCAAATGGCTCTTGATGAACTCACCGTCGAACCCGTCCGGCGCCGCCTACACGGAAGCCGAACTCAGGGCGCTGGCCGACGTGCTGTTGAAGCATCCGCATGTCTGGACGCTGACCGACGACATGTACGAGCACCTGACCTATGGCGATTTCGTCTTCAAGACCATCGCCGAGGTCGAGCCGAAGCTCTACGAGCGCACGCTGACCATGAACGGCGTGTCGAAAGCCTATGCCATGACCGGCTGGCGCATCGGCTATGCGGCGGGCCCGGTGCCACTAATCAAAGCGATGGACATGATCCAGGGCCAGCAGACCTCGGGCGCCTGCACCATCGCGCAATGGGCATCGGTGGAAGCACTGAACGGTCCGCAGGACTTCATCGCCAAAAACAAGGCGATCTTTCAAGGGAGGCGCGACCTCGTCGTTTCGATGCTCAACCAGGCGCGCGGCATCACATGCCCGTCGCCGGAAGGCGCCTTCTATGTCTATCCGTCCTGTGCGCAGCTGATCGGCAAGGCGACGAAGGCCGGCAAGGTGATCGACACCGACGAGACCTTCTGCTCGGAACTGCTTGAGGCGGAAGGCGTGGCGGTGGTGTTCGGCTCGGCCTTCGGCCTCGGCCCGAATTTCCGCATCTCCTACGCCACCTCGGAGGCCTTGCTGGAGGAGGCCTGCACCCGCATCCAGCGTTTCACCGCCTCGCTGACCTGATCGGGCATAGCACTATTGCAATGAAAAACCCGGCCCGCGGCCGGGTTTTTTGTTTCGAAACAATAAGATATTAACTGCCATATTGCTCGTCGGTGACCTGCTCCAGCCAGTCGGCATGCACGCCGTCCAGCGCCTCCTGCATGGCGACATGCGTCATCGCCGCTTGCACGCCGGCGCCATGCCAGTGCTTTTCGCCGGGATCGAACGAGATGACGTCGCCGGCCTTGATCTCCTGGATCGGGCCGCCCCATGTCTGCGCGCGGCCGGCGCCGGATGTGACATAGAGCGTCTGGCCAAGCGGGTGCGTGTGCCAGTGGGTGCGTGCGCCCGGCTCGAAGCTGACCAGGGTGGCCCTGAGCCGTGCCGGCGCTTCCTTCTCGATGATCAGTGTCTGTAGCACGCGGCCGGTGAAATATTTGTCCGGAGCGATAATGGTCGGCACGCTGCCGCAGGCAATGATCTTCATGGTCTCGATCCTCAAGCTGATGGCGCGGCAACCACCGGTCCTGTGTCGCCGATCATGGAAGCCAGCGGCACTTTCGTCCGATATCGGCTGCGGCGCAACGCCTGCTCGACACCGTCCAGCGAGCGGCAGTCACGGATATTGCGGCAGCGTTATCCCAGCCGCGGCCAGAACAGCCCGGCTCGCTTGCGGTGGGCCGCATAGGCGTCGGCCAGTTCGGTGCGCGAAAATTTCTTCTCTTCGTCCAGCGCCGCGATCACATAGATCACGATTATCCCGGCAACCGGCACCACCGCCAGGATCGACCAGGTGGCGATGCCCCATCCGATCCAGAAGATGATATAGGATGTGTAGAACGGATGGCGGACATAGCCGAACGGACCGTCGGTCACCAGGCTGTGGGGATTGTCCTGGGCAAACGCAAAGCGCAGCCGCGCCTTGCGCGACGTCGAGATCGCCCACCAGAACAGGGCAGAGCTGATCAACTGGATTGCCAGCCCGACAATCAACGCCGCCGGCGGCTGCGGCAGGATCCAGAGTATCGCCAGAAAGAACAGTGCGGTAGCGGCCACGACCGCCGAAATCACCATCGCGCCCGCAGACATGGTAGTCGCCTGGAAATGGGCGCGCATCGACCAGAGATACTGGCCGACCGTTGCAATGCTGCTGATCGAGAGAAGAAGATCGAGCCCGCGTTCCATCACCACCCCCATCGTTCACCAAGGATTCGGCCACTATAACCGGTTGCCCCCGATAAATCCTTTCTTAACCAGAAACTTAAAGGTGGTGTAGACCCCGCTGTGAGATGTTGCCGGCCACGCAATCCAGAGGTTCAATCCAGCATGGCCGTTGCCGAGCGCACGATCCGCACATCACTGGCCGATTTGCGCCTCAGCGAATCGTCGGGCCTTGGCATGCCGATCCTGATGATCCATGGCTCGGGCAGTTCGCGCGCCGTATTCGCGCGGCAGTTCGACAGCCCGCTCGCCGATGCCCACCGGCTGATCGCTTTCGACCTTCCCGGCCATGGCGGATCCTCGGACGCTCACGATCCGGCGACAGCCTACACGATCGCCGGCCTGGCTCGATCGGCGGGTGAGCTCCTCGACCGTCTGGCCATCGGCCATGCCATCGTCTTCGGCTGGTCGCTCGGCGGCCATGTCGCCATGGAGCTCGCGGGTTTCCATCCGGCTGTCAGCGGACTGATGCTGACCGGCGCTCCGCCTGTGTCGAAAGGGCTGTTCGGCATGCTGCGCGGCTTCCATGCGCACTGGGACATGCTGCTTGCCTCCAAGAAAATCTACTCGGAGCGCGATGCCGAGCGTTTCGAGACGCTGTGCTTCGGCGACAGCGCCAGCCCATCGTTCCGCCAGGCCATACTGCGCGCGGACGGCAAGCTGCGCGCCACGGTGACGCGCAGCATGATGAGCGGCGACGGCGCCGACCAGAGGCAGGTGGTCGAGCAGGCCGCGTTCCCGGTTGCGATCGTCAACGGCGAAAACGATCCGTTTGTCCGGCTCAGCTACTTCGACACGCTGCACTACGGCGCGCTGTGGGAACGTTGCCATGTCGTCCCCGGCGCCGGACACGCCCCTTTCTGGGAGCGCCCGGATCTGTTCAACCCGATGCTGTCGCGCTTCGGCGACGCAGTCGAGGCGCAGAGCGCAGACGATGCCCAGGTGAAGCAGCGCCGAAGCCAGGCCGGCTGAACGCCCGCGTCGTGGATTGATGAGCGCCAACCTAGCGAGCATCAGGGCAACCGCGCTCAAGTCGCTCGCCCGCATCGCCTGAGACGTCCAAAACCGGCGAATTTCCTATTTTCCTTGCCCTCCCCGCAAACCCGTGGGACGATACCCTCGGGCAGGTGGCGAAACGAAAAGAACCCCCGCCCGCGACGGCCGTACAGGCCGGCCGCCGCTCCCAGGGAAACGCCTGAGTGGAGGTCAGCCATGGGTACTCGCGCCGGAGGACGACGCACGGGACCGAAATGCATTGCCATAGTCGGTCCCTTCGCAAGCGGTAAAACGACACTTCTCGAAGCCATACTCGCCCGCACGGGCGCCATTCCCCGCCAGAATCCCGTTTCGTCGGGAAGCACCGTTTCCGATCATTCGCCCGAGGCCCGCGCCCATGCCATGAGCGTCGAGGCGACCTTTGCCACCACCGAATTCATGGGCGAGCAGCTTACCTTCGTCGATTGTCCCGGCTCCATCGAATTCTCGTTCGAGGCCGAGCCTGTGCTCGCCGCCTGCGACGTCGCCGTGGTCGTCGCAGAAGCCGATGAAAAGAAGATCCCTGCCCTGCAGCTCATCATGCGCAAGCTCGACGATCTCGGCGTGCCGCGCATCCTGTTCCTGAACAAGGTCGACAAGGCGATCGCAGGCGTGCGCGACACGCTGAAGATGCTGCAGCCGGCAAGCTCGGTGCCGCTGCTGCTGCGCCAGATTCCGCTGCGCAAGGACAGCGTCGTCATCGGCTCGATCGACCTGGCGCTGGAGCGCGCCTACATTTATCGCGAGTATGCCGAAAGCGAGGTTGCCGACATCCCGGGTGACGACAAGGCGCGTGAACTCGAGGCGCGCTTTTCCATGCTGGAGACCCTCGCCGACCATGACGACCAGCTCATGGAGCAACTGCTCGAAGAGATCGAACCGCCGAAGGACGAAATCTTCGACGACCTTGCGGCCGACCTGCGTGAAGGCATAGTGACGCCGGTGCTCATCGGCACCGCCGAGAAGGGCAATGGCGTGCTGCGTCTGCTGAAGGCGATCCGCCATGATGCGCCCGACGTCGAGGCGACACGCAAACGCCTGGGCGCCCCCGACGGCAATCAGACGGTGGTCCAGGTGATGAAGACGATCCACACCGCGCATGGCGGCAAGCTCTCGGTCTCGCGCGTGCTCTCCGGCCAGGTCGCCGACGCCGCCGAGCTTTTCCTGTCGAGCGGCGAAACGGCAAAGGTGTCCGGCATTTACAAGATGCTCGGCAAGGACCAGTCCAAGCTCGCCATCGCAAAGACCGGCGACACCGTCGCGCTCGGCAAGCTCGACAACGTCAAGACCGGCGAGACGCTGAGTTTGGCCAAGGGCGGCATCAAGCCGCTGGCCACGCTTACGCCACCGCAACCGGTCTTCGCCTTTGCGCTACGGCCGAAGGAACGCAAGGACGAGGTCAAGATGTCGGCGGCCATCCAGCGTCTTGCCGAGGAGGATCCCTCGCTTAGCTTGAGCCACAACCAGGATTCCGCCGAGACTGTGCTGTCGGGGCATGGCGAGATGCATCTGCGTGTCGTGCGCGAGCGGCTCGAAGGCAAGAACCAGATTCCGGTCGAGGGCCACACACCGGCCGTGCCCTACCGCGAGACGATCCGCAAGCAGGCGCAGCAGCGCGGCCGCCACAAGAAGCAGTCCGGCGGCCACGGCCAGTTCGGCGATGTGGTGATCGAGATCAAGCCGCTGCCGCGCGGCTCGGGTTTCCAGTTCAGCGACACGATCACCGGCGGCGTCGTGCCGAAGACCTATATCCAGTCGGTCGAGACGGGCATACGCGACTATCTGAAATCCGGCCCGCTCGGCTTCCCGGTGGTCGACGTCGCCGTCAACCTGTCCGACGGCTCCTACCATGCCGTCGATTCCTCGGACATGGCCTTCCAGATGGCCGCCAAGCTGGCGATGAAGGAAGGCATGGCCGCCTGCTCGCCGGTGCTGCTCGAGCCGGTGATGAAGGTCGAGATCGTCACGCCGTCCGAAGCGACCTCGAAGATCATCGCGCTCATCCCGCAGCGGCGTGGCCAGATTCTTGGCTATGACGCCCGGCCCGACTGGCCGGGATGGGATGTCGTCGAAGCAACCATGCCGCAGGCGGAGATCGGCGACCTGATCATCGAGTTGCGCTCGGCAACGGCGGGCGTGGCCAGCTACCGCGCCGTGTTCGACCATATGGCCGAACTCACCGGGCGTCTGGCCGACGAGGCGATGAACACCAGCGGCAAGGCGGCGTGAGAAAGCAAAAAACGGCGCCCGGGTGTTCCGGACGCCGTCTATTGCGGACCGTCTCCTGGGAGGCAAACGGCACGTCCGCCGCATCGCTCCGCCGTTGGCTGACGGATAAAAATGGTTCGGACGCGGTAGCCGCCTGAGCCCGGTCCGTCCGAGTGATGCCCCCATCTCCCGGACGAGCCAACCGCGTCCTATGATCTGCTTAATCGATGGAGTGCGTCTGCGCCATGTTACCAGAGGTTACATGTCACTGTTACGTGGCAGTGCCGATCGACTTTTTTCGAGCGCAGTGGACTTCGGGCAACAAAAAAGCCGGATCAATAAAGATCCGGCTGAGTTTGATTGGAAGTGCCGATTAAGGCTAACCTCCAGAGGGGAACACTCGAGGGCGCTAATGGGAGGAGAACGCGCCCAGGAGATGATCTATATATGTGCTCATCATGCCCAAGAAACAAGCATCTATTTTGCAACACACGCATGCAAAAAGACGCAGGCTGTGGTCCAACCCGTTCCCGGGCTCGATAGGACCAGGAAAATCGCCTGAAGTGACAATGATTTCGCGGCCAAACCCCGTTGCGGAACGCCGAACCTGCGCCTTTTTGCCTCCAGGAAACAGAAACTGTCCGATGATGCGGAATCGGGCAGCGCCCGTTCAATTCTACGGCAGGAGTTCGTGATGCGCACGATTCAGGCAATCGCCGGCAGCGCATTGTTCCTCATCGCAGCGCCCGGCGCCGTTGCGGGCGTGATGCCCTGGCTGTTGACGGATCGCTACCGCCTGCCGCTGTCGACACTGCCGGGCCTTGCCCCGGTCGGCTGGGTCCTGATCCTCGCTGCAGCAGCCCTGCTGCTCCATTCCTTCGCCCGCTTCGCACTCGAGGGGCTGGGCACGCCGGCCCCGGTGGCGCCGACCGAAAGACTGGTCGTCGGCGGCATCTACCGCCATGTCCGCAACCCGATGTACGTGGCGGTGCTGTCGATCATCCTCGGCCAGGCGCTGCTGTTTTCGAGCTCGGCCGTCTTCGCCTACGGCGGCGTCGTCGCCGCGGCCATGGTCTCGTTCGTCAGGCTCTACGAGGAACCGACGCTTGCCCGCCGCTATGGCCCGGAATACGAAGCCTACCGCCGCGCCGTCCCCGGCTGGCTGCCTCGCCTGACGCCGTGGCGGGGGTGAGCCACGTTGTTTCAGGGCATGTCGACATTCAGGTCAGGCCGGCATCACCTAAATATCGGCATACCCTCAGAAGGACCAACTGCGCGCCTTCGCAATGATAAAATCGCGAAACACGTGCAGCTTCGCCTGGTTCTTCATCGCATCGGGATAGGCGAAGTAGGTGTCAAAGGACGGCACTTCGGTCTCCGGCAGCAACTGCACCAGGCCTGAGTCCTTGTTGATCACGTAGTCGGGCAGCATGGCGATGCCGGCGCCGCCCTGCACGGCGCGCTTGATCGAAAGGATGTCGTTGATCTGCAGCGTCGGCACCCTTTGCCCACCCTCAAAATCGCCGACGGTCTCCAGCCAGTTCAACTCCGACAGATGCGACGGCACCGGCACGCCGAACGTCACGATGCGATGCGTCCTCAGTTCGGCGACCGAGGCCGGCTGGCCGTGCTTGGCGACATAGGCCGGCGAGGCATAGAGATGGAAATGCACGGTGAACAGACGGCGCTGGATAAGATCCGGCTGCTGCGGCTGGCGCAGCCGGATGGCGCAATCGGCCTGGCGCATGGTGAGGTCGAGTTCCTCATTGGCGAGGATCAGCTGCAGGCTGATCTCTGGATAGAGCTCGATAAATTCCTGCACGCGTTCGGTCAGCCAGCCGGCACCCAGGCCCACCGTGGTCGTGACCCGAAGCATGCCGGACGGCCGGTCCTTGGCCTCGGTCAGCCGCGACTTGATCGTCTCCAGCTTCATCAGCACGTCATGCGCCGTGCGGAACAGCATCTCGCCCTGTTCGGTCAGCACCAGGCCACGGGCGTGACGGTTGAACAGCGGCACGCCGACGTCGTGCTCCAGCGCGCTGACCTGCCGCGAGATCGCCGATTGCGACAGGTGCAGGGTCTCGGCGGCATGGGTGAACGACCCCGCCTCCGCCGCAGCGTGAAACACGCGTAGCTTGTCCCAGTCCAGCGCCATGATTCCCCTCGCTCTGTTTTGGCGTCTGAATGAAAAATCAGGCTTTTAAACGACTTTTCTCAAGCCGCTTCGTTACTCAGCCGCCTCGCGGTGAACCTCGATGCCGGCGAGATACTTTTCCGCCTCGAGCGCAGCCATGCAGCCGAGCCCGGCAGCCGTCACTGCCTGGCGGTAGATGTCGTCGGTGACGTCGCCCGCCGCGAAGACGCCGGGCACGTCGGTGCGTGTCGAATCCGGCGCCGTCCACAGATAGCCATTCGGCTTCTGCTTCAGCTTGCCGGTAAACAGTTCGACCGCCGGCGCATGGCCGATCGCCACGAACACGCCATCGACCTTCAGCTGCGTCACCTCGCCGGTCGCGATGTTGCGCAGCTTCAGCCCTTCCACCGAAGGCGGCAGCGGCGCCCTGCCGGGCTGGCCGGTGATCTCATCGACGATGGTGTCCCAGATGACGCGGACATTCTCCTTTTTGAACAGCCGCTCGCGCA
This sequence comes from Mesorhizobium waimense, assembly GCF_003601975.1. Classification (GTDB taxonomy): domain Bacteria; phylum Pseudomonadota; class Alphaproteobacteria; order Rhizobiales; family Rhizobiaceae; genus Mesorhizobium; species Mesorhizobium waimense. The sequence continues at coordinate 78,735 of NZ_QZWZ01000009.1, forward strand.
GGATGCGCTCGGCGCGGAAATCGCCGCGCCGGTGAATGACCGTCACGCTCTTCGCCAGGTTGGAGAGATAGAGCGCCTCTTCCACCGCCGAATTGCCGCCGCCGATCACCGCGACATCCTTGCCGCGATAGAAAAAGCCGTCGCAAGTGGCGCAGGCCGACACGCCAAAGCCCATGAAGGTCTGTTCGGTCGGGATGCCCAGCCATTTGGCCTGCGCGCCGGTAGCGATGATCAGCGCATCGGCGGTGTAGGTGGTGCCGGAATCGCCCTTGGCGCGGAACGGCCGCACATTGAGATCGACCTCGGTGATGATGTCGTTGATGATATCGGTGCCGACATGCTCGGCCTGCTTCAACATTTGTTCCATCAGCCACGGGCCCTGGATCGGATCGCCAAAGCCCGGATAGTTTTCGACATCGGTGGTGATCATCAGCTGACCGCCCTGCTGCAGGCCGGCGACCAGCATGGGTTTCAGCATGGCACGGGCGGCATAGATCGCCGCCGTATAGCCGGCGGGTCCGGAACCGATGATGAGAACAGGCGCGTGTTTGGTGGTCATGAAGAGCCTCTGTGGAGGGCAGCCAGGGATTGCGGCATGGAAATCACGCCTGATGTCGCGCGTAATGTAAGTGCTGCCCGCGACGCCAGCAAGGCAAGTTGGCCTTCGTCCCCGGAAAGCTTCGGCGCCGGCATATCCGGCAATATCTGGGCCGGGATCAAAAATCGTCGGCAGAGGGATGGAATGCATCCCGGAGTCTAATTAGAAATCACGAAAGATTCTTGCGCGCGGGGAAAGCCGACAATGCCGCTCAAAGCCGACCTCGACGCCATCGACTGGAAAATTCTGCGCGAACTTCAAAACGACGGACGCATGACCAATGTCGAACTGTCGAGCCGTGTCGGCATATCGGCGCCGCCCTGCCTGCGCCGAGTCCGTCGGCTGGAAGAGATCGGCATCATCCGCGGCTACCGCGCTTTGCTCAACGCCCCGGCGCTCGGCATGGATGTCGTCGCCTTCTGCCTGATCGGCCTGCATCACCAGGCCGACAACGAGCTCAAGACCTTTGCCGAGCGCACCCGCGGCTGGCCGATCGTGCGCGACGCCTGGATGGTATCGGGCGAATCCGATTTCCTGCTACATTGCGTGGCAAGCGATCTCGGTACCTTCCAGACCTTCGTCATCGAGGAGCTAGCCTCGGCGCCGAATGTCGACACGGTGCGCACCGCGCTGACGATCCGCCGGGTCAAGGATGAGGGCCTGGTGGCGTTCAGCGCGTCTTGACGCCAAGCGTCTCGACAGCGGCCAGCAATCCGCCCAGATCTTCGCGGTCGCGCAGCGGCGAAACCTTGAACCCTGCCTGCTCGGAGGCATCACCATCGACCAGCCAGCCGCACGACAGGCCGGCACGGCGCCCTGCTTCCATGTCGGCCAGCTTGTCGCCGACGATCAGCGAGCGACCGAGATCAAGGTCAAGGCGCGTTGCCGCCTCGAGCAGCATGCCCGGATTGGGCTTGCGCATTAGATGGTTGGCGACCGCCAGCGGCCCAGTTCCTGCGTCGTGGTAGGCGCAGGCGATGACCATATCGACGAAACCGCCCCTTTCGCAAAGCAGGTCGAGCAAACGGCCGTTGACGGCGGCGAACTCGCTCCAGCCGAAATAACCGCGCGCGATACCGGACTGATTGGTGACGACGACGACCGGGAACCCGCCCCGGTTGGCCGCCTCGACGACAGGCACGATATCGTCGCGTAGCACGATCTCGGCTGGATCACTGGGATAGTCGGTATCGATGTTGATGGTACCGTCGCGGTCGAGGAACAGCGCCGGTGTACCCACCGGGAAAACCTTGCTGCCGATCCGCTCCACCCACAGCCCCGGCTCCGCCAGTGGATAAGGGTTCACGGTGGCCTCAGCCATCGCTGAGACGGGCTTCGACGACCTCGCACAGATGGTGGTAGAGGCACACATGCCCTTGCTGGATGATCGGCGTCGAGGTCGAGGGCACGTTGAGCAGGATGTCCGTCAGCGGCTTCAGCTTGCCGCCGGTGGCGCCGGTCATGCTGATCACCGTCATGCCCATCTTGCGCGCCTGCTCGGCGGCGGCAAGGATGCTCGGCGAATTGCCGCTGGTCGAGATGGCGAGCAGCACCGCGCCCTCAGACCCGTGCGCCTCGACCTGGCGCGAGAACACCGTGTCGAAGCCGTAGTCATTGCCCCAGGCGGTCAGCACCGCCGCGTTGGCCGGCAACGCAATCACGTTGTAGGCCTTGCGCTCTTTCAGAAAACGGCCGACCAGTTCGCCGGCGATGTGGATGGCATCGCTCGCCGAGCCGCCATTGCCGCAGATCAGCAAGGCCTTGCCCTGGGAAAGCGCCGTAACGACGGCACTCACCGCCCGTTCCATCTCGCCGGTAAGATCACGCTCGACCATCGCCGAGATCGCGGCCGCCGAGCGGGCCAGGTAGTCGTTCAGTTGGGACATGGATATCCTCAGTTTGTACTGGCGCGCAGTCTGCCGATGGTGCCGGTGGTGCTCTTGCCGGCGACGAGATCGACCAGCACAACGCGCCCGCCCGCCTTCTGCACCACGTCGGCGCCGACCACGGTATCGACCGTATAGTCGGCACCCTTGACCAGTATGTCGGGCAGCAAGGCTTCGATCAGCGCCAGCGGCGTGTCCTCCTCGAAGACGACGACGGCATCGACCGAAGCAAGGGCGGCGAGCACGCAGGCGCGGTCGTGCTGGTCGTTGACCGGGCGTCCCGGGCCTTTCAGCCGGCGCACCGAGGCATCGCTGTTGAGGCCAAGCACCAGCCGGTCGCACTGGCTGCGCGCAGCGTGCAGCAGGCTGACATGGCCGGCATGCAGGATGTCGAAGCAACCATTGGTGAAACCGACGCTGAGGCCCTCATCCTTCCAAGCCGCGACCATGCGTGCGGCCGATGTGGCGTCGAGGATGGCATCCTTGTGGGCGGTCGGTCCGTGCGAACGAAACAGCGCGCCGGTGAGTTCCTCGACCGTCAGCCGTGCGGTACCACGCTTACCCACCACCACACCGCCCGCGGCGTTGGCGATGGAGGCAGCCATGACACGGTCGGCGCCGGCTGCGAGTGCCAGCGCAAACGTCGCGATGACGGTGTCGCCGGCGCCCGACACGTCGAACACTTCCCGCGCCTGCGTGGCGATGTGGCGGGCATCGTCGGGACCGACGACGCTCATGCCCTTTTCGCTGCGCGTCGCCACGACGAAGTCGAAATCGTTGGCCAAGATCAACTCACGCGCGGCCGTGACGATCTCGTCATCGGCAAACACCGCGTGGCCGACGGCCTCGCCGAGTTCCTTGCGGTTGGGCGTGATCGCCGTCGCGCCGGCATAGCGCGCATAGTCGCGGCCCTTCGGGTCGACCAGAACCGGCTTTCCCGCATCGCGGCAGATCGCGATCAGTTCGCCGGCGACGCCATCGAGCAGCATGCCCTTGCCGTAATCGGACAGGATGACGATGTCGGCCCGGGCAAGCGCGGCACGGAAATGCCGGATCAAGGTCGTCCGCTCGGCGGCGGCCAGCGGCTTCACTTCCTCCTCGTCGAAGCGCAGCACCTGCTGGTTGAGCGCGCTGAAGCGGCTTTTCGACGAGGTCATGCGGTCGCGGTCCTGCGCCAGGCCGCCAGTATCGGTGCCAAGCTCGCCCAGCATCCGCATCAGATTGTCGCCGGCCGCATCGGTGCCGATGACTGAGACGGGGATCGCGGCAGCACCCAGCGAAACGATGTTGGCGACGACATTGCCCGCGCCGCCCATCGCCAGCATCTCGCCGCGCCCGTGCAGCACCGGAATCGGCGCCTCGGGCGAGATGCGTTCGATGACGCCGTTGACGAAGCGGTCAAGGATGAAGTCGCCGACCACCAGAACGGTGACGTCACCAAAGCGCGCGATGGCGCGGTGCAGCGGTTCGGGAGAAGGCGGATTGTGCTTGATCATGTTACGGGCAACGCGCGGAAAAAGCCTGTTTTGAAAACGTTTCGAAGGTCGATTGGCAGGGCCGGTCGTTCATGGCGAAGCCGATATACCGCAATTCGAGCCAGCGCAACGGCGTCCGGGTCACGGTCAGGTATGGCCGATGGCTCAACTCTTCTGCAGGGCGACGTGCACGCCCAGCCCGACCAGAACGGCCCCGCCCGCCCGCTGCATCATGCGCTGCGCGCGGCCTGAACGCCGCAGCCGTGCAATCATCGCACCGGCCAGGAACACGCACATAATGTCGGCGGACGAGAACATCAGGTTGACGATGGTTCCGAGCACGACGAACTGCAGCCACACCGGGAATGCCGCCGAGGCATCGATGAACTGCGGCAGGAACGCCATGAAGAAGATCGCAGTCTTCGGGTTGAGCACCTCGACGGTAATGCTCTCGAAGAAGGCGCGGCGAGCCGACTTCCGCTCGATGAGCGGCAGCGCCGCATCGCCTTGCGTCCTGGCGCGAAACAGCGAGACGCCGAGCCAGATCAGGTAAAGCGCGCCGATCAGCTTGACCGCCATGTAGAGCGGCGGCACGGCATGGAACAGCACGGACAGACCGGCAGCGGCGGCAATCACATGCACATAGCCGCCGAGATGGATGCCGAGCGCCGCCGTCAGGCCGGACCAACGCCCGCGCGCCATGGTCTGCGCCGCGGCATAGAGCATCGCCGGACCGGGGATATAGGCGAAGATCGCCGTGGTGGCGAAAAAGGCGATCAGCAGTTCGGTCGACGGCATTGCCTTGTCCCTCATTATGCACTGGGCGGCACGAGCCGACTGAAGCGGGAGCTTTGCGGCGCCACTGTGGCGAGCGCTCTTCATGCCTGCCTGCTTTATCGACAGGCCGGCACACCTCCCTTATAAGGCCGGAATCGGCAAGCGAAACCAGGGCCAGCAACATGATCATCGTCACGGGCGGCGCCGGCATGATCGGCTCGAACATCGTCGCCGCGCTCAACGCCGAAGGTCATGACGACATCCTCGTCGTCGACGACCTGACCGACGGCCACAAGATCGCCAACCTCGCCGATTTGCAGATCGCCGACTATCTCGACAAGGACGAGTTCCTGGCCCGCCTCGAAGATGGCGGGCTCGGCCGCGTCGAGGCCGTCTTCCACCAGGGCGCCTGCTCGACCACCACCGAGTGGAACGGCAAGTACATGATGGAGGTGAACTACGCCTATTCGAAGCGGCTGCTGCATGCCTGCCTGGCGCTGCGCGTGCCCTTCCTCTACGCCTCCTCGGCTTCGGTCTATGGCGGCGGCGCCGAGTTTCGCGAGGAGCCGCAATATGAGCGGCCGCTCAACGTCTACGCCTATTCCAAGAAACTGTTCGACGATTACGTCCGCCGAACCGTTTTCGACACCGATCACTCGCCGGTGGCGGGTCTTCGCTATTTCAACGTCTATGGACCGCGCGAGGCGCACAAGGGCGCCATGGCCTCGGTCGCCTTCCATCTGTTCAACCAGGTCGAGCGGGGACAGAACCCAAAACTGTTCGGCGCCTATGGCGGTTTCGGCCCCGGCGAGCAGAGCCGCGACTTCATCCATGTCGGCGATGTCGCCGACGTCAATCTGTGGCTGTGGAAGCGGGGCTCGAGCGGCATCTTCAATTGCGGCACCGGCCGCGCCCAGCCCTTCCGCGCCATTGCCGAAACGGTGATCGACACGCTGGGCAAGGGCGAGGTCGAATTCATCGAATTTCCCGACCATCTCAAGGGCAGCTACCAGAGTTTTACGCAAGCTGATATGTCCCGCTTGCGCGCAGCCGGCTACAATGGCCAATTCCGCACCGTCGAAACCGGCGTCAGAGACTATGTCGAATGGCTGAAAGCCCAACGATCCTCGTGATCGGCCCACGCTGGGTGGGCGATATGGTGATGGCGCAGTGCTTGTTCTCGGCGCTGAAGCAGCAATATCCGAACGCCGCCATCGACGTGCTGGCGCCGGCCTGGGCCGCACCGCTGGTCAAGCGCATGCCCGAAATCCGCCAGCAGATCGACTTCCCGCTGAAACCCGGCGCGCTCGAATTCCGCATCCGCCGGCGCTTCGGCCGCCTGCTGCGCGGCCGCTACGACATGGCCTATGTCCTGCCGGGCAGCTGGAAATCGGCGCTGATCCCGTTCTTTGCCCGCATTCCGCGCCGCACCGGCAATCTCAGGGAAATGCGCTACGGCCTGCTCACCGACATCGTCCCGCTGCCCGCCGCGGTGAAGCGGCGCACCGCACAGGCCTATTTCAGCCTTGCAAGGGGCGGCGCGTTCCAGGCGCCCAGGCTTACCGTGGACGCGGGCAACCAGACGTCCCTGCTCGAACGCTTCGGGCTGAGGGCAGAGAAATTCGTGGCACTGATGCCCGGCGCCGAATTCGGCCCCGCAAAACGCTGGCCGAGCGAGAGCTATGCCGGCCTCGCCCGCGAGATGATGGCCAAAGGCCTGAAGGTGGCGCTGTTCGGCTCGAAGAACGACGCCGACGTGACGGCGGAAATCGCAGCCCTTGCGCCAGGCGCTGTCGATCTGGCCGGCAAGACGCGGCTGGAGGACGCCATCGACCTGATATCAGCGGCCAAGCTTGCGGTGTCGAACGACAGCGGCCTGATGCACGTCGCGGCCGCCGTCGGTACACCGATTGTCGCCGTCTACGGCTCGACATCGCCGACAAATACGCCGCCGCTGGCGGAACATTCCGAACTGGTCTGGCTCGGCCTGTCGTGCTCGCCCTGCCACCAGAAGATCTGTCCGCTCGGCCATCTCAACTGCCTGAACACGCTTGAGGTCGGACAGGTCGTCGCAGCAGCGGACCGCCTGCTGGAAATACCGGCCGCCGCATGAAGGTGCTGATCGTCAAGACCTCCTCGATGGGCGATGTCATCCATACCTTTCCGGCGCTCGAGGATGCCCGCCGTCACCGCCCGGACGTGTCGTTCGACTGGTGCGTGGAGGAAGCCTTTGCCGGCATCGTTGGCCTGCACCCGGCAATCGGCAGGATCCACACTGTCGCGATCAGGCGCTGGCGCAAGAGACTGCTCAATGGGGCCACCTGGCAAGAGGCGGCCGGCCTGCGCCGCGCCTTGAGAGCAAGCCAATACGACCTTGTCATCGACGCACAGGGCTTGCTGAAGTCGGCCCTGGTCGCGAAGCAGGCCGCGGCTCCGATCGCCGGCTTCGACCGCTCGAGCGCACGCGAAACTTCGGCGATCTGGTTCTACGACCGCCGCTACGCCGTGCCGCGCGACCTGCACGCCATCGAGCGTACAAGGCGGCTCTTCGGAATGGCGCTCGGCTACCAGCCCGATCTTTCCGGGCTCGGCTCCGGCATCGTGCCGCCGGCCGACGGCCTGACTGGCGTCAGCGGCAAAACCGCTGTCCTGCTGCACGGCACCAGCCGCGAGGACAAGAAATGGCCGGTGGCGGACTGGATCGAAACCGCCCGGCTGGCGGTCGACAGGCAGATGACGCCGGTCGTCACTTGGTCGAACGAAGCTGAAAAGGCGGTGGTCGAGGCGATCGCCAAGGCTGTTCCACAGACCGTGCTGGTGCCGAAATCGCCGCTCGCCGTCATCGCCGCAATCATCGGCCGATCGACGCTTGTCATCGGCGCCGACACCGGCCTCACCCACCTCGCCAGCGCCTTCGGCCTGCCGACGGTCGCGGTGTTCCTGGCCACCGAGCCCGGCCTCACCGGTCCGCGCGGGCCATATGCATCGACGCTTCTGGCCGCCCCCGGCGGACGTGTTGCGCCGGGAGAGGTGATGGCAGAGGCTGAAAAGCTGATGGAACGACAGATGCTTGGCCTGACCAGCAAGAATTGATTTTGATCAATTCAATCGGAAAGGTCAGCGCTGCCCCTCATTGCCCTGCCGGGCATTTCTCCCCGTAAACGCGGAGAAAGAAGCTGGCCGCAACGCTGGTGATTGGCGAAATCGTCTATGACGGCGTCCTTCTCCCCGTTTACGGGGAGAAGGTAGCGGCAGCCAGATGAGGGGCGGCGCAACGTATTGATATTGTAGGTTTCTGCCTAAGTGCAGGACAACAGCCAGACCCTCAAATAAACTGCACCTGGACGATCTCATACCCCCTTGCACCGCCGGGTGCATTGACCTCGATGGCGTCGCCGACTTCCTTGCCGATCAGCGCGCGGGCGATCGGCGAGGAGATCGAAATGCGGCCCGATTTCACGTCCGCTTCCTGGTCGCCGACGATCTGGTAGGTCTTCTTCTCTTCGGTGTCCTCGTCGACCAGCACCACCGTGGCGCCGAACTTGACCTTGTCGCCGCTGAGCTTTGTGACGTCGATCACCTCGGCCCGCGCGATCAAGTCCTCGAGTTCGTTGACGCGACCCTCATTGTGGCTCTGCGACTCTTTCGCCGCATGGTATTCGGCGTTTTCGGAAAGGTCGCCATGCGAGCGCGCTTCGGAGATCGCCTCGATGATGCGCGGCCGCTCTTCCTGCTGGCGCCAGCGCAGTTCTTCCTTCAATGACGCGAACCCCTCGCCTGTCATCGGGACCTTGTTCATGATGCCTGACCTTTCCTGCCGCCACCCCCGCGTTTCGGGGATAGCCTTGTCGATGGGTACAAAAAGAAAACGGTCCGGCAGCCTCGGGCTAACGGAACCGTTTCACCGCAATTTGGCTGAATATAGCAATCTTCACGCGTTTTTCACGCCAAAAAATCGGGTTTTAAGAAATCCCCGCCGATTCCGCACCTTACGCAGCGGCAAGTGTGCAGGAGGCAACAAAAACCGGCTGCGATCGCCCGCAGCCGGCCCAATGCTTAGCGGATCGAATCAGCTCCGCATGAAATGGTCGATCTGGTCGGCCAGCATGCCGTATTCGCGCGAACCCTTGCCGGTGCGCTTCTCGATTTCGCGGAGCTGTTCGCGGGCGCCGGCGAGATCGCCCATCTGCAGATGCGCCTCGCCGAGATATTCCCGCACCAACGTATAGTCGGGGTTGATACGCAGCGCTTCCTCGTAATAGCCGAGGCCGACGGTGATGCGGCCGGAATGGCGATGCGAATAGCCGAGATAGTTGAGGATGCGCGGATCCTGCTTGTTGGCGGCAAGGCTGAGCACGGCGATCGCCTCGTCATAGCGCCCGGCCATCGCCAAATCATGGCCCGCTTCATAGATGTTGTCGTCGTCCAGCATGCCGTATTTCGGCGTGACACACTTCTTCAGCTTCTTGTCCCAGACCTCACCCTTTTTGCACTTGGGGGTGTCGCCACCGCCGCCGCCGCCGCCGCCTTCACCAGCCGTGAAAGCGGGCGCCGCAAACAGCGGCAGGGCGGCAACAGCCATGACCTGAATCAGCAAACGTCTGCGCATCGAAGCCTCCTTGAGAATGACAATGCGATACTAACGCAGGTGCCATGCCGTTTCATCCCGGAAAGAAACAGCGGCCGCCAACATTTGCAGTTTGACGCTTGCTAACCGAAGATGACGTGACGAATGCTGTAAATTCGCTATCATCCGGCAAACGGCCAATGGAGCATGCGGAGAAGGCCCGTGCAGCAGCGCCTCGAAAGGGAATGGGAGCTTTCGATCGGCCCGGACACCGTGCGCCTGTTCATCCTCAAGGCGAAGGCGCTGAGCGCTGCCGTCAACGAAGACTATGCCGACGGCGCCGAGCATGAAATCGAGCTCGATGGCGATGCGCATGACAATCATCACCATGACGGTCTCGCTGAGGAAAGTTCGGAAAACCTCACCGAGGAGGAATTTCGCGAACTGATCAACGACCTCAATGTCGACGAGGCGGCCGAACTGGTCGCGCTGGCCTGGGTCGGCCGGGGCGACTACGAGGCATCGGAATGGGCCGACGCGCTGGCGGCCGCGCGCGAGCGTGCCAACAAGCGCACGGCGAAATATCTGCTCGGCATGCCGCAGCTCGCCGACTGGCTGGAGGAAGGCCTGGAAGTGATCGGCGCGTGACATTGCGGTTACCGATCGTGATCGGACGAATGCGCTTTCCAAGGCAACTTCCGCACCGCCCCGCCGTTTGGGGGCGATGGCGGCGCTGACCCTCCCAGGATTTTACAGAATGGCGCTGCCTTTGGCGGCGGCGTTGCTGTTGGCGGGGCCGGCGCTCGCCAAGGCGCCGAAACTTCCTGAAACCGTGCCAGTGCCTGAGCTCAACCAGCCGGGACCGACGTCGGAACCAGGGCCTGCGGACGTTCCGGTTCCCGAGCCGCGCCCGACCAACGCGCCGTCCGGCCCGGCCGAGCCGCCGGTGACTGCACCCACGCCTGCCGAAAAGCCGTCGCAGGCGGAGCCGCCGGCAAGTGCGCCCAGCCCGACGGAGAAACCACCGGCAGAGAAATCACCGCAGGAGAAACCAGCGGAGAGAAAGATACTTCCGGACCCGAGATCGGCTTCCGTTCCCGCCCCGGAAATGCCCGAGGAAGAGCTGGCCTGCCGCAGGCGGCTGAAATCGATGGGCGTCGACTTCGAAGAACACAAGGCCGAGCACGATCAAGAGATCGGCTGTTCGATCCCCTACCCGATCACCATGAAGACGCTCGGCAAATCCGTCACGATCGCCCCAGCCCCCGAACTGAATTGCGCCATGGCCGAGGCGTCGGCGCGCTTTGTCGCCGATGTCGTCCAGCCCGCGGTGAAAGCCGAATTCAGCTCCGACCTGAAGTCGATCGGCCAGGCCTCCGCCTTCGTCTGCCGGCCGCGCCATAACGGTGGAAAGCTGTCGGAACACGCCTTCGGCAACGCGCTCGACATTGCCAGCTTCACGCTCTCGGACGGCAAGAAGATCGAAGTTGGCCCGGCGCCGCCCGAAAAGGATGGGAATTTCCTGAACGCGGTGCGCAAGGCAGCCTGCGGGCCGTTCAAGACCGTGCTTGGCCCGGGCAGCGACGCCGACCATTCGCTGCACTTCCACTTCGACCTCGAACCGCGCCGCCACGGCGGCACTTTCTGCCAGTGAGCGAATGGCGTGGTGTAGGGAGCGGGCGCCGCAATTTGGCCGCAGCCGTGAACGCCGGCGCTGATTTTTCCTTTACTCTTGGCGACTAGACTTGTCCCATCCGGGGACAGGATGCCTTTCAATGGCCGGAAGATCTGGCGCCATGTTTGCCATGGCACGGTACAAGAAACATGCGCGCATCGCCGTCGGGCGGCTGGCGACAGTGCTTGCGATTGCGGGGGTGTCGGCCTGCACCACAGGAGACGTCTTCTCGCTCCAGCCCGCCGTCGATGTCGGCAGCCAGACCGCCGCGGTGCCTGCCGCCGTCCCGGAATATCAGGGCATGCAGCGCCTCGTTCCCTCCAACCCCTATATGACCGCCGCCTATCCGCGCATGGACGAGCCGATGTCGCCGCTCGAGCAGATGCCGGCCAGCGAGATCGATTGCCGCAGCGAGCTCAAGCGCCTCCGCGTCGCATATACCGATGTTGCGCCGATCCATGAGGGGCAATGCGGCATAGACTTTCCGGTCAAGGTCTCGGCCATCGGCAGCATCCAGATGAAACCCGCCGCGACGCTGACCTGCGACATGGCCGCCACCTTCGCCGGCTGGACGAAGAACGAACTCGTGCCGTCCGCTCGCTGGCGCTATTTCTCCGGCGTCAAGACCATCCACCAGGGCTCCAGCTATTCCTGCCGCAACATCGCCGGCGAGGGTGTGTTGTCGGAGCACGGCAAGGGCAACGCGCTCGACGTGATGAGCATCGAGCTCAACAATGGCGACGACATCGACGTACGCAAGCCCGGCCTGTTCGCCTTCCGCACCCGCGGCTTCCTCAACACCGTGCGCGCCGACGGCTGCCAGTATTTCACCACCGTGCTCGGTCCCGGTTACAACTACGACCACCGCAACCATTTCCACTTCGACATAAAGAACCGCAAGAGCGGCTACCGCGCCTGCCGCTGACCCAGACGGATGGCCTCTGCCCAAGGCTGGCAACGTCGCATAGAGTGATGCCGTACATGTTTGGCGGTATCGGATGAGCCAACGCACTCTTCGACGACGCGCCGCAATCTGGCTGGCGGCGTTCTGCGCCTTCTATCTGGCGCTCGCCTATTTCGCAGCGCCCGAATTCTGGACGTGGCGAGACCGCGGCTTCCGCACGGAGCGCTTCGAGATGATCACGCACACGCCGCAAGGCATTCCGGGCGACCCGATCAATGTCGGCCTCATCGGCACCGAAAAGGAGGTCGTCCACGCCTTCGCCGTCGCCGGTTGGGACACTGCTGATGCCATCACGCTGAAGACGGCGATCGAGATCGGCGAAAGCGTGCTGTTCGGCCGCCCCTACCCCGATGCGCCGGTCAGCCGGCTGCTGTTCGAGGGCCGCGCCCAGGACCTGGCCTTCGAGAACCCGGTCGGCGATAGCGCCGACCGGCGCCACCACGTCCGCTTCTGGCAGAGCAAAGCCCGCGGCGACGACGGGCGGCCGCTTTGGCTAGGATCCGCCAGTTTCGATCGTGGTGTCGGCCTCAGCCACGACACCGGCGCCATAACCCACCATATCGGTCCCGACATCGATACAGAGCGCAACTTCCTGATCGGCGACCTCCGCGCCGCCGGCATGCTGATCTCGTCCAGCGACATACCAGGCATCGGCGCGACGAAGACCGGGCGCAATGGCGGCGGCGATCCCTATTTTACCGACGGCAAGGCAGTGATTGGGGTGCTCAGGCAATTGCCTTGAAATCATAGGTCCGGGATCGGATTGAAATGGCCGCGAGGCGTGTTCTTCTAAAAATCATGGCCGTCTATTTTCGAAGACCTCGCCGCAATGCTATTGACCGCGCATGCTTTATGTTGAAATCGCCATCGTGGTCGTCCTCATCTGTGTGAACGGCCTTCTGTCGATGTCCGAACTTGCCATCGTCTCGTCACGGCCGGCCCGGCTCAAGGCGATGATCGACCGCAACGTCAAGGGTGCCGGACGCGCGCTGGCGCTTGGCTCCAATCCCGGCAAATTCCTGTCATCGGTGCAGATCGGCATCACCCTGGTCGGCGTGCTCTCCGGCGCCTTCTCCGGCGCCACGCTCGGCGCGCGGCTGGCGCAGTTCCTGGCATCGACCGGTATTCGTGAAACCGTTGCCGACCCGCTCGGCGTCGCCATTGTCGTTGCCTTGATCACCTATGGCTCGCTGATCGTCGGCGAGTTGGTGCCGAAGCAGATCGCATTGCGCGACCCTGAACGGGTTGCGGCACGGGTCGCCCCGGCGATGACCATCCTCGCCACCATCTCGGCACCGCTGGTCTTCCTGCTCGACATTTCAGGTCGCGCCATATTGTGGCTGCTTGGCCAGCGCGGCGAGAGCGAGGAGAAGGTCACCGACGAGGAGATCAAGATGCTGGTCGCCGAGGCCGAGCACCACGGCACCATCGAATCCGACGAGCGGCGCATGATCGCCGGCGTCATGCGGCTCGGCGACCGCGCCGTGCGCGCTGTGATGACGCCGCGCACCGAGGTCGACTGGATCAATCTGCAGTCCGACGAGACCACCATACGCAAGCTCTTAATGGAGACCCAGCATTCGCGCCTGCCGGCCGGCGACGGCGGCGTCGACGCCATGATCGGCGTCGTCCAGACCCGCGACGTGCTGGCGGCGATCCTCGGCGGCAGGGCGCTGGAGCCGCGCCGGCACGTGCGCGCCGCCCCCATCGTGCATGACCAGGCCGATGCACTCGACGTCCTGTCGAAACTGAAGGAATCGGATGTCCCGATGGCCCTGGTCCATGACGAATACGGCCATTTCGAAGGCATCGTCACCCCGGCCGACATCCTGGAAGCCATCACCGGTGTCTTCCGCGCCGATCTCGACGCCGGCGAAGAGGAAAACGCCGTCAAGCGCGAGGACGGCTCATGGCTGCTCGCCGGCTACATGCAGGCCGACGAGATGGCGGACATTTTGGGCATCGACCTGCCGGAAAACCGCGACTACGAGACCGTCGCCGGCTATGTCCTGTCGCACATGCACCATTTGCCGGCGACCGGCGAATGCGTCGACGCGCAAGGCTGGCGCTTCGAGGTGGTCGACCTCGACGGCCGCCGCATCGACAAACTCATCGCCACGCGACTGGCGAGCGGCCACCGCGAGGTGGTGCGCTGATTGTTCGAATGCCGGCATTTTGACCCGAAGCGGCCATTCATCTTAAACGCATGAATCTCGCGAGAGGTAGAAGCCGTCTAACGGATGATACTCGCCTAGAGTCGGCATCACTGCATCGGGACGTCAGATGCAGGTGTCTAAACGACGCTGGATATCTTCGACCAGCAGGGCTGCTTCCTCCGCGATTGCCAATATTGTTCCCGACCGCCGCGAGATCGCGAAAGGCAGGCCGGCAAAATACACGCCAGGGGCGCTCGCGAACCGGTTCTCGTACAATGGTTGGCCTTGTGCATCGAGCACATTGGGAACGCGCACCCACCCGAAATCGCCTCTGAACCCGGTGCACCAGATCACCGTTGTGATCCCTCGCGCGGCGAGGTCAAGTGATCGGATTGCTGGATTCGGCAGGTCCGCGGTAATCACCTCGGCCGGGTCCGGCTCAGCCTCGGGGGCATCGATCCCGTTGCGCGCGATGTAGTCGTCGATCTGGTTTCGAATTCTAGCGGAGCCCTCGTCTGCGTGGCGAACATGCTCTTCCGCGTCGTTGCTGAACAAGGGGCGGCCGTCGTCGACGCCCGTGAGCCGACCCAGCAAGATAACCCCTTGCGCACTGAGGGACTGCAGGCTGATCGTATGGAGCGCTCCTGTCAGTGCCCTTCCCGGGATAGGCCCCTGTTGAAGCAATTCCCCGCGCGTCACATCCATCAGTCCGGTAAGAACCATCCAGACACTGATGTGAGTACCCCGGTACATTCGGGGCAGCCGGCCGACTCGTCCCGTTGAAAGAAACACAGTTCGCCCCGCCCGGACCAAGTCCTCGGCGATCTGGCCGCCGGACTGGGCGCTACCCACGACCAACACGGCTCCACTGTCGAGAGCCGATGCGTTGCGGTAGGCTGATGCATCAATCTGTTGGACTTCGGGTGGCAACAAAGCAGAGAAAGGCGGGCGCGTCGGGCAATTCTGGTTGCTGCTGGCGATCACCACATTCCTCGACCACACGGCGCCGCTCGGAATGGCCAGTCGGTACAGGCCGTCGCTCGCGACAAGGTCGGTCACCGGCGTACCGGTTTCCACCGGGAGGCCATACCGGCCGGCATAGTCCTCCAGCAGCGCGACAAACTCGCCGCTTGTCATCGCACCGTCGGGATCGGGGCCGTCATAGATATCCCCAGGCATGACCGTTTGGCTGTTCGGTGTGTTTACCCGAAAGGAGTCCCAGCGCTGGGTCCGCCAAGTCTCACCGATGCGACCTCGCTCCAACACTCTATGACGCAAGCCGCGCTGCGTCAGCGCATGACTGACGCCTAGTCCCGCCCAACCGGCACCGATGACGACGGCATCAAGAATGTCCGTTCCGCCCGTCACTACGCTCCCCCTCTGATCGTCACCTTATTGTACTTTTGTGAAATCAGTAAATGGTCCGCTTTCCAGTACGGCGTTGCTCTCACGCATAACAAAACGAGGACGACAGCACTTGGCGAGGCGATGACTAAGATGTCGCGTCTCGTGTAAGCGCGCCTCTATGGACGTCTGGCGCTTGTCTGGCTTTCGGACCTGCGGCGTGCTCGCGCCACTGACGCACGTCGCCAAATGTTCAGCAGTGATGATTGGCGCGGCGTGTTTTGCGACAGAAGGAGCTGTGTTTCAGTGTGAATTTTTGGCGCCGTCTCGCGCCTACCGCTATCCGCCTTCGCCTTCCTCACTTATGATTGACCACCGAAAAAGCTGGGAAGCACAGCGAAAGCCTCTATATCGGCAGCCATGGATGCATCGAGCGAACACAAGCTGAACGACGAGCTTCTCTCGAACACCCAGCGCCTGTCCTTCGACTATTTCCTCAAGGAGGCCAACCCGGCCAATGGCCTGGTCGCCGACCGCAACACGCCAGGATCGCCCGCTAGCATAGCCGCCGTCGGGCTCGCTTTGTCGGCCTATCCCGTCGGTGTCGAGCGCGGTTTCATGACGCGCGCCGCCGCCGCTGCACGGACGCTCGCCACACTTCGCTTCTTCTGGAACGCGCCGCACGGGCCGGAGCCCGACGCCACCGGCTACAACGGCTTCTACTATCATTTCCTCGATATGAAGACCGGCCGCCGCGTCTGGAAGTGTGAGCTGTCCACGGTCGACACGGCGCTCCTGCTGGCCGGCATGCTGGCAGCCGGCGCTTATTTCGACGGGGACGATGAATCCGAACTGGAAATCCGCCACCTTGCCGATGCGCTCTACCGCCGCGCCGACTGGCGCTGGGCGCAGAACGGCGGCGCCACCGTCACCCATGGCTGGCGGCCCGAAAAAGGCTTCCTGCGCTACCGCTGGCAAGGCTACGACGAGGCGGTGATCCTTTATGTGCTGGGCCTCGGCTCGCCGACCCATCCGCTGCCGCCCGAGAGCTATGCGGCCTGGCTGTCCACCTACAAGTGGAAGAAGATCTATGGCCGGGAACTGGTTTATGCCGGTCCTCTGTTTGTCCACCAGTTCTCGCATGTCTGGATCGACTTTCGCGGCATCGGCGATGCTTTCATGCGCAATCACGGCAGCGACTATTTCGAAAATAGCCGCCAGGCGACCTATCTGCAGCGTGACTACGCCATCCGCAATCCAAAAGGTTTTAGTGGTTATGGTGAGACTTGCTGGGGCATCACCGCCAGCGATGGCCCAGGCCCGACAAAACGTCAGAAGACGGCTGGTGGCCGCCGCTTCTACAGCTATCTGGCGCGCGGCGCGCCTTTCGGTCCGGATGACGGCACGCTGTCGCCATGGGCGGCGATTACTTCACTGCCCTTTGCGCCGGAGATCGTCCTGCCGGCGCTGCGCCATTTCCACGAAATCGACCTGCACGAGGGCAACCCGTACGGCTTCACCGCAAGCTTCAATCCGACAATCGCCGCCGCCGACAGGCGGTCCTGCGGGTGGGTATCGCCGGACCATGTCGGCATCAATCAG
The DNA here is from genome assembly GCF_003601975.1 of Mesorhizobium waimense. Taxonomy (GTDB): domain Bacteria; phylum Pseudomonadota; class Alphaproteobacteria; order Rhizobiales; family Rhizobiaceae; genus Mesorhizobium; species Mesorhizobium waimense. The sequence continues at coordinate 95,779 of NZ_QZWZ01000009.1, forward strand.
GGGCCGATCGCCCTAATGATCGAGAACTACCGGTCGGACTTCCTGTGGCGGCTGATGCGCCGCGTGCCTGCCATCGCCACGGGACTGCGCCGAGCCGGGTTTTCGGGCGGTTGGTTATGAAGACCCTTTTAGACTCATAGCATTAGCACGACCTTGCCGGTCGAGCGCCGATCATCGAGCAGGCGATGCGCCTCGCTGACCTGGTCGAGCGGCAAGCGTGCGCCTGTCGTCACGACAAGCTGGCCGCTGGCGGCAAGCTGGAAAAGCTCCGACAGGTTTTCCCGCAGCCCGGCAGGCGTAAGCAGCGGCAGCAGGGCGAACCCTCTTAGCGACTGGTTGCGGCCGATCATCGCTTCCAGCTCGGCAGTGCCCAGTGCGTATCTGCCGAGCGCGGCAAACACCAGCTCGCCACAGGGCGCGAGCGCGTCAAGCGCTGCCGCCGTCAGCGCGCCGCCCACGGTGTCGTAGACGATGTCGACGCCGGCGCCGCCTGTCGCCTCCCGCACCTCGGCGGCCCAATCCGCCCTGCTGTAATCGACCGAAACATCGGCGCCGAGCGACACTGCCAGATCGAGCTTGGCCTTGCTGCCGGCGGCAGCGATCACAGTGCTGGCACCGCTTCGTTTGGCAAGCTGGACGAGCAGCGACCCAACACCGCCGGCGGCCGCAGTGACCAGCGCCGATTTGCCGGCGGGCGGGCTTTGTCGCAGCAGATGCAAGGCCGTCAGCCCCTGCACCATCAATGCCGTCGCATCCCCGAAAGAGAGCGTTTCAGGCAAAGGCACGGCAAGGCCCGCGTCGATCGTGACATAGTCGGCATAACCGCCAAAGGGTCGGCTTGAGGCAAAGAGCGGCGCTGCGACGCGTGCACCGAGCAGCGCTGAATCCACCCCTGACCCAACCGCCTCCACGGTCCCGGCAGCCTCGACGCCGAGGATCATGGGCAGTTGTGGCGTGACCGCGTAGCGGTCCGCGCGCATCAGCGCCTCGAAGAAATTCACGCCGGCCGCATGAACGCGGACCAGCACCTCGCCGTCCCGTGGCTCTGGCTTTGGCATGTCCACGACATCAAGGACGTCGGGACCGCCGAAACGGGTGAGTTGAATGGCTCGCATGGCAACCTCGCTATGGCAACGGCTGCTGTTTGCCACTATCTGCGTGGCCCGGACTACACACACATTTGTCCCCTGCTGACCGGAAGGTGACCATGACCGGACCGATCAAGAGACTGCCGATGCTGCCGGCGGAACGCGCCTTGAAAGTGATCTCCGGTCGCTGGAAGGCGGTCATCCTCTATCATCTCTTCGATGGGCCGAGGCGGCTGTCGGCGCTGAAGTCGCTGGTGCCCGCGATCACCCAGAAGGTGCTGATCCAGCAGCTTCGCGAAATGGAGGAGCACGGCCTCGTCCGCCGCGAAATCTTCGCCGAAATCCCCACGCGCGTCGAATATTCCGCCACGCCGCTTGGCCTCAGCCTCGAGCCCATCCTGCTGGCGCTCTGCGAATGGGGACAGCACCATGCCGACGAGCTGAACGAGCAGGACCGCCTGGCCGACTGCATCATCAGTCCGAGGCTGCCGCGACAAGCGCCAGCAGCCTCCGGAAATTGAAAGGGCGGCGCAAGCGCCGCCCCATATCCTTGGGAGGATATAGTTCGAAAGACGATCAGGCCGCCTTGGCTTCCTGGTCGATCGCATCGGCGTTGCGCGCTGCCTTCAGGACCTTGGCCCACCACGCAACGTCGTTGACGAGCGCGGCGCCAGCCTGGTTCAGGTGCTCCAGCTCCTCGAGCTTCTTCTCGCCTTGACGGACGGCGAGGAAATCGCCCCAGGCGATATGGACCGCCGACTTGACCGGCGCCATCTGCAATTCGACGGCATGCAGGCGCAGCTGCTCGACGGCGCGCGCGCCACCGACGCTGCCATAGCCGACGAAGCCGGCCGGCTTCTTGTTCCATTCATTGGCGGCGTAGTCGATGGCGTTCTTCAGCACGGCCGTCGGGCCGTGATTGTATTCGGCGGCGGTAAAGATGAAGCCGTCGAACTCGGCGACCTTCTTCTGCCAGCGCTGCGCAACTTCGTTCTGCGACGGCGCCCAGGCGGAGGACGCGACCTCGTCGAAGAACGGCAGCGGGAAATCACGCAGATCGACGACTTCGACGTCGATGTCGGCATGCGACTTGGCGATCTTGGCGATCCACTGGGTGGGTACATCGGCGAAACGCGCGGCGCGGGTCGAACCGACGACAATAGCGATCTTGGGCTTGGACATGTTGGGAGGCTCTCCATGCAGGAAATAGTGGTATCGTTTAGATACCTGAGATATATGAGTGACTGTCTGCGCGAAGCGCAAGGAGGCACTTTTTTGTTACCAAGGCACCCACACCGCACCGAGGATTGCCGCGCCATCTCGGAGATCCTGCAGCGTGTCGGCGACAAATGGACCGTGCTCGTCGTCGGCAAGCTCGGCGACGGACCGCTGCGCTTCAATGAATTGCGCAGCGCCGTGGGCGGCATTTCGCAGAAGATGCTGACCACCACCTTGCGCGGGCTGGAGCGCGACGGCTTCGTCACCCGCACCGTGTTTCCGACCATCCCGCCACGCGTCGATTACGAGCTGACCGACCTCGGCCGCGAGCTGCTGGTGCCGGTCGCGGCACTCGGTGAATGGGCACGCAAGAACACCGAGCGCGTGAGGGCGGCACGCGAAAAGTTCGACGGGATGCACGCCTGAAACCCTTGCGTTGCAAGGTCTTTCCCATCGCTCTCAATGGGCGCTGCCCGCTGCCGCAGCCGCGTCAAGCGCGGCGGAGGTTCCCTGATCCGGCCGAGCTCCCGGATCGTCTTCGGATCAAGCAATTTCCGCAGATCGGCAGAGGCATGGCCGTCTAATCATGGCGGCGACGCGGCGGTTCTGCGGCTGCATCAGAGGCGTTGCGGATGCAGGTCCGACACTTGGCCGACTACCGACTGTGGCGTGGATTTCCGATACCAAATTCGCGCCCGAAATGCCTCCCTGGACCTCGCCAACCGAGATTGCACCAGGCGCTGTCAGACCAGGGTCGCAAGGCCACTCATCACAGCACCGTTCAGCATGTGTTGACGCATTGTCTTCCGGCCGCGTCGCCCTGCTCTCGCCGCATTCGCGGGCAGCGCGCCAAGGACCTGCGCCGAGGTCGCCATCGGTAGTGCCCGGCAGGAGCTTGCCATCGTCGGGAATCTGCGAAAATCGCGCCAGTCAGCCTTCCGCCGGAACCGCCTTCGGCTTGCCCTCGCCGTCCAGCGCCACCATGACGAAATCGGCATGAGTGACCTTCTCCATCAGGTCGCTGAGATAGCGTTGCGCCCAGGCCTCGACCTTGAGCGTCATCGAGGTGCGGCCGACACGTTCGACATGGGTATAGATGCAAAGCGTGTCGCCGATCTTCATCGGCTTGGCGAACGACATCTCCTTCACCGCCGCCGTCACCACGCGCCCCTTGGCCCGCTCGGCGGCGCGGATGCCGCAGGCTAGGTCCATCTGCGCCATCACCCAGCCGCCAAAAATGTCGCCCGCCGCATTGACGTCCGAAGGCATGGCCAGCGTCCTCAGCGTCAGATCACCGATCGGCCGTCCTTCAGCGTAATGCACCATGCGGAAATCCCCTCGTAGTCGCTAGGTCCAATCACGTATCGGCATGCCGTCGAGGCGTCAACGCGCTCGAAATGTCGGAAATGCCAGTCATTGCGAAAAGCACGTCCCAGTAGCAGTCGCTTTTTTCACAAGGAATGCCGGAAGGCACGGCGACTTTGGAACGCCGCGACGTCTAGGCTGTGGCCTGAAATTCCGGAGCCGCCCAACCCATCATGCAGATCTGTGATTTCATCATCGTCGGCTCCGGCTCGGCCGGCTCGGTCCTGGCGGAGAAACTGTCGGCTTCGGGCCGCTTCTCGGTGCTGGTGCTCGAAGCTGGAGGCACTGATCGGCGCTTCTACGTGCAGATGCCGCTTGGCTACGGCAAGACCTTCTTCGATTCCGCGGTCAACTGGAACTACAAGGCCGAGCCGGACCCCGGCCTCGCCGGCAATGCCGACCATTGGCCGCGCGGAAAGCTTTTGGGCGGTTCCAGCTCGATCAACGCGATGGTCTATATCAGGGGCGCGCGCGAGGATTTCGACGCCTGGGCAGCCGCCGGCAACCCCGGCTGGGGCTACGACGATCTCCTGCCGGCCTTCAAGGCGCTGGAAGACAATGAGGCCGGCGCCGACAAATGGCGCGGCGTCGGCGGTCCGCTGCACATCACCGACTGCACGAACGCGGTCCACCCTCTGACCCGGCGCTATCTCGCCGCTGGCCAGCAGGCCGGCCTGCCGCTCAATCCGGATTTCAACGGCGCCTCCCAGGAAGGCGTCGGCATCTACCAGATCACCACCCGGAACGGACGCCGCATGTCGGCGGCGCGCGCCTTCCTGCGCCCGGCGATTAAGCGCGCCAATGTGAGCGTCGAGACGAATGCGCTAGCCACAAGAATCCTGTTCGAGGGCAAGCGCGCCGTCGGCGTCGAATATCTGCAGAATGGCGCAACGAAGACCGCTCGCGCCGGCCGCGAAGTGATCCTGTCCGGCGGCTCGATCAACTCGCCGCAACTGCTACAGCTCTCCGGCATCGGCCCTTCGGCGCTGCTCAAGGGGCTGGGCATTCCGGTCGCTCACGCCAACGAGAATGTCGGCGCGAACCTGCAGGACCATGTCGGCATCAACTACACCTTCAAGGGCAGGCTGCCGACGCTCAACCAGGTCTTGCGCCCGTGGTGGGGCAAGCTCATGGTCGGTATGCAATACATTCTGACCCGTTCGGGGCCGCTGTCCCTGTCGATGAACAATGCCGGCGGTTTCTTCCGCACCGACCCGACCGCTGCTCGCCCCAACATGCAGCTCTATTTCCAGGCTTTCTCGACCGTCATTCCGAAGAGCGGCGAGCGCCCGATCCTGACGCCCGACCCGTGGCCGGGTTTTTCCATCGGCCTCTCCAACTGCCGCCCGTCGAGCCGCGGCGAGATCATGATCCGCTCGAAGAATCCGCGCGACTATCCGCGGATCACGGCCAACGCCTATTCGACCAACGCCGATGTCGACGAAATGCTGGCGGCGGTGAAGTTCGTGCGCAAGATCGCCTCGATGCCGGCCATGGCCGAGATCATCGAGGAAGAAGTGCTGCCCGGCCCCTCGATCACGTCGGACGCCGATCTGATTCAGGATTTCAGGAAGCGCTCGGGCACTGTCTATCACCCGGTGTCGACCTGCCGCATGGGACCGGACCCGGCGCGCGCCGTGGTCGACTCGCGCCTCAAGGTGCATGGGATCGAAGGCTTGCGCGTCATCGACGCCTCGATCTTTCCCGACAACATCACCGGCAACACCAACGCCGCTTCGATCCTGACCGGATGGAAGGGCGCCGAACTGGTTCTGGAGGATCAGAAATGAAAATCACCAACGTCAAGACCTGGGTTGTCGGCAACCCGCCGCCCGGCATCGGCGGCAAATATTTCATCTTCGTCAAGCTCACCACCGACGGCGGCGTGGTCGGCTATGGCGAGGCCTACAACGCCACCTTCTCGGGCCACGTCACGGCAAAAATGATCGAGGACATGGCCGAGCGCTATCTTGTCGGCCGCGATCCGCACGACATCGAGAGTTTCTTCCGCCGCGCCTATTCGTCCGGCTTCACCCAGCGCCCCGACGTGTCCGGCATGGGCTGTTTCTCGGCGCTCGAAATGGCCTGCTGGGACATCATCGGCAAGGAGGCCAACAAGCCGGTCTACAAGCTGCTTGGCGGCCAGGTGCACGAGACCTTGCGTTCCTACACCTATCTCTATCCGCACACCGGCAGTGTGCATTCCGAGGACGCGCACGGCAAGAACGTCTACAACGACCCCGACCTGGCCGCCGCCTGCGCGCTCGAATATGTCGAACAGGGTTTCAATGCGGTCAAGCTCGACCCGGCGGGCCCCTACACCGCCTTTGACGGCCACCAGCCGCGCCTCGTCGACATCGACCTCTCCGCCCGCATGATCAAGGCGATCCGCGAGGCGGTCGGCACGCGCGCCGACATCCTGTTCGGGACGCACGGCCAGTTCACCGCCTCGGGCGCGCTGCGGCTCGCCCGCGCCATCGAACCCTACGATCCGCTGTGGTTTGAGGAACCGGTGCCGCCCGACATGCCGGAAGTGATGGCGCAGGTCGCCCGTGGCACCTCGATCCCGATCGCCACCGGCGAGCGGCTGACGACCAAGTTCGAATTCGCCCGCGTCATCGAAAACCGCGCCGCCACCATCCTGCAGCCCGACCTCGGCCGCTCGGGCGGCATTCTCGAAACCAAGAAGATCGCCGCCATGGCCGAGGCCTACCACATCCAGGTCGCGCCGCACTGCTATTGCGGGCCGATCGTCGGCGCCGCCAACATCCAGCTTGCCGTGACCCTGCCCAACTTCCTCATCCTGGAATCGCTGAAACAATGGGACGGTTTTCACGCCACGCTGCTGAAGAAGAAGATCGAATGGCAGGATGGCAATGTCATCCCATCCAAGGAGCCCGGCCTCGGTGTCGAACTAAACGAGGCGGTCTGCGACGCCCATCCCTATGACGGCAAGGACCTGCATCTGCAGATGATGCAGACGCCGTTGATGCCGTGAGCGAAAGCTACGCCTTCGTCGGCCTTGGCCATCTCGGCGGCAACCTTGCCGCCAGCCTTTTGCGCAACGGCTTCGCCGTCACCGTCTTCGACCGCGACCCGGCCGCAGTCGAGCGCCTGGTGGCGCTCGGCGCTACTACCGCCAGGAGCCCGGCCGAGGCTGCCGCGCGCGCTGGCAATGCCGTCACTTGCCTGCCCTCGCCGAAGGTCAGCGAAACGGTGCTCTCCGGTCCCGGGGGACTGCTCGAAGGTCTGCCCAGAGGCGGCACCTGGATCGAAATGTCGACCAATGGCCGCGACGAGATCGTGCGTCTGGCCGAGTTCGCTTCGGCAAAGGGCGTCGAGACACTGGAATGCCCGGTCACCGGCGGCGTGCATCTGGCGGCGGTCGGCAAGATCACCGCGCTGGTCGGCGGCGATCCAGCACTCTACTCGCGTCATCGCCCGGCCATCGAGGCGATGTGCGCGAAGTCGTTTCTGATGGGGCCGATCGGCTCGGCGGCAGTGATCAAGGTCATCACCAACATGCTGGCCTTCATCCATCTTGTCGCTGCCGGCGAGGCGCTGATGCTGGCCAAGCAAGGTGGGCTCGACCTCGCCCAGTCCTATCACGCCATCGTTGCTTCCTCCGGCAACAGCTTCGTCCACGAGACCGAAAGCCAGCTCGTCCTCAACGGCTCCTACGACATCGGCTTCACCATGGATCTGGCGCTGAAGGACCTCGGCTTCGCGCTTACCATGGCCGAACAATCCGGCGTGCCGCTCGACCTCGCCACGCGCGTCAACGCGATTTTCGAACAGGGCAAAGCGGCCTATGGCGGCGGCGCCTGGTCGACCCAGATCGTCAAGCTGCTCGAGGATGCGGTCGGCACCGACTTGCGTGCGCCCGGTTTTCCGGCAAAGCTGGAAATCTAAGGCGGCTAAATTTTACAAACGATTTCAGAACATTGAGCGGATAATCGGATTCATGCCCACAGCTGCCTGAATCAATTCCTTAACGGCCTGACTCAATACCTGAGCGTCAGCGCGCCGGGCAGGATCTCGAAGGTGGCGGGTATGCGCCCTGGCGACTCGCCGTCAATGTCGACCAGCGCGCCGTTCTTTTCCACATCGCCCAGCGGTTCGACAACCACTTTCTTGCCGCGCAGGATGGTGATTGCCGGATGGTTGCGATGCCGTCCGCCATAGAGCAGCCTGATATCCCGGATCAGCTGAAGCTTGCCCGCCGCGCGCAGGATGACGATGTCGAACTGCGCATCGTCCAGTTCGGCATCCGGCGCGATCATCATCCCGCCGCCGAAGAACTTGCCGTTGGCCACCGCCACCAGCGCCATGCGCGCCTCGACCGGAGTGCCATCGTCGACGGTGATCCTGACGTCCTGGAACCGATAGCGGACGAACTCCACCACGGTGCGCCAGAAGAACAGCGCCTTGGCCGAGACCTTGCCCTTGCGCTTGTCGGCGTTGACCGCACGGTCGGTGGCGCCCGACATGCCGAGGCTGGCGATGTTGATGAAATGGCGGCTGGCCAGCGCGCCATGATCGTCGATGTAGCAGATGCGCCCGGCATCGACCTTGCGCGGCTTGGCTTCGGCAATCTGCTTGAGCGTCGCATCGACCCCGCGCGGCAGGCCGAGGCCGCGCGCGAAGTCGATGCCGGTGCCGCAGGGCAGCAGGCCAAGTTCGGTCGTACGGCCGCTTTCGTCGAAAGCCTGCAGCAGGCCATCGGCGACTTCGCTCGCGGTGCCGTCGCCGCCCGCCGCGATCACTAGATCGAAGCCGCTAGCGGCGAGGTCGAGCGCCAGCCTTTCGGCGTCGCCCTCGGCCTGGGTTTCGCGCAGCTCGAAATCGCCAAAATGTTTTTTCAGCGATGCCGCGACCTCCGGCCAGTGCCGCTTCAGCCTGCCGCCGCCGGCGATCGGATTGAGAACCACCCCGACTTTCAAGCAACCTCCCGCAAGGCCATTGCAGACGCTTCAACACTTGCGTCTCAATTATTTTGCCGGCATTGAAGCCCGCGCGGCCTTGCGGAGCAAGTGTGGAATATCGCGCAGTGCCCGATCACGGCAGAACAAGGCCGGATCACCTCATTTGGCCGATCACGGCGCTCCGCCGAAAAATGTTTCGCCGCCGAGCTTGGTCCCCGATAATCCCGCTATCCACAGGCTCAGGCAGGTTCCCCCGGACACTTACCCGGCGTACATTGAACCCATCTCAGGCGGCTACCGATCGCCAGGCCGAAAGGCAAAGCGAAAAGGCGGATTTCCTGAGGCCCGTACGGCCCTGAGCGATAGCAGGCTTGCCTGCTAGAGCGACGGAAGCCGAGACCTACGGGGCCGCGGAAAGCGTGCGAACGCCGACGGCGGACCGATGCTGCCATGAAGGACGGCAAAGACCTTCGATGGCACGCTGGGCGAAGCTCGCAAGGGTGGAGATCGGCGTGGTCCGGAACGGACACTGCCCTCGGGTGGTGACTGGCAGGACCGTCAAAATCAAGGCCGGCTTGGCGCGACGACTTTGCGGAAGTTGCTGCCCTGACCGTGTCCTGATCTGACAGGGAGGCGCTGGGAGAAATCCCAGCGCCGACTGTTTTTGGGGCTATCCCACGCATTGTTCAGCCAATCGCCGCCGGCCAACCCGGCTGCGCGCAGCACCGAGCTAACCGTCGCCGTGTGCGAACTGCACTCGGCTCTGTCGGCGCTGATCTAGGCGGGCGCCAGGCTGGGCACGGTTACGATTGATGTTTCTCGATCACAGCCGGCATCTCGGAAACATTCCGTCACGCACATTTCACATTCGCGGCCAAATCCCGCCTTGTTCCGCAGCGATTGGTGCTGGTGGGGGAGGCAACTTAAAGGGACAAGACCGTGATCAAGACCGCCCTTGTCGCCATGACCATCGTCGGCTGCGACTGCGACGCCAAGCTTTGCGAATATATCGGCGAGACGCCGGCCAAGTGGGCGACCATTGCCGACTGCGAGGCGGCGATGAAAAGCCAGATGCTTCACCAGAAGAATTTCAACTATCCGCTGGTTTCGGGCATTTGCCGCACCAAGGGCTCGGTGCCGTCCTCCCAACTGGCGGCGATAGCCTCAGCACCCGAGTTGACGACGCCTAGGCAAGCCGCAAGCGATCCGCTGCCGCCTGAACTCAGCCACAGGCCGAGCATTCCCGTCGGATCGCCGGCGACCGCGATGGAAACGGAAGCCGCAAGACCCGTCGCCTATGAAGCCGCGGTCGATGGCGGCCGCGCCGTGCTCTACCGCACCAAGGCTGGTTACGCCGTGGTCAAGACCGATCTCAGCCGCGCCGCATCCGCGACCGTCGACGTGGCGAAACGATCGGCGAACTGGCTGGCGGGGATCGTGCCGAGCGGACTGTAGTCCATCTTTCCTACAGCTTGACCTTGAGGTCCTCCCAGAACTTGTCGATCAGCGGCTTTTCGGTTGCAACGTCCTGATCGCCTATTCGCGTGATGAACAGCAGCCCTTGATCGGCAAGGCCGAAGCCGACGATCTCGAAGTCAGCGCTGTCGGTACGTGTCTTCACGGTGGCCTTGATGCCGGTCAGTTCCTTGCCGTCGGCGAGCTTGCGGGTCGTCGTTTCCTGTGTCAGCGTTCCACCCGCCTGAACGGATTCCCTCGTCATCTCCTGCAGCATCAGCTGGTTGAGAGACACCGGGTTCATCTTGTCATATTCCTGCACCACGACGATCGTGCCGAGGGCCGAAGCCATGAGATACTGGGTGATGCTGTCGCTGAGATCGCTCTTGGTGATCGAAATGTTGCTTGGATGAACAAAGGAAAAAGTGGCGCCCGAGAAGGTGGCGAAGTCATTGCGGTCGATCCGCACCTTGCTCGTCTTGCCGCCGGGCAAGCTCACGTTCACATCCTCGCCCGGGTCGATGTCGACCACCACGCCATCGATCGTCAGCTTGAAGGCTTTCAGGTCGTCGGCGCGGGCCAGCCCGACGTAAAACACAGTCACGGCAAGCGCTGCAGCCGCAAGTCTCGTTCGCATGGCTTGTCCTATCCTCTTAAAAGCGGTTTCGCTGAACGCCTTCGATCGCCGTGCCCAATAGCAGGGCGGTCGAAGCCGCTTCGCGTTCAACCGCATACCATCCCCTCTTGACGGATAACGTGGCCGCCAAAAACCATAGGCCAGTGCGGGAACGGCATGCCCAGAACCGGTAGCCTGGAGGTGATCCACGATGCGATCGACCCGGATTGTTCTGTTCATTGGTCCAGCCGGTCTGCCCGCTTCCCAGGGTTCGACCAATCTGGCATATGGTGCACCGCACAATCGCTGCTCCTTCGAAAGTCCCTCCCTTGCATCCCACAATTGAAATCATCGGCGCGTTTGCCGCGCTTATCACCACGCTCGGCTGGATTCCGCAGGTCGCCAAGGTGGCGCGCGAACGCCGCGCCGGCGACATCTCGCTGTTCGCCACCGGCTCGATCGCCACCGGCGTTTTCCTGTGGACGCTCTACGGCCTGTTGATCGGCTCGTGGCCGGTCATCCTGGCCAACGGCGTCACCTTCCTGTTCGTGATCGCCATCCTCGGCATGAAGCTGCGCTTCGGTTGAAATCCGAATTTGATGCATGATGATGCCGGCCACTCTCGTGAGGGGCCGTGCCATGAAGTTTCCGGCCCACGCAATGCTGTCCCTGATGCTGGTGTTTGTACCCGCGCCTGTTCGAGCGCAAAGCGCCGATCAAGGCGACGACAAGACCGTGATGGTAGCCCGGGATGATCCGGAGATGACGGCAGCGATTGCGCAGGCCCGATCCAGCCTGGACGACTTCCTGGTTTTATCCGAAGCTCCGCCGCCGGGAACCGACGACTTCAAAGTTGAAGGTCATGATCGTGGACGGAAATGCGACGGAGCATTTCTGGGTCATCCCTTTCGAGCAGACCGCTACCGACTTTGCTGGCGTATTGGCGAACGAGCCGAAACTGGTCCAAAATGTCGTGAACGGCAAGTATATCAAATTTTCCCGCGACGATAGTCCGACTGGGGCCACACCAAGAACGGCCATCAGGTCGGCAGCTTTACCGTTTGCGTGATGCTGAAGAAGATGTCCAAGCAGGACGCGGACTATGTGCGCAGCAATTATCGCTTCGACTGTTGAAAGCGGCAGCGGTCCATACCCGGCTGTCGTTCAACCCGCCGCTTCGTCCGTCGCGCCGATCTTGCGCACCAGTGCAGCCGTCGCCAGCATCGCGCCCATGTCCGCGATCATCGGCGCGACATGGGTCTGGTAGTCGAGCGACACCGAAATATCGGGTAGCTCAAAGAAATCCTTCGGCTGCGGCAGCAGCAGGAACCCATCGCTGCCATCGAGCGCCACGCGCGCCGGGTCGTCGGGCCAGGTTTCGCCGAGCCATTTCAGAGCCTGCGCCAGCCGGCCGCTGACCAGCGGCCGCGCCGCTTCGACATTGTCGGTGCGGAATTCGTAGGCGGCATCGAGTTCCGGCACACCGGAGGACAGCTCTTCCATCCTGCTGGCGAACATGCCGCGGAAAAAGCCAACGACCACATTGGCCCGGCGCGTCGCCACCAGCGAGCCGGGGAATGGTGTGATCGTCTCGAAGGCGACGATGACGCCTCTGAATGCCGTGGACGAGCCCTTGCCGGTACCCTCGCGCAGCTCTGCCTCATAAAGCTCGAACGCAAACCCCTCGTAGCGGCCGGAAAAGACATCGTCGAACGATTGCCGGTTGAAGGGACCAACCGTCTCACGGGGCAACCGGTCGAACGAATTCGGCTGAACGCCGTGCTGGTAGCGTATGTCCTGGATGAACCCGAAGATCATCGGCAGCAGCGTCTCGCGGAAGGATTGCTGCAATCTGGTCGCCGGCTTTACCGCCTGGAAGTAGAACACCAGCGCCGCAACGAAACCGCCGACATAAAGGAACACGTGCGGCGTCGAGAACCATTGCTCGTAGGGGTCGGCGACCTTGTTGAAGAACCAGGCGACAAGCACCACGAAGACCACCACAAGGCCGATGAACACCGGCACTCGCCAGCGCACCTGCCGGTAGGCCGACGCCCGCCTGGCCTCATAGGCCTCGATATCCTTCCTGATGCCGGCGATCACCGCCTCGCTCGGCATGAAATCCGCCGTTTCCATCGCCACCCCCGCCGCAAGCCTGACTCTGCCATCGCATGATAGCCGCTTTTGCCGGAAAGTCGCCAGCCTGCGGCTTTCACACGCTTGCGAATTGCTCGCCAAAAATCGCCTTCAGCCGGGCGTCGACCTTGACGCGTATCCGCCCCTCCAGCGCCTGCAACGGAACCAACCGCTCATGATCGCCGGCGCGCAGCCGCATGAACGGGTGCATTCGATAGGCGGCGATCCTGCCGCGCATGCCGAGGTCGGCGCTGACATCGACGGTGAGGATGGAGCCGATACGGCCCGGCCATGGCTGGCGGGCGAAGGCGGTACCGAGAAAATCGCCAAGCCCATAGGCGACAAGCGTCTTGTCGATCCGCTCTACCGGCTGCACGACATGGGCATGGTGCCCGCCGATCAGCCCGACGCCGTGCCCGGCCAGCCGCCGCGCCATCATCCTCGTCTCAGCGTGCGGAAAATGCCGGAACTCCCAGTCCCAATGCGGTACCGCGCAGACGAGATCGACGCCCTTGGCCGCGGCCAGCGGCCACCGCGCCGGGTCGCCTTGCATGGACACGCGGCTCGAGAATTCTTTTGCATCGGCATTGCGCCACAACGTGAAGGCGGCAAAGCCGATCGTCAGCGGCCCGACCGCAAGCCGCTCGACCGGACCCTTCGCGGCGGTACCTATGGTACGGATGCCAAGCCGCTTCAGCGCCGCGACCGTCTCATCGAAGCCAGCGACGCCCTGGTCGAGGACATGGTTGTTGGCCAGCGACAGAACGAGCTTTTTGTGCGTGACGCCGGCGGCCGCCAATGCCTCGGCGAGAAAGCGTTCGGTCATCGCATGATGCGTGCCGAGCCTCGTGCCCATCACCGCGCTCGGCCGCTCGACGATGGGGCTTTCGCAATTGCCGACCACCAGATCGGCGGAGGCAAGCAACGCCTTGATCGCCGGATCGCAGTCCGGCGCACTGCGGTTGGCGACGGCCGAGATATCGCCGACGAAGGCCAACCGCACCGTCCGCGCCGGCGGCGGTTCGATCAGCATCCCGGCCGCTGGTGCGAAACCGTGCGCGTCGCCAGTCAGCGACGGCCGGAGGAAACGCGGCAGCCAGGACAATTTGTAGGAAAGCGGATAGTTCGACACGCGGCGCCCAGTTGTTTGCCTTGTGTAGACTGTCTGCCCGATCGGTTGAAGCGCATCTGTCGGCAATGGGCGCCTCGATTGTCACCTTATCGCGGCACGGGATCGATAGGCGCAACGATCCGAATGCGTGTATGTTTGTGCCAGATTGCCAAGGGAGGGGCCCAAAATGAAGCGATTTTCGAGCCTGATGGCCTGCGCCGTCATCCTGCTGCCGCTTGCTTCCGCCAATGCCGCGGCCCCCGATCCGGCCACCCTGTTCGAGGCCAAGACCGTGGCCGATCGCGATGGCGCGCTCGCCGCGCTGGAAGCCGCCGCTCCCAGCGATCCCGCATCAGCCTATGCCGCCGGCGCCGGTGAATTCTTCACCGCGCTGGAGATCCTGGCGAGTGGCCTGCACCGCCACGGTTTCGACAGCCCGCAATCTTTCATGCTGCCGCTGATGCGGCTTCCCGTGCCCGACAATGCCAACCCCGAGCCACTGACCTATGGGCAATTCCGCGCCATCCTGACCGCTTTCCGCGACCGGCTGGAAAGATCCGCCGCCACGCTTGGCTCGGTGCCTGCCGATGCGGATATCGGCATGGCCATCGATCTCGGCCGTTTCGGCATCGATCTCAATGAGGACGGCCAGATCGCGCCGGACGAAAGCGCCCTCACCATCATGGCGGCCCTCGCGCGCGGCGGCGCCGCTCCGGATGGCGCCGCTCCCACCCTCACGTTCCGCTTCGATCGTGCCGACGGCTACTGGCTGCAGGGCTACGCCGAATTCCTGATGGCCCAAGCCGATTTCTGGCTGGCGCATGATTTCAGGAACACGTTCGATGGTTCGTTCCACATGCTGTTCCCGCGCGCCAAACTGCCGCTGCAGGACACGCTCGTTCCGCTCGACGGCGGCATGAACGGCAGCATCTTTTCGTCCGAATGGCGCTTTGCCGACTTCATTTCGCTGGTGCATCTCATCAACTGGCAGGTGGTCGAGCCGGAACGCCGGCAAGCGGCGCGCCGCCATTTGCTGGAGATGATCCGACTGTCGCGCGAAGACTGGAAGGCAATCCGCGCCGAGACCGACAATGACCGCGAATGGCTGCCCGGCCCCCAGCAGAAGGGCGCCAGCCCGCTGACCGGCCTCGAGGTCGGCGAGGACCAGGTCCAGGCCTGGCACTCCGCGTTGACCATGGCCGACGACCTGCTCGAAGGCCGTGTGCTGTTGCCGCACTTCCGCATCGCCGACAAGGGCATCAACATGAAGCGCTTCTTCGACGAGCCGAAACCTTTCGACCTGGTGCTGTCGATCACCGGCCCCGCCATCGCGCCCTATCTCGAAAGCGGCAAGATCCTGACAGGCGAGGAGTTCGACCAGATCCAGCGCCAGTTCCGCGGCGCCGGTTTTTTGACTTTCGCGCTGTGGTTCAACTGAGCGGGTACATCTCGGCACGCCACCGCTCCTGACAGCCTGCTGTCAGCAGCTTGGCTTGGCCGTGCGCCCCTCGTCACTCCGCTCTTTCCATTTTGGCCGAGTCCTCCCATATTCGGGTCATGGCCAAACTTCCCGACAAGAAAACGCCTCCATCGGCGCACGACGACGTTGGCGTGCCGAAGCGGCGCAGCCCGCTGACCGATTTCCTCGATGCATCGGAGCCGTTGCACAAGGGCGGCTTTGCCGAGGCACCGCAGGCCGAATTCTCAGCTACGCCGCTGACCGGC
Source organism: Mesorhizobium waimense (assembly GCF_003601975.1). GTDB lineage: Bacteria > Pseudomonadota > Alphaproteobacteria > Rhizobiales > Rhizobiaceae > Mesorhizobium > Mesorhizobium waimense. The sequence continues at coordinate 111,418 of NZ_QZWZ01000009.1, forward strand.
TCGATCGCCGATTGGGCCGAACAGATCGAGCGCGAGGCCGAACAGCAGCCGAAGCCGAAAGCCGCAAAGAAAATCCCCGAGCGCTCCGCCGCTCCGGGGCGCACGGCGCGCGGCACTTCGATGGGCGGCGCGGCCACTGCCCGCGAACGCACAGCAGCCGGCCTCAACCCGGTCGCGGGCCTCGACATCTCGTTGGAAGACGCCGAAACCATGACCTCCAGCGGTGTCACCGCGACGGTCGCGGCGCTGTCGGCGCTGATCGAGTCCGGCAATCCCTTGCACAAGGACGGCGTGCTATGGACGCCGCACCGCCCTGCCCGCCCGGAAAAATCCGAGGGCGGCATTGCCATCAAGATGGTGTCGGATTTCGAGCCGGCCGGCGACCAGCCGACGGCGATCAAGGATCTCGTCGAGGGCGTCGACGGCAACGACCGCACCCAGGTGCTGCTCGGCGTCACTGGTTCCGGCAAGACCTTCACCATGGCCAAGGTGATCGAGGAAACGCAGCGTCCTGCTTTGATCCTGGCGCCCAACAAGACGCTGGCCGCGCAGCTCTATTCCGAGTTCAAGAAATTCTTCCCGGAAAACGCCGTCGAGTATTTCGTCTCCTACTACGACTATTACCAGCCGGAAGCCTACGTGCCGCGCACCGACACCTTCATCGAGAAGGAATCCTCGATCAACGAGCAGATCGACCGCATGCGCCACTCGGCGACGCGCTCGCTGCTCGAGCGAGACGATGTCATCATCGTCGCCTCGGTGTCCTGCATCTACGGTATCGGCTCGGTCGAGACCTATACGGCGATGACCTTCCAGATGCAGATCGGCGACCGACTCGACCAGCGCGCTCTGCTCGCCGATCTCGTCGCCCAGCAATATAAGCGCCAGGACATCAATTTCGTCCGCGGCTCGTTCCGCGTGCGCGGCGACACGATCGAGATCTTCCCTGCCCACCTTGAGGATCGCGCCTGGCGCATCTCGATGTTCGGCGACGAGATCGAGTCGATCACCGAGTTCGACCCGCTGACCGGCCAGAAAACCGGCGAGCTGAAGAGCGTCAAGATCTATGCCAACTCGCACTATGTGACGCCACGCCCGACCTTGAATCAAGCCATCAAGTCGATCAAGGAAGAACTCAAGCACCGGCTGCAAGAGCTTGAAAAGGCTGGCCGCCTTCTGGAGGCACAGCGGCTGGAACAGCGCACGCGCTTCGATCTGGAGATGCTGGAAGCGACTGGCTCCTGCGCCGGCATCGAGAACTATTCGCGCTATCTCACTGGCCGCCAGCCAGGCGATCCGCCGCCAACCTTGTTCGAATACATTCCCGACAATGCGCTGGTCTTCATCGACGAAAGCCACGTCACCGTGCCGCAGATTGGCGGCATGTATCGCGGCGACTTCCGCCGCAAGGCGACGCTGGCCGAATATGGTTTCCGACTGCCGTCCTGCATGGACAACCGTCCGCTGCGCTTCGAGGAATGGGATGCGATGCGCCCGCTTTCCGTCGCGGTTTCGGCGACCCCCGGCGGCTGGGAGTTGGAGCAGTCCGGCGGCGTCTTCGCCGAGCAGGTCATCCGCCCGACCGGCCTGATCGACCCGCCGGTCGAAGTGCGTCCGGCCAAGAGCCAGGTCGACGATGTCGTCGGCGAGATCCGCGACACCACCAGGGCCGGCTACCGCACGCTGGTTACGGTGTTGACCAAGCGCATGGCCGAGGACCTGACCGAGTACCTGCACGAACAGGGCATCCGCGTCCGCTACATGCACTCCGACATCGACACGCTGGAGCGCATCGAGATCCTGCGCGACTTGCGCCTCGGCGCTTTCGACGTGCTGGTCGGCATCAACCTTTTGCGCGAGGGCCTCGACATTCCCGAATGCGGCTTCGTCGCCATCCTCGACGCCGACAAGGAAGGCTTTTTGCGTTCCGAAACCTCGCTGATCCAGACCATCGGCCGCGCCGCACGAAACGTCGACGGCAAGGTCATCCTCTATGCCGACCAGGTCACTGGCTCGATGGAACGGGCGATGGCCGAGACCAACCGCCGTCGTGAAAAGCAGATGGAATGGAACGCGGCCAACGGCATCACCCCGGAATCGGTCAAGTCGCGCATCTCCGACATTCTCGACTCGGTCTACGAGAAAGACCATGTCCGCGCCGACATCTCGCAATTCACCGACAGCGCCGGCGCCATGATGGGCAACAATCTCAAGGCCCATCTCGAAGCGCTCGACAAGCAGATGCGCGATGCCGCCGCCAATCTCGACTTCGAGAAGGCGGCCCGCATCCGCGACGAGATCAAGCGCCTGCGCGAGATGGAACTGTCGATCTCCGACGATCCGCTGGCGCGCGAGGTGGAAGGCCAAAGTCCCGCCTCAGGCCGCGAAAAGGGCAAGCACAACAAGGGCGTGGCCAAACATCGTACGACCGAGGAACAGGAGCGTTTCCGCAAGTTCGACGAAGCGCGTGCCGCCGAAGAGGCGGCCAAGGCAGCCCGGCCCAACCTCTTCCGCAAGCCGGATCTCGACGAAATGGGCGCCGACGGCGCCGTGCCGGTGAAGAAGCCGCTGTTCTCGAAGCCGTCGCTCGACGCCATGGGCCCTGGCACCGACATGCCGACGCCGGCGGGGGCGGTGTCGCGCTCGCTGTTCAAGAAACAGTCGGCGTCCGAAGCGCACGGCTCGGATTTCGGCATCCCCGGCGAGCCGGTCAAACCGCTGTTCAAGAAGAACTCGCTTGACGAGATGACCGTGCGTCGAACGGAAAAGCCGGTCGAAGGAAGGGTGCCGGCGAAGCCCCGGCCGATCTCCCCGCAAGTGGGGGAGATGTCCGGCAGGACAGAGGGGGGCGCGAAGGAACGCGACGATTCCAGCAAACCCATCGTTCGTCAGCGCGCCGGCATTGGTTCCTACGAAGACCCTGCCGCCGCCCGCCGCGAAAAGCGCCGGCCGGGGAAGACGGGACGGCCGGGGAAGTAGGTTCAAATTATTCGAAACGCTAGCGGGACAGCCCCCTCTGTCTTGCCGGACATCTCCCCCTCTTGGGGGGAGATCGGCAGTTTCAGCGCCCGCTCACTCTCTCGGCAGCCCCTTGCCATCAGCCCCGCCCATGGTGTAGCCATTGCGCACACTCAACGTCTTGAAAGGAGGGCTGCGTGAATTTCGACCACCACCGTCAGCGCGGCCCTGTCTGTGCCCTGCGAGCTTGCTTGCAGGGCTGACCAGGACGGTCCGGGTTATTCCCGCTTCGATTTTTGGTCTGCCCTTCGTGGTGCTGCAATGCTTGGCCTGATGGCCTGCCCGCGCACCGTCAAAGTGCATCGACCGGAGTTTCTTCCGGCAAGACCAGAGAAATCGACATGGCCCTGATCAGCCTCAAATCCCTCGGCGTTACCATGCGTGCGCCGCTCTTCTCCAATCTCGACCTCACCATCGGCGCCAGCGATCGGCTCGGCATCGTCGCCGCCAACGGCCGCGGCAAGTCCACCTTGCTCAAATGTCTGACCGGCGAGTTGGAACCGACAACCGGCGACATCGCCCGCACGCGCGGCCTGCGTGTCGGTCATGTCGAGCAGTCCGTTCCGCCTGCTATCCTCGTCAGCAGCTTCCATCAGATCGTGGCCGACGCCTTGCCGGGCGAGCAGGCCGACAGCGAGCAATGGCGCGTCGATGTCGTTCTGGATTCGCTCGACGTGCCCGAGCCGATGCGCGAACGAGAGATGCGGGCACTGAGCGGCGGCTGGCAGAGGCTGGCGCTGATCGCCCGCGTCTGGGTCACCGACCCGGATGTGTTGCTGCTCGACGAGCCGACCAACCATCTCGACCTCGCGAAAATCAGCCTGCTGGAAACCTGGCTGAACGCGATGCCGCGCGAAGTGCCTGTCGTCATCGCCAGCCATGATCGCGCCTTCCTCGACGCCACCACCAACCGCACGCTGTTCCTGCGGCCCGAACAGTCGCCGGTGTTTTCGCTGCCCTATTCGCGGGCACGCGAGGCCCTGGATGAAGTCGACGCCTCGACGGAGCGCAAATTCCATCGTGACATGAAGGTGGCGCAGCAATTGCGCCGGCAGGCAGCAAAGCTGAACAATATCGGCATCAATTCGGGCAGCGACCTGCTGACGGTCAAGACCAAACAGCTCAACCAGCGGGCGGAGCGACTCGAGGACGCGGCAGCACCCGCGCATCGCGAGAAATCGGCCGGCGCGATCAGGCTCGCCAATCGCGGCACCCACGCAAAAGTGCTGATCACGCTCGACGATGCTGCGGTCGAGACACCCGACGGAATGCAGTTGTTCAGGACCGGCAAGCGTCATATCTGCCAGGGCGACCGCATCGTCCTGCTTGGCCGCAACGGGGTCGGCAAATCGCGCTTCGTCACCCTGATCAGGAACGCCATCGTCGCACCGGAAACCAGCCAGAGCGTGAAGGTGACGCCGTCGACCGTGCTCGGCTACAGCGACCAGGCTCTAACGGGCATCAGCGGCGACGACACACCGCTGGCGATGGTCTCGCGAAAATTCGATGTCGGCGAGCAGCGCGCCCGCTCGCTGCTCGCTGGCGCCGGTGTCGCCATCGACATGCAGGAGCGAAGGATCGACATGCTGTCGGGCGGCCAGAAGGCGCGGCTGATGATGTTGGCGCTTCGGCTTGCAAACCCCAACTTCTATCTGCTCGACGAGCCGACCAACCATCTCGACATCGACGGCCAGGAAGCGCTGGAAGCGGAATTGCTGGCGCGTCGGGCAAGCTGCGTGCTCGCCTCGCACGACCGCTCTTTCATCCGCGCCATCGGCAACCGCTTCTGGCTGATCGAGAAGCGCCGGCTGACCGAGGTCGACAGCCCGGAGGATTTTTTCCGCTCGGTGGCTGAGACGGTCGGTTGAGGGCCACCCGCAATGATGAAACGCGGGCCGAGGCGATGCCGGCTCGCGCTTTCTTCGATTGAATCCGAGCTTCGCAAAAATTTCGACGATCGGTAGGATCGCCTTTGCCTGCCACGTCCTTGGGATGCCGACACGGTGATGCCGGCTTCAATCGAGGAGAAAGCATCATGTCCATTCTGTCATCCATAGGCCGCATAGCGGTCCGCTACGCGGCGAACCGCGCCCGTTACCGCAGCGAGCGCGCGCTCCTTTCACTGCCGATCAAATTGCGCAAGGATATCGGCTGGCCGGAAATCATCGTCGACGCGCAAACCGGCCCTCGGATTTGCAGGGCTCCCTGAACGAGCGAGATGAAAGCGGCTGCCCACCCATTGCGGCGGGCCATTGACAGGCTCCAGGGCCACTTCAACCGCCGACGACCGGCGCTTCGGTCGCGGCACTGAAAAAATCTCGTCGGCCGTGTAGGATTGTCGCCACCTCATTCGTCCTACGGTTCGCAAGGCCAATCAAACGCAAAGAGGAGCAAAAGATGAACGATCAGCCGCAAACCCAGTCTGCCGCGAAAGTCCTCGGCGGATTGACGCCCTACCTTCAGCTGGACGGCGCCTTCAAGGCCGCCGAATTCTACCAGAAGGCCTTCGGAGCCGAGAAGGTCTTCTTCTATCCGCCGGATGAGCAGGGCCGCACCATGCACATCCACCTTCACATCAACGGCTCGACGCTGATGATCTCCGATTTCTATCCCGAGCACGGGATGTCCCCGGTCAAGCCGCAGGGCTACACCATGCAGCTCCATCTCGGCAGCGACGACATCGAAGCCTGGTGGCAGCGCGCCGTCGATGCCGGCTGCGAAGTTGTCATGCCATTGCAAGTGATGTTCTGGGGCGATCGCTGGGGCAATATGCGCGATCCCTTCGGCGTCGAATGGGCGATGAACGCACCGGTGAAGGCTTGAGCTTTCTGCACCGGTAGCAACCTCATCCGTCTGGCGGCGATTTTGCCGCCGGCCCCGAAGCACCGTTCAGGAGATCGATCATGTCCTATGTCGATGGTTTCTTGCTTGCCGTACCCAAGGCAAGACTCGACGACTACAAGAAGCTGGCCAACACCGCCGGCGTCGTCTGGAAGGAGCATGGCGCGCTTGCCTATGTCGAATGCGTCGGCGACGACGTGCCCTATGGCGAACTTACCTCGTTCCCGCGCGCCGTGCAGGCCACGGACGACGAGATCGTCATCTTCGCATGGGTCGTCTATGAATCCAGGCAGAGCCGCGACGCAGTGATGGCCAAGGTGATGGCCGATGAGCGGCTGAAGGGTGACTGGTCGACCATGCCCTTCGACGGCAAGCGCATGATCTTCGGCGGCTTCCAGCCCTTCATAGAACTCTAGGCATCTCACAGGGTAGGTCAATGTTGAGGTCAGACCGAGCCTCACCTCAACATTGGCCTACACCAGCTTGTCCAGCAGCGGTTTCAGCCTGTCACCGTAGCGCTTCCACAGATCGACCGAGCCCTGGTACATCGGCTGGCGCACCTGCGCTGCAGAGGCAGTGCGCACGGGACGATCGGTCTCGTGGAACGACAGCACCGCATCGTCCCATGGCAGGCCGAGATGGGCGATCAGCGCCCGCGTCTGGCCTTCCTGGTCGGCGACGAAATCCTCGTAGCGCACATCGTGCACGACGCCGGGCAGCACGGTGCGCCAATGCGCCATGATGTCGGTGTAGAGATTGTGGAAGTCGGCAAGCTCGCCGAGGTCATAGCCGTAACGATGGCTGTCGCCGCGGAAATGCACCTTGTAGATCGACAGGCACGTCGCCGCCGCATCGCGGGCGCAATGGATGATCTTCGCCTTCGGCAGCATCAGATGGATGAAGCCGACCAGCAGGAAGTTGCCGGGCATCTTGTCGGTAACGTGCCGGAAGCCGGGATAGCGGGCATGCAGCATGTCGAGATAGGCTTGGCCCGCCTCGGCGAAGGCCTTGTCGGGCATGTCGATCCCCCAGGGAAAGCCGCCTTGCATGCTCATCGGAAACTGCTTGCCGACCGCCGTCTTCAGGATGCTGAGCTCGCCGGCGCCATAGACTTTTGGGTGGCTGGCGATGATCTGCTCGACCAGCGTCGTGCCCGAGCGCGGCATGCCGACGACGAAGATCGGCGTGTCGTCGGCGATTGCGCTCGGCTGGTGCTTTTCGAAGAAGGCCTTGTCGAAGACCGCCTTCATCGCTTCGAATTCGTCGCGCGTTCTCGCCGCGTCGTAGGCGATGCCCTGGCGTCGGATGGCATTGCCTTCGGCGAAATAGTCGAAGGCGCGGCCATAATCCTTCAGGTCGTCATTCGCCTTGCCGAGGCCGAAGGAAAGCTGCATGCGCGCCAGGCTGCCCTCCGGCGCCTTGGCGTGCTGGGCCTCCATGCCGGCAAGCTCGGCATCGCGCTCCTGCTGACGCTTGACCTGCGTCAGCAGCAGCCAGGCCTTCGCCATGCCGGGATCGATCGCCAGCGCCTGCCGGGCAAGATCGGCAGACTCGCCAAGCCTACCTTTTTCCATCATGCCGACGCCCAGCCCATACAGGAGTTCGGCATCCTTCGGCCGGAACGTCAGCGCCTCGCGGAAGACGGCGAGCGCCCCGTCCAGCCGGCCCGCTTCCTGCAGCGTTTCGGCAAGCCCGATGCGTGCACGCACATGGAACGGATTGCGACCGATCGTGCCGCGATAGATCTCTTCGGCGCCCTCGAACTGGCCGATTTGCTTCAGCGCCGAGCCCAGATTGTCGCGCGCCGCAAGCTGGTCCGGTCGAATTTCAACCGCGCCGCGGAAGAAATCGACGGCAGCGGCGACGCGGCCGAGGTCGCGCATGACCGTGCCGAAATTATTCAGGAAGTCGGCATTCTTCGGCTGCAGCGTCACAGACTGCTCGATCAGATCGAGCCCTTCCTCGCTGCGCCCGGTCTGATGCAGCAAAAGCCCGAGGAAATGCAGCGCGGCGGCATGGTTCGGCTTCTGCGCCAGCACCTGCCGGTAGAGCGTCTCGGCTTCTTGCCGGCGCCCGGTCTGGTGCAGCTGCAGCGCCTGCTGCACATACCGGTCGAGCACCGTGGGCGGCTGCCCTCCGGAACCCGATCTGGCGCCCGCGCCCGCTGCTCTTCTCTGATCTCTGTTGATGGGAAACCTGCCGTGTTTGTCCGCCAGCCGGACCTAAGCCATACGGCCGGCAGTTTCAAGACACACCGGCATCGCCACGCGTGTCATGGAACCTGGCAGTCAACGTCGCGCCCATCTCCCCGCCAAGAGATGGAACGCCTGTTGCAAATCCTTGCCATGGCAGGATGGCGAGGTCCTGCCTCGTTCAGCACGGTCCGTCGCCGACGATGCGATAGTCCGCCGCACGAGCCTCGCATTCGTTCGGGAAGGTGCGTAGCTCGCCACGGCGGCGGGCACAGACTGGAGCGTATTCGCGGGTGCAAAATGTCTGCTCGTCGCCACCGCCGCCGCCGCCGTCGCGGCACGGGCCATCTCGCACGATGCGGTATCCGGCCCGATCGGCAAGGCAGGCATTGGCGAAGGTCTGGCGGTCGCCGCCACGACGGGCGCAGACCGGCTCATATTCCCTGGTGCAGAATTGCGGCTCCGGCCTTGGCGGGCGCGGACCGGGCCCCTCGTCCACCACCACGGTGCAGGCAGCCAGAAGTGCCGACAGGAACAGGAGAGCAAAACCCTGTCGCGAAAACAATACCGCAAGAAATTTCATCAATACCTCCCAGGCAAATGATCCAGAACCAAAGGGTCGGAAAGGATCATGCGCAGATCAGTGCTGTAGCCCCGTCCCGGCGCGAAACGCGCCTGCCGATCCTCGCCATTCCCTTGCCAATTGCAACCCCCGTTTGTCGAAGGTCGGGAACGCACAGAGTGCCGTTCGCCCACCATTGCCATGCGCTCTGGATCATGCGCGAACAGGCTTTGGCCGATGACCGTCCCCGGAGCCGGTCTATCGATGCCTTGCGTCGAGATGCGCCCATCGGGGCACCCCGCGACCTCTGTCTTGCAACCATCACGTTTCCGTGCGATAAATTCCGTGTTCGGGCATTTGCGACCCGGAGAGCGGAACGTTTTGGACGACCTTTCCCCGATACTGTGAATCTCTGACGGCCCCGTTTTTCGGCGGGGGGTTTGACCATGCGCCAATGCATGACTGCCGAAGCAACCACCGGGACTTGCCCACGGCGCCAGGCGGCGGGCAAACCATAAGACTGACACGGGTGAAGGAGTTTCCCCAATGGCCCAGACCGGCACCGTTAAATTCTTCAACGCGACCAAAGGCTTCGGCTTCATCACGCCCGATGGCGGCGCCAAGGACGTCTTCGTCCACATTTCCGCGATCGAGGCTTCTGGCCTGCGCACGCTGGTCGACGGCCAGAAGGTCACCTTCGACGTCGAGCCCGACCGCATGGGCAAGGGCCCGAAGGCGGTCAATCTCCGCGCGGCCTGATCCGTCTGACCCGCGTTCGTCCACGCGGACCAGCGAAGCAAGTTGCAAGATCATGAACCGGCTTCCAGGCCGGGATTGAGTTTTTGAAGGCGCGATGGTCACCCGTCGCGCCTTTTCCATGTCCCTAAATGCTTGCCGGCGCGTGCAAAAACTTTCTCTTGCCGATAGCGCTAAAATAAAGGACAAATTTCCACTCGGGCATTTGCCGGCCCGAGACTGGAGTTTATGGGATCAAAGGGAGCTTCCCATGCCGCAGACCGGCACCGTCAAATTCTTCAATCATGCCAAAGGCTTCGGCTTCATCACGCCGGACGATGGCGCGAAGGATGTCTTCGTCCATATTTCGGCTGTGCAGGCGTCGGGTCTTCCCGGTCTGGAAGATGGGCAGAAAGTGACATTCGACACCGAGCCGGACAAGCGCGGCAAGGGTCCGAAGGCCGTCAATCTGTCGATCGGTTAAGCCGGCTCACGACAGATCGGACGGAGGCTGATGAGGCGGGTCCACTCCCGCCCGACCTATGGTATGCCGCGTGCGTTTGATCCTTCCGGCGAATTTTCGTTCAGCCCCCGTTCAGCCACGGTCTTCTATTAATCTTCGCTAAAACCGGTCCGTATCCCCTGAAACTGCGCGGGCCGGCACGAAGGAGACCGAAATGAACCGAATTCTCAAGACCACCATCCTGTCCGCGGGCATCGCCGCGACCATTTTGGCCACCTTGCCGGCGGCCAACGCCGATGACTGGCGCTGGCGCCGTCACCACCACAACCATGGCGACGCCCTCGCCGCCGGCGTTGTCGGCCTCGCAGCCGGCGCCCTGATCGCGGGCGCGCTGAGCAACCCGCAGCCCCGCTACAGCTATTATGACGACGACTATGACTATCGCTATGTGCGGCCGGCGCCGGTTCGTCGCTACTATGCGGAACCGCGGGTCGTCTACGCCGACCGCTACGCGGAACCGTGGACCCGCGCCTGGTACGAATACTGCTCTGACCGCTACCGGACCTTCAACGCCCGCACTGGCACCTTCACCGGCAATGACGGCGATCAGCATTTCTGCGTCGCCAACTGAAAGCGGCTTTCCGTTCGAACCAAGCGCTGCCTTCGGGCGGCGCTTTTTCTTGTGGGCTCGGAACCGGTTTGGGCCCCCCAGGGTGTGTTGGGATTCAGGTCAGGCCGAGTCGAGAATGGTGGGTTCCGAGAACCGGAACGGAGCGTACTTTTGGGTACGTGAGTACCGGAAGCGCAGGAAGCCGCCGTTCGCAGGCCGGCATCACCTGAATATCAGCACACCCTAGACTAGGAACGGATTGGTCCTCCGCTCCTCGCCAAAGCGACCGCCGGGGCCGTGGCCGCAGATGAAGCCAATGTCGTCGCCGAGCGGCAGAAGCTTCTCCTTGATCGAGGCGATCAGTGCCGCATGGTCGCCGCCGGGCAGATCGGTGCGGCCGACCGAACCGCGAAACAGAACATCGCCGACATGGGCGAACTTGGCCGCCCGGTTGTAGTAGACCACGTGGCCCGGCGCATGACCCGGACAGTGCAGGACTTCGAATGAATGCGCTCCGAATGACACGGTCTCGCCTTCGGTGAGGAACCGGTCGGGCACGCAATTGCGCACGGCATCGGTGATGCCAAAGCGCTTTGCCTGGTTCTCCAGATTGGCAAGCAGCGGCCGGTCGGCCTCATGCGGGCCGATTATGTCGACGCCGAGCGCCTCCTTCAACTCCATTGCACCGCCGGCGTGATCGATATGGCCGTGCGTGATCCAGATCGCGCCCGCGGTGATCGCATTGTCCTTCAAAACCGCCAGCACCTTGTCGATGTCGCCGCCCGGGTCGACGACGACACCTTGTTTGTCGTCCATGTCGAACAGGATCGTGCAATTCTGCTGGAACGGCGTGACCGGCACGATACCGGCATTGAGCTGACCCATGTCTGTCCTTTCGCTGTGCTCGAGCGAGGCGCGCATCGCACGACGAGCGGCCTCTTGAACCTGGCCTGATGTAGAGACAGATGCGAACGCCGTCCACCGGGCCGGCAGGTCGAGGCGAATGGCCAAAACAAATGGGCGGCCGAAGCCGCCCATGCGAAAAGCTCTGATGTCTCGAGGCTTACTTTTTCATCGCATTCATGACCGCGCCGATGATGCCGGTCAGGATGGCGCCGCCGCCAGCGCCGCCGACGATGTTTTCCAGGTTCAACGCGCTGCCCAATCCGCCCGCTGCCGCCGCAGCCGCTGCCGGATCGACCGTACCGCCGCCCAGCAGGCTGCCGAGGATGGCCGCGCCGCCGACACCGCCAATGGCGCCACCCAGGATTTTGGGAAGCTGACCCAACGCCGCTTGCTTGAGCGCCGCGCCCACCGCCTGACCACCGATGATACCCGTAATCACCTGAACAATGATCGGAAGAAGCGTGTTCATGTCCATATTAGCAGTCCCTCCATGACTGTCAGCCTCCCGGGCCGACGCCATCATGAGACGCTGAATTGGATGAAAGTCAAATGCAGAAACCCTGAAATAAAAGGGGCGGTTCGAAAACCGCCCCTAGTCGATTAAAAAGCTGTGACTTTCGCTATTCTGCGGCGATCGCATGCTTCGGCTGAACGGCCGCAGAATAGTCGTTCATCAGTGACTTGGCGATCTCGCCGACCTCGAATCGGTAAGGTCCGATTTCCGCCACGGGCGTTACTTCAGCCGCCGTCCCGGTGAGGAAGCACTGCTCGAAGCCTTCGAGTTCTTCCGGCATGATGACGCGCTCGATCACCTCGATCCCACGATCCTTGGCAAGGCCGATGACCGTACGGCGGGTGATGCCGTCGAGGAAGCAATCGGGCTTCGGCGTATGGATCTTGCCGTCCTTGACGAAGAAGATGTTGGCGCCGGTTGCTTCCGCGACTTGGCCGCGCCAGTCGAGCATCATGGCGTCGGCATAGCCCTTGGCCTCGGCTGCATGTTTGGACATGGTGCAGATCATGTAGAGGCCGGAGGCCTTCGACTTCGACGGCGCGGTGCGCGGGTCGGGGCGGCGCCATTCCGCCATGTCGAGGCGGATGCCCTTCAGCTTCTGCGCCGGGTCGAAATAGCTCGGCCACTGCCAGATGGCGATGGCGCAATTGATGCGGTTGTTCTGCGCCGATACGCCCATCTGCTCGCTGCCGCGCCAGGCGATCGGGCGCACATAGGCGTCCTGAAAACCTTGCTTCTTCAAGAGCGTGCGGCAAGCGTCGTCGAGTTCGGCGACCGAATAGGGTATCTTGAAGCCTAGCAGACGCGCCGATTCATGCAGGCGCTCGGTATGTTCGGTGAGCTTGAAGATCTCGCCGCCATAGGCCCGCTCGCCCTCGAAAACGGCGCTGGCGTAGTGCAGGCCGTGGGTCAGGACATGGACCTTGGCGTCGGCCCATTTGACGAACTCGCCGTTCATCCAGATGAAGCCGTCCAACTGGTCAAAAGGAACGGATGCCATGATAACCTCCCGCGGGTGCCACCCCGCATATCGTTGTATCGTTGTGTATTTCGTATCAGCCGCACCAAGCGACCGGGTTCTCAAAGCGTAAGCGGATATTTAAGGTCTGGCAAACTCAGGAAGTTCCGGAAAAACGACATCCTCTTGCCTTTTCGTTCGCAATCCGCCGAAAAGCTTGCCAAAAATTACCATTGCTGGGAAATTGCGTCAATAGTACTGACATATTCCCCTTCGCATGGAGACGAGATGACGGATCGAAGCCCCGCAGCCAGAAAACCGATCAGGACGGCGATCACCGACGAGGACGGCATCGACTTCGCCATCATCGAACTGTTTTTCTTTGCCTATCGCGACTTCACCTCCGATCCGGATCAGATCCTGGCCGACTACGGCTTTGGCCGCGCCCATCACCGCGTCCTGCATTTCGTCAACCGCAGGCCTGGCCTGACGGTGGCCGAGCTGCTCGACGTGCTGAAGATCACCAAGCAGAGCCTGGCGCGCGTGCTCAAGCAGCTGATCGACACCGATCACATCGTCCAGTTGCAGGGCCCTCGCGACCGCCGTCAGCGCGAACTCTACCCGACCGCCAGGGGCCGTGCGCTGGCGCTGGCGCTGGCGCGGCCACAGTCACGCCGCATCCGTGCTGCATTGGAGGATTCCGGAACCAACGAACGTGCCTCGATCGAACGCTTCCTGGAAGCGATGGTCAATCCGGAACTAAGAGCGCAGATTGACATTGTGCCTGCGAAAATATCGGGGAAGAGCCATGGAGACCATTGAGAGGGTTGATCATCCGACAGCACCGGACGATGACGCGCCGCATCTGCTTGTGGTCGATGACGACACCCGTATCCGCAACCTACTGAAGCAGTACCTGTCCGAGAACGGCTTTCGCGTCACCGTTGCCGGAAACTCCGGCGAGGCCAGGCGCAAGCTTGCCGGTCTCGATTTCGACCTGCTTGTGCTCGACGTGATGATGCCGGGCGAAACCGGCGTCGATCTCACCAAGGCGCTGCGGGCGGACAAGAACGTGCCGATCCTCATGCTCACCGCGCTGTCCGAGACCGACAGCCGCATCACCGGGCTCGAGGCCGGCGCCGACGACTATCTGCCGAAGCCGTTCGACCCGCGCGAGCTGATCCTGCGCATCAACAACATCCTGCGCCGCGGCGGCCCCGCGACGACGCCGAAGGTCGAGCAATTGGTGTTCGGCCCCTATACGTTCCAGATCGCCAGGCGCGAACTGAAGCGCGGCGGCGAGGCGCTGAAGCTGACCGACCGCGAGCAGGAGATCCTGGCGATCTTCGCGGCGCGGGCCGGCGAGACGATCCCGCGCCACGAACTGGTCGGCGACGATTCGGAAGTCGGCGAGCGCACCATCGACGTCCAGATCAACCGCCTGCGCCGCAAGATCGAGCGCGATCCGTCTAACCCGGTCTGGCTGCAGACCGTGCGCGGTATTGGGTATCGGCTCAGCGTGGAATAGGATGCCCGTGAAGGCCCTTTTCTGAACGGCCATCGACGAGCGGAAGGGCGAATGGCGACCACGCAGCTGGACAGGCCGGGAAATGGCGGCTTGAGCGATCGCTTGATGCGAAAACTGAAGGCCATGCCGCGCGCCTGGACCCGGTTCTGGCGCCTCGTTGCCCTTTACATGCCGAAGCGGCTCTATGCCCGCTCGCTGATTATCGTCATTGCGCCGATGATCCTGTTGCAGTCGGTGGTCGCCTTTGTCTTCATGGAGCGCCACTGGCAGACCGTGACGCAGCGCCTGTCGCAGGCGACCGTGCGCGACATCGCCGCCATCATCGACATGATGGAGACCTATCCGCACGATGCCGACTACGCCAACATCATCCGCATCGCGCAGGACAGGATGCAGCTGAAGGTCGACCTGCTGCCGCCCGACCCGCTGCCGCCGCCTGGCCCGAAACCGTTCTTCTCGATCCTCGACGAAATCCTCTCGGCCGAGATCACACGGCAGATCAACCGTCCGTACTGGATCGACACCGTCGGCAACTCCAACATCGTCGAGGTGCGCATCCAACTCGAGGGCAGGGTGCTGCGCGTCTTCGTACGCCGCAGCCAGGCCTACGCGTCGAACACGCACATTTTCCTGATCTGGATGGTCGGCACCTCGCTGGTGCTGCTGATGATCGCCATTCCCTTCCTGCGCAACCAGATCCGGCCGATCCTGACGCTGGCCGAAGCCGCCGAGAGCTTCGGCAAGGGCCGGCCGATGCCGCGCGATTTCCGACCGCGCGGCGCCGAGGAGGTCCGCCGCGCCGGCTTTGCCTTCATCCAGATGCGCGAGCGCATCGAACGCCAGATTGAGCAGCGCACAGCCATGCTGACCGGCGTCAGCCATGATCTCAGAACCATCCTGACCCGCTTCAAGCTGCAGCTGGCTCTGACCGGCGGCAAGGCCGAAACCAAGGCAGCGCTCGACCAGGACATCGACGACATGCAGTCGATGCTCGAGGGCTATCTGGCCTTTGCCCGCGGCGAAGCGTCGGAAGACGCCGGCCGTTTCGATCTCGCGGCTTGTTTCCAGAAGCTCGGCGAGGAAGCGGCGCTGCGCAAATGCAAGCTGTCGACCACGCTTGTCGGCGATCCCGACGTGCATGTGCGGCCGAACGCCTTCGCCCGCTTGCTGTCCAACGTCATCGGCAACGCTTTCCGCTACGCCAAGACCGTCGAAATCAACGCCAATCATGGCCGCGGCTCGCTGGTCGTCACCATCGACGACGATGGGCCGGGCGTTCCGCCGGACAAGCGCGAGGAGGTGTTCAAGCCCTTCTTGCGGCTCGACGCGGCGCGCAATCTCGACGCCAGCGGCACCGGCCTCGGCCTCTCCATCGCCCGCGACATTGCCCGCAGCCATGGCGGCGACATCATGCTGGAGGACAGTCCGCTTGGCGGTCTGCGCGCCATCATAACGGTTCCGGCATAATCTGCGGGAAGCTGGGCTTCATCCGCCCGTCATGAAACCATGGTGAAGAGCGCGCATGAAGCGTGCGATTTCAATTGATTCGGCTCTGTCGCCTCACTTCGACCCCGTACCCGCCAGGGTGCGCTGGAGCGAAGCGAGGGCTGCCGCGTGGTCGCCGTTCCGGCATCGTATCAAGGCAAAAGACGACCTTTCGAGCAAAGGGCTGCCATGCGCATATTGATGGTCACCGACGCCTGGCGCCCGCAAGTCAACGGCGTCGTCCACACGCTGGAGCGGCTCACCGAGACGTTGAAATCCTTCGACGTCGAGGTCAGCTTCCTGACCCCGAACATCTTCCGCACCTTGCCGCTGCCGACCTATCCCGACATCAGGCTGGCGCTGACGACGCCGGGTCACGTCGCGCGCCTGATCGAAACGCGCAAGGCCGACCACATCCACATCGTCACCGAAGGTCCGTTGGGCATCATGGCGCGGCGCTATTGCCGCAATGCCGGCCGTCCCTTCACCACCAGCTATCACACGCGCTTTCCCGAATATCTGAGCGCGCGCTTGCCTGTCCCGGAAAGCTGGGCCTATCGCTGGCTGCGCGATTTCCACAATTCCGGACAGGGCACGCTTGTCGCCACCCAGTCGCTTGCCGACGATCTCGCGGCACGCGGCTTCAACAAGCTGAGGCCCTGGACGCGCGGCGTCGACACCGATCATTTCCGGCCGGAAAAGCGCAAGGATCTCGGCTTTCCCGGCCCGGTGTTCCTCTGCGTCGGCCGCGTCGCGATCGAAAAGAACCTGACCGCCTTCCTCGACCTCGAACTGCCCGGCAGCAAGGTGGTCGTCGGCGAGGGACCGGAACTTGCCAAGCTCAAGGCGCGCTATCCCAACGCGCATTTCCTCGGCCACCGCCCGAATGACGAACTGGCCGAGATCTATGCCTCGGCAGACGTCTTCGTCTTTCCGAGCCGCACCGACACGTTCGGCAATGTCATCATCGAAGCTTTAGCCAGCGGCACGCCGGTCGCCGCCTATCCGGTTACCGGGCCGATCGACATCGTCGGCGACGGAGTCGGCGGCGCGGTGTCAAACGACCTGCGCGAGGCGTCGCTCGCCGCGCTCAATGTCGACCGTGCTGAGGCGCGCGAACGCGCCATGCGCTACAGCTGGAAGGCTTGCGCGGAAATGTTTCTCGATACGGTCGAGGAAGCACTGGGAACGCCGCGCAAGCTTGCTGCCTGACCGAGCCTCGCAGACCAGCTGCGCCGCTCCGCCTTCGTCATCCACGGGCGAAAGCGCGGTGACCTTCAAACCGTCCTAGAAGAGCCGGCCGCCGTCCGGCACCTTGCGCTCGATGGCGCCTAGCACCACCGCGCCCTCCTCGTCGGGAAAGCCAAGCGTCAGCACTTCCGACATGAACGGGCCGATCTGGCGTGGCGGGAAATTGACCACAGCGAAGACCTGCCGGCCGATCAGCGTCTCCGGCGCATAGTATTTGGTGATCTGCGCCGAGGATTTCTTCACGCCGATCTCTTGGCCGAAATCGATCTTCAGCTTGAACGCCGGCTTGCGCGCCTCGGGAAATGGCTCGGCCTCGATGATGGTGCCGGCGCGGATGTCGACACGGTCGAAATCGGCAAAGCTGATCTCGGGCTTGCGTGCGTTGCTCGAACTCATTCGGCTCAGGCGTTTCCGTAGGTCTCGAACAACACGCCGGCGAGCGCGTCCTTGGCCGAGGTTCCCGACCAGACGACGAACTGGAACGCCTGGAAATAGCATTCGCAGGCCTCCAGCGCCGACGACAAAAGCACTTCGACCTGCTGGCTCGACGGCTCGACTCCGCCGGCCAGCAGCAGCGACTGGCGGAACATGATCGCGCCTTCCTGCTCCCAGAGGTCGAAATGGCCGAACAGCATCTGCTCGTTGATCAGCGACAACAGCCGCATCACTTCGAGCGCGCGCGCCTCCGGCACCTTGATATCGAAGGCGCAGGCCAGATGCAGCGCCTCAAAATCCTCCATCCAGGAGAATGAAACATGATAGTCGGTCCAGCTGCCGGCCACCGAAATCGAAATCTCGTCGTCGCCTGCCCTTTCGAAGGACCAGTCATTGTTGTGCGCCACCTGTTCGATGACGTCCACCGGGTGGATTTCGCGGGAGAATTCGAGTTCGAGAAGTTCCATGGAATGCTTCCTGTGTTCAGGGGAGCGCCGCACGCTCCGCGGGGCACACACGACGAACAATCTTGTCTAGAACTCGGACGGCCAGGACTTTCTCAAACGCAAAGACCCCAGACCGGACCCCACCGCCCGGCGCATGACCCTGCTCCGAATCATGCAACAAATTCAGTCTATTGATCGGGAGTCGCGTGAACAGCCCAATTTTTCGCACTGCGTCATTCGCATGTGGAAAGGCGCTGTCACAAAGATTCATGCAATGCCGGTAAGCGATTCACGGCAAAGCGCTTTTTCGGCTCGTGCTTTGTGGAAAAGTTTAAGATTATTTTTTTGATCTGGGCTTTGCCGCCGCCGCCGGTGCGGCCTGCCCGGTCAGTTCGGCGAGCTTCGCCTCAAGCGCTTCGATGCGCGCGGCAAGGCGGGTGTTCTCTTCCCGCGCCTTCGCGGCCATCTCGCGCGCGGCCTCGAATTCCTCGCGCTGCACCACGTCCATCGAATTCAGGACGCGCTCGGCCTGCCCCTTGAAGGCAGTCTCGACCTCGCGGCGCACGCCTTGCGCGGCGCCCGCGGCATCGGTCATCAGCTTGGCGAATTCATCGAGAATGCGGCTCGGTCCTGTCGACATGGCAAATCCTCGCTTGCTCGAACTGACGTAGTGGCGCCGCGCGCGGAATGCAAGAACGTTGGTGCGGCATTGCACCTCGATAAGCTGGTCTGTACGTGATGGCGCCACGTCGCCTATTGTAGCGCTTTCAAGTCGACTTGCGTCAAGCAACGAGCCGCTCTCAGTCAGGATCAACCAATGGCAACGCCCCCGCGCCGACCGACAAATCCGATGGCTGCCGCAGAGGCTGCATTCAAGCCGATCAAGAAACCGGCAGCCCCGATCCGCGAGCCCGCGGCTGCACCGAATGTCAGAGAGCTTGTTTCGATCAGGATCGACCGGGCCGTGCTGGACCATTTCCAGGAAGATGGTCCCGGCTGGCAGGACAGGATCAACGACGCCCTAAGGCAAATGGTCGCCGGCAAGTCTCAGGGTTGAGCCCGCCATCTGCGACGATCAGGCAACCACCACCTTGCCTTGACCCCGCCAAAACCCTGCCGCATGGTCCGCGCCCGAACGCGAGCCCTTCCGGGAGACCCTGTTGAACGACTATTTCCTGCTGCCAATGGCCTCCCTGCCCTTTCCCAACATCAATCCGATCATCGTCCAGATCGGGCCGCTGGCGGTGCATTGGTATGGCGTCGGCTATATCGTCGGCATTCTCTTCGCCTGGTGGTATGCCAAGCGCTTGGTCACCAACGCCAGGCTGTGGCCGGACGGCATCCTGCCGATGAAGCCGGAGGATCTAGACGATTTCATCGTCTGGGCGGCCATCGGCGTGGTGCTCGGCGGCCGCACCGGTTATGTGCTGTTCTACGATCTGCCGCGCTACATCGCCCATCCGCTCGATATCTTCGCAGTCTGGCAAGGCGGCATGTCGTTCCATGGCGGCCTGCTCGGCGTCATCCTCGCCATGACCCTGTTTTCGGTCAAGCGCGGCATCCGCACCTGGTCGCTGTTCGACGTCGTGGCGGCTGGCGTGCCGGTCGGTCTCGGCCTGGTGCGCGTCGCCAACTTCATCAACTCCGAACTCTGGGGCAGGCCGACCGACGTGCCGTGGGCGGTGGAATTCCCCAATGGCGGGCCGTTTTCGCGCCATCCTAGTCAGCTCTACGAAGCGCTGCTCGAAGGCCTGGTGCTGTTCCTCGTGCTGCGCATCCTCACCCACTCCAGGCTCAAGCTGAAGACGCCGCGATTCGTCGGCGGCGCCTTCATCTGCGGCTATGGCCTGTCGCGCATCTTCGTCGAATTCTTCCGCGAGCCGGACCAGCAACTCGGGTATCTGCTCGGCACCAACTGGCTGACCATGGGCATGATCCTTTCCACGCCCATGGTGCTGGCTGGCATCTGGGCGATGCTAACCGCAAAGCCGGTGACACAGCCGCAGCCGGCATGACGCGGCTGAAAGCCCGCATCGTCGACCTGATCGGCGCGGTGGGGCCGATCCCCGTCAACGAATATATGGCGCTTTGCCTGTTCGACCCGGCGGACGGCTATTACACGACGCGCGAACCTTTCGGTGCGGCCGGCGACTTCGTCACCGCGCCGGAAATCAGCCAGATGTTCGGCGAACTGGTCGCCGTCTGGCTCTACCAGGCCTGGCAGGCGGCAGGCCGGCCAATGCCGGTCACCATCGCTGAGATCGGCCCGGGCCGCGGCACGCTGATGAAGGACATGCTGCGGGCCTTTTCGCGGCTCGATCCGGCACTCACCGCCGGTGCCTCCTTCGCCATGATCGAAACCAGCCCGCGCCTGACCGATATCCAGAGACAGACGCTTTCAGGCCAATCGGTGAGGCTCGATTGGCACGAAACCATCGACACGCTGCCAAAGGCGCCGCTGCTCATCGTCGGCAATGAACTGTTCGATGCCGTTCCCATCCGCCAGTTCGTCCGCGCCGGCGCGGGCTGGCGCGAACGGATGGTCGGCCTCGACGAGGCGGACGCTTTGCGCTTCTTCGCCGGCGCCGGCTCCATCGACCCGTCCTTGCTGCCGGATGACGCCGCCGATGCGCCGGAAGGATCGGTCGTCGAGGTGGCGCCGGCCCGCAGCGCGCTGATGGCGGCCATTGCCGAAAGAATCGCCGGACAGGGCGGCGCCGGCCTGTTCATCGACTATGGCCATCTCAGACCCGGCGTCGGCGACACGCTGCAGGCCTTGCGCAAGCATGATCACGACAATGTACTGGCCAATCCGGGCGAGGCCGACCTCACCGCCCACGTCGACTTCGCCGCCCTTGCCGCGACGGTTCGGGCGCACGGACTTGACGTACAGATGACGACGCAGGGCGACTTCCTGCTCGGCATGGGCCTTATCGAGCGCGCCGGCCAGCTTGGCGCCAAGGCCGATGAGCAGGCGCGGCAGGCCATTTCCGACGCCGTCGAACGCCTGGCCGGGCCGGATGCGATGGGCGGGCTGTTCAAAGTGTTGAAAATCCAACCGAAAACGAGCGCGTCCTGACCAGCATACGGCTCATAGCCGGCATCAGGGTCGTGCCACCTGTCCGAACTTCGCCTTGACGAAATCGCCCGCGCGGACAACAAACCCATCCATGCTGAATCAGACCAAACCGGATCCCGTTCGGTCGCCCTTGCTTGACGAGGCGAAAGCGCAAGGTATCCGCCACGGCTATTTCACCCGCATTGGCGGTGTCTCCGGCGGCATTTACCGTGGCCTCAACATCGGCACCGGCTCGAACGACGACCAGGCGCTGGTGCGTGAAAACCGCCGTCGCGTCGCCGACTGGATGGGCGTGCCGGCGAACCATCTCTTGACCGCGCATCAAATCCACTCGCCCGATGTCGTCATCGCCAGGGAGCCCTTCCCCGACGAACGGCCAAAGGCGGACGCCGTCGTCACCGACCGGCCGGGCATCGCCGTCGGCGCCTCCACGGCCGATTGCGGACCGGTCCTGTTCGCCGACGCCGAGGCAAGAATTATCGGCGCCGCGCATGCCGGCTGGAAAGGCGCCTTCACCGGCGTGCTTGAAAACACGATTTCCGTGATGGAAGGCCTCGGCGCCCGCCGCGAACGCATCGTCGCCGTTCTCGGCCCGTCCATCGGTCCGGAAAACTACGAGGTCGGGCCGGAATTCGTCGCCCGCTTTGTCGACGCGGACGCCGGCAATGCGCGCTATTTCGCGCCGTCGGCCAAGACCGGCCATGCGATGTTCGACCTCAACCTCTACACGGTCGACCGGCTCAACAAGGCCGGCGTGCAGGCCGAGGGGCTCGGCCGCTGCACTTACGCCGAGGAAGACCTTTTCTACTCCTACCGGCGCACCACGCACCGCAAGGAAGCGGACTACGGACGACAGGTTTCAGCAATTGTATTGGAGAATGAGTGATGGCGTTGCATTTCGAACGCTCGGAATTTGACGCCCGGCGCGACCGGCTGATGATCGAGCTTGCCGAGAAGAAGCTCGACGCCGTGCTGCTGTTCGCACAGGAAAGCATGTACTGGCTGACCGGCTACGACACGTTCGGCTTCTGCTTCTTCCAGTGCCTGGTGATGAAGGCTGACGGCTCGATGGTGCTGCTCACCCGCTCGGCCGATCTGCGCCAGGCGCGCCACACCTCGATCATCGACAACATCGTGCTATGGACCGACCGCGACGGCGCCAATCCGGCGATCGACCTGCGCAACCTGCTCAACGAGCTCGACCTGCTCGGCGCCCGCATCGGCGTCGAATACGACACCCATGGCCTGACCGCCTACAACGGCCGGCGCCTCGACGAGCAGCTGCAGACCTTCGGCCAGATCGCCGACGCCTCCGGCATCGTCAGCCGCCTGCGCCTGTTCAAGAGCCCCGCCGAAATCGCCAAGGCGGAAAAGGCCGCGAGCCTCTCCGACGACGCCCTCGATGCGGCCCTGCCGCTGATCAAGCAGGGCGGCGACGAGGCGCTGATCCTCGCCGCCATGCAAGGCGCGATCTTTGCCGGTGGTGGCGATTATCCGGCCAATGAGTTCATCATCGGCTCGGGTATCGATGCGCTGCTCTGCCGCTACAAATCCGGGCGCCGCAAGCTGACCAAGAACGATCAGCTGACGCTCGAATGGGCCGGCGTCTTCCACCACTACCACGCCCCGATGATGCGCACCGTGCTGACCGGCAAGGTGTCGAAGCGCCATCAGGAGCTGTTCGATGCCGCGCACGCAGCACTTCTGGCGGTGGAGAAGGCCATGACGCCCGGCAACACCTTCGGCGACGTCTTCGACGCGCATGCACGTACGCTCGAGACGCACAATCTGACCAAGCACCGGTTGAACGCCTGCGGCTACTCCGTCGGCGCGCGCTTCACGCCGTCCTGGATGGACATGCCGATGTTCTACCAAGGCAATCCCGAGCCGATCGCGCCCAACATGACGCTGTTCTCCCACATCATCATCATGGACTCCGAGACCGAGACCGCGATGACCCTTGGCCGCACCTACCTGACCACCGAATCCCAGCCGAAGGCGCTCTCCCGCCATGATCTCGACTTGATCGTGCAGTGAATCCATAATGCGAGGGGGCGCGTTCATCGGGGCATACGTCGCCAAGGAGTTGTCAGGCAAATGAGACGATCGCATGTGACGACCGTGTCATTGCTTTTGGCGTTGGCGCTGTCTGCCTGCACCAATGCTAAGGACGTGCTCGAGCCTTCGGCCATCGCCCCGCCGACAACATCGGCGCAGACACTGCCAGCCACCTCGGGCAGCACGGCGGCCGCCACCCCTGCCCCGGCGCCGTCCTTGTCAGCCCCGGCTGCACCGGCAGCATCGACACCGACTATGCCGGCCCAGAGCGCCGCCCTGTCGAAGACGCGGCTACAGGTCGCACCAATCGTCGGCGCCTCCGTAGAGGCCGCGACGCCGCTGACGGCGGAGCTTCAGGCGCGCGCCAGACAGCGTGGCATTACGCTCGCCGGCAGCACCGACCAGACCGCCACGCATGTGTTGAAGGGCTATTTCTCGACAATGTCGGAAGGCAGCGATACCACCGTCATCTATGTCTGGGACGTCTATGACCCGGCGGGCAATCGGTTGCATCGCATCAACGGCCAGCAGAAGGCGCCCTCGGTCAATGGCGGCGAAGGCTGGGCGGCGGTGGCTCCGGCGACCATGCAGGGGATCGCCGATCAGACGATCGACCAGTTTGCCGCGTGGCTCGGCGGACAAGCCGGGTGAGCTGTTGCAGGCTTTCCTCGGGGGTAGGTCTTTCTTGAGATTAGCCGGCGGATTCCCAATCACGAGACTTGCAATACCGGCACGGGCCGCTAAAAGCCCGCTTAGAGGCTCATGAGAGTCTGTCGGGTCTCTCCATCCTTCGCCAGGAACGGTGCATGAAGCTCTTCGTGGGCAATTCCAACAGGGTGCTGGCCGAAGCGGTCGCTCGCTATCTCAACATCCCGCTGGGCAAGGCCAGCGTCAGGCGCTTCGCCGATCAGGAAATCTTCGTCGAGATCCAGGAGAACGTGCGCGGCGAGGATGTCTTCATCCTGCAGTCGACCTCCTTCCCGACCAACGATCATCTGATGGAACTGCTCATCATGATCGACGCCTTCATGCGCTCATCGGCCAAGCGCATCACCGCGGTCATCCCCTATTTCGGCTACGCCAGGCAGGATCGCCGCGCCTCGGGGCGCACGCCGATCTCGGCCAAGCTGGTGGCCAACATGATCACCCGCGCAGGCGTCGACCGCGTGCTGACGCTCGATCTCCATGCCGGCCAGATCCAGGGCTTCTTCGACATCCCAACCGACAATCTGTTCTCGGTGCCGGTGATGGCCCGCGACGTGAAGGCGAAATACAAGCAGCTCGCCAATGTCGTCGTCGTCTCGCCCGACATCGGCGGCGTGGTGCGGGCTCGCGCGCTCGCCAAGCGTTTCGACGCCCAGCTCGCCATCGTCGACAAGCGCCGCGAACGTCCCGGCGAATCCGAGGTCATGAACATCATCGGCGCGGTCGCCGGCAAGGATTGCCTCTTGATCGACGACATTGTCGATTCCGGCGGCACGCTGTGCAATGCCGCCGATGCGCTGCTTGCCAACGGCGCCACCAGCGTCACCGCCTACATCACCCATGGTGTGTTGTCCGGCGGCGCCGTCGCCCGCATCAGCGGCTCGAAGCTGCAGGAACTGGTGATCACCGATTCCATCCAGCCGACGCAAGGGGTGCTCGACGCCCCCAACATCCGCGTCATATCGATCGCCGACCTGATGGGCGAAGCGATCTCGCGCACGGCGACCGAGGAATCGGTATCGAGCCTGTTCGACTAAACGGTTGCGCTCTCCGGCCTGGCCGGACCACTTAGCCGCTTCATGCCCTCGCCGGCATCGCGCGCGCCGCGCATGTAGCCGCGCGGCGAGGCGCCCAGCATGCGCTTGAACATGGTGATGAAGGCCGGCACGCTGTCATAGCCGAGATCGAGCGCCACCCTGGTGATCGGCTCGCCGTCGGCCAGTCGCGGCAGCGCCGCGAACAGGCAGGCCTGCTGGCGCCATGTCGACAGCGACAGCCCGGTCTGGCGATGGAATGCGCGGGTGAAAGAGCGCCGGCTCATGCCGACGATATCGGCCCATTCGTCTATCGTCGCATGTGGCGAGGGTGCCGCGACGAAGCGCCGGCAAAGTGCGGCCAATTTCGGATCCGAAGGAAAAGGCAAGCCAAGCGGCCGTTCCGGCAGGTTCGGGATCTCGTGCAGCAACAGGCCCATGATCAGCCCGCCGCGCCCTTCCAGCTCCGCACCTTGCGGCAGCTTTTCCGATTCCACGATCAGGCTGTGCATCAAATCGGTGATGCCGACGACGCGCAGTCCATCCGGCAGCCCGGCAATGGCGTCGGGCATCACATAGACCGAGCGCATCGAGACATCGCCCAGCATCTCGACCGAATGCTCGATGCCGGCGGGGATCCACATGGCATGGTCGGGAGGCACCATCCAGCGCCCCTGCCTGGTCGTCACCAGCACGACGCCGACCAGCGCATGCAAGAGCTGGCTGCGGCTGTGATGATGCTGAGGCACATGATAGCCATCGGGATATTCGGTCGGCAACGCCACCGCCGGCCCGACAGCCTGCTCCAGCCACTGCCAGCGGCTCTGGTGCAGGCGCCCCAATTCGGCGGCGTCGCCCCTGAATATCTCCCTGCCATGCGGCATAGGCTATGGCCCACTTGCGAAACTATTGGACCAAACCACGAAAGAAGTCGCCGATCAACCGGATTATAAGGCTGCCGACCTATAGCGCCGCCTGCGGCCCGCTAGAAGACCACGGAGCATGCCTTGACCGATACGACAGCCACCGCCGTCGCCACCCCCGCGACGGCCAGCCACACTTCGGCGCAAGCGACGGCCTTCACCGTCATCCTTGCGGTGAGCTTCTGCCACTGCATCAACGACATCATGCAGTCGCTGCTGTCGGCCATCTATCCGCTGCTGAAGGAAAATTACGGTCTCGATTTCTGGCAGATCGGCCTTCTGACCTTCACCTTCCAGGTGACGGCGTCGCTGCTGCAGCCCCTGATCGGCGCGGTCACGGACAAGCGGCCGATGCCCTATTCGCTGCCCTACGGCATGGCCTCGTCGCTGATCGGCCTGATCGTGCTCGCCCATGCCGGCCACTATTGGCTGCTGTTGATCGGCGCCTCGCTGATCGGCATCGGCTCGGCCATCTTTCATCCGGAATCCTCGCGCATCGCCCGCTTCGCCTCCGGCGGCCGCTTCGGCCTGGCGCAATCGCTGTTCCAGGTCGGCGGCAATTTCGGCCAGGCAATGGGGCCGCTGCTCGCCGCCTTCATCGTCGTGCCCTTCGGCCAGACCAGCATTTCCTGGTTCGCCGTCGGCTCGCTGATCGGCATCATCGTCCTGTGGCGGGTCGGCGGCTGGTACAGCCGGCTGCGCGCCACGCTCGCCAACCGCAAGGCGGCAAGCTTCGTCTCGCCCTTCCCGCGCCGCAAAGTGATGGCGGCACTTGCGGTGCTGACTTTGCTGGTGCTGACCAAGAACGCCTACATCGCCTCGATCTCCAGTTACTACACCTTCTACGCCATCCATAAATTCGGCGTTTCGGTGCAGATGTCGCAGGTCATGCTGTTCCTGTTCCTCGGCGCCTCGGCGCTGGGCATCCTGCTCGGCGGCCCGTTCGGCGACCGCTACGGGCAGAAGGCGATGATCTGGTTCTCGATCGTCGGCGTGCTGCCGTTCACGCTGGCGCTGCCCTATGCCAATTTCGAATGGACGATGGTGCTGACCGTGCTGATCGGCCTGATCCTGTCCTCGGCCTTCTCCAACATCGTCGTCTTCGCGCAGGAGCTGGTGCCGGGCCGGGTCGGCATGATCGCCGGCATCTTCTTCGGCTTCGCCTTCGGCATGGGCGGCATCGCCGCCGCCGTGCTCGGCGTCGTCGCCGACATGAAGGGCATCGATTTCGTCTTCCATATCTGTTCCTACCTGCCGCTGCTCGGCCTGCTGACCGTGTTCCTTCCGAACATGAAGGAGGCAAGGAAGGTGGAAGCCAGGTGATGCCTGCCACGGCTTGCACCCATTCGCGCCTTCCGCTATAGAGCCGCCACCCGCGTAGACACCCTTGGAGGCAACGCGGCGGAAGGCTGCCTTCCCTTGCGATCCCGAACAAAGGTCCGCGTATGCGGCTTCCGGCATTCGGACATCCAGGCCTGGCGGCTTTCGACGTTTACGGTCCAGGCACGTTGCCCTCCGCAAACGCTCCATAACTCGCGAAAGGAAATGCCATGAGCCACGATACCTACGAGCTCAAGGCCGAAGCGCGCGAACAGGTCGGTAAGGGGTCCGCCCGTGCAGTTCGCCGCAACGGTAAAGTGCCTGCAGTAATTTACGGTGACAGACAGCCTCCCCTGGCGATCGCGCTCACCTACAAGGACATCTACTACAAGATCCATGGCGGCGGGTTCCTGACCACGATCGCCACGATCGATGTCGACGGCAAGAAGATCCAGGTCCTGCCCAAGGACTTCCAGCTCGACCCGGTCAAGGATTTCCCTGTCCATGTCGACTTCCTGCGCATCGGCAAGGACACCGAAGTCAATGTCGACGTGCCTGTCCACTTCATCAACGAGGACAAGTCGCCCGGCATCAAGCGCGGCGGCGTGCTCAACATCGTGCGTCACGAAGTCGAGTTCCACTGCCCGGCCAATGCGATCCCGGAATTCATCACCGTCGATCTCACCGGCGCCGACATCGGCGACTCGATCCACATCTCGGCGGTTACGCTGCCGGCCGGCGTCAAGCCGGTGATCTCCGACCGCGACTTCACCATCGCGACCATTGCCGGCTCCTCGGCGATGAAGCCGGAGGTCGAAGAGACGACCGAGGCGGCTGCGCCCGAAGCGGCTCCTGCCGCCGAAGAGAAGTAATCCCTTTCCGCCCGGAGACGACGATGCTTGTCTTTGCAGGCCTCGGCAATCCGGGCGCGAAGTACACCAACAACCGACACAATGTCGGCTTCATGGCGGCGGACGCAATCGCCCGCCGCCATTCCTTTTCGCCCTGGTCGAAGAAATTCCAAGGCCTGATCGCTGAAGGCACGATCGACGGCGAAAAGATCATCCTGATCAAGCCGCAGACCTTCATGAACCTGTCCGGCCAATCCGTCGGCGAGGCACTGCGCTTCTACAAGCTCGACGCTGCCGCCCTCACCGTCTTCTACGACGAGATCGACCTTGCCGCCGGCAAGGTTCGGGTCAAGGTCGGCGGCGGTGCGGGCGGCCATAACGGCATCCGCTCGCTTGACGACCATGTCGGCAAGGGTTTTCGCCGCGTGCGCATTGGCGTCGGCCATCCAGGCGTCAGGGAAATGGTGCATGGCCATGTGCTTGGCGACTTCGCCAAGGCCGACCGCGAGTGGCTCAACGTGCTGCTCGACACGATCGCCGCCGACGCCGGATTGCTGGCCAAGGGCGACGACAACTCCTTCATGAACCGGGTGACGCTGGCCTTGCGCGACAAGCTGACACCGACCGGTGACGACGACCGCCCGCCACCGAAAGCGCCAAAGGCCCAGAGTCACATTCGCCAGGCACGGCCGCAGCAGGCGCCTGCCAAGCTGCCCGAAACCGGCCCGATGGCCGCCATGCTGAAGAAGCTGTTCGGCGGCAAGGGCTGAACCGGGACGCGATCGCGGCCGTAGGGCTTGACGATCCTTGGCGCTATCGCCCATAGCCCTGATCAAATTTCGCTTTCCCGATAGGACCGGACAAAAATGGGTTTCAAATGCGGCATCGTTGGCTTGCCCAACGTCGGCAAGTCGACGCTTTTCAACGCGTTGACCAGGACGGCGGCGGCGCAGGCCGCCAACTATCCGTTCTGCACCATCGAACCGAACACCGGCGAGGTGGCGGTGCCCGACCCGCGCCTGCAGAAGATCGCCGCGATCGGCAAGTCGAAGGAGATCATCCCGACCCGCATCTCCTTCGTCGACATCGCCGGCCTGGTGCGTGGCGCCTCCAAGGGCGAAGGGCTGGGCAACCAGTTCCTCGCCAACATCCGCGAGGTCGACGCCATCGTCCATGTGCTGCGCTGCTTCGAGGATGACGACATCACTCATGTCGAGGGCCGCATCGATCCAGTCGCCGACGCCGAGACCGTCGAGACCGAGCTGATGCTCGCCGACCTGGAGAGCCTCGAACGCCGCATCGCGCAGTTCCGCAAGCGCGCGTCCGGCAAGGACAAGGAAGCTATTACGGTGCTGCCGACGATGGAAGCGGCACTAGAGCTGCTGCAAGAGGGCCGCCCGACCCGCATCCTGCTCAATGGTATCTCGCCGGACGACCTGCGCATCCTGCAGGGGCTGAACCTGTTGACCTCGCACCCGGTGCTTTATGTCTGCAACGTCGCCGAAGCCGACGCGGCCACCGGCAACGAGCACACCAGGGCAGTGGAAAAGATGGCCGCGGCGCAGGGCGCCAGCACGGTCGTCATCTCGGCCGCGATCGAGGCCGAGGTCGCCCAGCTCAGCGACGAGGAAGAGATGGAATTCCTGGCCTCTCTGGGGCTGGACGAGCCAGGCCTGAACAAGGTCATCCGCGCCGGCTACGAGCTTTTGCAATTGATCACCTATTTCACCGTCGGACCGAAGGAAGCGCGCGCCTGGACCGTGCACAAAGGCGCCAGGGCGCCGCAGGCGGCCGGCGTCATCCACACCGATTTCGAACGCGGCTTCATCCGCGCCCAGACTATCGCCTACAACGACTTCGTCGCGCTTGGCGGCGAAGTGGCGGCCAAGGAAGCCGGCAAGGCGCGCGACGAAGGCAAGGAATACGTCGTCCAGGACGGCGACATCATGCTGTTCAAGTTCAACACCTGACCTTGCGGGCGGCCCGCGCTCGCGGCGGCGCTCCAGGGTAACGCGAATTTCGAATTCGCCACACGAGCAAGGGAGACCCGGCGATGATCAAGGCCTTCGTCGTGGACAATGATCGCCTGCGCGTTACCGACGATCTCGTGGCAAATGGCGACAACGTCGTCTGGGCAGATCTCTTCAATCCGACCAAGGAGGAAGAGGCCGCCATCGAGAGTTGGCTCGGCGTCGCCATTCCGACCCGCGAGGAGATGGAGGAGATCGAGATTTCGAGCCGCCTCTATGTCGAGGACGGCGCCTATTTCATGACCGCCACGCTGCCGGCCCAGACCGAGATCGACGATCCCTTGATGTCGCCGGTCACCTTCGTGCTTGCCGGCACAAGGCTGATCACCGTGCGCTATCACGAGCCGAAAGCCTTCAAGACCTTTCCGCAGCGCGCCGAGAAGGTGGCGACCGGCTGCACCAGCGGCGACACCATCCTCATCGGCCTGCTGGAGGCGATCGTCGACCGGCTCGCCGATATTCTGGAGCGCGCCGGCCGCGACGTCGAGGCCATCTCGCGCGACATCTTCCAGGCGACCTCGACCAAGGTGTCCAAGCGCAACCGCGACTTCCAGGAACTCTTGAAAGCCATCGGCCGCAAGGAAGATCTTACCTCCTCGATCCGCGACAGCTTGATCTCGCTGCAGCGCCTGGCTGGCTTCTTCGCCCATGCCTCCACCCGCACCAAGATGAGCAAGGATACGAAAGCGCGCATAAAGACGCTGTCGCGCGACGTGCTGTCGCTCGCCGACCATGCCACCTTCCTGTCGCAGAAGATCTCCTTCCTGCTCGACGCCACGCTCGGCATGATCTCGATCGAGCAGAACGCCATCATCAAGATCTTCTCCGTCGCCGCCGTCATCTTCCTGCCGCCGACTTTGGTCGCTTCGATTTATGGCATGAATTTCGACATCATCCCCGAGCTCAAATGGCAGTTCGGCTATCCCTTCGCCATCGCCATGATGGTGCTGTCGGCGATCCTGCCCTTCTGGTATTTCCGCCGCCGCGGCTGGCTTTAGACGCCCCCAAGCCCGCGCGCGAGAGATGCTGGCGCACCAGAAATTGCTTGACCAAAACTCGTGCGGCCTTCATCCGGGGAACCCGATCCGTCCCGATCGGTGTTCCGCAACCGGATTTGGACCATGACCGGAAAGACTTGGACATGACCGGAAAGACTTGGGCCTATGAGGATTTCGTCGAGGGGGCCTCGCTCGACCTCGGCGTGAAGCAGGTGAGCGCCGCAGAGATCATCGAATTCGCCAGTGAATTCGACGCCCAGCCGATGCACCTCGACGAGGAGGCCGGCAAGGCCAGCATTCTGGGCGGTCTGTCGGCTTCGGGTTGGCACACCAGCGCGATGTTCATGCGCATGCTGTGCGATGCCTTCCTGCTCGACTCGACCTCGCAAGGCTCACCGGGCATCGAACACGTCAAATGGAAGAAGCCGGTTCTGGCCGGCGATACGTTGAGCGGCACGGTCACCGTGCTTGCCAAGCGCCAGTCCAAGTCGCGGCCTCAGCTTGGGTTGATCACCATGCGCAGCGAACTCTTCAATCAGCGCGGCGAAAGTGTCTTCGAACTCGAAAACACAGGCATGTTCCTGACCCGCGAGGCCGCCGCGTGACCCTCGACGAGTTCTTCCTGATCGGCGTCACCGTGACACTCGGTTCGCACAAGTTCGAACCGGACGACATCAAGGCATTCGCCCGCAAATACGATCCGCAGGTCTTCCATGTCGATGAGGAGGCGGCGAAGAAGAGCGTGCTCGGCGGGCTATGCGCCTCCGGCTGGCACACCGCCGCCACCTGGATGAAATACAACCTCGAAAAGCGCATGGAGACAGAGGGCGTCCGCTGGACAGGTCCAGGCCCGCAGCCGGAATTCGGCCCTTCCCCGGGCTTCAGGAACCTGAAATGGCTGAAGCCCGTCTATGCCGGCGAGACCGTGACCTTCACCCGCACCGCGCTCGCCCATCGCCCGCTCGCCGCGCGCCCTGGCTGGCATTTGCTGACGCTCAGCTGCGAGGCCTCCGATTCGACCGGCGACAAGGTCATCGAATTCGACAGCGCGGTGCTGGTGAAGGTCGAGTAGTTCGTCCTTATCAATGCCCCTCGAAGCCGATCAGTGTCCTGACCGGCACACCGAGCGACTCGAGCTTCTTGCGGCCGCCGAGATCCGGCAGGTCGATGACGAAGCAGGCGGCGACGATATCGGCGCCGATCTGCCTGAGCAGCTTGACCGCCGCCTCCGCTGTGCCGCCGGTGGCGATCAGATCGTCGACCAGAATCACCTTCTCGCCCTCGGCAACGCCGTCCTTGTGCATCTCCATCTCGTCCAGGCCATATTCCAGGCTGTATGCGACGCGCACCGTCTCGTAAGGCAGCTTGCCCTTCTTGCGGATCGGCACGAAGCCGGCCGAAAGCTGGTGGGCGACGGCCCCGCCAAGGATGAAGCCGCGCGCCTCGATGCCGGCGATCTTGTCAATCTTCAGCCCGGCGTAGGGATGCACAAGCTCGTCGATGGCGCGGCGAAACGCGCGCGCATTGCCGAGCAGCGTGGTGATGTCGCGAAACAATATGCCGGGCTTCGGATAATCGGGAATGGTGCGGATCGCCGAGAGCAGCGTCTCTTCGAGGGAGGATTTCATGGTTCGCACTCCACACTGGCGTGTTTGTTGTCTTGCCGCGAAGAGCGAGACCCGTTGGCTTAATCGGGCGTCGGCCCGTTTTCGCGCGAGATTACCTGAACCGGAGATTTTCGCGCGTCAATTGTTCGATCGAAGTACAGCCCATGAGCTTCATGCCGCGCTCGATCTCGACCCGCATCTGTTCGAGCGCGCGTTCGACGCCTGCCTGCCCTGCCGCCGCCAGCGGGAACAGATAATAGCGACCGACGCCGACGGCCTTGGCGCCGAGCGAAAGCGCCTTTAGCACATGCGTGCCACGCTGCACGCCGCCATCCATGATGACGTCTATCCGGTCGCCGACGGCATCGACGATCTCGGCAAGCTGGTCGAAAGCCGCCCGCGAGCCGTCCAGCTGCCGGCCGCCATGGTTCGACAGGACAATGCCGCTGCAGCCGATCTCGACGGCGCGTCTGGCATCCTCCACCGACATGACGCCCTTGAGGCAGAACGGACCCGACCACAGCCGGACCATCTCGGCGACGTCGTCCCAATTCATCGACGGATCGAGCATCTCGGTGAAGTAGCGGCTGATCGACATGGTGCCGCCGCCCATGTCGACGTGCTCGTCGAGCTGCGGCAGCTTGAACCCCTCATGGGTGAAATAGTTGAATGCCCAGGCCGGCTTGACGGCGAACTGCAGCATTCCGGCCAGGTTGAGCTTGAACGGAATGGCAAATCCCGTGCGTTTGTCGCGTTCGCGGTTTCCCCCGGTGATGCTGTCGACGGTCAGCATCATCACCTCGACGCCGATGTCCCTGGCACGCTGCATCATCGCCCGGTTCAGGCCGCGATCCCGGTGAAAATAGAACTGGTAGACCTGCGGTCCGCTGCTGATTTTGCGCGCCTCCTCGAGGCTCACGGTGCCGAGCGAGGAGACGCCGAACATCGTGCCGTATTTGGCCGCGGCCTTGGCGACCGCGCGCTCGCCCTGATGATGGAACAGCCGCTGCAAGGCGGTCGGCGAGCAATAGACAGGCATCGCCAGCTTCTGGCCCATGACCGTCACCGACATGTCGATC
Source organism: Mesorhizobium waimense (assembly GCF_003601975.1). Classification (GTDB taxonomy): domain Bacteria; phylum Pseudomonadota; class Alphaproteobacteria; order Rhizobiales; family Rhizobiaceae; genus Mesorhizobium; species Mesorhizobium waimense. Next base: position 145,046 of record NZ_QZWZ01000009.1, read on the forward strand.
TCGCTCACCCCACGCAAGACGTTGGGAACGAGGTCGCATCTCTCGAAGCTTTCGGTGTTGCGGCGATAGGTGACCTCGTCGTCGGCCGCACCGTCAATGTAGTTGAAGATCGGCCCCGGCAGCCGCTGCCGCGCCATGCGCCGGAAATCTGAGAAATTGTGGCAGTCGCGTAGCCGCATCATCGATTTCCAAACATCATACCGTCGACGATCCCCTCGTCACAGACGCCGCGTGGCATAGCAATCACATGGCGCCGTGCCATCGGGCTTGTTCAGGCGGCCGGCAATCGACCATCAAGCAAAAGGGCGCCTTCCGGCGCCCTGCATGCTTGCTTCAAAGCGGCTTAGGCCTTTTGAGATTCAGGTCAGGTCGAAAACGATGGTTTCCGAGAACCGGAGCGGAGCGTAGTTAAAGCAAGCGAGCACCGGAAGCGCGGGAAGCCATTGTTTGCAGACCGGCCTCACCTGAATATCGACAGGCCTTAGTGCGCCACGCCTTCCCACACCTTGCGCTTGGTCAGATAGACCAGGGCGCCGAACAGCAGCAGGAACACCAGCACGCGAAAACCGGTCTTCTTGCGGTCTTCCATATGCGGCTCGGCCGCCCACATCAGGAACGCCGACACGTCGCGCGAATACTGGTCGACCGTCTGCGGCGCGCCGTCGTCATAGGTCACCTGGCCGTCGGAGAGCGGCTTGGGCATCTTCAGCGACACGCCGGACAGGAAGTATGGATTGTAGTGCGTGCCCTCGGGGATCACCATGCCGGCCGGCGGCGTCTCGTCGTAGCCGGTCAGCAGCGAATGGATGTAGTCGGGGCCACCCTGCGCATACTGGGTGAAGATGTCGAAGACGAAGCGCGGGAAGCCGCGCTCGACGCCGCGCGCCTTGGCCAGCAGCGACATGTCGGGCGGAGCAGCGCCGCCATTGGAGGCAGCAGCAGCCTGCTCGTTGGCGAACGGCGCCGGGAAGTAGTCGGACGGCTTGCCGGGACGGTCGAACATGTCGCCGGCGTCGTTGGGGCCGTCATGGATGGTGTATTCGGCGGCGAGCGTCTTCACCTGCCCTTCCGAATAGCCGAGCCCTTCCAGCGTGCGGAACGCCACCAGGTTCATCGAGTGGCAGGCCGCGCAGACTTCCTTGTAGACCTTCAGGCCGCGCTGCAGCTGCGCCTTGTCGTAGGTGCCGAACGGCCCGGTGAAGCTCCAGTCCATCTCCTTCGGCTCATCGATCGGGAAGTGCGTCGGCGCGGCCGCGTTGTGTGCCTCCTCGGCGGCGATCGCCGCAGTGCCAGCAACCACAAGGCCAAGCAACGCCAGCGAGGTGAGAATCTTCTTCATGCCAAATCCCCTTAGATTCTCTGCCGCTCAGCCCTTGGTTTCCGGCGCGGCCGTAGCCCCCGCAGGATGATGTCCGCCGCCCTTGTTCTTCTCGAGCACCGCCTCGGTGATCGAATTCGGCAGCCTGCGCGGTGTCTCGATCAGGCCTAGAACCGGCAGTGCGACCAGGAAGAAGGCGAAGTAGAACAGCGTCGCCATCTGCGCCATGAACACATAGCTGCCTTCCGCTGGCTGCGAGCCCAGCCAGCCGAGCAGGACGGCATCGGCCACGAACAGCCAGAAGAATAGCTTGTACCAGGGCCGGTAGACCGCCGAGCGCACCTTGGAGGTGTCGAGCCACGGCACCAGGAACAGCATGACGATGGCGCCGAACATGCACAGCACGCCGCCAAGCTTGGAGTTGATCGGACCGATGTTGAAGGTGATGGCGCGCAGGATCGCGTAGAACGGCAGGAAGTACCATTCCGGTACGATATGGGCGGGCGTCTTCAGCGGGTCGGCGATCGTATAGTTGTCCGGATGGCCGAGATAGTTCGGCAGGTAGAAGACGAAATAGGCGAAGAAGAACAGGAACACGATCATGCCGAACGCGTCCTTGATGGTCGCATAGGGCGTGAAGGCGACGGTATCGGTCTTCGACTTGACCTCGATGCCGGTCGGGTTCGACTGGCCGACGACGTGCAGCGCCCAGACGTGCAGCACGACGACGCCGGCGATCATGAACGGCAGCAGATAATGCAGCGCGAAGAAGCGGTTGAGCGTCGGATTGTCGACGGCAAACCCGCCAAGCAACAACTCCTGGATCCAGTTGCCGACCAGCGGGATGGCGCTGAAGAAGCCGGTAATGACGGTGGCGCCCCAGAAGCTCATCTGTCCCCACGGCAGCACGTAACCCATGAAGCCGGTCGCCATCATCAGGAGGTAGATGATGCAGCCGAGGATCCACAAAAGCTCGCGCGGCGCCTTGTAGGAGCCGTAGTAGAGGCCACGGAAGATATGGATGTAGACGGCGACGAAGAAGAACGAGGCACCGTTGGAATGCAGATAACGCAACAGCCATCCCGAATTCACGTCGCGCATGATCTTTTCGACCGAGTCGAAGGCGAGGGTCGTGTCGGCCGTATAGTGCATGGCCAGCACGATACCGGTCAGGATCTGCGAGACCAGCATGATCGACAGGATGCCGCCGAAGGTCCAGGCATAGTTGAGGTTGCGCGGCACCGGATAGGAGACGAAGCTGTCATAGATCAGCCGCGGCAGCGGCATGCGGGCGTCCAACCAGCGTTCGATACCGGTCTTGGGCGTATAGGTCGAGTGTCCCTCGCTCATCGAAATATCCCCTGCCTCAACCGATAAGGATCTTGGTATCGGAAATGAACTTGAATACCGGCACCGCCATGTTCTCTGGTGCCGGACCTTGGCGGATACGGCCGGCGGTGTCGTACACCGAACCGTGGCACGGGCAGAACCAGCCGCCGAAATCGCCCTCCTGGCCGAGCGGGATGCAGCCCAGATGGGTGCAAACCTGCACCATCACCATCCAGGCTTCCTTGCCGGGCGTGGTCCGGTTGGCATCGGTCGCCGGGGCATCGGCCGGCAGGTTGGCGTTGCGGGCGATCGGATCCTTCAGCTCGGCGAGGTTGACGGCCTCGCCGTCCTTCATCTCCTGCTCGGTGCGGTTGCGCACCACGACCGGCTTGCCGCGCCATTTGACGATCAGCGACATGCCCGGCGTCAGCGAAGCGACATCGACCTCGACCGAGGCCAGCGCCAGTGTCGAGGCATCGGGGCGCATCTGGTCGATGAACGGCCATGCGACGGCGCCCGCGCCAACCACAGCGGCCATGCCGGTGGCGACGTAGAGAAAATCACGACGGTTGGGATCCTGGGTGTCGGTTGCGCTCACGGGTGCCTGATCCTTTCGCCTCGTCCGTGCCGGTGGTCGAGCCTCGTTCCCCGCTCATTCACGCCAACCCGACAGCGCATGGCGAACAGGCTAGCGAATTCCTCCGGCATTTGGACTTCGGTTTATGCGTGAAGCCCGTTTTTGTCCAGCGGGGTGGAGGCACAAGGGCAGATTGTCGCGGGGACACGGCGCCGCTTTCCAAAGCACTGTGCCGGCTGACCGTCCGACGCAGCGAAACGACCGGAAATCCAGCGCGAAATCCAGGCTCGTGGTCGCCTCGACAGCCGGCGCAGGCCGGGTCTATTCTTTCTCCCATGGCGCATATCATAGACCGCGACACATGGGCCCAAGCGCCCAACCGCTGGCAAGGCGAACTGCAGTGCGGCGCCTGGGGCTCCAAAAGCTGCCTGATCTTCAATTATTTGCCCGACGCCGGCGGCGGCCCGCGCCTGCACAGCCATCCCTACGCGGAGATCTTCATCATCCGTCAGGGCACCGGCCTGTTCACGGTCGGCGACCGGCAGATCGAGGCGTCCGCCGGCCAGATCGTCATCGTGCCGCCGGACACGCCGCACAAATTCACCAATCTCGGTCCGGGCCTGCTCGAGACCATCGATATCCACGAGAACGGCAGCTTCATCACCAAATGGCTGGAGTAGATCATGATCCCGAACCGAAGGTCAGCGTAGCAAAAAGTGGAGACCGCTATTTGGCGCCGAGCCTGACCAGCACGGCCCTTGGGATATCGTACTCACGGATTACCGCGTCGTGCTTGCGCAGGCCGCAGAGTTCGCGCTGGATGAAGTAGCCGTGCACGGCTTCGGCCGCTTCCTTGAGGAGCCTGGGCCGCTGCTCCTTGTCGTCTCCATTCGCAAGCAGCTTGACCAGCGTCTCCTCGACGCGCTGTCCCGCGCGTCCCAGGGCCGCCGCCTTTTCGGCCAGGATTTCGTGGCCGAGCGCATCGAAGGCGGCTTCCGCGGCCAAACTGCCGGCAGATGGCGGGCGCAACGACATCTCGGTCTCCTTTCCTGCCGGCCGCGGACTTTGTCTCGAACGTCATGCGGTGGGTGACGAATTCTTCGCCCCTGACCGGCTCGAAGCCAAGTCCCTCATAGAAAGCAAAGGCTTCAGCACGTAGCCGGTTACCACCGATCCGCCCATGCCCTACTCCGCCGGACGCGTCTCTTCCAGCACGCTTTCCTCGTTGAACAGGAAGCCGCCGGACTGCCGCTTCCACAGCCGCGCATAGAGCCCGTCTAGCGCCACCAGCTCGTCATGCGTGCCTTGTTCGACGATGCGGCCGCCGTCGAGCACCACCAGCCGGTCGAGGGCTGCGATGGTCGACAGCCGGTGGGCGATGGCGATGACCGTCTTGTTCTCCATCAGCCGTGCCAGATTTTCCTGGATCGCCGCCTCGATGTCGGAATCGAGCGCCGAGGTCGCCTCGTCGAGGATCAGGATCGGCGCGTCCTTGAGGAAGACACGCGCGATCGCGACGCGCTGGCGCTGGCCGCCGGACAGCTTCACGCCGCGCTCGCCGACATAGGCCTCGTAGCCCTGGCGGTCTCTGTTGTCGCGCAGGCCGAGGATGAAGTCATGCGCCTCGGCCTTCCTGGCCGCCGCGATCACTTGCGCCTCGGTCGCGTCCGGCATGCCGAGCTTGATGTTGTCGCGCAGCGAGCGATGGAAAAGTGCTGTATCCTGGCTGACGACGCCGATATTGGCGCGCAGCGAGTTCTGCGTCACGTTCGATATGTCCTGCCCGTCGATCAGGATCTTGCCGCCCTCGAGATCGTAAAGGCGCAGGATCAGATTGGCCAAGGTCGTCTTGCCGGCGCCGGACGGCCCGACCAGCCCAACCTTCTCGCCCGGCCGCACGACGAGATCGATGCCGTCGAGCACGCCGAACCCTTTGCCGTAGTGGAAATTGACGTCTTTCACCTCGATGCGGCCGCCGCCCACGACCAGCTCGCCGGCATCCGGCGCATCGGTCAGGCCAAGCGGTTGCGAGATAAGCGCCTTGGAGTTCTCCAACACGCCGAGATTCCTGAGGATGCTGTTGAGCTGCATCATCAACCGGCCAAGCAGCATGTTGAGCCGCAACACCAGCGAAAGCGTGAAGGCAACGGCGCCGACGGTGATCGAGCCTTCGACCCAGAGATAGATGGCAAAGGCGGCGATCGCGGTGATCATGATACCCGACAGTGTCGTCAGCGCCATACGCACGCCGGTCAGCCTGCGGGTGAAGGGCCGCAGCGCGTCGAGATAAATGTCGAAGCCGTTGCGGATGTAGCGGTCGTCGCCATCGGCCGAGAACAGCTTGAGCGTCTGCACGTTCGAATAGGAATCGACGATGCGGCCGGTGATCATCGAGCCGGCCTCGGCGGTTGCCTCGGCATGTTTGCGGATCGCCGGCAGATAGAACTTGGCCAGGAAGCCGAAAGCGGTGATCCAGATCACCACCAGCACCGCCAGCCTGAGATCGAGCCCGGCGACCAGCGCCAGCGTCGTCACAGTGTAGACGATCATGAACCAGACGACCTCGATGAAGCTCTCCATCAGGTCGCCGGTCGCCTGCCCGGCCTGCCAGACTTTTGTGGCAATGCGGCCGGCGAAATCGTTCTGGAAGAAGGCGTAGGACTGGCGCGAAACATGGCGATGCCCCTGCCAGCGCACCAGATTGTAGAAGCCCGGCGTGATCGTCTGCTCGTCGACCAGCGCCGACAGGCCGACGACGAGGGTGCGGATGACCAGCACCACCACAGCCATGAAGACGAGTTCAGGGCCGGCGGCGGCCCACAAAGCGTGCCAGCTGCGCTCGCCGGGAAGCTGGTCGAGAACGTCGACCAGCCGCCCGACGAAGTAGAACAGTCCGGCCTCGACCAGCGGCGCGATGCCGCCAATGACCAGCATGGCGAAGAAGGCGAACTTCGCCTGCCCGACATAATGCCAGAGAAAGCCGCCGACGCTGGCAGGTGGCCGCAGATTCGTTGGCTCCCGGAACGGATAGACCCAGTTCTCGAACCAGCGATAGACGGCAATCATCATTCGGCGGCTTCACCCTTGGCGCCAATGTCGTTGGCGATAGCGTCGTTGGCGGCCTCGGCCGGACCATCATCGAGCATGAAGCCACCCGACTGGCGTTGCCAGAGCTGCGCGTAGAGACCGCCGCTGGCGACGAGTTCATCGTGCGAACCTTCCTCGATGACATGGCCCTTGTCCATGACGACGAGCCTGTCCATCGCCGCGATGGTCGACAGCCGGTGCGCGATGGCGATGACGGTCTTGCCTTGCATCAGTCTGTAGAGGTTCTCTTGGATGGCAGCCTCGGCCTCCGAATCGAGCGCCGACGTCGCCTCGTCGAGAATGAGGATCGGCGCGTCCTTCAACATAACGCGGGCAATGGCGATGCGTTGCCGCTGGCCGCCGGACAATTTGACGCCGCGGTCGCCGACATGGGCGTCGAAATCCTTGCGGCCGCTGGCGTCCGAAAGCCCGGCAATGAAATCCAGCGCCTCGGCACGCCGGGCCGCCTCGACAAGCATCTCGTTGGTGGCGTCGGGTCGGCCATAGAGGATGTTCTCGCGCACCGAACGGTGCAGCAGGGAGGTGTCCTGCGTCACCATGCCGATCTGGGCGCGCAACGAATCCTGCGTCACCGAAGCGATCTCCTGGCCGTCGATCAGGATCCGGCCAGCTTCGAGGTCGTAGAACCGCAAGAGCAGGTTGACCAGCGTCGACTTGCCGGCGCCGGAACGGCCGACGATGCCGACCTTTTCGCCCGGCTTCACCGTCAGCGACAGGTTCTCGATGACGCCCTTCTGCTTGCCGTAGTGGAAGCGGATGTCCTCGAAGCGGATCTCACCCTTGGAAACGGTGATGTCCTTCGCACCCGGCCTGTCTTCGACAAGGCGCGGCAGCGAGATCGAGGCGATGCCGTCCTGCACCGTGCCGATGTTCTCGAACAGGCCCGACATTTCCCACATGATCCATTGCGACATGCCCCACATCCTGAGCACGAGGCCGATGACCACGGCGACGGCGCCGATCGTCACCGCCTGGCCGAGCCACAGCCACAACGACAGCGCGGTGACGGAGAACAGCAGCAGCGCGTTCAGGATGTAGAGCAGGCCATAGAGCACCGTCACCAGCCGCATCGACCGGTAGACCGTATCGAGAAAGCCGGCCATGCCTTCCTTGGCGAAGGAGGCTTCGCGGCGCGCGTGGCTGAACAGCTTGACCGTCTGGATGTTGGAGTAGCTGTCGACGACGCGGCCGGTCATGGTCGAGCGCGCATTGGCCTGCTCCTCGCCGACCTTGCCCAGCCGCGGGATGAAAAAGCGCAGCAGCCCGATATAGCCGATGAGCCAGACGACCAGCGGCGTGGCCAGCCGCCAGTCGGCCGAACCGACGATGAACAGCACGCCGAGGAAATAGACGATGATGTAGTTGAGCACGTCGATCAGCTTGATCACGCATTCGCGCACGGCGAGCGCTGTCTGCATCAGCTTGGTCGCGATGCGTCCGGCGAACTCGTCCTGGTAGAAGGCCATCGACTGCTTCAGCAGATAGCGATGCACCTGCCAGCGGATGCGCATTGGGTAGTTGCCCATCAGCGTCTGCTGGTTGAGCAGCGAATGCAGCCACACCGTGCCCGGCAGCGCGAACAGCACGACGAAGGCCATGCCGGCGAGCTTCCAGCCCTCGGTCTGCAGAAAGGTTTCGCGGTTCTGCCCAGACAGCCAGTCGACGATGTGGCCGAGGAAGCCGAACATCCACACTTCGGCAAAGGCAATCGCCGCCACCAGGATCGCGTCCAGGATGATGTAGGGCCAGGCGCCGCGTGTATAATGCACGCAGAAGCCAACCAGCGTCTTCGGCGGCTCGACCGGTTCCGCTGCCGGGAACGGATCGAGCCTTTTTTCAAACCAGCGAAACATTCCAGGCACTCACAAGTCCATGCGCTTACGCGGCGCGGGATTGATGGGCAAGGCTCCTCGGCCGCGGGGCGCCGCGGGCCGGCGATACGGAAGCGTCCGCATCGCCGGCCCTGCTTCGCGCAATATAGGGCGTCGCGGGTTTTTCGCCGACTGGCTCGCTCGACGATCCTGACGGCAGGGTCGCGCCTGCCCGGCTTTTCTCGCCGGGCCGGATCAAGCGGATGATCCGGCGCACCAGCGAAGGTCGGCTGTGGTCGGGAACCGCGCGCGAGAAGTCGACGTCTGGCAGCATGCCGCGATGCGGACGCTGGCGCGTCTCGGCGTGGACCGCCGACGAATAGGTTTCGCCGATCAGCAGCGCCCAGGTCGCCATCTTGCGCTCGTGCAGGCTTCTTGAACCAGGTATTTTGTAGGGATCGAACATCGGTTCGTCCTCCATGTGCAAATGCGATAAAAAGGGTGAAACAAGCTCGACCGCCGGCATTCGGCCGGAGGTGCCCATTGCGTCAGTCGAGACACGACGGCAAGCGTCGGTCCGGACACGTTCAGGTGGGGCTTTCAGCCCCTTTGTCAGTTTGAAAAACATCGCAAGATTCCTTTGAGAGCCGAAACTGGGTTCGGCGGGAATCGGTGCGATCAGAGTCTAGAAAGTCAGGAGAATCGTCGTACCGAAACCGCCGTCGGGCGTACAAGGCCCCAAGAGGGGTGCTGGATGTGCATGGTCATCATGAATTACCCCTCCATCGGTTCGGGTTGACAATGATCGGCGTATACCCGACTTCGCAGAAAATGGCCACCCGCCAGTCCAGGAATTTCCGAAGCCGCGAAATCCCTGTGGCCGATCTGCCACTTATTAGAAGGATGCGGAAATGAACGACCGTCTCCGCATCGCGCTCTACCAGCCTGACATCGCCGGCAATACCGGAACAATCCTGCGCTTTGCCGCGTGCCTCGGTCTCGGCGTCGACATCATCGAACCAGCCGGCTTCCCGCTCTCCGACAGGACGCTGAAACGGGCCGGAATGGACTACCTCGAAATGGCGGCGCTGACCCGGCATGTCGACTGGCACGCCTTCGAGCAATGGCGCAAAAGTGGCGCGCGGCGCCTGGTGCTGCTGTCGACCAAGGCCACGACCGCCTACACCGACTTTGCCTTCGCCGATGGCGACGTCCTTCTGTTCGGCCGCGAATCCGCAGGCGTGCCGGATCCGGTCCACGAGGCCGCGGATGCGCGACTGGTGATCCCGATGCAGCCGGGCACGCGCAGCATCAACGTCGCGCTTTCCGTCGCCATGGTCGCGGGCGAGGCGATCCGGCAGTTGCGATAGAATCTGGAGTCCGGCGGCAACGCCGTCCCTGTCGTTGACCTCAGCTGCTTCCGTTATTTTCACCCAGGCGCACATCGCCTTCTCCTGATTTGCCTTGTCTCGATCTCTTCGCTACAAGCTCAACTTAACTTGAGGTCAAGCGGAAAGTGCGAGATGGCTCCGGTAACAGAATTGACGGTCGGCCAGGTGGCTATGCGCAGCGGCGTGGCGGTGTCGGCGCTGCATTTCTACGAGGCGCGCGGGCTGATCCGCAGCCACCGCACGTCAGGCAACCAGCGGCGCTACGGCCGCGACGTGCTGCGGCGGGTGGCGATCATCCGGGTCGCCCAGGAGGTCGGCATCTCGCTGGCAGAGATCGCGGCAGCACTTCATTCCTTGCCCGAGGGCCGTACGCCGACGCGCGAGGACTGGAACCTGCTGTCGACGACCTGGCGCGACCAACTCGACCAGAAGATCAGCCAGTTGAAGAAGCTGCGCGACGGCCTCACCGACTGTATCGGCTGCGGCTGCATGTCGATCGACAAATGCCCGCTCAGGAACAAGGGCGACCGTTTGGCAAGGCAAGGAGCGGGGGCAAGAAGGCTGATGGTCGAGAGTTAGTCAGCAGCAGGCAGACGCCTGATCGTGAATTCGATGACGTCACCCGGCCGCTCGAACCAGCTTTCGATCTCGGTCCAGTAGGCCTGTTTGGGAAACCGTTCGAACCACTCCTTGGCCTTGAGGCGCGCATCGGAGCGCGGCAGGACGAAGGTCTCGCGCAGGAAGCCGTCGCGCGGCATGCGCTCGCGCTCGGCGCGCGAACGATCGAGCCTTTTCTTCAGCCCATCCAGCTTCGGTCTTGCCGGGGTGCGCACGAAACAACTCCTTGCACCGTAATGACACTTGACCCTTGCCCTTAAGAGATTAGGGATCGCGCCCGGAAAAGACGAGTCATTTGTCGGCTGCGACGGGAGACTGCATTGGAACGACCTGAAATACCCGTGGGGCTGCCGGCCGACATCGAACAGAAGAAGATGAAGGCCAGGCTTTGGTTCGAGGCGCTGCGCGAGCGCATCTGCGCCGCCTTCGAGCAGATCGAGCAGGATGTTCAGGGACCGCTCGCCTCATGGTCGCCCGGCCATTTCGAGAAGACGCCGTGGGAGCGCGAAGAAGGCAAGGGCGGCGGCGGCACCATGTCGATGATGTATGGCCGCGTCTTCGAGAAGGTCGGCGTCCACACCTCGACCGTCTATGGCGAGTTTTCGCCCGAATTCCGCAAGCAGATGCCGGGCGCAGAGGAAGACCCGCGCTTCTGGGCAAGCGGCATCTCGCTGATCGCCCACCCATGGAACCCCAACGTGCCGGCCGTGCACATGAACACGCGCATGGTCGTCACCTCGCGCCAATGGTTCGGCGGCGGCGCCGACCTTACGCCGGTGCTCGATCGCCGCCGCGTCCAGGACGACCCCGATACTTTGGCCTTCCACCGCGCCATGCAGTTTGCCTGCGAGAAGAACGCCGGCGTCGCCGATCACCCCAAATTCAAGGCCTGGTGCGACGAATACTTCTTCCTGCCGCACCGCAACGAGCCGCGTGGCACCGGCGGCATCTTTTTCGACTGGTTGCATTCGGACGAGGACAAAGGCGGCTGGGACGCCGACTTCAACTTCGTCCAGGATGTCGGGCGTTCCTTTCTCGTCGTCTACGGACATCTGGTTCGGGCCAATTTCAATGAAAACTGGACCGATGGCGACCGTGACGAACAGCTGATCCGGCGCGGCCGTTACGTCGAATTCAACCTTCTTCACGATCGCGGCACCATCTTCGGCCTGAAGACTGGCGGCAATGTCGCCTCAATCCTGTCCAGCCTGCCGCCGGAGGTAAGATGGCCGTAAAAAATCGGTGAGCGGAATGTGAGCCGCAATGACGTCCAATTCGCCGAATTCTGGCACGGAATGTGGCGCCACAGATTTCTTTTTCGTCTAATATCCATTTGAAAAAACTGAGTTATTTGTCGTTCCCGGGTCGGGAAGCGCCGGCGGTTCGCCCGCGAATCGCGACTCGACGCAACCGGACGGCCCAAGACGACGCGGATCATCCTCTCAACAAGGATGCCCGCTTTTCCCAGGAGTACTTTGCAATGCGCAAAATCATTGTGTCGGCCGCCGCGGCCGCCCTTCTCGCCTCTGGCTCGGTTGCCTTTGCCGCCGTCAAGCACACCACCGGGACGATCAAGGCCTTTGACGCAACGGCCATGAGCCTGGTTCTCGAAGATGGATCATCTTTTACGCTTCCCAAGACCTTCAAGGATCCTGGCCTGAAGGCCGGCGAAAAGGTCCGCGTTTCCTGGGACATGAGCGGCAAGAACAAAGTTGCCGAGGCAGTCAAGATCGTGAAGTGATGGCCTGCTCGCCAGAGCAGACCAGCTTTGTCTGGTCTTGCTCCGGGTAGCGTAAGAGGGCGGAGCAGCAATGCTCCGCCTTTTTGTTGCTGGCCGGCAACCAAAAACGGCCATCTGTGTTATGCTTGCTCCCCCGAGCATATCCTGAACCGAAGGTCGGCCCAGCAAGACCGGAACCGGTTTCGGAAGGGATCATGCAACGATCAAAGTTCTGGAGCGCCCGCGTCTCAGCAGACGCGCTCCAGGGAGGAAAAGGAGAAATCCGATGAAGGAATTCCACTGCGGCTCGCTCGTCCCCGGTTGTGACTGGCATACGCGGGCCGACGAGGAGGCCGAGATCATGCGCCGCGCCGTCGAGCACATGCGCGAGACCCATGGTGAGACGGTGATCCGCGAGACGATGGTCGAAGCAATCCGCTCGCGCATCGAGAAAGCCCGCGACGCGGCCTGATCTCAGCTGGCTTTCAAGGCTTCAGCGGCGCGCTCGAGCAGCGCGCCGCGATCAAGCGCAAAACCGGACTCGATCCACTCCCTTTCCAAGTTTTTCAGGATGGCGCCGAGCTTCGGCCCCGGCGCAGCGCCAAGTTCGGTCAGATCGGCGCCTTTGACCGGGAAGTCGGGCCTTTGCCACTTCAGCGCCAAACCAAGCAGGCGCGAAAAGCCGCCGGCATCGAGCAGCGCTGCATTGTCCTCGACCGCCCGCGCCCGCGCGGAGGCCAGCGCAAGCCGCAGCCGGTCGACAAAGCCCTGATGATCGCCACGATAGAGTTTTTTCGCCAGTTCGCCTTCGGTTGTCTTTGGCTCGACAGCGGCCGTCAGTGCCCAGCGGCGCAAGCGATCCGCCTCGCCGGTAGAGAATTTCAGCCTCTCGGCAAGCGTTTTCATCCGCGCCGCGTCCGGTGGCACCATCGCTTCCAGCCTGAGCAGCGGGTCCGGCGCCCAGCCCAGATCCATTTCGGTCCTGGTCAGTCCGTGGATGGCGTCGATGCCCCATTTCTCGCTCTCCGGCAGAACGCTGGTGAGAACGCCGGCCTGGCGCATCCACAAGAGCGCGCGTGATGGATCAGGCGCCGACAGAAGCTTCTTCAACTCGGACCAGACGCGCTCGGCCGAAAGCTGGCTGAGCCCCTCCTTGAGCCGCGCGCAGGCCTTCAGCCCCTCGGCGTCGGGCCGGCCATCGCCATACCAGGCGAAGAAGCGGAAGAAGCGCAGGATGCGCAAATAATCCTCGCGGATGCGCGCCTCCGCGTCGCCGATGAAGCGCAGCCGGCGCGCTTCGATGTCGGCGATGCCGCCGACCAGGTCGACCACGGTGCCGTCAGCTTCGGCGTAAAGCGCGTTGATGGTGAAGTCGCGCCGTTCGGCGTCAAGCTTCCAGTCGCGCCCGAACGACACCTTTGCCCGCCGCCCGTCGGTTTCGATATCGGCGCGCAGCGTGGTGACCTCATAGGCCTTGCCGCCGGCGACCGCAGTGACGGTGCCGTGTTCGATGCCCGTCGGCACCGTCTTGAACCCCGCAGCCGCAGCACGCCGGATGGTTTCGGCCGGCAGGCAAGTGGTGGCGATGTCGATGTCGGCGACCGGCTGGCCGATCAGCGTGTTGCGCACGGCGCCGCCGGCAATGCGCGCCTCTTCGCCGCCATCCGTCAGTGCAGCAAGCAGGCGCTGCAAATGCTTTTCTCCGAGCCAGTCGGCCCTGCCCGTCAGCGACACCGGAGCACTCACGCATAGAGCCTTTCATAGAGCGTGCGGATGATACCGGCGGTGACGCCCCAGATACGCCGGTCGCCATAGGGCATGTCGTAGAAGAACCATTCGAGATCGTTCCACATGCGGCTGTCCCGCTTGTGGTTGGCCGGGTCCATCAGGAAGCGCAGCGGCACCTCGAAGGCGGCATCGACCTCCTCGGTATTCAGCGTCAGCTGGAAACCCGGCCGCACGATGCCCAGGACCGGCGCGATGCGGTAGCCGCTGCCCGCGACATAATCGGGCATGCGGCCGATGATCTCGATGCGATCCTCGCCAAGCCCGATCTCCTCGAAGGTTTCGCGCAGCGCCGCCGCCTCCGGGTTTGGGTCGGTCGCATCGATCGTGCCGCCGGGGAAAGCCACCTGCCCTGAATGGCTGCGCAGCTTCTCGGCCCGTTTTGTCAGCAACACCGTCGCGTCGCCTTGGTGATCGACCACCGGGATCAACACCGCGGCGTCGCGCAGTGGCTTGGCTTGTGTCAGGCGCGGATGGCCGGGATTGAAGCGATGATCGCCAAAATCGTCGCCGGCATGCGCATCCGGCTGCGCGGCGAAGCGCGCGCGAAAATCAGCGGTGGAAAACGGCGCCGGCGTCACTTGGTCCATCACGCGCTCAGCCGCTTCAATTTTTCCGCCGGCATGATCGGATAGACCTCGCCCATCGAGCGGACGGCAAACATCGTCCTGCCGCCGACGTCGATTTCCTCGCCATGTTCGACCAGCTCGTACATCACCGGCCGCGCCACCAGCGCTTCCAACCGCCCGCGCACCAGAACGTAAGGCTTCAGGCCACCGGTGGCGTCCTCGTCGACGAAGCGCAGCGGATGGCCGGGCCCGGCCTCGACGACGTCGCCGACATTGGTACGGAAGGTGATGACCTGGTCGTCGCCGGCGCCGGAAACGTCCATCTCGACGGCCACGAAGGGCGCGTCGGCGACACGGATACCTACCCTTTCCACCGGCGTCACCAGATAGGTTCTGCCGTCTGCATCCTTGCGCAGAACCGTGGAAAAGAGCTGCACCAGCGGCATGCGCCCGATCGGCGTGCCCAGATAGAACCAGGTGCCGTCGGCCTTGATCTCCATGTCGAGATCGCCGCAGAAGTCAGGATTCCAGCGCTCCACCGGCGCCGGACCCTTGCCGGCGCGCGTCGCCCGCGAGACCAGCGCTTCGAGCCCGCGCGCTTCCCTGGCGGCCGTTAGACTCTCTTCAGCATGTTCGGAGCGTTCCGTCATGGTCACGAAATAGTCACTGTTGTTCCGCTTGTCAGCCTAAGTCTGTGATTTAAATTCAAACGCAGGCGCCATGCGAGGCCGAATCGCGGCATTCTGCGGCACAGACTGTGCAAGCCGGTATTTCCAACACAAGGATCGATGCGGCCATGAGCGTGATGATCAAGGAAAGCCCGATCAGCGAAAAGGATATGATCGCCGAGGCGGAGAAGGCATTGGCCGACATCTCCAGGGTCCGCGACGGTGTCGGTCGGGTCATCTTCGGCCAGGACGCGGTCGTCGAACGCACGCTTGTGGCGCTCCTGGCCGGCGGCCACGCGCTGCTGGTCGGCGTGCCAGGCCTCGCCAAGACGAAGCTGGTCGAGACGCTGGGCGTCGTGCTCGGCCTCGATTCCCGCCGCATCCAATTCACCCCCGACCTCATGCCGTCGGACATTCTCGGCTCCGAGGTGATGGAACAGGACGAATTCGGCAAGCGCTCGTTCCGCTTCATCTCCGGGCCGATCTTCGCGCAATTGCTGATGGCAGACGAGATCAACCGCGCCTCGCCGCGCACCCAGTCGGCGCTGCTGCAGGCGATGCAGGAATACCACGTTACCATTGCCGGTGCCCGCCACGACCTGCCGGCGCCCTTCCACGTGCTGGCGACGCAGAACCCGCTGGAGCAGGAAGGCACTTATCCCCTGCCCGAGGCGCAGCTCGACCGCTTCCTGATGCAGGTCGACATCCTCTATCCGGAAATCGAGGCGGAACGCCGCATCCTCTTGGAAACAACCGGCGTCGAGGATGCCAAGGCGCAGAACGTGCTGCAGCCGGCGCGGCTGAAGGAGATCCAGACGCTGATCCGGCGCATGCCGGTGCCGGAAAGCGTCGTCGAGGCGATCCTCAAGCTGGTGCGCTCGGCCCGTCCTGGCCACGGCCATGCCGAAACCGACAAGCTCGTTGCCTGGGGCCCAGGCCCACGCGCCAGCCAGGCGCTGACACTATGCGCCCGCGCGCGTGCCCTCTATAATGGGCGATTGGCGCCTTCGGTCGACGATATCCGTGCGCTGGCCGAGCCGGTGCTGCAGCACCGCATGGCGCTGACCTTCGCCGCTCGCGCCGAAGGCACCTCGGTGCGCGACGTGGTGGCGAAACTGGCAAAAGGCATCTGATGGCGCGCATAGGCGAGGTCCAGGCTCCGGTAGCGACGCGCGACGCGCTCGCCCGTGGCCGGTTGCGGGCCTCGCTGGTGCCGGACCTCCTGGTCGAGGCGCGCCGCATCGTCAACACCGTGATCGCCGGCTGGCATGGCCGCCGCAAGCGCGGCATTGGCGAGAATTTCTGGCAGTTCCGCCCCTATGTCGAGGGCGACGCGTCGCGCATCGACTGGCGCCGCTCGGCCCGTGACGACCACACCTATGTCCGCGATCGCGAATGGGAGGCCGCCCATACGGTATGGCTTTGGGCCGACCCCTCGCCCTCCATGCTCTACAAGTCCGCCGGCGCCAGCGTTTCGAAGGAATCGCGCGCGCTGGTGCTGACGCTGGCGCTGGCCGAACTCCTGTCGCGCAGCGGCGAACGCATCGCCTGGCCGGGCCTGACCGATCCGTTCACCGCCCGCAACGGCGCCGAGCGCATCGCGGCCCAGCTTACCCATGCCGGCAAACTGCCGGCAAAGCCTGATCTTTCCGGCATTCGCCGCTTCTGCGACATTGTCGTCGTCAGCGACTTCCTCGACCCGGTCGAGGACACCATGGCCTGGCTCGACGTGCTCGCCCGCCACGGCGTGCGCGCCCATCTGATCGAGGTCGCCGACCCGGCCGAGGAGACCTTCCCCTATGCCGGCCGCACCGAATTCACCGACCCCGAGACCGGCGACAAGCTGACCGCCGGCCGCGCCGAGATGCTGGGCGACGACTACCGCCTGCTTTACACCGCGCGCCGCCAGGAGCTGGCCGGCTGGTGCAAGCGGCTCGGCTGGAGCTTTACCGTCAACCACACCGATCGGCTGGCTTCCGAGGCGCTAGTGCGCATCCATATGGCGATGACCGCTGAAAGCAGCTATGCCGGAAAGATCAGCGCATGAGCTGGCTGCCGCTTTCCTTCGGTGCGCCGATGGTGCTGTGGGGCCTGCTGGCGCTGCCGGTGATCTGGTGGCTGTTGCGGCTCACCCCGCCCAAGCCGCAGACGGAAGTGTTTCCGCCGCTGAAGATACTGGCGCGCGTGCTGAAGCGCGAGGAGACACCGCATCAGAGCCCTTGGTGGCTGACGCTGCTGAGGTTGCTGATGGCCGCCCTTGTCATCGCAGCGCTTGCCGAACCCGTCTTCAATCCGCGCGAAAAGCTGCCGGCGGAAGGCTCGGCGCTTGCTTTGGTCATCGACAATGACTGGGCAAGTGCTGCCGACTGGGGCAAGCGCGTCGCCACCGCGCAGCGGCTGATCGCCGACGCCAGTTCGAATGGCGTGCCTGTCGTCATCGCCTTCACCGCCGAAAAGCCCAATGCCGAGATCGGTCCCTTCGATGCCGCCACCGCACTCGACCGGCTGCGCGCGGCAAAGCCGCGGCCGATCCCGACCGACCGCCCGGCCACCTATGCGCGTGTCGCGGCGGCCCTGGAGCGCCTGCCGGGCGCCAGCGTCGCCGTGCTCGCGGACGGGCTGAAGGCACAAGGCGACGAGGCCGCCTTCAACACGCTGCTGTCGAAGAACGCGGCGCGCCTCGTCTGGGCGACGTCCGACAGGCTATCGCTGAGCGGCCTCACTGTCGCCGACAACCAGGTCGACGGGTTCGCGCTCACCGCCATCCGCGCGCCGGGCGATCCGGCGCCGGCTCAGGTCACCGCCGGTGCCTTCGACGACAAGGGCCGCCGCATCGCCGACGCGACGCTGACCTTTTCGCCAGGCGAATCCACCGCCACCGGAACGATGGCCGTACCGTTCGAGCTGCGCAACGACTTCGCCTCGATTGCGCTCGACGGCGAGCATCAGGCCGGCGCCGTGCGGGTGCTCGACGAAAGCTCCAAGCGCCGCCGCGTCGGGCTGTTGTCGCAGGCCGAGGCCGACCAGGCGCAGCCGCTTTTGTCGCCGCTCTACTATATCCGTCGCGCGCTGCAGCCCTTCGCCGACCTAGTCGAGCCGTCGAGCGTCGACCTTGCCGACGCCATCCCGCAGCTTCTCGACCAGAAGCCGGCGATGATCGTCATGGCCGATGTCGGCACCATTCCGGAACAGGTGAAGCAAAGGCTGGTCGACTGGGTCGACAAGGGCGGCACACTGGTGCGCTTTGCCGGTTCGAGGCTGGCCGCCGCCGGCAATGACGACGATCTGCTGCCGGTCAGGCTGCGCACCGGCGAACGCTCGATGGGCGGCGCATTGTCGTGGACGACGCCACAGCCGGTCACCGAGTTTCCAAAAGCCGGTCCCTTTGCCGATCTCGCGCCGCCGGCCGAGGTCACCGTCACCAGGCAGGTATTGGCCGAGCCGACACCCGACATCGTCGAGCGCACCTGGGCGACGCTTGCCGACGGCACGCCGCTGGTGACCGGGCTGAAGAAGGGCAAAGGCACGCTCGTGCTGTTCCACGTCACGCCCGAGGCAACCTGGTCGAACTTGCCGATATCGGGCAGTTTCGTCGAGATGCTCAGGCGCATCGTGCAGCTGTCGCGCAACCAGGGTGCGGCGATCGCCAACGCCGAAGCCGCCGCCACCTCGCTAGCGCCCTACCGCATGATAGCAGCCGACGGCGATCTGGTGCCGCCGACGCCGGATGCACGGCCGCTGGTGCCGGGCGCCGGCCCGCTGCCGGTGACGTTCGAGAACCCGCCCGGCCTTTACGGCTCGGAGACCGGCGTCTTCGCCCACAATTTGCTCGAGGCCGACAGCACCTTTGCGCTGCTGGAGCGACCTCAGATCTCGCTGCCGGTCACCACCGTCCAGTACGCTTTCGACGAATCGCGCAATCTGAAAGGCGCGCTGGTCGCCGCCGCCCTGGTGCTAATGGTACTCGACACGCTGGCGGTGTTCTGGATGGGCGGGCTGCTGTCGCTCCGGCCGCGCCGCGCCGCCGCAACGACGGCCGCTGCCGTTCTGATCGCGCTAGGCGCGCTCTTTGGCCATGCCGACCTCGCCCGCGCCGACGACGCGAAACCGGGCGACGCCCAGGCGATCGAGGACATCGCGAAAACCCGCATCGCCTATGTGCTGACCGGCGAGCCAGGCGTCGATTCGATCAGCCGCGCCGGCCTCGAAGGCCTGACCCGCTTCCTGACCGAAAAGACCGCGCTCGAACCCGGAGCACCGGCTGGCGTCGACATCTCGAAGGACGAACTGTCCTTCTACCCACTGATCTACTGGCCGATCGATCCGGCAGCCCCGATGCCGAGCCAAGCGGCGATCGCGCGCGTCGATGCCTATATGCAGCAGGGCGGCACAGTCCTGTTCGATACCCGCGACCAGTTCGCCAACGGCATCGGCGCCGATGCGACCAGCCCGGCGACGGAACGGCTGCGCGACATCCTCGGCAATCTCAACGTGCCGCCGCTGGAACCCGTGCCGTCGGACCATGTGCTGACCAAGTCCTTCTTCATCCTGCCCGAGTTTCCCGGCCGCTTCGCCGGCAGTCCGCTCTGGGTCGAGGCCTCGCTCGATGCCAGCAATACCGAGAACCGCCCGGTGCGCGTCGGCGACGGCGTCTCGCCGATCCTGATCACAGCCAATGATTTTGCCGGCGCCTGGGCCGTCGACGAGAATGGCGACCCTCTTTTACCGACCGTGCCGGCGGACCCGATGCAGCGCATCTATGCGCTGCGCGCCGGCGTCAACATCATGATGTACATGCTGACCGGCAACTACAAATCCGACCAGGTGCACGTGCCCGTCCTGCTCGAACGGCTGGGGCAGTAAGCCATGAACTGGTCGATCAACTTCGAACCGCTCCTGTCCTGGCCGCTGCTCTCGCTGGTGCTGGCGCCGTTGGTCCTGCTGGCGCTGGTCGGCCTGTGGTTTCGCCAGCGCGGCTCGGTCTTCCGCTTCGCCGCCTTGCTCGCGCTCGGTGCCGCCCTGCTCAACCCGGTCTTCCTTGACGAGGAACGCGAGGCTCTGAAAAGCGTCGTCGCCATCGTCGTCGACCGCAGCCAGAGCCAGGATATCGGCGAGCGCACCGAACAGACCGACGATGCGCTGGCCGGGCTTCAGCAACGCCTCGGCCGTTTCAAGCAGTTCGACGTGCGTGTCGTCGAGGCCGGCCGGTCCGAGGCAACCGAGGAGCGCACCGACACCAGGCTGTTCGGCGCGCTCGAAGGCGCGTTCCGCGACGTGCCGCCGTCGCGCATCGGCGGCGCCATCATGATCACCGATGGCGAGGTGCATGACGTGCCCGGCGGCGCACCCGACTTCCATGCGCCGCTGCACGCTTTGATAACCGGCAACGAGCACGAGAAGGATCGCCGCATACGCTTCGAGAACGCGCCGCGCTTTGGCCTGGTCGGCAAGCCGCTCGACATGAGCTACCGCGTCATCGCCACCGACAATCAGACCGGCCCGGTCGATGTCCGCGTCTCGGTCAATGGCGATCAGGTGTCGGTCGAGCACGCCACGATCGGCCAGGCCATGCGGCTGCAGGTGACCATCCCGAGCGCCGGCCGCAACATCGTCGAGCTCGCCATCGACCCCGTGCCGGGCGAACTGACCGACACCAACAACCGCGCCATCGCACTGATCGACGGCATCCGCGAGAATCTGCGCGTGCTGCTCGTTTCCGGCGAGCCGCATGCCGGCGAACGCACTTGGCGCAATCTGTTGAAGTCGGACGCGTCGGTAGATCTCGTCCATTTCACTATTCTGCGTCCGCCGGAAAAGCAGGATGGCACGCCGATCAACGAACTGTCGCTGATTGCCTTTCCGACGCGCGAACTGTTCGTCGAGAAGATCAAGGATTTCGACCTCATCATCTTCGACCGCTACCAGCACCGCGACGTGCTGCCGATCCTCTATTACGACTACATCTCCGAATACGTCGAAAAGGGCGGCGCGCTGCTGATCGCCGCCGGCCCCGAATATGCCGGCGAAAGCTCGATCGCCCGCACGCCGCTGATGTCGGCGCTGCCGGCGATGCCGACCGGCGAGGTCGTCGACAAGGCCTTCTACCCGCGCCTCACCGAGCTCGGCCAGCGTCATCCGGTGACGCGCGGGCTGGACGGCTCGGCCACCGATCCGCCGCACTGGAGCCGCTGGTTCCGCACCATCGGCGTCGAGAACCCCGAGGGCGAGGTGGTGATGAAGGGCGCCGACAATCGGCCGCTGCTTCTGCTCGATCGCAAGGGCGAAGGCCGCGTCGGCATGCTTCTGTCCGACCAGGGCTGGTTGTGGGCGCGTGGCTTCGAGGGCGGTGGCCCGCATGTCCAGCTCTATCGCCGCATTGCCCATTGGCTGATGAAGGAGCCCGAGCTCGAAGAGGAACGCCTGACCGCCGACGGGCGCGGCATGACGCTGGAAATCCGCCGCCAGACGATGAGCGACGACCCCGGCCCGGCACAGGTGATCACGCCATCGGGCAAGGCGCTGATCGTCAGGCTCGAAAAATCCGAGCCCGGCATTTTCCTCGGCACCGTCCAGACCAGCGAGATCGGCCTCTACCAGGTCGGCAATGGCGACCTTACCGCACTTGCCCATGTCGGCCCGATCAACGCGCCGGAGTTCACCGACGTCATCTCCACCGAGGACCGGCTCAAGGCGCCGGCGGAGGCGACCGGCGGCAGCGTGCGCCGGCTGGCGCCTTCGTCCACGCTCGGCAACCTCACCGGTGGTGTGACGCTGCCTTCGATCGTCCCGGTCCGCTCCACGGGTGCGGCCTCCGGCAACGACTGGATCGGCTTGCGCACCACCGACGACAGTGTGCTGAAGGCCGTCTCGCGCGTGCCGTTGTTCGGGGGCTTCCTCGGCCTCGGCCTGCTGCTTCTGGCGATGGGCTCGATGTGGTACCGCGAGGGGCGGTAACGCTCCTCACTCCTCCGGCTCCGTCGTGAACAGCAGCGGGTAGCCCTTGGCCTTGCCGGCGTCGGTGGCCCGCGTCGCCTTGGTCTCGGCGACGTCCCTGGTGAAGACGGCGACGACGCATACGCCGCGCCGGTGCGCGGTGATCATCACCCGCTGCGCCTGGTCTTCGCTCAGCTTGAACTCGCCCTTGAGCACCGTCACCACGAACTCGCGCGGGGTGAAATCGTCGTTGATGAGGATGACCTTGTAGAGCTTCGGCCGTTCGGTCTTCGGCTGTGTCTTGGTGCGCGGTGTGGTGGTGGTTTCAGGCATCGGGCAACTGCAAGCGGGAAATACGCCTTCACTTTGTCACGGGCGAAAGCGGTCGTCCATTTTTCGACCGGCGCGCACCCCCTTACCCAGCCGCGCGGCCTCTCACAAATCTATGTGGGTCACTGTCGCGGGCCGTTCAACGGCCATGCCGGCTGAACATGCGCCGCGGCGGGATCTGCCGCACCGTCCCGACAGCTGGCGCATCTGGATGTGATCGCGTATCGGACGCATCGACCCGGCGCTCCATCCATGCCGCCACCGGCCAGGCGATGAAGCAGATCAGCACCGTGCCGGTCAGTACGATGAGCAGCCAGGTTTGCCCGGGCGTGATGTAGTCCCAGTCGGTGGATATTTTCGGCGCGAACAGTGACGGCTCGGTTCGTCCGCTGGCGGGGTCAGGCACTGGGCTGGCGGAGAGCAGGATCAATACCTTGGCCACTCCGCTGACCACCAGGCCGCCGATGACCATCGAACGCAAAATGGACGAAAGCCGCTTCATGCGGATTGTCCTGCAGGGCCGGCATTGCGATCGGGTTAGGGATCGCCGGCCGTTAAACTAGTTCTGGCATGCCGGGTTGGACGCCGCCGGCGCTCCGGCTTGATCCAAGGCCACTCCAGCCGAATTCCGGCTGGAGCGGCCTTGTCAGGAAAGCTGGCTTTTGCCAAGCCTGGATCAGGACTTCTTGGCTGCCTTCGGCGCCTTCTTGACCGGGCACTTGTGCGTCTTGGTCACTTTGCAGGCCTTGACGGTCTTCTTGGCAGTGACCTTCTTCGGAGCAGCCTTGGCAGGCGCAGCCGCCGGCGCGGTGGTCGAAGCAGCGGGAGCAGCGGTCGTGGTCGCAGCTGCGTTGCCGAGAGCCGGCATCGAGAAGGCGAGAGCAACAGCGAGGCCGAGGGCGGAGAGGAGGGACTTGTTCATGGCTTCATTTCCTTTTTATGCGGGTCGGGGTTTGAGCGTCACTGAATCGGGTCGTTCGGTGTCACTCCAAGCAGCTTCAAAGCGTTTGCGAGCATCCGGATTCCCTGTGCCTGCTTCTTGTTGGCGCAGAACCGGGTTCCCTTTCTTTGCAGTGCTTTCGCCGCGGTGACCTGCGTTGCCGCGGCATGGGTTTCGAGGGCTTCGTCAACCTGACGGTTGAGGTCGCTGCAGCGCTCGGCCCGGGTGATCGGCACCACCTTTGCATCGGAGGCTCCGACCGCGGCCGTGACGAGCGAAATGCCGAGCAACGCACCCATCAAGCTGATCGAGAACCTATGCATTGGTCTTGTCCGTTACTCCGGAGACTAGCGTCGCAGCCGATGACCTGACCGCCACGACACCGTTATGCCCTTGAATTTTTTCGTGAGTTTTTCCGGACTATAGAAATTTGTTTCTGGATTGTTTCTGCCGAATCCGCCTTGGGCTGTGCTATCGCCACTGGCCAACATATGGCCCGAATTCTATCGTGTGGGAGATCTGATGACCGCTTGGCCCCCAGCAATGACAGGGTTCCCGTGAAATCCGACGCACACATACTGATCGTCGACGACGACAAGGGCATACGCGACCTGCTTCAGGAGTTCTTGCAGAAGCGGGGCCTGCACACGACCGTTGCCGCCGACGGCGTCGAGATGGAGGCCATCCTGCGCCGCATGCAGGTCGATCTCATCGTTCTCGACGTGATGCTGCCCGGAAAGAGCGGGTTGGAGCTTTGCCGCGAACTGCGCGCCAACCACACGACGCCGATCATCATGTTGACGGCCGTCACCGAGACGACCGACCGCGTCGTCGGCCTCGAAATGGGCGCCGACGACTATGTGCCGAAACCCTTCGATCCGCACGAACTCCTGGCCCGCATCCGCGCCGTGCTGAGGCGCAACGGCGCCGCCGAGCCGCGCCGCCCGACAACCAAGCAGATCTACCACTTCGCCGGCTGGACGATGGATTGCTCGCGCCGCCGCCTGACGGCGCCCGGCGATGTCAGGGTCGAGCTGACGATGGCGGAGTTCAACCTCCTGCAGACCTTCGTCAAAAGCGCGCAGCGCGTTCTCACCCGCGACCAGCTCATCGAGCTCTCGGGCGGCGACACCGGCTACAGTTTCGACCGCAGCGTCGACATCCTAGTCAGCCGGCTGCGGCGCAAGATGGAAGACGATCCCAAGACGCCGAAACTGATCCTGACCGTGCGCAGTGGCGGCTACCAGTTCCTGCCCGAGACGACCTCCGAATGAGACGCTTCCTGCCGCAGACCCTGCCTGTCTGGGTGCTGCTCATCGTCATTGCCGGCCTGCTGATCAGCCAGGTCGCGACCCTCTACATCGTCGCACGTGACCGCGACGCCGCCAACGACGTGGTCGATCTCTACCGCCTCAACGACCGCGCCTTCTCGCTGGTGCAACTGATGCACGATGCGACGCCCGAAGAACGCAAGGCGACCGCATCCGGCCTGTTCAACGCCACCTACGCGCTGACCGTCTCGGACACGCCGGCCGTCACCTCCTCGATCGCCGGCGACGACGAACTTGCCGAACTGGAGGACATCCTCGTCGGGCGCCTGACCAAATTCGGCATCACCGACGCGCGCGTGCGGCGCGATCCGGCAACGCGCGAGTCGGATGCTCCCGGCGGTGCGATCATGAACAAGGATGTTGGCCAGGTGGAGCGCGACCTGCTGGTGCTGGCGGCGGATTTCGCCCAGAGCGACAAGCTGACGGCCTCGCTCCGCTTCGCCGACGGGCAGTGGCTGAACTTCACCGAGCCGATCACGCCGGTAGGCCCGATATTGAGCTTCGACAGCCTGCCGCTCTATGCCCTGATCGCCGGGCTGGTGGTGGTGATGTCGATCTGGTCGCTGCGCCGGTTGACCGCGCCCTACCGGATGATGGAAACCGCGGTGAAGCGCATCGGCCACGACCTGAAGAGCCCGCCGATTTCCGAGACCGGCAGCCGCGAGATCCGCGCCGCGGCCAAGGCGGTTAACGCCATGCAGCTCAGGCTGCGCGATTATGTCGAGGACCGCGAGCACCTCGCGGCAGCACTTGCGCACGATCTGCGCACGCCGCTGACCCGGATGCGGTTGCGCCTCGAACTGCTGCGCAAATCGCCGGCCCGCGCGGCATTGACGCACGACCTCGCCGACATCGAGAGCATCGCCAGCTCGGTCATCGACTTCGCCAAGTTCGAGGTGACCGAGGAGAAGGCCGAACGCATCGATTTCTGGTCGCTGGTGGAGGCGATCTCCGACGGCTTCGAGGAGGTCTCGTTCGACCACGACGGCACGCGGCCGCGCGGCCTGATCTGCATCGCCCGGCCGGTGGCATTGAAGCGCTGCGTCACCAACCTCGTCCAGAATGCCGTGACCTACGGCAAGAAGGCGCATCTCAGCCTGGAGCGGTCGCAGGACACGATCACGCTCGCCATCCGCGACGAAGGGCCCGGCATCCCGCAGGCGCAGCTCGACACGGTGTTCGGTTCCTTCGTTCGCATCGAGCAATCGCGCAACCGCCAGACCGGCGGCCTCGGCCTCGGCCTGACCATTGCCCGCAACATCGCGCGTGCCGCCGGCGGCGAAATCAGCCTCTCCAACCATCCCGGCGGCGGTCTGCTGACGGAGCTGCGCCTGCCGCTGGCAGCATGAGTCAGCAGGAGGAGGCCTGATCGGCACCGGGGCTGGATCAGTCCCGCGATCCTTGTGATATTACCGCCCGATCCGGCAGGAGGAGACCGTCCCATGTTCTATGCGATCCTGGCCTACCACGTCGAACAGACCGTCCAGTCCTGGACGCCTGACGAGGATGCGGCACTGATGGACGACCTGCTCGAGGTCAACGCCAGGCTGACCCGTGAGGGAAAACTCGGCCCGGCGGCAAGGCTGGGCGCAACCGCGGCGGCCGTCACACTGCGCGGCCCAGGCGACGGCATGGTGATCGACGGTCCCTTTGCCGAAACCAAGGAGCAGTTGCTGGGCCTCTATGTCCTTAACTGCGCCAGCCAAGACGAGGCGATTGCAACAGCGCGCGATCTCAGACGCGTCAATCCCACTGCCGTCTACGAGATCCGACCAATCATGCTTTACCTTCCCGGCACGCCGCTTCCCGCCGGTTAGGGGGTCAGGCAACCATCGCGCGTTCCGGCAGCTCCGCGTCTGCAATCGTCAGGAACCGTGTCAGCAGCGCGGCACATTTTTGCGCATGGGTCGCAATGAGGAAGTGACCGGCGTCCTCGACAACCGCGCTATGCACATGCGGCAAGGCTTGTTGCAGCATGTCGGTCATTGCCACCGTGGCCGGATTGGCGAACCCGCCTCTGACGAGAAGAACCGGGATGTCGAGGGCACCGTAGTCGCGGAGGGCAGCCTCGAAACTGAAATCCGTCAGCCAGTCGATCACATTGACCGCCGCTGTCTGCCGGCAATGGCCCCGCACGATTTCGGGCATCGCCGCAAACGTGCCTCGACCGCCCCAGAAGTCGATGATGATCCCGGCTGCATCGGCGTCGCCGGCATCGAGCGCCGCGCTGAACTCCCGGCTGAGCCTCTGAACGTCCTGATAGAGACCTTGCCTCGGCTTTCCGTTGAGGAGCGCGAGGGGATTTGCCTCGAAGAGCGACAGGCTCGCCACGTCGATGGAGTTTGCCAGGGCTGCGGCAAGGGCGACGGTCCCGCCGAAGGAATGCCCGACCAGATGCACGGGTCCTCCGGCACGGCGTGCCGCCTGCTCGATGACGCGGAGCTCGTGCCGCATGCCGAAATCGTTGCGCGAGCGGGTCTCCGCGGTCGCGCCATAGCCGCAAAGGCTGGTGCCGATCATCCGGTAGTCAGGCGACAGCCATTTCTGCATCGGCCGCCAAGCTGCGTATGTGCTGAAGGATCCCGGAATGAACAGCACGGTCGGTCCCGAGCCTTCTTCCGCATAGTCTATCGCATAGTCCCTGGACGGCATGCGTCCCTCCTGTGCTACTCCGCTCACGCGGCAAGTTCTGCGCCGAGACGCAAGATTTCCGCGACCAGCAGGTCGAGATCCTTGTGCCGGGTGCGGTGATTGGCGATTGCCACCCGCAGGCAATGCTGGTCATGCACGGTGGTGTCGGAAAGGGCCGCGATGCCTTCTTCCTGGAGACGCAGCATGATCTCGGTGTTGAACGCTTTCCGGCGCTCGCTTGACAGTCCGTTGGCGCGGTGACGAAAGCAGACGATGTTGATGTTCACCGGCGCCATCAGTTCCAGCGCCGGCTCGGCCTCGATCAGGCTGGCCAGATATTTGGTTTGAGCGATGTTCTGGTCGATCAGGCGGCCGAATTTTTCAATGCCGTGCTCCTTCAGCGCCATCCATACCTTGAGCGCGCGAAAGCCGCGCGATGTCTGCAGCCCGTAATCGTGCAGCCATTTTCCAGACGCGAGGCCGCGCGAGGTCGATTCCAGATATTCCGGTATGACGGCAAAGGCGCCGCGATGCGCCTCGGCATCGCGGACCAGCGCGCAGCCCGCCTCGAACGGCGCGTGCAGCCATTTGTGCGGGTCGAGCGCAAGCGAATGGGCTTGTTCGACGCCGGCAACGAGCGCTGCATTCTCCGGCGCGATCGCGATCAGCGCGCCGATGCAGCCGTCGACGTGGAACCAGAGATCCTCTTCCGCCGCCAGCCTCGCAAGCGCCTGCAAATCGTCGATCGCGCCGGTGTTGACGGTGCCGGCGTTGCCGATGACGCAGGCCGGCTTGAAGCCCGCCTTTCGGTCTTCCGCGATCGCCGCCCGCAAGGCGGCGACATCGATGCGCATTGCGGCATCGCTTGGGATGCGGCGAAGCGCCCGGTTGCCGAGGCCGAGCACCTCCATCGCCTTACGGTGGCAGAAGTGGGTCTGGTCCGAGCCATAGAAGCGCAAGGGCTGCGTGACGGCGCCGACGCCATGTTCGCGCACGTCGATGCCTGCCTTGGTGTTGCGCGCCACGGTGAGCCCGATGATGTTGGCCATCGAGCCGCCGCTGACCAGCGTGCCACTGGCCGAGGCGGGAAAGCCAACCATCTGCTTGCACCAGTCGACCACTTGGCTGTCCATCAGGCCGGCGGCATGGTTGCCGCCGCCCAGATTGGAACCCTGGACCGCCGCCAGGAAATCGCCGAGCGCGCCGGTGAAGTTGCTGGAGCCCATATACCAGGACCAGAAGCGCGGATGGATGTTGCCCATCGGATAGGCCATGACGTTGTCGGCAACCTCGCCATAGATTTCGGCGAGTGGCGCCGGCGAGCGCGGCAGTGGCGAGGTGAAGAACGCCCTCACCTCGGCCGGCATCTCCCGCCACACTGGGCGGTCGCGAACGTCGCGCAGATAGCCGACGGCATCGTCGACGATCCGGTGCGACAGGGCCTGCATATCGGCCCAGTCCAGAGGATCGAGCGTTTCCTCCGTTGTCGCGCTCGAGGTTTGCGGCATCGCGTCCATTGTGGTGTCCCCCGCGATACGCGCTGTCAGGCGTCGAACTGACAGCCGGGCGTCGAACGCGAAAGCGCGATCTCCTCCGCGTCCATCTCGGCCTCGATGCCATCGAACAGCGGCGTCGTCATGTAGCGTTCCCCGGTGTCGGGCAGCATGCACAGGATCACCGATCCGGCCGGCGATGTCCCGGCGATCTGGCGTGCCACGGCAAAAGTGGCGCCACCGGAGATGCCGGTGAAGATCCCCTCCTGCTGCGCCAGCGCCTTGGCCCATTTGATGCCTTCGGGCCCGGCGATCGGCACCACCTCGTCATAGTGGCGTTTGTCGATCGCTTCCTGCAGGACCTTGGGGATGAAATCCGGGGTCCAGCCCTGGATCGGATGCGGCTCGAAGGCCGGGTGGCTGGCGGCCGGTGCGCCATTAGTACCACGCTCCTGCGGCTTGCCGCTGCCGACAAGCTGCGCATTGGCCGGCTCGGTGAGCACAATCCGGGTCTCCGGCCGCTCGCGGCGCAACACGCGCGCCACGCCGGCAACGGTGCCGCCGGTGCCATAGCCAGTGACGAAGCAGTCGAGCCGCGAGCCAGCGAAATCATTTATGATCTCGCGCGCCGTGGTCGCTTCGTGAATGGCCGCATTCGCTTCGGTCTCGAACTGACGGGCCAGGAACCAGCCATTGGCTTCGGCGAGTTCCACCGCCTTCTTGTACATGCCGAAACCCTTCTGGGCACGCGGCGTCAGCACCACCTTGGCGCCCAGCATGCGCATCAGCTTGCGGCGCTCGACGGAGAAACTGTCGGCCATCGTCACCACCAGCGGATAGCCCTTCTGAGCGCAAACCATGGCAAGCCCGATTCCGGTATTGCCGCTGGTAGCCTCGACCACCGTCTGGCCCGGCTTCAGCGCGCCGCTGCGCTCGGCTTCCTCGATGATGTTGAGCGCCAGCCGGTCCTTCACGGAGGCACCGGGGTTGAAGAATTCGGCCTTCACATAGATCGTCGCATGGGCCGGGCCGAGATTGTTGATACGGATCACCGGCGTGTCCCCTACCGTGTCGAGAATGCTGTCGAACAGGCGGCCGCGGCCGGCGGTGGTTCTGATTTTCAACTGATGCAACATGTCTGGTCTCCCTTTGTGTCGTCACGAGCCGGTTACAAACCGGCGGTTTGGGCGGCGAGGTTTCGAGACTTTGCCGCGTTACAATTCCCGACTTGCCGGCAGTGCGGCAACCGCGACAGCCGGCGCTAGATTTCGCTGCCGGATGCACCTTGTCGCATTCGGTGATAGAACAGGGACCGATTGGCCAGCGTGGTAGCAACCGTGGAATTGCCCGTGGAATCCGTCCAAGAGACTCTGGATGGCGAGGTGGCCGGCCTTTCCGTGCGCCTGCTCGGGCCGCTGACGATTCTGCGCGGCGGTGTTCCGATCGCATTGCCGGCATCGCGCAAACTGCGTGCGCTGCTTGCCTATCTCACGCTCACGCCGCATGCCGTCGGGCGCAGTCGCCTGTGCGAGCTTCTGTGGGATGTGCCGAACGACCCGCGGGGCGAGCTTCGCTGGTGCCTCAGCAAGCTGCGCGGTGTTCTCGACAACCCTGATGTCAGCAGGGTCGAAACGCAGGGCGACACGGTCGGGCTGCGCCTGGACGGTGTGTCAGTCGATGCCGTCGAGATCGCCGCTGCCGCGGCGGCGGGAATAGGAACACTTGCTCCGGAACGGCTGCGGGCGCTGTCGGACCTGTTCGCCGGCGATTTCCTCGATGGGCTGGAGCTGGACCGCTGTCCGCATTTCGACAGCTGGCTGGTTGCGCAGCGCCGCCGGTTCACCTCGTGCCATATCGCCATCCTGGAGCATCTGGTCAGCACCTTGCCGGCGGGCTCCGACGGCGTCTCGCCCTATCTCGACAGATGGCTGGAACTCGCGCCCTTCGACGTCCGCGCGCATGTGGCGCTGCTGGAGAACCTGACCAGGCGGGGCCAGATCGGCCAGTGCGAGGAACACCTTGTTGTCGCCGCCCAGCTGTTTCACTCGGAAGAGCTGGAATTCGCACCCGTGCGCGAGGCATGGCGCGCGATCAAGGACCGGCAGTCGGATGCGGCGCCAGGTGCGCAGCCGGCGATTGCCTTCGCGCCCCAGGTTCCGATCGCGCTTACCGAACCGGATGCCGCCGCATCGCGCCAGGCCTCGCTCGCGGTGATGCCGTTTGTCGAGCATGCCGGCACCGACGGCGTTCGCGGTGGGCTGGCCGACGGCATGACCCACGACATCATCACCCGCCTCGCCAAGCTCAGGGATTTCTTCGTCATCGCGCGTGGGTCGATGTTCGCGCTGGCCGAGAAAAACATCGCGCCGGAGGATGCAGGGCGCCGGCTGAACGTCGATTACGTGGCCACCGGAACCGTCCGCAGCGTGGCGGGCCGCGTTATCGTCTCGGTCGAACTCATCGAGGTGCGCACCGCAAGGATTGTCTGGGCCGAGACCTTCGAGCGCAAGCCGGACGACATCTTCATCGTGCTCGACGATATCGGCAACAGCATCGTCTCCTCGATCGCGGCCGAGATAGCCACGGTCGAACGCAACCGCGCCATGCTGAAGGCACCCAACTCGCTCAATGCCTGGGAAGCCTACCACCGAGGCCTCTGGCACATGTACCGCTTCACCCGCACGGAGAACGAACTGGCCCAGCAGTTCTTCGGCATGGCCTTGAAGCAGGACCCGACCTTCGCCCGCGCCTATGCCGGCCTCTCCTTCACCCATTGGCAGAACGCCTTCCAGCGCTGGGGCGATCGCGACCAGGAAACCGCGCTTGCCTTCGAAAGCGCCGGCCAAAGCCTGCTGGTCGACGACCACAACCCTGCCGCCCACTGGGCCATGGGCCGCGCGCTGTGGCTGCGCGGCGAAAAAGACGGGTCTTTGCTCGAACTGGAAAGGGCCGTCGACCTCAGCCCGAACTTCGCGCTAGGCCACTACGCGCTGTCCTTCGTGCAATCCCAGTCGGGCGATCCGAAGGCGGCGATAGGCGCATCCGACCATTCGCGGCACCTCAGCCCGTTCGATCCGCTGCTGTTCGGCATGCTGGGGTCACGGGCCATGGCACTTGCCCGGCTCGGCCAGTTCGACGAGGCGGCCGAATGGGCGCTGAAAGCGGCCGCACGGCCCAACGCCCACACCATCATCCTGTCGATCGCAGCGCACTGCCTGGCGCTGGCGGGCCGGCAGGATGAGGCACGAAACTTCGCTGCCGCCATCCGCAAGACGCTGCCGGATTACCGCGCCGACGATTTCATCGCCACCTTCCGCTTCGATTCCGAGGGGGAGGCCCTGTTTCGGAATGGCGCCAGGCTCATCGGCTTGAATTGAACTTCCAGGGCTGATGAGCGGCTGGCTCCGCCTAAGTATTTGTTTTTACGCAATTCCGGACGGAAAACCGCTACGCACTTTCCTGGAATTGCTCTAATGGACGAGCGGTCCGTCCGCCTTCTTCCAGGCGTCGATGCCACCGTGGATGTGGCGGGCGCTGGCGATCCCAGCGTCCTGGGCGGCCTGAACCGCCATCGCCGAGCGTTCGCCAAAGGCGCAGTAGAACAAAAGCCGCTTGCCGGTCGACCTGGCGAGTTCGTGCAGCATGCCGCCGGCGGCAATGTTTTCCTGCAGGCGGGGATAGGGCAGATGGATGGCGCCGGGGATGACGCCATGCCGTTCACGCTCGGCATTCTCGCGCAGATCGATCAGCGCCACGTCGGACCTGCCGACCAGCGCAAGTGCGGCCTCGGCGGTGACCGACCAGCCCCGCCCGGCAATATCGTCCTGATGCAGTCCGACCTTCATGTTGGCCGGCACGGCGACGTCCATCATCTTCGGATTGGAGAGCTTGAGATTGTTCATGATCTCGACGTATTCATCCGCTGACTTCACCTGCAGGCGCGGATTGAACGCCTTCTCCTCGCCGATGGTCGAGACGGTCTCGCCCTTGTAGTCATGCGCCGGATAGATCAGCGTCTCGTCGGGCAGCTTGAGCAGGCGGCCGAAGATCGATTCATATTGCTGGCGCGGATCGCCATTCTGGAAGTCGGTGCGGCCGGTGCCGCGGATGAGCAGCGTATCGCCGGTGAACACCCGGTCCGGCAGGATGAAGCTGTAGGAATCGTCTGTGTGGCCAGGCGTGTAGATCACGTCGAGCGCCAGCCCCTCTATGGCGAGCTTGTCGCCATCGGCAAGCCGCATCGACACCACGTCGGCCTTGGTCTGCTCGCCCATCACGGTGACGCAATGCGTCTTGTCGCGCAGCGCGCCGAGGCCGGTGATGTGGTCGGCATGCAGATGCGTGTCCACTGCCTTGACCAGCCTGAGGTCGAGTTCGTTGACGAGCTGAAGGTAGCGGTCGACCTTCTCCAGCACCGGATCGATGATCAGCGCCTCGCCGCCCTTGCGGCTGGCGAGCAGGTAGGAGTAGGTCCCCGAAACGGAATCGAAGAGCTGTCGGAAGATCATTCTGCCAATGCCCCGCTGTTGCATTCGCCCGCTTCGCGGGTGCAACGATCCGCGCAGCAGCCAGATGATGCCAATGTAGGGTTTCGGTGCCCTTCGGCCAAGCGGATACTGGTCACGGCATCGCGGGGCTGAACGGCTTCAGGACCGGCGCGAATGCCGGGATTTGATGCTGTTCTGCCTGCTTTCAACGGATGACGGCGATCTTCCATGCGACCAGGGCAATTATCGCTGCCGCGCAAAAGAGGGTCGCCCAACCATGCCGCCCCATTGCATGCAGAACAAGAACAGCCAGCCCTGCGACAACTGCCGCAAGCGCTCCTTCGATATAGAAGACCTGATCCCCGTTCAGCTGCGCTCCAGTCGCCCCGCCGATCCTGAAGAATTCCAGGATCGACCGCATCGCAATCACGAGCAGGACGCCGACCGCCGCTTGCGCGGCCCGCGGTTTGGACAACCAATTCCAAATCCGCTTCAGGACCGTTTCCTCTACCTCCGCAGCACGGCGCTCAGCACGTCCCTGACACCGATGGCGCCGACAAAGCGCGACTGGTCGTCGAACAACGCCACCGGCGCCGTCTGCGAACGGTGCATGGCCATCATCACCGTCTTCAGCGAGGTGCCTGGGGCTGCCCAGAACACCTGAGCGGTCTCCTCCGGCTGGGCTTCGATGTCGGTGCAGGACACCCACACCGCCGGCTTGCCGTCGCGCTCGGCCGCCGCCACCAACCCGTGCTCGTCGATCTTGAACCGCGTCGTCTTGCGCCGGTCGAGCCAGACCCAGCCGTCCGTGCTCTCCTCGAGGTCGCGGCGGTCGCGCATAACGTTCCAGGCAGTCAGCACCGACAAAGGATTCACATTGGCGATGAAGTCGCGGACATAGTCGTTGGCGGGGCGCAGCACGATGTCCTCCGGCGCGCCGGTCTGCACGATGCGTCCGCCTTCCATGATGGTGATGTGGGTGCCGATCTTCAGCGCCTCTTCCAGATCGTGGCTGACGAAGATTATGGTCTTCTTCAACTCGGCTTGGAGCTGCAGCAACTCGTCCTGCAGCTTGGTCCGGATCAGCGGATCGAGCGCCGAAAACGGCTCGTCCATCAACAGGATCGGCGCCTCGGTGGCAAAGGCGCGCGCCAGGCCGACGCGCTGCTGCATGCCGCCCGAGAGCTCGTGGGCGTATTTCTTCGACCACGGGTCGAGATTGACCAGCTTGAGCTGGCGCTGCACGCGCTCCTTGCGCTCGGCTTCCGGCACGCCGGCGAGCTCGAGGCCGAGGCCGACATTCTCCTCCACCGTGCGCCACGGCAGCAGGCCGAACTGCTGGAACACCATCGCCACCTGTTTCTGCCGCAGCCTTCTCAACGTCACCTCATCGCAGGTAACGACGTCGACCGTGCCGTCGCCGTCCTTGACCAGAACCTGGCCGCGCGAAACGACGTTCAGCCGGTTGACGGCCCTGAGCAGCGTCGACTTGCCTGAACCGGACAGACCCATGAGGACCGAAATCTCACCCTCATGCACGGTCAGGCTGGCGCCGGCGCAGCCCAGCACATTGCCGGTCTTTTCAAGGATTTCGGCGCGGGTGGCGCCGCCGTCGATGAGCGCCAGCGAACCGGCCTGGTCGGCGCCAAAGACGATATCGACGTTCTTGAAATCAACGGCGACGGTCATTTCTTGCCTCCAACGCCAATACGGGTCATTCGGTCGAGCACGATGGCGAGCACGACGATTGCGAGACCGGCTTCAAGCCCCAAGTCGATCCTGCGCGAGCCGAGCGCCCGGTTGATCTCGGTGCCGAGGCCGCCGGCCCCGATGAGGGCCGCGAACACCACCATCGACAGCGACAACATGATCGATTGTGTCAGGCCGGCCATGATGGTGGGCAGAGCCGAGGGCAGCTCGACCTTCCATAGGAGTTGTCTTTTGGTGGCGCCGAACGCCTCGCCGGCCTCGACGATCGACT
The DNA here is from genome assembly GCF_003601975.1 of Mesorhizobium waimense. Lineage (GTDB taxonomy): Bacteria > Pseudomonadota > Alphaproteobacteria > Rhizobiales > Rhizobiaceae > Mesorhizobium > Mesorhizobium waimense. The sequence continues at coordinate 180,066 of NZ_QZWZ01000009.1, forward strand.
TCGGTACCGAAGTGACGCCGAGATGGGTGAGACGAACCGAAGTCGGGATGACGAAGATGATGGTAACGATGAGGCCGGGCGCGTTGCCAAGGCCGAACAGGGTCAGCACCGGGATCAGGTAGACGAAGGTCGGCAGCGTCTGCATCAGATCCAGCACGGGCAGCATGATGCGGTAGACTTTCGGCTTGTGCGCGGCCCAGATGCCGAGCGGCACGCCTATGGCCATCGAGGCGGCGGCGGCGGCAACCACCAGCACCAGCGTCTCCACCGTCTGCTTCCATAGGTTCTGGTTGAGGATGAAGAGCAGCCCGAGGAAGACGGCGACGGCCAGGCCCTTGGAGCGCTGCAGGAAATAGGCGAGCAGGGCGATCAGCGCGATGAGAAGAACGGGCGGCAACAGCAGAAGTCCGTCGACTATCCCGTCGAGCAGGAAATTGAGGCTGTTGGAAAAAGTCCTGAAGACGGTATCGAAATTGTCTGTAAGAAAGCCGAAGAATGCCTTCCCCCACGGACCTATGGGGATCTTGTAGGCGACCAGGAATTTCGAAATCGGATCCATCTTGCCCCTCTATGGCTGCGCCATCCTTGCCGGACGGTCATCTTGTCACAGGATATGAAAAAGGGCAGCCTTTTCCACTATGGCTGCCCTTTTCCGGTCACGCCGGATTCAAGGTCGGCTCAGCCTCCGAGCGCGGTCTTGACCGCCGCGGCGGCATCGCCGCCGTCGAAGGTGGTCACGCCGGCGATCCAGGGCGCAACCGCGTCCGGATGCTTCTTCAGCCAGTCGGTCGCGACCGTGTTGGCGTCGCCGCCCTTCAGGATCGCGTCCATCATCTCGCCTTCCATGTCGAGATTGAACTTCAGATTGGCGATGAACTTGCCGGCATTCGGGCACTCCGTGGTGTAGCCCTTGCGCACATTGGTATGCACAGTGGCAGCGCCGAAGCCGCTATCGCCCATGCCGTCGAGATAGGTGATCTTCATGGCGCCCATCACCGGATGCGGCGTCCAGCCGAGGAAGGCGATCCATTCGTTGTTCTTCATCGACTGCTCGGCCTGGGTGAGCATGCCGGCTTCCGAGGACTCGACCAGTTCGAAGCCTTCGAGATTGTCCTTCGGGTTCTTGATCATGTCGAGGATGATGCGGTTGCCGTCATTGCCGGCCTCGATGCCGTAGATCTTGCCGTCGAACTTGTCCTTGAACTTGCCGAGGTCGGTCAGCGTCTTGACGCCGGCGTCTGCGACATAGGTCGGCACGACGATGCCGTAGCCAGCACCGCTGAGGTTCTCACTGATGGTCTCGACCGAGCCGTCGGCGGTGTAGTCCTTGATGTCGTTGGTCATAGACGGCATCCAGTTGCCGAGGAAGACGTCGAGGTCCTTGTTCTTCAGCGAAGCCATGGTGACCGGAACCGACAGCTGGATCACCTGCGGCTCGTAGCCGAGCGCGGTGAGCAGCACCGAGGCGACACCGGTCGTCGCCTGGATGTCGGTCCAGCCGACATCGGAAAGACGCACCGCTTTGCAGCTTTCCGGGTCTCCGGCAAAGGCAGCGCCCGTGGACAGGAAAGCCGCCAGACCGAGGCCGGCGACGTAGGAATTCATACGCGACATAGATATTCTCCCATTGCGATTCTTTTGGCGAAGCGAAGGAACGGTTTTTATCTCCGCCTTGTTTCGTCAGCCAAACACCATTCTGGTGCGGTTTCAAGCACTAAGGCAATCACGATGAACGGCGCCGACTGGCCGATCAGCGACACCCGTGCCGCTTTTTTGATGGCAGGCGGCTTTTTCAGGGGAATGAGCCGGCGCGCCCCTCCCCGCACCGGGACAACTCGGCTTAAAAGGGCGGGATGGCGAAGCTGTATTTTAACTATGCGACGATGAATGCCGGCAAGACGACGATGCTCCTGCAGGCGTCCTACAATTATCGCGAACGAGGCATGACGACGATGCTGTTCGTCGCCGGCCACTACCGCAAGGGCGACACCGGGCTGATCTCGTCGCGCATCGGCCTGGAGACGGAGGCCGAGATGTTCCGTGACGGCGACGACCTCTACGCCCGCGTCGCCGAGCATCACGACCACACGACCGTGCATTGCGTCTTCGTCGACGAGGCGCAGTTCCTCGACGAAGAGCAGGTCTGGCAACTCGCCCGCATCGCCGACCGGCTGAACATCCCGGTCATGTGCTACGGCCTGCGCACCGATTTCCAGGGTAAGCTGTTTTCCGGCTCGCGCGCGCTGCTGGCGATTGCCGACGATCTGCGCGAGGTGCGAACCATCTGCCGCTGCGGCCGCAAGGCGACGATGGTGGTACGCCTCGGCCCGGACGGCAAGGTGGCAAGACAGGGCGAGCAGGTGGCGATCGGCAAGGACGTCTATGTCTCGCTCTGCCGCCGCCACTGGGAAGAGGAAATGGGCAGGGCGACGCCCGACGATTTCATCGGCTTCACCAAGTCCTGACCGGCGCGGCGGCCTTTGCCGCCGGCTCTGCTGCAGCCGGATGCAGCGTTTGTTAAACCTCGCTCCTATAAACCCGTCAGCCAGAACTCTCCGGGGTCAGCCAATGCTTCGAGCCGTTTCGTCCGCCGTTGTCCTTTTCCTCGCCGGCGTTCTTGCCGCGCATGCCGACGGCGACGCGGCACTCGGTAAGAAAGTCTTCAACCGATGCATCGCCTGCCACGAGGCAGCGACCGACCGCGACAAGGTCGGCCCGCATCTGCTGGGCGTCGTTGGCCGTACGGCCGGAACGGCCGAAAGCTTCCTTGGCCATTATTCGCAGGCTATGAAGGATGCCGGCGCCGCCGGCTTGGTCTGGGACGAGGCGAACCTTGCTGTCTATCTGCACGCCCCGAAGCTGAAGGTTCCCGGCAACAAGATGGCTTTTGCCGGACTGAGCAACGACACCGACATCGCCAATGTCATCGCCTATCTGAAGGCCGACCCCAAGCCCTGAACCCTGCCGGCGGCCAGTCCGGCTTTGGCGTCGGTCCAGCACGCCCGCTGATCGGTTGCGGACATTTGCCCAATATCGGGGCAGCCGTCGCGGCGAAAATCGAACGCTTTGTTGCCGCCGGGACCGTCCAAAAGTCAGGCGGCAGGTGAACTGAGCCCGGTCGGCCGGGTAGTCAACCCATGAGAATGGTTCGTTTATCTTTCAAGGGAGGAGCGAAACCTTTTGTTTTCGCAGCTCCTCTTGTCTTGCGTCTTTCAATCCCCGGATGCTCCACATATATTCGCGCCGACACGAAACCGATGCCGATGCGGGAGGCCCCTATGGCGACATTGCAGAATTTCGATGCCGAAATTGCCAAGACCAAGCAGGTCGTGCAGGACATGCGCTCCAAGATCGAGCAGTCCGGCACCGTGCTCGACACGCTGGCCCAGGCCGACAAGAAGATCGGCGACGCCAATTTCGAGATCGAGAACGCCCGCATCGAGGATGTGCTGAAGCAGCAGAAGGTGATGGAAGGCAACATCGCCGACCTGATCATCGGGCTGGAGGACGCCACCAACGTCTTCGGCGCCGAATTCGAGAGCATGAAGAACTATACCGGCTGGGAAAACTTCGTCGGCATGTTCTCCAAGCAGCGTCAGCAGCGCATGCGCACCGACCGCGTCCGCAACATGTCGCTGGCCGGCAATCTGCAGGAACTGCTGGCCAAGTCCGACACCATTGTCGGCATCCTCAAGGCGCAGAAAGAGGTTCTCGACCAGCGCTACAAGACCTCCGAGGCCAGCCTGTCGCAGGTCATCGAGCGCCGCAAGACCACCATGACAAACCTCGAAGCGGTGCAGAAACGCATCGAGGAGCTCAACCCGATGCTGCTCGACATCGAGAACAGGATTGCCGCCTCGACCAGCCAGAAGGAGCGCACGCAGCTTGAAGGCGAGCGCTCGAAATTGGCCACCGAATACAATGAGAAGCAGGCCAAGGAGCAGGAATTGCTGGCCGAAAGCCAGACGCTGGAGCGCTACACCTCGATGTTCCAGACCTTCGTCGATTCGCTCAACAACCAGATCGCCGCGCAGTCGACGCTGATCAACAAGCTGACGATCGATACCGAGCAGCGCATCGTGCTCTACAAGGCCCTGGAAGACTCGCTCAAGACCGCCGCCCAGCAGGACGTCGCCCACAAGATCAATACGTTGGGCAGCCAGGTCGACAACACCGCCGAGGAGACCATGGCCGGCATCGGCGCCGCCTCGCAAAAGCACATTGGCGATCTCCTTGAAATGCACGAGAAGAACATGGTGGCCACCGCCGACATCCAGCGCCGCAAGAAGCTCGCCGACGATGCCTTTGCCCGCCGCTTCGACGAGGTGATGAAGAAGCACAATTCGGCCAATTACGTGCAGTCGTAATTGCCGCACACGTACTGCTCCATAAGGTTGACGGCATGACCCCCGAAAACGAGGCGGCGGCACGCTATTTCTCCGCCATCACGGCGGCGCTGAGCGGGCTGGAAGTGTTCATGCGCGACGACCGCTCGCCGCTCTACCGGCACGGTATCGTCGCCAAGATCGTCGCCGAATACATTGCCCGGCTGGACAAGTCGTTTTCCTGCTGGCGCAACCGTCTCGGCTTCATGGAGACGTTCCGCATCTCGCGCGCCGACAGCGGCTATCCGGTGTTCCAGAACCTGCTGGAACTGGAGAACGACCGCCGCCAGGCCGATACGCGCCTTGCCAGCATCCCGCGGGCCGGCGAATTGCGCGAGGAGATGGCCGACTTCATCCTGCGCCACAAGGAATTCCCGGAGGCGCTGCAGAAGTCGATGGCCGAGCGGCTCTATCTGGAGGACGTCAAGAGCGGATCGACCTTCGGCCCGTTCACGCTGGCGCAGACGGCAAAGGTCTCCGTCAACCCGAAGACGCTGCGGCCCTACTATCTGGTTCATTGGGCCAGTTTCGACGGCAGCGCCAATCTGCCGCTGATCTACATGGCTACCGTGGAGGACTCTTCCGAAGACATGATCCGGCAGCTCGTCGACAGCGGTGGCAAGCTGAATGAAAGGGTCGATATTCCGCTGCCGGTGGACGGCCTGCTCAATCCCGAACTCGCCCATCGCTTCGACGATTTCACCGAGAAGAATTCGGCTTACACGCTGTCGCCGGCGACCATCGCGGTCAACATGGACAAGGATTTCGAGCCGCTGCATCCAAAGCAGTTGCGCCGCGTCGTGCTCGGCCCGTTCTATTCGGCGGGGATCACCGACAACAACACGACGGTCACGGAAGTGCTGGCCAAGGTGCGCAAGCCCGAAAACGCCTGGCTGCTGACCTGGACCATCCAGGAGGTCTATTCGAAAGCCGAAAAGCCCGGCCGCAAGGGGCTGTTCTCGAGCGAGAAGACGACGCAGGAATTCTTCATCAACACCGATGACCTGGAGGCCGCACGCCAGGGCGTGTCGAGCTACGAGAATCATGCGCTGATCCCGCACGAGGCCTATCAGGCGCTCTATGCCGCCGGCGAGGCGCAGAAGATCTTTTCCGGCTACAAGGTCCACATCCTGTCGAAGGGACAGGTGATCAGTGATGTGTGACCGTCAACCCGCGGAGCATCCTTCATGGACACCGGCCTGACCACGATTTCGGAAGCTGCAATCGAAAAGCATCGAGCCACGGCGCAGGGCTTCATTACCCGTATCGTCGTGCTGGAGGATCCCTCGCGCGAATCCGGCACAGCGCTTGCCGGCACCAACCGCCGCTTCGTCTCGACCGTCTCGGTCGGCTCGGTGCGCCGCACGCGCGAGGTCGAGCTGTCGAAAACTGTCGCCGCCATCCATCCCGACGACCAGTTGATGACCATCCAGCAGCACACGCTTTTGTTTCGCGCCCGGCGCGGGCTGGCGATCGCGCTGGCCATATCGGATGTCTTTGCCGAAGGCTCGGACCTCGAAAGCCTGCAGGCCAAGAACGCCCGCGCCCCGCTCGAGGGCGACGAGGCCGCCACCTTCAAGAAACTCCTGTCGGCCTCGGCCTATATCTCCGCCTTCAGCCTCGCCTCCTATCTGTTCCAGCTGATCGACAGTGACGGCGAGGCGCCGAACGATATTGCCGAACCGGATTTCCTGTTCGACACGCAGCAGGATGCGGTAAAGTCGATCGTCGCCGGTCTCGACAAGGCGATTGCGGGCTCGAAGGACGATGCCGATCTGACGACCCGGGCGCGCGCCTTTGCCCGTGTCGCCATCGACGGACTGCTGGTGCGCAAAGGCCGTTTCGACGGCATCGGTCCGTTCGAGAACGCCCACATCCGCATCGACGTCGACGACTTCACCCTCGACGGCTTCGATGTCGCGCCCGGCAAGCGCTCCAAGCCGCTGGTGATGACCTTCAAGAAGCCGGAAGAGGTCGTCGGCAACCACATCGCCAAATACCAGTCGGTCAAGCTCGCCAAGATGCTGATGGCCTATGATTTCGAGCGCGAGATGAACCCGTTCGTCGAGCTCGGCGGCTTCCTTTTCACCTTCATCGGCGACGGCGCGCCGGGCACCGGCAAGACGACGCTGATCCAGATGATCGCTGGTCTCGTCAACAATTACTGCCAGGTCGCCGGCTATCCGTTCGCTTATGAGAATTTCGGCGTCGACCAGATTTCATCCTACCAGGGCAAATCCGGTCAGAACTGCCGGCAGTTCATCAACAACGTGCTCAATCCGCGCGTCATCGGCTTCGGCACCGTCGACGACATCGACCAGGTGGCGGCGCGCCGTTCCGACGACCGCGCCTCGGCCGGCCAGCAGGAGATCACCGGCGTCCTGATGGACGCCTTCGCCGGTGCCGGCACCGTGGTGCGCGGCAACTGCTCCTTCGGCATGTTCTCCAACTACCCCGAAAATGTCGACGACGCGCTGCGCCAGCGCGCCGGCGCCCGCTGGCTGGTCGACGGGCCGCAGAGCCGCGACGACTACATCGACATCTTCGTCCTGCTCGCTGGCAAGAACCACAAGATCCCGCTTGGCGACCACAAGCTTTATGCCGCGCAGGAGATCCAGCGCGCGGTAACGGAAGCCTATGAGGAGCATGAAAAGCCGCAGGAAGACGGGCTGATGAAGGTCTACGAGCGCTACATGAAGGGAAGCGGCGCGCCGAAGTCGCTGGCCGACATCGGCACCTATCTGCACATGATCAAGGACGCCGAGCCGCGCTTCACCGGCCGCGCCATCAAGAACGTCACCGACGCCATCAAGATGCGCGCCATGGACATCGAGCTTCCCGACGAGTGGTTCGAAAAGCCGGAAGCCTTCATGCACAAGGGCTACGATGAGAAGAAGGCGATGATCGAGGAACTGCGCGGACCGTTCTCGATGGACATGGTCATGCAGGAGATCAACCGCTATGCCGACTCGGAATTCCGCTACTCCGACAAGTCCGACGATGCGGCAGTGACCAAGATGATCCGCGACACAAGGCTGCGCGACCGCGCCGTGCGCGAAATCGAGGAGATGAAGGCCAAGGGAAATTGGAATGCGTAAGGGCGTGCAATGAAACCCGCCAAGAAACCCGATCTGCTGCGCGACAACGAGCTGATTTACGGACGGCTGCTGACGGTTGACGAGCCGCATCTTATCCAGCGCTACAACAAGGCGCTTGCCGCCTTCGGGCTGAACCCGACCAAGCTGGAGAGTTTCCAGATCGACCGCACCGGCTTTTCGCCTGAGGTCGCCGACGAATGCCGCGATTACGACTATCTCGATCCCAACGAGGTCAACCGTCGCTTCATCATCCTGACGCCGTCGCAGATCGACTTGCCGGTGGTCCACACCGCCTTCTCCAACACCTCGCAACTGATGTTCGAGTTCATGTCGAAGAACCAGCGCGCCATCGACGCGCTGACCATCAAGGACGTCATCTACGGCGAGATCGAGGATTCAGTTCCCAAGGTCAACGACATCGAGGACCTGCTGTCGATCAACCAGGTCGAGTTCAAGGTGCTGTCGGCCGAGGACGTGCTGGGCAAGGCGGCCGAACTCGGCAAGCTTGTCGACCGGCTGAAGCAGGAACCCGATGCCTGGCGCGACAGCGCCATGCTGCAACGCATGGTGGAGCTCGCCAAGATCTGCGGCGACATCCGCGAGAACGCCCTGGTGCCAGACCAGGTGATCTTCCGCCACAACGCTTATTGGACCAGCCATTTCGGCGGCCTCTACGTGTTCGTCGATCCGGATATGACGACTGTCATCAGCGACCCGGCGGCGCCCGGCTTCCGCCGTTCGCGGCCGTGGCAGGTGAGCTACCTGTCGATCAACGACGCCGACAAGGTGTTCAGGTTCCTCGCCGCGACCGGCCGTATCGAATTGCCGCGTGCTTCGTGGATCGAGGCCTCCGGCTATCTCGAGCACCGCGCCGAGATGGTGGTGCGCGCCCTGATCCGCGACAGCGAGCCCGACCGCAACCTGACCGACGTCGATAAGGTCTGGCTGCAGACCTGGATACATGGCCATGCCGATTTGATCACCAGGGACGGCAATTTCCCCTTCCTCAACGCCGCCAAGCGCGAGGTCGCCCAGCTTGGCCAGCTCAAGATCGAGGACGTGTTCCCGCAGCAGCGCTTCCTGGCGATCCGGGCCAAGCCCGATCATCCCGATGCCTGGCTGACCAACCACCTGATCTCGGATTTCGTGCCGCAGGACTTCGTTTCGCGCTACGTCTTCAACAAGCCCGGCTTCTACCGCGACTTCGACGGCTACAGCGACGCCTGGCGATCGCATGTTGTGGACGTTCTGAAAACCACATATTTGAAGGACAAGGTGGCGTTTCGCACACGCCTCTACGGCCTAACTGACTGATGGGGGTGTCATCGCCATGCTTGATCCGATCGTGAATTTCTTCACCCGGATTTTCCAGTGGATCGGCCGCGGCATCGGCCTCGCCATCGGCGTCATCCTGTGGCCGTTCATGTGGGCCGGCCGCTGGTACACGCAGCGCGGCTGGATACTGAAGGCCGTGCTCGGTACGGCGATCGTGATCTTGGTCGGACTGTACACCTATTTCTTCTGGAACACGCAATATTGGAAGAACTTCAATCCTGCCTATGCGGATGCTTATACATTCGCGCCGCCGGCCGGATCCGGCGAGCAAGTCACCGACGAAGGCGCGGAAGGCCAAGTCAAGACATGTACCAGGTCTGGCATCGTGACGGTTGCGGCGGATCTGATCGATTTCAATGTCAATCAAAACGCCTGGATCTCGTCGATGATCCTGTACAAGTTAGGGCTCTTCGGCGTGGACTGGGATCATACACCGTTCCTGGACAACAAGGCGGCTTTCCAGCGCGGCGTACACCAGGCTGTTCGACGCACCGCGGTCGAATTGGTTGACACGATCGGCCGAGTACGCGGCACCAGCCAGATCGATCAAAACCTGCAGGATGCAAGAGGCGCGGTCGAATTCGACGAGGAAACGTGGTATTTCGGCCTTAGGCCATTCGGCCCCAAGACGCCAAGCCCCAGCTTCTACCGCACAGGCATCACGTCGCTTCGCACCTTCAACGACCGCCTGTTGAAATGCGAGGTGGTGTTCAACGCCCGCGCGGACAATCTGGCGAAGTTCGTCGACCGTATAGCCAGTGATATCGGTTCGACATCGGATATCCTCAGCAGACAGTCGCAGACAAACAACAATGGCTGGTTCGATACGCGCGCGGACGACCGATTCTGGTTCGCCTACGGACAGCTCTACGGCTACTACGGAATCCTGAAAGCCACGCGCACTGATTTCAAGGCCGTTATCGACACGCGCGGGCTCGGTCCGCTCTGGGACCAACTCGACCAGCAGTTTCAGGCGGCGCTGAAAATTCGGCCCCTCATCATCTCAAATGGTCGGGAGGACGGTTGGATCATGCCATCCCACTTGACCACCATGGGATTCTATATGCTGCGGGTCCGCTCCAATCTCGTTGAGGTCCGATCGGTTCTCGACCGCTGAGCTTGAAACCGCGCCGGCACCGCCGCGAGGATGGCCGCACCTGACGACGATGGGTTTTTATGTGCTGAGAGTCCGTTCCAACATGGTCGAGATCAGCAACGTGCTGACGCCAGCGGTTTTGCCGGCATCGGCGGCGCTTGTTGATTTGCGTCGTCGCCCCTGTCGCATTCCGTGCATTGTGCGGCTGTTTTGAGACGGCGCACCAGCGCCTGCTCTGGCTTTTATACGGCGCCATAGCCGGGCGCGAAGACCCGAGACAGGTCGACAAGAATTTTTCTCCATGGGAAACATAGTTGCATGAAAGTTGACGCCAAGGCAGCGACAAGGGTAGAACATGCCCGCGCCTGCAGTGCCGGGCCGTTTCGAGCTTGCTTGCGACCAAACTGATCAAACCCGTCCCCTCCATCGTCCAATCCAGAGGAAAGCCGTCATGGCCGAAGTGAAGTCCGACATCGAGATCGCGCGCGCCGCCAAGAAGAAGCAGATCCAGGAGATCGGCCAAAAGATCGGCATCCCGACCGAGCATCTTTTGCCTTACGGCCACGACAAGGCGAAGATCTCCGCCGAGTTCATCAAGTCGGTGAAGGGCAACAAGGACGGCAAGCTGATCCTGGTCACCGCCATCAACCCGACGCCGGCCGGCGAAGGCAAGACGACGACGACGGTCGGCCTCGGCGACGGCCTCAACCGCATCGGCAAGAAAGCCATCGTCTGCATCCGCGAAGCCTCGCTCGGGCCGAATTTCGGCGTCAAGGGCGGTGCTGCCGGCGGCGGCTACGCGCAGGTCGTGCCGATGGAGGACATGAACCTCCACTTCACCGGCGACTTCCACGCCATCACCACCGCGCACAATCTACTTTCGGCGCTGATCGACAACCACATCTACTGGGGCAACGAGCTCGGCATCGACACGCGCCGCGTTGTCTGGCGCCGCGTCATGGACATGAACGACCGGGCGCTGCGCGAGATCATCTGCTCGCTCGGCGGCGTCCCCAACGGTTTCCCGCGCGAGGGCGGCTTCGACATCACCGTCGCCTCAGAAGTCATGGCGATCCTGTGCCTGGCCACCGACCTCAAGGACCTTGAAAAGCGCCTCGGCGACATCATCGTCGCCTACCGCCGCGACAAGTTGCCGGTCTATGCCCGCGACCTCAAGGCCGATGGCGCCATGGCCGTTCTCCTAAAGGACGCTATGCAGCCCAACCTCGTGCAGACGCTGGAGAACAACCCGGCCTTCGTCCATGGCGGCCCTTTCGCCAACATCGCGCATGGCTGCAACTCAGTCGTCGCCACCACGACGGCGCTGAAGCTCGCCGACTATGTCGTCACCGAAGCCGGTTTCGGCGCCGATCTCGGTGCTGAAAAGTTCTTCGACATCAAGTGCCGCAAAGCCGGCCTGAAGCCGGCGGCGGCCGTCATCGTCGCCACCGTGCGCGCCATGAAGATGAATGGCGGCATCAAGAAGGAAGAGCTCGGCAAGGAGAACGTCGAGGCGGTCAAGAAGGGCTGCCTCAACCTCGGCCGCCACATCGAGAACGTGAAGCAGTTCGGCGTGCCGGCAGTGGTGGCGATCAACCACTTCACCACCGACACCGATGCCGAAATCCAGGCGATGAAGGATTTCGTCGCCTCGCTCGGCGCCCAGGCGATCCTGTGCAAGCACTGGGCCCAGGGCTCGGCCGGCATCGAGGATCTGGCGAAGAAGGTGGTCGAGATCGCTGAGTCCGGCGCGTCGCAGTTCTCGCCGCTCTATCCCGATGAGATGCCGCTGTTCGAAAAGATCAACACCATCGTCAAGCGCATCTACCGTGGCGACGAGGCGATCGCCGACAAGTCGATCCGCGACCAGTTGCACGCCTGGGAACAGGCCGGCTACGGCAACCTGCCGGTCTGCATGGCCAAGACGCAGTATTCCTTCTCGACCGACCCGAACCTGCGCGGCGCGCCGACCGGCCACACCGTGCCGGTGCGCGAGGTCAGGCTGTCGGCCGGCGCCGGCTTCGTCGTCATCATCTGCGGCGAGGTCATGACCATGCCCGGCCTGCCCAAGGCGCCGTCCTCGGAGAAGATCTTCCTCAACGAGACCGGCCAGATCGAAGGCCTGTTCTGAGATCCATGACTATCAGTCGCGCAGGCGTTTTTGCGTACCGATGAAGACGCGTCTGCTGGAAAGCAAGGATTGGGAGCTCGCGCTCAGCCAATCCTTGCGGTCACCGGCCGGTTAGCTCGCGCCGAATTTGCTGATTGCATTTGTGGAAACGAAAACCAGCCGGTCGAGCAGCGCAAAGAAGACGTCTATGCTGAACCCGACCACAAAGGCGAAGGTGAAGAGACCGAAACCGACAGATTTGAATTCGCTGTTGTTGCCAAAGGTTGGCCCCCAAAACCAGGCCAGGATCATTCCAGCCAATGCGGCCAGCGCCATTCGGTGCGCGATGCGATAGACTGGCGGGTTCGGCTGTGTCGTGTCCAGTATAAGCCTCATGTAGTAGATCATGGAGCCTAAGGCTGCATAAAGGCACGGCAGAATCCACACGGCATAGGGATCGATAGCGTCTTTTATCCTTAGTGCCCACGAATCCACCGACGGCACCGTCATCGAGACGTAATTCAGAGAATACTTACAGGCCTGGCCAACAATTCTCCTCATGTCCATCCCAAGTACCTGAGAACTGGAGGCATGTGCAGCAAGTTCAGCCGCGGAGATCGCTTGCGTCGTGGCGCCGTCTATGACTTCCGGTTTCGCTGCCGGTTGGGCCTGGCAAAAGAAATTCATGGTATCGCTTCCGGCCGGCGGTGGCTTGGCGGCATCTGCGTCGCCGGCACCATCCGGCTTCGTCTCGGGCGTTGGGGAGCCCGACATGGTGACGTCCGCGGTCTTGAATGCGCCGACAATATCCCGACCGCTGGCCATCGCCGTCGTAACGAAGGTTTCGAGTTTCAACACTCCCGGAAAAGGCGAGTCCGACAAATTCTCGAAGTCGCCCACTCTTGTTTCCAGGGATTTCAGTTTGAAATTGAGATCGCGAAGTTCGTGCAAGGTAAGGTAGGACGATTCACGAGCCAGCTCGTCGATTGGCCGTTTCGTTTGAACCTTGGCGTCTTCTGGCTTCCCGCCCAATTCAACCGGAAGGTTTGCGAGTTGCACCTGATCTGGAGAGAACAACTCATCCTGAGCTATCAGCAGTTGTCGTTCCAATTGACCGAAACGACGATCCGGCTGCTGCGCCGCCAAAGTCTGGATCTCCGTCAGCAACGCGACACCTCTGTTGTATACCAGGGACAGAGAACCGACGAGAAACATCAGCAACATTGACAGGAAAATACAAGTATAGACCATGCCGCGGGAGACACGATCGTTGTTGCTGCTCTTCAACAGCAGGCGAGCAGATTCGATTTCGGCCTTCAGCGCAACAACATCGGTCTGATCCATTTTCCTTTGCTCTAACGGAAGCATCGCAACCTTCGCTCGCGCGGATACAAGATACTCGTTTCGCGGCTTCCCCTTCCTTGAGGCCTCCGCGATAATCTGGTCCGCTTCCAGGAGCAGATCCTCGACGCTTGCGGTTTCTGTCGGTTGCGCCAAGTTCCCTCCTCAGCCTAGCCACCCAGGCACAAAGCCGTAGGGGCTTGGGCATCCACAGGGCGTTCCCGGCGGGCCTGGCGGCTGCGCCCAACACCAGAAATTCGGAGTATGACAAATTGTACCTGGAGCGTGCGGGGGGACCTGGGCGAAAGCAGGCCACGGTAGAATTGCCGCGACACCAACAAGCGCGGCAGCAACTGCAGTCCATGCAACGCGCGTTTTCAATTGCTAGCCCCACAGTCTACCAATCGCACTTGGATTAGATCCAAACTTCACCCTCTGGAAAGTCGAGCTTGGCGTCTGTGAAATACATCACTCGTTGCGTAGTTTTCCTTTGCTTTGAAGTGGCGGTGGAATCCACGCTCGATCGGTGGATTATTTTGAACAGCGAATTGGGCCCGAAAAAGAGATTTGCAGCGAGCAAGACAGATCGTGGACCGGCTTGGATGACATCCAAAGGCGCGAAACAAGAAGGGCACCGCATCGCTGCGGCGCCCTTTGTTTCCCGAGCCGGTTCCCTACGCGGCGTTTCGCGCCAGCGCGCGCTGGTTGGACGTATAGATCGTGTCGCGCTCCGGCAGCGCACCGGACGTCAGGCAGTCGATCCACTCGGCGGTCTTGAGCACCGCCGCGAAGCGCGACTGCAGGATGATGCTCACCACGCGATGGATGTCCTCGGCCGAGGCATAGCCGGCGCTGTTGGCATAGGGCACCGAGCCGGTGGCGTCGGAGAGGAACTCGACCGCAAAACCCATATGCACGGCGTGGATGATGGTCGAGAGATCGCAATTGTGCGTCATGTAGCCGACAACGACGATCGTATCGATCACATTGGCGCGCAGCCAGTCTTCGAGGTCGGTGCCGGTGAAAGCGGAGGGCAGTGCCTTTTCGACATAGTGGTCGCGGCTTCGTCGGGCGATCTCCGGATGCAGCTCGCCACCATGGCTGCCCTTGGCGAAAATCGGCGACGTCTCCGGCGCCATCTGCTTGACGACCACGACCTTCACGCCGACCTCGGCGGCCGCGTCCATGGCGCGCGCCACATTGACGACGCTGTCGCGGAACGGCGGATACTGGATGGCGAGGTTGCCGCCGTCATAGTCGTTCTGGACATCGACGACGACGAGCGCGCGGCGCGGCGCCTTGCTGTTGGCTGCTGCAGACATGGTGTTTTCCTTTCTGGCTTGGATCTGATTGGGCAAGGATAGGCGTGCCGCCGATCGTCCAAAAGTGTCCCGATTGACATCATTCGAAAGAATTGGGACAAACTCCCTTCCAACCAAAGGTGTCCCATGGCAGACCCGATCATCGCCGCCATCGCGTTCGATGGCATCAGTCCATTCCACCTCTCCGTGCCGTGCCTGGTATTCGGCACCGACCGCACCAGGCTTGGCCTGCCGCGATTCGACTTTCGCGTCTGCGCGATGGAACAGGGCGCAATCCATACCGATGCCGGATTGATGATTGCCGTGCCGCACGGGCTCGCCGCACTCGAAGACGCCGACATAGTCATCGTCCCAAGCTGGAGAGAGCTTGAGGATCCGTTGCCGCCAGCGCTGACAGAGGCGCTTGGCCGCGCCCATCGCCGCGGTGCGCTGATCGTGGGACTCTGCCTCGGCACCTTCGCCATCGCCGCCGCCGGACTGCTTGCGGGACGGCGAGCGACGACGCACTGGGCCTATACGGACCAATTGCAGGCGCTTCATCCCGACATCATCCTCGATGCGGATGTGCTCTATGTCGACGAGGGCGACATCGTGACATCGGCCGGCGTCGCCGCCGGGCTGGATTGCTGCCTCCACATTGTGCGAGCCCGCTATGGTGCTGAAATAGCACTGCGGCTCGCCCGCCACATTGTCCTGTCTCCGCACCGGCAAGGTGGACAGGCGCAGTTCATCGAACGTCCGGTCGCGAAAACGCCGACCGCCGACCGGTTCGCGCAGGCTCTCGACCAAGTGCGCAAAACGCTCGGCGAAGCGCACAGCCTGGACAGCGTCGCCGATGCCGCCGGCCTCACCCGCCGGACGTTCACGCGCCGCTTTCAGAAATCGAACGGCACCAGCTTCGGCGACTGGCTGACCGACCAGCGCCTGGCGCTGGCGCAAAGGTTGCTGGAGGCGACCGACAAATCGATGGATATGGTGGCCTTCGAGGCCGGGTTCGGCAGCGCCACGTCGCTCCGCCAGCATTTCGCGGCGCGGCTCAGGACATCGCCGATGCAGTACAGGCGCGAATTTTCAAAGAGCGCTCAGGGCCGGGCCCACGCCTCGGCGCTCTGAGCGGCCGGAATCAGGAACCGCTCAGCGCTGCTTTATCGGCCGCGCCGGATTGCCGACCACGGTCGTATTGGCCGGCACATCCCGCGTCACCACCGCGCCGGCGCCAACAATGGCGCCCTCGCCGATGCTGACACCGCCGAGAATGACGGCGCTGCCGCCGATCCACGCATTGTCACCGATCTCGACCGGTTTGGCGATCTCCAACCCTGCCTGCCGCCCGGCCGCCTCCTTGTGGTGCTCGGCGCAATAGATCTGCACGTTCGGGCCGAGCAGCGTCCGCTCGCCGATGCGGACCGGCGCCGTATCGAGGATGGTGCAGCCGGCATTGAGGAACGAGCCGTCGCCGAGAAAGACGTTGAAGCCGTAGGCGCAGTGGAACGGAGCCTCGATCCGCGCGCCCTCGCCCGCGCTTCCAAGCAGCGCCTTCAGGCTTGGCCCGAGGTTTCCACGTTGCCCGGGCGGGAGCGAATTGTGCTCGAACAAAGCGTCGCGGGCGATGACGCGCAGCGCCTCCAGTTCGTCGTCGAGGCACGTATACCACTCACCTGCCGCCATTTTCGTGCGTTCAATTTGTGCCAAGGCGGTGTCTCCTGTCTCTGCGTCGTGTTTCGATGTTTTACTAAAGTACAGTCGGCCCCAATACGAGAAGTGCGACCCGTCTCTGGTCAAATGTTCGACCTATGCTAGCTTGCCCCGGCAGGGCTGTCCCGGCCCTGACATCGAGGGGGTCAATCATGCTTTACATGCTTGCACTGCTGATCGGCGTCATTGCCGGTCTGCGCGCCATGACCGCGCCGGCCGCTGTTACCTGGGGTGCCTATCTCGGCTGGCTGCCCGTGGCCGGGACCTGGGCGAGCTTCATGAGCCACTGGGCCGCCGTCGGCATCTTCACCATCCTGGCCATCGTCGAGTTGATCACCGACCAGTTGCCGTCGACGCCGAGCAGGAAAGTGCCGCAGCAGTTCGGCGCGCGCATCATCGCTGGCGCCTTCGCCGGCGCGGTGATCGGCGCGACCGGCGGCGCCACCATCGGCGGGCTCATCGCCGGCGCCGTCGGCGCGGTGATCGGCACGTATGGCGGCGCCGAAGTGCGCGGCCGGCTGGCAGCCGCTTTCGGCAAGGATCCGCCCGCCGCCTTCATCGAGGACGCGGTGGCGATCGTGGGCGGCCTGCTCATCGTGGCGGCCGTGGCATGACGGCAAAGACTTTCGACGCCATCATCATCGGCGCCGGTCAGGCCGGCACTCCGCTCGCCGGCCGGCTGAACGCGGCCGGCATGAGCGTGGCGCTGATCGAGCGCAAGCTGGTCGGCGGCACCTGCGTCAACACCGGCTGCATCCCGACCAAGACCATGGTCGCCAGCGCCTATGCGGCGCATCTGGCCCGCCGCGCTGCCGACTATGGCGTGACGCTCGGCGGTCCCGTCGGCGTCGACTACAAGGCGATCAAGGCGCGCAAGGACAAGGTGTCGGGCGCTTCCCGCGCCGGGCTCGAGACCTGGATCGCCGACATGGACAAATGCACGCTTTATCGCGGCCATGCGCGCTTCGAATCCGCCATCACCGTGCGTGTCGGCGACGACCTTTTGACCGCGCCAAAGATCTTCCTCAACACCGGTGGCCGCGCCTCGGTGCCGGACCTGCCCGGCATCCACGACATCGACTATCTGACAAATTCGTCGATGATGGATCTCGATGTGCTGCCGCGCCATCTCATCGTCGTTGGCGGCAGCTATATCTCGCTCGAATTCGCGCAGATGTTCCGCCGCTTCGGCGCAGAAGTCACCGTCATCGAAAAGAGCCCGCGCCTGACCGGCCGCGAGGACGAGGACGTCTCGGCCGCCATCCTGTCCATCCTCGAGAATGAGGGCATCACCGTCCACACCGGCGCCGACGACATCGGCTTTGCCAGGCAGGGCGACGACATTGCCGTGACTTTCTCCGCCAGCAGGGCGCCGGCGGTCGGCTCGCATGTGCTTTTGGCGCTGGGCCGCACCCCCAACACCGACGATCTCGGCCTAGACAAGACCGGCGTCGAGGTCGACAAGCGCGGTTTCGTCGTCGTCGACGAACAGCTGCGCACCAGCGTGCCCGGCATCTGGGCGATGGGCGACTGCAACGGCAAGGGCGCCTTCACCCACACCTCCTACAACGACTACGAGATCGTCGCCGCCAATCTGCTCGACAACGACCCGCGCAAGGTCAGCGACCGCATCGAGGCCTATGCCCTCTACATCGACCCGCCGCTCGGCCGCTGCGGCATGACTGAAGCGGCGGTGAAAAAATCCGGCCGGCGCGCTTTGGTCGGCCAGCGGCCGATGACCCGCGTCGGCCGCGCCGTCGAAAAGGGCGAGACGCAAGGCTTCATGAAGATTCTGGCCGATGCCGATACCGGGGAAATCCTCGGCTGCTCGGTGCTCGGCCCCGGCGGCGACGAAGCGGTGCACTGCGTGCTCGACCTGATGTATGCCAAGGCGCCGATCAGCACGCTGGCGCGGGCAACGCACATCCATCCCAATGTCTCGGAACTTCTGCCGACCATCGCCCAGGACTTGAAGCCGTTGGCCTAGCAGGCACTCGACCGTCGAGCACCGGCCGTCGCCCTTCAGGCTCCCGCCGAATAGCCTCATTGCGCCCATAGCGGCGCAAGCTGGACCAATCGACAGCCCAGTCGCAAAAGTGCATGTGTTGCGCCTCTGGAGGCCTCCCATGCAGAAATCGATCGAACGCATCGCCGGCGACAGCGAGGGCGTTTCCTACGAATTCCCGGTCTTCTGCTTCAACGGAGCAGACAAGGCGGCGCCTTCAGCCTATCTGCAGGCGGCACTTCACGCCGGCGAGCTGCCAGGCGTCGTCGCCATCGACGCCTTGATGCCGATGCTGACCAAGGCCGAGAGCGAAGGCCGTATCAAGGGCGCGATCACCATCGTGCCATGGGCCAATCCGATCGGCCGTGCGCAATATCATTTCGGCGAGCACCAGGGCCGCTTCCATTTGGGCACGCGCACCAACTTCAACCGCGGCTTTCCGCTGCTGGCGGCGCCCGACACCGCGCTTTTGCCGGCGCACGGCACGCCCGACCAGCAGTTGAAGACGCGTCTGCTGCAGCTCTCGCTCGGCCACGACATCGTGATCGACCTGCATTGCGACGACGAAGGCCTCGCCTATCTCTACATCCACACCAGCCTGTGGCCAGCGATGGCCGACTGCGCCGCGGCCATGGGCGTCGATGCGGTGGTGCTGTGGAGCGAGGACAGCGACGGCACCTTTGAGGGCGCCTCGATCATGCCCTACCAGAACGTTCCCGCCGATGTCGCACGCTTCGACCGGCGCGTCGCCACCACGGTCGAGTATCGCGGCATACTCGATGTCGACGGTGCTCTCGCCATCTCCGATGCTGAGGGCCTCTACCGGCTGCTGGTGGCACGCGGCGTGATTGCCGATCCGGCCCTGTGCGCACCCAACCCATTCACCGGCACCGTCGCGCCGCTCGAAAACATTGACATGATGCCGGCGCCCCGGGCTGGCGCGATACTCTATGACGTCAAGCCCGGCGACCGCGTCGCCAAGGGCACACGGCTCGCAACAATCATCCACGCGCCGGGCCAAGCCGATGGCCGCACCGAGGTGTTCGCGCCGCAGGCCGGCCTCATCCTGACCCGGCGTTCCCGGCGCATCATCCGCGCCGGCGAGGATCTTCTAAAGCTGGTCGGCGACAGGAAGAGCGCCGATGCAAGGTCAGGGACGCTTGAGGACTGAGGGTTCGGGTTTTACCACCTTCATTGAATCCAGTTGCGCGGCCGGTCAATCGCCGCTATGGGAATCCGCCATGAACATGCGTTCGAACAAGACCATTTGGTGGTGGGCTCGCTGACAGCGGCCTGTTCGAACGCGTGCGCGTGAATAGAGAGGGTGGCCGCAACGGAATGTCCGGGCGGCCATTTGTTTTTTCAAGCCATTCCCGGGTCCGTTGCCCAAGATGGAGACGGCAATGACGACGATCATTCTGGAAACCGGGGCGGAGCGCTTCGTCACCGCCGGTGGCGTGACCATCACCCGCGAGCGCCACGAGCAGCCCTATGAAGGCGCGATCGACGCCTATGTCGACGGGCTGAATTCGCGCCGCGGTGCGGTGTTTTCCTCTAATTACGAGTATCCGGGCCGCTATACGCGCTGGGATACCGCCATCATCGACCCGCCGCTGGTCATCTCGGCACGCGGCCGCACCATCCGCATCGAAGCGCTGAACAGCCGCGGCGAGCTACTGTTGCCTGTGATCGGCAAGGCGCTTGGCGGCCTCACCGAGGTCACCATCGCCGAAGCGTCGAAAAAGCTCATCCGCCTCGAGGTGGCCAAGCCCGGCCGCGTCTTCACCGAAGAGGAGCGCAGCCGCGTCCCCTCCGTCTTCACCGTGCTGCGCGCCATCACCGCTCTGTTCAAGACCGAGGAAGACGCCAATCTCGGTCTCTACGGCGCCTTCGGTTACGACCTCGCCTTCCAGTTCGATCCGGTCGACTACAAGCTCGAACGCAAGGAGAGCCAGCGCGACCTCGTGCTGTTCCTGCCCGACGAAATCCTGGTCGTCGACCACTATTCGACCAAGGCATGGACCGACCGCTATGATTATTCCGGCGACGGGTTCTCGACCGAAGGGCTGTCGCGTGACGCGGCTGTCGAGCCGTTCAAGACCGCCGACCGCATCCCGCCGCGCGGCGACCATGAGCCAGGCGAATATGCGAAGCTGGTGCGCAGGGCGATGGAGAGCTTCAAGCGCGGCGACCTGTTCGAGGTCGTGCCCGGCCAGATGTTCTACGAGCGCTGTGAGACCGAGCCCTCCGAGATTTCCCGCAAGCTGAAGGCGATCAACCCCTCGCCCTATTCCTTCTTCATCAATCTCGGCGACGGCGAATACCTGATCGGCGCCTCGCCCGAAATGTTCGTGCGCGTCAACGGCCGCCGGGTCGAGACCTGCCCGATCTCCGGCACGATCAAGCGCGGCGACGACGCCATCTCCGACAGCGAACAGATCTTGAAGCTGCTCAACTCGAAGAAGGACGAATCCGAGCTCACCATGTGTTCGGACGTCGACCGCAACGACAAGTCGCGCGTCTGCGAGCCCGGCTCGGTGCGCGTCATCGGCCGGCGTCAGATCGAAATGTATTCGCGCCTGATCCACACCGTGGATCACATTGAGGGCCGGCTGCGCGAAGGCATGGACGCCTTCGACGCCTTCCTCTCGCATGCCTGGGCGGTGACCGTCACCGGCGCACCGAAATTGTGGGCCATGCGCTTTATCGAGCAGAACGAGAAGAGCCCGCGCGCCTGGTATGGCGGCGCGATCGGCATGGTCAACTTCAACGGCGACATGAACACCGGCCTGACCTTGCGTACCATCCGCATCAAGGACGGCATCGCCGAGGTGCGCGCCGGCGCCACGCTGCTCTTCGACAGCATTCCCGAGGAAGAAGAAGCCGAAACCGAATTGAAGGCATCCGCCATGCTCTCCGCCATCCGCGACGCCAAGACCGGCAACGCAACCGGTGCCGAACGCACCACCGCGCGCGTCGGCGACGGCGTCAACATCCTGTTGGTCGACCACGAGGACTCATTCGTCCACACGCTGGCCAATTACTTCCGCCAGACCGGCGCCAATGTCTCCACCGTGCGCACGCCAGTGCCGGAAGAGGTCTTTGAACGGCTGAAGCCGGATCTCGTCGTGCTCTCGCCCGGCCCGGGCACGCCGAAGGATTTTGATTGCGCCGCGACCATCAAAAAGGCTCGAGCCCGTGACCTGCCGATCTTCGGCGTCTGCCTTGGCCTGCAGGCCCTGGCCGAGGCCTATGGCGGTGAGCTGCGGCAGTTGCATGTTCCGATGCACGGTAAGCCATCGCGCATCCGCGTCTCCAAGCCCGGGATCATCTTCTCCGGCCTGCCCAAGGAAGTGACCGTCGGCCGCTACCATTCGATCTTTGCCGATCCGGTGCGCCTGCCCGACGATTTCATCGTCACGGCCGAGACCGAGGACGGCGTCATCATGGCCTTCGAGCACCGCAAGGAGCCGATCGCCGCCGTACAGTTCCATCCGGAATCGATCATGACGCTCGGCCACAATGCCGGCATGCGCATCATCGAGAACATCGTTGCGCACCTGCCGCGCAAGGCCAAGGAAAAGGCTGCCTAGCAACGATGGCCGCAACGGAAGACATGACGGCGGCCGCGGCAAAAGCCGCTGCCAAGCGCAGGATTGCCAGCCTTGCCTTCTGGTCGATCGTCATCGCCTTCCTGGTGATGGGGCTGAAGTTTGTTGCCTGGCGGATCACTGGCTCTGTCGCCCTCTATTCCGACGCGTTGGAATCCATCGTCAACGTCATCACCGCGGCCGCCGCGCTGTGGGCGATCCGCATCAGCCACAAACCGGCCGACAGCGACCATCCGTTCGGTCACCACAAGGCCGAATACTTTTCCGCGGTCCTCGAGGGCGTGCTGATCGTCGTGGCCGCGATGCTGATCATCGCCAAGGTGTGGCAGTCGCTGCAGAACCCGCCCGTGCTCGAACAGCCCTGGCAGGGTTTGATGATCAATGCCGGAGCCGCTGTCGTCAACGCGGTATGGGCCTTGGTGCTGATCCGCAACGGCCGCGCCGAACGATCGCCGGCACTTGTCGCCGACGGCCAGCACATCATGACCGACGTGTTGACGTCCGTTGGTGTCATCGTCGGTCTTGTCGGCGCGGTAATGACCGGCTGGCATATCCTCGACCCGCTGCTTGCGCTGCTGGTGGCGCTGAACATTCTCTACCAGGGTTGGAAGTTGACCGGAGAATCGCTGAGCGGCCTCATGGACCGTGCCGTGGATACGCAGGAGCACATGCGCATCCGTGACGTCATCTCGGCCAATTCGAAAGGCGCGCTGGAGGTCCACGACCTGAAGACGCGCATTGCCGGCCGCGCCACCTTCATCGAGTTCCACATGGTCGTAGACGCAGACATGACGGTGGGCGACAGCCACGTCATCTGCGACCGTATCGAGGACGCGCTGAAGGCGGAAATCCCCTCGGTCCGCGTCACCATCCATGTCGAACCGGATGACGAGGCAAAACTGCCTAAGGGCACCACGGCGGTGCCGTTCGCCTGAAGTTGTTCACCAGGTCTCGATCGCGAGACCCTTAATCCGCTCGAATTCCCTGACATTGCGGGTCATCAGTGTCAGGTGTCGCGCGCGCGCCTGCCCGCCGATAAGCACATCAGAGGGGTCGATCGGAGTCCCAGATATCGCAAGCGCTGCCCGAATTTCGCCGGCATGCCTCGCATCGTCGCGATCGAATTCGAGTACAGGGAACTGCAAGGCTTCGACTCGCGCCAGATTGTCCGCCTTTCGCTCGCTCCTTTGGGCACCAAAGTAGAGTTCGTGAACGACGATGGCTGAAAGCGCAAAATCCTGCGGACTGTGTTGCTTAAGCCGCGCCAACAGCTCCGCATCCCCTTTCATGATCGCGATGACGGCATTGGTGTCGAGCAGATAGATCACTTGAAGACGTCGTCCAAAGCCGGCCGATGCTGTTCCGCCGGCTTCTCCAGCACCGCCTCAGCGAAATCGTCGTCAAGCGGTCCGGTCACCTGGTCGAGCCAGGCCCAATACTGCGCAAGCGGTTCGAGGATTACGCTCTGGCCGTGACGGCGGATTGAAACCTCATCGCTTTCGAAACGAAATTCCTTGGGCAGCCGCACCGCCTGCGAACGGCCTGACCAGAACACCTTTGCCTTTTCCACCGTGCTCACTCCAAAATGATATATGCCAAAGATATATATCATTTTACGGACGCAGACAAGACCGATGCGCCATCAAAGCTCACGGCGCGCAGGCCGATTGCGGCATCGGGTTCAACCGATAAACCTTATCGTCCGATGCGGTCTTGCCCTCGGCCGCTTTCGAGCACATGTCGATGATCGGCAGGCTGCTGTTCGGGTTGGCCAGCATCATCGTGCCGTTGGCGCTGCGGCGTAGGTAGATTTCCTTCTGCGTGATGTCGCAGGAAGAGTCGCTCATCTTCGCGCTCGTCGCACAACGCCACTGGTCGGCCTCGCCCTGGCAGGAATAGGTCTGCGTGACCTTGCCCGACTTCTGCCGCGTCGTGACCGAAATAGCGATGTCGGCGCCGTCAGGCCAGTTGGCTGCGTCCCCGCCGGCGGCAAAGGACGCCAGTTCCACCGGTCCGCGGAACACCCTGATCGATTGCGTCACCTGATCGGGATGCGAGCCGATATGCGCGGCATCGTAGTCGCGTCCGTAGCAGAAGGGTTGATCCGGCTTGAGCCGTTCGCGCAGCGGCGGACCGAGCGCCGGATCGATCGGATCGATGCGCGCGAATTCCGCCTTGCAGGTCGCCGCGGGCATCGGGTCGAGCCGGAAATTGTCATCCTCCTTGCCAAGCGCCTGCCTGTCATATTCAGCCTTGCCAAGCTCGTCTTCCGCCCCTGCATCGAGATAGAGGTCGGGTTGCACATCCGTGACGATCAGTCGGCCCTTGTCGTCGACCTTGAGCGAAGCCAGGGTGCGGTCGCAGTCCATGCCGCAATGGATCGGCCCGCTCTTGCCATCCTCGGACTCGTGATTGCACCAGCCGCCGGCCCATTCCGGCCCTTTCGCGCCACGCACGGTGGTGGCAATGAAGGAGTTGTAGGAGCTGTCGGCGCCTGCGCTCGGCTCCTCGTTCGGCCGGCTGACCGGGTCGTGGCCATAGTAGAAGAAGATCCGCGCCACCTTCTGCTTCGGATGCGCCTTGAGATGGGCTGCATCGTAGATCCGCCCGAAACAGGCATCGGCGCCGTTCGGACTGAGTTCGGTCAGTTTGGGTGTGTCGTCGGCAAAAGCCGTGCCAGCAAGCGCCGCAAGCAAGACGGCACCAAGCCCAGCGCCAACCACGGTCCTCGACGTCATGTGATCCCTCCTCGCACCGACAGGACGTGCCTGCAATTTATGCTAGTCTAGGAGCGAAGCCGGGGCCATGCAAAACTGGCGGATCAGGGAGGAAGCGATGCAACGCCGCGATATGTTCCGCGCCGGTCTTGCCGGGGCCGCTGGCCTTTTCGGGCTGCGCCAGGTCAAGGCCGCTGCCGCCGAGGAAAAGCTGAAAGTCGCCTATCATCTGAGCGACGTCGACAAGGTCAATTTCGTGCTCGGCAACATCAAGAACCACTATGAAGGCACCGGCGGCAATGTCGATATTGCGCTGGTCGTGCACGGTCCGGCCCTTGCCGCCTTCAAGTCAAAAGGGATATCGGCGGCGATTTCCGGCCGCTTCGCCGGCCTTGTCCAGCAGGGCCTCAGTCCACATGCTTGCGGCAACACCATGCAAGGCATGGAGATCACGCTCGCCGACCTGCTCGACGGCTTCCATGCCGTCGACGAGGGCGGCGTCGTCAAGCTCGCCGAACTGCAGCGCCAGGGCTATGCCTATCTCAGGCATTGAGGCGTCACGGACTTGAACGTGAGGGCGACGAGAGCCTACGAAGGGAGAGCAGTACATCCCAGAGGAAAAGGTGCCCATGACCGCCCCCACCCTTGTCATCCCAGATCTCGCCGGCAAGACGGTGCTGGTCACCGGCGCCTCGACCGGTATCGGCGCGGCGTTGGCGCTGGCCTATGCCGCGCAGAAATGCCGCGTCGCGCTGCACTACAATTCAAGCCGCGATGCGGCCGAGAAACTCGCCGGGACCATTCGCGATGGCGGCGGCGAGGTCTTCCTCACGCAAGGTGATTTCTCCGTGCCGGCCGATGTCGAGCGCGTCGTCGAGGAAAGCGCTGAAAAATTCGGCCGGCTCGACGGGCTGGTCAACAATGCCGGCGGCATGCTTGGCCGCGTGCCCTATGCTGAGCAAACCGAGGCCCATTACGACGCGGTGATGGACCTCAACGCGCGCTCCGTACTCACCGCCTCGCGCAAGGCGATACCATGGCTGAAGCGCCAGGGCGGCTTCATCGTCAACACCTCCTCGATCGCCGCCCGCAACGGCGCCGGCGGCGGGGCCGGCCTCTACGGCTCGGCCAAGGCCTTCGTCTCCAATGTGACGCGCGGCATGGCCAAGGAACTGATCGATTTCGGCATCCGCGTCAACGCCGTGGCGCCGGGCACTATTCGTACACCTTTCCACGAACGCTATTCGACCGAAGAGCAGATGAAGGGCATGATCGCCACCATTCCTCAAGGACGCGCCGGCACCGCCGAGGATTGCGTCGGAGCCTATCTGTTCCTCTCCTCCGACTTTTTGAGCGGCTATATTACCGGACAGGTGATCGAGGTGAATGGCGGCCAGTTGATGCCTTGAGCCGAGACCTGCATACTCAGTTCGCGCAACCCTGAAGGGAGACAAGGGAATGTACGGACTGATCGGCAAGATGCGGGCGGCGCGCGGCCAGCGCGACGCGGTCATGGACGTGCTGCGTGAGACCACAGGCGCCCTGCCCGGCTGCCTGAGCTACGTCATCGCCATCGACCCGGTCGACGCTGACGCGATCTGGGTCACCGAAGTGTGGACCGATCAGGCAAGCCACAAGGCCTCGCTGCAACTGCCCGAGGTCCAGGCGGCGATCGCCAAGGCACGCCCTTTCATCGCCGGTTTCGAATTCCAGGTCGAAACCCGCCCCGTCGGCGGTTTCGGGTTGCCAACGGCCGAGCCCGGCTGACACCTCGGCAGCGGCTGATTCCTCGCTAGACGGGGTTCGCATTTTGGCTCGTCCGGGTCTAAGACGCGGATATGGACTCCTCGCCAGACCAGCCCCCCGTCGAGCGCATGGCGCAGTTGCACAGGCGCTGGCAATGGCTGGTCCTGCTGGTTTTCTCGCTCCTGTTCGCCGGCGCACTGGAACTGGCCGCCCTGCCCGCTGCGCTGCTCATCGGCCCGATGCTGGCGGCGATCCTCGCGGGCACCAACGGCGCGTCGGTGCGCATACCGAAGCCGCTGTTCGGTTCGGCACAGGCGGTCGTCGGCTGCCTCGTCGCCGCTTCGATCTCCACCGATATCTTTCCCGTCTTTTACCAGGAATGGCCGCTGTTCCTCGGCGTCGTGGTGGCGACCGTTGCGGCTTCGAGCCTGCTCGGCTGGCTGATCAGCCGCTGGCGCATTCTGCCCGGCACCACGGCGGTCTGGGGCTCGTCGCCGGGCGCGGCCACGGCGATGGTGCTGATGGCCGGCGCTTTCGGTGCCGACCAGCGCCTCGTCGCCTTCATGCAGTATCTGCGCGTCATCTTCGTCTCGATGACGGCGGCGCTGATCGCCAGGATGTGGGTCGATACGTCAGGCATCGAAGTCCCGGCCATCGTCTGGTTTCCGCCGATCGATCCGCAGGCCTTCGCCGCCACCATCGGCATTGCGCTCGTTGGCGGCCTGTTCGGCAAGCTCTGCAGACTGCCTTCGCCGTTTTTCCTCGGTACCTTCATCGTCGGCTCCATCGTCCATCTCGGCTTCGGCGTGCCGATGCAGTTGCCGCAATCGCTGCTGGCGGTCAGCTATGCGCTTATCGGCTGGTCGATCGGCCTGAATTTCACCCGGCCGATCCTGCGCCACGCGGCGCGGGCGTTGCCGCAGATCATCGGTTCTATCGTCGCGCTGATCGCCTTTTGCGGCGGCCTCGCATACCTGATCAGCCATCTGCTCGGCATCGATCCGCTGACCGCCTATCTGGCGACCAGTCCCGGCGGCATGGACAGCGTCGCCATCATCGCCGCCGCGGCGCAAAACGTCGACATCTCCTTCGTCATGGCGCTGCAATCGGCCCGCTTCCTCGTCGTGCTCTTGATCGGGCCGAGCGTCGCGCGCCTGGTGGCAAGAAGCGTGAAACCATAAGCATTTTCCGCCCCTTGACCTGAGCTCGGCTGCACCAGAACCGGGTGATTTTTGCTGCCGGGCAACAGTCCGGACAAGTCGTCGCGCAAACACGAGAAATTACTTGACTCACATACTCATATTTGAGAGCGCGGGATCGCAATCAAGCATGAGACAGTGGAGACGAGTAATGCGGACGCTGACGGCAACATGGTGCTGGAGACTGTCATTGCTGGCCGGTACCGCCCTGCTCGGCCACACCCTGCCGGCCGGCGCACAGGAGAGTGGGGACGCCACCGTGCTCGGCAAGATCGAAGTCAGCGCCGAAAGCGACGAGATCCTGGTGCAGGACGGCTATGTCGCCAAGAAGGATCGCATCGGCACGAAGCTCGATACGCCGATCACCAAGATCCCGCAGGCGGTTTCGGTCGTCACGCAAAAGCAGATCGAGGACCAGAAGCCGCGCACGCTGAACGAATCGCTCGGCTACACGGCCAGTGCCAATCCCAACAGCTTCGGCTTCGACACCCGCTACGACGCCTTTTTCCTGCGCGGCTTCCAGGCCTTCTACAACGGCATGTTCCGCGACGGGCTACGCCAGTACAACGGCCCCTCTGCCTGGTTCAAGACCGAGCCTTACGGCATCGAGGGCGTCACCATCCTCAAAGGACCGGCATCCTCGCTTTACGGCATCAGCGGCCCGGGCGGTATCGTCAATGTCGTCACCAAGCGCCCCAAGGACGAACCGTTCCACGAGATCGAATTGCTGGCCGGCGAGCATAACCGCTTCCAGGCCGCGCTCGATGCGTCCGGGCCGGTGAATGAAGACGGCACTATTCTCTACCGCTTCACCAGCCTCGGTCGCCTGAGCGAAACCGATCTGGCCGGCTATCCAGACGACAAGCTCTATCTGGCGCCGGCGGTCACCTTCAAGCCGGACGAGGACACCAAGCTCACCATCCTCGGCGAGTACTCGAAATCCGTCACCGGCGGCACCGCCGCCTTTTACAATTCGGCCTATGGCGTGCTGTCCAACGTCTATGAGGGCGATCCGGCCTGGAACGATTTCGACCAGACGCAAGGCCGCATCGGCTATGAGTTCGAGCATCGCTTCAACGACGTGCTGACGGTGCGCCAGAACCTGCGCTACAACGCCGTCGCCAGCGACATCGAGTACAGCGGCCACTATCCGGACGGCGCGGACTTGAAGCGCTATTGGGGCCACTACACCGAGACCATGAAGAACTTCGTCGTCGACAACATGGCGCAGTTCGAGTTCGACACCGGCCCGGTCAGGCACACCGCGGTCGGCGGCATCGACTATGCCTGGTCGGACTATGATGCCGGCAGCGGGATCTCATATGTCTCGGTCGACGACATCAAGTCGGCCGCGGTTCCGCACTATGGCGGGCAGGAGATGAACCAGCTCGGCGTCTACCTTCACGACCAGATGGAATGGAACGATCTCACCCTGTTTACCAGCGGCCGCTACGACTGGGTCGACACGACCTCGACCGCCGCCGACTTCACCCAGTCCAGTCAGAAGGACAGCGCCTTCTCCGGCCGGCTCGGCCTGTCCTACCAGACCGGATGGGGCATCACGCCCTATGTCAACTATTCCACCTCGTTCTCGCCCAACATCGGCTTCGTCTTTGACGACGTCACCAGCACTGTCGGCCGGGTCGCGCGCCCGACCATCGCGACGCAAAAGGAGATCGGCGTCAAATACGAGATCCCGGACTACAACGCGACCGTCAGCGCCGCCCTCTTCGACATCGACCAGAAGGACGGCGTCGTCTTCGACGCCTCGACCGGCATCAACAAGCAGCGCCAGCTCGACCTCAATTCGCGCGGCGTCGAACTGGAAGCCAATGCCTCCTTGGACAACGGCTTCAGCTTCATTGCCTCCTACACCTATCTGCGCGTCAAGATCGAGCGCGGCGCCCAATTCACCGCCGGCAAGGAACTGTCGGCGACGCCGAATCACATCCTGTCGCTCTGGGGCCACTACCAGTTCGAGAATGGCACGCTGGAAGGGCTGGGCCTGGGCACGGGCGTGCGTATCGCCGGCTCGAGCTATGGCGACGACACCAACACCTTCAAGAACGAGGCGCGCGCCTTCGTCGACGCTTCGTTGTCCTATGATTTCGGCTACCGCAATCCGAAGCTCGAAGGCGTGAAGCTGCAGGTCAACGCCAAGAACCTGTTCGACACCCAGAAGACCATCTGCTCGGCCGGCTATTGCTACCGCGACGAAGGCCGTTCGCTGTTCGCCAGCCTGCGCTACCGCTTCTGACCGACGCCATCCGCGCTGCCGCCAAGCGGCGGCGCGGTGCTATTCCTCGCCCTCGTCGTCGCCCTCGGCGCCCCGGCGCCAATAGGCGGTGACCAGGTGTCGGCCGCGCGGCAGGCCCCACTCCTTGCGCACGATCTTGCGGATCTCACGGAAATCGGCGAATTCGCACGCCGCCCAGACATAGAGCTCGTCAGAGAGCGCAGCTTGATCACGTGCCCGCAGCGCCGCTGGCAACAGGGAGGCGGTGCCGGGTTCAACGCCTTGCCGGTAAAGCCAGGTGATGGCAATGTTCTGGCCTCCGGCCAGCGGCATCCGGTCCTCCGGGCCATCCACTTCGATGAGCACCTCGGCGCGGGCTGATGGCGCAAGCTCCTCGAGGATCCTGCCAATGGCGGGAAGTGCCGTATCGTCGCCGACCAGAAGCACGACCTCCGCATCGGGCGCTCCGCCCCCGCCAGGCCCGATCATGCCGATGATATCTCCGGCTTGCGCATTCTCGGCAAAGGTGGCGGCCGGCGTGTCCTGGCCGGGATGCAGCACGAAGTCGACATCGAGCCAGCCGGCGGCGGCGTCCAGAGCCCGGATCGTGTAGACCCGCACGACCAGCGCATCCTTGCCCGAGGGCCACACTAGCAGCCCGTCCGACGCCATCGACGGCCAGACCGGCTGCCGGCCGCGCGGCGGCAGCAGCAGCCGCACATGCAGGCCGCCATGCGCAAACCGCCCAAGATCCTTGCCTGAGAAACGAACGCGCTGCATGTGCGGAGAAATCCGCGTTGCCGACACAACCCTGATCTCGCGGAAGAAGACCGGCGTACCGGCATCGCTGCCATCGCCTAGCCAGCGAATACCTTTCGTCGTGCCAAGATGCTCCGAAAAGTGCCCGGCGACAGTCATCTTCATGTAGGACAGGCAGGTCTCGTCCTCCGCCGCAACCCGGATCAGCACGCTGCCGTCGTCGAGCGTGGCGTTCAACGAGCCGTAATGCATACGGAATTCCCACTGGTCGGCGATGCCAGTGTCGATCTCGAAGTCGCTGTGTTCGGCGCGCAGCTTGTCCATGACCGGCCGGATCGCATCGTTGCGGATATGGGTTTGCGCGCTCAGTTGCTCCATGGGTGCAGCCTTTCGAATACCGGTTGAAGCGACGCCGCCCGAGGCGCCGCAACCATCGGCATGCCACAGAGGCGCCGGTGTTTCCACAGAAACATGATGAAAGAAGTCATATTTTACGAGCGAGCGAATCTCAAGAATGCAGGCGGATCCTAGGCGATCACCAGGCTCGCGATGGAACGTCGTCCAGTGTGAAGGTCATGTCGCCCTCGCCGCCGGCGTGGTGGCCTCGACAAAGCACCGGATGGGATCGGGCGTGGTTCATCAGTCCAGGCGGTGCATCAAATCGTCATCCAGCCAACGGCCGAAGAAGTAAACCAGCTGCTTGTGCCACCACGGCCAGTCATGGCTAACGTCGCCGCCCCAATAGTCGACCCAGGCTGGAATGGACTTGTCGCGCAGTACCTGCTCCAGCGCCCGCGTTTCGACCAGCATCCGCTCTTCCCAGGCGCCCTGCCCGCAACAGAAGATCAGCCTGAGCGCCTTCAGCCGGCCAAGCAGTTTCTGGTCGACGATCCCAGGCAGATAGTCGAGCGGCGAGTTGAAGAAAATATTGCCGTCGAGCGCGCCGCCGAAGAAATCGCGGGTCGAGTAGACGCCCGACAGCGCGATCACGCCGCTGGCCAGTTCCGGAAAGCGGAAGACGAAATTCGACGCGTGGTAGCCGCCCATCGAACAGCCTGAAAACAGCGGCTTCAGTTCGCGCCCGCCATTGGCTTTTGCCGCCGTCGTCAGCAGTTCCGGCAGCGCTTCTTCGCGCACATAGCGGAAATAGGCCTCGTGGCGGGCGATACGGTCGGCCGGGTCGGCATGCTTGTCGAAGAAGGATTCCGAATCAATGCCGTCGAGCGTGAACAGCTGAATGCGGCCGGTGTCGATGAATTCCGAAAGCGCACCGACGCCGCCGGAATCCTCGAACTGGTAGAACCGTCCCTGCGAGGTCGGGAACACCAAGACCGGCCGGCCGGCATGGCCGTAGCGCTTGTATTCCATATCGCGGCCGAGATTGCGGGCGAAACCCTTGTGATAGGAGACGTCCATCGCCTCACGCCTTTTCCGCGTGGATGTAGTCGACCGCTTGGCGCAGCGCCTTCGGATCCCTCGAGCGCATCTGATAGGCGTAATGTCCCATGGCGCGGCTGAAAACCTCTTCGATGGCCTGATGGTGGACGATCTTGTCGCCGTGGGCGGCTAGCACGTCCGCATGGCTGTGCAAATAGGCGAGGTGGCGTTTGCGGCTGGCATAGGCGGTGAAATACTTGCCTTCATAAGGCCCGCCGGCGGCATCTTTCACCACCATTTCGGCCCACGCCGCATAGACGTCGATGTCGAACGTGTAGTTGATCGCATCGGTCATCCAGGCGCCCGGCGGACGCATGTTGACCTCGAGCGCGATGACGCGCTTGTCCTTGGTCTCGAACAGCTCGATGTGGAAGAAGCGCTCGCGCACGTCGAACGCCTTGAGGATCTTCCGGCCCGCCTCCTCCACCGCCGGGCTGATCTCGGGAAAGCAGGTGTAGCTCATGTGGCGATCGCGGTTGACCACCTCCATGACGCTCTGGTCGTAACGGTGGCTGGCCGCCAGCACCACCTCCCCGTCCCGGTTGACCAGCCCGTCGAAGGTCACCACCAGGCCCTCGATGAACTGCTCCATGACAAAGGTCACGCCCTCGGGCTTGTCCCTGAAGAACTGGTCGAGCTCCTTCGAGTTGGAGATCTTGAAGGTGTTCGAGGCGCCGGAGCCGGAATCCGGCTTCACCACCACCGGATAGCCGACGCGTCGGATGAAGGTCATGGCGCCGGCGCGATCGGAGCATTTGCGCTGCGGAATGGTCTCGACGCCGCTCTTGCGGAAGAAGGCGCGCATGCGGCTCTTGCGCTTCAGATTCTTCACGAAATCGAGCTTGGTGCCGAAGATGTTGAAGTCGGTGCGGATGTTGGCCTCGAGTTCCAGCCAGTGCTCGTTAAGCGACTCGAAGCGGTCGATGCGGCCCCATTTGTGGATGAAGTGGCCCATCGCCCGGAACACTGGCTCGTAGTCCTCCATGTCGGCGACACGGTAATATTCCGACAGCGCCGTCTTCAGTTTTCCGTTCAGCGCTTCATACGGCGCATCGCCGATGCCGAGCACCGTGGCGCCGGCCTTCTTCAGCCGGTCGCAGAAATCGGCGCCGTTGACCGGAAAATGCGGCGAGAAGAAAACGAAATTCATGGACGGCCTCCCCCGGCGTCGCTGTAAAGTCGAGGCGAGTTTGGCGTATTTGCTCCCTATGGGGAAGAGCTTGCGCGTCTTGCCAGGGCGGCGGCCCACTTGCCTCTCATTGTCCGCTCCTGTAAGAGATCCGCCATGAACACGCGCGCCTCTTCCGTCGCTTCCCGTCCGACCGGCTTTGCCGGCGAGACCGTGCGCGCGCTTGCTTCGACCCTGCTTCTTCTCGGCCTTATCGGCGATCGCCGGGTTCGCTGAAGGAGCGCCCGGCGGTCGAACCGCCGCTTACGCGCACGCTCCTTGGCAATTGACATCAAGCGAACGAAAATCTGGTAAGGCGCCGCTCGCCACCCATCCGTCTGAAGGCGGATCCGCGAGCCGCCGGGAGAAATGAACGATGAACGCACGAGAAGACATCCGATCCGATGCCGCGGTGACCGGCAACGGCGGGGTACGTGGCATGCGCGACGCCCCTCGCAAATATCAACCCTATCCGACCGTCGGCCTCACCGACCGCACCTGGCCCTCGAAAGTCATCGACAAAGCGCCGATCTGGTGCTCGGTCGATCTGCGCGATGGCAACCAGGCGCTGATCGATCCGATGGGCCATGAGCGCAAGGCACGCATGTTCGGCCTGCTGCTCGACATGGGCTTCAAGGAGATCGAGATCGGCTTCCCGTCGGCCTCGCAGACCGATTTCGACTTCGCCCGCTGGTGCATCGAGGAGGGCAATGTGCCCGCCGACGTCTCGCTGCAGGTGCTGGTGCAGTGCCGGCCCGAGCTCATCACCCGCACCTTCGAGGCGCTGAAGGGTGCCACCAACCCGATCGTGCATTTCTACAACTCGACCAGCGAATTGCAGCGCCGCGTCGTCTTCGAGAAGGACGTCGCCGGCATCAAGCGCATCGCCACCGACGCGGCCAAGATGATCACCGATATGGCGGCCAAGGCCGGCGGCGGCTATCGCTTCGAATATTCGCCCGAGAGCTTCACCGGCACCGAACTCGAAGTGGCGCTGGAGATCTGCAACGCGGTCACCGAGATCGTGAAGCCGACGCCGGACAACAAGCTGATCATCAACCTGCCGTCGACGGTCGAGATGTCGACGCCCAACATCTATGCCGACCGCATCGAATGGATGTGCCGCAACCTCGACAATCGTGAGAACCTTTTGATTTCGCTGCATCCGCACAATGACCGCGGCACCGGCATCGCCACCACCGAACTCGGCCTGATGGCCGGTGCCGACCGTGTCGAGGGCACGCTGTTCGGCAATGGCGAGCGCACCGGCAATGTCGACATCGTCACGCTGGCGCTCAACATGTACACGCAAGGCGTCGATCCCGAGCTCGACTGCTCCGACATCAACCGGATGAAGGACGTCTACGAGTACTCGAACCAGCTGAAGATCCCCGAGCGCCACCCTTATGTCGGCGAACTCGTCTACACCGCCTTTTCCGGCTCGCACCAGGACGCCATCAACAAGGGCATGAAGGCGCTGCGCAAGGCCAACACGCCGCATTGGGAAGTGCCCTATCTGCCGATCGACCCGGCCGATGTCGGCCGCAACTACGAGGCGATCATCCGCATCAACTCGCAGTCGGGCAAGGGCGGCATCGCCTATGTGCTGCAGGCCGACTACGGCCTCAATTTGCCACGCAATTTGCAGATCGAGTTCAGCCAGCACATCCAGGCGATCACCGACGCCGAAGGCAAGGAGGTGGCCGCCAGGCGCATCCACGAGGAATTCCTCGAAACCTATGTCGACCAGCCCGACGCGCGGCTGAAGTTCCTCGACCACCACACCTATCCGGACACCGAGACCAAAGGCCGACGCGTGGTCGAGGCCGTCATCCTCGATAACGGCAAGGAGGTGACGATATCAGGCTCGGGCACCGGTCCGATCGACGGTTTCGTCGACGCGCTGTCGCGCCATGTCGGCGTGGAGATGTCGGTGCTCGACTATTCCGAGCATTCGATGCAGCGTGGCTCGAACGCCTCGGCGATTTCTTATGTCGAGATGGAATATCCCGGCGGCAAGCTGTTCGGCGCCGGCATCAACACCAACATCGTCGCCGCCTCGCTGGAAGCCGTGGTTTCGGCCGCCAACCGCATCGTCGGCCGTAAGGTCGGCTGATCTTTCCATACCTGGCGCACCGCATCAGCGGCGCTTCCAGGCGCGAGCCGGCTCTCGCGTTAACCATGGGCAATTATCCGGTGGCTTACGCGATAGCATAATACAACCATGCTTGTGCGGCAGTGCCAGCGCTATATGATCGCGCCTCAACCTGTGCCGACTTCGAGAGGATCGACACTTGCAGCATGCCACGCCTGCCGCCCCCGCAGTGCGCGAGACATTGGAGCGACTGCTAGCCAGCGAAACGTTCGGACGGTCCGAGCGTGCGCGAAAACTGCTGCGCTATCTGGTCGAGCGCGAGCAGGCCGGCGAAGCTGACCGGCTCAAGGGCTTCTCCATCGCCATGGACGTCTTCGGCAAGGACGGCGATTTCGATCCGTCTACCGATGCCGTGGTTCGGGTCCAGGCTGGCAGGCTGCGCGAGCTTCTGCATAACTACTTCGCCAATGAAGGCGTTGCCGAACCGGTGCGCATCGCCATTCCGCGTGGCGGCTACGTTCCTTCCTATGAACTGAATGCAATTCGCCTGCCGACCGAGCCGGAGCCGGCGAAAGGCACCGCACCGACGATCGCACCGACGGAACTACCCGACCTCGACATCGCCCCTGCCGCATCGCTGATGTCGTCCGCTGCCGCGCCCGACCCTGGGCCGTCGCTCACCCGCCACCTGAAGTTCTTCTGGGGCGCGATTGCCGTGGTCATCGCCATGCTCGGCTTGCTGATCCTTCGCCAGGGCAGCGATGTCCTGCTCGGCAGCGGCGGTTCCGCCTCGGCCGTCGAGACCGCGGTGGCGACGAGCAGCGCAGCGTCGCCTCCGGTGGAAACCTTGCCGCTGGTCTACATCGCCGTGAAGGCCAATGGCCCGGAGGCTGCCCGTGTGGCTGCTTCGCTGCGCGCCGGCCTCGCCGGGTTCGACACCATAGACTTTATCGGACGTGATGCCGACGGCACGCGCGATCCGGCCGGCGACGCCACCAGCTTCGTCTTCGATATCCTGCCGGGACCCGCGGCGAGCGACGTGACGCTCGAACTGCAGAATGTCGCGACCGGCCGGGTGCTGTTGTCACGCAACCTGTCGGCCGTCGACAGTGCGCCGGGCGCGGTCGAAGACAGTATCGCCAACATACTGACCTCGACCATTCCCGCCTACGGGCCGATCTACACCTACATCGAACAGAGCGGCATCGAGACCGGCCTGACCGGCTGTCTGGTGCTCAACGACAGCTACTATCTCGACCAGAGCGCCAAGACTCACGAGGCTGCCTATCGCTGCCTGGAAACCCTGGCCAGCCAGGGCGCTAGATCATCGCTGGTCTATTCGGAGCTCGCCTCCCTGCATCTCGAGGCTGTCACCGATCACTATTCCTATCCGCCCGGCGCGACGATCGAACAGGCGATGTCGTTTGCCCATCGCGCCATTCAGATGGGGCCGACCAGCCCCTATGCGCATCGCGCTTACGGCTATCTCAATTCGCGCCTTGGCAATATGGATGAATCGATCCGCTGGATGCGCAAGGCCCATGAGCTGAACCCTTATGACCTCGGCATGGCCGCCGCCTACGGCTATGGACTGATTTTCGCCGGCAGGTACAGCGAAGGAACCCCGATCCTGGCCCACGCCGTCGAAACCTTCAGCGGCCACCCGACATGGTGGGACTACGGGCTTTTTGTCGGCGCCTTCATGCTGGGCGACACGAACAGGGCCGCCATCGCCAGCGAGTCGTTGCGCACGACAGCGACCAAATCGCACTATCTGGCGGCGCGATTGATCGGCGCCAAGATAGCCGGCCGCGATCAGCTGGCGAGCCAGTTGACGAACGAGCTGATCGCCAAGTTTCCGAAGTTCGCCGCCAATCCGCGCTCAACCTTCGTCGACAGGAAATACCCTGGTGACCTGACCGACCGGCTGGTCGGGGCGCTGCGCGCGGCAGGGCTCGGCAACGCCAGTTGATCCGTGGCTAGCACGCCCGGATCGCGAAAATTTTACTGGCCATCGATTTGGTCTGGGAGCAATCCAGCCACAGTCTGGAATTCGCTATACGTCCGGTCTTGCAATAATCATCAGTTTTCATGAGTTCATCCCTCCACGCTGCCGAACGCGGTACCGGTCCGAAGACTGTCGCCTTCCTGCATGGCTTCGGTGGCTGCCATGACGTCTGGCGCGACGTGACGTCGATGCTTGCGCCCGACATGCGCACGCTGGCCTATGACCTTCCCGGGCATGGGCTTTCTCTCGATTTCCCCGGCGGCGGTTCAGCCAGGATGGCCGCTCGGGCCGCTCTGGCGGACCTTGCCGCGCGTGGCATGAAAAGGGTGCACCTGGTCGGCCATTCGATGGGCGGCGCGGTGGCTGTGCTGATGGCGTTGGCCGAGCCCGAAAGGGTTGCCTCACTGACGCTTTTGGCGCCGGGCGGCTTTGGACCGGAAATCAACGGTCCCTTGCTGCGCCGCTATGCCGCCGCTGCCGGCAAGAGCGAAATCCGTGCCTGCCTCGCCGCCATGTCCGGGCCGCTGAGCCAGCCTCCGGTGCACATCGTGGATGTGCTTGACGAGATGCGTGGGCGCCCGGGTCAGCTGCAAAAGCTTGTCGAGATCGCCGCGTCCGTGACCAGGGATGACCGGCAGGGTGCCATCCCGCGCGAACAGCTCGAAACGCTGAAAATGCCGGTGATGGCGGTCTGGGGAACGGACGATGCCGTGCTGCCGGTTTGCCAGGCCGACGACATGCCGGTACATTTTCGTCTGCACCATGTTCTGGAGGCCGGCCACATGCTGGCCGAGGAAGCGCCTGACCTCGTCGCCTCGGCGGTGCGCCGCAACATAAACCGCCGCCGCAGCAGGCGCTTTCAGCCGAGTCTTGACGCGGCGGCGAGCTGATCCGCAGCCATCATCTCGCGGGTGCATTTTGCCGACGACTATGTTAACTCGCTGTTAACCAACCGCGAGGCAACGCCGATGAAGGAAACAGGCGAGAAAATCACCCCGATCGATCCGTCGCGAAACCTGTCCGACGCCATTCGCGATGTGAAGAACGCCTTTGCCGACCGCGACGACGTGGTCGTCGACTTGCGCGAGGCGCACCGTATGCGGCTCGACCTGCTTGCCTCCGAACTCGCTCCCGTCTTTGCCGATGTGCCTGCCGATATGGACAATTTCGACTTCGCCATATCGTCCGGCCTGCAGCCGCGCCTGTGGATCGATGCCGTAAGCCATGTCGCCATGGGGCGGGATCGCCGCACCTACCGGTTCCTCAGGGATACCCGCATCGGCCGCGTGGTGCTCGCCGAATCGACCGATATGAAAATCGTCGCCGACCAGGTGACGCGCTATGTGGCCGAGCGTGTCGTCGAACGTCAAAGGATGATGGAGGGCGGGGTCGAACACGCCGTCCCCGGCATGCAACGCAGCGCGGTGGCCGAGGCCGAGCCGCCTTTGCGGGTTGCTCAGCGCGGCAAGGCCGGGTCGGCCTTCCTGTCCGGCCTCGGTCTGATCTTTGCCGGCGCGCTGGTTGGGCTGGCCGTCTCGATCGTGCTGTTCTGGGACCGCCTCGTGGCGATGAAGATCAGCTTCTGACCAGCTGGCGCGATGCTTCGGCGTCGGCACCAAGCTCCAGCACCTGCAGCTCCGAAGGCGGCAGCGCCGGTCCGGTCAGCCCGCGTCGCGTCAAACGCACCTGCCAGCTGCCCTTGTCGCCGTCGATATCGATCAGATTGTACTGCGCAGGCGGGTGCCTGTCGCCAAGCCCCTGCCCGGCGGCGGCGACACCGACGACCGGGATCTTGGCGCCACGGCCACCGATGAAGAACAAGCTCGGATCGTGCGAATGGCCGTGCAGGATGAGTTCGGCCCCATGCCGGCGAACGATCTTCTGGAAGAGCGCAATGCCGAACAGCCGCTTGTACTGCGAAACGGCGCCGCGCACCGGCGGATGGTGGATCATGATGACCCGGAACAGGCCGCGCGCGGCCGTCGCGTCGAGCATTCGGCCGAGCCTCTGCGCCTGGCCTTCCCTGAAGAAGCCATTGGCCATGAACGGCGCGGTGGCGCGCGCCGTCGAAACGCCGATCAGCGCGATGTTGTCGCGCACCCGCAAATAGGGAAAGGAATGGCGGTCGACCGGTGTGTTGACGTCGTCGCCGCTCATCCACGCCGCCCAGGAACGGCAGGACTTGTCGAAGGCGCCCGGCACGTAGGCGTCGTGGTTGCCCGGAACGACAGACACGTCGTGCGGCGAACCCAGCGTCTCCAGCCAGTGTCTGGCCATTTCGATCTCGCCGTCGAGCGCCAGATTGACCAGATCCCCCGTCACCGCGAGGTGATCGGGAGTGCTGGCCTTCAGATCGGCAAGCAGCGTGTCGATGACCGTGTCGTGCATGTGGCGGCGGCGGTTGCGTTGCCAGTTGACGTAGCCGACCACGCGCTTGGAGGCGAGTTCGCGATAGGTTACACCGGGGAGCGGTCCCAGATGGATATCGGAGATATGCGCGAGCCTGAACATCCCTCATTCATAAGCGACGCGGCCCCCGCTTTCCACTCATGGTTTCACGGATGACGGCAACGTCAGACCCGGAACTGGCCTTGCGCCAGACCGGCTGGCCGGGCCTTAGGTCAAGGCTGTTCCATTTCTATTTCCTGCTGCGGCGGCCGATGACGCTCGGCGTGCGCGGCCTCATTCACGACCGCGGCTCCAACAGCGTCTTTTTGATCCGCCACACCTATGTTCCGGGCTGGCAACTGCCGGGTGGCGGCGTCGAAACCGGCGAGACGCTGGTCGAGGCGCTGGCGCGCGAACTTGTTGAGGAGGGCAACATCGCGCTGATCGCTCCGCCGGTGCTGAAGTCGATGCATTTCAACCGCCGTTCCAGCAAGCGCGACCATGTCGGCCTCTATCTGATCGAAGCCTTCAGCCAGACGGCGCCGAAGCTGCCGGACCCCGAGATCGCCGAAGCCGCCTTCTTCCCGCTCGACCACTTGCCGGAAGCAACCACCCCGGCGACGCTGCGCCGGATCGCCGAGGTTTTTTACGGCGAAAAGCCCTCGCCCTACTGGTGATTTCTGAAAAGCGGTTTAATGGCGACAATCATATTGTCGCTGCTGTGGGTCGCTTTTGTAATCTATGGTTCCTTCTGCTGCGGAAAATGCAGGCAAAGCCGTCGGCGCAGGGGTCATTTTGCCTCCACCCTTTCATCCTATTCAATGTTCATAAAACGAAACGGAAGGCTTCTTCATCGTGGCGAGTATTGGAGACTGGTTCTCCTTTCAACAGCCTCCACATTGCTGTTCTCAGTCGCTTCATTGCTATTTTCGGGTGCAGTCGGCGCAACGCCCGAAGGCTTGAACGGCATTCCTGCCGGAGTCTGGATCGCCATGTTGGTGATGGGCGCGGTTTT
Organism: Mesorhizobium waimense; assembly: GCF_003601975.1. Lineage (GTDB taxonomy): Bacteria > Pseudomonadota > Alphaproteobacteria > Rhizobiales > Rhizobiaceae > Mesorhizobium > Mesorhizobium waimense. The sequence goes on from NZ_QZWZ01000009.1 coordinate 220,832, forward strand.
TGGGTTTTGCCTCAATGCCGCCGGCATTTCCAACCGGTTCGGCAAAAACTTGCTCAAGGGCCAATCGCACCAAGCAGACCCAGATCGACACGGGGCCTTTCCGATAGGCTGTTTGCCAACCGGCTGATTTCACGCAGCCTTTCTGAACCGCGCCGCCCGGTCATGCGGCGCGGCATAGTCCAGTTCCGGACCGACCGGCACGATACCGGTCGGATTGATCGTCCGGTGGCTGGCGTAGTAGTGCGCCTTGATGTGGTGCAGGTTGACCGTGTCGGCGACGCCGGGCACCTGGTAGAGATCGCGCAGATAGTTCGACAGGTTCGGATAGTCGGCGATGCGGTGCAGGTTGCATTTGAAATGGCCGAAATAGACCGGGTCGAAGCGCACCAGCGTGGTGAACAGCCGCCAGTCGGCCTCTGTGATGCGGTCGCGGGCGAGATAGCGCTGTTTTGACAGCCGCTCCTCCAGCGTATCGAGCGCGTCGAACAATTCACCGAACGCCTCTTCATAGGCGCGTTGCGTGGTGGCGAAGCCGGCCCGATAGACGCCGTTGTTTATCGCGGGATAGACCAGCGCGTTGATGCGATCGATCTCGCCACGCAGGCCCTCGGGATAGAAGTCGAGGCTCGCATCGCCCCATTCGTCGAACGCTGAATTGAGCATCCGGATGATCTCGGAAGACTCGTTGGAGACGATCGTCTGCTCCTTTTTGTCCCACAGCACCGGCACCGTCACCCGGCCCGAATAGGCCGGATCGGCCTTGGCATAGATCTGGCGCAGGAAATCGAGGCCGTAAAGCGTATCGCCGGTGGCGCCGTCCTCGGCCAGGAACGTCCAGCCGTTCGCGCCCATGAAATGATGCACGACCGACACCGAGATGATGCCTTCGAGCTTCTTCAGCACGCGCAGGATCAGCGTCCGGTGCGCCCACGGGCAGGCAAGCGAGACGTAAAGGTGATAGCGCCCGGGCTCGGCCTTGAAACCGCGCTTGCGGCCTTCGGCCGGCGCCCCGTCAACGGTGATCCAGTCGCGCCACTGCGCCTGCGCCCGCACGAACCTGCCGCCGCTGTCCGCCGTATCATACCAGCGGTCCTGCCACCTGCCTTCGACCAGCAATCCCATGCAAATCTCCTTGCGTCTTAGTCGTCCATGTAGGCGCAAGGTTGCCGTGCCGAAGGCGTCATGTGCTGAACAGACTGTCACTCGACCGAAACGGCGGACGAAAACGGCCGATTGCAGCGGCCGGAATTTGATGCTAGCGGACAATCCGCATGTTCGACTTTGCCACGATCCGGTTTGACCGACGACGAAAGGGCGCCCGCGCTTGATGAAGCGCTGACTGGCGAACGCTGCCGTTTGCAGCGAACCTTTTCCTCCTCTACCGGAACGCAAAGACCATGAGCCTTGCCGACGTGAAATACCTGCTGGAAACCCCGGCGCACGATACCGACATCGAAGCCATCAACGACGAGGCCTTCGGGCCGGGCCGTTTCGTGCTTGCCGCCTACAAGATCCGGGAAGCCGGAGGGCATGAGCGCGCTTTGTCCTTCGTCGCCGTCGATGGCGATATTGTCGTCGCCTCGGTGCGGATGACGCGCATCGCGGCCGGCGCCGGGCGCGCGCTGATGCTCGGACCGCTCGCGGTGCGGCCGGCCTTCAAGAATCTCGGCATCGGCCGCCGGCTGGTGGCAATTGCGCTGGAGGCCGCCGCCAAGGCCGGCATGCCGGCGGTGATACTGGTCGGCGACGAGCCCTATTACGGCCCACTCGGCTTCAAAAGGATCCCGCGCGGGCAGATCTCCATGCCGCGCCCGGTCGACCTTGACCGGCTTTTGTCGCATGAGATCGTGCCCGGCGCCGTGGCCCGGCTGTCGGGCGAGGTCTGCCATGCCGACGTGGCGCGGATTTCCGATCCCGTCCCGGTCATGGCTTGAGGCTGTCCTGCCGGTTGCGCCTGCGCTGCGAGCTTCGTAGCATAATGCGAAATGTGTGGAGGACGCCGGCATGAACCCGAATGGCCAGATTGCGATCGTCACCGGCGCCGGCTCCGGCCTCGGTGAGGCGACGGCCCGAACGTTAGCCGCCAAAGGCGCGCGCGTCGCCATCCTCGATGTCGGCATCGACCGCGCCAGCACGGTGGCGGCCGCTATTGGCGGTATTGCCGTGCAGTGCGACGTCAGCAGCGGCGACAGCGGTGTGGCCGCACTCGCCGAAGTGGCGGAGCGGCTCGGTGAACCGCGCATCCTGGTCAATTGCGCCGGCATCGCCATCGGCGTGAAGACGATCGGCAAGGATGGTCCGCATCCGCTCGAGCAGTACCGCAAGGTGATCGAGATCAACCTGATCGGCACCTTCAACATGATCCGCCTTTTCGCCGACCGGGCGGCGAAGCTTGAGCCGCTGCAAGGCGGCGAGCGTGGTGTCATCGTCAACACGGCTTCCGTAGCGGCCTATGACGGCCAGATCGGCCAGGCCGCCTATTCAGCGTCCAAAGGCGGCGTCGTTGGCATGACGCTGCCGGTGGCCCGCGACCTTGCGCGCTCCGGCATCCGCGTCTGCACGATTGCACCTGGCATCTTCAGGACGCCGATGATGGCCGGCATGCCGCAGGAGGTGCAGGATTCGCTGGGTGCTGCCGTGCCCTTCCCGTCCCGTCTGGGCGAGCCTTCCGAATATGCGGCACTCGCGCTTCACATCGTCGAGAACCAGATGCTGAACGGCGAGACCATCCGTCTCGACGGCGCCATCCGCATGGCGCCGAAATAGCCGGCCATGAGCACTCCCATCCCGGCCAGGAGCGGCCCGCTCAGCGGTCTGGTCGTGATCGAGATGGCCGGCCTCGGCCCGCTGCCGCTGGCTGGCCTGATGCTGTCGGAAATGGGCGCCGAGGTGCTGCGCATCGAGCGGGCGGGCATCGGCCAGCCTCTGCTGCCGCTGCCGGAAGAATACGACCTCGACCGCCATGGCCGCTCCATCCTGCGCATCGACCTGAAGTGCCCCGAAGGCGCAGAACTGTTGCTCAGTCTTGCCGAAAAGGCCGACATGCTGATCGAAGGGTTCCGCCCCGGTGTCATGGAACGGCTTGGCCTCGGGCCTGATCCAGTACTGGCACGCAACCCGGCGCTGATCTACGGCCGCATGACCGGCTTCGGCCAGGATGGGCCGCTCGCCGGCCGCGCCGGCCACGACATCACCTATCTCGCCTATTCCGGCGTGCTGCACGCTATCGGCCAGGAAGGAGGCCGGCCGGTTCCGCCGCTCAACCTTGTCGCCGACTATGGCGGCGGCGCCATGATGCTGATTGCCGGCGTGCTGGCCGCTCTGTTCCAGCGCTGGCGCTCCGGCAAAGGCCAGGTGATCGACGCGGCCATGGTCGAGGGCGCCTCGATGCTGGCGGCGCCAGTCCATGCCCTGATGGCGACCGGCCTTTGGCGGGATGCACGCGGCGTAAACCTGCTCGATTCCGGCGCCCCCTTCTACGACACTTACGAGACGGAGGACGGGCGCTATGTCGCCGTTGGTTGCCTTGAACCCCGCTTCTTCGCCGAATTCGCCAGGCTGCTGCCGCTCGACGAACGCTTTGTGCGCGGCCAGTTCGACAAGTCGCTATGGGCAGAGATGCGCGCCACCATCGCCGCTCGGGTGAAGCTGAAGACGTGCGACGACTGGGCCGCCCTGTTTGCAGAAACCGATGCCTGCGTCGCGCCGGTGCTGTCGCTGCAGGAAGCCAGGGACCATCCGCACAATCGGGCTCGCGGCGCCTTTGTGAAGGCAGGCAGGCTCGATCGCCCTGCCCCGGCACCGCGCTTTTCGCAAACTCCGTCGACACTAGCCGCTATGCCGGCCGAACACGATCTCCAGCCGGCGACGGTGCTGAGGCGTTTCGGTTTTGCGCAAAGCGAGGTCGAAGCCCTTGTCAAATCAGGCGTGATTGGCTGATAAGTGGAGAAGAAAAAACAGCTTATGACGGTGAACACTTTTGGGTGATCGGAACAAGGACGTCATACGCGAGACCGACGCCGAAGCGATCCGGCTGGCAAGGACGCTGATCCGCGGCGCCCGGTTCGGCGCGCTGGCCGCCATCGAACCCGCGACCGGATCGCCGCTGGCAAGCAGGGTTGGCGTTGCCACCGACATTGACGGCGCGCCGCTGATCCTGGTGTCGATGCTATCCGCGCATACAGGTGCCATCCTCGCCGACCCGCGCTGCTCGCTGCTTGTCGGCGAACCGGGCAAGGGCGATCCGCTGGCGCATCCGCGTGTCACCCTGATCTGCCGGGCGCGGCGGCTCGACCGCGGATCGGACGAGCATGGCCGCGCAGAGCGGCGCTATCTCAACCGCAACCCCAAGGCACGGCTCTATGCCGGGCTTGGCGACTTCTCGATCTTCCGGCTCGAGCCCGAGCGCGCCAGTCTCAATGGCGGCTTCGGCAAGGCCTATCTGCTCGATCGTGCCGACCTCGTCACTGCCGGGCCGGTCGTCGACGAGCTGGCTGCCGGCGAACAATCGGCTCTCGACCACATGAATGCCGACCACCTCGACGCGATCGCCGTCTATGCCCGCCATTATGCCAAAGCCGAAGGCGATGGCTGGATTGCCACCGGTTTCGACGCCGAAGGCATGGATCTGGCCTCAGGCGACGCCATATGCCGGGTTTTGTTCCCCGAACCCCTGAAGACTGCCCGCGATTTGCGGCCGATCCTGGTCGATATGGCCAAGGCCGGACGCGCAGCCGGCTATTCACAAGATCGATAGTTAATTGCCTTGAATCAAAAGCAAGTCTTGAGATTTGGAAGAAATGTTCTACCCTCGCACATGACGCTGATTCAGCAGCGTGCATCCACACGTGAATTTATGGAATCTGACGCTATTGCCCCCATAGCGTCAGGATGAGCTCAAAAACATGGGGCATCGATGATCTCGAGCAAGCTACTCGCCAACGCCGAATCAGCAGCCACGTTCCTCACGCTTATGGGCAACGAGAAACGGCTGTTGATCATGAGCTACCTGATCGACGGTGAAATGTCGGTCGGCGCCATAGCCGACAAGGTCCAGTTGAGCCAATCCGCTCTGTCGCAGCATCTGGCAAAGCTGCGGGCTCTCGATCTTGTCGAGACCCGCCGTGACCGGCAGATGATCTACTATGCCTGCAAGTCCGAAGCCGCACGTGAGCTGCTTCGCATGCTGGACGGCATTTTCGGCGATGGCGACCTGTCGCAGATGGCCCATCGCCTGCGCCGCGCCGGGACTTGACCGGCAGGTCCGATCGTTCCTTATCTCGCTGACGATTTTTCGAGCGGCGTGCGTCCATCCGGATGCACGCCGCTCTCAACGTCGTATCCGCGCATCGCTTTCCGAAAATTCATCCTTCGGGGGCGATGTGAGCAGGCTGAGGCAATGCATGGACCTGATCCACATCGATGATCCGCAAGACCCGCGTGTCGCCGCCTATCTCGACATACGCGAGCGCGACCTCGTTGGCCGGCACGGCCGTTTCGTTGCCGAAGGCAAGGTGGTGCTCGACGTCCTGCTGTCGGCCGGCCGCTTTGCTGCCGAATCGGTCCTGGTTCTCGAGAACCGGCTGGCCGGTCTCGACGAGACCTTGCGCAAGGCGCCGGCGGACCTTCCGGTCTATGTCGCCAGCGGCGAGATCATCGACCGGATCGCCGGATTTCACATGCACCGCGGCATATTGGCGATCGGCAGCAGGGGCCCCTCGCAGTCGGCCGGGGCCTTGCTGGAAACCTTGCCTGCCAATGCGCTGGTCGTCGTTCTTGTTGGCATCGCCAATCACGACAATATGGGTTCGATCTTCCGCAACGCCGCCGCCTTTGGCGCCAGTGCCGTGCTGCTGGATGCGACCTGTTGCGATCCGCTGTACCGCAAGGCAATCCGCGTCTCGGTCGGTGCGGCGCTGAATGTCCCCTTCGCCTCCTTCGACGACACCACCGGCTTCATCGCCACGCTCGACCGGCTGGGTTTCAGCCAGGTCGCCCTGTCGCCGCACGGCGAGGCCGACATTCGCGACGCAAAGAGGACGGACAGGCTAGCGCTCTATCTCGGCACGGAAGGCGAAGGCTTGCCCGAAAGCCTGCTCGCCCGCCTGAAAACGGTGCGGATCGATATGGCGCAAGGCTTCGACAGCCTGAACGTCGCCGCCGCCTCAGCCATCGCCCTGCATCATTTTTCGCGTTGCTGATCGCGTGAACCCGTCATCGACAACGCGCGTCGTGCCGGTCTCGCGCGGCGCGCGGGCCCCCACTTTCAGGTCGGCGAATCCGCCTTCTGCAGCGCCCGCACTCGGTCTGCAAGACTGCGGTGGCCGGATCTTGTGTCCGATGGTGCCGCCAATGCCTTGGCGATCGGCGAATCTGGCCCTTCGAGCTTGGCCGTCAGGTGAACGACCTCCGCCGCCAGTTCATTCATCTGCTCGCGCAACGCGGCGCTGCCATTCGTAGGGCTGGACGCAGCCAGCGCGCCGAGATCCGCCTTCAACCGCTTGTTCTCGCGGGCCAGCGTCGTCAGCCGCGCCTCCAGCCGCTCGCGGTCGCCATCGAGCTTGGCGATCGCCTTATCGATGTCGTCGCTCCTGACGGCAGTCAGGCTGTCGCCTCCGCCGGCAAGCAGCGCTGCGGGAGCGTTTGCCTCGGCCTCGCCCTTCGATCGTTCACGCAATCGCGCCATTTCCTTCTCGCGGCGGTCGAGCTTCTCCTCACGATCGGCAAGCGTAGCGAGCAGGCGCTCGACCTTCTTGTCGAGCTCGACGGTTCTCTTCTTCTCCACCTTCAAGGCCTCGCGCGCGGCCTTGCTTTCGGCCGAGGTTTCCTGATTGCGCCTGTCCGCCTCCTTGCGCTGGCTGCGCAGCACGGCGATGTCATTGGCAAGGCTCTCCAATTCGGATTCGCGCGCCACCAGCTCGATCTGGCGGTTGCTGGAGGAGAAGCTGGCGTCGTCATACATATGCTCCAGCTTTTCGAGTTCGAGCGCCCGCTTCTCCAGCATGCGCTCGCTCTGCGCGAGCTTATCCGAAAGGTGCTGCAACTGCTCCTCGCGCTGATGAAGCTCTTGGGTTCTGGCCTCCAGTTCGGAAAGCGCCTGCTGCTTGTCCTTCCGCTCGACCGCCAGCCCCTTGAGGGCCTCGTGCGCGCGACCGATCTCGACCAGTTGTTCGGCCGCCTTCTCCCGCAATGCCTTGACGCTCATCTCGAGCCGGCGCGCCGACATCGCGAACTCGGCCCTGATCCGGTCCTTGTCGGCCTGGATTTCGACCGGCGTCAACGGCAGGGACGCCTCGAACCGCTTGCGCGTCAGCGCAACCGCCCGCCGCCAGATGGCCGGGGCGACCAGCAGCGCCAGAAAGCCGGCGCAGAGAAAGCCGAGGGCGAAAAACAGGATCGACTGGATCAAGGTGACTATCCGCTATGATGGCAACAACCGCCAGAGCTCGACTTTGCCATCTTCGCATGACGGAAATCCAGCGCCGCGGCAAGAGTGTGCCGCGGCCACGTTCTGCTTGTGACCTCACAAAATCCGCTGAGGGCATGAGCGCGAGTTGAGGACATGTTGAGATTCAGATCAGGCCGGCATCACCTGAATACCGACATGCCCGATCAGAACGGATTCCAGGTCGGCCGCTGGGTGAGCTTCAGATAGCCGAGATTGACGCCAAGCCTGGCGCCGACTCCGGTGCGGATCGGCACCAGCAGCACCCTGTTGTTCTGCAGCACGTTGAAGCCGACGCCCGCTACCACATAGGCCGAACCGGCGACGCCGCCGAAGCGGTTATAGAGGCTGTTCACATCGTCGAGATTGTAGACAAGCATCATCACGCGCGAGCCCTCGCCGCCAAAATCCCAGCCGAGCGACGGACCTTGCCAGAACACCTTATGGTCGCCGGCGTTCTTGGTGTAGAGCGTTCCCTCGCCATAGGTCAGACCGCCAATCAGCGCGCCGGAGCCCTCTTCGCCGAGCAGATAGCCATTGGGCAGCCCATAGGAAGCGAAAACCTTCTCGACGACGGTGGCGAGCCCGCCCGACGTGGCGCCGAAGAATTTATGGCCGGAATCGACGATCTCCTGAGCGGTGTACTCCTGGGCCCGCAGCGCGGAGGTCGAAAAGACGAGAACGCCCATCAGGGCAATCGTCATTGAGATGACTCGGAAAAAACTCCGGTCGTAGAATCGGGAAAACATGCTTCCAATCTCCGTCAGGGAGCACTTTCGCCGACGCCTCGCACCCATGCAGCTCTTGGCGGCCGCTAGGGGTAACTGTCACAGGCAAACTATGCCGTAATCCTTTTTCAACCATTAAGCTTCCACATGAAGATGGCAGTTCGAAGGCTGGCGTCCCTCACACACTGGCGTCGAATCGCCAGCGCAGGCCGGGAATCCTGCGTGAACGCACCATTTTCGCTAACGACAATTTTGGATTTGTTGCCGCACGCACAGGCGCTGTGTATTCAGATGACCTGGGGAGAGGGCGTGATTCGTGTGGGCAGGCGCGACAATTGATCGCTCGGCCATGAGTACGTGGATTTTATCAGGGACTTCGCCCATGGCAGAACTGTTCACCCTTTCAGCACCGGATCTTGCAGCGCTTCTTTGCAGCCGGGTCTGTCATGACATCATTTCGCCTGTCGGTGCGATCAACAACGGCCTCGAACTGCTCGATGAGGGCGGCGCCGACGAAGACGCCATGAAGCTGATCCGCCAGAGTGCCAGGAACGCTTCAGCCCGCCTGCAATTTGCCCGTATCGCCTTCGGCGCCGCCGGCTCGGCCGGCATGATGATCGACACTGGCGATGCCGAAGCCGTCGCCATCGCCTTTCTCAAGAACGAAAAGCCGGAACTCTCCTGGAACGGGCCCCGCGCGCTGCTGCCCAAGAACAAGGTCAAACTGCTGCTCAACCTCCTTCTCGTCGCCAACGCGGCCATTCCGCGCGGCGGCAAACTTGTGGTCACGCTGGAAAATCTGGACACCGAGCCGCGTTTTGCGCTGTCGGCCGCCGGCCCGATGCTGCGCGTGCCGCCGAAATTCCTAGAACTTCATTCCGGCCACAAGCCCGAGGAGCCGATCGACGCCCATTCGGTGCAGCCATATTACACGCTGCTGCTGGCGCGCGAGGCCAACATGACAATTTCGATCCACGCGACCGCCGAGGAAATCGTGCTTTCGGCGGCCTGAAACCTTCGCCCAGCCGGCAAGAACAGCCAAAGTATTTATTTCTACTAATATTTGTTGAGCCGGCGGCAATTCAGGCAGAGCAAGTTTTTGCCGGCTTGGACTCGCGGCATTCGTAACGAAGAAGACGCGCAAGGCGTATCTTTGCAAAAACTTTACCTAACGGCTTTTCGGCTTCTTTACCAGATTGTTCTAGTATGCCTCGTGGTTGCCCGCAGATTGCCGGTTCGCCAGACGGCTGAGAGGACCCGGAAATGAAACGCTGCCTGTTCGTCGACGATTCGAGCGTCATCAGAAAGGTTGCAAAGCGCATCCTCGGCGGCTCCGATTTGACCGTGATCGAAGCGGCCACGGGGCTCGACGCGATCGAGATGTGCGCCGCCGACATGCCCGACGTCATCGTCATCGACGGCGCCTTGCCGGATGTGCAGGCCGTGGACCTCATCCGCCGCATTCGCGCCATGGAGAGCGTGGTCAAGCCGCAGATCCTGGTTTCGCTGGTCGAGGTCGATGTCGCCTCGATCATGAAGGCAAAGCGCGCCGGCGCTCAGGGTTATCTGCTGAAGCCGTTCAACCGGCCGCAATTGCTCGAGCGTTTCCGTGCCCTGAAAATCGCCGCCTGATTCGCCAGCATCGGAGAGCAGGCGGCTTCAACGCCCAGCATGCAAAAACCCGGCCGAAGCCGGGTTTTTTATTGGAAAATCAAACGAAGGTTTTGCTCAGGCGCTGACGCGAATGTCTTCCGGCTCGCGCAGCACATAGCCGCGGCCCCAGACCGTCTCGATGTAATTCTGGCCACCGGACGCGGCGTCGAGCTTCTTGCGCAGCTTGCAGATGAAGACGTCGATGATCTTCAGTTCCGGTTCGTCCATGCCGCCATAAAGGTGGTTGAGGAACATTTCCTTGGTCAGCGTGGTGCCCTTGCGCAGCGAGAGCAGCTCCAGCATCTGATATTCCTTGCCGGTCAGATGGACGCGCTGGCCGCCGACTTCGACGGTCTTGGCGTCGAGATTGACCACCAGGTCGCCGGTGGTAATGACGGACTGGGCATGGCCCTTGGAGCGCCGCACGATCGCATGGATGCGCGCCACCAGTTCGTCCTTGTGGAAAGGCTTGGTCATATAGTCGTCGGCGCCGAAGCCGAGGCCGCGCACCTTGTCCTCGATGCCGGCCATGCCGGACAGGATAAGGATCGGTGTCTTCACCTTGGAGAGGCGAAGTGTTCTCAAGACTTCGTAACCCGACATGTCGGGGAGATTGAGATCGAGAAGGATGATGTCATAGTCGTAGAGCTTTCCGAGATCGACGCCCTCTTCGCCGAGATCGGTCGTATAGACATTAAAACTTTCGGATTTCAGCATCAATTCGATGCTTTGTGCGGTTGCACTGTCATCTTCAATCAGCAGAACACGCATTTCATTCCCCTTTTCTGCTGCCGGTCCATGTCACGACCCGTCCCGGACCGGAGCAGTGATTGCCTGAACAGAAGGTGCCACCGAATGGTTAACAAAACCTAATTTCGTGCCGAGGACGATACCAGATTTTTTAACCCCTTTCTACACCCTCTTGAATCTAATAACGAATCACAGACCCAAACCGCTAATGCACCACATTAATAAGCCAGCCTAAGTGACTCCAGGGACTCGTCGGTTGGCTTTCCGCCGAAAACCGGAATTTTTACCCGGCCTTAAGTCCTCGCCCGTATGATTAACAATGCCCGTAAACGAATGGTTACCAACGGCAAAAAACTTTAGGAGTTTGTTTCCCATAGTTCGGGGAAAGCCGGGGGAAACGGGTGACGCCTGGGCCTTTCCAGGCGGTTTGGACGATATGTGCGGGTGTGCGTTTCCGGGAGTACCGAATCATGAAGTCACGTGAAAACCTCGTTCGGCTGAAGCAGTTTCAGGTGAATGAGAAGCGGCGGCAGCTGCTGCAGCTCGACATGATGATCGCCGAGTTCGAACGCATGGCTGTCGAACTGGAGCTTCAGATCACCGCTGAAGAGAAGAAGGCCGGCATCACCGACATCAACCATTTTGCCTATCCGACCTTCGCCAAGGCGGCGCGCTTGCGCCGCGACAACCTCAGAAATTCACAAAGCGACCTCGCCCAGCAGCGAAGCATTGCCGAATCATTACTCGGCGAAGCTGAAGCGGAGCTTTCCAAGGCCGAGATGCTCGAATCGCGCGACACCAAGATCCGCGATGCCGAACTTGGTGGCCGCAGCGCCATGATCGGCTGAAAACAGGCCAATCGGCGTTCCCGGAACGCCATCGAAGCTGCCCGCGGCGGAACCTGAACAGGCCCGGCGCTGGCCTCAGCCCCGCGCCACAGAATCCTCTTGAGGTTCCATCGATGCCCGCGCGCGGGCATCCCTGATATCGGGCACGTGCTGCTCCGACCACGACCTTATCTGATTGAGCAGCCCCGCCAGGTTCTGGCCGAGTTCGGTCAGTTCATATTCGACCCTTGGCGGAATGACCGGGAAAATCTCGCGCCGCACGATGCCGTCGCGTTCGAGGATACGTAGCGTCTGCGTCAGCATCTTCGGCGTGATGCCTTCGAGCTTGCGCGCCAGTTCGCCATTGCGCAGCCGGCCGCGGCGCAAGGCGCAAACGACCAGATAGACCCATTTGTTGGCCAGCGTCTCGAGCACGGTGTGCGATGGGCACGTCCGCCGGAAGGCGTCATAGCCGAATGAGGAGTTGTCTTCACTATCCATAAGGTTCCTATATATAGAAAAGGTACATACTAGACAAGAGAATATTACTATCCAAATTATAGTGGCACACCAACCAGCAGGAGACTTCCATGCGTGCCATTGTCCAGAACTCCGTCGGCGGACCCGACGTCCTCGTCATCGCCGATCGGCCCGATCCATCTCCAAAGGCCGGCGAGGTGCTTGTCCGCGTCAAGGCAGCGGGCATCAACCCCGTCGATGGCGCCGTGCGTGCCGGCTATTTCCCGCTGCTTGGCGAACCGCCCTTCATCCTCGGCTGGGACATCTCGGGAACCGTCGAGGCGCTGGGCCCTGATGTGACCGGCCTCAAGGTCGGCGACGCGGTGTTCGGCATGCCGCGCTTTCCGAGGCAAGCGGCCGCCTATGCCGAACTGGCGGTCGCGCCGGCGGACGAAATCGCGCGGAAGCCCGAGGGCATCGACCACATTCAAGCCGCCGCGCTGCCGCTGGCCGGCCTGACGGCCTGGCAAGGCCTGGTGCGCCATGGCGGCCTGAAACAGGGTCAGCGCGTGCTGGTCCACGCTGCGGCCGGCGGTGTCGGGCATCTGGCGGTGCAGATCGCCAAGGCGCGCGGTGCCTATGTCATCGCCACCGCCAGCCCGGAAAAGCTCGACTTCGTCCGCTCGCTCGGCGCCGACGAGGTTATCGACTACACTGCGGGTGATTTCACCAGCAAGGTCGGCGATATCGACCTGGTGCTGGACCCGATCGGCGGCGACCATGCGCAGCGTTCGCTGAAGGTGCTCAGGGACGGCGGCGTTCTGGTGTCGCTGCTCGATGTCAGTGACGCCACCAAAGCAGACGCCGGCGCCCGCGATATCCGTGTCGAGCGCATGTCCGTCGTGCCCGATCGCGACGGCCTTGCCGAGCTTGGCGGACTGATCGATGCGAAAGAGCTCGCCGTCCACGTGGCAAAGGCGCTTCCGCTGGAAGAAGCCGGCGCCGCCCATGCCTTTCTCGCCACCAGGCCAATCGGCAAGGTGGTGCTGACGGTCTGACCTAGCGGGATCGTTCCAGCAAACAAAAGGGCGCGGCAATGCCGCGCCCTCTATCTTTGACCCGGCCTTGTCTAGTGCCGGTATTGCTGGATGCGCGTCGTGCGCAGCCCGGCAAGGCCGTATTCATCGATCGACGCCTGCCAGGACAGGAATTCCTCGGTGGTGAGCTTGTAGCGCTGACATGCCTCTTCAAGGCTCAAAAGGCCGCCGCGTACCGCAGCCACCACTTCCGCCTTGCGCCGAATAACCCAGCGCCGTGTGTTCGTCGGCGGCAGATCGGCAATCGTGAGAGGGCTGCCGTCTGGCCCGATAACATATTTGACTCGCGGTCTAACTAGATCGGTCATCGTACTCTCTACAAAAAACTCAAAGACCCAATCCCCGCCACAGTACCGCCACAGCTTTAAAAATTGCCTAAGCGAACCCTAATAGCTAGGTAAGGATCATGAACGCCGCGTTAGTCTTTTCGTCGGCATTTGAGATATCGGCCATCGGACGCCGGATTCGCAGGCAAAAATCGCTTGGGCGCGAGATGCTGGCGCGGCGCAGGTGCTTGACCTATATTCCGGCCATTGGCATTCAGGCGCCACGCAGAACGAAAGAACCATGAACAGCCTCGACCTTCCAGGACGTCCCGAAACCACCCGTATCGTTGTCGCCATGTCGGGCGGCGTCGATTCATCGGTCGTTGCCGGCCTGTTGAAACGCGAAGGCTATGACGTCGTCGGCGTCACGCTGCAGCTCTACGACCATGGCGCGGCAACGCACCGGGCCGGTTCCTGCTGCGCCGGCCAGGATATCGACGATGCCCGTCGCGTCTCCGAGACGCTCGGCATCCCGCATTACGTGCTCGACTACGAGGAGCGCTTCCGCAAGGCGGTCATCGACCCTTTCGCCGACTCTTATGTCGCCGGCGAGACGCCGATTCCTTGCGTGTCCTGCAATCAGACGGTGAAGTTCGCCGACCTTTTGGCGACCGCCAAGGAGCTTGGCGCCGACGCGCTGGCTACCGGCCACTACATCCGCTCCGGCGCCAACGGCGCGCACCGCGCGCTCTACCGGCCGGTCGACGCCGACCGCGACCAGAGCTATTTCCTGTTCGCCACCACGCAGGCGCAGATCGACTATCTGCGCTTTCCGCTCGGCGGGCTTTCGAAGCCCGAGGTTCGCGCCATTGCCGAGGAGATGGGGCTGACGGTCGCCGCCAAGCAGGACAGCCAGGACATCTGCTTCGTGCCGCAGGGCAAATATTCCGACATCATCGCCAAGCTGAAGCCGGCTGCCGCCAACCCTGGCGACATCGTCCATATAGACGGCCGTGTTCTCGGCCGCCATGAAGGCATATTGCGCTACACGATCGGCCAGCGCCGCGGCATCGGCATCGCCTCAGGCGAGCCGCTTTATGTCGTGCATCTCGATGCCGACCGGGCGCGCGTCGTCGTCGGCCCGCGCGAGGCGCTGGAGACGCACAAGATCTATCTGCGCAACATGAACTGGCTGGGCGATGGGCCGCTGTCCGACGTACGCGCCGGCGGCCTGGAGCTATTTGCCAAAGTCCGCTCGACGCGACCGCCGCGCCCGGCCGTGCTGCATCACCGCGACGGCGTCACCTCGGTGGAGCTGGTCGACGGTGAGTCCGGTATCGCGCCCGGACAGGCCTGCGTGCTCTATTCCGACGACGGCAACGAGGCGCGCGTGTTCGGCGGCGGCTTCATCGAGCGCTCCGAGCGCGGCGCCGAGGCCGAGGCCATGCTGAGCCGGCTCGCCGCCCGCCCGGCACATATCCCCGCCGAATAGGGGCGGCTTTTTCTCTCAGAGACTGTTCGAAACTCGCTCTGGCGAGTCATATGATTTTTCGAGAACCGGAGCGGAGCGTACTTGAAGTACGTGTTGGGGTGGACGGCCCCCGACGGCATCGTGATGTGCCAGAATGAGGTCGTTGAGATCTCAAGCAAGGGAGACCGTCCGTGGAAAATCTTATTC